>NZ_JBICUX010000015.1:0-245856 GCF_043198595.1 Streptomyces sp. NPDC048751
AAACGCCCGGTTACATTCCGAACCCGGAAGCTAAGCCTTACAGCGCCGATGGTACTGCAGGGGGGACCCTGTGGGAGAGTAGGACGCCGCCGAACTCCCTTTAGAGCTCCGGCTCTTGGGCACATAGCCCAAGAGCCGGAGCTTTTTTGCGTTGAGGTAAGGTCAGGGGGCATCGTTGGCACGTTTCCCACAGGAGGCCCCCGGGTGGAGGTCCAGGAGACCCGCGTCCAGACAGACCGGGTCCTCACCATCCCGAACATCCTCAGCATGGCGCGGCTCGTTGGCGTGCCGCTCTTCCTGTGGCTGATCCTCAGGCCCGAGTTCGGGGGGCCCAAGAGCGACGGTTGGGCGCTGCTCGTGCTCATGTTGAGCGGAGTCAGCGACTACCTGGACGGCAAGCTCGCGCGGCGCTGGAACCAGATCAGCAGCCTCGGCCGGCTCCTCGACCCGGCGGCTGACCGGCTGTACATTCTCTCGACTTTGGTGGGCCTCACCTGGCGGGAGATCCTGCCCATCTGGTTGACCGCTGCACTTCTGGCGCGGGAACTGGTTCTGCTGGTGATGGTGGGCATCCTCAGACGGCACGGCTATCCGCCGCCGCAGGTGAACTTCCTGGGGAAGGCCGCCACCTTCAACCTGATGTACGCCTTCCCGCTCCTGCTCCTGAGTGACGGAAGTGGATGGATCGCGTCACTCGCTGCTATTTTCGGATGGGCGTTCGCCGGATGGGGTACAACGCTGTACTGGTGGGCAGGAGTCCTCTACGTGGTACAAGTCCGCCGCCTGGTCCGTGCGGACGCCATGGCCGACTGATCCCGTCGATACGGGGGGTAGCAGTGGCTCGATGGCCCGCAACGGAAAAGTGCGGGACAATCTTGACGGGTGAAGTCGGCTAGACCGTCGTCTCTTCTTAGGAGGACGCTTCCGACATGAAGGCCGTCGTGATGGCCGGAGGCGAAGGCACGCGCCTTCGCCCTATGACCTCGAGCATGCCCAAGCCGCTCCTGCCGGTGGCCAACCGGCCGATCATGGAGCACGTTCTACGGCTGCTCAAAAGGCATGGGCTCAATGAGACCGTCGTTACTGTTCAGTTCCTGGCGTCACTGGTCAAGAACTACTTCGGTGACGGCGAAGAGCTCGGAATGGAGCTCACGTATGCCAATGAGGAGAAGCCACTCGGTACCGCCGGAAGTGTCAAGAACGCCGAGGAGGCGTTGAAGGACGATGCCTTCCTGGTCATCTCCGGCGATGCCCTGACCGACTTCGACCTCACCGAGCTGATCAATTTCCACAAGGAAAAGGGTGCGCTCGTCACCGTCTGCCTGACGCGTGTGCCCAATCCGCTGGAATTCGGCATCACGATCGTCGACGAGGAAGGCAAGGTCGAGCGTTTCCTCGAGAAGCCGACCTGGGGGCAGGTCTTCTCGGACACCGTCAACACGGGTATCTACGTCATGGAGCCCGAGGTGTTCGACTACGTCGAGCCCGATGTGTCCGTCGACTGGTCCGGTGATGTCTTCCCGCAGTTGATGAAGGAGGGCAAGCCGGTCTACGGCTTCGTCGCCGAAGGCTACTGGGAGGACGTCGGCACGCACGAGAGCTATGTGAAGGCGCAGGCCGACGTACTCGAAGGCAAGGTCGATGTGGACCTCGACGGCTTCGAGATCTCGCCGGGTGTGTGGGTGGCCGAGGGCGCCGAAGTGCATCCTGACGCCGAGTTGCGGGGACCGCTCTACATCGGCGACTACGCGAAGGTCGAAGCCGGCGCCGAGATTCGTGAGCACACTGTCGTCGGTTCCAACGTCGTCGTGAAGAGCGGGGCGTTTCTGCACAGGGCCGTGGTGCACGACAACGTGTACATCGGGCAGCACAGCAATCTGCGGGGCTGCGTGGTCGGAAAGAACACCGACATCATGCGCGCGGCCCGGATCGAGGACGGCGCCGTCATCGGTGACGAATGCCTGATCGGTGAAGAATCGATCGTGCAGGGCAACGTCCGGGTCTACCCGTTCAAGACCATCGAGGCCGGCGCCTTCGTCAACACGTCGGTGATCTGGGAGTCGCGGGGACAGGCCAATCTCTTCGGCGCCCGCGGCGTGACAGGCATCCTGAACGTCGAGATCACGCCGGAACTCGCGGTGCGGCTCGCCGGTGCCTACGCGACGACGCTCAAGAAGGGCTCCACCGTCACCACGGCACGTGACCACTCCCGTGGCGCCCGCGCGCTGAAGCGGGCGGTCATCTCCGCGCTGCAGGCCAGCGCCATCGACGTACGGGACCTGGAGAACGTGCCGCTGCCCGTGGCGCGGCAGCAGACCGCGCGGGGCAGTGCCGGCGGGATCATGATCCGGACCTCGCCCGGGGTGCCGGACTCCGTGGACATCATGTTCTTCGACGGGCAGGGCGCCGATCTGTCGCAGGCCAGCCAGCGGAAGCTGGACCGGGTGTTCGCGCGGCAGGAGTACCGGCGGGCGTTCCCGGGGGAAATCGGGGACCTGCACTTCCCGGCCAGTGTGTTCGACTCGTACACCGGGTCGTTGCTGCGGAACGTCGACACGACGGGAATCGCCGAGTCCGGGCTCAAGGTCGTCGTGGACGCCTCCAACGGCAGTGCGGGGCTGGTTCTGCCCAGTCTGCTCGGCAAGCTCGGTGTGGACTCGCTGACCATCAACCCCGGTCTCGACGAGTCCCGGCCGACCGAGAGCGCCGACATGCGGCGCTCGGGGTTGGTGCGGCTCGGGGAGATCGTGGCGTCCTCGCGGGCGGCCTTCGGGGTGCGGTTCGACCCTGTGGGTGAGCGGCTGTCGCTGGTCGACGAGAAGGGGCGGATCGTCGAGGACGACCGTGCCCTGCTCGTGATGCTCGATCTGGTGGCCGCGGAGCGGCGCAGTGGGCGGGTGGCGCTGCCGGTGACCACGACCAGGATCGCCGAGCAGGTGGCGGCGTACCACGGAACGCAGGTCGAGTGGACGACCACGTCCCCCGACGACCTGACGCGCGTCGGGCGGGACGAGTCGACCATCTTCGGCGGCGACGGCAGGGGCGGGTTCATCGTCCCGGAGTTCAGCAGCGTCTTCGACGGTACGGCGGCATTCGTGCGGTTGATCGGGCTGGTGGCGCGGACGCAGCTCACGCTGAGCCAGATCGACGCGAGGATTCCGCGTGCGCACGTCCTGAAGCGGGATCTGGCGACCCCGTGGGCCGTCAAGGGACTTGTGATGCGGCGAGTCGTCGAGGCGGCCGGAGATCGCTTCGTGGACACCACGGACGGCGTCCGGGTGGTAGAGACCGACGGGCGCTGGGTGATGGTGCTGCCCGACCCGGCCGAGGCGGTCACCCATCTGTGGGCTGAGGGGCCCGACGACGCGTCGGCCCAGGCGCTGCTCGACGAGTGGTCGGCGGTCGTGGACAGCGCGGGGCGCTGAAACACACTGCACGCGTGCGTGCCGGACACGTGTCCTCCAGGGGGCCTGTCCGGCACGCCGGTGGGGCCATTCGGAGGTAGTGGTCGCGACGTGCGACGATGTGCGGCATGCCGCAGCAGCCCCCCATTCGGAGCACACCCACGCGCCCCTCGCGGCCGGACGCGTCCATGTCGCTGCTCACCAACGTCATGGACCACAGCCTCGACGACGGCTATGCCGAGGCCGCCGCCCGGAAGAAGGCCGAGGGTGAGGGCGGCCTGCCGAAGACCCTGAGGGCGAAGCTCGGCTTGGCCGCCGGACTCGTCCTCGCCGCCCTCGTCGTGACCGTCGGAGCGGCACAGGCGCGGGTCGCGGCCCCCGTCGTCGCCAAGGAGCGCGAAGAGCTGGTCGACCGCATCGACCAGGAGACCGAGGCGGCGGACAAGCTGGAGGGCAGCGTCGACAAGCTGCGCGACGACGTGAGCGCCCGGCAGCGCGAAGCGCTCAAGCAGAGTGGAGGCGGCGACCAGGCGGAGCTGGTGGGTGTCCTGTCGGGAGCCCTCGAGGTGCACGGCCCCGGTGTGAAACTGGTCGTGAACGACGCCAAGGAAGCCACCACGGGCGGCGACGGCAACCCGCGCGAGACGTCCGGTTTCTCCGACACGGGACGTGTGCGTGACCGGGACATGCAGCGCGTGGTCAACGGGCTGTGGGAGTCGGGCGCGGAGGCCGTCTCCATCAACGGGCAGCGGCTGACGGCGCTGTCGGCGATCAGGGCCGCGGGTGACGCGATACTGGTCGACAACAAGCCGCTGGTGCCGCCGTACACGGTGCTCGCGGTGGGGGACGGAAAACGGCTGAGCACCAGGTTCCAGAACAGCGCCGACGGGCTCTATCTGCACGCCCTGCAGGAGAGCTACGGCATCCGGACCGGGATCTCCACGGAGGACGACCTCCGGCTGCCGGCCGCTCCGAGTGTGATCGTACGTACAGCACAGCCGAGAACTGAGAAGGGCACATCGTGATCGCCGTACTGGGCCTCGTCGTGGGAGTCGTGGCCGGCCTGTTGGTCCGGCCTGAGGTTCCGGCGGTCGTCGAGCCTTATCTGCCGATCGCCGTCGTCGCGGCGCTCGACGCCGTCTTCGGAGGTCTGCGGGCCATGCTCGACGGCATCTTCGACGACAAGGTCTTCGTGGTGTCGTTCCTGTCGAACGTGGTGGTGGCCGCGTTGATCGTGTTCCTGGGCGACAAATTGGGCGTGGGCGCCCAGCTG
The DNA here is from genome assembly GCF_043198595.1 of Streptomyces sp. NPDC048751. Lineage (NCBI taxonomy): Bacteria > Bacillati > Actinomycetota > Actinomycetes > Kitasatosporales > Streptomycetaceae > Streptomyces > Streptomyces sp. NPDC048751. The sequence goes on from NZ_JBICUX010000015.1 coordinate 4,678, forward strand.
TCCACCGGTGTCGTGGTCGTCCTCGGCATCCGTATCTTCTCCAACGCCGCCGCGATCCGCCGGCACGTCTTCCGGGCGTGAGGCCGATGAGCGAGCGCGGCGAGACGGCGGAGACGGCGGAGACGACAGGGAAGGCCGAGGCGGCGGGAAACGCCGAGACGGTGGAGACGGACGAGAACAGGCTGCGCAAGGAGCTGCCCGAAGAGGTTCCGGCGGCCGCGGCGGGGCAGGAGGCGTCCGAGGGGACGGCGAAGTCCGCGTCGACCGGGCGGCAGCGGCTGGCGCAGGGCCTGTGGCCGCCGCGGGTCACGCGGGCCCAACTCATCGTCGCAGTGCTTCTGTTCGGCCTCGGCTTCGGTCTGGCCGTCCAGGTGGCGTCCAACAGTGACGGCGACAGCGCCCTTCGCGGCGCGCGTCAGGAAGATCTCGTACGCATCCTCGATGAACTGGATGACCGTACGCAGCGTCTTGAGGACGAGAAGCAAGGGCTCGAGAAGCAGCGCCAGGAACTGGAGAACAGCTCCGACCAAGCGGAGGAGGCCCGCAAGCAGACGGTCGAGAAGGAGCGTCAACTCGGCATTCTGGCGGGCACGGTGGCGGCGCAGGGCCCCGGCATCACGATGACCATCGACGACACGAAGGGGACGGTCGAAGCGGACATGCTGCTCGACGCGATCCAGGAGCTGCGCGCGGCCGGCGCGGAGGCGATCCAGGTGAACGGCGTTCGCGTCGTCGCCAACACGTATCTGACGGATTCCGGCAAGAGCGTGAGCGTCGACGGGAACAAGATCACCGCGCCCTATCGTTTCAAGGTCATCGGCAAGCCGCAGGATCTCGAACCGGCACTGAACATCCCTGGAGGTGTGGTGCAGACTCTCGAGAAGGAGCAGGCCACCGTCGCCGTCGAGCGATCGACCAAGATCGTCGTGGACGCCTTGCGAGCGGCGAAGCAGCCTGACTACGCTCGGTCGTCCTCCCAGTGAACCGGGGGTGCATGGGGGCCGTCCGACGGGGGCATGAGGTTGCGGGGGGTCGGCGCACCGAATGGGTGGTGCGTGGTGGAAACTGTCTGGTGGATACGGACGTTGTGAGGATGTCCGGGTCGGCCGGTGTATTCAGTCAGGGTTCGTCCTGCCCCACGGGCGGGTCTGTTTCGGTCAAGGGGAATCGCCCGTGAAGTTGTTTGCGAAGTTGTTCGGCAAGAGTGCGCGAGAGGGCAGCGACAACGCGACCGCTCGTCATCGCGCGCAGCCCGACGCGGAAGGCCAGCGGCCGCTGTTCCGGGACCAGGTAGGTGGTCCGGGTGGTGACATTTCCGGAGGTCAGGGCGCGCCGTCTGTTGACCCTGCCCAGTCCGGAGGCATAGGTTTCGGACAACCGTCAACCTCAAGTACGGGTGGAGGGTTTTCCCCTATGTCGGCCCTGGTGTGTACGAGGTGCGGTAACCGCAACGCGGAGAACAGCCGCTTCTGCTCCAACTGCGGAGCTCCGCTGCGGCCGGGTGTCGCTCCCGAGCGCGCGTCGGAGACGACCTCCACGATCTCCATTTCCGGCCTCGAGGCCTACGACTCCGAGGCCACCGGCCAGACGCAGCTTCCGGCGCTGTCTCCGGAGGCGCAGGCGGCCGTGGACGCGCTGCCGCTGGGTTCCGCGCTGCTGGTCGTGCGTCGCGGTCCGAACTCGGGCAGCCGCTTCCTCCTGGACGGCGACCTGACCACGGCCGGGCGTCATCCGCAGAGCGACATCTTCCTGGACGACGTGACGGTCTCGCGCCGTCACGTGGAGTTCCGGCGCAGCCCGGACGGCTCGTTCACGGTGGCCGACGTGGGCAGTCTGAACGGTACGTACGTCAACCGCGAGCGGATCGACCAGGTCGCTCTGTCGAACGGTGACGAGGTGCAGATCGGCAAGTACCGGCTGGTCTTCCACGCGAGCCAGCGGGGCTACTGACCCTCCTCCGGACGTGGTCCGGGGGGACCCCAGGGAAGGTCCATGCTTCATACACCGAGGGGCGGCGCCGGGCACGGCGCCGCCGCCGCGGACAGTGGACTGATGAGCATCGGCACGGTGCTGACCGTGCTGCGCGACGAGTTTCCCGAAGTCACCATCTCCAAGATCCGTTTTCTGGAGTCGGAGGGGCTCATCGAGCCGCAGCGGACCCCCTCGGGGTATCGCAAGTTCAGCGCCGAGGACGTCGAGCGCCTCGGTCACGTCCTGAGGATGCAGCGGGACCACTATCTGCCGCTCAAGGTGATCCGTGAGCATCTGGACGCCATGGAGCGCGGAGAAGCCGTACAGCTGCCCGGGCTCGGCCGTCAGCGGGAGGGTGAGACCGGGCCCGAGGCGCCGGAGGGGCCCACCGCCGCCCGGATCGGGAAGGCCGAGCTGCTGACCGCCGCCGGGATCGACGAGCGGGAACTCGCCGAGTGGGAGTCGTACGGGCTCGTCACACCGCTGGAGGGCGGGGTGTACGACGCCGAGACGGTCACCGTGGCCTCGCTCGTGCTCGAGCTGGGGCGGTTCGGGATCGAGCCGCGCCATCTGCGGATGATGAAGGCCGCCGCCGACCGTGAGGCGGGACTGGTGGACCAGGTGGTGGCCCCGCTGAAGCGGCACCGCAATCCGCAGACCAGGGCCCATGCCGAGGCCCGCACCAAGGAGCTGGCGGGGCTCACGGTGAAGCTGCATGCCGCGCTGGTGCAGACGGCCCTCGGGGTCCGGCTGCCCTGAGCGGGCTGTTCGCCGGCCCGTCGGGAGGGTCCGGGATGGCCTGATCGGCCGCCGGTTCCCGGCCCGACTACCCAAACGTCCCGGGCACGGCCTAGGGTTGCTGTGTGAACGAGCTCGATGTCGTAGGTGTCCGGGTCGAAATGCCCTCCAACCAACCGATCGTGCTCCTGCGTGAAGTGGGAGGCGACCGCTACCTCCCCATCTGGATCGGGCCGGGGGAGGCGACGGCCATCGCCTTCGCCCAGCAGGGCATGGCCCCCGCGCGACCGCTGACCCACGACCTGTTCAAGGACGTGCTGGAGGCCGTCGGCCAGGAGCTCACGGAAGTGCGCATCACGGATCTTCGTGAAGGCGTCTTCTACGCGGAGCTGGTCTTCGCCAGCGGGGTCGAGGTGAGCGCCCGCCCGTCGGATGCCATAGCGCTCGCACTGCGCACCGGAACGCCGATCTACGGCAGTGACACGGTGCTCGACGACGCGGGCATCGCGATTCCGGACGAGCAGGAGGACGAGGTGGAGAAGTTCCGCGAGTTCCTCGACCAGATCTCGCCCGAGGACTTCGGCACCAGCAGCCAGTAGCGCGTCGGTGCGACCGGAACGGCCCCGTGTCCGCGGGGCCTCGCCTCCGTGATGCGTGCCTCACGGGCAGCCCTACGGGACGTGTACCGAAATGCCGGTATTTGCCAGTGGCGCGGGAGTGCGTCCTGCGGCTCTCCGTGAACGCATTCGGCTAGCCTTTCCCCGCGGTGGGGCACGGGAAACCACTCCTTGGGTGATTATCACTCGGCGTGCCGAGTGTGGCGATCGTTGACGCACCCCTGGTGACTGCCTACCGTCGAGAAGGCAGGTCAAGGACGGAGGTCGGCGTGAGAAGCAGCGGCGACGGTACGACTGGGGGTGCCCCGGGACTCGGTTCCGGGGGAAGCGGTCCGTACCCTCCCCCAAGCTCTCGGCTCCGCTCGAGCAGGGGGTACCCCCACCCCGGCAGCGCGGCCGACCACGCACCGCAGCGACCGGCGGCCGTGCCGAGCGGCGGAGGGGCGGCGTCCATGGAGACCGAGGAGATCGGTTACCGCGGTCCGACGGCCTGCGCGGCCGCCGGCATCACCTATCGGCAACTCGACTACTGGGCCCGTACGGGGCTCGTCGAGCCGAGCGTACGGCCCGCCTACGGATCCGGGACGCAGCGGCTGTACAGCTTCCGGGACGTCGTCGTCCTGAAGATCGTCAAGCGGTTCCTCGACACCGGGGTGTCGCTGCAGAACATCCGTACCGCCGTTCAGCACCTGCGCGAGCGCGGCTTCCGCGATCTGGAGCGGATGACGTTGATGAGCGACGGTGCCACGGTCTACGAGTGCACGTCACCCGACGAGGTGCACGCGCTCCTCCAGGGCGGACAGGGCATCTTCGGTATCGCCGTGGGTGTGGTGTGGCGGGACGTGGAGAGCGCGCTGTCGCAGCTGCACGGGGAGCGGATCGACACGGGGGAGACCCTCATGGGGCACAATCCGGCGGACGAGCTGGCGCGGCGGCGCAACCGGGCGGTCTGAGAGCCGCCGGCGGGCGGCTGAGGGCGGTGCCGGGAGGGCATTGTCAGTGGCGTAGGGCAGCATCGGAGATGTGAGAACCGCGCCCACGATCCTGCATCTCGACATGGATGCCTTCTACGCCTCGGCGGAGCAGGCGGCCAAGCCGAGTCTGCGCGGGAAGGCCGTGATCGTGGGCGGGCTCGGGCCGCGCGGGGTGGTGGCGACCGCCTCGTACGAGGCACGGGTTTTCGGGGTGCACTCGGCGATGCCCATGGCCCAGGCGCGCCGGCTCGCTCCGAACGCCGCGTATCTCGTGCCGCGGTTCCAGTTCTACCGGTCGATCAGCGATCAGGTCATGGAGCTGCTGCGAGCGTTGTCGCCGCTGGTGGAGCCGCTGAGCCTGGACGAGGCGTTCGTGGATCTGGAGGCGGGGGGAGCGGCCTGGGACGAGGAGTCCGCGCTGCTGGTGGGGGCGAGGCTGCGCGCCGACATACGTGACTTCACGGGGCTCACGGGGTCGGTGGGCCTGGCGGCCTCCAAGATGCTCGCGAAGATCGCTTCCGAGCGGGCCAAGCCGGATGGGCTGGTGCTGATCGAGCCGGGGACCGAGCGGGCGCTCCTCGGGCCGCTGTCGGTGCGGACCCTGCCGGGGGTGGGGCCGGCGACGGGGGACCACTTGCGGCGGGCCGGGATCACCACCGTCGACGAGATCGCCGAGGCGGGGGAGGACGAGCTCGTACGGCTGCTCGGGAAGGCGCACGGGCACGCTCTGTACGCAATGGCGCTGGCGCACGACGAGCGGCCCGTGGTGGCGGAGCGGGAGGCGAAGTCGGTGTCGGTGGAGGACACGTACGACGTGGACATCCACGATCGCGTGCGGGTGGGGTTGGAGGTCCGGCGGCTGGCGGACCGGTGTGTACGGAGGTTGCGGGCGGCGGGGTTGTCGGGGCGGACGATCGTGCTGAAGGTGCGGCGGTACGACTTCTCGACGCTGACGCGGTCGGAGACGTTGCGGGGGCCGACGGACGATCCGGCGGTGGTGCGGGAGGCGGCGGGGCGGCTGCTGGACTCCGTGGACACGACCGGTGGGGTGCGGTTGCTGGGGGTGGGGGTCAGCGGGCTCGCGGACTACACGCAGGAGGATCTGTTCGCCCAGGCGGCGGGGGAGGGCGTCGAGGAGCCGGAGGAAGAGACACGCGGGGAGGTGGTGATGGGGGAGCCCGAGCCCGCTGAGCGACGGTGGCATCCGGGGCACGATGTGCGGCACTCCGTGTACGGGCTCGGGTGGGTGCAGGGGAGTGGGGTAGGGCGTGTGACCGTACGGTTCGAGACGCCGGGGTCCGAGCCGGGGCGGGTGCGGACGTTTCGGGTTGACGATCCTGCGTTGGAGGGGGTGGAGCCGGTGCCGTTGGTTACACGGCGAGCCCTTGCAGGGGCTGGGCCTTTGGGTGCCGGTTCAGGGGATGTGGGTGAGGCAGGCGCGGGTCCGCCGGGCAGGCCGTAGGTGGGTCGCGCAGCCCGGCGCTGACGGGTGCCGCTGCGCCCACCCTCCCCCACTCTCGGATTCGCTCGAGCGGGGCCCCCCATCGCCCCAGCGGCACGTCTGCCCGCAACAGGCCCCAGGGCAACTGGTGGCGCGACCGGTCAGGGTTCGTCCGGGCCCGCGACCTTGCCGAAGTCGCGGTCCGGGAGGGGAGGAGGTGGGGCCAGGTCGAGGCCGTAGTGGTGGTAGAGCTGGAGTTCTTGTTCGGGGGAGAGATGGCGGCCCACGCCGAAGTCGGGGGCGTCCTTGATGAGGGCGCGGTCGAAGGGGACATGCAGGGTTCCCTCGATGAGTTCGCTGGGCTCGAGGGGGACGAAGGCGTCCCGGGAGAAGAGGCCGGTCCGTATGGCCGCCCACTCGGGCACGCCGGTCGCGTCGTCGAGGTAGACCTCGTCGATCGTGCCGATCTTGGTGCCGTTGCGGTCGAACGCCTTGCGGCCGATCAGGTTGCGCGGATCGATGTCGGTCTGCACGGGCCCTCCACTTGCTCGCAACTCATCCGTAAGCACTACAAAAGAGCACATTGGGGAAGGTGGCCACTCGAAGGCCCGTGCGGAGATCTCGCTGGTACGCTGACAACGGCTGCTGACCCCGTGCGGGAGAGTCCTCCAGACATCATCGGAGGCGCCGAAGGAGCAAATCCTCCCCGGAATCTCTCAGGCCCACGTACCGCACGGACGAGGTCACTCTGGAAAGCAGGGCGGATGTCGTCGACGGCTTCCGCTCTCACCGACGGTGAAAGCCGGAGGCCTTCGGGCGATCCGGTGAAGCTCTCAGGTCGAGATGACAGAGGGGGAGGCCGTCCGGGTACCCGTGCAGTGGTGCCCCTCGAAGGTCGTGTCAGACCAGGAGGCCTCCGCAATGACCGCCCACCGCATTCCGCTCTCCGAGCTCGAGAAGGGGATCCCCTTCGAACAGCGCCACATCGGCCCCGACCACGAGGCCCGGGCCAAGATGCTCGCACAGGTCGGCTACGGCTCCCTGGACGAGCTCACCGCCGCCGCGGTCCCGGATGTGATCAAGAACGCCGACGCGCTGGACCTGCCGGGCGCTCGCACCGAGGCCGAGGTGCTGGCCGAGCTGCGGTCCCTGGCGGATCGCAACCAGGTGCTCGACTCCATGATCGGGCTCGGCTACCACGGCACCTTCACTCCGCCGGTCATCCTGCGGAACGTGATGGAGAATCCTGCCTGGTACACCGCCTACACGCCGTACCAGCCCGAGATCTCGCAGGGGCGCCTCGAAGCCCTGCTGAACTTCCAGACGATGGTCGCCGACCTGACGGGGCTGCCGACCTCCGGCGCCTCGCTGCTCGACGAGGGCACGGCCGCCGCCGAGGCCGTGGCGCTCTCCCGGCGCATGGGCAGGAACAAGAAGGGCCTCTTCCTGGTCGACGCGGACGCGCTGCCGCAGACCATCGCCGTGATCGAGACGCGTGCCGAGCCGACCGGTGTGGAGGTCGTGGTCGCGGACCTCAGCGAGGGGATCCCGGCCGAGATCGCCGAGCGTGAGATCAACGGTGTGCTGATCCAGTACCCGGGGGCCTCCGGTGCCGTACGCGACATCAAGCCGGTCATCGAGCAGGCGCACGAGCTGGGTGCGCTGGTCACCGTCGCCGCCGATCTGCTCGCGCTGACGCTGCTGACGTCGCCCGGGGAGCTGGGAGCCGACATCGCGGTCGGGACGACCCAGCGGTTCGGTGTGCCGATGGGCTTCGGGGGGCCGCACGCCGGATACATGGCGGTGCACGAGAAGTTCGCGCGCAGCCTGCCCGGGCGGCTGGTGGGCGTCTCCGTGGACGCCGACGGGAACAAGGCCTACCGGCTGGCGCTGCAGACGCGGGAGCAGCACATCCGCCGGGAGAAGGCGACCAGCAACATCTGCACCGCGCAGGTGCTGCTCGCCGTCATGGCCGGGATGTACGCCGTGTACCACGGCCCCGAGGGGCTCAAGGCGATCGCGCGGCGGACCCACCGGTACGCCACCGTTCTCGCCGCAGGACTCGCGGCGGGCGGGGTGGAGGTCGTGCACGGCGCCTACTTCGACACCCTGACCGTGCGGGTGCCCGCGAAGGCCGCGGAGGTCGTCGCCGCCGCCCGGGAGCACGGCGTCAACCTGCACCTCGTCGACGCCGACCACGTGTCGATCGCCTGCGACGAGACGACCGCGCGGGCCCAGGTCGGTGCGGTCTGGGCCGCCTTCGGGGTCGAGGGCGACATCGAGGCCCTGGACGCGGCCACCGAGGACTCACTGCCGCGGGAGCTGCTGCGCACCGACGAGTTCCTGACCCACCCCGTCTTCCACCAGTACCGCTCCGAGACCGCCATGCTGCGCTACCTGCGCAGGCTGGCCGACCGGGACTACGCGCTCGACCGCGGCATGATCCCGCTGGGCTCCTGCACGATGAAGCTCAACGCGACGACGGAGATGGAGCCGGTCACCTGGCCCGAGTTCGGCCAGCTGCACCCCTTCGCGCCCGCCGAGCAGGCGCAGGGCTACCTCACGCTCATCCGGGAGCTGGAGGAGCGTCTGGCCGAGGTCACCGGGTACGACAACGTGTCCCTCCAGCCCAACGCCGGGTCGCAGGGTGAGCTGGCCGGCCTGCTCGCCGTACGCGGATACCACCGGGCCAACGGTGACGAGCAGCGGACCGTGTGTCTCATTCCGTCGTCCGCGCACGGCACCAACGCCGCGAGTGCCGTGATGGCGGGCATGAAGGTCGTCGTCGTGAAGACCGCCGAGGACGGTGAGATCGACGTCGAGGACCTGCGGGCGAAGATCGAGCAGCACCGTGACGAGCTGGCGGTGCTGATGATCACGTACCCGTCGACGCACGGGGTGTTCGAGGAGCACGTCGCCGACATCTGCGCGCAGGTGCACGAGGCCGGCGGCCAGGTGTACGTCGACGGGGCCAACCTCAACGCGCTGGTCGGGCTGGCCAAGCCGGGGCACTTCGGTGGTGACGTCTCGCACCTGAACCTGCACAAGACGTTCTGCATCCCGCACGGCGGTGGAGGCCCGGGCGTGGGGCCGGTGGGCGTGCGGTCGCACCTGGCGCCATATCTGCCGAACCACCCGCTGCAGCCCGCCGCCGGGCCGGAGACGGGCGTGGGGCCGATCTCGGCCGCGCCCTGGGGGTCGGCGGGGATCCTGCCGATCTCGTGGGCGTACGTGCGGCTCATGGGCGACGAGGGGCTGAAGCGGGCCACGCAGGTGGCCGTGCTCTCCGCCAACTACATCGCCAAGCGGCTCGAACCGCACTACCCCGTGCTGTACACCGGGCCGGGCGGGCTCGTCGCGCACGAGTGCATCATCGATCTGCGGCCGCTGACCAAGGCCACCGGCGTGAGCGTCGACGACGTCGCCAAGCGGCTGATCGACTACGGGTTCCACGCGCCGACGATGTCCTTCCCGGTGGCCGGCACGCTGATGATCGAGCCGACCGAGTCCGAGGACCTGACCGAGCTGGACCGGTTCTGCGAGGCGATGATCGCGATTCGCGCGGAGATCGAGAAGGTCGGTTCGGGCGAATGGCCCGCGGACGACAACCCGCTGCGCAACGCCCCGCACACCGCCGCCGCGCTCGGCGGTGAGTGGGCGCACGTGTACAGCCGTGAGGAGGCCGTGTTCCCGGCCGGGGTCTCGGCGGCCGACAAGTACTGGCCGCCGGTGCGCCGTATCGACCAGGCCTTCGGTGACCGGAACCTGGTCTGCTCGTGCCCGCCGCTGGACGCGTACGAGGACTGAGCCGAGGGTCGAGGGCTCCCCTTTCCGGTTCCGGGTCTCCGGGGCCGGAAAGGGGAGCCCTCGGCGTTTCACGCCGTGGCGAGGGCGACCTCGGTCGACTTGATCAGGGCGACCACGGACGAGCCGGGGGCGAGGGCGAGGTCCGCGGCGGCGTCCGCGGTGATGACGGCCGTCAGCGCGCCGCTCTCGATGGACAGCTTCACCGAGGCCATCGCGCCGCCGGTGGCGATGTCGGTGACCGTGCCGGGGAGCCGGTTGCGGATGGACAGGCCTTCGACCGGACCGGTCGCGAGCGCGACCTCCGTCGACTTCACCAGGGCGCGGACGGCGGAGCCGGGGGCGAGGCCGAGTTCCGTCACGGCTTCCAGGGTGATCGCCGCGGTGAGGGGCTGGCCGCCGGTGAGACGCATGCCGACGGTGGCCATCACCTCGCCTGGGGCGATGGCGGTGATGGTGCCGGGGAGCTGGTTGCGGATGCTCATCGTCATGGGCATCAACGTAGAGCCCTCGATGTGTTATGTCGGGTATGCGTGGTCTGCGCGCCCTTCGCGCGTCCGTTCAGGTGCGGTCGATGTGTACGTTTGTCGACTTCACGCGGGCGGTGGCCTCCATGCCCACCTCCAGCCCCAGGTCCTCCACGGCCTCACGGGTCAGCAGGGAGACCAGGCGGTGCGGGCCTGCCTGGATCTCCACCTGAGCGGCCACGTCGCCGAGCTTGATCGCGGTGACGATCCCGGGGAAGGCGTTGCGGGCCGAGGTGTACGAGGTGCCCTCCTCGGTGCTCCCGGCCTTGGCGAGTTCCACGGAGAAGGCGGCGAGATCCTTGCCGTCGATGAGGCGTCGCCCGGTCTCGTCGCGGTGGGTCGCCACCCGGCCGGCGTCCGCCCAGCGGCGCGCGGTGTCGGGACTCACGCCGAGCAGCCGCGCCGCCTGGCCGATTGTGTAGGACTGCATGCCGGTCACGATAGGGCCGCGGGCCGGGAACCGTGGAGGTCGGGGTGATCTCTGGGGTCCCGCGTACGCGTGCCGTACTCAGCCCGTGTGCACGCGCGGCCTGCGGGTGCGGTCCGGTTCCGCCTCGCGCAGCACCTCCCGGGTGACCGGGGCGACCTCGCCCTGGCCGAAGAGGAAGAAGCGCAGGAAGTTGGCGAAGGGGTTGCCCTCGGTCCACTCGAAGTAGATGTGCGGGGTGCAGCCGGTGGTGTCGCGGACGTGCAGGAGCAGCGCGGCCAGCGCGTTGGGGACGGAGGAGGACTCCATGGTCAGTACGCGATAGCGGTTGTGCAGGACCTCGCCGCGTACGGTGAGACTCGCCTCGAACTCGGAGGGGTCGGTGACCGTCACCTCGGCGAAGACGAAGTCCTCCTGGCCGGGGATGTCGTTGTCCTCCCGGATCTGCTCGATCTTGTCGCGGTACTCGGCCTTGTCCCGGCTGTCGGGCTCATTGGCGATGAGGCGGATCTTGCGGCTGGCCATGTCCCGTACGAAGCGTTCCGCCAGGGGGTCGAGCGTCACGCTCGTCACGCGCAGTTCGAAGGCGCGGGCCAGCCGGGACAGCAGCGAGACCAGGATGATGCCCGCGATGAAGCAGGCGCCGATCTTCACGCCGTCGGGGCGCTCGATGACGTTCACGACGGTCGTGTACAGGAACACCGCCGAGATGACCGCGAAGGCGATCGTCCAGTTCCGTTGGCCGGCCTTGCGGGCGGCGATGGTCACGGCGATCGCGGCGGAGCTGATCAGGACCAGCACGCCGGTGGCGTAGGCGCCGCCCTGTGCGTCGACGTCGGCGTCGAAGATCCAGGTGACCAGGAAGGCGACCAGGATGAAGACGATGACCATCGGGCGGACCGCGCGTGCCCAGTGCGGCGCCATGCCGTAGCGCGGCAGGTAGCGGGGCATCAGGTTCAGCAGGCCGGCCATCGCGGACGCGCCGGCGAACCAGAGGATGGTGATCGTGGAGATGTCGTAGACCGTGCCGAAGGCGTTGCCCAGGTACTCGTGGGCGAGGAAGGCGAGGGCGCGCCCGTTGGCCTGGCCGCCGGACTCGAACTCCTTCTCCGGGATGAGCAGGGTGGTGATGAAGCTGGTCGTGATCAGAAAGACGCTCATGATGAGGGCGGCCGTGGTGAGCAGCTTCTTGGTGTCCCGGATCCGGCCCTTGGGCTCCTCCTCCGTGTCACCGGGGTCGCCCTTGACGTGTGGCATGACGGCGACGCCGGTCTCGAAGCCGGAGAGACCCAGCGCGAGTTTCGGGAAGACGACGAGTGCCATTCCGATCATGACGAAGACGTTGCCGTGCTCGGCGGTCAGGGCACTGGACCAGTCGGTGATCAGATGGCCCTCGGTGGCGACGTGCCACAGCCCGACCACCACCACGACGACGTTGAGCGCGAGGTAGAGGCCCACCAGGACCACGGCGACACCGATGGCCTCCAGGAAACCCTTGAGGAAGACCGCGCCGAGCAGGGCCACGAGGATGAGCGTGATCAGCAGTTGCTTGTCGTGCAGGGCGCTGTTCAGATGAGGGTTCTCGACGAGGTGGGTCGAGGCGTCGGCTGCCGACAGGGTGATGGTGATCAGGAAGTCGGTGGCGGCGAAGCCGAGCAGGGTCAGGACGAACAGCTTGCCCTGCCAGAAGGACAGCAGGCGCTCCAGCATCGCGATGGAGCCCTCGCCGTGGGGGCTCTCCTCGGCCACCCGGCGGTAGACGGGCAGGGCGCCCGCCAGGGTGACGATCACCAGCACGATGGTCGCCACCGGTGACAGCAGGCCGGCGGCGAGGGCGGCGATGCCGGGCTGGTAGCCGAGGGTGGAGAAGTAGTCCACACCGGTCAGGCACATGACCCGGTACCAGCGCTGGCCCTGGTGCGCGGGTTCGGGCTGGGCGTGCGGTCCCTGATGGCCCTGGCCCTTGCCCATGTCGGACAGGCCCTCCAGCATCCAGGCGCGCAAGCGGCTGGGCGCCGGCTGTTCGGTCGTGGCCATCGGCGTGCTCCTGAGGTGCGGGTCAGCGTGCGGTTCTGGCCATCACGCGGACGGCGGCACCAGCGTAAGCAGAGAGTGACGCCTGGGCCTATGGATCATGGGTGGCCTGCGCGTCAAGCTTCCGTTAAGACTGGCCGTCGGCACGTAGCCGCGCATCAAGACGGTGGTTCGGGGACCGGCGAGGCCCCGACTGAGCCGTACGGGGACGGCGTGGCCGACGGCCGGAGTGGCCACCCAGCGTCACAGGCTGCAAGGCACGGGGGCGGGTGATCGGCGGGGCAGGGCGCCGGGCCCGCTCACTGCAGGCCGGGGACGTCGGCCGCGAAGGAGGCCGGCAACATGGTCGACCTCGACTCCGACCCGACGAAGCTCATCGAGATCGTCGGGATCGGCAAACAGCTCCTCATCACCCGGGGCGCGCTGACGACGTTCTCCATCGCCGACGACGTCGCGAAGTACCTCGCGCTCATCCCGGCCCTGTTCGCGGCGGTCTATCCCGGGCTGGACAAGCTGAACATCATGCGGCCGGCCTCGCCGAGGGCAGGTGACGCCGAGCCCTTTCTTGCCCAGGGTGCCCTTCCTCCCGTCCACTCCGTAATGTTCGTCAGTCAGGCCGAATGTTTCGAGTGGGCGGGAGGAGGGGCAGAGGTCCGTTCGGACGTACGAGAACTCCGTCCTCGCGCATTCCATCCCGACCTGGTGCTGCCCCTGCACTCCGGCGTCCACGCCCCATCGTCCGAGGGTGGCACCCCGGGGTCACAGCGGCCTGGCGCCCCGCTGAACCCAAGCCACCGTGACATCGATGTGCCCGGGGAGCGGAAGAGGTCCCCGCGTGGATCGGCCCGGTGCGGCAGCGCCTCGCCCGCGGCAGGTATCGCCCGGGCCCGCTCCTTCTGACCGCCGACATCAGAGCGACGGACGTACAGCTGCCCAAGGCCACTCCCCCCGGAGCCAGAATGCCCCGCGGTCCTGGTCGGCGGTCCTCTCTGACCCCAACTCTGCGCACGTGTCGCGCAGTTTGCCGAGGGTCGTCAGTGGATTCACCGTGTCCGAGGGGTTGCCACTCGTCGGACGCTGTCCTTAGGGTGCGGCATCGACGAACCTTTCAGGATCAACTCCGAAACTTTCGCACCCCCGAGGAGCGCATGATGGGCGAGCCGGCACTGTCCCGCCGCGGTTTCCTGGCGGCATCCGCCGCGGCCGGTCTGAGCATCACGGCACTGAGCGGCTGCGGCGGCGGCTCGGACGGGGGGTCGTCGGGGACGACCACCCTGGAGTGGTGGCACATCATGACCACCGAACCCGCCAAGGGCGTCTGGGCCTCTCTGGCCCGCCAGTTCGAGTCGCAGAACCCCAAGGTGAAGATAAAGATCGTCGCCCTGGAGAACGAGGCGTACAAGTCGAAGATGACCGCGCTGACCGCCTCCGGGAAGCTGCCGGACATCTTCCACACCTGGGGCGGCGGTGTCCTCAAGCAGCAGGCCGACGCGGGCCTCGTGGAGGACCTCACCGACCGGACCAAGGACTGGACGGGCACCCTGCTGCCGGTCGCGAAGGAGCCGTACCTGCTCGACGAGAAGGTCTACGGCATCCCGGACGACATCGGCATGGTCGGCTTCTGGTACAACAAGGCGCTCTTCAAGAAGGCCGGGATCGCCACGCCCCCGACCACCTGGTCCGGCTTCCTCGACGCCGTACGGGCCCTGAAGTCCGCCGGGGTCGCGCCCATCGCCCTCGCCGGCAAGGAGAAGTGGCCCGGCATGTACTACTGGGCGTACCTGGCGATGCGCACCGCCGGAATCGACGCCCTCCAGAAGGCCGCCGCCAGCAAGGACTTCACCGGGGCCGGGTTCGTCGAGGCCGGTGAGCACCTCAAGGAGCTCGTCGCGCTCCAGCCGTTCCAGAAGGGGTTCCTCGGCGCCGCCTACTCCGGGCCCACCGGGCAGGCCGCCGCCGTCGGCAACGGCAAGGCCGCCATGGAGCTGATGGGTCAGTGGGCGCCCACAGTGGAGCGGACCGAGGGCAAGGGCCTCGGCGCCAACCTCGGTTTCTTCCCCTTCCCCACGGTCGAGGGCGGAAAGGGAGCGCTCACCGAGGTGTTCGGTGGAGGCGGCGGACTCGCGCTGCGTCAGGGCGCCCCGCAGGCGGCCGTCGACTTCCTGAAGTTCTTCGCCTCGGCCGGCACCAACCGCGAGCTGGTGAAGAAGACCGGCACACTCCCGGTGGTCACGGCGGCCGAGGACGCGCTCACCGACCCCAACCTGAAGGCCGTCCAGGCGCAGTTGAAGGCCACCACCGGCTTCCAGCTCTACCTCGACCAGGCCTACGCGCCCGCTGTCGGCCAGGAGGTCAACGACAGCGTCGCCGGGCTCGTCGCCGGCTCCAAGTCGGCCGAGCAGGTCGCGCAGTCGATCACCAAGGTCGCGAAGGAAGAGCAGTAGGCCGCGATGACCTCCACCTTCCTGCCGGACAAGCGCTCCGGCCCCGACACCGCGCCCCCGGCCCCGGCCGGCAGGCCCGCGCCGGGGCGCGTACGGCGGCGCGTGCTGCACTGGCTCACCGCGGTCTCCTTCCAAGTGCCCGCGCTCGCGCTGTTCGGACTGCTGGTCCTGCTGCCGATGCTCTTCGCGCTCTACGCCTCCTTCTTCCGGTGGGGCGGCTTCGGCATGCCCTCCGACTCCATCGGCCCGGACAACTTCACCCGGCTCTTCGACGACCCGGTCTTCCTCGGCGACCTGTGGCGCTGCCTCGTCCTGGTGGTGCTCTCGCTCGCGCTGCAACTGCCGTTCGCGCTCGCCATGGCCGTACTGCTCAACCAGCGGCTGCGTGGCCGGGCCTTCTACCGGATGCTGTTCTTCGCGCCGTACATCCTGTCCGAGGTGATCACCGGCATCCTCTTCTCGATGATCTTCGCGCCGGACGACGGACTCGCCGACCACGTCCTGGGCGGCATCGGCCTGGACGGATTCGGCGGGAAGTGGTTCTCCGACCCCTCCACCGTCATGGCCACGGTCTTCCTGGTCATGATGTGGAAGTACTTCGGCTTCCACATGATGCTCTACCTGGCCGGACTGCAGTCCATCCCGGCCGAGTTGACCGAGGCCGCGATCGTCGACGGCGCCGGACCCTGGCAGCGGTTCCGTAACGTCACCCTGCCGCTGCTCGCGCCCACACTCCGCATCAGCGTCTTCCTGTCCGTGATCGGCTCGATCCAGCTCTTCGACCTGGTGTGGGTGATCACCGCGGGCGGCCCCGACCACCACTCCGAGACCATGGCCATCACGATGTTCCAGTACGGCTTCAAGCGCTACCAGGTCGGCTATGCCAGCGCGATCAGCGTGGTCATCTTCGGCATCAGCCTCGTCTTCGCACTCGCCTACCAGCGGTTCGTGCTCCGCCGCGACCTCGAAGGGGCCACCACGACCATGCGGGGAGGCGGACAGTGACGGCCGGTCAGAAGCGCCGGGGCAGGAGTCTGCCCCTGCACGTCGTCCTCGTCGCCGTCGGCGCGGTGATGGGCGTACCGCTGCTGTACGCGGTGTTCTCCGGGTTCAAGTCCACCGACCAGCTCTCCCGCAACCCGATCGGGTTGCCCGACCCATGGGTGACCTCGAACTACACCGGCATCCTCGGTTCGGGCGACTTCTGGCGGATGCTCGGCAACAGCACGCTGATCGCGGTGGGTACGACCGTGCTGGTCGTCGCCGTGTCGGCGCTCGCGGCGTTCTCCTTCGCCCGGTTCGCCTTCCGCGGACGGGAGGCGATGTTCACCCTGTTCACGATGGGGCTGATGTTCCCCTTCGCGGTGGCGGTCCTGCCGCTGTTCCTGCTGCTGCGCTCGCTGGACCTGCTCGACAACCCGCTCGGGGTGATCCTGCCGCAGGCCGCGTTCGGGCTGCCCATGACGATCGTGATCCTGCGCGGCTTCTTCCGGGAGATCCCGGCCGAACTGGAGGAGGCGGCCACGTTGGACGGCTGCGGCCCGTTCGGCTTCTTCTGGCGGATCCTGCTGCCCATGGCCCGTCCCGCGCTCGGCACGGTGTCGGTGCTCGCGGTGGTCGGAAGCTGGAACAACTTCCTGCTGCCGCTGCTCGTGTTCAGCGAGCCCGACTGGTGGACCATTCCGGTCGGCGTCCAGCAGTTCCAGGGCCAGTACTCCTCGGACACCGCACGGGTCTTCGCCTACCTCGTCCTCGCCATGGTCCCCGCCCTCGCCTTCTACTCGGTCGCCGAGCGTCAGCTCGTCGGCGGCCTCACCGCCGGCGCCACCAAGGGATGACCCGCGCCCGCGGACGTACGGCTCACCCACACCATCGATCGTGAGGAGTCGCCCCATGCGTACGACCACCCGCTCCCGTACCCGGCTCAGACTCGCCGGCGCCCTCGCCGCCGTGCTGGTCGGCGCGGGCATCGTCACCGGGCCCGCCGCCCAGGCCACCGAGCAGCACGGCAAGCAGCGCACGCTCGCCGAACTCGCCCAGCGGCACGGGCGCTACTTCGGCAGTGCCACCGACAACCCCGAACTCACCGACGCGCCCTACACCAAGATGCTGGGCGACGAGTTCGACATGATCACCCCGGGCAATGGCATGAAGTGGTACGCCACCGAGCCGCAGCAGGGGGTCTTCGACTTCTCCCAGGGCGACGAGATCGTGAAGCTCGCCCGCAAGAACCACCAGCGGGTCCGCGCCCACACCCTGGTCTGGCACAGCCAGCTGCCCGGCTGGCTCACCTCGCGCACCTGGACGGCCGACGAACTGCGGGCCGTACTGAAGAAACACATCCAGACCGAGGTGCGGCACTACCGTGGCAAGGTCTACTCCTGGGACGTCGTCAACGAGGCGTTCAACGAGGACGGCACCTACCGCGAGACGATCTTCTACAAGACCCTCGGTCCCGGCTACATCGCCGACGCCCTGCGCTGGGCCCACCAGGCCGACCCGAAGGCGAAGCTGTACCTCAACGACTACAACGTCGAGGCGGTGGGCCCGAAGAGCGACGCCTACTACGCCCTCGCCAAGGAGCTGAAGGCCCAGGGCGTCCCCCTCCACGGCTTCGGCCTCCAGGCCCACCTGGCCCTCCAGTACGGCTATCCGGCCACCTTGGAGGACAACCTCCGCCGCTTCTCCCGCCTCCGCCTCGACACCGCGCTGACCGAGGTCGACGTACGGATGCTGCTGCCCGCGACCGAGGAGAAGCTGGCCCAGCAGGCCGACTGGTACCGGGACATGACGGAGGCATGCCTCGCGGTGCGCCGGTGCGTCGGGATCACGGTGTGGGACTACACCGACAAGTACAGCTGGATCCCGGCGTTCTTCGAGGGCCAGGGCGCCGCCCTCCCGTGGGACGAGCAGCTCCGGCCGAAGCCGGCGTACTACGCGATACGGGAGGCGCTGAGCTAGTACCGCGGCACTAGGACCTGCCGTTCAAGCGGGAGGCCCTGCCTGGTTCAGCCCGCGTGGTGCGGCGGTGCTGGAGCGGATCACCAGTTCCGTGCCCAACTCGACCCGGGGCGAGTCCGGTTGTTCGTCCCGGGCGAGCCGTAGCACCGTGCGGACGGCGACCTTGCCCATGTCGGCGAGGGGCTGGCGGACCGTGGTCAGGGGCGGGGCCGACCAGCGGACCTCCGGAAGGTCGTCGAAGCCCACCACGCTCATGTCCTCGGGCACCCTGAGCCCCCGCCGCCGAAGGGCCTCGATCGCGCCGAGTGCCATCTGGTCGCTGGCCGCGAACAGCGCGGTCGGCGGCTCGGGCAGGTCGAGGAGCGTGTTGCAGCCGGTGAAGCCGGACTCGGGGTGGAAGTCGCCGGGGACGACGAGCGAGGCGTCGACGGGGATGCCGGCGGCCTCCAGGGCGGCGCGGTAGCCGTCGAAGCGGGCCCGGGAGCACAGCAGCCGGGGCGGTCCGGCGATCAGACCGATCCGGCGGTGGCCGAGGGAGAGCAGGTGCTCGGTGGCGGTCAGGCCCCCGGACCAGTTGGCGGCGCCGACGGTCGGGGCGTCCAGGTCCGGTGAGCCCGTGGGGTCGACGACCACCAGCGGCACGCCGAGGATGCGCAACTGCTCGTGCAGGACGGGGTCCAGGGCCGAGGTGACCAGGATGACGCCGTCGGAGGCGCGGGCCCGCAGGTTGCGCATCCACTCACGCGCGTCGCCGGAGCGCCCGTGGATCGCCGACACCACGGTGCCCACCCCGGCCGCGTGGGCGACCTCCTCGACCCCACGGATGATCTCCACCGCCCAGGGGCTGTCGAGGTTGTTGAAGACCAGGTCGAGCAGGGCGGCGCGCGAGGTGGTGGTCTGCGGGCGCTTGCGGTAGCCGTGGCGGCGCAGCAGGTCCTCGACCCGGGCCCGGGTCTGCGGCGAGACGTCGGACCGTCCGTTGACCACCCGGGACACGGTGGGCACGGAAACCCCGGCCTGCCGGGCGATCTCCGTGATCGTGACCTTGCCCCGCCCTTCTGACGCCGTCTCGGCGTCGGCCTCACGCGCTGCCAATACCCCCACCTCCGATGTTCCGGACGCTTTCTCGAAACTTCCAGGAGTCTTCCGGAAAACGGGTGGCCCTGGGAAGCCGTCGCGAGAGCCAAGTCGCGGAACTACGCTGCGTGACCGCCCGCGGACATGCGTCGGGGCCGGTTCGCAGCGCTGGTCTGCGGCCGGCCCCTCATGTCTCCCGGGCGGAATTCGGTGCCCGCCCGGTGCTGCTCAGGCTGCCGTCATCACGCTTTCCGCACCCAGCGGGCGGTGCGGGGCGATGATCTGGCCGTCCGGCAGGAGCTCACCGGTGTCCTCGAACAGGAGAACGCCGTTGCACAGCAGGCTCCAGCCCTGCTCCGGGTGGTGCGCCACGAGACGGGCGGATTCCCGGTCGGCGGAGTCGGCTGAAGGACACGGTGGCTGGTGCTGGCACATGGGTGGGATCTTTCGCTCTGTCGTGGTCATGTCCGCCCCCCGTTGCGGTATGTGGTCGGAACCCAGTGTTGCCCCAAGGGCGTCGATCCGCAGGGATTTCGCAGCACGGCTTCTTCACAGGTTGATGACGCGTCGCTCACGCGGATGGTTCATCCCAACTGGGCGGTCACTTCGGATGGTTCGTGATGGCCGGATGGGGCTAGTCCGTCGGCGGAGGACGCACCCCGCCGCCCTGCGTTCAGGCGGCGGGGCGCGGAGGCGAGGTGTCAGGCCGGCGAACCCAGGAGCGGGGTCGGCGGGGTCACCCGGTGGGTCAGTACCGGCAGCAACTCGGCTACCCGGTGCGGTCGGTGGGCCGCGATGCCCGGCGGCGCCGGTGCCAGCGGGACCAGGAGGTCCGTGGCGGCCGGGTGGTGCTCGGCGGCATCCGCGTCGCAGTCGCCGTGCAGCCAGAGCGTGAGCATGTACAGGCTCGGCAGGGACAGCAGACGCGGCTGGTACGGCTGTTGCAACGCCTCGGCCTGCTGCAGCGCGCGCTCGTGGGAGGCGACGTACGGGCCCTCGAAGAAGTGCGAGAAGGCCCAGCCGTCAGGGGTCAGCATGGTCTCGGCCGCTGCCACCGCGCGGTCGCCGCAGCGGATCAGGAACCGCCAGCCGGTCAGCCGGGTGGAGGAGACGCCCTCGGGGGTGATCCGGTCCAGTACGTGCACGGGCAGCGGGAGCTCGGGGGTGGCGGGCCCCTGTGCGGTGCGCAGGGAGGGAGTTCGGGCCTCGAGGACCGCGGTGGGGGAACCGAGGGCCGTGAGGACGGAGCGGAGCGCGGGCGCGGGAGCCGGGGTGACATGCAGCGGCATGATGGGTCGCCTCTCATTCGACAGGCACAGTGGCGCGAGGGCGGGGCAAGGCGGGGGCGGACGGCACTGTCAGCTCTCGGGGGTCAGAGAGGCAGGGGCGGGGTCTGTGGACGAGAGGAACGAGAGGTACGGATACGGCCCTGCCGTACGTCGCCATGACGGCAGCTTCCATCGACCGGGCGCCAACCTTCTCTGCCTTGTTCGCGGAGTTTATAGGAGGCAAGCTTCGACTGTGTTTCGTCTAGCCGCTTCCAAGGGGCTCCGCAAGAGTCCATTCAGTCGGCGATTCGAGAGAATCATCCCGATTCAGGGTCCATCGCACGGCGGTGACCTCGGGATATGCGCCCGCAGCGGTCGGCCAATTGCCGTCGGCGTTTTTCACGAGGGCTGAGGGGTACCCGAATGCGCACACTGCACCATGCCCGGTGAATGTGCCGCCGGTCACGTTCCACCAGAGTAGCGGGCGTCACGTCCGGCCGGGACGTTATCGATCGCTTCGGTTGGGCATAAGCCACCTGACCCGGGCCACCGGGGGCTACCACCGGCGGGCGGATCCATCGGCCTGCCCATCCGAGGAGGGACGCTTCGATGGGGGAGAAGGTCGTGGCAGGTGGGTTCGACCTGTCCGATCGCCAGCGCTACCGCGACAAGCTCCGGCGATGCCTGACGGGGCTGGAGCGGCTCCTGGCGGAGGAGCGGTTCGACAGGCCGAAGAACCTCATGGGGCTCGAGATCGAATTGAATCTCGCCGGAGCCGACGGCATGCCCAGAATGCTGAATGCGCAAGTACTGGAACGCATCGCCAGTCGAGATTTCCAAACAGAACTCGCCATGTTCAACCTGGAAGTCAACATAGCTCCACACCGATTGGGTGGCAGGGTATTCGATCGGCTCGCGGAGGAACTCCGTACGTCACTGGCATATGCCGATCGGAAAGCGGGCGAGGTCGACGCCGGAATCGTGATGATCGGCATTCTGCCGACGCTCGACCGGGACGACCTGGTCTCGGCCAACCTCTCGGACGTCGACCGCTACGCGCTGCTCAACGAGCAGATCGTGGCGGCCCGCGGTGAGGACTTCCGCCTCGACATCGACGGCGTGGAGCGGCTGACGTGCACCGCCGGGTCCATCGCGCCGGAGGCCGCCTGCACCTCAGTGCAACTGCACCTCCAGGTCACGCCGGGCCGCTTCGCGGACGTGTGGAACGCCGCGCAGGCCGTCGCGGCCGCCCAGGTCGCCGTCGGTGCCAACGCGCCGTTCCTGTTCGGTCACGAGCTGTGGCGCGAGTCCCGGCCGCCGTTGTTCCAGCAGTCCACCGACACCCGCCCGCCCGAGCTCCAGGCGCAAGGCGTGCGGCCGCGCACCTGGTTCGGCGAGCGGTGGGTGTCCTCGGCGTACGAACTCTTCGAGGAGAACCTGCGCTACTACCCGGCCCTGCTGCCGATCTGCGACGAGGAGGACCCGCTGGAGGTGCTGGACGCCGGCGGTGTGCCCAAGCTCGCCGAGCTCGTCCTGCACAACGGCACGGTGTACCGCTGGAACCGCCCGGTCTACGGCATCGCGGACGGTGTCCCGCACCTGCGCGTGGAGAACCGGGTGCTGCCGGCCGGGCCCACCGTCACCGACGTCATCGCCAACGCCGCGTTCTACTACGGCCTGGTGCGCGCCCTCGCCGAGGAGTCCCGGCCGGTGTGGACCCGGATGCCGTTCGAGACGGCCGCCGCGAACTTCGACGCGGCGTGCCGGTACGGCATCGACGCGCGGTTGGAGTGGCCGCGGCGCGGGCGGCTCGGGGGCACCGTCCAGGTCGACGCCGTGAGCCTGGTACGCGACGAGCTGTTGCCGCTCGCGGAGGCGGGCCTGGAGGCGTGGGGCGTCGAGGCCGTGGACCGGGACCTGTATCTCGGGGTGATCGAGGAGCGGTGCCGACGGCGGTTCAACGGCGCGGAGTGGCAGGCCGCCACGTTCCACCGGGGGCTCGAGATGGGGCTGAGCCGCGAGGTGGCCCTGGCCGCCACCACGCGCCGATACCGCGAGCTGACGGAGATCGGCGAGCCGGTCCACACCTGGCCGGTGGGGCTGCCGGAGCCGGTGCCGCTGGGCTGAGCTGCGGTGTGAGCCGGGGTCCGGCGGCGGTGGGGTCGTCGGCCCGCAGGGCCGCGCCGTGGTGGGGGATCGCGGCGGCGGCGGTAGGACGTGCGTGTGGGCGGCGGGCTGGGCGTGTGGCGTGGGCCGGGGCTGGGCTGGCGTGCGGCCGCGTGGCGTGGGCCGGGGCTGGGCTGGCGTGTGGCGTGAGCTGGGGCTGGGCTGGTGTGGCCGGGGCTGGACTGGCGTTGGTCGGGCTTGCCGTATGGCGTGAGTCGGGGCCGAGCTGGTGTGGGCCGGGCTGGCCTGTGGCGGGGCTGGGGGTATGCGTGTGACGTGGGCGGGTGCGGGGTGCGGGGTGCGGGGTGCGGGGTGCCGGGGTCGGCTGGGGCCGTGTTCGTGGGGGTGCTGAGTCGCGGACCATACTGGTCGGGCATGCTGTGACGTCACGGTGTGGCGGGTGACTGGAGGCTGGAGTGCAGGCGGAGGCTGGGGCGGCGGAGGAGTCGTACCCGCGGGAGCGGCCCTCGCGGCGCGTGTTCCGCGACGAGACGCTGCTCGTGCTGGGCCTGTCGCTCGGCGCCAGCGGTGTGTCGGCGCTGATCAGCTTTGTCGGGTCGGTCACCAAACCGGGCGGCCTCAAGGACCAGGCGGCCACCCTCAACGCCTCCGCCGCGCCGGGCCGGCCCTGGCTCGATCTGGCCTGGCAGCTCTTCGGGATCGCCTCGGCGCTGGTGCCCGTCGCCCTCGTGGCCCACTTCCTCCTTCGCGAGGGGGCCGGCCTGCGCACCCTCGGATTCGACCGCACCCGCCCCTGGTTCGACCTCGGCCGCGGTGCCGGGATCGCGGCCGTGATCGGCAGCACCGGGATCGCCTTCTACCTCGCCGCCCGCGGCCTCGGCTTCAACCTCACCGTGGTGCCGGAGGCCCTGCCCGACGTGTGGTGGAAGTACCCGGTACTGATCCTCTCGGCGATGCAGAACGCGATCGTCGAGGAAGTGATCGTCGTCGGCTACCTGTTGCGCAGGCTCGGCCAGTTGGGCTGGACCCCCGGCGCCGCACTGGTGGCCAGCTCCGTGCTGCGCGGCTCGTACCACCTCTACCAGGGCATCGGCGGCTTCATCGGCAACATGGTGATGGGCGTCGTCTTCGTCTATCTGTACCGGCGCTGGGGACGCGTCGGCCCCCTCGTCGTGGCGCACTCGCTCCTCGACATCGGGGCGTTCGTCGGATATGCCCTGCTCGCGGGCAAGGTGGGCTGGCTGCCGACGGCGTGAGCTGCGGACAGAGGGGCGTACGGGCCTGTCGTACGCCCCTCCCGCGCGCTCACGCCTTCCCGTGGTTACACGAGCAGCTCACCCTCGATGACCGTGACCGCGCGTCCGCTCAGCAGGGTGCGGTCGCCGCGCAGCTCCGTGCGGACGCGGCCGGACCGGGGTGAGGCCTGGAGGCCGGTGAGGGCGGGGCGGCCGAGGCGCTCGGACCAGTGCGGGGCGAGGGCGGTGTGGGCGCTGCCCGTGACCGGGTCCTCGTCGATGCCGACGTTCGGGAAGAAGCACCGGGAGACGTAGTCGTAGCCCAGGGCGGGGTCCTCCGCGCGGGCGGTGGCGATGATGCCGCGCGAGGAGTAGGCGGCGAGCGCCTTGTGGTCGGGGCTGAGGGCGTGGACCGTCTTCTCGTCGGCGAGCTCGAGGAGCAGGTCGCCGACGTTCGGGCCGGTGTCGAAGGCCGCGCGTGGTGCGGCGCCCAGGGCTTCGTCGACTCCGTCCGGGACGTCGACGGGGGTGAGCGGGGCCGTCGGGAAGTCCAGGGTGATCGAGCCGTCCTGCTCGGGTGTGGCGATGAGGACGCCGCTGCGGGTGGCGAACCGCACCGGGCCCTGGTGGGCGCCCGTGGTGTGCAGGACGTGGGCCGTGGCGAGGGTGGCGTGGCCGCACATCGCGACCTCCGTGGCGGGCGTGAACCAGCGCAGCGCCCAGTTGGCCTCGCCGCCCTCGGGGAGACGGTGGGCGAAGGCGGTCTCCGCGTGATTGACCTCCAGGGCCACCTTCTGGAGCCAGTCGTCGTCGGGGAAGGAGTCGAGGAGCAGGACCCCGGCCGGGTTTCCGGCGAAGGGGCGGTCGGTGAAGGCGTCGACGATTCGAATCCGCATGGCGCTGACGCTAGGGGCTGCGCGGCGCCGCGACCAAGGCCAATTCGTGAATCCTGGACCGCTTTTCCACCAGGTCGCGGGCGGGGTTCACCCCCGACGGGTGGTGCGCCCGCGTCGGCACGACGCCCGGCACGGCGCGCGGCTCCGGCGGAACACTGGGATGCTGAGGTGAGAGCGCTGCCCATGACCTGACGAGCAGTGGTGGTGAGCTCGATGGCCGTGTCCGAGGTGAACGATTCGGGGGAGCGGAGCGGCCCACGTGCCGATCCCCTGGGCGATCCGTTCCTGACCACGCGGTTCGCGGTACCGGCCCGGCCCACCACGTTCCTGCGCCGCGAGCGGCTGTTCGAGCACCTCGACCAGGCTCTCCTTACGCCGCTGACCATGGTCAACGGAGCCGCGGGCGCCGGCAAGACGCTGCTGGTCGCCGACTGGGCGGCCGACCGGGACCGGCCCGTCACCTGGCTCACCGCCGAGGCGACCGACCAGGCGCCCGGCATGTTCTGGGCGTATCTCCTCCAGGCCCTGCGCGCCTCCGGCGTACCGCTGCCCCCCGAGGTCGGCTGCCCGGCGGACGCGGGCCGCGTGGACCGCGCGCTGCTGGCGCGGCTCGCGGCCGCGCTGAGGGACCGGGACCGGCCCGTGCTCGTGGTGCTCGACGAGTACGACCGGGTGGGCGCCCCGGAGATCGCGGAACAACTGGAGTTCGTCCTGCACCACGCGGGACCCGGCATGCGTCTGATCCTCGTCACCCGCACCGAACCGCTGCTGCCGCTGCACCGGTACCGGGCGGCCGGCGACATGACGGAAGTCAGGGACGCGGAGCTGGCCTTCACCCCCGACGAGGCCGCCACACTGCTGGAGCTGCACGGGCTGCGCCTGGCGGTGCCGGCCGCGCGGGCGCTCGTGGAACGCACCCGGGGATGGGCCGCCGGCCTCAGACTGTGCGCCCTGGCCGCGCAGGAGAGCCCGGACCCGGAGACGTATCTGAAGGAGTTCGAGGCCGACCGCACGGCGGTGGCCGACTTCCTGCTCGCCGAGGTGCTCAAGCGGCAGAGCACCGAGACGCAGGACCTGCTGCTGCGGGTCAGCGTCCTCGAGCGCTTCTGCCCCGAACTGGCCAACGCCCTGACCGAGCGCACGGATGCCGAGCCCATCCTCGCCGGTCTGCATCGCGAGAACGCGTTCGTCGAGCACCTCGGGCACACCTGGTACCGCCTCCACCCGCTGTTCGGGGAGATCCTCCGCGCCCATCTGCGGGTACGTCATCCCGGCCTGGAGCCCGTACTGCACCGCAGGTCCGCGGAGTGGCTGCGGCGCTCCGGGTCCCTCGCGGAGGCCCTCGGGCACGGTGCCGCCGCGGGTGACTGGGACTTCACCGCCGGTGTCCTCGTCGACGACCTCGCCATCGGCCAGCTCTTCACCGGCCTGCGCTCCGACGACCTGGCGGAGTTGTTCTCACACATGGCGCCCGAGGCGACGAGCCCCGCCACGGACCTCGTCCGCGCGGCCCGTGAACTGGCCCGGTGCGACCTCGACCGCGGCCTGACCCACCTGCGCCTCGCCGAGCAGAGCCTGGGCGGGGAGCGCGCCCCGGCCGGGGACGCGCCCGGCCTGGCGGCGGCACGACTGAGCTGGGCCCTGCTCGAAGCCCTGGCGGCCCGGCTGACCGGCGCGCCGGGACGGGCGGAGCGGGCGGCGGAGACGGCCGAGGAACTGCGCGGTGCGGTCCCCGCCCACCTGTTGGACAAGCACCCCGAGCTCACGGCCCTGCTGCTGACGCATCTGGGGTCGGCGAGGCTGTGGGCCGGACACTTCCGGGAGGCCCGGGCCGCGTTGTCCGCGGTGGCCGACGGCGCCGGCGGAGCATCGACGGCGCTCCCGCGCGAGGACTCCCTGGGCCGCCTGGCCCTGATCGACTACCTGAACGGCTGGCTCGGCAGGGCGGAGCGCACGGCACGGGCGGCGATGGCCGAGACGGAACGGTTCGGCCTGCCCCAGTCGTCCGGCTCCGGCGTCGGACGACTGGTCCTGGCCGCGGTGGCCGTCGACCGCAACGAGCTGGCCCGGGCGCAGGCCCTCCTGGACACGCTCGCGGAATCCGACCCCGTGACGCGGGACCCGGTGCTGGCGGCCGGCCGGGCCATCACCACCTCACACCTGCTACTGGCGCGCGGCGACACGCGCGCCGCGCTCGACGCGGCGGAGCCGGCCCTCACCGCCGACGTGGTCTCACCCTGGGCCCGGGGCCACACGGCGCTGGTCGCCTCCGCCGCCCACCTCGCCGCGGGTCGGCCGGAGACCGCCGCCCGGGTGCTGCGGGCGGTCCCCGACGACCAGCCGGCCTGCGTGGTGGGGGCCGCCCGGGCCCACCTCGCCGCGGGGCGGCCCGGCGCGGCGATCGACCTGCTCGACCGGGCGCACCCGGAGGCCCGCACGGGCCCCGCGGTGACCGTACGCGCCCTGCTGGTCAGGGCGCAGGCCGCCGACGCGGCCGGGGACCATGCCCGCGCACGCGTGCTCGTCGCCCGTGCTCTCCACGAGGCACGCCGCGAACAGCTGCGCCGCCCCTTCATCGAAGCCGGACCCTGGATCCGCCCCCTGCTGGGCACGGCGCCCCTGCGCGGGCTGGCGGCGGGCTGGCTCACTCCCGCCCCGCTGACCCCGGCTCCGGCCGCGCCCGCCTCACTCACCCGTGATCCACCGCCCGACGACCGGCCGCCACCGGTCGTGGAGGCGCTCAGCGGACGCGAGCGCGATGTACTGGTCCGGCTGGCCCGGATGATGTCGACGGAGGAGATCGCCGCCGACCTGTACGTGTCGGTGAACACCGTCAAGACCCACCTCAAGAGCGTCTACCGCAAACTCGCGGTGAACCGGCGCAACGACGCCGTGCGCCGCGCACGCGAGCTGCGGTTGATCTGAACCGTCGCCCCGGCTCGGGGTCGCCGACTCGCCCGTGGTGGGTGAGGCGCGGGACGTGCGCGAGGGGGTGTCATGGCGAGGTGGACACCACGAGACATTGGCGGCCTCTGATCGTCCTGGGCACGGCCCAGTTCCTCATGGCGCTGACCTGCGCCTATGCGGTCATCGATGTCTCTGACCTGCGCAGATGCTTGTTTCAGCGCCTTTCAGGTCCGTGTCGCGTGCCGGGCTGCCCGTCCCCCGACACGGTGAGGATCCGGTCGGGAGTACGCGACGACGAGACCGGCGGTCAGTCTGGGGCAGCGCCGGGACTTCCGCACTCCGTCCTGGCGGTACCGGGGTCCGGTCCGGCTGTGGTCCCAGCAAGATCAGCAGGCGCCGTCTCGCTCGAACAGCAGCCGTACGAAGTCGTTGACCGGTCGGCTTCGACCTACTGGGGCCCGGGAGGCCGGGCTCAGCGGCCCTCGGCCAGTGCGGAGATGTCGGCACCGTCGCGCCAGGTCTGCAGGCGCGAGGCGTAGACCTGCTCGGCGATGTCGAGGGGCGCGCTGCCGAAGAAGACCCGCAGCGGCGGCTCGGCGGCATCGGCGACCGCGAGGATCGCGGCGCCCACGTGGGCGGGGTCGTGCTGCGGCACTTCCGCCGCGGCCGCGACCATGGCTTCCCGCACCGGCTGGTACGGCGGCTGTCCCTCGGCCCAGACCGCGCTGGAGCCGCCCCAGTCGGTGCCGTAGGCGCCGGGCTCGACGAGGGTCACCTTGATGCCGAAGCCGGCGACCTCCTGGGCGAGTGACTCGCTGAACGCCTCCAGCCCCCACTTGGGCGCCGGCAGGCATTCGGCGCTCTCGCCGTCCGCCCACACCCGCTCGACCATGCCCTTCGAGCGCGGGCGGCGGAAACACGACGGGCAAGGAGGGGCCGTGTAGCACGGTCCCATCACCACGGAGACCTGCGCGCCGCCCTGCTCTGGCCGGTGCCGAGCGCATGCTGCGCACACAGGCCCCCGGAACCTGTCGCTGCGGCAGATCAATTCGGCGGCCGGCAGCATCGGCTTGAGCCCAGGGGTTTGGCTGTCGCTCCGCGGCCGCTCACCCGTCCACGGTCTGAGTGCTGCAGCTGCATCCCGGATGCTGTCGCTCGCTCCGGCCAGGCCCGTGCGGACGAGCGCGACACCCAGGTGCGAAATACTCTTCCGATGAGTTCACGCAGCTTCCCGATCAGCCGGCCGATCACGATACGGAGGGCCGTCGCGCGGGATGCCAAACGGCTCACGCGGCTCGTGCGGGGCTCAGGCGCCTACGAGGGTAAGTACGCAGCCGCAGTCGCGGGCTACCGGGTCGGTCCTGATTACATCGAGGCCCACCGCGTCTTTGTGGCCGTCGGCGCCGACGAGCACGGAGGCCGGGTCCTAGGGTTCTACTCGCTCGTCCTCGCTCCACCTGAGCTCGACCTGCTGTTCGTCGCCGACGAAGTGCAAGGACGGGGTATCGGACGGCTGCTCGTCACGCACATGCAGTCCGAGGCCCGTGCCGCAGGGCTCGACCGTGTCAA
The DNA here is from genome assembly GCF_043198595.1 of Streptomyces sp. NPDC048751. NCBI lineage: Bacteria > Bacillati > Actinomycetota > Actinomycetes > Kitasatosporales > Streptomycetaceae > Streptomyces > Streptomyces sp. NPDC048751. Next base: position 33,695 of record NZ_JBICUX010000015.1, read on the forward strand.
GGTCGTGTCGCATGCTCCCGCCGAGGACTTCTACCACCGCGCAGGCGCAGTGCGGATCGGTACCGTGTTCGCGAACCCGCCCGCCGTGCCGTGGGACCGTCCCGAATTCGAGTTTCGCGTTACTTCGGAATGACGCGGTGTGCCGGTTCGCAGGGCACCCGGCTTCACCTGCAGGGTGGCCGGCATGCAGAGCCGCTCGACGCCGCGCGCTCCGTGCGTGCCGTCGCCCCTGCCCTTGCGGGGGAACGCCTGCGCCAGCGGTTGGGGGAGGTGGAGCATGGCCTGTACGGGGGACGAGCGAAGCGGCAGCCCGGGGACGATATCAGTGCCCGGTGCACGGCTGTCAGGCCGACGGTACGGGGGCGGATGAACGAGCCGATCAGCTGGGTAAGGTGCGCCGGGCCGGTGTAGAGGGCACTGACACCTTCGGAGCGGGCCTGTCCCGCTACCTGCTGGATCAGCACGTGCAGGTGTACCCAGGTGAACCGGCCTGACCGCACGGCCCACCGTCCCTCAGCCGGTCTGTGATCACGGCCGCGCGTCCGCAGGTTCCCCCGTGGCGGGTGAGGCGTCCATCCGGCTCCTGAGCTGCGATGGAGGTGGCGGCCGGTCGGGCGGCGGTCGCTGCCCGAACGATGCCCACCGGCGTCCCGGGCCGACTCGGCGAGGTGGAGACGGTGAGGCATTGGCGGGCTCTGATCGTCCTGGGGACGGCCCAGTTCCTGATGGTCCTGGACACGTCCGTCATGAACGTCTCCATCAGCCAACTCGTCGAGGACTTCGACACCGAGGTCACCGCCATCCAGGCCGTCATCACACTCTACGCGCTGGTCATGGCGGCCTTCATGATCATCGGGGGCCGGTTCGGCGACATCTTCGGGCGCCGCCGCCTGTTCTTCCTCGGTCTCGTCGTCTACGGCGTCGGGTCGGCCCTGACGGCCGTGGCGCCGACCCTGTGGGTGCTCGCGCTGGGCTGGTCGGTGATCGAAGGGCTCGGTGCCGCGATGGTGCTGCCGGCCATGGCGGCCCTCGTCGCGGAGTCCTACCGGGGCCCGGACCGGGCCGTCGCCTACGGCGTCATCGGCGGGCTGGCCGGTGCGGGCATCGCGGTCGGCCCGCTGCTCGGGGGGTGGGTGACGACGTACCTCACCTGGCGGCTGGTCTTCGCCGGTGAGGTGGTGGTCGTGCTGGCCGTCCTGTGCTTCCGCCGGGTGATCACGGAGTTCCCCCGGACCGGTCCGCGTCCTCACCTGGACGGCGTGGGCGCGGTCCTCTCGGCGGCGGGCCTGGGGCTCGGTGTGCTCGGTGTGCTGCAGAGCGGCACGTGGGGATGGGTGCAGCCCCGCAATCCGCCCTTCACCGTCCTGGGCTTCGCGCCGACGCTGTTCGTCATCGGCGCCGGAGTGGTCGTACTGGCGGTCTTCGTACGCTGGGAGCGGCGCCGGGACGCCCGGGGCACCGAGCCCCTGATACATCTGGCCCTGCTGCGCAGGCCCGTCCTGCGGTCCGGCCTGATGTCGCTGCTGTTCCAGAACCTCGTGCTGCTGGGACTGTTCTTCACCATCCCTCTGTACCTGCAGGTGGTCCAGGGACTCGACGCCTTCCAGACCGGGCTGCGGCTGCTCCCCGTGTCCGTCGCCATGCTCGTCGCCTCCATGGTCGCCGCCCGGCTGGGGCGGACGGTGGGAGCGCGCCGGATGGTGCGGGTGGCCCTGCTGACCCTGCTCGGGGCCATCGTGTGGCTGCTGGCCACGATCGAGCCGGACATCGACGACGCGCAGTTCGCCTGCGCCATGGCCCTGCTCGGCGTCGGCATGGGCCTGCTCGCCTCACAACTGGGCAACGTCGTCCAGTCCAGTGTCGGCGAGCAGGAGCGCAGCGAGGTGGGCGGGCTCCAGTTCACCGCCCAGAACCTGGGCTCCGCGCTGGGCACCGCGCTCATCGGGTCGCTGCTCATCGGCGCGCTGGCGCACGCCTTCACCGCGCAGGTGGAGGACAACCCACGGTTGTCGGAGGAGACTCGCCGGGCGACGAGTGTCGCCCTCGAGTCGGGGATCAGCTTCGTTCCCACCGACCAGGTGCGCTCGGCCGCCGAGAACGCCGGGCTGCCGGCGTCCGAGGTCGACGCCCTGACGGACTCCTACGCCTCGGCGCAGCTGGACGGCCTGAAAGCGGCGATCCTCGCCACCGGGGGCGTGACGCTGGCCGCCTTCCTGGTCACACCGCATCTGCCGACGGGGCGGGGGAGCCGTGAGGACCTTGCCGACAGCGGTGCGGCGGCGGCCGGGCCGGCCCCGGGGCACTGATGCGGGGAGGCCGGGAGGTCCACCCGGGCCCGTCCGATGCCGACGCGTTCGGCCGAAGGCACTGACGCCGGAGGCACTGATCCCGAGGGAGGCCGCGATGTCCGCGACCGGGCACTGCACGCCCCGTGCGGTGCGTACCGCCGAGCGCCGGGCCCGGGCCGACTACACCGGTGGTGTCTACGGGTCGATGCTCGCCACCTCCGTGATCATCGGCGCGGGAACCCTGGGCTCGTTCCCGCGCCTGGAACTGGTGCTGCTGCTCTTGCTCACCGGCGTGGTGTTCTGGATCGCGCATGTGCACGCCCAGCTGTTCGGCGCGCGCCTGGCGCAGCAGAGCCTGGACCGCCGGATCGTGCTGCACGTGTGCCGCGACGAGTGGCCGATCGTCAAGGCCGCCGTCCCACCTGCCGTCGCCGTGGCCGTCAGCCCCGTGCTCGGCCTCGACGTACCGGGGGCGTTGTGGCTCGCGCTGGGCGTTGCCGTGGCGGGGCAGGTGGGCTGGTCGGCGGCCGCGGCTCGACGTGCCGACGCCTCCTGGCGCATGGTGGCCGCCACCGCCGCGGTGAACCTGCTGCTCGGTCTGCTGATCATCTCCTTCAAGCTGTTCCTGAAGCATTGACGCGGGTGGCGCCGTGCAGGACGGCCGTATCACCTCCGCAGGGTGAGGCCGGGCGGTGCACCGGGGCGGACGATCGCAGGGAAGGGCGCGGCCCGCCCCTCCCAGGCCACCTGGCGGAGAGCACTCCATGCGCTATGAGATCCGCGTCGAAGGACACTTGTCGGAGACGCTGACCAGAGCCTTCCCTGAGCTGGACCACGTGGTGATGTCCGGTCAGACGGTCCTGTACGGCTCCGTCGTCGACGAGGCGCACCTGTACGGGCTGCTGGCCCGCTGCCAGTCACTGGGATTGCGGGTGCTGGAGATGCGTCAGTTGCCGGAGTGACCGCGGAGCGAGGACTTCAGCGAAGACTTCGAGGAGTGCTCAGTCCGGTGGCGTGTCCCGGCCCTGCCTGCGCAGACCCGCCTGGACCGCGCCGGCGAGCAGACGTGCCGCGACCCCCACGATCAGCAGCCCGCCGATCATCTGGAGCATCACCAGCACCCGCCCCGTCTGGGACCGCGCGGTGATGTCGCCGTAGCCGACGGTGCTGAACGTGGTGAGCGTGAAGTACAGGGCGTCCGTCCTGGTCAACGGCTCGCTGAAGGAGCCGGCGGAGGAGCGCTCCAGGAGGTAGTAGGTGCCGGCGAAGAGCACCAGATACAGCGCCAGCGTGGCGGTCAGGGCCTCGATGGCTCTGAGGCGGGGGTGGGCCGAGTGCACGGTGGCCCGCAGTTCCCACAGGAAGACCACGACGACCACCAGCAGGCCGCACGAGAGCAGCACCGCGTCACCGGCGCTGTCGGCCCTGTCCATGGGCAGCAGGTAGTACGCGGTGACGACAAGGGCCGCGACACCCAGGGCCCTCGTGACGGACACGACCGACGCCCGAACCCCCGCACGCTCCGGAGGCGTGCTCCGCTCCGGTGGGTCGGGCTCGTTCCGGGCAGCCGCTGGATCGTTCATCTCGTGTCTCTGCGTCCGTTCCGCCGCGTCCTTACGTCCGTTCCGCCGCGCGTCGGCGCGCGGCTCCGGCACCAGTTCACCGCCCTCCGCGGCACCCGGGGATCACCCGCCTCGGGTGACCCGGTGGCCGACGGCGCGCGGGACGCTGGCGTTGGCGAGCCGCACCGCACGGAACACCCACCGCCCGGCGCCGCGCGCCACGCCGAGACCGGACGGCACGTACGACCGAGGAGAGGCCATGGTCCCGGGCAGCACCCCAGACTCGCCCCACCCCGGCGGGACCCCGGAGAGCGGTCATGAGCTGACTCCGGCGGAACGCGCCGAGTACGAGCGGTTGCGTCGCGCCGCGGGCGTACGTCACCGGCGACTGCGCAAGGCGGGCGCCGCGATTCTCCTGGTGGTGACCCTCCTGCTCGCCCCGCTGGCCGTCGTCGCGGCCTGGGTCGACGATGAGGTGGCCGACACCGGCCGATACGTGCAGACGGTCGAGCCGTTGGCCTCCGACCCCGACGTGCAGAAGGTCGTGATCGACAAGCTCACCGCCCGTGTCGTGGCGAACGTGGACGTCAACGCGGTGACGGACTCGCTCAAGAAGGTGCTCCAGGACGCCGGGGCGCCGCAGGCCGTGGTCGACAGCGCCGACGCACTCGCCGGTCCGCTGCGCTCGGCGGTCCAGACCGTCGCACAGCGCACCATCAGCCGTGTGATCACCAGTGACGTCTTCCAGCAGGCCTGGGTGACCGCCAACCGGCAGGCGCACGCGGCCGTGGTGAACATGCTCACCGGATCGCAGGAGGGCGCCATTCGCGCCACGGGCGACACGATCCAGCTCGACCTCGGCACCGTGGTCGACGAGGTGAAGCAGCGCCTCGTCGACGCGGGCTTCGACAAGGCCTCGGCCATCCCCGCTCCGGACAAGAAGGTCACGCTGTTCGAGACGGACAAGTTGAGCGAGGCACAGGACGCGATGCGGCTGCTGGACATCATGGGCACCTGGCTGCCCGTACTGACCGTCGCCCTCGCCGCCCTCGCCGTGTGGACCGCTCCGGGGCACCGGGTGATGCTGCTGATCACCGCGGTGGGCATCGGCGTGATGATGGTGGTGCTGCTGGTCGGGCTGGCCGTCGTACGACGGGTCTATCTGGACGCGGTCCCCCCGTCGGCGCTGCCCGAGAACGCGGCCGCGACGATCTACGACACCTTCGTCCGCTTCCTGCGCGACAGCACGCGCACGCTCCTCGTCGTCTCCGTGATCACGGCCCTGGCGGCCTACCTGTACGGACCGGGGCGTGTCGCCCGCGGCGTGCGGGCGCTGTCCCAGCGGGGGGCCACGGCGGCCGGGGAGGCGCTGAGCGGTGCCGGCCTGCGCACCGGGTCGACCGGCCGCTGGCTGGCCACCCACCGCTCCTGGACCACCGGCGTCGCCATCGGGGCGGGCGCCCTGGCGCTCCTGCTCTGGAACCGTCCCACGGTGGGTGCGGTGGTGCTCGTCCTGGGCCTGGTGCTGATCGCCCTGGCCGTCATGGCGGTGCTCGCCGCCGCGAACCCCGCCCCGGGCGAGGGCGCCCATGAACCGGGACGGGCGGTGCCCTGACTCACCCGCCTCGGGTGAGGACGGCCCGTGCTCGCCGTGCGCACGCTGAGAGTCGCACGGAACGGCTGCCGGGCCACGGCCCGCAACGGAGGAGAGAGATGAGTGGGATGTACCTTGCCTACGATTACCCGCTGCTGAGCGTCTTCTGGTCCATCCTGTGGTTCTTCCTGTGGATCATGTGGTTCATCCTGCTCTTCCGGGTCGTCGTCGACATCATCCGCGACGACGACCTGAGCGGCTGGGCCAAGACCGGGTGGCTGGTGTTCGCCATCCTGCTGCCCTTCCTGGGTGTCTTCGTCTACGTGGTCGCCCGGGGCAAGAACATGGGCCGCAGGGAGGCCGCGCAGGCACGGGCCCAGCAGCAGGCCTTGGACTCCTACATCCGGGAGACCGCCAAGGGCGGCAGCACCAGCAGCGTCGACGAACTCGCCAGGCTCTCCGAGATCCGTGCCCGCGGGGACATCTCGGACGAAGAGTTCCGCCGGGCGAAGGAACAGGTCCTCACGCGACACTGAAACGAGGGAGCACGATGACCGCGACACACACAGGGCACCCGCACACCGCCGCGAGGGGGTGGGCAGAGGGGCTGACCGTCTTTGCGGCAGTCATGCTCATGCTCGTAGGCTTGCTCGCCGTCCTCCGGGGCATCATGGCCATCGCCAAGGACGACGTGTTCGTCGCGACGAGCGGCTACGTCTTCGAGTTCGACCTCACCGGCTGGGGCTGGGTCCATCTGATCCTCGGCGCCGTCGCCGTGGTCGTCAGTGTCGGCCTCTTCCAGGCGTCGATGTGGGCGCGCGTGGGCGGTGTGGTCATCGCCGGGCTCGTCATCATCACCAACTTCCTGTCCCTGCCGTACTACCCGGTCTGGTCGATCGTCGTGATCGCGTTCTCGGCGTTCGTCATCTGGGCCCTGTGCGTGGTCCGGCAGGACGAGTCCTCCGACCCGGAAAGGCGGTAGCCATGTGCCGTTGGCTGGCGTACTCGGGAACCCCCGTCCTTCTCGACACCATCCTGTACAAGCCGCAGCACTCGCTGATCGACCAGAGCCTGCACTCCCGGCTGGGCGTGGAGACGACCAACGGTGACGGGTTCGGCGTCGGCTGGTACGCGCCCGATGTCGACACCCCCGCGGTCTACCGGGACATCGGGCCGGCGTGGAACAACCGCAATCTGCGGGAGATCGCCGACCATGTCCGTTCCCCGCACTTCTTCGCGCACATCCGGGCCTCGACCGGTACCGCGGTGCAGCAGAGCAACTGCCATCCGTTCCGCCACGGCCGCTGGATGTGGATGCACAACGGGTCGATCGCCGAGTTCCACCAGATCCGGCGCGACCTCGCCCTGGCTGTCGACCCGGAGCTCTTTCCCGGCATCGAGGGCTCGACGGACTCCGAGACGATGTTCTATCTGGCGCTCACCTTCGGTCTGGAGCAGGATCCGCCGGGCGCCGTCGCGCGGATGGCCGGCTTCGTGGAGGAGACCGGCCGCCGGCACGGTGTGGAGTTCCCGCTCCAGATGACGATCGCCGTGACCGATGGCGAACGCATGTGGGCCTTCCGCTACTCCACCCAGGGCGCCTCCCGCTCCCTGTACTACAGCACCGACGTGGAGTCCCTGCGCGCCCTCCACCCCGAACTCGCCTTCCTGCGCGAGGCGTCCGACGAGACCCGCCTCGTCGTCTCCGAGCCCCTCGGCGACCTCCCCGGCGCCTGGAACGAGGTACCCGAGAGCAGCTACGGGGTCGTCCAGAGCGGGGCGGACGAACTGCTGCCCTTCACCCCGCAGCCGGTGTAGCGCGGCGCACCCGCGCGCCTGGCCCAACTACACCTCACCGGTGGCGAACAGCTCCAGGTGCCCGCACTTGGGGCAGCGGAACGCCTCTATCTGCCGCCGGGGCCGGCCCATCCGCTTGGCACCGCCGAGAATGCCCCGCTCCAACGCGCCCTCGATCCAGCGCGCGTACCCGCGCGAGTGCTCGCCGGCATCCTCGATGAAACCCTCCATCAGACCGACGGTGCCGCAGTGGGTGCACGTGTAGTTGTTCATCCCGTCAGTGTAGGAAACGGGGCGGCCGGGACAGGTCCCTGATGCTGTGGCCAGAAACTATCCGGGGTGGGTGTGATTGTCCTCGCGCCGACCGAATGTGACGACTCGTCGGATGGCGCGGGGAGACGAGACGAGGTGGCGGCGCGGGGCCGGGTCCGCGCCGAGCAGTAATTCGTTTGACCGGACCCCGGGTCGACGCTGCATTGTGGCTCGGCACCACCAGCCGTGGTGCCGGTATCCCGAGGAGGCAGCGGCAGCGATGGAGATACGTCCCACGACCGACAAGGAACTCGACGTCTTCATCGACACCGTCCATGCCGCGTTCGGACAGTTCCCGGAAACCCCGGTCGAGGGCGGCGGGCTGTGGTGGTCGGCGCTCGAGACGGACCGGTGCATGCTCGCCCTGACAGCGGACGGCCGGCCCGTCGGCACCGCCGCCACGCACTCCTTCGAGCTCACCCTGCCCGGTGAGACCCTCGTTTCGGCCCCCGGGGTGACCGCCGTCGGCGTCCTGCCCTCGCACCGGCGCCAGGGCGTGCTCAGCGCGATGATGCGGCAGCAGCTCGCCGAGCTGCGGTCCCGTGGGGAGTTCCTTTCCGTACTGCTGGCCTCCGAGGCCACGATCTACGGCAGGTTCGGCTACGGACCGGCGACCTACACACAGCGGCTGACGGTGCAGCGCCACCGGGCCGCCCTCGCCCACCCCCGGGCGCGCGCAACGGCCGACGCGTCGGCGACCGGCCCGGACAACGGCTCGGTCGAGGTGCTGCGTCGTGCCGAGTGCGGCGACATCCTGGAAGAGGTCTACGACCGGTATCGCCGCGCCCAGCCCGGCGCGCTGTCCCGGCCGCACCGCTGGTGGGCCTTGCGTGCGGGGCAGCCCCCGATCTCTCCGGCGCCGCGTTACGTCGCCGTCCACCGTGACGCCGACGGCGTCCCGGACGGCTACGCCAGCTACTCGATCGAGTCCGGCACCCTGACGGTCGACGAGACCATCGCCGCCGCCGACGCCGTCTTCACGGCCCTGGCCCGGTTCGTGCTCGGCCACGACCTGGTCTCTCAGGTCGTGTTCAACCACGTTCCGCCCCAGCACCCGCTGCGCCGGCAGCTCGCGGACTTCCGCGCCGGCGAGGTGAGCGGCGACATGGACTGGCTCTGGGTGCGACTGCTGGACGTCCCGCGTGCGCTGACCGCGCGCGGCTGGTTCATGGACGGCGAGCTCGTCCTCGACGTCGAGGACCCCTTCCTCGGCGAGCACGGCCGCTACCTGCTCACGGTCAAGGACAACAAGGCCGACTGCGTCCCGACGGACCGGGAGCCCGACCTGTCCCTGGACGTGCGCGACCTGGGCTCGGTGTACCTCGGCGGCACCGCCCCGAGCACGCTCGTGCGGGCCGGACACATCCGGGCCCACCACCCGGACGCGGCCACCCGCGCCGACGCCCTCTTCCGCGCCGAGCGCACCCCGCACTGCCTGCACTGGTTCTGACCGCGCCCTCGCCGCCCCCGACGGGCCGTCAGGCCCTGGCGCTGGCGGCTCCTGAGCCGTCCATGTAGTCACGGACTCGCGTGATCACTCCGTTGCGGACATGGAGTATCAAGCGATTCGAGGCGGAAAAATCTTGGTGAGAAGCGAGAGCGGCTGTGTCAGCAGGCCGCGCTATGCCGACTCCGCCGAGCCCGCTAACCCAGCTGCGCGTTCCGATGCTGGTCGCCCGCCTGCTCCAAGGCGGCCTCGTAGGCGTGCAGGGCGGTGATGACTGTGGCGCGTTCCGCGGGGGCGAGGCCGCGCATGACGCGTTCCCAGGCAGAGGCGCTGCCAGAAAGCCATTCGCCGATCGGTGCGGCGTAGGCGGGGGCGATGGCGATGATGCGGCGGCGGCGGTCGGCGGGATCGGCAGTGCGCTGCAGGACGCCCGGCCGTGACAGCTCGCTGACCATGAGGCTGACGGTCGTCGGGGCCACCTCCAGCCGAGCGGCCAGCTCGTTGATGCTGGTGGGGCCGTCGTACTCCAGGTGGGCCAGCAGCGCGAGGTGTCGCGGTGCCAGGTCCAGCCCCTGGAGCGCCGGAGGTATGGGCAGGCGCTTGGCGCGGCCCACGAGCCGTGGCATGAGCAACAGCAGGGTGCGGACGGCCTCATGGACGGCTGGACCGTCCGATTCCGTGGACATCGGCGACCTCTTCCAGATATCTTTAAAACCAAAGGCTTTGCATTCAAAGGGAACGGGGTCCACTATGCCGCATCTGACCGTGCACCTCCCAGAGAACAGGCTGACCGGGAACGAACCCATGCTGGTCGCCGCACTGACCGACGCTGTCGTCGACGTCTATGGCGAATGGGCCCGCGACCTCGTAAGCGTCCGCCTGGCCGGAGTCCCCGCAGGCCGTTTCGCGCAGGGTGGCAAGGCCGTGGACACAAATGCTTCGGTGATCCTGGGCGTCCGCGCCGGCGTCTTCGACCGCCCCGACGCCGCCCAGATCACCGCGCGCCTCGGCGCCGCGCTCACCGACGCGATCACGCGCGTCGTCGGCGACGACCTCCGCGCCGGCACCATGGTCGAACTCGTGGCGTCACCGCCAGAACGTACCTTCGTCGGCGGCGTCCTCACCGTGTGACCCTCCATCTGGACCACCCCCTGCACCGCGTCCACGTACGACAACTCGATGCACGGCCCCGCGTGATCCACCTGAGCCGGTACCGCCATCCAGCACCGTCGGCACGCTCAACCGCGCGACCAGGTTCGCCGAGAAGGAAGCCTGAACGACTCGGTTCGTTGAGGAACCGGCTCGATTGAGTGAGACAGGACATGTCCCTGCGAACGAATGAACAACTGAGACTTTCAGAGAGAGTTGTCACTCAACAATGCCTGTGAGCTGGGAACCTGTCAGGAGTTTTCAGTAGTACTTGGCATCGATTGGCAGGGTGATTTGGCACGTTGGCGCGCCTTTAGTCTTCTTGTCGTATAAATCAATTAATGCGACGATGGTGAAGAATGCTTTTGCTCTTCTGTTTGCGATGGAGTTGAGCATGCACCCGGTGGCGGCGCGTACAGCAGGGCCGAACGCGGTCGTGAGCCCTCTGTGGTCTCATTCCTGCGGTTGGGATGAGCTGGCGATTGTCCGTTCAGATATCGCGTCGCGGCAGGGTGAACTGGCGCTGGGTCCTGGGCGGGAAGGGCGGTGGACGACCTCGCGGCGTACCGCCCATGGGGAGGTCGTCGCCCCGGTCGATGCGGTGAAGACGCTTCCCCTGGCGGGGATGCGTCCCTGGCGAACTTTCAGTTGGCGAACGGAGCAGCGTCACCGTCCGGGACTTGAGCCTATTGTCGGTACTGGGCGTCGACATGCATTCGAGTCGCTGATGGAGGACGAGTTGCTGGTTGCGCTCGACTTCGCTGGGGGCCTATCCATGTGGGTGGGAATCGCGTCGATCAAGTGGGTCGGCGACATTGAGGTGTCCACGCGGCCGCTGTTTTCGCCGTGGAACACCACCTTCTACCGGCTGTTCGGCCCCGCTTACCCGGAGGAGGGCAGCGCACCGCTGACCCGGCAGACGATCAAGAGCGCCTTCGAGCTGGCCAGTGGCGTCGTTCCCGGCGGGGCAAGGCCAGGTGCTGCACGGCCGGTCCTGGTCGGGCGCGGGCGCTGTTGCGCGGGTCGACGTCAGCACCGACGGCGGGGCGAGCTGGCGTCGGGCCCGACTACACGACCGGCCGCGTTCCGGCACCTGGACGCGCTGGTCCCTCCCTTGGACGCCCGGCACGCACGGCTCGACGCTCCTGCTGGCCCGCGCCACCGACACGGCTCGCCGCACCCAACCGGATGCCGCCGTGTTCAACACGCAGGGCTATCTGTTCGACGGGGTGGTGCGGCACCCGGTGACCGTGGTCTGACGCCGCCGGTCCGATACATCAGGATCGGAACGTCGACCAGCGAGCCCGGAAGGGATGACATGACCTCCCCGAACGACGATCTCCTGGCCGCAATCAAGGCCGAGCGGGAGATCTATCGGACCCTCTACAAGTTCTTCCGGCTGGTGGACACGGGCCGGTACGAGCAACTCGTGGAGTGCTTCACGAAGGACGCGCTGATCGAGTACGCCGTGATGCCCGGACCCACCCAGCGCTTTGACGGGCGCGACGAGTTCACCGCCTTCATGTCCGCGGGCCGGGGGGTCCGGTACGAGCCCACGGTCGCGCACGTCGTTGGGCAGACCCTGATCGAGTGGACCGAGGGGCGGCCCCACCTGCAGGCTTATGCCACGGTGTGGCACTGGAGCGCCACCCGCACGGCCGACGGGCGGCACCGGCCCGCGGACTGGACGGTGGTGGGGCTCGTCGAGGACGACTTCGAGCAGGAGGACGGCCGTTGGCTGATCAGCCGTCGCCATGTGGAGCCGGTCGCGGGACTCGTCGCGGCCGGCAGGCGGCCGGTGTAGCCCTCAGTCGATCCCGGACCGTTCCACCCCTGCCACAATCCACCGCTGGAAGCACAGGAACACGACCAGCAGCGGCAGGATCGACACGGCCGCCGAGACGAACAGCTCGTACCGCCGCACGACCTGGAACGTGGTGAAGGACGACAGCACCACCTCGTGGAAGCCAGTGCCGCTCGCTGAGTAGAGGGCGGGGTTGGCGAAGCCGAGGCTGGCCTTGTCGGCCGCAGAGGCCTACTGGCTGTGCAATGCGCGAAGGCCGCCCAATCCGGCGCTGCGGCGCTGGTCCCGCCGCCGACTGCAAGGTGCCCCGCGAGTAGATCGAGACGCCGGGGCTGGGGTTGGCGTGCGCCGAGACGTCCGGGACTTGAGGTAGCCGCCGACGGCGCTTTTCTGGGCCGAGGTCTGCCAGCCGGGGATCTTGAAGACGGAGGACTTGCTGCCGGCCGGTTGCCCGAGCAGACCTTGCCCACGGTGAGGCCGCGTGTGCGCACGTCTGACGAATCGTTCGTCAGACGTGGCCGTAGGGCCTGGAGTGCGGGTCGCTGACGCTGCCGACGTTCTCGGTATCCTGAGTCGCGGTGTCCTCACCACCAACTGCGGGCGAGGACAAGGTACTTGGGGCCGAGAGGGGCCAGGGCCCGCTTTCACGCCGAGAGTCAGTCCGCATACTCAAGATCGCAATCAATGACCCCAAATGATCGCATTGCGCGCGGAGTTGAACACTGGACGTATCCGCTCCAGCACTTAGAACTCCTGACGAAGAGAGTCGTCGACGTCTTCTGGCTCCTCGTGTCTCGGTCGGGCGGCATAGGCCGGCGGGGGTGCGATTGCCTGGGCGTCGGCTCTCTCGCCGACCCATAGCCCGATGAAGAGCGCGGCGGTCGCTTCGAGCAGTCCCGCTCGTTCGAGACCGCCGCCCGCCACGGGCTCGCAGCCGGCATGCCGTACCAACCGGTGTACAAGCGCGAGGGCCGTTTCGTCGTCTCCGCCGACCGGAACAGCCAGTGGCCGCCCGTCGAAGATGGGCGGCGACATGCGCCACACATCCTCGTGGCAGAGATTGAGCGCCTTGATCACATGAGTTCCCGGTGCTGCCGGGGCCAGTTGCTGTGCGGCTGAGAGACCGCCCTGTGTCAGCAGCCGGAAGCCCGGACCGACCGGATTGGAACAGTCGAACAGCACCTTGCCGTCCAGGACCGCCCGCAGTTCCCTCGCCACGCGCGCCCCCGCGCCGAAGGGCAGCGCGGCCAGCATCACCTGACCGTACTCGGCCGCCGCGCGGAGACTGGCAGGTTTCGCGCTGCCCCCGAGGTGCGTCGCGAGCCGCTCCGCCTTGTGCACGTCTCGCCCTCCGATGGCCACGCCGTGCCCGGCCCGGACCCAATGGTTGGCGAGCGCGTCCGCCATGGTGCCCGTGCCCAGTACGCCGTCATCCGGCAGTCATCCGGCAGTCCTCTGGCGTCGGCCGACGGCAGCTGTGGTTTCAGCGCGGTTGGTACGTCAATCCGGACTAGCGTTGGTTTCCGTCGGCCGTGCCACCCGACGCCCCTACGCGCGGATGTCCTGTGTTTCCTGTGCCGTCCAGTACGCCGGGGTTGCCTGACCGTCACGGCAGCTCGAAGCGGTGACGTGGAGGCGACCAGTCGGCTGCCGCCGACGTTGCGCGTTCGAGGTCCTCCTCGAGCAGCAGCCGCCGTGCCACGAGTTCCTCGGCCGCGGCCCTGATCCTGGCGATGTAGTCGGTCGAGTCCCGGTAGCGTTTCTGGATGCTGGGACGGGGGTCGCCGGTGATCAGCCGTTCGTCCTCCGTGGCGGCGAACGGGAACGTGGGGCCGCTGAACTCGTACAGCGCACCGTGCCCTTGGCCGGGAGCTCGCGTGTTCCATCCGGTGTAGGTGCCGAGCGGCACGGCCACCATCGGGGCGCGTACGCCCGCCCGGGGAAGCGATGGCCGTCGGCGAACGGCTCGCGGGCATGCACCTCCAGCCGGACCGGGCGCTCCGGATCAGCACTCACCAGCCTGCCTCCTGAACCGCCGGGGAAGCGGGGCGCCAGCCCAGTTCCGATGCGATCAGATGCCGTACGTCGTGCAGGATCTGTTCGTACTCCTCGCGATGGAACTCGTACGGCAGCTCCAGGCGCAGCTCCGACACCTGTGCGAGGACGGGATCGGCCGCCAGCTGTTCCAGGATCTGTTCCGCGGTGCCGGCCACGTCCGGGGCGAACAGGAACCGCTTGGGGCCCAGCGCCGCCAGGGTCTGCGGCTTCAGGGTGCGCTCGTGCCGACTGGCCGCGTAGGCCCGGTAGCGGGCCCGGGTGGCCGCGTCGGCGCTGTCGAACGGCACGATCACCCGCCCGAGCGCCACCCGCGCCGCCGGCCGGTCGTCGCCGAGGCTGCGCCGGTACTCGGAGAGCAGGTTCAGCTGGGCGGTGGTGAAGTCGTCGGTGTCCTCGCCGGCGACGATGTTCCCGGACAGCAGGTTGAGACCGTTCTCGGCGGCCCAGCGAACCGAGCGCGGGCTGCCTCCGCCATACCAGATCCGCTGCACCAGACCGGGGTTGTGCGGCTGCAGGCGGGGGCGCTGGATGTTGCCGGGCGAGTGGATGACCGTGTCCGGGCCGCCGAGATAGTCCCCGCGCAGGTTGTCGACCAGGCGGGCGATCCTGCCGTACGACAGGTCGAAGCCGCGCCAGTCGCCGTCGTACACCAGGTCGCCGAGCAGTTCGGCGTGCGGCATGCCGGTGCTGAAGCCGACCTGGAGGCGGCCGCGGGACAGCACGTCGGCCAGGGCCAGGTCCTCGGCGAGCCGGAAGGGGCTCTCGTAGCCGATCGGGATGACCGCCGTGCCGAGCTCGATCCGCTCGGTGCGCTGGCCGGCCGCGGCGAGGAACACCGCGGCGGAGCCTACGCCGTGCTCGAGGTGGCGCTGGCGGATCCAGGCCCCGTCGTAGCCGAGCCGTTCGCCGTACTCGAAGAGTTGGAGGGTTTCCTCCAGGCCGGTGTACGGGTCGTCGTCGGCGAAGTTGCCCGGGGTGAGAAAGGCCAGTGAGGTGATGGTGGGAGTGCTCATGCGACGCCGGTCCTCAGCTCGTTGTCTCGGCGGTGTGGGAGGGGACACGACCGCCGGGGATGGCCGCGAGCAGTTCGCGGGTGTACTCGTGGCGCGGCTCGGTGAAGAGCTCCTCCGGCGGGCCCGTCTCGACGATCCGGCCGGCCCGCATGACGGCGACCTGGTGCGCGATCTGTCGTACGACGGCCAGGTCGTGGGAGATGAAGAGGTACGCAACGCCCGTGTCGGCCTGCAACTCGGCCAGCAGGTCCAGGACTTGGGCCTGCACGGACACGTCGAGCGCGGAGACCGGTTCGTCGCAGACCACCAGGTCGGGGGAGAGGGCGAGGGCGCGTGCGATGGCCACGCGCTGGCGCTGCCCGCCGGAGAGTTCCGCCGGGCGGCGCTCCAGGGTCGCGGCGGGCAGGGCCACCCGGTCGAGGAGTTCACGGGCCCGGGCGAGCCGGGAGGCGCGGTCGCCGACCTTGAAGGCGCGCAGCGGTTCGGTGATCACCTCGCCGATGGAGAAGCGGGGGTCGAGCGAGGCGTAGGGGTTCTGGTAGACGAGCTGGGCGCGGCGGCGCAGCTGCCTGGCTTGGGCGCCCTTGGCGGTGGTGACATTGGTTCCGTCGAAGAGAATTTGTCCGGCACTCGCGTCGGCGAGACGGAGCACCAGGCGGGCGGTGGTGGACTTGCCCGAGCCCGACTCACCGACCAGGGCAAGGGTCCGACCCCGGTGAAGGGTGAAGCTGACGTCGTCGACCGCGCGCAGGGTGCGGGGCCCGTCCCCGGCGCGGGGCAGCCTGAACTCCTTGACCAGGTTGCGTACCTCGACCAGGGGCGCCGTATCCGGCTTGGGGACGGCGGTGGCCGGGGTGCGGGGCCGGGCGGTGGTCAGGCTCGGGGCGCTGGCCAGCAGGTGCCGGGTGTACTCGTCCTGCGGGTCGGCCAGGATGTCACGGGTGGGGCCCGCCTCGACGACCTTGCCCTGGGACATCACCACCAGCCGTTGCGCCCGGTCGGCTGCGATCCCGAGATCGTGGGTGATGAGCAGGACCGCGGTGCCGGACTCCTCGGTGAGGCGCTGGAGATGGTCGAGGATGATCCGCTGCACGGTGACGTCGAGTGCGCTGGTGGGCTCGTCGGCGATGATCAGCTCGGGCTTCGCGGCGATGGCGATGGCGATCAGGGCGCGTTGCCGCATGCCGCCGGACAGTTCGTGCGGGTACTGCCTCGCCCGGACCGCCGCGTCGGGCAGTCCGGCCCGGTCCAGTACGGCGACGGCCTCGGCGGGAGCCGATCGGCGTGTCGCCAGACCGTGGATGCGCAGCACCTCGGCGACCTGGTCGCCGATCCGCTTGACCGGGTTGAGGGAGACCGTCGGGTCCTGCGGGACCAGTCCGATGCGTGCCCCGCGGATGGTGCGCAGTTCGGCTTCCGAGAGGGAGGCGAGGTCGTGCCGGCCGAAGCGGGCGGTGCCCGCGTCGATCCGGCCGTTCGCCGACAGCAGCCGGGTGATCGCGTGCGCGGTGGTGCTCTTGCCGGAGCCGGACTCGCCGACCACCGCGGTCACCCTTCCGGGCCACACGTCGAGGTCGACGCCCCGGACGGCCTCGACCGTGCCGCCCCGGGTGCGGTACGACACGGACAGGCCGCGTATCTCCAGCAGTGGTGTGGTCACGTCCTCACTGTCCTCACCGTTCTCACGTTCGTCGGTCATCGCTGCCGGGACCATTCGCCGTCCAACGCGCGGGCGATGCGGTTGGTGGCCAGTACGGTCGCGGCGATCGCCAGCCCGGGCAGTGCGGTCAGCCACCAGGCGTTGGCGAGGTAGTTGCGGCCGTCGGAGATCAATGTGCCCCACTCCGGCGCCGGTGGGGGTGCGCCATAGCCGAGGAAGCTCAGGGCGGAGACGGCCAGGATGGAGGAGCCGAAGTCGAGGGTGGCCAGCACGATCACCGGGCCCGCCGCATTGAGCAGCACATGCCGGCCCAGCACCGAGTACCAGCGCGCTCCGCTGGCGCGTGAGGCCTCGACGAAGACGGCCTGCCGCACCCGCAGCACCTCCGCGCGCGCCACCCGCGCGAACGCGGCCACACTGGCGATGCCGACCGCGACCGCCACCTTCACCGTGCCGTAGCCCAGCGCGGTGACCAGGGCCAGGGACATGAACAGCGCGGGGATGGACAGCAGCACGTCGACGAAGCGCATCAGCACGTCGTCCACCCAGCGGCCCACGAACCCGGCGACCACCCCCAGCAGCCCGCCGACCACGAACGCGACCAGCACCGCGATCAGCGTTGCCTTCAGGGACAGTTGGGCGCCGTGGACGACCCGCGAGAACACATCGCGGCCCAGCTCGTCGGTGCCGAACCAGTGACTGCCGCTCGGACCGCGGAAGTTCTGCGACGGAACGCCCTTCAGCGGGTCCTGCGAGGTGAACAGGCCGGGCCAGAACGAGGCCAGCACCACCAGCACGAGGACGACCACCGACAGCAGCAACCCCGGGCGGCGCACCACGAACCGCAGCAGCCGCCGTACGCCCACGCGGCGCCCGGGCTCAGGCTCCGGCCCCGCCTCGACCGGGCGGGCCAGTCCCAGTGCCGCTTCGGCGGGTTCGTCGACAAGGCTCTGGCTCATGCGAGGGCCGCCCTTCTGCCCGAGGCCACCACGATCCGCGGGTCGAGGAGTGGATAGACCAGGTCGATGACCAGGTTCGTCGTCACGAAGATCAGCGCCCCGAACACCACCACCCCCTGGACCAGCGGGATGTCCTGGGCCGTGACCGCCGCCGCGGTCACCCGGCCGAGGCCGTCGCGGGAGAACACCGTCTCGACGACCACCGAACCGGCGATCAGCTGCCCCACCAGCAGGCCGACGACCGTCAGTGCCGGCAGGGACGCGTTGCGCAGCGCGTGCCGCACATGGACCCGCCACCGGCCGGCGCCCTTGGCCCGCGCGGTTTCCACATACGCCTGGTCCAGCGCGGTGAGCAGGCTCTTGGCGAGCACCTGCGCGATCTGCGCGCCCGTCGGCACTGCCAGAGTCAGCGCCGGCAGCACCAGCCCCCTCAGGCCGTCGTTGCCGAACGCGGGGAACCAGTGCAGCCGGAAGGAGAACGTCTCGACGAGCAGCAGCCCCACCCAGAACGTCGGGACGGACACCCCCAGCGGCGGCAGCGACAGCAGCAGCTGCCGTAGCCAGCGCTGGGCGGTGTAGGTCGCCAGTACCGCCAGACCGCCGCCGAGGACCACCGCGAGCAGCAGCGCCGCGCCGGTCAACTGCAGTGTCTGCGGCAACGCGTCGGCCAGCGTCGAGGTGACCGGGCGGCCGGTGGACACCGAGTCGCCGAAGTCCCCGCGCACCGCCCGGCCGAGGTACTCGGCGTACTGCACCAGCACCGGCTTGTCGAAGCCGTACTCGTGCCGCAGGGCGGCGATCTGCTTCGGATCGACCTGCCCCGAGTCCATTCCGGCGCTGGCCATCGCCGTGACCGGGTCGCCCGGCAGATAGTCCAGTACCAGGAACGAGACCGTGTAGGCCGCCCACAGCACCCCGACCGCCTGAGCGAGCCGTTTGATCACATAGCGGCGCATGTGCTACCCGATCCAGGTGTCGTGCAGCTGGAGCCGGCTGGAGGCGTCGAAGTTCAGGTCGTGCACCTTCTTCGACACGCCCAGCTGGGTCTGGAGCTCCACGACCGGCACGTAGTAGGCGTTCTGCACGAGCGACTGCTGTGCCTGGGTGACCAGTTGCCTGCGCTTGGCTGCGTCAACGGTCGCGGCCTGCTCGGACAGCGCGGTGTCGAGGGAACTCGCGGGCAGGTGGTAGAAGTTGGCCAGCTTGGTGGAGAAGGAGCTGCGCAGGATGTCCGGGTCGGCGCGGGTCACGTTCCCCCACACCGCGTCGAAGTCACCCGACTGGAGGGTTGGGGCGAACTGCGTGACCTGGAGCTGCTTGAGGACCACGTCGACACCGACGGCCTTGAGCTGCTGCTGGATCAGCTCCAGGGCGGGCTGGTTGGTGGAGGCGTTGGGGAACCACTTGACGGTCAGACTCAGCTTCTTGCCGCCCTTGGTGCGGACGCCGTCGCTGCCGGTCTTCCAGCCGGCCGAATCCAGCAGGGACTTGGCCTTGGCCGCATCGAAGGTCAGGCCGGAGGCGAGGTCGGCGTAGTCGGGCGTGGTGTGCGCGAGGACGCTGGTCGCCGGCTGGGTGCCGGTGGGGAAGACGGTGTCGGCGATCTGCTGCCGGTCGACGGCGAACAGGATCGCCTGGCGCACCCTCGCGTCCTTCAGGGCCGGCCGCGAATTGTTGAGGCCGAGACCGAACACGACGCCGGGGTTGGCCCGTCGCTGGAGGTTGACCTGGCCGCCCTTGAGCGCCGCCTCGTTGGCCTTCCCGACGCTGCTGATGGCGTCTACCTGGCTGGACTGGAGACTTCCGGCCCGTACGCCCGCCTCCGGTACGACCTTGAACACCAGCTTGTCCAGGTACGCCTCGCCCTTCTTGCTCCACCGTGAGGAACCCCAGGCGTATCCGGTGCGCTTGGCCAGGGTGATCGACTGGTTCTGCACGTAGTGCTTCAGCACGAAGGGCCCGGACCCGATCACCCCGTCGCTGCACTTCTGCTGCGGGGTCTTCTTCACGCTCGCCGACGACTCGATCCCCAGCGAGTGGGTCGAAGTGGCCTGCAGGAACTGGGTGTTGGGCTGGCTGAAGGTCACCTTGATGGTGAGCGGGTCGACTACCGTGGTGCTCTTGACGCCGCTCAGATAGCCCTCGGCGAGCGTCCCCAGGGCGCCGAGTTTCGGCACCGCGTCGAAGTTGTCCTTGACCACCTGCGCGCTCAGCTTCGAGCCGTCGCTGAAGGTAACGCCCGACCTCAGATGGAAGGTGAACGTCGTGGCGTCGGAGCTGATGTCCCAGCTCTTCGCCAGCCACGGCACGATCTTGCCGGTCTTCGGGTCCTGGTCCGTCAGGGAGTCCACGATCTGGCGCACCGAGTAGATGGTCTCGTTGCTGGCGACCTGCTGCGGATCCACGCAGCCGGCGTCCGAACCCACCGCGAAGGTCAGGGTGCCGCCGGACTCGGGCTGCCCGGAGCCGCTGCCGGAATCGCCGCCGCCGGAGCCGCAGGCGGTCAGCAGAACACTGGCGGTCACAAGGGCGGTCAGTGCCGCCCACCGGGAGGTTCTGACATCGGGAAGTGCAGTCACGGAGGGCTTCTCCTACTCGTGTCACCAGGCACGGATGCCGTACGAGGCACGGCCGTGCGTGGGCGTGCGGCCCCGGCCGGCGCGACGCGGGTGCCGGGGAGCGCTGTGCAGACGGGGATCAGGGCGAAACGCGGGATCAAAGACAGACGGAGATCAGGCGCAGGCGGGTGCGGCGATGGCAGGTGCCGTACTGCGACCAGCGGTGGGAAGGCCCGTCAGGCCTGACAGAGACAACTGGTCGAGCGCTTGAGGTCGATGTGGCGCCGACGCGAGAGCCGGGAGAACACGGTGGCGCCGGCGAAGCGGGCGCTGAGGTCACCACCGTGCCGCATATCGGTCCTCCACATTTTCGGCCCCGGTCACGGGGCCACGCGCTTGCAGAGATCGTCAGTGATCCCGCCGGGCTTTCACCTGGAGCACCCCGCCGCGCGGGAGGGTTGCCGGTCAGCGAGCCAGGGCTTGACGCTGACACTCAATGCCGTTCGTGATCGTACGGACCAGACTTGGCGTACGTCAATGGCGCAAAAGGACGCCTCGTCAGGGGAGTCCGGGGCGAGAGTGTGTCCGGTTCAGGAGCCGCTTCGCTCGCGGGGGATCTTCTGACCGGCCTCGATGGCCACCGGCAGCCGGTTCTCGGCCGGGGGCAGCGGGCAGGTGGCCAGGTCCGTGTAGGCGCACGGAAGGTTCGCGGCGCGGTTGAAGTCCACGACGACCGTGCCGTCGGCGGCGGGCGGTTCGAGGGACAGGGCCCGGTTGGCGGCGTAGGTGGTGACTCCGGAGGTCGCGTCGGTGAACAGCACCATCAGTCGGCCCGCACCAGGGCCGGGAAACGCGGTCAGCGACAGCAGGCGTCCGTCCAGCTCGAACTCGACCCTGCCGGGAGCGTCGTACACATGCTCAAGGCCCTCGACCGCGGCGCCCACGGTGGTCGGCCGCGGCGTGTCGAAGGGGATGTAGCGGCCCGTCACGGCCCAGCGCGGGTCGGGGGCGTAGGCGGGCGTTCCGGTGAAGGCCGTGCGCAGCGGGGCGTCCGGGTGCCGGGGACGCACGATGTCGTGGCCGCCGCGCTTGGCGACCTCGATGACCGCGTCTCCCCACACGGCGTCGACGCCGCCGCGCTCGGGAAGCACGCCGAAGCGGTGTTCACCGTGCACCGGCGTCTCGTCGACGACCAGTTCCTCGCCGTCATCGAGGTCTACGACGACGCCTTCGGGGCCGGTGCGCCACGCGCCGGGCGCGTCCGGGAAGCGCTGTGGCCGGTCGTCGAGCCAGTGCAGGCCGGTGATCGCCAGGAACCCGTGCGGGGCGGCGAGCCGGGTCTCCTGGGCGCGGTACCACTCCAGCCAGGTCTCGGTGAAGGCGTGCAGGTCCGTGGTGGCGGCCTCGGTGGTCATGGGGAATCTCCTTTGTTCCGTGGGTGCCTTCGGCAGGGGACGCAGGGGTGCAAGGGGGTTGTCGAGCCGACGGGTGTACTCAGCGGGCCAGTTCGCCGAGGAGTCGCCAGGTCCGTCGACGATCGGCTTCTCCCGCGATCTCGGTGGCTGAGAACACGACCTCGGTGGCGCCGGCGTCACGGTAGCGGCGTACCTCGGCCTCGACGGTCTTCTCGTCGCCGATGACGGCCAGGTCGGCGGCCCGCCGTGCGCCGGAGAGTTCGATGACCCGGGCGTAGGAAGGGATCTGTTCGTAGAAGGCGAGGTTCTCGGTGGCCTTGGCCCGCACCGCGTCGACGTCGTCCGTGACCACCCCGGGCACCAGGGCCACGATCCTGGGCGTGGGGCGGCCGGCGGCCTCGGCCGCGACGGTCAGGGTGGGCACGATGCGGTCCGCCAGGGCGCGCGGTCCCGCCAGGTAGGGCAGGATCCCGTCGGCCAGTTCGCCGCTGGCCCGCAGAGCCTGCGGCCCCATCGCGGCGACCAGCAGGGGGACGCCGTTCTCTGCCCCCGGTACCCGCGCCGGGATTGGAGTGGTGGCCGTGAGCAGCTCGCCGTGGAAGTCGGCTGTGCCGGTCTCGGTCAACTGCCGCAGCGCGGTGAGGAATTCGCGCAGCCGGGCGATGGGTCGTTCGAAGGGCAGGCCGAAGCCGGACTCGGTCAGCAGTTTCGTGCCCAGGGCCAGACCGAGGTGATAGCGGCCGTGGGTCGCGGCCTGGGCGGTCTGGGCCTGGCTGGAGACGAGCAGCGGGTGGCGGCCGAAGACGGGGATCGCGGAGGTGCCGACCTGCAGTCCGGGCACTTCGCGCCCGACGATCGCCGCGAGCTGGGGTGAGTCCGCGCCGAAGGTCTGCCCGAACCAGGCCGACGTAACACCGAACTCTGCGGCCTCCTGGGCCAGTTGGACGGTGGCGTCGACCTGGTTCGGCGCGTCGGACGCGTTGAGCGCTACTCCAACAGTCATGTCAGTTCAGAACGGGCGTCGGCCGGACCCGCATTCCGGTCCGTGTGTGACAGCTTCTTGTCAGTCATGTGTACTCAGTCCTGAGTGGAAGGGTCGGCCGGGGGTTCAGCCCGCCTGCCGTCGGTCCGGTGCGGACCGGTGGGTGAGCGGTGCGTGCAGGCCGAGGTTCTCGCGCAGGGTGGTGCCGGTGTATTCGGTGCGGTAGATGCCGCGTTCCTGCAGTTCCGGGACGAGCAGGTCGACGATGTCGTCGAGGCCGTCAGGGATGAGGTACGGCGTGACGTTGAAGCCGTCGATCGCGCCGTGCCGTACGAAGTGGGCGAACTTGTCGGCCAGGCGGGCGGGAGTGCCGACGTGCCCGCGCTGCGGGCCGAGCGCGATGACGGTCTCACGCAGCGACCAGCCGTGCGCCTCCGCCTTCGCCCACCATTCGGCCACGACGGCGCGCGGGTCGGCGATGCGCCGGGCGCCGAAGGAGCCGTCGTTCTCGCTGACGACCGGATCCTCCTTCGGCAGCGGCCCGTCCGCGTCGCGGTCGGACAGGTCGATGCCCCACAGCAGCCCGGCGATCCCCAAGGCCGTGGTCGGGGTGACCTGTTGGAGCCGGATCCAGCGCTTCTTCTCCTGGGCCTCCTCCTCGGTGGCGCCGAGGATGATCTCGGTGCCGGGCAGGATCCGCAGGTCGTCGTCGGGCCGCCCGACGGCGCGCAGCCGGCGCCGGATGTCGTCGGCGAAGGCCAGCGCGTCGTCGAAGTCGGTGCCGTGCGCGGAGAAGATGACGTCGGCGTTGCGGGCGGCGAAGTCGCGTCCCTCGCCGGAGTCACCGGCCTGGAAGATCACGGGGTGGCCCTGGGCGCTGCGTGGCAGGGTCGGAGCGAGGTCGACGTCGAACTGCGGTCCCTTGTGGCGCACTTGGTGTACGGCGCCGGGTGCCGACCAGGCGGGCGCGGCGGCGGAGTCGGCGACTGCCTCGTCCGCCCAGCCGTCCCACAGGGCGCGGGCCACGGTGAGGAACTCCTCGGCGCGCCGGTAGCGGTCGGCGTGGTCGAGGTAGCCACCGCGGCGGAAGTTGGCGCCGGTCCAGGCGTTGTCTGTGGTTACCACGTTCCAGCCGGCGCGGCCCTCGGAGAGCAGGTCCAGGCCGGAGAGGCGGCGGGCCAGATCGGCGGGTTCGTTGAAGGTGGAGTTGGATGTGGAGACCAGGCCGATGCGACGGGTGACTGCGGCCAGCGCGGCGAGCTGGGTGATGGCGTCTGGCCGTCCGGCCACGTCGAGATCGTGGATCTTGCCGTCGACCTCGCGCAGCCGGAGGCCCTCGCCGAGGAAGAACGCGTCGAATAGGCCGCGTTCGGCGGTCTGGGCGACCCGGCGGAAGGAGGTGGGGTCGATCTGGGAGCCGCTGTCGGGGGCGGACCAGATGGTCCAGTGGTTGACGCCCTGGAAGAACACCCCGAAGTGGAGCTGGGCGTGCGGCCGGGGGACGTCGAGGGGATCGGTGCGGGTCATCGGGCGTCCTCCTGGCCGGCCGGGGCAGCGGCGGCGAAGCGATTGGCGGGGCGCTCCAGACCCAGGGTCGAGCGCAGGGACGTACCGGGCAGCGGACGGGCGACGAGACGCCGCTCGGACAGGGCCGGCAAGACGAGGCGGGAGAGGACGGTCAGGTCCTCGTCCAACACGAGCGGGTGCAGCCGTACGCCGTCGACGTGACGGCTCAACCGGCCGAGAAGAGCCACAAGTTGGTCTGCGGAACCGATGTGCCGGAGCCTTTCCCGGTCCCTCCACGGCGCGTGCCGTTCCAGGTCGGCGACGCGCTCGGCCGCCGTGCCCCGTGGGGTGTCCAGCGCCACCTCGACCTCGGCGAACACGCGCGGGGTACCGGCGCCGGCGGCGGCCTTTGCGACCGACGCGGGGTCGCGGCCCTCGACGAGAGCGACGTCGAGCTGTGCGGCCGGAACTCGGTCGGGTTGACCCAGGACGACGAGCTGCCCCTGCGGCGGGCGCGGCACGATCGCCGGGCCCTTGACGGCATACGTGTCACCGCTGAAGTCGATGTAGTGGAGCCGTTCCCGGTCGAGGTAGCGGCTTGTGGCGACCGACCGGATGACCGCGTCGTCCTCCCACGAGTCCCACAGGGCACGGGCCACCTCCACCCCGTCCCTCGACTCCCGGGCCCGCGCGTCGGCGTCTGCGACCAGCGGGCGCCCCCAGGAGCGGGCCGCCTCGGGACGCTCCTCCTCCGTGACCACCCACGCTGCGCGACCGGCGGAGATGTGGTCAAGGGACGCCAACTGGCTGGAGACATGGAAGGGTTCGGCATACGTCACCGGGACGACGGGCGCGATCCCGATGGTGCTCGTGGACGCCGCGACGAAGGCCGCCCGCTCCACCGCGCCGATCCGGCCCACCGGATCCGGTGCGGAACCGGGCGGCAGCACGCCGTCGTCCAGAGTGATCAGGGTGAACCCGGCGTTCTCGGCGATGGCGGCGACCCGGGCCACACGGCGCGGGGTGAGCAGCTGATCGGGGGAGTGGGCTGCGCGGCGCCAGGCCGCGGGGTGGGCGCCGTCGCCGTCGAGCTCGACGGCAAGATGCAGGGCGGGGCCGGACATGGGGATCCTTCCGGGAAACACGACGACTCGCGGCCACAGGGCCACGACGAGACAGCCGGCGGGACTGGCCGACAGGGGTCAGGCGTGTACGGAAGGACAGACGGCGGAGGAAGTGCGGCAGTAGTCGACGTGCCGCCGGGTGATCAGCCGCGCACCAGTGCACGCACCTTGCGGTGCCGCGCCCAGTACGTGCACCAGAGCCTCCACCTGTCAGCAACTTTCCCTTTCAACGTATGTCGTCCGCCCCTGTGAATGTCAAGGTCGACCATGGGCGCAGGGGCATCTCACCCGCTGGGACCCATGGTGGACGCATCTTTCCGGGTGTGCTTTGATCCGGCCATGGAGACCACTGGCACGGCACACACGGTGCTGCTCGACCCGTTCTGGGTGAGCCGCCGCGCCGACCAGTTCGACCAGGTCTGTTGCTGATCGCCGTTCGACGGCTCGCGATCTCGTTCTTCTCTTTCTGCCTGCTGCCTTCTTTCGCCCTCAACTAGTCATTCCTCGGGCGTAGTTGTGAAGCGCGCGTCCGCCCTGCCGTGAAGGAATCTCCCATGGCCCAGTCCACAGCCCTGCCTGTGATCGACATCTCCCGCTTCCGCGCCCCGGACGCGGACCGTGACACTTTCCTCGCCGAACTCCGCTCCGCCGCCCACGAGGTGGGCTTCTTCTACGTCACCGGGCATGGTGTGTCAGCGGCACTGCGGCAGGAGGTGCTGACCGCGGTCCGCCGCTTCTTCGCCGTGCCGGAGGAGCAGCGGCTGGAGAACGGCTATTCGCGCACCGGAACCGAATACACGGCGGGCAGCGCCGACTGGCGCGAGCAGATCGACATCGGCCCGGAGCGGGCGGCGCTCGAGACCGGCCCTGACGATCCCGACTACCTGCGCCTGATCGGCCCCAACCAATGGCCCTCCGCGCTACCAGAGCTGCGGGACATCGTGCTGCGGTGGCAGGCGGATGCCCTGCGGGTGAGCCGTGAGGTGCTGCGGGCGCTCGCGGCGGCGCTCGGGCAGGACGAGGGCTACTTCGACCAGTGGTTCGACGACGAGGTTGCCGTCCATGTGAAGATCGTGCACTATCCGCCGCGCGCCGCCGAGGACGCAGACCAGGGCGTGGGTGCGCACAAGGACTACGGCTATCTCGCGCTGTTGCAGCAGGACGAGGTCGGCGGCCTCCAGGTGCAGCACCAGGACGGCACATGGATCGACGCGGTGCCCGTACCCGGTGCGTTCGTGTTCAACATCGGCGAGATGCTGGAGATCGCGACCCAGGGCTATCTGAAGGCCACTCAGCACCGGGTGGTCAGTCCGCGACCGGGTATTCACCGTTACTCGATTCCCTTCTTCCTCGGCCCGCGTCTCGACGCGGTCGTCAAGCCACTCCAACTCCCAGCGGAGTTGGCGGCACTGAGCCGTCGCGTGACCGACGACCCGGACAACCCGCTGCTCGCGGCCTTCGGGGAGAACGCGGTCACCGGCTGGCTCCGCTCGCATCCGCGGGTCGCCGAGCGGTGG
Organism: Streptomyces sp. NPDC048751; assembly: GCF_043198595.1. Taxonomy (NCBI): domain Bacteria; kingdom Bacillati; phylum Actinomycetota; class Actinomycetes; order Kitasatosporales; family Streptomycetaceae; genus Streptomyces; species Streptomyces sp. NPDC048751. Next base: position 60,440 of record NZ_JBICUX010000015.1, read on the forward strand.
TGGTCCGACGTCCTGGTGAAGCGAGAGGCCGAGAACGGATGAGTAACTGGGCCTTCGAGACCCGGCAGGTGCATGCCGGCGCCATCCCCGACCCCACGACCGGCGCCCGGGCGGTGCCGATCCACCAGGCCATCAGCTACGTCTTCCGGGACACCGCGCACGCCGCGGCGGCCTTCGCGCTGGAGGACCTGACCACCCACGCCTGCACCCGGCTGTCGAACCCCACCACCGCCGTGGCCGAGGAGCGCATCGCGGTGCTGGAGGGCGGATCGGCCGCGGTCGCCGTGGCCAGCGGTCAGGCCGCGACGAGCCTCGCCCTGCTGAACCTGACACGCGCAGGCGATCACATCGTCGCCTCGTCGTCCCTGTACGGCGGCACCCGCACCCTCTTGGAGCACACCTTCGCCGACTTCGGCATCGATGTCACCTTCGTCGACGACCCGGACGACCTGGGCGCCTGGTACACGTCGGTACGTCCCACCACGAAGGCGTTTGTCGGTGAGACCATCGGCAATCCGCGCGGCAACATCCTCGACATCGAGGCGGTGGCCCGCATCGCCCACGAGGTCGGCGTGCCCCTCGTCGTCGACAACACCGTGCTCACGCCCTACCTGCTGCGCCCGTTCGAGCACGGCGCCGACATCGTCGTGCACTCCACCACCAAGTTCCTCTCCGGCCACGGCACCGGCATCGGCGGGGTCGTCGTGGACAGCGGGCACTTCGACTTCGGTGCCGACCCCGATCGATGGCCGGGGCTGACCCGCCCCGATCCGACCTACAACGGCCTGTCCTTCTGGGACTCCTTTTCCGACCTTGGCCTTGCCCATGCGCTGCGCCTGCGCACCCGCCTGGTCCGGGATCTGGGAACGGCCGTGTCCCCCTTCAACAGCTTCCTGCTCCTGCAGGGTCTGGAGACGCTCAGCCTGCGCATCGAACGGCACGTGGCCAACGCCCAGTCGCTCGTGGAATGGCTGGAGGAACAGCCCCAGGTGACGCGGGTGCACTACGCCTCCCTGCCCTCCAGCCCATGGCGGACGCAGGCCAAGCGGTATCTGCCACGCGGTGCCGGAGCGGTCCTCGCCTTCGAACTCGCGGGTGGCCTGAAGGCGGGCCGGCGATTTGTCGAGGGGGTCCGGCTGTTCAGCCATCTCGCGAACACCGGCGACGTACGCAGCCTCGTCATCCATCCCGCCTCCACCATCCACGCCCAACTGGACGCCGGTCAGCAGGCCGCGGCCGGGGTCATCCCCGGCCTGGTGCGGCTGTCGGTCGGGATCGAGGGCGTCGACGACCTGATCGCCGACCTCGAAGCAGGGCTGAGAGCAGCCGCCGTATGAACCCCGTCGCAGGCACCCGAGGAGCACGATCCGCCATGCGCCGCAGCACCGTCCTCCGGCTCGCCGCCACCTCAGCCCTCGCCGGCCTGGTCGCGACCGCCTGCGGCACCGGCGCGGCCGACGACCCGGCGAACACGGGGCCGAGCAGCCAGGACCCCGAGCCCACCGCCATCTTTCCGTACTTGCGGGGCAGCCTGGGCGCCTTCGCCGAGCGCGTCATCCCCGAGCTGCGCCGCCGCAGCCGGTTCCGCACCCACTACACGGGCCGCACACGGCGCGATCACCTGGGCCTGCCGCGGCCGTCCCGGCGGGCGTAGTGCTCCCGGGAGAAGACCGCGTCGCACGGCGGGTGCTGCTGGTGTGCATGGCGGCGGGCGCGACGACCCTGCTGGACCAGGCTGTCCTCAACATCGCGGTCCCGAGCATGCGCCAGTCGCTCGGGGCCACCGGGGCGGACGTCCAGTGGATCGTGGCCGGGTACTCGCTGGCCTTCGGCCTGGCCCTCGTCCCCGGTGGCAGCCTCGGTGACCTGCATGGGCGCAAGCGTCTCTTCATGGCCGGGGTGGCGGTCTTCCTCCTGGCCGGGGTGACGGCCGCGACCGGAGGTGAGCCGGGGACCCTGACCGGTGCCCGGCTGGTCCAGGGTGCTGCAGCCGGGCTCGTCAACTCGCAGGTGATCGGCACCATTCAGGATGTCTTCCACGGTCCGGCCCGTGGGCGTGCGCTTGGCCTGTACGCGGTAACCGGCGGCGTGGCCACGGCCCTCGGCCCGCCACTCGGCGGTGCGCTCGTCGCCGGACTCGGCCCCGAGGTGGGCTGGCGGTGCTGTCTGTTGCTGAGCACTCCGTGCGCCGTACTCACCCTGATCCTCGCGGCCCGTTGGCTGCCTCCGCCCAGGCGCACCGCCCGCAACTCACGGCTGGACGTTCTCGGCCTCGGTCTGCTCTGCGGCGGCACGCTGACGCTGATGGTGCCCTTCATCCGCACCCCGGACGGCGGGGGAGAGGCACTGCTGTGGGGCATCGCGGTGGGGGCGCTGGCAGCTGTCTTCGCCGTGCACCAGCGCCTACGGGTGCGGCGGGGCCGTCAGCCGCTGGTGCACCCCGCGCTGACCTCGTCGAAGCCGTACAGGCTGGGCACGGCCGTCGCCATGGCCCAGTTCGGCTCCTCACTGGCCGCGTTCCTCATACTCACCGTCTTCCTGCAAAGCGGCCTCGGTCTGTCCGCTCTGCTCACGGCGGCGGTCACCCTCCCCGGGGCGGTCGGGATGGGCATCTCCTCGGCCCTCGCCTGGCGGCTCGTGCGACGGATCGGACCGCGTACGGTGACTGTCGGCCTGGCCCTGGGCCTCGGTGCCGCCCTGACGGGAGCGGTGGTCGCGCTCTGCGTGCCGGCGGAGGCGCTGCCGATGGCACTGGCCGGGACGCAGCTGATGTCCGGCACCGCCGGAGGGCTCACCGTCTCGCCCAACCAGACCCAGGTGCTGCAGCATGCGCCGGCCGAGGCTGCGGGAGTGGGCGGCGGCGTCCTGCAGATGGCCCAGCGCATCGCGGCGGCCATCTGCCTCAGCGCCGTTCCGGCGGTCTATCTGCACGCCGCTTCCGGTCCCGCGGGAGACGGTCAACCTCGGACCGGGTACGCGCTGGCCTCCTGTGTCTGCGCGGGCCTGCTCGCCGTGGCCCTGCTGCTGTCCTCGCGGCGCGGCACCGCCCCGCCGTCTCGCCTGTCCGCAACCGCGTCGGAGCACCACGCCGGCGCGGTTCCCCGCTCCAAGGAATGGACCTGATCCCACGTGGCGCGGGCGCCACACCTCGCCCTCTTCATGCCTCAGCGGCTCTTTCACCCCTACCGAAACCGAAGGAGATCACGTGAGTTCGACCAGAATGCGGCCCGCCCTCGTAGTCCTGGGTGCGGCAGCGCTGTTGACCGCGTCCGTCGCCGTTCCACAGGCCTCGGCGGCCGGCGTACGTTGACGTCCCTCGCCTGGTACGACGCCACCGCCGAGACCATCGCGGTGGCCCGGGCGTGTGGCAGCCGACGCCGCCCGCGTACGCACCGGCGGCCCAGTACGGCAATCGTCTGGCCAAGCCGTTCCTGCTCAGAACGCAGAGCCAGTTCCGGCTCGGGCCTCCGCCCGCATTGGACTCCGAGTGGTACGCCGCCGACCTCGAGGAGCTGCGGGCGTACGGCGCCGCGGAGAGCACGGTGCGCAGCGCCCACCAGACCGAGACCGCCGCATTCTGGCTGGGCATATCCTTCACCCTCTACACCGAGCCGCTGCGGGTGGCGCTCTCGCGCACGGACCAGGGGATCGCCTGGCAGGCGCGGCTGGTCGCGCTCTTCCACGTGGCGCTGGTGGACACACAGATTGCCACCTCCGACAGCAAGTACGCCTACGAACGCTGGTGTCCCGTCACCGCGATCCGCACCGGCACCATCGACCCCGACCCGGACTGGACGCCGCTGCACACCACCCCCGCTCATCCGGACTACCCCAGCGGCCACAACACCTATGCGGGCGCCGCACAGACCGTGCTGTCGGCGCTGGTCGGGCCGCGTACCGCCCCGTTCGAACTGACCAGCCCCACCGCGCCCGGGGTGACCAGGACGTACACCGCCTGGAAGCAGCTCTCGGACGAGAACGTGGACGCCCGGTCTTCTCCGGTATCCACACCCGGTCGGCCGACGAGGCGGGGATCACGCTCGGCACGAACGTGGCACGGTACGTCCTGCAGAACGAAAGCCCGTTGATCTTCAGGACTCACCGGCGAGTACTTCAGGCACTGGCTGGCTTGTCCAAGGAGTACACCGCGACCGGATTCCCGAACAGTATGTCCTCGCGCAGAGGGGCGAAGCCAAGCCGTTCCGCCACCCGCACCGAGGCGGTGTTCCCAGGACGAATCATCGAGATGAAGTAGTCCACGTCCAAGGTTGTGAACCCCCATGCCAGACACGCACGGGCTGCTTCGGTCGCATAGCCATGGCCCCATGTCTCGGCCTTCAGCGTCCAGCCGAGTTCCACCTCGTCGAAGATCTTCCAGTAGTTCAGCCCCACTCGGCCGATGAACTCTCCGCTGGACTTCAGCTCAACGGCACACAACCCGTGACCCCGTTCGGCCCACTGCTGTTCCACCGAGGCCAGCCGTTCCAACGCTTGCTGGTGCGAGTAGGCGCCGACGAACTGGTTCACCCGCTCATCGGCATGGAGCGAAACGAACGCGCCTACGTCCTCGACGCGAAGAGGCCGCAGTAGGAGTCGTTCCGTCTCGATCACCCGACCAGCCTATCCACACCGCCATCGTCACACCCGGCCATGTCCCCGGGCCGTCAACTCAAGACTCCGCGGTGCTGGATGAGCGGAGGGCGACTCACAGGCCGCCGCCTGGTGAAGCAGGCCCGTGGGAGGGTTGCCGCATGGCCAACGAGGTGGGTTTCCAACCAGACCTGTATCAGGGCACCGCCACCTACTACGACCGCTTCCGGCTTTCCTACCCTGACGCGATGCTCACCGACCTGAGCCGCCGCACGTCCCCATCCGGGCATGGACGTCTGCTGGATCTGGCCTGTGGCACCGGCCAGCTCGCCTTCCCGCTACGCGACCGGTTCGCGGATGTGTGGGCAGTGGACGCTGAATTCGACATGACGCACGTGATCCGCGCCAAGGCAGCCGCCACCATGGACACGGCCCACTTCCGGGCCATTACCGCCAAAGCTGAGGAATTGGACATGGAGGCGGGAAGCGTCGAACTGATCGTCATCGGCAACGCCTTCCACCGCCTCCGCCGTGACCTGGTCGCCCAACGTGCCCTCACTTGGCTCGAACCCGGCGGTTACCTGGCTCTCTGCTGGTCGACGAGCCCATGGGCCGGTCCTTTGGCCTGGCAGCAGGCATTCGAAAGTCTCTTGCGCAGGTGGCAGGAGACCCTGGGCGCAACGAGCCGGATTCCGCCCGGCGCTGAGCAACAGCGACAGGCGGACCCCGACCAGGACGTGCTCTCCCGCGCCGGCTTTGCTCCCGCCGAACGGCACCAGTTCACGGCCGAGCATCACTGGACGATCGTCGAACTCGCCGGGCACGTCCGCTCGACATCTTTTCTGCCCCCGTCTGTGCTCGCGGACCGCGCCCCTGCCTTCGATGTCGACCTCATGACCGAACTCGGCCCGTACGCGATCGATGGCCGCCTGACAGAAACGGTCAGCTTCGCCTACGACCTAGCCCGCAAGCCCGCCCCGGCCACCGACTGACCGATCGCCGCCCACGGTGGCCTCCTGTCGTCGGCGTGGTGTTCAGCACGCAATACACGTTCACCCGAGGATCGAAAACACCTGCTGGGCGTCACGGTCAGTTGCTCGCCGCCCACGGTGTTCACCACAAGGTCGATGCCATCGGGCGCCGCCGCGCCTAACCGCCGGATGAACGTGGGGAATCGGTCGCCGGGCACGACCATCGAGGCGTAGCCCAGCTCGGTGCACAGCCGGTCGAGTCGGCTGCGGCCACCAGCGCGGGCTCGTGCCTCCCGAGCAGGTGCGTGACGGCGTCTCCCGGTTACAGTGGGCTGCCCGCGCCCGCGGCGACGACCTCGCCGACGGCCGGGCCGAAGAGCACGTCACCGGCGCGGATCGGCGGTAGCGGTACCGCCTCGGGCTCCCCTCCGATCACGGTGCGCAGCCTGGGGAAGACAAGAAAGTACCGGGCTCGGACGAAGACTTGCCCGGGCCGGGCGCTGGCAGTGGCTGTGCGACAACGGCGAAATGCTCAGGACCGGGCAGCCCCTCAGGGACGGTGACGAGCCGGACCTCACGGGTGGCGGAGGGCAGGGAAGCGGCCATGGGAGGCTCTTGATCGGGGGAAGCGGGCCGAGCGCGGACGCCCCCGGCCGGCGGGGGCGCGCAGACGCTAGCCCATGACGCGCACGTCAGGGGCAAGTGCGGCGTCCTGTGCGATCTCCACGACCAGGTGGAGGAGTTCTCCGTGTCCGCAATGCAAGACCTGTCCGGAAAGTTATTGACCGACGTGGTGGACCTCTGCTGAACTCCCGTCTTATGAACCCGCGCGTGGACCTCACTCGGCGGCGCCACATCGATCTGGCGCACGTCTCCAGCGCGTTTTGTTGTCGCTGACGCGGCAAGGGATCGTCGTATCCATCTCCTGAGGGCTCCCCTCTCCTGTCATCTCCTTCTCGTATGAGCCTGGAGCCTGTTCGCGCGCCGACGCGGTCGCTGAGAACGCGGCTGTAGCGGTCCTGCGACCACGCGTCTTTTCTCCGGCCGGCCCAGTCCGGTGTTCCGCGCGGTCGACCAGTCCTGCTCAGGACCCAATCCCCTTCACTCGACTCCCCGTTTCCCAGCACCCCTTGGCGTGCCCATCTGCCCCGGGAGGGATCCCCTCATGCCTCCGTCCATCCGAAAGCTCACCGGCCGCATCGGCGCGGTCGTCGAGGGCGTCGACCTCGCGGCGCCACCCGACCTCTCGACAGTCACAACGCTCCGAGACGCCCTCAACGCGCACAAGGCGATCGTGTTCGACGACGTGCAGCTCGACAACGCCGGTCAGGAGCGCGTGGCCGGGTGGTTCGGCGAACTCACCACCGCCCACCCGAACGTGCCGGCCGCCGAAGGCACGACGAATGTCCTCGCCGTCGACAGCGCGACGTCCAAGGCCAACGAGTGGCACACGGACGTCACCTTCGTGGTCAACCCGCCGCAGCTCACCACGCTCCGGTCCATCGTGACCACGCCCTACGGCGGCGAGACGCTCATCGCCAATGCCGCCGCGGCCTACCGCGACCTGCCCGAACCGCTGCGCGTCCTCGCGGACACGCTGCGCGTCGTGCACACCAACCAGTACGACTACGCCCGCCCCGCAGCCACGACGGCGCAGCGACAGGAGTACGACCGGGCCTTCGTCTCGACCCCCTACGAGGCTGAGCACCCGGTCGTGCGAGTCCATCCTCTGACTGGTGAACGCGGGCTGTTCATCGGCGGGTTCGCCAAGCGGATCGTCGGCCTGTCGAGCAGCGACTCGGCCGATCTGCTGCGCATCCTCCAGTCGTATGTGACCCGTCAGGAGAACATCCTGAGCTGGACCTGGTCCCCGAACCAGCTGCTGATCTTCGACAACCGGATCACCCAGCACTACGCGGTGGACAACTACGACGACCACCCGCGCCGCCTCAACCGGGTGACGATCGCAGGAGAGGTGCCGACCGGTGTCGACGGCCGCCGCAGCGAGCAACTGGTCGGCGACGCCTCGCACTACAGCAGCGTGCTGGCGGTGGCGGCATGACCGAGCTCAGCCTCAAGGCGCCTGCCGTCATCAAGGACCCGGACGCCGAGACGACGAGTGCGCGGGAACGCGAGGTGTTCCTGCCGCGCGACGCCCGCCGCCGGACGCTGCTCAGCACACTTCGCGAGCGCCTGCGCTGGCCGCTGGGCATCTACACGACTCCGGTCGCGATCCTCATCGCCTGGGAGATCCTCGCCCGGGCCGGAGCGGTGTCGAAGACCTACGCCCCCGCGCCGACGTCGATCGTGAAGTCCGCCGCCAATCTGTGGCAACAGGGTGTCCTCGGGCCGGACTTGGCCATCTCGCTGCAGCGGGCCGGTATCGGTCTCGCGATCGGTCTGACAGTGGGCATCGTCAGCGGGGTGCTCGGCGGACTGCTACGCAGCGGGGAGTACCTGTTCAACGGCTTGGTGCAGGTGCTGAACACGATCCCGCTCCTCGCAGTGCTGCCGCTGATGATCGTGTGGTTCGGCATCGACGAGCTGACGAAGGTGCTGCTGATCTCCTTCGGTGCCGGTGTCCCGATGTACCTCAACCTGTTCGCCGCGATACGGGGTGTCGACCAGCGGCTGATCGAGATGGCGCGCACGACGGGCGCTGGCACCTGGCGTCTGGTGACGCGCGTTCTGGTGCCCGGAGCCCTGCCGGGATTCCTGGTCGGCCTCCGGTTCTCCCTCGCGTACAGCGTCCTGGGCCTGGTCGCCGCCGAAACGGTCAACGCGGACAAGGGACTTGGCTTTCTCATTACTCAGGGGCAGACGTATCTCCAGACCAACCAGGTCTTCGTGGGGCTGGTGATCTATTCGCTCCTCGGTCTGCTCGCCGACCAGTTCGTCCGGGCTCTCGAGCGGGTGCTGCTGCGGTGGCGACCCAGTTATGAGGCGTCATGAGCAGCACGATTGCGACGGAGCCCCGTCGCCAGACCGGGGTCGTCGTCGAGCAGGTGGTCCGTAGGTTTGGTGACCGAGTGGTGCTCGACCACCTCGACCTCACCATCGCCGACGAGGAGTTGGTGATCCTGCTCGGTCCTTCGGGCTGCGGCAAGAGCACCCTGCTGCGGCTGCTCGCCGGCCTTGACCGGCCCGATGGCGGGCGCGTGGAGGTCCCGGCGCGGCGTGCGATCGTCTTCCAGGCCGACCGGCTGCTGCCGTGGCAGCGGGTACTGCGCAATGTCACGCTCGGCCTGCACGGGTCCGACGCGGAGCAGCGGGCCCGCGACGTGCTCGCCGAGGTCGGCCTCGCGGGCCGCGAGAAGGCATGGCCCAAGGAGCTCTCCGGCGGCGAGGCCCAGCGGGTCTCACTCGCGCGGGCGCTGGTCTCCGAGCCCGAACTCGTGTTGCTCGACGAGCCGTTCGCCGCCCTTGACGCCATCACACGGCTGCGCATGCACGACCTCGTACGCGCGCTGCGGACCAAGCATCAGGCGGCCATGCTGCTCGTCACCCACGACGTCGACGAGGCGATCGCCCTGGCGGACCGCATCGTTGTCATGAGCAACGGCGGCATCGGTACCTCGCACGATGTGCACCTCACCGCCGCGGACCGTGAGGCGAGCGTCGCACGCGAGGAACTGCGCGCCCGGCTCCTGGAAGACCTCGGCCTGGCCGGCCAGCACTGACTGTCCGAACACCTTCACCCAGCACAGAAAGCACGACAACCCATGCGAAAGAGAACCACGAGACTCATCGGCGCCGTCGGCTCGCTCGCTCTGGCGAGTACCCTCGTCGCCTGCGGAGGATCGTCGTCGGACACCGCCGCGCCGCTGAGCAACGCTGCCGACGCGAGTGATGCCAAGCACCCCGAGTGGAGCAAGTACACCTTCACCATCGGCGACAACGGCGGTGACGGCAGCCAGGAGCTGGCGAAGGTCACCGGCGTGTTCGACAGCGCGCCTTACAAGGTGAAGTTCGCCCGGTTCACCTACGGTCCGCCGCTGGTGCAGGCCGCCGCCTCGGGCGACATCGACCTCGGCAGCGTCGGCGACGTACCGCCGATCACCGGCGCCGCGAAGGAGTACGGCTTCAAGGTCGTCGCCGTCAACCGCTCGCTCACGCCCACCCAGTCGAACGAGAACATCATCGTGCCGAAGGGCTCGCAGCTGAAGACGGCCGCCGACCTCAAGGGCAAGAAGATCGCTGTCCCGCAGGGCAGTTCGGCCCACGGTCTGGCCCTGAACGCGTTGAAAAGCGTCGGTCTCACCCCCAAGGACGTGAAGCTGGTCTTCCTCGACCCGGCGGCCGGCGCCACGGCGTTCAACACCGGGAAAGTGGACGCTTGGTCGATCTGGAACCCGCAGTCGGCGATCGCGGTCAAGAACGGCGCGCGGATCCTGGTGAAGGGCCTCCCGCCGATCGACCAGACGAGCAGTTACTACGTCGCGAGCGACACGTCGCTGAAGGACAAGACCAAGCGTGCGGCTCTGACGGACGTCCTGAAGAGGCTGTCGCGAGAGTTCGCCTGGGCCGTCAAGAACCCCGCCACATACGCGCAGGCGTTGTCGAAGGAGCAGGGCATCCCGCTGGACGACGCCAAGGCGTCCCTGGCCGCCTACTCGAACCGGGTGACTCCGGTGGAGAAGGCGGACATCGAGCTGGAGCAGAAGCTCGCCGACGCCTTCCTGGAGGCGGGCCAGATCACCAAGAAGGTCGACGTCCCGTCGATCGTCGACAACCTCCTCCCGGCCGGTTACGACAGCTCGAAGCTGAAGGTCACCTCATGAGCGCGGGACGACGGCAACTCCACCTCAACGCCTTCCTCATGGAGGCGGGCCACCACGAGGCAGCGTGGCGGCTGCCGCACAGCAATCCCCGCGCGGACTTCGACCTACGGCACTGGATCGAGCTGGCGCAGCTGGCCGAGAGCGCCAAGTTCGACTCCCTGTTCCTCGCGGACGGCCCAGCCCTCATCGGCACCGGCGAGTTCCGGCCCCCGGGCCAGCTCGAGCCGCTGACGCTGCTGACCGCGCTGTCCCAGGCGACCAGCAGGATCGGCCTCATCGCCACCGTGTCGTCGACGTACAACGAGCCGTACAACCTCGCCCGCCGGCTCGCGTCCGTCGACCACGTCAGCGGCGGCCGCGCCGGCTGGAACATCGTCACCTCTGCGGGCGCCGACGAGGCGGCCAACTTCGGCCTCGACGACCGCCCCGGTCACGCCGAGCGCTACGCTCGCGCTGACGAGTTCCTGAAGGTTGCCAAGGCGCTGTGGGACAGCTGGGAGTCCAAGGCCGTCGTCGCGGACCGGACCACGGGACGTTACGCCGACCCTGCGCGGCTGCACCGGCTCGGCCATGAGGGCAGGTACTTCAAGGTGGCCGGCCCGCTCAACGTCGAGCGTCCGCCGCAGGGTTACCCGCTGCTGGTCCAGGCGGGCTCCTCGGAGGACGGCAAGGACTTCGCGGCACGGCACGCCGAGGCGATCTTCACTGCGCACACGACGTACGAGCGTGCGGCCGGCTTCTACGCCGACATCAAGGCACGGACCAGGGCCGCGGGGCGGGACCCGGACGGCGTCATCGTCCTGCCGGGCATCGTCCCGTACATCGGCTCGACCGAGGAGGAGGCCCGGGCGCTTGCGCGACAGTTCGATGAGCTGCGCGTTCCGGAGTACGGGCTGCGTCAGCTGGCCGGGGTGTTCGAGACCGAGCCGTCGGTCTTCGAACTCGACGCTCCGCTGCCGAAGTTCATCCTGGCGAGGCCGAAGCTGGAGGGCTCGCAGAGCCGTTCCGACCTGATCATCGATCTCGCGGTGCGCGAGCAGCTGACGGTTCGGCAGGTCATCTCCCGGCTCGGGGGCGGACGCGGTCACTTCGAGTTCGTGGGCACGCCCGAGCAGGTGGCGGACACGATGATCGCCTGGTTCGAGGGCGGTGCGGCGGACGGTTTCAACATCATGGCCCCCGCGCTGCCGTCGGGCCTTTCGGCCTTCGTCGAGCACGTGCTGCCGATCCTGCGCGGCAAGGGGTTGTTCCGCGAGGAGTACGAAGGCACGACCCTGCGGGAGCACTACGGGCTCCCGGTGCCTGCGAACCAGTTCCATGGCTGACCCGCATTCCGGGCCTGATCCGCTTCCCACAGCTGGCCCGCTCGCGGCTCCCGCCGCTTCCACTTCCCGAAGCGGCGGGAGTCCGCCCGCGCTGCGGGTCGAGGGCTTGCGCAAGACGTACGAGGACGGCTTCACTGCGGTGGCCGGGCTCGACCTGGAGATACCGGATGGCGCTTTCTTCGGGCTGCTCGGCCCGAACGGCGCCGGGAAGACCACGCTCATCGGCTCGGTGTGCAACATCGTGCGCCCCAGCGCCGGCACTCTCTCCGTCTTCGGGCACGACCATCGCAGCCGTCAGGCCCGCAGACTGCTGGGTCTGGCCGCGCAGGAGATCAACGTCGACCGGTTCCTGTCCATCCGGCAGATCCTGGTCTACCACGCGGGATACCACGGCATCGGCCGGAGGGCGGCCGCCCGGCGTGCGGACGAACTGCTCGCCTTGTTCCGCCTCGACGACAAGGCCGACGTGCGCGCCTACGAACTCTCGGGTGGCATGCAACGGCGCCTCGTCCTCGCGCGGGCCCTCATGCACCGCCCCCGTCTGCTCATCCTCGACGAGCCGACGGCGGGCGTCGACATCGAGCTGCGCTCGGAGATCTGGCGCGTCGTCAAGGGCCTCAACGCGGCCGGCACCACGGTCCTGCTGACGACACACTACCTGGAGGAGGCGGAGACCTTGTGCGACGAGATCGCGCTGCTGCGCGCGGGCCGGATCGTCGACCGCGGCTCGGCAGCCTCGCTGCGGGAGCGGTACGCGGCCCGGGACATCTCGGAGGTCTACGAACGGGTGATCACGGCTGAGGGGGTGGCCTCGTGAGCAGCACCGAGTCGCCGGCCCTCCCGGCGTACGACGAGTCCTTCCGGGCGGAGCGCTCACCGTTCCTGTGGTTCCTGGAGCGCGAGGTCCTGCGTTTCCTCAGGATCTGGCGCTACAGCGTCGTCGGCCCGGTGCTGTCGACCGTGCTGTTCGTCGTGGTCTTCGGATCGGCTCTCGGTTCGCACGTCGACACGATCGACGGCGTCGGCTACGGCAGCTTCATCGTGCCCGGCCTCTTCGCCCAGGCGATCGTCAACGTCGGCTTCTTCAACGGGACGACCAGTCTGTTCGAGGCCCGCCGGGACCAGTACATCAACGATGTGTTCGCGAGCCCGCTCAGGTGGTGGGAGATCAACGCGGCACTGGTGGGCGCCGGTGTCGCCCGAGGCGTCGTCGTCGGTGCGGGTGTCCTGGTGGTGGCCCTGCCCCTCACCCACGGCGGCGCCCCGGCCCGCCCCGTCGTCCTGCTGTTCGGCACGCTCGGGGTGCTCCTGGTCGCCGCGCAGGTCGGCGTGATCGCGGGCGGTCACGCCAGGTCCCTCGACCATGTCTACTCCATGGAGTCGATCATCCTTCTGCCGCTGGGCTTCCTCGGCGGCGTCTTCTACTCGGTCCACCAACTGCCGCCGTTCTGGAACTACGTGAGCCACCTCGACCCCGTCTTTTGGCTGGTCCAGGTCGAACGGATCGGGTTCCTCGGCAAAGGCGACGTCAGCGCCGGCTGGGCACTAGCCGTGGTCTGGGGCCTGGCGGCGACGCTGACATCCTGGTCGGCCGCGATGTTCGCCACCGGCCGCCTCAAACCCTGACCCCCGTACGGGAAGGAACGCAACGCCATGACGAGCACCGAACCCGAACAGGCCCTGTCCACCGACGTGTTGGTGATCGGCGGCGGCCCCGCAGGCACCTGGGCAGCGATCAAGGCCGCTCAGGCGGGAGCCGACGTCGTCCTGGCCGACAAGGGATACACGGGCGCGAGCGGAGCGACCGCATCCGTCGGCACCGGCATCTGGTACGTCGACGACGTCCCCGAACTGCGCGAAGCCGCCATGGCGAGCCGTGAGGCACTGGGCGGATTCCTCGCCGACCGGGACTGGATGGCGCGCGTCCTCGACGAGACGCACGCGCGCATGGACGAACTGGCCCGCATCCAGCGCTACCCGTTCCCCGTCGACGTCCACGGCCGACAGCTGCGCGGCGACCTCCAGGGGCCGGAGTACATGCGCCGACAGCGCACCCGGGTACAGCGGCTGGGCGTCCGCATCCTCGACCACACCCCGGCGCTGGAGCTTTTGACCGACGCCGACGGCGTCGTCTCGGGGGCGCGGGCGCTGGACCGTACGACCGGTGAGACCGTCCGCATCGAGGCCGGGGCCGTGGTGCTCGCCGCTGGGGGATGCGCGTTCCAGTCAAAGACGCTCGGCTGTGACGTCAACACCGGGGACGGCGCCCTGCTGGCCGTCGAGGCGGGGGCGCAGCTGTCCGGAATGGAGTTCTCCAACGCCTACGCCATCGCCCCCAAGGGCACGTCACTGACCAAGACCGCCTACTACTCGTGGGCGACCTTCTACCGCGCCGACGGCTCGGTGCTGGACGGCGCGGCCAGCAAGGGCGGCCGGTCAGCGATCGCCAGGACCCTGCTCACGGAGTCGGTGTACGCCCGGTTCGACCGGGCTGCACCGGACGAGCAGCGGGCGATGCGCAAGGGGCAGCCGAACACCTTCCTGGTCTTCGACCGGCTGGGCATTGACCCGTTCACCGACCTGTTCGAGATCACCTTGCTCGCCGAGGGCACGGTTCGGGGGACGGGTGGTGTGCGCATCGCCGGCCGCGACTGCTCGACCGACGTCCCCGGTCTGTACGCGGCCGGCGACACCGCGACCCGCGAGCTGATCTGCGGCGGTTTCACCGGCGGCGGCAGCCACAACGCCGCGTGGGCGGCGTCCTCGGGCAGCTGGGCGGGCCGGGGCGCCGCCGCGTTCGCCATCGGGCGCGGCCGTCCGGGCCGCGCTGTGCGCCCAGTGGGGACGGCGGGCCTGCGCCCCACCGGCGCGGTGAACGTCGGCCACCGCGAGGTCGTCGCCGCCGTGCAGCGCGAGGTCCTGCCGTACGACCGCAACTACCTGCGGCACGCGGACCGTCTGGAGCCGGCACTGCGTTCCCTGCACGGGACGTGGTCCGCAGTCCGGGAAGGGCTGGGAGCGAGCGGCGAGGAGCTGTTCCGGGCCAGGGAAGCGGCTGCGATGGTGGCCCACGGCCGCTGGATGTACCACGCGGCGCTGCAGCGCACCGAGTCGCGCGGTATGCACAAGCGGGCTGACCGGCCGGCGCAGGACCCGGCCCAGCACCACCGGCTGCTCACCGGTGGGCTGGACGAGGTCTGGAGCCGCCCGGAGGCGGTGCAACGGCAACTGGTCGCGAGCGGAGGCCGAGTCGCATGATCGAGATCGTCGACCCGGATCGCTGCATCGCCTGCGACCGGTGCACCGAGGTGTGCCCGACGCGCGTCTTCGACCGCGGCCCCGACGGCGTTCCGGTGATCGCGCGCCAGGACAGCTGCCAGACCTGCTTCCAGTGCGAGGCGTACTGCCCGACCGACGCGCTGTTCGTCGCCCCACTGGTGACCGCGGTCGCTCCCGGCTCGCGCTTCCGTGATGTGACAGAGCTCGAGGACTCCGGTCTGCTCGGCGGATACCGGCGTGAGCTCGGCTGGGGCAGGGGAAGGACGCTCGGCGCCCGCACCGCGGTCGGACCGGAGTATCCGGACTGACCAGGGCCTGGATCGTCGCAGGATCCATGCCCAGACTCCTGTAACCCGGCCTAGGACGCCGGACACCGACCCCGAAGAACGACTTGTCGCACGTCGCTCAGATGCTCCGCAAACGGGGACAGGGGATCGCAGATTCCCAACCTGTCGTCCCGATGATGTCCCGACGGTGCGAGGAGACTTCGCGGGCGAGAGCCTGCGGGCCCTTTCGTCTGGGCCTTCTGCGGGTGAGCACGCAGCTCGTCGGCACGTCATCCACGCCGACTCGACACCGTCGCCGCGTCCCGACGGTTGCAGTGGGAAACGTGTGGTGACTGTGTCGAGGAGGGCCGCCGTCCATCGGGGCGTCCGCGATGCGGGACGGCCCTCTTGACGCCGATGTCGGTCGGATCGACACTCACTGAGGGAATCCTAGTGAATGGGTAGGGAAATTATGAGGCGCTTGGAGTCGGTCACCGTCCGAGTGAGCCGTTCGCCTCTTCTGACCTCCCGCCGTCACATCGATCTGCTGCGTGTCTGCAGCGCTATCAACCCCCAGGGCTGAGCCGCGCCCATCCCGCACCGGAGACGCCCTCGGGCGTCGTGCCGTCCGGTGCGTACGGGAGAACTCCGCTCCCTCACCCGACGTCGCTTCCGCCGCGCGTACGTCCGCGCCCGCTCCCGGGGAGAGTCATGACTGTCACACCGCTGGCCGCCCACGCCGACGACCGGCCCGCGTCCGCCTTCCGGGGCCGGATCGGCCGGGACGCGCGCAGCGGCCACTACGCCGTTCCGGGCCGCTACCGCCTCCATCTGTCGACCGCCTGTCCCGGCGGCCTGCGCATCGCCGTCACCCACAGCCTGCTCGGCCTGGACACCGTCTGTCCGGCCACCTTCCTGCCCGCGGTCCCCGACTGCCCCGAGGGCGGCCACTCCGTCCTGCGTCCGTTGTACGAGGCCAGCGCCCACCGGTACCCTGGTCCGGCCGTCGCGCCGGTGCTCAGCGACGACTGGTCCGGGCGGATCGTCAGCACCCACACCCCGGACATCATGCGCGACCTCGACCGCCGGTTTGGCGGCGACCGCCCCTCGCTCTACCCGTGCGGCACGGAGTCGGAGATCGAGGCCGTCGAGCGGATGTGCGCTCAGGGCATCGAACAGGCCGCGCAGCACGCCGGATCGGCCGGTGGCGCGCCGGTGGAACGTGACACGGCACTTGGCATGCTGCTCGAAACGCTTGGGGCCCTGGAACGCTGGATCGAAGGACGCACGTATCTGATCCGCGACGAAATCACCGCCGCCGACGTCGAGTTGTGGGTCGCCCTGGTCCAGCTCGACACCGTCCACCGCAACCACCTCGACGCCTCCGCCGTCCAACGCATCGCCGACCACCCGACCCTGTGGGCCTACGCCCGCCGGCTCGCCGCCCACCCTGCCTTCGGCGGCCACCTCGACCTCGACGGCATCGAACGCCGTCACCACGCCCGCTGCCAGGGCCTGGAGGCCGCCGGAGCGGCCGTCCAGATCCTGGACTGGGCAGCACACGCGGCCCGTCAGCCGTTCCACCTGGTGGACCGGCGTTGACATTCGTTCGGGCAATTGTCTTAACTACGGCCCAGAACGGTCATGAGTGTCAGCAACAAGCCCTGGCTTGCTGACCGGCAACCCTCGCTCCGCGGTGGGGTGCCCCAGGTGACGACCGGACCGAAGACGTTTCGGTAAGCGCGAGGCCCACACGGGCCGGAACAGTGATGGTGACGCCATGTACGCAGCTCTCAGGACGGCCACGCGCCGCTCCCAGGGCTGCGTACAGCCGTACCCGAACCCTCTCGTCGCCGATCGCGCCGTCGATCTGCTCCGCGTGAACAGCGCACTGTGTACCGCACCGGGCTGTGCCCGCTGTCGGGGCTGACACCTCCCCGCAGCCCCCCCGCAATCCCTGACGAACACCGCCCCTGCGGTGTGCCGTTGTCCTCCCCGCCCCTGTTACCTCGCTGTCGCATGCGCCGCCGCATGCCGCCGCGCCGTCCGGGGTGTCCGACCCAGCCGGAGCCCACCATGAGTGAACCCCCTGGCGCCACCGTCACCCTCCCCGAGGCGCCGACCGCCGACCAACCATCGAAAGCCCTCACTGCCCAGCGAGTTCTGCCGCTGCGGCGCCCCGGACGCTGGATCGCCACCGCGGTGGTGCTCGTCCTGGTCGCCCAGTTCGTGCACGGACTGGTCTCCAACCCCTTCTACCAGTGGGACCGCTGGGGCTACTGGTTCCTGCGCCCCACCATCCTCGACGGCCTGCTCATCACCCTCGAAGTCACCGCCTACAGCGCGGTGCTCGGCCTGATCGGCGGCATCGTGCTCGCCCTGGCCCGGCTGTCGAAGAGCCCCGTGCTGCGCGCGGTCAGCTGGACCTACGTCTGGGCGCTGCGCTCCGTCCCGCTCATCGTGGTACTGATCTTCCTCTACAACTTCAGTGCCCTGTACAAGACGTTGAGCGTCGGCATTCCCTTCGGCCCGGCCTTCTTCTCCTTCGACGAGTCGAAGCTCGCCACCGACATGGTCGTCGCCGTGATCGGCCTCAGCCTCAACGAGGCCGCCTACGCGGCCGAGGTCGTTCGCGGCGGAATCCTGTCCGTCGACCAGGGGCAGCACGAGGCGGCGGCGGCGCTGGGCCTGCCGAAGGGCTACCAGTTCCGGAAGATCGTCTTTCCGCAGGCGCTGCGCTCGATCATCCCGAACTACGTCAACCAGCTCATCGGCCTGATCAAGGGCACCTCGCTGGTCTTCTACGTCTCCCTGCTGGACCTGTTCGGCTCCGCGCAGACCATGGGTTCCACCTACCCCGGCGACATCGTGCCGCTGCTGCTGGTCGTCACCGTCTGGTACCTGATCCTGACCAGCGTCGTCTCCGTCGTCCAGTTCTATGTCGAGCGGTACTACGCCCGCGGTGCCACCCGCGGCCTGCCGCCGACGCCGCTGCAGAAGCTCCGCATCGGGCTCACCGGCCTGCGGGAGCGCATCCGCCGGGAGGCCGCCGTATGACCGCCGACACCATCGAGGCCCTGGCGGACGTCGAGGCCGCCACCGTCGAGGTGCACGACGTGCACAAGTGGTACGGCACCCATCGGGTGCTGGACGGCGTGGACCTGACCGTCCGCCCCGGCGAGGTCACCGTGATCCTCGGCCCCTCCGGCTCCGGAAAGTCCACCCTGTTGCGGGTCATCAACCACCTGGAGAAGCCCGAGATCGGCTACGTCAGCATCAATGGCGAGCTGATCGGCGTAAAGCGGCAGGGCGAGCGGCTCAAGGAGCTGAGCGAGCGGGCCATCCTCACCCAGCGCGGGCGGATCGGGTTCGTCTTCCAGAACTTCAACCTCTTCCCGCACCTGACCGTCCTGGACAACGTGGCCGCCGCCCCGGTCGCCACTGGCAGGCTCGGCAAGTCCGAGGCCCAGGAGCTGGCCCGCGAACTGCTCGGCCGGGTCGGCCTCGGCGACAAGACCGGCGCCTACCCGCGCCAGCTCTCCGGCGGCCAGCAGCAGCGCGTGGCCATCGCCCGCGCCCTCGCCCTGCGCCCCGGCGTCATCCTCTTCGACGAGCCCACCTCCGCCCTCGACCCCGAACTCGTCGGCGAAGTCCTCGCCGTCATCAAGGACCTGGCGACCAGCGGCACCACGCTTCTCATCGTCACCCACGAGATCGGCTTCGCCCGCGAGATCGCCGACCGGGTCGTTTTCATCGACGGCGGCAAGATCATCGAGCAGGGCCCGCCCTCCGAGGTCCTCGACAAGCCGCGGCACGAGCGGACCAGGGACTTCCTCAGCAAGGTCCTCTGACCGCCGCCCGCGTAGACCTCCCCCCACTCCGCCCACTCCACCCTCACCACCTCCAGCGACAAGGAACAGCCATGCCCACCCAGTTCACCCGACGCAGCCTGATACGCGGCATCACCGCGGCGACCGCCGTCGCCTCCCTGGCCACCGGGCTCGCCGCCTGCGGTGGCAACAGCGACGCGGCCACCTCCACCCAGGCCGCCGCCAAGTCCGGCGAGGTCGTCATCGGCCAGGTCTCCAACGGCGCCGCCCAGCAGACCTCCATCAAGGTCTCCGAGGTCAAGTCCGTCAGCGCCGAACTCCCCGCCGCCGTCAGGAAGAGCGGCAAGCTGGAGATCGGCATCGGCGCCCTCCCGGCCGGCTTCCCGCCGCTGGCCTACGTGGGCAGCGACCAGAAGACACTCACCGGCGCGGAGCCCGACTTCGGCCGCCTGGTCGCCGCGGTCCTCGGCCTCCAGCCCGAGGTGAAGAACTCCACCTGGGAGAACCTCTTCGTCGGCATCGACAGCGGGAAGGTCGACGTGGCCTTCTCCAACGTCACCGACACCGAGGAGCGAAAGAAGAAGTACGAGTTCGCCTCCTACCGGCAGGACAACCTCGCCTTCGTGGTGCCGAAGAAGAGCACCTGGAACTTCGACGACAACTACGAGAACCTCGCCGGCAAGACCGTCTCCGTCAGCTCAGGCACCAACCAGGAAAAGATCCTCCTGGAGTGGAAGGCGAAGCTGGCCAAGGAGGGCAAGAAGCTCACCGTCAAGTACTTCCAGGACAGCAACAGCGTCTACCTCGCCCTGTCCAGCGGCAAGATCGACGCGTACCTGGGCCCCAACCCCGGCATCGCCTACCACAACCGCCAGGTCGCGAACACGCCCAACGCCACCCGCACCGCAGGCACATACTCCGGTGCCGGCGCGAGCCTGCAGGGCCTGATCGCGGCCACCGCGAAGAAGGACAGCGGCCTGGCCAAGCCGCTCGCCGACGCCATCAACTACCTGATCAAGAACGGTCAGTACGCCGAGTGGCTCAAGGCCTACAACCTCTCCAACGAAGCCGTCGCGAAGTCCGAGGTCAACCCGCCCGGACTGCCCCTCGACAACTCCTGACCATCGCGTGACCGGACTCCACCGCCGCCTCGCGGTGGAGTCCCCGCGCGCCGGACACCCCGAGCCGCACCCCGGAGACTGCCACACCATGTCCGTGACCAGCATCGACGCCAGCTCCTCGCACATCCTGGACAACCCCGCCTGGGCCGCGCTCACCGGCCCCCACGTCCACTTCGCCCAACGAATCGGCCACGCCGCCCGCTACCACCAGGACGTGGCACCCTTCCACGCCCTCTCCGACGAGGACGACCCGCGTGCCTGGGCCGACCTCGCCGCACTCGTCGGCCCTGGCGGCACCGCCGCGGTGCGGGGCGTGACCGAGGCGGCGGTGGGCTGGGAGGTGGTGCGCACCGGACACGGCGTCCAGCTCGTGGACACCGCCCTGCGCGCCGAGCCCGATCCCGAGGCCGTACGGCTCGGCCCCGGCGACGTGCCCGAGATCCTCGACCTGGTCGCCCGCACCGAGCCCGGCCCCTATTTGCCCCGCACCGTCGAACTGGGCACCTACCTCGGCATCCGCCACCAGGGCCGGCTGATCGCCCTGGCCGGGGAGCGGCTGCACCCGCCGGGCTGGACGGAGATCAGCGCTGTGTGCACCGACCCCGCCCACCGCGGCCGGGGCCTGGCCACCCGTCTGGTCCGCGCGGTCGCCGCCGGCATCAGGGAACGCGGCGAACGCCCCTTCCTGCACGCCGCGGCCACCAACGCGAACGCGATCCGGCTGTACGAGTCGATCGGGTTCACCCTGCGCCGCCGTACCGTCTTCTCGCTCGTCCGGCACACCGGGGCCGCCGCGCTGGAAGAAACGGCATAGCCGTGCCGTTGTCCTTGTCGAAGGTGAGTGCATGGTCCGCTCGGACGGAGGTGCGACACGTGACACGTGTACTGCGTGCCGTCCGCCTCCACTCCCGGCCCCACATCGACCTCCAGCGCGTGGCCGGCTCCCTCTGTAGCTCCTGACCCCGTTTCCCCAGCCGCCGTGCGCCCCGACTCCCGCGGGCCGGCGATCTCGTACGGACCTCCAGGAAGGCACCCTCGTGTCCGCAACTCCCGCTGCCCCCCTGCACCTTGCCGTCGCCCTCGACGGCACCGGCTGGCATCCCGCCTCCTGGCGCGAGCAAGTCGCCCGCCCCCGGGACCTGTTCACCGCGGGCTACTGGGCCGACCTGGTCGCCGAGGCCGAACGCGGCCTGCTCGACTTCGTCACCCTTGAGGACGGACTCGGCCTGCAGTCCTCGCTCCCCCAGTCTCGACTTCGCTCGACCGGGGGGACCCCCATCGGTGAGCCGGACGGCCGTACCGATCAGGTCCGCGGACGCCTGGACGCCGTACTGATCGCGTCCCGTATCGCACCCTTGACCCGGCACATCGGACTGGTGCAGACCGTGATCGCCACCCACACGGAGCCGTTCCACATCTCCAAGGCGATCGCCACTCTCGACTACGTCAGCAGCGGCCGGGCCGGCCTGCGCGTGCAGATCTCGCCCCGGCCGCACGAGGCCGCTCACTTCGGTCGCCGCACCTTTCCACCGTTCAGCCTGGAGGGCATCCAGAGTCCGGCCGGGCAGGAACTGCTCACCGACCACTTCGATGAGGCCGCCGACTACGTCGAGGTCGTGCGCCGGCTCTGGGACAGCTGGGAGGACGACGCGGAGATCCGGGACGTGGCCACTGGCCGCTTCATCGACCGCGACAAGCTGCACTACATCGACTTCGAGGGCAGGCACTTCAGTGTGAAGGGCCCCTCCATCACCCCGCGCCCGCCCCAGGGCCAGCCGCTCGTCACCGCCCTCGCCCACCAGACGATCCCGTACCGGCTGGTGGCCCGCCAGGCCGACGTCGGCTACGTCACCCTGCACGACGCCGGCCAGGCCCGCGCGATCGTCGCCGAGATCCGCGCCGAGCAGGAGGCGGCCGGACGCGCCGGTGAACTCGTGCACGTCTTCGGTGACCTGGTGGTCTTCCTCGACGACGAGCCGGCCGCGGCGGAGGACCGCCGTGCACGTCTCGACGCCCTCGCGGGGGAGCCGTACACCAGCGACGCCCGCATCTTTGCCGGTACGCCCGCTCAACTTGCTGATTTGCTGCAGGAGTTGGCGGTGGAGGGGCTGAGCGGCTTCCGGTTGCGGCCCGCCGTCGCCGGGCACGACCTGCCCGCCGTCACCCGGGGCCTGGTGCCCGAACTCCAGCGCCGCGGCGCCTTCCGCACCGCCTACGAGGCCGACACCCTGCGCGGCCTGCTGGGCCTCGCCCGCCCCGCCAACCGCTACGCCACCGCCTGAGCCGGAAGGACCGCACCGACATGAGCAAGCCGCTGAAGCAGATCCATCTGGCCGCACACTTCCCGGGCGTCAACAACACCACCGTGTGGAGCGACCCGAAGGCCGGCAGCCACATTGAGTTCGGCTCCTTCGCCCACTTCGCACAGACCGCTGAACGCGCCAAGTTCGACTTCCTCTTCCTCGCCGAGGGACTCAGGCTCCGCGAACAGGGCGGCAAGATCTACGACCTGGACGTCGTCGGCCGCCCCGACACCTTCACCGTCCTCGCCGCCCTGGCCGCAGTCACCGAACACCTCGGCCTGACCGGAACCATCAACTCCACCTTCAACGAGCCCTACGAGGTGGCCCGCCAGTTCGCCAGCCTCGACCACCTCTCCGGCGGCCGCGCCGCCTGGAACGTCGTCACCTCCTGGGACGCCTTCACCGGCGAGAACTTCCGCCGCGGCGGCTTCCTGCCGCAGGGCGAGCGTTACTCCCGGGCGAAGGAGTTCCTGGCCACGGCGGGCGAACTCTTCGACTCCTGGCACGGCGACGAGATCATCGCCGACCAGGCGACCGGCGTCTTCCTACGCGACGCAAAGGCCGGCTCCTTCGTGCACTCCGGCCAACACTTCGACATCCACGGCCAGTTCAACGTCCCGCGCTCCCCGCAGGGCCGTCCCGTCATCTTCCAGGCCGGAGACTCCGACGAGGGCCGCGAATTCGCCGCATCGAGCGCCGACGCCATCTTCAGCCGCTACGCCACCCTCGAAGGCGGCCAGGCCTTCTACACGGACGTCAAGAACCGCCTCGCCAAGTACGGCCGCCGGCATGACCAGTTGCTCATCCTGCCCGCCGCTTCCTTCGCCCTCGCCGACACCGACGCCGAGGCGGAGGAGCTGGCCCGGGAGGTGCGCCGCCAGCAGGTCAGCGGGGCCACCGCCATCAAGCACCTGGAGTTCGTCTGGAACCGCGATCTGTCCGCCTACGACCCTGAAGGCCCGCTGCCCGACATCGACCCGGACGTCAGCGACAACCACATCTCCAAGGGCCGCGCCCAGGTCCGGATGTACCGCGACCCGCTGGCCACCGCCCGCGAGTGGCGCGAGCTGACCGAGGCGAACAACTGGTCCATCCGCGACCTGGTCATCAACACCGGCAACCGCCAGACCTTCGTCGGCTCCCCGGCGACCATCGCCAAGACCATCAACGACTACGTCCAGGCCGACGCCAGTGACGGCTTCATTCTCGTCCCGCACATCACCCCGACCGGCCTCGATGACTTCGCCGACAAGGTTGTCCCGCTGCTGCAGGAACAGGGCGTCTTCCGCACCGACTACGAGGGCCCGACGCTCCGGCACCACCTCGGCCTCGCCCTCCCCCACTCTCGGCTTCGCTCGAGCGGGGGGACCCCCATGGACGAGGCGTCCGACGAGCGGGCGGCGTCGTGAAGTTCCTCGCGATCACCCTGATCGTGCACCGCCCGGACCCGGTCACCGGGGTGCAGAAGTCCACACACGACCGGTTCCGCGAAGTCCTCGACAACGCCCTGCTCGCAGAGGAGCTGGGGTTCGACGGCTTCGGCGTGGGGGAGCGGCACGAGCGACCGTTCATCTCCTCGTCCCCGACCGTCGTACTGAGCCATGTGGCCGCCCTGACCAAGCGGATCCGCCTGTTCACGGCCGTGACCACGCTCAGCCTGCTGGACCCGGTCCGCGCGTACGAGGACTACGCCACCCTCGACCATCTCTCCGAAGGCCGCCTCGACCTGATCATCGGCAAGGGCAACGGCGCCGCCCAACGCGACCTGTTCAACGTCACGCCCGAGGACCAGTGGGACCGCAACGCCGAGAGCTACGAGACCTTCCGGAAGATCTGGCGCCAGGACAAGGTCATCGCCGACACCCGCTTCCGTCCCCCGCTGACCGACGCCGAGGTGTGGCCGCGGCCGTACCAGCAGCCGGTCCGGGTCTGGCACGGCAGCGCCACCAGCAAGGAGTCGGTCGATCTCGCCGCCCGCTACGGCGACCCGCTGTTCTCCGCGAACGTCACCAACCCCATAGAGCCGTATGCCGAGTTGATCCGCTACTACCGCGAGCGCTGGGAGTTCTACGGCCATGACCCGGCCGACATCGCGGTCGGCGCCGGGACGGCCGGCATCTACGTGGCCCCCACCTCCCAGGAGGCGCTGGCCGCGTACCGGCCGATCTTCGAGTCCAACCTGGCGTTCTTCAGGAAGGCCGGCCTGCCGGTGGTCTTCGAGACCCTGGAGGACTTCGTCGAACGCAGCTCCGCCCTGATCGGCAGCCCACAGCAGGTCATCGACAAGGTGCACCGCTACCACGAACAGTTCGGCCACACCGTGGTGCACCTGCATGCCGACGCGAGCGGGCTGACGGAATCCCAGCACCGGGCCTCGCTCGAGCTGTTCCGGTCCGAGGTCGCCCCCGTGCTGCGTCGGGGGATCCCGGATCCGCCGTTCGCCTGGGGCCCCGTGCTTCCGGCATCACCGATCACTCAGGAGTCCGCCCGTGTCTGACATTACCCTCGGCGTCCTCGACCTGGTCCCGATCTCCTCCGGCTCGACGGCAGCCGATGCCCTGCGCAACTCCATCGACCTCGCCCAGCAGGCCGAGCGCTTCGGGTATGCCCGCTACTGGTTCGCGGAGCATCACCTCAATCCCGGCGTGGCCGGCACGTCACCCGCTGTCGTCCTGGCGCTGACCGCCTCCGCCACCTCCACCATCCGGCTCGGTTCCGGGGCCGTGCAGCTCGGGCACCGCACGGCGCTGTCCACCGTGGAGGAGTTCGGCCTGCTCGACACACTGCACCCGGGCCGCTTCGATCTGGGCCTGGGCCGCTCGGGCGGCCGCCCGCCCGGACAGCCGGCCGTCCCGTTGACGACGGCGACCCCGGTCGTGGACGGCCGCACCCCGAACGGCCTGCTGATCCCGCCCCGCTTCTCCTTCGAACATCTGCTCGGCTCACCCCGCATTGCGCTGCAGCGCAGGCTGCTCCTGCTGCCGGGCGCCGAGTCACAGGACTACGCCGAGCAGATCGACGACATCCTCGCCCTGCTGGCCGGCACCTACCGCTCGCCGGAGGGCGTCGAAGCGCACGTCGTGCCAGGGGAGGGCGCCGACGTGGAGGTGTGGATCCTGGGCAGCAGCGGTGGTCAGAGCGCCGAGGTGGCGGGCGGCAACGGTCTGCGGTTCGCGGCCAACTATCACGTCAGCCCGGCCACGGTCCTGGAGGCGGTGGAGGGCTACCGGTCCTTCTTCCAGCCCTCCGAGTTCCTCGACAAGCCGTACGTCAGCGTCTCGGCGGACGTCGTCGTCGCAGAGGACGACTCAACGGCCCGTGAACTCGCCACCGGCTACGGCCCGTGGGTGCGCAGCATCCGCACCGCCGAAGGCGCCATCGAGTTCCCGACGCCGCAGGAAGCGCGCGCCCACGCATGGACCGACAAGGACCGGGCCCTGGTCCAGGACCGCCTCGACACCCAGTTCGTCGGCTCGCCGGGCCGGGTCGCCGACCAGCTGGAACAATTGCAGGAGGCCACGGGCGCGGACGAGTTGCTCATCACGACGATCACCCACGACCACACGGACCGGGTCCGCTCGTACGAACTGCTCGCGGAGGAATGGCGCCGACGGGGGCACTCCTTCCAGCAGTGAAGGCCCGCGCCGCCGACGTCACCCTGGTTATCGGCAACCAGACCTTCGCAGTGACCGGCGCCCGCGCCACCGCCGCATCCGAGGGCCTGCCGCTTCTGGCGCAACGTCCGCACCCACACCCTCCACGACCCTGTCGCCCACAAGCGGCCAGAGGTCTGGCGCTGGGTCATCGAGGGCGAACTGCCCGAACCGACCTGGTACTCCTGACCGCCCCCAGAGCGCCTCCCCGGCGGAGGCGCCCCCTTCTCCCCGAAAAGAGGACCCATGGCCACCGTCCTGTCCGTCTCCGGCAGCCCTTCCGCCTCCTCCCGCACCAACCGCCTGCTGCGCCACCTGGACCAGCGACTGACCGCTCAGGGGCACGACGTCGTTCCGCTCGACGTTCGCACCATCCCCGCCGATGCCCTGCTCGGCGCGGACTTCCGGCATCCGGCGATCGTCGAGGCCACCGAACTGTTCGCGAGCGCCGACGGCGTCGTCGTAGGAACACCCGTCTACAAAGCGTCGTACTCCGGAGTCCTCAAGGCGCTCCTCGACCTGCTCCCGCAGTACGCACTCACCGGAAAGACAGTCCTCCCTCTCGCCACCGGCGGCTCCACCGCGCATGTCCTCGCCATCGACTACGCCCTGCGTCCGGTCCTCAACTCCATGGGTGCCGCGCACATCGTGCAGGGCTGGTTCACCCTCGACAAGGACATCACCGCCCACGACGACGGCTCGGTCACCATCGCACCGGCCGCCGCCGAGGCCCTCACCCAGGTCGTCGACCAGTTCTCGCTGGCGCTGGGCCGTACCCCGCTCCTGGCCGCGGCGAGCTGAGGCCATGACCGCACACGTCATCGCCGACGACGCCGAGGCCGTCACTGTCGCGTCCGCCCCGTGCAACGAGTTCCGGGCGGGCGCCTCGGCCCGCGACGCCGAACGCCGGCTTCCCCGCGAGGAGCTGGACCTGCTCTCCGCCCCGGCACCGACGAACGTCCCCTGATCGCACCCCTGATCGGAGCCCCGAGTGTCCCTCACCTTCCACTGGTTCCTGCCGACCAACGGAGACAGCCGCCACGTCGTCGGCGGCGGCCACGGCACCCCCCGCCACCGAGTCCGGGCGCGACCGGCCGCCGACGGTCGCCTACCTCAGCCAGATCGCCCGCGCCGCCGAGGACCTGGGCTTCGTCGGCGCACTCACGCCGACGGGAGCCTGGTGCGAAGACGCGTGGCTGACCACCGCAATGGTCAGCCAGAACACCGAGCGCCTGAAGTTCCTCGTCGCCTTCCGGCCCGGCTTCGTCTCACCGACGCTCGCCGCGCAGGTGGCCTCCACCTTCCAGCGGCAGACCGGCGGACGGCTTCTGCTCAATGTCGTCACCGGCGGGGAAAGCCATGAACAGCGGGCCTACGGAGACTTCCTGGACAAGGACGCGCGCTACCGCCGTACCGGCGAATTCCTCGAGATCGTACGAGGGTTGTGGGAGGGCAAGACTGTCGACCTGCGCGGCGAGCACCTCCATGTCGAGGACGCGAAGCTAGCACGGTTGCCCGACCCGGTCCCCGAGGTGTACTTCGGGGGCTCCTCGCCGATCGCCGGAGAAGTCGCCGCCAAGGTCGACGTCTATCTCACCTGGGGCGAGCCGCCCGCCGCCGTCGCGGAGAAGATCGCGTGGATCCGGGCGTTGGCCGACAAGGAGGGCCGTCGCGTCCGCTTCGGCATCCGCCTGCATGTCATCACCCGCGACACCTCCGAACAGGCCTGGGCCGAGGCGAACCGGCTCCTGGACGGCTTCGACCCGGAGGCGGTCAGGACCATCCCGGCGGGCCTGGCCCGCGGCGAGTCCGAGGGCCAGCAGCGCATGCTCACCCTGCACGACGGCGGCAGCCTCCCCCACTCTCGACTTCGCTCGAGCGGGGGGACCCCCACCCGCCTGGAGATCCACCCCAACCTGTGGGCGGGCATCGGCCTGGTGCGCGGTGGCGCGGGCACCGCCCTGGTCGGCAGCCACGACGAGGTCGCCGAGCGGATCAAGGAGTACCACGCCCTCGGCGTCGACGAGTTCGTGCTCTCCGGCTATCCGCACTTTGAGGAGGCCTACTGGTTCGGCGAGGGCGTCCTGCCGAGACTTCAGGCGCAGGGTCTGTGGCAGCACGCGTACGGACAGCAGGCCGCCCCCTCGGCCCAGGTGCCCTTCGCCGGCGCCGGGGGCCATCGATGACCGCGCGATCGCGGCGGAGGCCGGAAGCCCCCATGTGATCGCTGACAACGCCGAGACGGTCGTCGTCGCCGAGTTGGCCGCCAAGTGCGCCCGCGAGGCCACGCAGCCGCGGCAGGCTCCTGGCCCCGTCCGGCGGCGCCACGCTCCGCGAGTGCCTCCACGGCCTGGACGGCAGCCATCGGGGCCGGGACGACCGCCCGGCTGCGCGCCATCGCGAACTCGCCATCCGGGAGCGTGAATCAGCCGGAGCGTGCCTGTATCCCTAGTTTTCCTATCGAATTACTAGGGAAGTATTGACGGTGGTTGGAGAGGAGAGTGAGGATGATGAAGCCGACGCCTCTCCGCGCACTGCTGCACTCCTACGCCGCCTCGCCGGGCACCGCGTCGTCCTCGGCCCCTGAAGGAAGACGCCATGACAACAGCACTGAGGTGCAGTGACAGTCGCAGTCGCATGAAGCGGGTCCGGATATGACGGTGACGGCCGACGAGGTGACCGACGCGGGAGCCGGACAGGTCGACTGGCTGCACATAGCCCGTGACATGGCGGACGACCTGGCCACGGACGCGGTCGAGCGCGAACAGGCCGGCAAAGCACCGCTCGACGAGGTTGCACGGCTGCGCGAGTCGGGGCTGCTGACATTGTTGGCACCGGCCGAGCAGGGGGGAGGAGGTGCGGACTGGCGCACGGCCTACACGGTCGTGCGGACCGTTGCCGCGGCCGACGGGGCCATCGGCCACCTGCTGGGCCACCACTACTTCCTGTCCTTCACCGCCCGTTTCTTCGCAGACCCCGCACGTGCCGCCCGTGTCGAGCGGGAGTCGACGGAGGGGCAGTGGTGCTGGGGAGGCGGTATCGCCTCACACGAACCGCCGCTCATCCTGACTCCCACGGCGAGCGGCTATCTGCTGAACGGCTACCAGAGGTACGCCACCGGCGCCGGGATCGCCGACCGGCTGGTGGTCCGAGCCGCCAGGTACGGCACGGGTGAGCCGCTGGCCGTCCTCGTCGACCCCACCCCCCCGGGTGTCGTGAGCGGCAGCAGTGGGGACACCTTCGGCCAGCGGCTGGCAGCCGGTGGCGCCGTGGAGTTCGACTCCGTACCGGTTGCGGCGGACGATGTGTTCGGCTCGCTCTCGCCCGACGAGGGCGTCCTGTCACCCTTCGCCTCTCTTGCCGTGCCGACCGCGCGCCTGGTGTCCGCCCAGTTCTGTCTCGGCATCGCCGAGGGACTGCTGGCCGAGGTCCACGAGCACGGAAGGGCCGTGCGGTCGCCCTGGCAGCCCTTCTCGCCCCAGCCCTGGCCGGGCAGTCCCCCGCAGGATCCCTACGCGCTGACCGTGTACGGCGAGCTCGCCGTCGTCGCACGTGCCGCGTCCGCCCTCGCAGGCCAGGCGGTGGATGCCCTCCTGCACGGCCTCGCGCAGGACGAGGATCTCCACGACGAGGAGTGCGCGGAGATCGCCGTCCTCGCGAGCGTGGCCGAGGCAGCGGCCTCCCGGGCCGCGCAGGAGATCACCAACCGTGCCCTGGAGGTCGTCGGAGTCGAGGCCGCTTCCATGCGGCACGGCTTCGACCGCTTCTGGCGTGACGCCCGGACCCACACCCTGCGTGAACCGGCCGCCCACAGACTGCGTGAGATTGGGGACTACTTCCTCAATGGTGCGCACCCGTCCTTCATCCTTCCTGCCTGACGGCGCAGCCGGTGACGGGCGGACTCGGCAGTGATGGATAATCGCGGCATGCGGATCTCGGCGCGGGCGGACTATGCGGTGCGGGCGGCCCTGGAGCTGGCCGCGGCAGGGGACGAGGCCTCACTCAAGGCCGAGGCGATCGCCGCGGCGCAGGGGATCCCGCACAAGTTCCTGGAGGGCATTCTCGGCGACCTGCGCCGGGGTGGCCTCGTGGTCAGCCAGCGTGGCGGAAAGGGTGGCTACCGTCTCGCCCGCCCGGCTGGCTCGATCGCCATCGCGGACGTCATCCGTGTGGCGGACGGCCCCCTGGTGTCGGTGCGGGGGGTGCGCCCACCCGAGCTCTCCTACTGTGGCCCCGCGGAGTCGCTGCTGCCGCTGTGGATCGCCGTACGCGCCAATGTTCGCAAGATCCTTGGCGAGGTCACCCTGGCCCACGTGGCCGCGGCCAAGTTGCCCGACGAGGTCCTGAGCCTCGCGGAGGACCCCGAGGCCTGGACGAATCCCTGACCGTGTCCTCCTGAAGGCCTCCTTCAGCGAGTAGCCAGCAGGCCGCGGCTGCGCAGCACCCACCGCTCCACCGGGCTGAAGATCAGTAGATCGATGGCGATGCCGACGAGCAGGATCAGGAAGATGGCCAGGAACACCTGGGGCATGCTGGAGTTGTTCCGCCCGTTCTCCAGCAACTGGCCCAGACCGACGCCCAGATCAGGCGAGGATGCGATGATCTCGGCGGCCATCAGGGACCGCCACGAGAACGCCCAGCCCTGCTTCAGCCCTGCCAGGTAGCCGGGGAGTGCCCCCGGCATCACGATGTGCCAGGCCCCGCGCAGGCCGGTCGCGCCCATCGTCCGGCCGGCCCGCAGGAACAGCGGCGGAATCTGGTCGATGCCCGCGACGAGGCCGTTGGCGATGGAAGGGACCGCGCCGAGCAGGATCACCGCGTACATCATCTTGTCGTTCAGGCCCAGCCAGATCACGGCGGGCGGCACCCAGGCCACCGACGGCAGCGACTGCAGGCCGGACAGGATGGGGCCGATGGCCGCCCGGACGAAGGCCACCCGGGCGACGAGCAGGCCGAGCGGCGTACCGATGGCGAGCGCCAGCAGGAAGCCGAGCAGACCGCGGGAGACGGATGTCCAGATGTAGTCGAGCAGGGTGCCCTGGACCCAGGCATCGCTTACCTCGCCCCACACATCGGAGGGCGCGGGCAGCTTGTAGTCGGGGGCGACATTCGTCCACACCAGCAGTTGCCAGACGACCAGTACCAGTGCCACGGCGGTGACAGGCGGCAGGACCTTGCGCAACAGGGTCTCGCGCAGCGGCGTGCGGCCGGACTGCACCGAGTCCAGGGCGTCGAGGCCGGCTTCCAGTCCCACCAGACCGTAAGCGTCCCGGTTCTGCTCGGCCGCTGTGGAGCCGTCCTTCTCGGTGTCGACGCCGGTGTCAGTGCTGGCCATGGCGGCGGATCTCCCCACGCAGTTCTTCGGTGATCTCGACGGACAGCTCGGCGACCGCGCTGTCCTCGATGCGGCGTGGCTGCGGAATGCCGACGGTCCACTCCCGGGCGATGCGGCCCGGGCGGGAGGACAGCAGCACCACCCGCTGTGCAAGCCGTACCGCCTCGCGCACGTTGTGCGTCACGAACAGCACCGACAGTCCCGTCTCACTCCAGATGCGGGTCAGCTCGTCGTGCAGCACGTCCCGGGTGATGGCGTCCAGCGCGGCGAACGGCTCGTCCATCAGCAGCAGTCGGCTGTCCTGGGCCAGCGCCCGGGCCAGAGCAACCCGCTGGCGCATACCGCCCGACAGCTCATGCACCCGCTTGCGGTGGGCGTCCTGCAGTCGTACGAGTTCCAGCAGCCGTTCCGCTTCCGCGCGGCGCTCCGGCTTCGCGACTCCGCGTAGCTTCAGGGCGAGTTCGATGTTCTTGCCCGCGGTCAGCCATGGGAAGAGGGCGTGTTCCTGGAACATCAGGGCGGGCCGGCCGTCCGTGGCGATCGTGCCCGTGGACGGCTGGTCCAGTGCCGCGACCAGGTTGAGCAGCGTGGACTTGCCGCAGCCGGAGGCTCCCAGGAGGGTGACGAACTCGCCCGGTGCGACGTCGAGCGTGATGTCGTCCAGCACGAGCTGCTGTCCGCCGGGCGTGCCCGGTGCGGGGAAGGACTTCGAGACGTGCTCGATACGGGCGGCGGACGTCACCGCCGTGGCGTCCGCGGCAGCCTTGGCAATCGTGGTGGCCATGGTCGTCACCTCCTGGGGACTCATCGGATCCGGTGCCTGGTTACTCGGCGCCGAGCCCGGCGTCGTCGACCTCGCTCTTGCCTTCGGCCTTGAGGACCTTGTTGAGGAGGGTGAGGTCGTAGATGCCGTTCAGATCGGGCTTCTCCAGCAGACCGGCCTTGACCGCGTGCTCCGCCTCGGTGTTGAGGGTGGAGGCCAGCGGGTCGTCGGTGAACTGGATGGACTTCCAGGCGGGGTCGATGACATCGGCGGGAAGCGCCTTGCCCGACAGCTTTTCCAGCGCCTTGTTGGCGGAGGCCTTCGCCTCGTCCGGGTTGGTGTTGATCCACGCGTTGGTCTTCACCGAACCGCGCAGCACGGCCTCGACGACGTCCGGGTGCTCCTTGAGGAACTTCTGCGACACGATGATGTTCGTGATCACGAACTTCTTGTCGGGCCACAGCGTCGACTCGTCGAGCAGTACCTTGCCGCCCTCGGCGACCAGCTTGGACGCGGTCGGCTCCGGCACCCAGGCGCCGTCGATGGAACCGGACTTGTAGGCGTCCGGGGTGATCTTGTTGTCTGTGCGGACGACGGAGACGTCGCCCTTGCCGCTTTCGGCGTCGACCTTCCAGCCCTGGTCCGCGATCCAGTTGAGGAAAGCGACGTCCTGGGTGTTGCCGAGCTGCGGGGTGGCGATCTTCTTGCCCTTGACGTCCTTCAGGGACTTGATCTTCTTCGGGTTGACGACGAGCTTCACGCCACCGGAGGCGGAACCGCCGATGATGCGCAGGTTCTTGCCGTTCGACTTGGTGTAGCCGTTGATGGCGGGGGAGGGGCCGATCCAGCCGATGTCGATGGACCCGGCGTTCAGCGCCTCGATCTCGGAGGGGCCGGCGTTGAAGGTCGAGGCCTTGATCGTGGTGCCGCCCAGTTCCTTCTGGAACAGGCCCTCCTGGACACCCACCAGAGCGGTGGCGTGTGTCAGGTTGGGGAAGTAGCCGATCTTCACTTCGTCGGCGGAGAGCTTCTTGGCGCCCGCCGCGGCCGCCGGGGTCTGCTTGCCGTCATCGGTGGACTTGGAGCCGTAGCCGCAGGCGGTGAGCAGGAGGGGGAGCGCGGCTATGACGGCGAGGGTGCGCAGGGTGGTGAGCGGTCTTGCGGCAGACACGGAGGTGTCCTCTCAGGGAAGAAGGGGTGATCAAAGGGGTGTGGAATGGCGTGCTGAGGTCTCAGACCGGCCGACAGATAGCGCTGGACGTACGGCCGAAGTCGATGTGACGACGCGAGGTCAGCACGGGCAGCGCCCGGTCTGCGCAGCTGAGCGCTCCCACGGCCACCCCCTGATCCCTAGTTTTCCTACCTGACTGCTAGGGATCGTGACAGAAGGTGGCACCCACCCCAAGAGGGTGTTCACATGATGGGCGCGACTATCTCAATCCTCGGGACCAGTGGCGATTGGCCCAGCGTGTCAGCGGTTTCTCCCGGACGAGGGGATCGCTCACGCAGCTACCTCCAGACCCACACGCCAAGCGAGGCGGAGAACTGATCGGAGACCCGCTCACGTGCCTCCCGCGCGACGGGCTCCACGACGACCCCGCCTCCTCCCGCACATCGATGTGCTTGTCCAGCACGAACCAGCCGGGCGCGATGTGCGCGGGGCCCATGGAGGTGAACACCGGGTGCAGCCCGTAGTCGATCGCCAGGGCGTGGCACGTGCTCCCGCCGATTGCAAGCGGCAGCACGGTCACGCCCTCCAGCGCGCACCGCGGCAGCAGATCGAGCAACGCTTTCAGCATCCCGGAGTACGCGGCCTTGTAGACCGGGATGCCGATGACTACTCCGTCGGCGCTACGGAAGCGCTCGATGGCGTGGACGGTCCGGGTGTCCGATGTCCGCGTGCAGCAAGGCTTCGGCCGGAAGGGTGCGACATGGAGGGCGATCACGTCGTGTCCCTGGGCTGCGAGCCGGGCGTCCAGGCGGCGCAGCGGACAGGCCGTGCGGGGAGGTGTTGACGAGGCCTCCGGAGAGGAGGGGCCACCCAGCGCGCCGGGCAGTCCGTTGGCGGCTCAGCGGCACGCCACGCTGGCCACCCTGCTGCGCGCGCGGGACGTGCTTGAGTGGCGGCTCGCCTCCCGGGAGCACGTGCTGGGCAGCAGCGAACTCACCTGGTTGTGGGTGACGCTCGTGCGGCTGGACACCGTGCACCGCTGCCACCTGGCCGCCGCGGCGGTGCACCACATCACCGAGCACCCCCATCTGTGGGCGTGTGCATGGGGGGGCTGGCGGCACACCGCACCTTTGCCGCCCACCTTGACCTGGACGGCATCGCCCGCAGGCGCTCCGCCCACTGCCGGGCCAAGGACGGCCAGGGACCCCGGCTCGGGGCGCGGATGTCCTGACGCTGGTCAACGAGGGACACCTCTACCGAATCACAAGCCAGCGCAGCCGGATCGACGATGCGCTGGAGCTCGCGGCCGCGGTCAACCGTGGTCCGATGGCTCCGGCTGTCGCCGGGGCCTGGGCCGCTGTGGAATCGCTGCTTTCGCATCCGGACGATCCCAAAGAGAACGAGCGCTCAGGCAAAGCGGTGGCTGCCGACAGGATGGCGGCCATCATCGCCTGCTCCTGGCCCCGGGCTGAGCTCACCGCCCTCGCACACCG
Organism: Streptomyces sp. NPDC048751; assembly: GCF_043198595.1. NCBI lineage: Bacteria > Bacillati > Actinomycetota > Actinomycetes > Kitasatosporales > Streptomycetaceae > Streptomyces > Streptomyces sp. NPDC048751. The sequence goes on from NZ_JBICUX010000015.1 coordinate 95,321, forward strand.
ACACAAGCCCCGGGAAGTAGATGACCTCACCCGTGCAATCGCGGCCTGCACGACGAATCAGGAACGCCCCGGGCTGGTCGCCGAGGCATTGCGCACCACAGGAGCCGGGGCACTGGACTTCACCCGGACGCCCACCAAATACTCCGACAACCCCGCTGCCCAGCGCATGGCCGACCTGGTCCAAGACCCCCGACCAGTTCTGAACGACGTCGCGGGAGCCTTTCGGATCGCGCTGCGGCGCTTGTGCCGCACCCGGAACATCATCCTGCACGGCGGTGCCACCCAGGGCGTGGCACTGGAGGCGTCGCTTCGCACTGCCGCGCCGCTGGTAGGCGCAGGCCTGGACGGCGTGGTTCACGCTGCGTACGCCGAGGACCTCGCCCCTCTAAACCTAGCTGCCCGGGCCGAGGTCGCCCTCCAGCTTGTCAACGGCGAAACCGGACTCTCCGTGGTCAATCTACTTGAACCCGTCTGAACACACCTGATCGTGCAATCACGCTTATACGATTCGGCCCCGCAGCGCGGCGAGAACCTCGTACGCCTGCTGGCGCGACTCCAGGAACCGCGTGCTCGCGACCGCGGCCGAGGCGCTGGCCCACACCCTGCGGATGTAGTCCAGGGCACGCGCCTGTCCGGAGCGCAGCGCGATGTGCCGGGCGTGCCGACCGCCCTCGTGGTCGGGGTGGAGCAGCAGCCGGGTCAGATCGTCGACGCTTCCGCCGGCGCGGGCGACGTGGCAGGCGATGGCCGCAGTGATCCTGTGACCGTGCTCGGCCGCGCCCTGACGGTCCACGCGCGGGACCACGGACCGGCCGTCGGAGCCGAGCCTGCTGTAGCTTCCCGCCGCGTAGCGGCCGGTTAGGTCTCCGAGCAGGACGAGGTCAGCCGCGGCCGGAGGTAGCCTGCGAAGCCTCCAGGATTGCCGTCCTGGAGGCCTTCGTATGCCCGGCTCCTCAGCGGAGGCAGGCGTCCCCAACGCGGCTCGACCGCGGTCGAAACAGTGCCCCGCCATAGTGGCCCACTCTTGATCCACACTGGCCAACCGGGTTCCCCATGCCTATCTCAAGAGGTGTGCCGCTGGTTACTGACGGCGAATGGGTGTCAATTGCCGCTGAAATGTGACAACTCTCGCTGAAAGTCTCAACAACGCTGGCCCGCAGGCCCTTGTTATGCGAACTGTTCCGATATATCGTTGAGGCATCGCGACAGATCAACGATGGAATGGAGTGATGGCGATGCGCAGCCACGGATTCGAGCGTGGACATCGGCAGGACGGGCCCTCCGGGCGTGGTCGGGGCGGCTTCGAGGGGCGGCGTGCCGCTTTCGGGCCCTTCGGGCCGGGTGGGGGGCCCTTCGGTCCCGGAGGTCCCGGGTTCGGGCCCGGTGGCCCCTGGGGTGGACGGGGGCGTGGCGGACCCAGGGGGAGGGCTCGGCGCGGAGACGTACGGGCGTCGATCCTGGCCCTGTTGAGGGATCGGCCGATGCACGGTTACGAGATGATCCAGGAGATCGCCGAGCGCAGCGGCGGGGCGTGGAAGCCCAGCCCCGGCTCGGTGTACCCCACCCTCCAGCTGCTGGAGGACGAGGGGCTGATCGTGAGTGAGAGCGAGGGCGGCAAGAAGCTGTTCTCCCTCACCGAGGCGGGCCGTGCGGCGGCCGACGAGGGGCCCGACGCGCCCTGGGAGGAAGCTGGGCGCGGGGTCGACTGGGAGGCTCTCGGGGAGATCCGGCAGGCCGGGTTCGGGCTGATGGAGGCCTTCGGCCAGGTCTGGAAGACCGGCAGCAAGGAGCAGCGCGACAAGGCGCTGGCCGTGATCAACGAAGCCCGCAAGAAGCTGTATCTGATCCTCGCCGACGAGGACTGACCACCCGGTGGTCGTGGCAGGTGCCCCGCGGAGACCTTCCGCGGGGCACCTTCGCGTGCCCGGCCGTCAGGCCACCAACCCGTCCAGCTTGCGCAGCGACTCGTTGAGCGCCGCCGTCGCCGAGTCCTTCAGCTTGCCCGCCATGAGCGACACGGCCGCGCCCGTGAACTCGCCGTCGATGCGCACCGTCGTGGCGTCGCCGTCGGGCGTCAGTGTGTAGCGCGTGGCGACGGTCACCGCCATCGGGCCCTTGCCCCGGATGGCGAGCACCCGGGACGGCTCCAACTCCTCGACGGTCCAGTCGACCTCGGCCGGGAAGCCCATCAGCTTCATGTTCTCCTGGAAGGTCGCGCCCAGTTCGAGGGTCTCGGGGCCGCCCTTGGGGAAGCTCGTGTGCGTGGCGTTCCACTCCCCGTACGCCGGCCAGTTCGTGAGCTGCGTCCATACCTTCTCGGCCGGTGCCCCGATGCGTGCCTCCGCGCTGACTTCGGCCATGCGACCACCTCTTCGTGACGGGCTACGGTGTCGCGGAACGTAGCCGCTGCCCCCGCAACATTCAATACTGATGAACCGTCAGAAAAGCTCGCCTCCTCCGTAAGGAGGAGATCGCGCCGGTCGTTGTCCACTCCGCGTGGGATGGGAAAATGCTTCCCGCCGGGGATGCCCCACACCTGCCGGGACTGATGAGGTGGGGATGTGCAACCCCGCATTCCCCGGCAGTCGGCCGGTGCCCACAACCTCCGCGCGCACGACCCTCGCGCCCAGGGCCCCGGTGACCTGGGCCCCCACGACGCGGACCACGGTGCCGCGCTCGGTGCCGGGCCGGCGGCTGTGCTGGACGCAGCCCGCCGACGTGCCGTCCGGGACGGGGACCGGCAGATCGACACCGCCCATCTGCTCCACTCGCTCCTGGAGTGCGACCCCGAGGTGCGCGCCGTCGTCGACGGTGACGGTACGCGGATCGCCCGGCTCCTCGGTTACCTCGTCCAGCGCAGCATCGGCTACGGCCTGCGCTGGCAGGGCAGCGTCGAGGACTCAGGCGGCGTCCCCGTCGTGACCGACGTCGAAGGCTTCTCGCCGCTGGCCGCCGCCGCGTTGGCGGACGCCCGCACCCGCGCCGCCCGCCGTGGTGACGCCCCCGCCCACGGCCTCGACCTGCTCGCGGCGATCGTCAGGGACCCACGGGCACGGGCCGTCGAGGTGTTGGCGCGGGCCGGCATCGACGCGGGTCCGCTGTCGGCTCGCATCGAGCGCGGGCCCCAGGAGTGCGCGGGGGGCGGCGAACCGGGGCGCTGAGGTGTCGGCCGCGGATGCGCCGAGGTGTGACGTCGCCGGGGACCGCCCATCTGGTGAGACAGGTGTCATTCGGGGTGACGCTCATGTCGTCGCCTGTCATCATGCGTACCGTGCGCATGTCTGGAAGTAGTCAGGTCGGCCAGGGCAAAGGTGTCGGACTCGGTCTCGCGGTCGCCTCGGCGATCGCCTTCGGGGGGTCCGGCGTCGCGGCCAAACCGCTGATCGACGCGGGGCTCGACCCGCTGCACGTGGTGTGGCTGCGGGTGGCGGGCGCCGCCCTGGTGATGCTGCCGGTCGCCGTGCGGCATCGCGCACTCGTGCGCCGCAGGCCCGCGCTGCTCCTCGCGTTCGGTGTCGCCGCGGCCGGCGTCCAGGCCTGCTACTTCGCCGCGATCTCCCGCATTCCCGTCGGCGTCGCGCTGCTCGTCGAGTATCTCGGACCCGCCCTCGTCCTGCTCTGGGTACGGTTCGTGCAGCGCAGGCCGGTGACGCGGGCCGCGGCCTTTGGTGTGGTCCTCGCCGTCGGCGGACTCGCGTGTGTCGTGGAGGTCTGGTCGGGGGTGCGCTTCGACGCCCTGGGACTCCTCCTCGCGCTCGGCGCGGCCGGCTTCCAGGTCGGCTACTTCGTCTTGTCCGACCAGGGCGGCGACGCGGGCGACGACACTCCCGACCCGCTCGGCGTCGTCGCCTACGGGCTGCTCGTCGCCGCCGTACTGATGACCGCCTTCGCCCGCCCCTGGACCATGGACGGGTCCGTGCTCGCGCACTCCGCCGACATGGACGGCACGCGCGTCCCTGCCTGGCTGCTGCTCGCCTGGGTCGTGCTCGTCGCCACCGTCGTCGCCTACGTCACCGGTGTGGTCGCCGTGCGCCGGCTCTCCCCGCAGGTCGCGGGCGTGGTCTCCTACCTGGAGGCGCTCGTCGCGACCGTCCTGGCCTGGACCCTCCTCGGCGAACACCTCTCGGCACCCCAGGTCATGGGCGGTGCGCTGATCATGGTCGGGGCCTTCATCGCCCAGTCGACGACCCCCGCGAAGGCGTCCCCGGATCCGGTGGTCAAGGGCGGCCCGGACCGGGAGGCATCCGCCCGGAAGGCGGCTTCATAGTCAGGGGCAGGGGCTTCACGCGTGAACGGCTCCCTACGGTGTCACGGAGTCGCCAGGTAGTCGGGCACCTCCGTGCCCGGTGCCAGGTCGGGGTCGGGCACCGGCGTGCCGTAGCCCTTGTTCAGCGGGACCACGCCGGCCCAGTGGGGGAGGGCGAGGTCCTCGGGCTCGTCGTTCACCCCGCCCGTGCGCAGCTTGGCGGACACCTCGTTGAGGTCGAGGCGGATCACCGCGGTCGCGGCCAGCTCCTTCTTGTTGGCGGGCCGGGAGTCCGCGGCACGCCCCGGCACGACGTGGTCGACCAGGGCGTCCAGCGCGGCCCGCTTCTCCTCGGGGTCCGTCACGTCGTGGGCGATGCCGTGCACCACGACCGAGCGGTAGTTGATCGAGTGGTGGAAGGCCGAGCGGGCCAGGATCAGCGCGTCGACGTGGGTGACGGTGAGGCACACCGCGAGGCCGGGGTCGCTCCGGCCGGTCATCCGCAGCGGGCGCGAACCCGTCGAACCATGAACGTAGAGCCGTTCGCCGACCCGCCCGTACAGCGTCGGCAGCACGACCGGCGCGCCGTCGCGGACGAAGCCGAGGTGACAGACGTAGCCCTCGTCGAGGATCGCGTGCACCAACTCCTTGTCGTACGAGGCCCGTTCGGGGGCGCGCGTGGGGACGGTGCGGTCGGACGGGGGGTAGGCGGGCGTCGTCGTCTGCGGGGTCCCCTGCATGGCGCTCTCCATTGCACTAGTGCATAATCAATTTTGTGCTAGGAGACTATCCGATCAAAGGTCGGCGCGCAGCAGAGATTTCCGCGAGCGTCGAGAGCGCGGTGGGGGCGGGCGAGCTGGAGCCCGGACAACTACTGCCGCCCATGCGGGAGTTGGCCGACAAGCTCGGGGTGAACCCCAATACCGTCGCGGCCGCGTATCGCATGCTGCGGGAGCGCGGGGTCATCGAGACGGCGGGCCGGCGCGGCAGCCGCGTGCGGTCCGCGCCGGCCACGACGAGCCGTGAGTTCATCCGGCTGGACGTGCCGGAAGGCGTACGTGACCTGGCGAGTGGCAACCCCGACCCGACACTGCTGCCGCCGCTGGCCCCGGCCTTCGCCGAGGCCGCCGCACAGGGCGACCGGCAACCGGTCCTCTACGGCGACGCACCCGTGGAGCCCGAGCTGGCCCGCGAAGCCCGGGCCCGCCTGGACGCCGACGGGGTGCCCGCGGGGCCGGTGGCCGTCACCTCCGGCGCGCTGGACGCCATCGAGCGGGTCCTCGCCGCACACCTCAGGCCCGGGGACACCGTCGCCGTCGAGGACCCCGGGTGGGGCAGTGTGATGGACCTCGTCCCGGCGCTCGGGCTGCGCACGACCCCCGTGGGTCTCGACGACGACGGACCGCTGCCCGAGGACGTCCGCCGGGCCCTCGCCGACGGAGCTCGCGCCCTCATCGTCACCGACCGGGCACAGAACCCCACGGGCGCCGCGCTCAGCACCCCACGCGCGCGTGCCCTGCGCTCCGTCCTCGCGGAGTACCCCGCGACCCTGCTGGTCGAGGACGACCACGGCCACGGCATCGTCGACCTGCCCCTGCATCCCCTGGCGGGGGTCACGCAGCACTGGGCCCTGGTCCGCTCGGTCGCCAAGGCGTACGGCCCCGACCTGCGGCTCGCCGTCCTGACCGGGGACGCCGTCACGCTCGACCGGGTCGGCGGACGCCACCGGCTCGGCCCGGGCTGGCTGAGCTGGATCACTCAGCGCGCGGTGCTGCGGCTGTGGGCCGACGGCGCGGTGGACACCCGGGCCGTGGCCCGCTCGTACGGAGAGCGCCGTGACGCACTGATCGACGCGCTCGCCCGGCGCGGGATCGCCGCGCACGGGCGCAGCGGTATGAACGTGTGGGTGCCCGTCCGGGACGAGACCGGCGCCGTCGCCCGCCTGCTGCACGCCGGCTGGGCGGTCGCCCCCGGTGCCCGCTTCCGGATGAGCGCACCGCCCGGCATCCGGATCACCGTCTCGACCCTGACCGCCGACGAAATCGCACCCCTGGCCGACACGATCGCCGCGGCGGTGGGGCCGGCGCCGGTACGCCGTTACGTCTAGAGCGTCCAGGCGATCAAACACGTCCAGGGCGTCCAGGCGATCAGACGCGCCCCCGCCTCTGCGTCAACGCCGCCCCCGCCAGCACGATCACCGCGCCGACCGGTGTCGACCAGCTCAGCGACTCGCCGAGGATCGCGACGCCCGCGGCCGTGGCGATGACCGGGATGAAGTACGTGACCATCTGGGCCGTGGTCGGACCGACCTCGGCGACCAGACCGTACTGGAGGAGGACGGCGAGCCCGGTGCCGAGCACGCCCAGTGCGGCGACCGCCAGCAGGGGGACGACGGGGAAGTCGGCGGGCAGGGTGGTGAACAGGGGGGTGACCAGCGCCAGTTGGAGCGTGGCCAGCAACAGTTGCGCGCCCGTCAGCGACAGGTGCGACTCGGAGGACCCGGCGAGCGTGCGGCGGACGTAGATCCAGCCGATCGGGTAGCTGAGCGAGGCCAGCAGGGCCATCGCGGTGCCCCTGACGTCCAGGCCGTCGAAGCCCTGCCACGCGCCGAGCACCGTCAGCACACCGAGGAACCCGAGGCCGAGCCCGGCGACCCTGAGGCGTGTGGGCCTGTCCTCGGAGAGGGCCACGAGGGAGAGGGCCATGCCCCACAGCGGTGAGGTCGCGTTGCAGATGCCCGCCAGCGTGGACGGGATGGTCAGCTCCGCAAAGGCGAACAAGGAGAACGGCAGCGCGTTGATCAGGAAGGCGGCGACCGTCAGATGCCGCCAGGTCCGCGCGCCGCGCGGCAGCCGCTGCCGCTTCACCACCAGCGCGGCCGCCAGCACCGCCGTGCCGAAGACCAGGCGGCCGAGGGTGACCTGGAAAGGCGCGTACGCCTCGGTGCCCACCTTGATCAGGAGGAAGCTGAAGCCCCAGATCAGCGACAGCACGCCGAAGCGCAGACGCCAGTCGAGAGCGCGACGGGGGCGGGCGGTGTCCGCGGGGACCTGGGCGCGAGGAGTCGTGGCGGTGGTCATGCCGCCCACGATGCTGGAGCAAACCTCGTAGCACAATCGAGAAATCGCACGCTGTACTTCGTAGCAACGCTTACGTATCTCGTAGCATCGCGTGCATGCTGAATCTCGAGCGCCTGCGCACCCTCGACGCCCTCGCCCGACACGGCTCCGTCAGCGGCGCGGCCGCGGGGCTGCACATCACGACCTCGGCCGTCTCGCAGCAGCTGGCCAAGCTGGAGCGTGAGGTCGGGCAGCAGCTGCTGGCCAAGAACGGGCGGGGTGTGCGTCTGACGGACGCGGGCCGGCTGCTCGCCGAGCACGCGGGGCGCATCCTGTCGCAGGTGCAGCTCGCCCAGTCCGACCTGGAGGCACAGCGCGGCCGGGTTGTCGGAGAGCTCAGGCTCTCGGCGTTCCCGACCGCCGCGCGCGGGCTGTTCCCGATCGCGCTGGCCGCGCTGCGCGCCGATCATCCGGCGCTGCGGGTGCGGTCCTGCGAGCTGGAGCCGGAGACCGGCATCGCCGCCGTCGTCCGCGGGGACCTCGACCTGGCCGTGGTCCTCGACTGGTACAACAAGCCGATGGCGCTGCCCGACGGTCTGGTGAAGGCGCCCCTCCTGGACGACCCGGCCGAGGTGGCGATGCCGGCCGGGCATCCGCTCGCCGACCGTGACGAGGTGGACCTCGGCGAGTTCGCCGACGACGAGTGGATCACCTGGGGCGAGGGCGAGTTCTGCCACGAGTGGCTGATGTTCACCCTGCGCTCCCGGGGCATCGAGCCGATCATCGGCCATCGCGCCGGCGAGACGCACACCCAGTTGCAGCTGGTGGCGGCGGGACTCGGCGTGTGCATCGCCCCGCTGCTCGGCCGCCATCCGACGCCTCCGGGCGTGGTCACCGTCCCGCTCCGGCAGCGCGTGCGCCGCCATGTCTACGTCATCTGGCGCGCCGACGCCGACCGCCGCCCCTCGATCCGCGCGGCGGTCGAGTCGCTTCGGGCGGCGGCTCAGCGCGTGGGCTGAGGAGGTGTTACGCCCCGCCCAGCTTGCGGAAGTCCCACGAGACGACCTTCTCCGGAGTCAGCCGGATCCAGGCGTGCCGGCCGTCGTGCGGCATCTCCTCCAAGCGGAAGTTCTTACGGGCGAACAGCGTCTCCGGGACGTCGAGTTCCGCGCACAGCTCCCCGATGCGCGGGTGCTCGCCCACGAAGTCCACGGTCCCCGACAGCTCGACGCCCTGCAGCTCGTCGTACTCCTCACCCGTGTCGACCACGATCGCGACTCTGGGGTCGCGGCGCAGGTCGGTCCAGCGCTTGCTCCGTACCACCGAGTACAGCCATATCGAGACACCGTCCCACGCGAACCACAGGGTGCTCACGTGCGGTGCGCCGTCCGCCGAGACGGTGGCCACCCGGCAGGTGCGCTGGGCGGTCAGGAAATCGTCCAGCTCACCCGGCGTCATCATGATCTTCCGGCCCCGGCGCTGAGTAGCGGTCATGCGGCCCCCTCTTCCTTCTCCCACGTCGTGCCAGAGGAGATCCTCTGACATCACGTCAGAAAAGGATGGGTCGTCTTCCCCCAACAAGCAATGGTGACTACGCTCACCCGCCCCACACCGCAGGCGACCAGGGGGAATCATGCCCTCGTACGAACAGCTCGGTGAACTCCTCGACCCGGCGACCACGGCCCTGCTCACCGTCGAGTGCCAGCAGGGCTTGGTCGGCCCCGACAGCGCCCTGCCCGAACTGGCCCAGGAGGCACGTGACTCGGGGGCCCTCGCCAACGTCGCCCGGCTCGTGGCCGCGGCGCACGACAGCGGCATCCAGGTGATCCACGCCGTCGCGGAACGCCGCCCCGACGGCCGGGGCGCCAGCCGCAACGCACGGCTCTTCCGCGCCGCGGCACGACTGCCGGTCCAGCAGCTCGCCGGAACCCCGGCGGTACGCGTGGCGGCCCCGATCGAAGTCGCCGACGAGGACATCGTCGTACGACGGCTGCACGGACTGTCGCCCCTGGCGGGTACCGACGTGGACGCGCTGCTGCGCAACCTGGGCTGCCGCACGCTGATCGTCACCGGTGTCTCCGCCAACGTGGCGATCCCCAACGCCGTCTTCGACGCGGTGAACCGCGGATACACCGCGGTCGTGCCCGCGGACGCCGTCGCGGGGGTGCCCGCCGAGTACACCCCCGCGATGGTCCGCCACACCCTCGCACTGGTCGCCACGGTCGCGACCACGGACGAGGTGCTGGCCTGCTTCGAACGGCTGCGCGCAGGCGTCAGGCGAGGGTGATCTGGTCCCCGCTCACGGCGATCTTGACGGAGGGCAGCGGCTGCTTCGCCGGGCCGCTCTTCACACTGCCGTCGGTGACGGAGAAGTTGCTGTTGTGGCAGGGGCAGTTGATCACGCCGTCGGCGATGCTCTTCACCGCGCAGCCCTGGTGGGTGCAGACGGCCGAGAAGGCCTTGAACTCGCCCTTCGTGGGCTGGACGACGACCACCTTCTGGGCCTCGAAGACCTTGCCGCCACCCTCCGGGATCTCCGCGGTCGTGGTGAGCGCGGTCCCGCCGGCCGAGCCGCTCGACGCCGCACCGCTCGGGCTGCCGCCCGCGTCGGCACCGCCGGTCGAACCGGTCGACCCCGTCGAGCCCGCGGACGAGGACGTGTCGGTCGAGCCGGCGGAACTGTCGTCAGAGCCTCCGCACGCGGTCAGCGCGGCGGTGAGCCCCGCGGCTCCGGCCGCCGCCACGACGGCTCGACGGGCAGGTCCGGAAGCGGGCTTGAACGAGGCGCTGGTCATTGCAGACGTTCCCTTCGGGGGGAGGTTCATGATCTGTGCACAGGTACGGGCAGAGGGCCCGCGCTGTTCAGACTGTGTCGAGATCTAAACCTGTTCAGCGTGTGCTGTGGGTAAATCAGAGCTGTCGTTGTGCTGTCGCCCGGCCCCGGCGCCTCACGGCCCGCGCCCGTGGAAGATGGTGCGCGTGTGGCCAGAGTGCGCTATGGGGCCGACCGGGTGATAGTGGTGGTGGAGCAGGTCTGCCTCATCGCCCACTCGTTCGGTGCTCGAGGGAGGCGTCATGCCAGAGCACGGCAACGGCAAGCATCCACCCACACAAGCTTCGGCCCAGGGCTACAGAGCATTCCCTCCGGGGCAGGACAACCAGATTCCCGGCGAGGTGCTGGTGAAGATGGAGCCGGAGGCCGCCAGGAGGGTCTCGGTCGCGGTGCCGACCGGGCCCGTGCGCGGAGCGTTCGCCGAGGTCACGGGAGTCGGCGTCGAGTCGCTCGACCGGGTCTTCAGAGACATCGGAGTCCGGTCCGTGACCCGGCTGCACCCGCCTTCTCCTCCCACTCCCGCCGGCATCATGGCAGTCGCGGAGCCGAGCGAGCTCGGTGCCGCATACCGTGTCCGCTTCGATCCGGCCCAGGACACCTCCCGTGTGGTTCAGCGGCTGAGCAGCCTGGAAGAGGTCTCGGTCGCGGAGCCCAACCGTTGGCGGGAACAGGCGTCGGTCATTCCCAACGACCCGCTCTTCGCGCAGCAATGGGGTCTGAAGAGAATCAACTGCCCGCAGGCCTGGGAACGCAGCCGGGGCAGTGCCTCCGTCACGGTCGGCGTCATCGACACCGGGGTCGACCTCGACCATCCCGAACTCGCGCCGCTGCTGAGGCAGGGCAAGGACTTCGTCAACCTCGGGCCGAACCCGGTGGCGCAACCGGGCTGGGTGTTCGAAGGCGACTTCATGGGAGTGGACGCCACTCCGCAGGACGAGGTCGGGCACGGTACGCATGTCGCCGGGACCATCGCCTGCCGCTCGGACAACCATGAGGGCGTGACCGGTGTGACCTGGGAGTGCGGTCTGCTGCCCGTTCGGGTCCTCGCCCGCATCCGCCGGCTCAGTGACAACCTCGTCAGCGGAGTGGGCAGCGCGGCCGACATCGCCACAGGCATCCGGTGGGCCGTCGACCACGGTGCGCGGGTGCTCAATCTCAGCCTCGGCGGTGAAATGGCCACCGACGTCGAGTCCGACGCCATCGCGTACGCCGTCAGCCATGACGTGGTGGTGGTGGCCGCCATGGGCAACGACGGCGAGCAAGTGGAGAGCTTCCCGGCGGCCTTCCCCGATGTCGTTGCCGTGGGTGCCACGGATCCGCTGGACCACAAGGCATCCTTCTCGAACACCGGTTCCCACATCTCTGTGTCGGCGCCGGGGGTCAACATCCTCAGCACATACCTGAACGACACGTTCGCCACCTTGAACGGCACATCCATGGCCACACCGCACGTGGCGGGAGTCGCGGCGCTGCTGCTCTCGCATGCCTCCGGACTGAGCGCTCGGGACGTCCGCCAGATCCTTCACGACACGGCGAAGCCGCTGCGCGGTGATCCCGGCGATCCGGTCCCCAATGACGACTTCGGCTTCGGCCTGGTCGATGCGGACGCGGCGCTCGCCTTCGTCTGACAGCGCCGCTCCACCCCGCCGAGGTAGACCTGACGCAACCCGGCCCCGGTGCGACCGGGCCGTTCTCTCCCGGGACGGTCCTACGCGCCGGGACCGCTGGTGTAGCGCATGACGTCGGGCTCGGCGTCAACGACCCCCGCGACCCCACGAGCCGAGTCCACCGCCTCGGTGACGCCCACCTCGTCCGGGAACAGTGCCACCGCCCGGTCCGGCAGCGACTCACGAGGAGCCAGGACCTGTTCCGCTCCCGCCGTCTGAAGCCCTTCGGCGACAGAGGACCACTCCCCGTCCGGAACCAGTTTCACGATCACACGCACCGACATGTCTGCCTCCGTCCGGACCGAAACGTGCTGCTCACTCCACCTTCGCCCACCCGCTGTCCCTTCCGCGACCGGTGCCGACGGTTGCGGTGCCCATGGCTACTATGCTCACTTCATGCCGGAGGCCGGACGGGGCGCACAGCCATCGACGGACGCTGGGGAGACGGGGAGACCGCCTCGGAGCTCGGCGTGACATGTAAGGCACACGAGCGATGGGACCTTCGAAGATGTTGAAAGAGGTCCTCGCGACCCGCTACATCACGCCCCTGCGTGAGGGGGGTTCACTGCCGGGACTCGTCGAGGCCGACGATCTCGGGACGTACGTCTTGAAGTTCACCGGGGCGGGACAGGGACGCAAGACGCTCGTCGCCGAGGTCGTCTGCGGTGAACTCGCCCGCCGGCTGGGTCTCAGGATGCCCCGCCTGGTCGTCGTGGGCCTCGACCCCGTGCTCGGGCTCGGGGAGCCCGACCAGCAGGTGCAGGAGCTGCTCAGGTCCAGCGGCGGCGCCAACCTCGGCATGGACTTCCTCTCCGGCGCCCTCGGCTTCGATCCGCTCGCCTTCCGGATCGGCCCCGAGGAGGCCGGACGGATCGTCTGGTTCGACGCGCTGGTCAACAACGTGGACCGCTCCTGGCGCAACCCCAACCTGCTGGTGTGGCGGGGCGATCTGTGGCTCATCGACCACGGCGCCACCATGATCTGGCACCACAACTGGCCCGGCGCCGAGACCTCCGCCGCCCGCCCCTACGACGCCTCCGACCACGCGCTCGCGCCCTTCCGGCCGGATCTCGAGACCGCCGCGGCGCAGCTGTCGCCCCTCATCACCGAGGAACTCCTCGCCGAGGTCACCGCGGAGATCCCCGACGCCTGGCTGACGGACGAGCCCGGCTTCGACACGCCCGACGACCTGAGGCGTGCCTACGCCCGCCCGCTGCTCGCGCGGGCCGCGATCATCCACGAGCGCATCCACGGCATCGAGGGGACCAAGTGACCGACCGCCACATCACCAGGGCCGGCCAGGGCGGCGGCCGGGACGTCTTCGAGTACGCCCTCCTGCGGGTCGTACCGCGCGTCGAACGCGGCGAGTGCATCAACGCCGGCGTGGTCGTCTACTGCCGTGCGCAGGCCTACGTCGGCGCCCGCACCCACCTCGACGAGGCCCGGCTGCTGGCGCTCGACCCCGACGCGGACGTGGCCGGCGTGCGGGCCGCGCTCGGTGCCGTGGAGGGCGTGTGCGCCGGCGGCACGGCGGCCGGGCAGGCGGCCGGGGACGACCCGGGGCGGCGCTTCCGCTGGCTGATCGCGCCCCGCTCGACGGTCGTGCAGCCAGGGCCCGTGCACACCGGACTCACCACCGATCCGACGGCCGAGTCGGCGCGCTTGCTGGACCTCCTGGTGAGGTAATGGATCACACGCACCGGGTGTGCCGTTGACACCGGGTGCCAGGGCTTCTAGCGTCACGTCTGCTGAAGGTACTAAGCGGTCGCTCACTCAATGGGCGCACTCTCTCTAGGGCGAGGAGAACAGCGAATGTCCACCACTGAGCAGCGGGTCGCCGTGGTCACCGGCGGGGCGCGCGGCATCGGCGCCGCCACCGCCGTACGACTGGCCGCCGAGGGCCGCGCGGTCGCCGTGATCGACCTCGACGAGGCCGCCTGCAAGGACACCGTGGAGAAGATCACCGCGGCGGGCGGCAGGGCCATCGCGGTAGGCGCCGACGTCTCGGACGAGGCCCAGGTCGAGGCGGCGATCGCGCGCGTCGTCGAGGAGCTCGGCGCGCCGACGATCCTCGTCAACAACGCGGGCGTCCTGCGCGACAACCTGCTGTTCAAGATGAGCGCCTCGGACTGGGACACCGTCCTGAACGTCCACCTGCGCGGCTCGTTCCTGATGACCAAGGCCGTCCAGAAGCACATGGTGGACGCCGGCTTCGGCCGCGTCGTCAACCTGTCCTCGTCGTCCGCGCTCGGCAACCGGGGCCAGGCCAACTACTCCGCCGCCAAGGCCGGTCTGCAGGGCTTCACCAAGACCCTCGCGATCGAGCTCGGCAAGTTCGGCATCACCGCCAACGCCGTCGCCCCCGGGTTCATCGCCACCGAGATGACCAAGGCGACCGCCGACCGCGTCGGCATGGGCTTCGACGAATTCAAGGCCGCGGCCGCCACGCAGATCCCCGTCCAGCGCGTCGGCGAGCCCGAGGACATCGCCAACGCCATCGCCTTCTTCACCGCCGACGCGGCCGGATTCGTCTCCGGTCAGGTGCTGTACGTCGCCGGCGGACCGCTGAACTAGGGGAACGGGAACATGACTGTGGAACTCTCCGGCAAGGTCGCTCTCGTCACGGGCGCCAGCCGAGGCATCGGCTACGGCGTGGCCGAGGCGCTCGTCGCGCGCGGCGACCGCGTCTGCATCACCGGCCGCAACGAGGACGCCCTGAAGGAGGCCGTCGAGAAGCTCGGCTCCGACCGCGCCATCGGCGTTGCCGGCAAGGCGCACGACGAGGCCCACCAGGCCGAGGCCGTCGAGCGCACCATGGAGGCGTTCGGCCGCGTCGACTTCCTGGTCAACAACGCCGGTACCAACCCGGTGTTCGGCCCGATCGCCGACCTCGACCTCCAGGTCGCGCGCAAGGTCTTCGAGACCAACGTGATCTCGGCGCTCGGCTTCGCCCAGCGCACCTGGCACGCCTGGCAGAAGGACAACGGCGGTGCGATCGTCAACATCGCCTCCGTCGCGGGCCTGTCGGCCTCGCCGTTCATCGGCGCGTACGGCGTCAGCAAGGCCGCGATGATCAACCTGACGCAGCAGCTGGCGCACGAGTTCGCGCCCAAGGTGCGGGTCAACGCGATCGCCCCGGCCGTCGTGAAGACCAAGTTCGCGCAGGCCCTGTACGAGGGCCGGGAGGCGGAGGCTGCCGCGGCCTATCCACTGGCCCGCCTCGGTGTGCCCTCCGACATCGGCGGCACCGCCGCGTTCCTCACCTCGACGCAGTCCGACTGGATCACCGGTCAGACCCTCGTCGTGGACGGCGGCATCTTCCTCAACGCCGGCGTCGCCTGACGCGTCCCCGCCGGACAGGGGCGCCGTTTCCCCGACGGGAAACGGCGCCCCTGTCGACGTATCGGATATATGTGAACGAACGCGACACACACCACGCACACAACGCGATGACAACGTCGTCACAGACTGGGTGATTCACCCCCCGTGGACAGCCCGGTTCGTCCGGCGTGGCACTGCGGTATGGTCTGCCGACCCTTGGTATGGCAGATCGAGGAGCGTGCGCGTGTTCAACCGGAACCGATGCCTGCAGCAGGTGGCGGCTGCCGTGTCCATATCCCTCGCGACATCCTTCGCGACCGGATGTGGTGTCTTCGGGGACGAAGGGTCCGAGGATGCCGGGCCGATCGTCGTGGGCACGACCAGCTCGCCCAGCACGCTGGACCCCGCGGCCGCCTGGGACAGCTCCTGGGAGCTGTTCCGCAACGTCTACCAGACGCTGCTCGCCTACCCGGTCGGGGCGACCGACCCCCGGCCCGACGCGGCGAAGAGCTGTGAGTTCACGGACGACTCCAAGCGCACGTACCAGTGCGAGCTGCGCGAGGGCCTGACCTTCTCCGACGGTCACACCCTCGACGCGCAGGCCGTCAAGTACTCGATCGACCGCATCCGCAAGATCAACGTCTCCGGCGGTCCCGCCGGACTCCTCGGCAGCCTCGAACGCGTCCAGGTGCGCAACGACCATGAGGTGGTCTTCCACCTCAACCAGTCCGACGCGACCTTCCCCTTCGTCCTCGCCACCCCTGCCATGTCCATCGTCGACCCCGAGGACTATCCGGCCGACAAGCTGCGCGACGACGGCGGCATCGCCGGCTCCGGTCCCTACACGCTCGCCTCCTACACCGAGGGCAAGCAGGCCGAACTCACCCGCAACGAGAAGTACAAGGGGTTCGCGGAGCGCAAGAACGACGCGGTGACCATCCGCTACTTCCAGGACTCCGGCACCATGGTCAAGGCCCTGCGGGACAAGAAGATCGACGCGACCTACCGCGGTCTCGGCGCCGACGACATCGTCGCCCTCCAGAAGAAGGGCCCCGACGCCGACGGCCTCGAACTGGTCGAGGGCTCGGGCACCGACATCAACTACCTGGTCTTCAACCCCAAGGACCCATGGGCGAGAAAGACCGCGGTCCGCAAGGCCGTCGCCCAGATCGTCGACCGTCCGGCGATCACGCACAACGTCTACAAGGACACCGTGGACCCGCTCTACTCCATGGTCCCGAAGGGCCTGACCGGCCACACCACCGCCTTCTTCGACGACTACGGCGACCCGGACACCCGCAAGGCCCGCAAGCTCCTCACCGACGCGGGCATCACCCAGACCGTGCCGCTCACCCTCTGGTACACCACCGACCGCTACGGCTCCGAGACCGCCACCGAGTTCAAGGAGCTCAAGCGGCAGCTGGAGGCCTCCGGGCTGTTCAAGATCACGCTCAAGAGCCGCCCCTGGAAGACCTATGTGAAGGGCTACCAGAACGGCGAGTACCCCGTGTTCGGCCGCGGCTGGTTCCCGGACTTCCCGGACGCCGACAACTTCATCGCGCCGTTCGTCGGCGAGCAGAACGCCCTCGGTACGCCCTACGAGAGCCCGAAGATCACCAAGGTGCTGCTGCCCCGCTCCCGGCAGGTGAGCGACCGCGCCGAGGTGGAGCAGGACTTCGAGGAGGCCCAGCAGATCCTCGTGAACGACGCGCGGCTGATTCCGCTGTGGCAGGGCAAGCAGTACCTGGCCGTCAACGAGGACGTCTCCGGCGCCGAGCGGGCGCTGGACCCGTCGACCATCATGATGGTGTGGGAACTGTCCCGGAAGACGAGCTGGTAGGACGGTCCGGGCGGCCGATTGTCAGTGGCCGCCTGTAGGTTCTGTGGCCTGGAACCGACCGTACGACTGAAGGACGTTGACGTGACCGACACCTCCATGCTGCCCGAGTCCTGGCGCGGGGTCCTGGGTGAGGAGCTTCAGCAGCCCTACTTCAAGGAGCTGACGGAGTTCGTCGAGGAGGAGCGGGGCAGGGGGCCCGTCTATCCTCCGCGCGAGGAGGTGTTCGCCGCGCTCGACGCCACGCCGTACGAGCAGGTCAAGGTCCTGGTCCTCGGTCAGGACCCGTACCACGGCGAGGGCCAGGGCCACGGCCTGTGCTTCTCCGTCCGCCCCGGCGTGAAGATCCCACCGTCGCTGCGCAACATCTACAAGGAGATGCACGAGGAGCTGGGCACGCCGATCCCGGACAACGGCTATCTGATGCCGTGGGCCCAGCAGGGCGTGCTGCTGCTCAACGCGGTGCTCACCGTGCGCTCCGGTGAGGCGAACTCCCACAAGGGCAAGGGCTGGGAGAAGTTCACCGACGCGGTCATCCGCGCGGTGGCCGACCGGCCCGACCCCGCGGTCTTCGTCCTGTGGGGCAACTACGCCCAGAAGAAGCTCCCCCTCATCGACGAGTCCCGCCACACCGTGGTCAAGGGCGCCCACCCCTCCCCCCTCTCCGCCAAGAAGTTCTTCGGCTCCCGCCCGTTCACCCAGATCAACGAGGCCGTCGCCCAGCAGGGCCACACGCCGATCGACTGGACGATCCCGAACCTGACCTGACCCGGCCCGTGGCCGGGCGGGTCGCTTGTGGGGGTTGCCGGGCCCGGCGGGTGGGCCGGGCCGGTGGCGCCTTGGCGGTACGGGCGCTCTACCGTTCCTGTGGACTGGGCAGAAGTGAGTCCGCTCAGCCGCACGCCCCGAACGGTCTTGGGCGCCCTGGTCCCCGGCGTACTCGACCCCGGGGCAGCGACACGGATCCTGTCCGTGGTCCGACACCGGGAGGCCGGCTCCCTCACGACCTTTTCAAATGGGTACGGGCAGAGGCGACGGGGAGGCCCCGAACCATCACTCCGGTGGAGCGGGGGCCCCGCACGCCGGCGCCGTACCCGGCGTCCCAGATCGCACGATCACCGTAGCCCGAACGGCCCAGGACGCCGCAAGCCCGGAAGCCGACCATCACACGATCGAGTTAGACCACGCTTATGCACGCTCCCCGGCGAGCAGCTGACAACCCCTCCCTGCACCTGAACCTCGCCGCCGACCACGTGAAAGTCGGCCGCCGCGAAGCAGCCCGCGTCCACGTGCGCCGCGCCCGCGGCGCGGCCGACGCGCTGGGCGACGACCGATACGGCGACGGCGTACGGGCGGAGATCAGCCGACTGGAGTCACGGTTGGACTCGCGACCGGGGGAGGAGGACGACTCCGGCGGTGACCTCGGCCAGGGACCCGGTGGCGGGAGCGGCGGTGGCAGCGGCGGGCGGAGCTCGGGTCCGCCGCGTCAGCGACCGTAGGAGAGCGTCGGTGGCGGCAGCGGTTGCCTCGCCCGCCGCCGTACGCGATGAGTTCCGGCCGGATCGGGAGTCTGTTCTGCTGACCGTCGTACGACGTCGTAAGAAGCCGCCCGGCACGAGACACCACGGAGGACACCATGACGACCACGCCGGATGACCCCACCACCGCGCTGCCCGGCCGCCCGCCCGTGGTCGACCTGGCCACCTGGCAGACCGCCCGTGACGAGCTGCTGGTCCGCGAGAAGGCCCACACCCGCGAGGGTGACGCTCTCGCCGCGGCGCGCCGACGGCTGCCGATGGTGGAGTTCGACGGGACGGTCGAGGTCGTCGGACCCGACGGCCCGGTCCCGTTCCTGGACCTGTTCCAGGGCCGCGACGAGCTCGTGGTGTACAAGCACATGTGGTACGACGGCGCGCCGCACCAGGGGCAGTGCGAGGGCTGCACCACCACGGCCTGGCACCTGAAGGACGCCGTCTACCTCAACGCCCGTGACGTCTCGTTCGCCGTCCTGACCACGGGCCCGTGGGACGAGGTGGCCTCCTACGTCGAGTTCATGGGCTACACCCAGCCCTGGTACTCGGTGCGGGGCGTGGACGCGCCGGTCGGCGGCGAGATGGGTTACCTCACCTGCTTCCTGCGCGACGGCGACCGCGTGTTCCTCACGTACTCGACGACGGGCCGTGGCAACGAGCGGGTCAACGGCTCCCTCGGCCTCCTCGACATGACGCCCTACGGCCGCGGCGAGGCGTGGGAGGACAACCCCGAGGACTGGCCCGAGGGAGGCAACCCGTGCTGGTCCTGGCGCTCGGACGCGGACGGGAACGCCACCTGGGGCCCGACCAGCCGCCCCGTGCCACAGTGGACCCGCCCGGGCGCGACCCCCGTGGACACCCTCGGCCGGCGCGGCCACCACCACTGACGCGCCTTCGTCGACGGCGTCGGCAGTCCCGTGCTGGGGCACGTCCCCGAGGTCTCAGCGGCCGTACGTCTGGTCGCAGATCGTCGACTCCGCGCTGTCCTGGCGCCAGCCGCCGTACTTTCGGCCCAGGGAGCAGACGTCGGAGTTCTTGGGGGGCGTGTGGGGGACGTCAGGGATCGCGGGGCGTGAGTGGGGGTTCGGGTGTCGGCGTTGCTCGGGATGGTGTGGCGCTCGGGGGCGTGGGGGATGAGGGTGCGGGTCCTGGTCGTGCGGGTGCGGGTGCCCGCGGTGGGCCGGGGTGTGCGGGGCGGCGGGCGCCCCGGCCGGGGCGGGTGGTGTGGGCGTGGGGTGCCGGGGAGAGCCGACCATCTCCAGGGCCTCGCGTGCCGGTGCCTGGACGATCTGCGGCTCCGCCTCGGGGGCCGACGGCGGGAGTACGGGTTGCTGCCGCGGGGACACGGACGGCCCGGCCGGCGCCGACGGCTGCACGGGCGCGGGTGGCTGCTGGATCGTCACGCAGCCGGCGAGGGCCGAGACGGCCACGGTGACCAGGAGCGTTGCGGTGGTCGTCGTTCGATGCACCCCCGTCACTCTGGTGGGTCCGGCCTGCCGGGGCCCAGCGGATGAGCGGACAATGCCCCACACGGGTGATCCGGGCCCCCGTACGAGCGACGCGGGCCCGCCGCGCTGACGTCACTCGCCGGTCGCGCCGTGAACCTGCTCGGCCCCTTGGAAGGATCATCCGGACGGAAGCCGGCCGTGTGCCACCGGGCGATCCCGGTTCAGCTCTGCCGACGCGCACTCCACCTCGGGCATGTGCCGCACATATGCTGCCGTGGAGCAGGCGCAGGCAAGCAGTGAGGGAGCCCCCGTGAAGGTCGGCTGCATCGGACTCGGTGACATCGCGCAGAAGGCGTACCTGCCGGTGCTCGGCGTGCAGCCCGGGGTCGTGCTCCATGTGCAGACCAGGACCCCGGCGACCCTGACCCGGGTCGCCGACAGCCTGCACCTGCCCGAGGCGCAGCGGCATGGGGACCTCGACTCCCTGCTGGCCCAGGGCCTCGACGCCGCCTTCGTGCACGCGCCGACCGTGGCGCACCCCGAGATCGTCACCCGGCTGCTGGAGGCGGGCGTACCGACGTACGTCGACAAGCCGCTCGCCTACCGACTGGATGAGTCCGAGCGGCTGGTGGCGCTCGCCGAGGAGCGCGGTGTGCCGCTCGCCGTCGGGTTCAACCGGCGCCACGCCCCGGCCTACGCGCAGTGCGCCGACCACCCGCGCGAGCTGATCCTCATGCAGAAGAACCGTGTCGGGCTGCCCGAGGAACCGCGCACGATGATCCTCGACGACTTCATCCATGTCGTCGACACCCTGCGCTTCCTGGTGCCCGGGCCCGTCGACGACGTGACCGTGCGAGCCCGCGTGGAGGGCGGACTGCTGCACCACGTCGTGCTCCAGCTCTCCGGTGCGGGGTTCACCGCGCTGGGCGTGATGAACCGGCTCAGCGGCTCGGCGGAGGAGATCCTGGAGGTCTCCGGGCAGGACACCAAGCGTCAGGTGCTCAATCTCGCCGAGGTGATCGACCACAAGGGCCAGCCGACCGTCCGGCGGCGCGGCGACTGGGTGCCGGTCGCCCGCCAGCGCGGGATCGAGCAGGCCGTCCTCGCCTTCCTGGACGCCGTACGCGCGGGCAGGGTGCTCAGCGCCCGGGACGCACTGGCGACTCATGAACTGTGCGAGCGGGTGGTGTCTGCGGTGCGGGAGCACGCCGGCGCAGCCTGACCGCCCGGCCGCCCTCGACCAGGGCCATGGCGGCGAGCACCAGCACGGCCAGGTGCACCGGCCAGTCGCCGAAGCGGACGTACGGGGTGACACCGTCGGCCAGCGGCACGTCGTAGACGGCGTTCGTGCTCACGTCCGTACCGAGCCAGGAGCCGATGCGTTCCCCGCTGGGTCCGTAGACGGCGGACACGCCCGTCAGTGTTGCGTGCACCATCGGGCGGCCGGTCTCAGCGGCGCGCAGCGCGGCGAGCGAGGCGTGCTGCTCGGGGGCCCAGCTGTGCTGGAACGTCGACGTGGAGGACTGCCCGACCAGGATGTCGGCGCCGTCCTCGGCGAGATGGCGGGTCATGTCCGGGAACGCTGTCTCGAAGCAGACCATCGGGCCGATGCGCAGCCCCTGCCCGGCGTTCATGACCACCTGCTCGGTTCCGCGTCGGCGGTCCTCTCCGGCCGCCTTGCCGACGGAGGTCGCCCAGCCGAGCAGTGAGCGGGCGGGAACGTACTCGCCGAACGGGACGAGCCGCATCTTGTCGTAACGGTCGCCGGTGAGGCCGTCGGCGCCGACCAGGATGGAGCTCTTGTAGATGCCGGGCCGGTCGGAGCGGCGGGCGTCCACGTTGACGAGGATGTCCGCGCCGGTCTCACGGGACAGGGCGGCGATGCGCCGGGCCAGGTCGGGGCGGTCCTCCAGGTCGTAGCCGACGCTGCTCTCGCCCCAGACGATCAGGTCGACGTCTCGTCCGGCGAGTTCGCGGGTCAGCCGTTCCTCGCGGTCGAACCGGCGGTCGGGGCCGTCGAGGACACCGGCCTGGACGACGGCGATCCGGGCCCGGCTGTCGACGTCGGGGCGGGGCGACCACACCCAGGCCGCGGAGGTCACGGCGGCCGTGGCGACCAGGCCGGCCAGGGCCGGCACCCGGGACTCGCGCACCGCGATCAGCACGGCGACGGCGACGTTGACGGCCACCACCAGGAAGCTCAGCAGCCACACCCCGCCGACCGAGGCCAACCGCAGCGCGGGCTCCACCTGCCACTGACTGGAGCCGATCATCCCCCAGGGGCCGCCGAGCCCCTGCCAGGAGCGGACCAGCTCGATCGCCAGCCAGCCCGACGGCAGCACGACCAGGGCGGCGGCCGTACGCCCCCGCGAGGGCCCGCCACCCAGGAAGCGGCGTACGAGGACGCCCCACGGCGCCCACAGCACCCCCAGCAGCACCGCGATGACCAGGGTGAACACATGGAGGAACGGCATCAGCCAGTGGTGCATGGCCAGCATGAAGCCGGCCCCGCCCCACCAGCCGTCGTACGCCGCTCGTCGCCAGGTGGGCGCGGTCCGTGTGAGCAGGATCCAGGGGACCAGGGCCACGGGTGCGATCCACCACAGTGACGGGGCGGGAAAGGCCAGGACGGGCAGGGCGCCGGACAGTGCGGCGACGGTCGAGCGCCGCCACGAGGAGGTGAGCCAATGGTCGAACGTCTTCATATGGCGTCTCTCCTACCCAGTGGGTGGCTCCAGTGTGCGCCTCCGAGACGATCTACGACAGTTGGCCCTCGTTTCCGGCCACCGATGCCGTCGGCCGTTCGGGCAGTCGGCGCCACTTCTCCTGGACGATCACCTCGCGCAGCCGCCACCCGTCACCCGTGCGCCGCAGCCCGAAGGCGTAGCGGCCGCCGCACACGAAGTCGGGTGCGGAGGGGCCGTCGCCCTCGGCGGCGAACCGCATCGGATTGACGTAATCGGCCCGGACGAGGGCCGTGTCCCCGGTGTCCCGTTCCAGCACCCCGAACCGGACTCTCCGGTTCACGATCAGATGCTGGCGCATCGGAAACAGCCGCATGCTCTCCGCCAGCCACGCGGCGACCTTCCCCGCGTCCCCCTCGATGCCGCCGGCCGAGCGGTAGTCCGCCCGTCCGTCCGGGGTGAACAGCCCCCGGTACGCCTCCCAGTCCCCGTCGTCGACGGCCACCGCGTAGTCGGTGATCAGCCCGTCCACGGCCAGCCGGTCCATCACGGTAGCGAGCTCCACACGCTGCGTCATGGGCCGAGTGTTGGCCATGCACCGCGCGGAGCCAAGGGGCATGCGGGTATTTCGGTGCGGTCAGCGGTGTGGTCACACCGGGCGCCGCCCGAAGCGGGGGCAGCGGGCGCAGTACGATCACGGCGGACCGCACACCTGTGGTGACGTCCGTCGGAGCTGCTGTCCCAGGGGAGCCGGAGGCCCGTATGACCCGTCCTGTCACGGTGGTCACCGGCGGCAGCCGGGGGATCGGGGCCGCGACCTGTCTGCGTCTCGCGCGGGACGGGCACGACGTGGCGGTGGGGTTCGTCCGGGACCGCGCGGCCGCCGAGGAGGTGGCCGGCGGGGTGCGTGAGGCCGGCGGACGCTGTGTCACCGTGCGGGTGGACACGTCGGTCGAGGCGGATGTGGAGGGGCTCTTCGCCACGGCGGAGCGGGAGTTGGGGGCGGTGACCGGGCTGGTGAACAACGCCGGGGTGACCGGGCCGCTGGGGCGCCTCGCCGACGCCGACACCGCCGATCTGCGCCGGGTCGTCGACGTCAACCTCCTCGGCACGCTGCTGTGCGCGCGGCGCGCGGCCCAGCTCATGACACCCCGCGGCAAGGGCGTGATCGTCAACGTGTCCTCGGCGGCCGCCACGCTCGGCAGTCCCGAGGACTACGTCCACTACGCGGCGACCAAGGCCGCCGTCGACGCCCTGACCCTGGGCCTGTCCAAGGAACTCGGCCCGCATGGTGTCCGCGTCAACGCGGTCGCCCCCGGCCTGATCGACACCGAGATGCACGCGGCGATGGGCGACCCGGACCGCGCGCAGCGTGCCGCCGGCGCGATTCCGCTGCGCCGCCCGGGGCAGGCCGAGGAGATCGCCGCCGCCGTGGCCTGGCTGATGTCCCCGGACGCGTCGTACACCACCGGCGCGGTGCTGCGCGTGGCCGGCGGGCGGTGAGCGTCACACCGCCGCGCGCAGCTTCTCGAACGCCGTCGGGCTGGGGCGGTCGGGCAGGAAGTCTTTGATACGGCGGGCGCAGGCGAGGGGGTCCAGCCGACTGGTGTCGCACTCGACGTCGTAGACGCCGTGGGCGTGGACCTGCTCCAGCTGCCGCGCCGCGAGCCCGCTCGGCCGGTCGCCGCGGGCCCGCTCCCGCCGCTCCAGCTCCTCCAACGGGCAGCGCACCCCTACGAGAACCACGTCCTGCGGCACGAACAACGACAGACAGTCCCGCAGTCGCCACTCGGCGCTCAGTACATGGTCCACGACGACGTTGTTGCCGGCGGCGGCCATCCCCGCGACCGCCCGGTGGAAGCCCTGCCAGGTCCGGTGCAGGAGCGCGTCGAGCCGGTCCGGCGCGACGGGGCGGCTCGAGCGCATCGCGTGGAAGGTGTCGACGGCCATGTGGAAGTACGGCTCGTCGAGTTCCCGCAGCAGCTCGGCGGCGATGCTGGACTTCCCCGAACTGGACGTGCCGTTGAGGAAGATGATCAGGCCGCGGCGCGGCGGAACGCTGTCCAGGTGTTCCATCGTTCAGGCCGCCGCGATGACCGCGCCGCGGATCGCCGCCGCCCACTCCACCACCAGCAGCTCGTACTCCGCGCGCTCCTGGGCCGAGAGCGAGCCGCCCGCGCGCTGCCAGAGGGCGCGGATCTGCTCGTTCACTTCTTCAGGAGACCGCACGGAACCAGGGGCAACGGATTCGGGGGACATGCCGACAAGCGTAGGGCCAAGAACTGACGGTGCGCCACCAGGCCGCTACGCAAACCGTATGGGGTTGGTCACGGGCTCGCGGCACCCTGGCGCGACAGGTGTGCGGGGGAGACGCGGGCCAACTGCTGGCTGAGTGCCATGAGACCGCAACTGTCCGAAGAGGGCGCGTCAGCCCGACGACTCCGCCGCGTGCGGGCTCAGGGCGCCCGTGGCCACCAGGACGATGATCACGATGCCGAGTGCGATGCGGTACCAGACGAAGGGCATGAAGCTCTTGTTGGAGATGAACTTCATGAACCAGGCGATGACGGCGTATCCGGACACGAACGCGATGACCGTCGCGAAGATCGTCGGCCCCCACGACACGTGGTCGCTCCCCATCGCGTCCTTGAGCTCGAAAGCGCCCGAGGCCAGCACCGCGGGGATGGCGAGCAGGAAGGAGTAGCGGGCCGCGGCCTCGCGTCGGTAGCCCATGAAGAGGCCGCCGCTGATGGTGGCACCGGAGCGGGAGACGCCCGGGATGAGGGCGCAGGCCTGGCAGAGGCCGAAGATCAGGCCGTCCCGCACGCCCAGGTTCTCAAGGCTCTTGCGCTGCTTGGGTGCACGGTGCTTGCCGCCCGTCTCGTCGCGCGCGGCCAGCCGGTCGGCGATGCCGATGACGATGCCGACGACGATGAGCATCGTCGCGGTGATCCGCAGATCGCGGAACGGACCCTCGATCTGGTCCTTCAGCGTCACACCGAGCACGCCGATCGGGATCGAGCCGACGATCACCAGCCAGCCCATCTGGGCGTCGTGGTCGCTGCGCATCGACTTGTTGACCAGCGAGCGGGTCCACGCCGAGATGATCCGGCCGATGTCCTTGCGGAAGTAGATCAGCACCGCGGCCTCCGTGCCGATCTGGGTGATCGCCGTGAAGGCGGCCCCCGGGTCCTTCCAGCCCGAGAAGGCGGCGGTGAGCCGCAGGTGCGCGCTGGAGGAGACCGGCAGGAACTCGGTCAACCCCTGGACGAGTCCGAGGATGAGGGATTCAAACCAAGACATGAAGTTACGGAGTCCAAGTGCCGATCGTGGAAAGGGCGATGGACACACCGGGCCGCCGCGTGCGGTGATCGCGGGGTGTCGAAGGGCAGCGTAGCGGTCCGGTGTGACATGCCGGGAACAGGGGTTCTCTGGGTGACTGTGCGGTGACGGACCGTGGAGCGGTGCGCGGTCAGGCCGCCGACGGGCCCGACACCGTCCAGCCGGGGGTCTGAGGGTGGGCGGTCAGGTCCTCGTGGTGGATGCGAGTGCCGCAGGACTCGCAGGTCACGACCGGGACCAGTTCGTTGCCGCAGGTGTGCTCGATCACCATGGGGCGGTCGTCGTCGTCCCGGAGGTGGCGGTCGCCCCACGCCATGAGGGTCATCAGCATCGGCTCCAGTTCGAGCCCCGCCTGCGTGGGCCGGTACTCGAAGCGCTGCGGACGCTCGCTGTAGGCCCGCTTCGTGAGGATCCCGGCGTCGACGAGGCGGCGCAGCCGGGTGGCCAGGATGTCGCGCGGGGCGCCGATGTTGCGCACCAGTTGGTCGAAGCGCCCGTTGCCCAGGCACACCTCGCGCAGGACGAGCAGGGAGTACTTCTCGCCCACGAGCGCCAGGGTGTCGGCGATCGAGCAGGGGCGCGGGTCCTTGGGGGTGGCCATGCGGCCCAGTCTAGGGGAGGGTTTGGTTCTCCAACTCATAGGTTTGATTTTCCAACCCGCAGGGTTAGGGTGAGTCTGGATTTCCTACTAACCAGTAGTCGCGGAGGCCCGCACATGCGTGACGCAGTCATCGTCGAAGCCGTACGCACCCCCATCGGGAAGGGCAAGCCGAACGGCTCCCTCGCGCACGTCCACCCCGTCGAGCTCCTCGCCCACACCCTGCGCGCCCTCGTCGAACGCTCCGGCGTCGACCCGGCGCTCGTCGACGACGTCATCGGCGGCACCGTCGACCAGGTCGGCGAACAGGCCATGAACACCACCCGCTACGCCGTCCTGTCGGCGGGCTTCCCCGAAACGGTCCCCGCGACCACCGTGGACCGGCAGTGCGGCTCCTCCCAGCAGGCCGTGCACTTCGCCGCGCAGGGCGTCATCTCCGGCGCGTACGACCTCGTCGTCGCCTGCGGGGTGGAGTCCATGAGCCGCGTGCCGATGTGGTCCAACGTGCCGCCCGGCAAGGACCCCTTCGGCCCCGGAGTCGCCGAGCGCTACCCGGAGGGCCTCGTCCCGCAGGGCATCAGCGCCGAACTCATCTCCGCCAAGTGGTCCCTCACACGTGAGCGGATGGACGCCTTCGCCGTCGCCTCGCACCACAAGGCGGCCACCGCCTGGGCCACGGGCCTCTTCGACGCCGAGGTCGCGCCCCTGGAGGGCGTCACGCGCGACGAGTGCGTACGCCCGGACAGCACCCCCGAGATCCTCGCCGGCCTCACGCCCGCCTACCACGACCCCGGTTTCGCCGAACGCTTCCCGCAGATCGAGTGGAACGTCACCGCGGGCAACGCCAGCCCCATCAACGACGGCGCCTCCGCGGTCCTCATCACGTCGAGCGACACCGCGGCCCGCCTCGGTCTGCGCCCGCTGGCCCGTCTGCACAGCTTCGCCGTCACCGGCTCGGACCCCCTCCTCATGCTCACCGGCGTGATCCCGGCGACCGAGAAGGTGCTGCGCAGGGCGGGGTTGACCCTCGACGACATCGACCTGTTCGAGGTCAACGAGGCGTTCTCCAGCGTGGTCCTGGCCTGGCAGCAGGAGACCGGCGCCGACCTCGCCAGGGTCAACGTGCACGGCGGCGCGATCGCCCTGGGCCACCCGCTCGGCGCGAGCGGCACCCGTCTGACGACGACCCTCGTCCACGCGATGCGCGAACGCGGCGCCCGCTACGCGCTGCAGACGATGTGTGAGGCGGGCGGACTCGCCAACGCGATGATCCTGGAGACCGTGCAGGCCGGGTGACGTGCGGTCAGCGCAGGCGCAGCTGGTGGCGCTTGCGCCAGGCCACCACCGCACCCACCAGCGCCGGCAGGGCGATGCAGGCCATCGCGATCAGGAAGGCCGGCGAGGTCGGCGTGGCCGCGCGGGCGCCGGCGACGACGTAGGCGGCGGTGTTCGGGATCGACCCGAGCGCCGTCGCGACCAGGAACGACGGCCAGCCCATCCGGGAGACCGCCGCGCAGTAGTTCGCGGCCCAGAACGGCACACCGGGGAAGAGCCGCGCCACCAGCATCGACCGGAAGCCGTGCCTGCTGAGCTGCCCGTCCGCGGCCTTCAGCCACCGACCCCGCAGCAGTGGTCGCAGCGCGTCCTGTCCGAGGATCCGGCCCAGCCCGAAGGCCAGCCCCGCCCCGAGCACCGTGCCCGTGATGGCGGCACCGAGCCCGAGCTGCGAGCCGAACAGGGCACCTCCGGCGAGGTTCAGCAGCGGCCGCGGCACGAACGCCACGGTGCACAGCCCGTACGCCGCCGCGAACACCAGCGCCGCCGCGGCGCCCCCCAACTGCGGTGGCCAGCCGTCCGACAGCACTCTCTGCGGTTCGAAGAGCAGCACGGCGGAGGCGGCCCCGGCGAGCAGGGCGACGAGCAGCGAGAACCGCGCCCACGGCGAGAGCAGGACTCTCGTGCAGCGCGCGGCGAGGCCGACGGGAGCCGGCGGTGCGGCTACGGCTACGGGCACGGGTGTGGCGACGGCCTGAGGAGTGGCCGTAGCGGTGCCGCCAGAGCGGGTGGTGGCATCGGGCATCAGCCGACCTTAACCGACAAATATGTGTGATCGCCGTATGGTTCGTCTCACTCCCGTCACGGGCCGCCCCCCTCACCGGTGCGAAAACCATTCGACGTGGCGTTCGGCGTCGACGATGATCGACGTCATGTTCCGGTACGCCTTCCTCCTCGCAGCATCCGCGGTCGCGGATGCCCCGAAGGCTGCCGTTCCCTTTTTCGTGGCCGCTGCCGACGGCGCCCGAAGCTGACCCTCTCCGGATCGTCCGGCGGACCCCGCAGGGGGAGGGTCGGCCAGCTCCTCGGGGTCCTCACTTCCTACGGCCACGCTTCGAGGTAGAGCCATGCCCAAGACCGCGTACGTACGCACCAAACCGCATCTGAACATCGGCACGATGGGTCATGTCGACCACGGCAAGACCACCCTGACCGCCGCCATCACCAAGGTCCTCGCCGAGCGCGGCTCCTCCGCCTTCGTGCCGTTCGAGCGCATCGACCGCGCGCCCGAGGAGGCCGCGCGCGGCATCACCATCAACATCGCGCACGTCGAGTACGAGACCGACACCCGGCACTACGCGCATGTCGACATGCCGGGCCACGCCGACTACGTCAAGAACATGGTCACCGGCGCCGCGCAGCTCGACGGGGCGATCCTCGTCGTCTCCGCGCTCGACGGGATCATGCCGCAGACCGCCGAACACGTCCTGCTCGCCCGACAGGTGGGCGTCGACCACATCGTCGTCGCCCTCAACAAGGCCGACGCGGGTGACGAAGAACTCACCGACCTCGTCGAGTTGGAGGTGCGCGACCTGCTCACCGCGCACGGCTACGGCGGTGACGCCGCGCCCGTCGTACGGGTCTCGGGGCTGAAGGCCCTGGAGGGCGACCCGCGGTGGACGGCGTCGATCGACGCGCTGCTCGACGCGGTGGACACGTATGTGCCGATGCCCGAGCGGTATCTCGACGCGCCCTTCCTGTTGCCGGTGGAGAACGTGCTGACCATCACCGGGCGCGGAACCGTCGTGACCGGCGCGGTCGAGCGGGGGACGGTGCGGGTCGGTGACAAGGTCGAGGTGCTCGGTGCGGGTGTGGAGACCGTGGTGACCGGGCTCGAGACGTTCGGCAAGCCGATGGAGGAGGCGCAGGCCGGGGACAATGTGGCGCTGCTGCTGAGAGGGGTGGCGCGGGACGTGGTGCGGCGTGGGCATGTGGTGGCCGCGCCGGGGAGTGTGAGTCCGAGTCGTCGGTTCACGGCGCAGGTGTATGTGCTGTCCACGAGGGAGGGCGGGCGTTCCACGCCGGTCTCCACCGGGTACCGGCCGCAGTTCTACATCCGTACGGCGGATGTCGTCGGGGACGTGGATCTGGGAGACGTCGCGGTGGTGCGGCCCGGGGAGCGGGTTGCCATGACCGTTGAGCTGGGGCGGGACGTCCCGTTGGAGCCGGGCCTGGGCTTCGCGATCAGGGAAGGCGGTCGCACCGTGGGAGCGGGGACCGTGACGGCCGTTCTGTGAGGGTGGCTGATGTTGCCGGGGGACTGCGGGGCCCGTTGTGGCTGGTCGCGCAGTTCCCCGCGCCCCTGAGTCTGCTGTTCCACAGGCACAATGAAGAAGTGAACGACGAGTCTGTCCCCGTCTCCCGCGCCGTCGACTTCGGCACTGCCAAGCTCATGCCCGATGTCGATCGGGAGCGGGCCTGGCTGCTCACCGTTGACGGGGCTCCGCAGTCGTACGTCGATCTTGACGAGCCGGCGTATCTGGAGTTCGAGTACGCGCGCCGGCTCGGGCACGCGCTGGATGTCGTGGCGGAGCCGGGGGTGCCGCTGGACGTGCTGCACCTGGGCGGGGGCGGGCTCACCCTGCCCCGGTATGTCGCCGTGACGCGGCCCGGCTCGCGGCAGGACGTCGTGGAGGCCGACCGGGGGCTGCTGGAGCTGGTCGTGGAGCAGCTGCCGCTCCCGGAGGGCGCGGACGTGACGTCGCACGTGGCGGACGCGCGGGCCTGGATCGAGGCCGCGCCGGACGACAGTGCCGACGTGCTCGTCGCGGACGTCTTCGGCGGGTCACGGGTTCCCGCGCATCTGACGTCGGTCGCCTACGCGCGGGAGGCCGGGCGGGTGCTGCGCGGCGGGGGCGTCTATCTGGCGAACCTGCCGGACGCGGCGCCCTTCGCCTTTCTGCGGTCCCAGTTGGCCACGCTCGGCACCGTGTTCGCCGAGCTCGTGCTCATCGCCGAGCCCGGTGTGCTGCGCGGGCGCCGCTTCGGCAACGCGGTGCTCGTCGCGTCGCACGGTCCCGTCGACACGGCCGCGCTGGCCCGGCGTACCGCCTCCGACGCCTTCCCGGCCCGGGTCGAGTACGGGCCCGGGCTGCGGGAGTTCATCGGCGGGGCGCGGCCGGTGCGGGACGAGGACGCGGTGCCGTCACCCGAGCCCCCCGACGGGGCGTTCGGCATCGGCTGACCCGTTCGCGGCGTCCGGCGCGCCCTGGGCCACGTGCTTGGTGCGCCGGGTCAGGTTCCGTACGTCGGACACGCACAGGACCGCCGCCGTGACCACCACGACCAGGACCGCGCAGCCCCAGAGCGCCGCAGTCCGCCCGAACGCCAGCTCCGCCGGACCCGCCAGCGCGGACGCCAGCGGCACCAGGGCGACGGAGCCGAACCAGTCGTAGGCGGAGACGCGGGAGAGCTTGTCCTCCGGGATCTCCTGGTGGAGGGCGGTCATCCAGGACACGCCGAACACCTCCACGGTGAGGCCGGTGAGGAACATCACCGCGCACAGGACGCCCGCGGACACCGGCACGGCGAGCGCGGCGGACGGCAGGGCCAGCGGGAAGACGCACAGCGTGCCGACGAACAGCAGCCGGCGGGGCTTCCAACGGGTCATCAGCAGCGCGCCGGCCACCGTACCCGCGCCGAAGCAGCCCAGGGCCAGCCCCCAGGGGCCCGCCCCGCCCAGGTGGTCCCGGGCGACGAGGGGACCGTAGACCGACTCGGCGGCGGCGACCACCGCGTTGGCGACCGAGAACTGCAGGACGATGCCCCACAGCCAGGGGCGGCCGGCGAACTCCCGCCAGCCGTCCCGGAGGTCGGCGAGCATGCCGCCGCCCGGCTCGCGCGGCGGGATGTGGCTCACGTCGAGGAAGGAGCGCAGCGCACCGGCGACGGCGAAGGCCGCCGCGTCCACGGCGAGCACCCAGCCGGGGCCGATCGCGGCGACCATCGCGCCGCCCAGGGCCGCGCCGCCGAGGGCCGCTCCCTGCATCGCCATCCGGAACACGGCGAACGCGCGGCCCGCCTGCTCCCCGTCCACCGTGGACATCAGCATGCCCTCGGCGGCCGGGCTGAAGAACGCCTGCCCGGTGCCGCCGAGCGCGGTGAGCAGCATCATCTGCCACAACTGCGGCTCACCCGCCAGGACGAGCGTCGCGAAGGCCGCCTGAGAGAGGCAGTTGAGGGCGTTGGCCGCGACCATCACACGGTGGCGGGGCAGACGGTCCGCGACCGCGCCGCCGATCAGCAGGAACAGCACCAGCGGCAGAGTGCGGGCGGCGGCCACCAGGCCGACGTCACCGCCGTCGCCGCCCGCGTCCAGTACGGCGAACGCGGCGGCGATCAGCGAGCCGTTGCTGCCGAGGTTGGTGACGACCGCCGCGGCGGTCAGCAGGCTGTAGTTGCGCCCCGCCCAGGAGGGCCTGCGCGGGCGGCGGGGGGAGGCGGCGGCTGAGGTCACCGGCCGACTATCCCCGCCCGGGCACCGGGGTGCCAAACGATTTCCCCGGTCGTCCCGCCCGCCGGCGGATCACTCCGTCGGTTCCCCGGACAGCCGGACCGTGCTGAGGATCTTCATGATCGTCTCGTTGGAGAGCTCGTCCTTCACGCCCTTGGCGCCGTAGAGGTTCCAGGAGACGTAGTCACCGGCGGAGTTCTTGAAGCCGAACGTGATCGCCTTGCCGTCGCTGTCGCACTTGCCCTTCTGGGGCGTGTTGTTCGACTGGGCCCAGGCGTAACTGCCCTTGATGCCCGAGGTGGTCGTGTACGGCGTGGCCTTCTCGGGGAAGGTGATGCTCTTCTTGTCCGGCTGGGTGTAACCGCCGTAGACCCACACCGGCGCGGTGTTGATCGCGATCTCGTCGGTGTTCTTTGCGCCGGAGGCACCCTTGCTGCCCACCATGGCCAGCGGGGTGTTGTCGGTCCTGCCGTCCTTGTCGTCGTCGGACGTGCACCACTTCGACTTGAGCTCGGCGGTGGCCGACATGATGATCGCGTCGTCCTTCACACCCTCCAGGTCGAAACCCTGGGTGAGGCCGACCTTCTGGACCTCCCAGTCGGCCGGCACGTCGAAGGTGATGCCCCACTTGGGGTTCACGACGACCTTCCAGCCCGCGACGGTCGCCTTCTCGGTCTCACCGCCGCGCGGGTTGTCGTCCGCTCCCGAACCGGTGGCCGTCTCGCTCGGTGACGCGGCCACGGACGGGCTCGCGCTCTCGTCGGCCTTCGCGGGTGTGTCCTCGTCGCCACCCAGGACCAGGAAGCCGGTGACACCGGCGGCCACCACGACGGCCGCGGCCGCGATGATCGCGACCAGCTTCGTCCGGTTGCCGCCACCGCCGCCGCCCTGCGGCGGCTGCGGTCCGCCCACGTGGGTCGGCGCGCCCCACTGCGGCTGCTGCGGTTGCTGCTGCGCATAGGGGTTGGGCTGTTGGAACCCGGGCTGCTGATACGGATTCGGCTGCTGGTACCCCGGCTGCTGGTACGGGTTGTTCTGCCCCTGCGGGTTCTGCTCGCCCCCGGGCGGCTGCTGTCCTGGCCACATGCGGAGAAACCTTAGTGCCGTACGGGACGCGGGCCGGTCACTGCCCCTTGGAACGGACCCGGGGGAACTCCCGCACCGTGCTGAGGATCTTCTTCACCGTGGCGTCCGGAACCTCTTCCTCCACCCCTTCGGCGCCGTAGAACGACCAGGACGAGAAGCTGCCGTACTTGTTCTTGAACGCGAACGTCGTGGCCTTGCCCGCGGTGTCGCACTTGTGCCGCACCTTGACGAGGACCGCGTGCGAGGTGACGACCGTGCCCTTGAGGCCGGAGGCGGTGGTGAAGGAGGTCGCCCGGTCCGTCTTGACGTTCTTGTGCTCGGGCTGGGCGTAGGCGCCGTAGGCCCAGTTCGCCGAGTCCTGCCGGGCTATCTGCTCGGTGCTCTTGGCGCCGTTGTTGCCGCGGGTGCCCGCGTTGGCCAGGGCCGTGTACTCGACCTTGCCGTCCTTGTTGGCGTCCTGCATGCACCACTTGGCCTTCAGGACGGCCGGGGCCCGCATGCCGACCAGCGGCTTCTCCTTCGGGTCGTCGTCCTCGGCCACGTAGCTGACGTAGTCCCTGGCCTGCGGTACCCAGTCGGCCGGTACGTCGAAGGCGACGCCGAGGCCCGGGTTCACCACGACCTTCCAGCCGGCGATGCTCGGCTTCAGCGGGTCGCGGTTCGTGGACGGCGACGCCGAGGCGGACGGGGAGGCCTTGGACGCGGTCGGGTTCGGCGAGGCCTTCTTGTCGTCACCGCCGCCCAGGAACACGACGCTGGTGACGGCCGCGGCCACGACGACGACCACGGCCGCTGTGATCGCGATCAGCTTCGTACGGCGGCTCTTGCCGTCGGGGTCCTCGTAGTCGTAGTCGGGAGACTCCCACGGGGCGGGCGGCCGCTGGACGTACGCGGGCTGCTGGTAGCCGGGCTGCTGGGGGTCCGAGCCGGGCTGGGGGTAACCGTAGCCCGAGCCGTAGCCGGGCTGCTGGGCGTCCGGGCCGGGCTGCTGGGGGTAGCCGTAGCCATAGGCAGGCTGTTGGGCGTCCGGGCCGGGCTGCTGATAACCGGGCTGGTACGGATTCGGCTGTTGGCTCGGCTGATTCGGGTCGCCGGCCGGTGGTTGCTCTCCTGGCCACATGGGCGGAAATCATACGGCGGATCATCACACCGCCCTGGCCAGTCGAGGCTACTCGTGGGTAACATCCCGAGCATGAGCGCAGACCAGATGTCCATCGGCGAGATGCTCGCCGCCACGGTGCCCATGGCCCGGACCCTGAACCTCGAGTTCCTCGAGACCTCGCCCGAGAAGGCCGTGGTCGCCCTGCCGGACCAGAGCGGCTTCCACAACCATGTCGGCGGGCCGCACGCCGGTGCGATGTTCACGCTCGGGGAGTCCGCGAGCGGGGCGATCGTGCTGGCTGCCTTCGGCGACCAGCTCGCCCGCGCGGTGCCGCTCGCCGTCGGCGCGGAGATCACCTACAAGAAGCTCGCCATGGGCGCGGTCACGGCCACCGCCACCCTCGGCCGCCCCGCCACCGAGGTCGTCGCCCAACTCGACGCCGGCGAGCGTCCCGAGTTCCCGGTCACGGTCGAGATCCGACGCGGTGACGGGGCGGTGACCGGTGAGATGACAGTGGTGTGGACCCTGCGCCCCAATGGCTGAGAGGCCATTGTCATGGGGCAGGGGGAGGGAGTCGCGCAGCGGGGGCTGAGGGCTGGCGCGAGGGGGTGCGGCGAGGTGGCTGCGCTGCGGGGAATCGGGGGCGGTCGGGGGGAGCTTCCCCGGCGGGGCGCGTTCGCAGTGGTCTTGCCTCCCCGTGGCTGAACGTCCTTCAGTGCGCCCGCACCGAACCCGTAGCCGTTGCCCGCGCCTTGTTCGCACCCGCATGCCGTGCTCGCTCGTACCCCCGCCACCGCGCCTCGCCCACCTTTGCGCCTGGCCTGCTGCCCCGCGCCCAACCTGCCCCCGCCCCGCGCCCCACCCGCCAGGTGCCTGGCCCCCCACACATCTCATCCCGCATCACGCGGCAAGCCTCCCCCCGTCCTCCCCTCCACCCTCCTCCAAGCTCGCCACGAACCCCTTCAGCCAGCTGATGAACTCGGGTCCCAGGTCCGGGCGTTCGCAGG
Source organism: Streptomyces sp. NPDC048751 (assembly GCF_043198595.1). Lineage (NCBI taxonomy): Bacteria > Bacillati > Actinomycetota > Actinomycetes > Kitasatosporales > Streptomycetaceae > Streptomyces > Streptomyces sp. NPDC048751. Next base: position 130,871 of record NZ_JBICUX010000015.1, read on the forward strand.
CGAGGCGGACGACGGTGCGCAGGTAGTCGGCCTTGTCGCCGGTGTCGTAGCGGAGTCCGGTGAAGAGGACGCCGTGGACGGTGTCGGTCGTGGCGAGTTCCTGGAGGGCGTCGGTGAGTTGGATCTCGCCGCCGCGGCCGGGCGGGGTGCGGTCGAGGACGCCGAAGACGGCCGGGTCGAGGACGTAGCGGCCGATGACCGCGTACGCGCTCGGCGCGGTCTCGCGGGAGGGCTTCTCCACGAGCCCGGTGACGCGGACGACACCGTCCTGCGCGGTCGGTTCCATCGCGGCGCACCCGTAGAGATGGATCTGCTCCGGCGGCACCTCCATCAGGGCGACGACGCTCCCGGCGTACCGCTCACGGACCTCCAGCATCCGGCTCAGCAGTGTCTCGCGCGGGTCGATGAGGTCGTCGCCGAGGAGCACGGCGAACGGCTGGTCGCCCACGTGCTGGCGGGCGCACAGCACCGCGTGGCCGAGGCCCAACGGGTCGCCCTGCCGGATGTGGTGGATGTCGGCGAGCCTGGCCGGGTCGCGCACCGCGTCCAGCCGTACGGTGTCGCCCTTCGCCGCGAGCGCCTGCTCCAGTTCGAAGGCGTGGTCGAAGTGGTCCTCGATGGCCCGCTTGTGCCGGCCGGTGACCATCAGGACGTCGTCCAGACCGGCCGCGGCGGCCTCCTCGACGACGTACTGGATGGCCGGCTTGTCGACGACCGGCAGCATCTCCTTCGGCGTCGCCTTCGTGGCGGGCAGGAAGCGGGTACCGAGCCCGGCGGCCGGGACGACGGCCTTGCGGACGGCACGGACCGGGCGGGCGGACGGGGGCGTGGATGAGGAGCGGGGGGTGATCATGCGCAGCATGCTGACCCATGGGGATGAGAGCGCGCCGAGAGCTGCATGGGAGTCCGCTGTGCGGGCGAGCGCAAGTTGGAGATTTGGTGTGCCATCCGGCCTTTCGTGCACACGAGTTGGGCGCGACATCGGCGGAAACTTTCGAATGCGGGTACGGATACCCTCGGTAACATATCTGAATTTCCGTCGTTTTGAACATGAGTCACTCGAACTCCTTGTTTCCTGTGAGGCGTATGTGCGAAGGTGATCCTTCCTTCGGGAAGGACCAGATCAGGCCATAGGTACACACCAATCCGGCCCCCTGCTTTCCGAGGACGCGCCTTTCCGTGTTCCGTCCTTCGGCTGGGAAGGAAATGGTTCAGTGCAGCCCCCCAACCCCCCACGACCGCCGTTCCCGCCCCGCCCCGGCTGGAGCCCCGGCGACTCCGACCGCAACCTGCTCGCCCAACTGGGCGCGAGCGGCGCGGGAAGCGGCCCCGGCGCCTGTGCCGTCGCGCTGCTGCTGGCCCGGCACTGGCGGGCGACCCTCGACTACGCCGTCGTCTGCCTCGCCTCGGCCGAGGACTCCGCCCGGATGGTGGCCACCGCCGCGTTCAACCGGGTCCTCGGCCAGGCGGCGTTCGGTGGCGTCGGCGGCGCCCTGCGTCCCCAACTCCTCGTCGCCGTGAGGGAGACGGTCCGGGAGTGGGCCGGGGACGAAGCCATTTCCACGATCCTGCCGGAACTGCGAAAAACCGTCGGCGGTCGCGGACTGCGCGCCTCCGGGCGGGCGACGCCCGAAAAGCTGCTGATCGCCGAGCGCGCTTTCCGTGCCCTTCCCGGAGCCTCGCAATGCCTGCTGTGGCACACAGAGGTCGAGGCCGAGCCCATATCCGTACCGGCCGGTCTGTTGGGCGTCGACACGGTCACTGCCTCGGCCGCCCTGGACCAGGCACGGGAGCAATTCCGTTCGGCCTGCGTACGCGCTCACCGGGAACTCGCGCCGACCTCGGAATGCCGCTTCCACAACCGTCTCCTCGACGTTCCCATGCGCCGCGGCGGCACCCTGCTGCCGGACGTGCGAAGGCATCTGACGGAGTGCCGGTACTGCCGCCGGGCCGCCGAACAGCTCTCCCGTTTCGACGGGGGTCTGGAAGTGCTGCTCGCCGAGACCGTGCTCGGCTGGGGCGCCCGCCGCTACCTCGACTCACGCCCCGGGCGCGCCACCGAACAGGACGGCCCCGTCGGCGGTGGGGCCACGCGCCCCCACGGCGGGCGTCACCGCAGCTCACACGCCCGCATCCTCGACGCCCCGCACCGCCACCCGAAGGCCGTCCTCCTCGGGGTCGGTCTGAGCACCCTCGCCCTCCTCGCGACCGTGCTCGTCGCCAAGGGCTGGTCCGAGGACGGCGGCACCCCCGGGCCGGGGATGACCTGGGGCGCGCCGGTCGGCAGCTCCGGCCGCGCGAGCAGCCCCGGCGAGCGGCCCCCGGCCGGCTCGAGCGGGTCCCCTTCGGCGGCCTCCGCCGAGCAGCCGGGAGAGATCGCGCGCGGGCGGCTGCGCAGCCTCACCGTGGGCCTGTGCCTCGACGCGCGCGGCGGTCGGGTCCAGGTCGGCGTGGGAGCCGTGCTGGTGGAGTGCTCCTCCGCCGGATCGCAGCAGTGGTCGTACCGGGACGACGGACTGCTCCGCAGCGCCACCGACCCCACCCTCTGCCTCGACTCCGACGCCGACCACAAGAAGGTGACCCTCGCGGGCTGCCTCGTGCACTCCGGGGACGTGTCCTACGACCTCACCGTCCGCGGCGAACTCCTGCTCCGCCGCGCCAAGGGCCTGCTCGTCGCTCCGGGGCGCGCCGGGTCGTCCATCGAGGTCGTCGTCACCGCACGCGACGGATCCCCGGGGCAGCGGTGGCAACTGGAGCCGGGCGCGGGTGCGGACGGGACGCGGGACATGGGACCGAGATCACGTCGGGGGGACGAAGCGGGTGAGCCGCCGGCCCCACGTGACCGGCCCCGTGCGACCCCCTCAGCGGAACCGCCGCTCAGCGCTCCACCGCCTCCCGACGCGGCCCCCACCCCCGCGCGACCCGCCCGGCCGCAACCGGGCTACGAGCCGCGCATCGCCCAAGTGGCCTGCTGTGACACACCCGATCCGGCGGCTCCGCCGGCCCCGCCGCCGGTCACCTCTCCGGACACCCCGCGGGCTCCCGTGGACGTCGCGGGCGCGGTGAGTCAACTCCCCGCCACGGTCGATGTTCCCGCCCACGTGGGCACGCTGCTCGGTTCGAACTCGGGCAATTCGGACGACCGGTGACGCGGCGGCTGACCCCCGCGCGCTCCGTGCGACCCCGGAGCGGCCTGGTTACCCGGTAGGCTTCCCGGCGTGCGCCCGCTCGAGCGCACGCCGGGAACGCAGGGACGCAATGGGGAGGAACCGGCGGTGCACGTCCAGGAGTGGCTCGACACGGTGCCCGCGGCCGCCGTCTACGCCGTGGTGGGGCTGGTCATCGGTCTCGAGAGCCTGGGCATCCCGCTGCCGGGCGAGATCATCCTGGTCTCGGCGGCGCTCATGTCCTCCCAGCACGCGGGAATCAACCCCGTGATCCTCGGCGCCTGCGCCAGCGTCGGTGCCATCGTCGGCGACTCCATCGGCTACGCCATCGGCCGCAAGGGCGGGCGCCCGCTGCTCGCCTGGCTCGGCAAGAAGTTCCCCAAGCACTTCAGCGAGGGGCACATCGCCACCGCCGAGCGGTCCTTCGAGAAGTGGGGCATGTGGGCCGTCTTCTTCGGCCGCTTCGTCGCCCTGCTCCGTATCTTCGCCGGCCCCCTCGCGGGCGTCCTGCGCATGCCGTACTGGAAGTTCCTCATCGCCAACGTCCTCGGCGGCGTCCTCTGGGCGGGCGGCACGACCGCCGTCATCTACTACGTCGGTGTCGTCGCCGAGTCCTGGCTGAAGCGCTTCTCCTGGCTGGGCCTCGTGCTGGCCGTCCTCATCGGCGCCACGTCGATGCTGGTCCTCAAGCGCAAGGCGAAGAAGGCGCAAGTCGCCCGGCAGGAACCGGAACCGGTCCCTGCCGGGGACTGACACCTCCCAGAGGGGCGCGGGGGGCCACAGCTACGCCGCGTGCACGTCCCGGTGCGCCTTCGCGAGTTCCGCGTACGACGTCCCGTTCAGCGTCACCCCTTGCCGCTCCTCCTCCGTCAACTCCCGCCGCACCTTGGCCGGCACCCCCGCGACCAGCGAACCCGGCGGTACCCGCATCCCCTGCGGCACCAACGCCTGCGCGGCGACCAGGGACCCCGCCCCGATCACCGCGCCGTTCAGCACCGTCGCTCCCATGCCGATCAGGCAGTCGTCCTCGACGGTCGCTCCGTGCACCACCGCGTTGTGCCCGATGGAGACCCGCTCGCCGACGGTCACCGGGAAGCCGGGGTCCGCGTGCAGCGTGCAATTGTCCTGGACGTTGCTGCTCGCGCCGACGGAGATCCGCTCGACGTCGCCGCGCAGCACCGCCCCGTACCAGACGCTGGCGCCGGCGTGCAGCGTCACCTCCCCGATGAGCGTGGACGTGGGTGCCACGAACGCCTCCGGATCCACCTTCGGGTCCTTGCCGCCGATGCCCGTGATCAGCGCCTTGTGCGTCATCTCGCCTCCTGGTCGGTGCTACACCGCACCGTACGCCACCAGTGGGGCGAAGATCACAGGGCTCCGGTCACATGGGCGGGGGACGCGCTGAGTACGGTGAGCGGGTGCCCAAGGACAAGAACACGTTCTCATCATGGCGGCGCCGCCTCGCGCAGCGCGCCGTCCACGCGGGCTGGGCCTGGGTGCAGCGCACGGGCTCGGTGACCGCCGAGCGCCCCGGACGCCTCCGGTTCGGCTCCCTCGGCACGGGGAGCCGGCTCGCCTTCCCGCTCGGCACGGTCTTCGGCGAACCCTGGATCCACCTCGGGGCCCACTGCATCGTCGGGGAACAGGTCACCCTCACCGCCGGTCTGATGCCCGACCTCGACCTCGGCCCGGACCCGATCCTGCGGATAGGCGACGGTGTCGTCCTGGGCCGCGGGTCCCACGTCATCGCGGACACGACGGTCACCATCGGCAGCGACTGCTACTTCGGCCCGTACGTCTACGTCACCTCCACCAACCACTCCTACGACGACCCGCACGAGCCCATCGGCAAGCAGTGGCCGCGGATGGAGCCCGTGGAGATCGGCTCGGGATGCTGGATCGGCACCGGGGCGGTGATCCTGCCCGGCGCGCGCATCGGGCGGAACGTGGTGGTGGCGGCCGGGGCGGTGGTCCGGGGGACGGTGCCCGACCACGCCGTGGTGGCCGGGGCGCCCGCCCGGGTCGTACGCCGCTGGACGCCCGCCGAGGGCTGGCAGCCGCCGCTGCGGACCCCGCCCCCGGTGCCGATCCCCGAGGGCGTCACCTCCGACCAACTGGTGGCGCTGTCGGAACTGGACGAGGAGACCACCGCCAAACTGGCCGCACTCGACGCCCGGGCCGAGGCAAGGCTCCGCGGCCTCGACCTGGAGGCCTGACCCAAGTCGAAGCGGGCCCCGGGTGGTCGGTTCAGCCGGTGGCCAGGAGGAGTGTGCCCAGGAGGGCCAGGCCCGCGCCCGCGGCCTGGACGCCTCGGAGGCGTTCGCTGAGGAAGCCGCGTGCGGCGAGGGCGGTCACCACCGGGTAGAGGGAGGCGAGTACGGCGGCCACGGTGACCGGGCCGTGCTGGGCGGCGACCGAGTACGTGCCGTTGGCGGCGACATCCGCGAGGCCGACGAAGGCGAGCGCCGGCAGTGAGCCCCAGCGGAAGCCGTCCACGGGCAGGGCGGGCGCACCGCGCTTCACGGAGACGTACAGGGCGGCACCGCCCGCGGCCACGTTCGTCACGCGCTGCACGAAGAGAGCGAGGAAGAGGCCGGTGACGGTGGTCGACGCCTCGGCGATCAGCGCGAACACCGTGCCGAAACCGAGGGCCGCGACCAGGGTGAGAAGGATCGTCTGACGCTGCACGGGCGCGCCCCTGAACTGCGGCCCGCCGGCCAGGACCACCCCGGTGACGGCGACCGCGATGCCCGCCGCCTGGAGCAACCCCGGCCGCTCACCGAGTACGAGCCCGACGGAGACCGGGACGGCCACGCTCAGCGTCGCGAGCGGGGAGACCACGCCCATCGGGCCGAGGGCCAGCGCCTTGTAGAAGGAGAAGAGCGCGACCGGCCCCACCAGGCCCGCGGCGAACGCGAACCACAGCCGGGGCCCGGCCTCGCTCCAGCCGCCCGTCGCCACCACGATCGCACCGAGGACGGCCGTGGCCATGCCCTGCGAGACGACGACCACCGTCAGGGCGGGCGTTCGTCTGGTCAGCAGTCCGCCGCCGAAGTCGGCCAACCCCCACAGCAGACTGGTGGCCAGGGCGAAGAACGCGGTCACGGGACGCCTCGCAGTACAGTTCGGTGGATGATCGGGCGCACCTCACCGTAGTGCATCACGATGTACTGCGTCATCTAGAATATTGAACGAACGAGTGGTGGACTCAAACGTGTCGGACCTCGACCTGCTGACCCAGTCCCTGGCGCGCAACGTGAAGCGCTGGCGCACCGAGCGCGGCTTCACCCTGGAGACGCTCGCCGCCCGCGCCGGGGTCAGTCGCGGCATGCTCATCCAGATCGAGCAGGCCCGCACCAACCCCAGCCTCGGCACGGTCGTCAAGATCGGCGACGCCCTCGGCATCAGCATCACCACCCTGCTCGACTACGAGCAGGGCCCCAAGGTCCGTGTTGTCACCGCCGAGCAGACGGTACGGCTGTGGCACACGGAGGCGGGCAGCTACAACCGGCTCCTCGCGGGCACCGAGGCCCCCGGCCCGCTGGAGATGTGGGACTGGCGGCTCATGCCCGGCGAGAGCAGCGCCTCCGATCCGCACCCGGCCGGCACCGTCGAGATCGTCCACGTCAGCGCGGGGGAGCTGACGCTGACCGTCGACGGCGTGGCACACCACGTCCAGGCCGGCGGGAGCGCCACCTTCGAGGCCAACACCCCGCACACGTACGGCAACGACGGCGACGTACCGACGGAGATGGTGATGGCCGTCTCGGTCCCGCCCGTGCGCTGAACCACCCGCCCCGGTTAGCGTGCGGCCATGCGCGCACCCATCGGAGACTTCGACCACGCCACCCCCGCCCCGGACTGCCTGGACGAGCTGACCGCCCCGGTCGCCGACGCCGTACGCCACTGGCGCGGCAGCGTCCCCGCCGAGGAGATCCTCTACGTCGACACCGAGCCGCAGTGGGCCGACACCGCGACCTTCGTGGAGCACTACGGGCGTGACCTGCTGGAGAGGTCGGCCAACTGCGTGGTCGTGGCCGGCAAGCGGGGCGGTGAGACCACGCTCGCCGCGTGTCTGGTCCTGTCCACGACCCGCGTCGACGTGAACGGTGTGGTGCGCCGCCAACTCGGCGCCCGCAAGGCCTCGTTCGCCCCCATGGACACGGCGACCGGGGAGACCGGCATGGAGTACGGCGGCATCACCGTGCTCGGACTGCCGGCCGACTGGCCGGTGCTGGTGGACTCGGCCGTCGTCGACCTGCCGTACGTCCTGGTGGGCAGCGGGCGTCGGCGCGGCAAGCTGCTGGTGCCGGGCAAGGCGTTCGCGGAGCTGCCCGGCGCGGTGGTTCTGGAAGGGCTGGGTGTGGCCTGACCTCAGGCCACCGTGTGGTGGGCCAGCGCCAGATGCGGATCCACCTCGCCCGGCACCGGTGCCGGATCGGCGTGCACCAGGGCGGCGGTGAGGCGGGGAACCGCGTGCAGCAGGGCGTGTTCGGCGTCCACGGCGATGGCGTGGGCCTGCCGTACCGTCGCCTCGCCGTCCACGACGACCGCCACCTCGGCGCGCAGCCGGTGTCCGATCCAGCGCAGCCGCAGCTCGCCCACCTCCCGCACACCCGGGACCTCCCGCAGCGCCCCCTCGGCCCGGTCCACCAGCGCCGGGTCGACGGCGTCCAGGATCCGCCGGAACACCTCGCGCGCCGCGTCCCGCAGCACCAGCACGATCGCGGCCGTGATGGCCAACCCCACGATCGGGTCGGCGAGTTGCCAGTCGAGGGCGGAGCCTCCCGCGCCCACCAGCACGGCGAGTGAGGTGAACCCGTCCGTACGGGCATGGAGCCCGTCCGCGACCAGCGCCGCCGAGCCGATGTCACGTCCGACGCGGATGCGGTAGCGAGCCACCCACTCGTTGCCCGCGAAGCCGACGAGGGCGGCCACCGCCACCGCCGGGACGTGGGCGACGGGACGCGGATCGAGGAGCCGGTCGAACGCGGCCCACCCGGCGAACACCGCCGACGCGGCGATCGTCAGGACGATCACGAGACCGGCCAGGTCCTCCGCGCGCCCGTAGCCGTAGGTGAAGCGTCGCGTCGCCGCACGCCGGCCGAGCACGAAGGCGATCCCGAGCGGTACCGCGGTCAGCGCGTCCGCCGTGTTGTGCACGGTGTCCCCGAGCAGCGCCACCGACCCGGACACCGCCACCACGACCGCCTGCGCCAGCGCGGTCACGCCGAGCACGACCAGTGAGACCCAGAGCGCGCGCATCCCGCGCGCCGAGGACTCCAGGGCGGGGTCGAGCTTGTCGGCGGTCTCGTGGGAGTGGGGGGTGAGGAGATGGGCGAGGCGATGGGTGACTCGGTGCCCGCGGGGTGAGGGGGCGTGGCCGTGTCGGTGAGGTCCGTGCTCATGGCCGTGCGGGTGCTCATGCCCGTGGGTGTGCTCGTGCCGGTCGCTCACGTGGATCCCCTTCCGGTGCTCGCCGTGCTTGCCTGCGCGAAGGTGGACGCGCTCACGCCCACCGGGCCATTATGTGCGTATGAGCGCACGCATGCACCTATCAGCTGCACACCATGCGCACCCGCGCAGCCCCGGCGAGGAGCAGTTCGCGCTCGCCGCGGAAGTCCTCGCCCTGCTCGGCGACCGCACCCGCCTGGCTCTGCTGCACGCGCTGACGTCCGGGGAGGCCGACGTCACCACGCTCACGGAGGCGTGCGCGGCGGCTCGGCCCGCCGTCAGCCAGCATCTGGCGCGGCTGCGGCTCGCGGGCCTGGTGGACACGCGGAAGGAGGGCCGCCGGGTGATCTACTCCCTGCGCGACGGCCATCTGCGCCGACTGGTCGACGAGGCGCTGAACGTGGCGGACCACCGGCTCGGCGACCAGCCGCTGCACGACTGACGGGGCCGGGTCAGAAGCGGGTGGCCGTGCCGAGGTACTGCTCCGCGAAGGCCGCGGCCGCGGTGGGTGAGGTGAACAGGCGACGCAGCCGGGCGAGGGTCGTCCCGGCGCGGAACGGATCGCCCGCGGAGCTGCCGTGGTACAGCTCCGAGAGCCACTGCGAGAACTCCTGGTAGTCCCATACGCGCCGCAGGGCCGCCTCCGAGTAGCCGGTGAGTCCGCTGTCGTCGCCCGAGGTGAGCCGGGTGACCAGTGCGTCCCCGAGGAGGAACGCGTCGTGCAGGGCGAGGTTCATGCCCTTCGCGGCGATCGGGGCGATCAGGTGTGCCGCGTCACCGGCGAGGAACAGCCGCCCGAACGCCATCGGCTCGACGACGTAGTCGTGCATGTCCAGCACGCGTTTCTCGATCAGCCTTCCCTCCGCGAGCGGTGCGGCGCCGGCGGCGCCGAGCCGTTCCCGGAGCTCGGCCCAGACCCGGTCGTGCGGCCAGTTCCCCGGGTCGTCGCCGGGCGGGCACTGGAGGTAGTAACGGGTCACCTCGGGACTGCGGGCCATGTGCCCGGCGAACCCGCGCGGATGCGCCCCGAAGAGCACGCAGTCGGACGAGGGCGGTGCCTCGGCGAGCAGCGCCAGCCAGCCGATGCCGTAGTCGTGCCGCGCGACACGGACCCGCTCCGGCGGCAGCGCGGCCCGGCTGACCCCGCGCGCCCCGTCCGCGCCGACGACGAAGTCACAGCGCAGCAGCCGCCGTCGACCCGTCTCCGGGCAGGTGTACGACACCGTCGGCCGGTCCGTGTCCAGGTCGTGCGGCTCGACGTCGCGCACCGAGAAGCGGGCGTCCCCGCCCCGCACGTCGACGTACTCGCGCACGAGGTCGGTCACCAGCAACGGCTGCGGGTAGACGAAGTGGTGACGTCCCGTCAACCGGCCGTAGTCGAAGCGGTACCGCTCGCCGTCGAAGCGGAACTCGCACGCGGTGTGCGGCTGGGCGCGCTCCAACAGGTTGTCGGCCAGGCCGCGGCGCTGGAGTTCGCGTACGGCCCATTCCTCGACGACCCCGGCGCGGGGGCGGTTCTCGATGAACTCGCGGGTCTCCGTCTCCAGCACCACGCAGTCCACCCGCGCGCCCCGCAGGACGGCGCCGACGGTGAGACCGGCCGGGCCGGCGCCCACTACGACGACCGGAACACGCTCTGGGGAGGGGGAGACGGAGGTGGGGGGCACCCGCACATTATGGGTGCCCCCTCACGGGTGTCAGTGCGCCGGTGCCTCCACGACCGTGACCTCCTCGATGCTCCGCTCGATGTCCTCCGTGCGGGACGCGGACGCCTTCGCCCAGTAGTAGATCGCCAGTGAGAACACGGCGATGACCAGAATGTCCCACCACAGGCCCAGATGCCCCTGGCCGCCGAAGCCGCCCTGCCAGGAGATCAGCCCGAGGCCCAGCAGGTACACCGGCAGCCATCGCGCCGCCTTCCAGTCGAGGCGCGGCGCGTCCGGGAGGCCGGCGCTGACGGCGTACCAGGCGTACGCGCCCAGCAGCACGTAGCCGATGAGGATGGCCACGCCGAGCCGCCACAGCGTCTCCCAGCCGGCCCAGTAGACGATGAGGTTGGCGACCACGAACGACAGCGGCGCGACCACCTTGCCGCCGGGCAGCCGGTACGGGCGCTCGCGGTGCGGCAGCCGGTCGGCGAACACGCCGTACGCCAGCGGCGCACCCGCGTACATCAGCACGCTCGCCGAGGTGATGAAGCCGACCAGTTCCTGCCAGCTGGGGAACGGCAGGAAGCAGACCACGCCGGTCACGAACGAGACGATCAGGCCGAACCAGGGCACGCCCCGCTTGTCGGTGCGGGCGAACACCTTCGGGGCGTAGCCGTTGCGGGCGAGGCCGAAGGAGACGCGGGAGGTGGCGGTGGTGTAGATCAGGCCGGTGCCGCCGGGGGAGATCACCGCGTCGACGTAAAGCACCACGCTGAGCCAGCCGAGGCCCACCAGGGTGGCCAGGCCCGCCCAGGGACCGCTGATTCCCTCGAAGTGCAGCTTGGCCCAGCCCCCGGCGAAGGCGGAGTGGGGGAGGGCGGCGATGAACACCACCTGGAGCAGCACGTAGACGACCGCGCCGATGGCGACCGAGCCGAGGGTCGCCCGGGGCAGGTCCCGCTGGGGGTCCCGGCTCTCGCCGGCGAGCTGGATCGCCTGCTCGAAGCCGAGCAGGGCGAAGATGATGCCGCTCGAACTGATCGCGCTCAGCACGCCCTTGGCGCCGAACGGCGCGAAGCCTTCCGAAGTGAAGTTGGCCGGGTGGAAGTTGCCCGCCGCGATCACGAAGATGGCGACCAGCGGTACCGCGATCTTCCACCAGGTGGCCGCGCTGTTCGTGTGCGCGAGCACGCGGACGCCGAGGAAATTGACGGCCACGAAGACCGCCATCAGCAGGAGGGCGACCACGAATCCGGAGGCGGTGAGGGTTCCGTCGGTGTGCTGGAAACCGTGCGCCCAACTCCAGTGGCCGGCGTAGCCGATCATCGCCTCGACCTCGATCGGTGCGACGGTCGCCGCCTGGAGCCAGGAGAACCAGCCGAAGGACATGCCGGCCAGCCCGCCGAACGCGTAGTGCGGATAGCGGGCCGTGCCGCCCGCGACCGGGAACATCCCGCCCAGCTCCGCGTGGACCAGTGCCAGGAGCACGATCGCCACGGCCCCGATCACCCACGACACGATCGCGGCGGGACCGGCCACCACGACCGCCTTCTCGGCGCCGTACAACCAGCCGGAGCCGATGATGGATCCGACCGAGGCCCACATCAGGCCGATCAGTCCGACATCCCGGCGCAGGCCGCCCGGGCTTCCCTTGACGTCTGGAATTCGGTCGACGCTTACCATTTCTTAAGGCGCCTCTCATGAAATTCATGAAATTCACGCGGACGTCGCCTGCCGTGAATCGGAGCGCTCAGATTAGGAACGTAAAAGCGTCAACTGAAGAGTGCGGGGGGAATCTTGACCTGTGTGCGGGTATTTCCTGGATGACTCTTCAGGAATCAACCCAGCCGGGGAATCTCGATGGCCGGGCAGCGGTCCATCACCATCTCCAGGCCGGCGGCGCGGGTGCGGTCGTAGGCGTTCGGATCGATGACGCCGAGCTGGAACCACACCGCCTTCGCGCCCTTGGTGACGGCCTCGTCCGCGACGGCTCCCGCGAGGTCGCTGTTGACGAACACGTCGACGACGTCCACCGGGAAGGGGATGTCCGCGAGGGAGGCGTAACCCTGCTCTCCGTGCACCGTCTCCGCCTTCGGATGGACCGGCACGATCCGCTTGCCGAAGCGCTGGAGCACCTCCGCGACGCCGTAGGCCGCGCGCCGCGGGTTCGTCGACAGGCCCACCACCGCCCAGGTGTCGCCCAACCCGGTGAGGATCCTGCGGACCGTTGCCTCGTCGCCGTACACCGGCGGCCTCCTCTGATCGGAAGGGAGCTGAAGGCGCCCATGGTCACGGGTGCCCACCCGGTCAACAGCGTCGGACGCGTCCTGATTCCGTGCCGTCGTCCTGCGGACGGCCCTCCGCCCGCCTACGCTCACCCCGTGCTGCGCATCATCGACGCCCGAACCGGCGAACCCGTCCCCGCCGCCCCCGTCCGCCGTGGCCTGGCCCGAGTCGAGGTCCACGCCCCGGGGCACGGTACCGGCGCCCTGCGCGTCCTGCTCGTCGCCGACCTGCTCGTCCGCGCCCTGGAACTCGGCGGCACGCCCGTGGTGGCCCTGCTGGCCGGTGGCCGGGAGCGGGCGGAGCTGCGGGCGGCGGCGGCCGCTCTCGGCGTCCGGCCGTTCGAGGAGGGCCCGGAGCTCGCGGGCGGGATCGGGTCGGCCCGCGCCCTGCACGTGGTGGGGGAGGCCGACACGGCGGGGGGTGCGGTGGCGCCCGTGCTCCCGGACCAGGCCGGGGACGCCGTGGCGCCCGTGCTCCCCGAGGAGGGTGGGGACGCCGTGGCGCCCGTGCTCTCCGACGAGGTCCGGGTCGCCGTCGCGCCCGTGGTCCCCGATGCTCCCGTGGCGTCGGACGCCGACCCCGCCGTCCTTCGTCTCGCCCTGCTCTCCCACCATCACCGCGAACCCGTACCGCTCGACGCGGAGGGCCTCGGCGCTGCCCGCGACACCCTCGCCCGCTGGCGCCGTGCCGTCGCCGAGTGGGCGCGGCGGCCCTCGAAGCCGGTGCCGGAGGACGTGAAGGAACGGCTCCGTACGGCCTGGGAGGACGATCTGGACGTACCAGGGGTCCTGGGAGTCCTGCGGTGGGTGGAGGAGGCCGGGCCGGAGCTCCCGGACGGCGCCCGCTTCGAGACGTACGCGTACGCCGATCGGCTCCTCGGCCTCGAACTCACCCGCGACCTGGGAGCCTGGGCATGACCCCGCGCGCGGGGGCGGGACCGCTGCGCCGCCTGGTCGTGCTGCGGCACGCGAAGTCCGCCTGGCCGGAGGGCGTCCCCGACCACGAACGTCCGCTCGCCCCGCGCGGCCGCCGGGACGCCCCGGCCGCCGGACGCGCGCTCGCCGAGATCGACTGCCTCCCCGATCTCGCCCTGTGCTCGACGGCCACACGCGCGCGTGAGACCTGGGAACTCGCCTCCGCCCAGTGGGGGACCCCGCCGCCGGTCCGCCACGATCCTCGGCTGTACGCGGCCGACGTACCGGAACTGCTGCAGGTCGTGCGGGAGGCGCCCGCCCAGGCGGCGACGCTGCTGCTGATCGGGCACAACCCGGGCCTCGAGGAGCTGGTCCTCGACCTCGCCGGGGACGGCCTCGACAACCTGCTGGACGAGGTCCGCCTGAAGTTCCCGACCTCCGCGATCGCGGTCCTCACCTGGCGCGGCACCACCTGGCGCGACCTCACCCCCGGCACGGCGCTGCTGACCTGGATGGCCGTCCCCCGGGGGAAGAAAGGCGGCTGATCCGGCCGGGGGTCTGTCTGACACTAGGCTGGCCGGATGCAGGACGAGTACCGCACCGTCGCCCGCGCGGGTGTGCACGAGACCGAGGTCAACCGCTCCCGCTTCCTGTGCGCGCTCGCCCCGGCGGCCACCGAACAGGAGGCGCAGGACTTCGTCGCGGCCGTCCGCAAGGAGCACGCCGACGCCTCCCACAACTGCTGGGCCTACGTCATCGGCGCCGACGCGGCCGTCCAGAAGGCCAGCGACGACGGCGAACCCGGCGGCACCGCCGGCGTCCCCATGCTCCAGATGCTGCTGCGCCGCGACATGCGCTACGTCGTCGCCGTCGTCACCCGCTACTACGGCGGGGTCAAGCTCGGCGCGGGCGGCCTCATCCGCGCCTACGGCGGCGCCGTGGGCGAGGCCCTCGACGCGCTCGGCACCCGCACCCGCCGCCGCTTCCGGCTCGCCACCGTGACCGTCGACCACCAACGCGCCGGCAAGCTCCAGAACGACCTCCGCACCACCGGCCGCGACGTACGTGACATGCACTACGGCGAAGCGGTCACCCTGGAGATCGGCCTCCCGGACGCCGACGTGGACACCTTCCGCGCCTGGCTCGCGGACGCCACCGCGGGGTCGGCGGGGTTCGAACTGGGAGGCGAGGCGTACGGGGACGCCTGAAACGGACATAAGTGGTGTTTCTGTGAACCCTTATGACGGGGCGATACGGGAGTAACCGCCCGTGGTGTCGGACCCGGCCGTTAGTCTCGGGGATCATGAGATTGCTGCACACCTCCGACTGGCACCTCGGCCGGGCGTTCCACCGCGTGAACATGCTCGGTGCCCAGGCCGAGTTCATCGGTCGTCTCGTCGCGACCGTGCGGGAGCGTGAGGTCGACGCGGTGGTGGTGTCGGGGGACGTGTACGACCGGGCCGTGCCGCCGCTCGCGGCGGTCGAGCTGTTCGACGACGCCCTGCACCGGCTCGCCGACCTCGGGGTGCCGACGGTGATGATCTCAGGGAACCACGACTCGGCGCGCCGCCTCGGGGTGGGCGCCGGGCTCATCGGCCGGGCGGGCATCCATCTGCGGACCGAGCCGTCCGCGTGCGGGACGCCGGTGGTGCTGGCGGACGACTTCGGCGACGTGGCCTTCTACGGGCTGCCGTATCTCGAACCCGCCCTGGTGAAGAACGAGTTCGGGGTGGAGAAGGCGGGGCACGAGGCCGTGCTCGCCGCCGCCATGGAACGGGTCCGCGCCGACCTCGCCACGCGCGCGCGGGGCACCCGCTCCGTCGTCCTCGCCCATGCCTTCGTCACCGGCGGCGAGGCCAGCGACAGCGAGCGGGACATCACCGTCGGTGGCGTGGCCGCGGTGCCCGCCGGGGTGTTCGACGGCGTCGACTACGCGGCGCTGGGCCACCTGCACGGCTGCCAGACCATCACCGAGCGCGTGCGCTACTCCGGCTCGCCGTTGCCGTACTCCTTCTCGGAGGCCGAGCACCGCAAGACCATGTGGCTCGTCCACCTGGACGCCGACGGGGCGGTCAGCGCCGAGCGGATCGACTGCCCCGTGCCGCGCGCCCTGGCCCGGCTGCGCGGCACGCTGGAGGACCTGCTCGCCGACCCGGAGCTGTCGCGGTACGAGGAGGCGTGGGTCGAGGCCACACTCACGGACGCCGTCCGTCCGGCCGACCCCATGGCCCGTCTCATCGAGCGCTTCCCGCACACCCTCAGTCTCGTCTTCGCCCCGGAACGGGCGCCGGACGACCCCGACGTGTCGTACGCCCGACGACTCGCGGGCCGCAGTGACCAGCAGATCGCCGAGGACTTCGTCACGCATGTGCGCGGCGCCGGTCCCGACGCGCGGGAGCAG
Source organism: Streptomyces sp. NPDC048751 (assembly GCF_043198595.1). Taxonomy (NCBI): domain Bacteria; kingdom Bacillati; phylum Actinomycetota; class Actinomycetes; order Kitasatosporales; family Streptomycetaceae; genus Streptomyces; species Streptomyces sp. NPDC048751. The sequence goes on from NZ_JBICUX010000015.1 coordinate 146,742, forward strand.
GAGGTACTGCGGGACGCCTTCGACGCGGTCCGCGCGGACGACGCGGTGCGGGAGGTGGCGCGGTGAGGCTGCACCGGTTGGACATCACCGCCTTCGGCCCCTTCGGCGGCTCCCAGAGCGTCGACTTCGACGACCTGTCCGCCGCCGGGCTCTTCCTGCTGCACGGACCGACGGGCGCCGGGAAGACGTCCGTTCTGGACGCCGTGTGCTACGCCCTGTACGGCTCCGTGCCGGGAGCCCGGCAGAGCGGCCAGGGCCTGACCCTGCGCAGTGACCACGCCGCCGCCGGCACCCGCACCGAGGTGACGCTCGAACTGACCGTCGCGGGGCGGCGGTTGGAGGTCACCCGGCAGCCGCCCTGGGAGCGGCCCAAGAAACGCGGCTCGGGGACGACGCTGGACAAGGCCCAGAGCTGGCTGCGCGAGTACGACACCACGGCCGGCGCCTGGAAGGACCTCAGCCGCTCCCACCAGGAGATCGGCGAGGAGATCACCCAGCTCCTCGGCATGAGCCGCGAGCAGTTCTGCCAGGTCGTGCTGTTGCCCCAGGGCGACTTCGCCCGCTTCCTGCGCGCCGACGCCGAGGCCCGCGGCCGCCTGCTCGGCCGGCTCTTCGACACCCAGCGCTTCGCCGAGGTCGAGAAACGCCTCGCCGAACGCCGACGCGTCACCGAGGCCCGGGTGCGTGAAGGGGACGCCGAACTGCTCGCCGACGCCCACCGCATGCAGCAGGCCGCGGGCGACGCCATGGAACTGCCGGACCTGGCACCGGGGGAGCCGGGACTCGCGGAGGCGGTTCTCACCGCGGCCGCCGTCGCCCGAAGCACCGCACGGGAGCAGCTGACCATCGCCCACCGTGGCCGCGCCGCCGCCGAGGCCGCCCAGGCCGCCGCCGAGCGCGCCCTGTCCGACGTACGCGAAGTGGCCCGGTTGCAGCGGCGGTTCGCCGAGGCGCGGGAGCGGGCGCAGCGACTCGAGGAGCGGGCCGACGCCCACCGTGAGGCGCAGACGCGCATGGAGCGGTCCCGCAAGGCGGAGGCGGTGGCGCCGGCCCTGGAACTGCGCGAGGCGGCCGAGGCCGAGCATCGCAGGGCCACCGACGCCGAGGCACGCGCGCGTGCCCTGCTCCAGGACGCTCACGCGGACGCCGGTGCGAGCGGACTCGCCACCGCGGCCCGCCGTGCCGCCGAGGAACTGGGCGGCCTGGAGTCGGCCCGCCGCGCCGAACAACGCCTCGCCCGACTGGTCGCCGAGCGCGCCGACCTGGACCGCCAGGAGCGCGCCGACGAGGAGGTCCTGGCGGAGACCGAGGGCTGGCTCGCCGGGTGGGACGCGACCCGCGCGGGCCTCCAGGCCCGGATCGAGTCCGCCCAGGAGGCCGCCACCCGGGCCGAACAGCTCGCCGTACAGCGCGAGCCCGCCCAGAAGCGGCTGCGCGCGGCCCGGCTGCGCGACCAGCTCGCCGGGGACACCGAGGAGACCCAGCGACAGGCTCTCGCCTCCGAAGAGCAGGCACTGCGGGCCAAGGAGCACTGGCTCGACCTGAAGGAGCAGCGCCTCGACGGCATCGCCGCGGAACTCGCCGCCCACCTCACGGACGGCGAGCCCTGCGCGGTCTGCGGCGCCACCGAACACCCCGCCCCCGCGCGCAAGGACGCCGGGCACGTCGACCGCGAGGCCGAGGAACAGGCCCTCGCCGCCCACCAGCGCGCGGAGGAACGGCACGCCGAGGACGTACGGCGCCTCGGCGTCGTACGGGAAGCACTCGCCGCCGCCACGGCCGAGGCCGGTGACACCCCGACCGACCGGCTCGCCGACGAGGCCGAGGAGCTGGAACGGCTCCACGCGCAGGCGCGCCGGGACGCCTCCGGACTGCACGCCGCGCACGAGGAGCTGCGGCGGGCCGAGCAGGAGCACGAGCGGCGGACCGCCGACCGGCAGCAGGCCGCGCTCTCCACGGCGACCAGGACCGCCCGCCGGGACACCCTGGAGCGGGAACGGGACACGCTGGAGGAGGAGTTGGCGCAGGCCCGCGGCGCTGCGGACAGCGTGGCCGCGCGGGCCGCCGAGCTGGAGCGGCAGGCGTCCCGGCTCACCGAGGCGGCCGACGCCGTGCGGGCCGCCGAGGAGAGCGCCGAGCGCCTCAAGGCGGCCGACGGGCGGCTCGCCGAGGCCGCCTACCGCGCCGGGTTCGAGACTCCGCGGGCCGCGGCGGCCGCGCTCCTCGACGACACCGCCCACCGCGAGCTGCAGCGGCGCCTCGACGCCTGGCAGACCGAGGAGAGCGCCGTACGCGCGGTCCTCGCCGAGGCCGACACCGCGGCCGCCGCCGAGCAGCCGCCCGCCGATCTCGCCGCGGCGGAACGGGCCGCCGCCGACGCGGCCGCCCGGCTGCGTACCGCCACCTCCGCCTGGGACGCGGCCGCCCGCCGCTGCACGGAGCTCGACGGGCTCTCCGCGCGCGCGGAGACCGGCGTACGGCGCCTCGCGCCGCTGCGCGAGGAGTACGACCGCGTGGCCCGCATGGCCTCCCTCACCGCGGGCACCTCCGCCGACAACGAGCGCAGGATGCGGCTGGAGTCGTACGTCCTGGCGGCCCGCCTGGAGCAGGTGGCCGCCGCCGCGACCGTCCGCCTGCGGCGCATGTCGTCCGGCCGCTACACCCTCGTCCACTCCGCCGACCGGGCCGGCCGCGGCCGCAGCGGCCTCGGGCTGCACGTCGTCGACGCCTGGACCGGCCGGGAGCGCGACACGGCCACGCTGTCGGGCGGTGAGACCTTCTTCGCGTCGCTCGCCCTCGCCCTCGGGCTGGCGGACGTCGTCACCGACGAGGCCGGCGGGGTCCAGCTGGACACGCTCTTCATCGACGAGGGCTTCGGCAGCCTCGACGACCAGACCCTGGACGAGGTCCTCGACGTCCTCGACTCCCTGCGCGAACGCGACCGCAGCGTGGGCATCGTCAGCCATGTCGCCGACCTGCGGCGGCGGATCCACGCCCAGCTGGAGGTCGTGAAGGGCCGCTCGGGGTCGGTGGTGCGCCAGCGCGGTCAGTGACCCAGCGGGCGGCGGGGGAGCGGTGAGGAGTAGACGACGCTGGTCGTGACCGACCCCAGCGCGCCGATCTTGCCCGACACTTCCTCCAGGTGACGCATCGACCGGGCGGTGACCTTGATGACGAAGCAGTCGTCGCCGGTCACATGGTGCGCCTCCAGGATCTCCGGCGTCACGGCGACGAGGTCGTGGAACGGCTTGTAGTTGCCGTTCGGATAGCGCAGCCGCACGAACGCCAGGATCGGCAGGCCGAGCCGCTCGGGGTCGACGACTGCCGCGTACCCCTGGATCACCCCGGCCTCCTCCAACCGCCGCACCCGCTCGGTGACCGCGCTCGGGGACATCGAGACGGCCCGGGCCAGCTCGGCGAAGCTGGCCCGGCCGTCCCGCTGGAGGACGTCGAGGATGCGCCAGTCGGTGGCGTCCGGGGAAAACGCGGTCATGGGACGGGAATAGCAGGGGAATCCCCGGCTGAGCAAGTGATGCGCCGGGGAACGCGCCTTCAGGCGGACGCTCACCGATCGTAGATTTCTGATCATCGAGACACCCGAGTGAAAGGCCGGACCATGAGCCTCAGCACGACCACGACTGCCGCGAACCCCGTCCTGCGCGTGGCGCCCGCCGCCCCGGCCGATGCCGCCGCCCACTTCCGCGCCAGTCTCGTCTTCCACGCCGACGTCTCCGACGTCGCCGCAGCCCTCGCGGCCGACGGCGACCACGGTTTCGTCGTCCTCGACTCCCGCTCCACCGCCTCCTGGGACCAGGGCCACATCCCCGGCGCGGTCCATCTGCCGACCGCGCTCATCCCCGGGCAGGCCGAGCAACTCCTCGACAAGAACGTCCCGGTGGTGACGTACTGCTGGGGCCCCGGCTGCAACGGCGCGACCCGCGCCGCCCTCGCCCTCGCCGAACTCGGCTACCAGGTCAAGGAGATGCTGGGCGGCTTCGAGTACTGGGCCCGCGAGGGCTTCGAGTTCGAGACCTGGCAGGGCCGCGAGCGCCGCGCCGCCGACCCGCTGACGGCGCCGGTGGACGCGGAGGACTGCGGCTGCTGACGGGCGACCGGGATGTCAGCGAACTCCTGCCATGCTCGGTCATGACCGATGACGTGCTCGACTACGCACTGCCCGGGCCCTTCACGACCCTGGACGCGAACCAGTTCCCGCTCATCGAGGGACTGCCCGACGACCCCGTCGGCATCTGCGCCGCGCCTGGGGGCCGCACGAGATCAGCGGCAACGTGGTCCGCGACCTCGCCGCGCTCTGCAAGCAGGAGACCCTGAACTGGGACGAGTGGGGCCGCATGACCGCGGCCTACGAGGGCAGCACCGGCCCCGATTACGACCAGCTGATCGACGCCCGTGGGGGAGTTCATGACCTCCCCCACGGGCGACTGCGCCGCGGCCGTCAGTAGCCGATGGTGAAGCGGCGCTGGACGAAGCGGGGCAGTTCCACCTCGTCGATCAGGGCGACGGCCGCGTCCTCCACCGAGATGCGGCTGCGGCCGTCCGCGTCCAGGACCGGCTGGTCGCCACCGACCCTGAAGCGTCCGGTGCGCTCGCCGGGAGCGATCTCCTCGGCGGGGCTGAAGTAGGTCCACAGCCGGTTCGACGTCCGCAAGACGTCGAGGGCGTCACGGTGGCCGCGTACCGCCGCGGCGTATTCGCGGGGCAGCCCGATCTGGTCGAGGGCGGTGTGCAGCAGTTCGTCGGAGTCGGCACGCACCACTCCCGGTTCGATCTCGAGGCTGCCGGCGCCGCCGATCACGATGAGCCGGGTGCGAGGGTGGCTCTCCAAGGCCTTCAGCAGGGCGCGCGCCGCTCTGGCGTAGACGGTGGGGTCGGCGATCGAACGCCGCACGGTGTCCGCGAGGTCCGTGGCGGCGTTGCCCGGCTGGAACCCGCTGATGAGGACGTCGAGGCCGGGCAGGACTCCGGCGATGCTCTCGGGGTCCAGGACGTCGACGCTCGCCCAGGTGACGTTCTCCCGCCGTTCCTCGCGCTGCGCCTGCGCGGCGTCCCGACTGAATCCCTTGACGAGGTGGCCGCGGTCGACGGCCTCCGTGACCACCCGGCTGCCGATGGTCCCCGTGGCTCCGATGACTCCGATGTGCATGGTTCTCCCCTGTGCATGCAGACATGGGACGCCACCTCTGAGGTGACGCCGTGCGGAAACTATACGGCGTGAAGTTTCGTTACGGCGATAAGTAAAATGACGCTGTAGAGTGTCTGCTGTGACAGTCACGGGCAGCAGGGGACGGCGCGAGCGCCTACGGGCCGAGACCACGGCGGAAATCAAGAAGGTGGCGCTGACCCTGATGGCCTCGGGCGGGCCGGACGCCATCACCCTGAGGGCCATCGCCCGCGAGATGGGCATGACCGCCAACGCCATCTACGGCTACTTCGCGACCCGGGACGACCTGGTCACCACGCTCATCAACGACTTGTACACCGCCTTGGCCGACGCCGTGGACACCGCCTGGGAGGCCACTCCCGCCGCGGAGCCCGCCGTCCGGATCGAGGCATGGGCCACCGCCTTCCGGACCTGGGCCCTGATGAACCCCCAGGGCTTCCGGCTCATCTACGGCGACCCCGTCCCCGGCTACCAGGCTCCCGAAGGCGGCCCCGCCCCGGACGCCGCCCGCCGGGTCTGCACGGGACTCACCGCGCTCGCGGCGGCCGCGTGGCCCCACGCCCGGCACCTCTACGAGGACAGCGCCTTCGACTGGTCCGACTTCGCCCCCGGGCTCCTCGCCAAGGTGCGCCCCGCCTTCCCCGACCTGCAGCCCGCGACCGTCGCCCTCGCCCTGCGCATCTGGGGTCGCCTGCACGGCCTCGTGTCACTGGAGGTCTACGGCCACATGGCCACCCAGACCAGCAGCCCCGACAAGCTCTTCCAGGAGGAGCTCGCCCAGCTCGTAGGGACGCTGGGCATCCCGCGCCGGAGCTGAACCGCGGCGGCGTTCGTCGACCGGTCCGTGACGCAGACCACAGGAACTCCTCCCGGGTCGCGGAGAGAAGTGGTCGTGAGGGACTCAGAAAACGAGGTACGCCGTCGCGTGCGCGAGGGGGACCGTGAGGCGTTCGCCCAGCTGTACGAGGAGTTCGCCCGTGCCGTGTACAACCACGGGCTGCGGTTGACGGGCGACTGGTCGACGGCCGAAGAGATCATGTCCGAAACGTTCCTGACCGCGTGGCGGACCCGCGCCCGTGTCCAGGAGGAAGGCGGCACCCTGCTGCCCTGGCTGCTGGGCATCGCCACCCACAAGGCGGACAACGCCCGCAGGGGGCTGCGCAGACGGCAGTTGTTCCTGGCGCGTCAGCCACAGCCGCGTGCGGAGGAGGACTTCGCGCCCAGGACGGTCGGGCGGATCGACGACGCGCGGCGCCTGCGTGCCGTGCAGGCCGCGTTGGGCCGGCTGCGTCGACAGGAGCGGGAGGTGCTGGCCCTGTGCGTGTGGTCCGGCCTGGACTACCAGCAGACGGCGGAGGCGCTGGGCATCGCCGTCGGCACCGTGCGCTCCCGCCTCTCGCGCGCCCGTAAGAAGCTCGCCCGGCTCGCGGAAGAAGACCGGGAACTGCCCACCGCCCGCGGAGAGATGACAAGTGCGGCCGCGATCGCGGCCCTGCCCGTACGGGAGGAGCTCACATGAACGACAAGACCACCGGCGCTTCCCCGGAGCGGCATGGCGACCGCGAGGAGATCGCCCGCCTGCTGCCGGCCCCGGCCGACTGGGACCTCCCGCGCGAGCAGCACCTTCGACACAAGGACCTGTTGATGCACCACATCGACCGCGACCAGGCCACCTCCGCGCGCCCTGCCCGCACGGCCCGTCGTCTCCTGCGGCCCGCGCTCCTGGCGCCGGCGACCGCGCTGACCCTGGCCTGCGCGCTGGCCGCGGGAGCGGCCCTGCACGGCGGCGACCACAAGCCCTCCGGCACGGCGTCGCACGGCGCGGCCACGGACATGCGGCCCGCCGCGGCGCTGCTGGACCGGATCTCCGTGGCCGCGGAGAAGAACGCCACGCCCACCGTGCGGGACGACCAGTTCGTCTACACCCGGGAGAAGGCCCGCGGGGCCGATCTGACCAGCGGCAAGGCCGTGCTCGGCCCGCTGATGGACCGTGAGGTGTGGTCCGCGCAGGAGCCGGGCCCCCTGCACAGGCTCGGCCTGGTCCGGGAGGACGGTGAGACCTACCCCATCAACGCCGAACTCGGTGACACGGGCGGTACCCCGGCCGGCATCAACCGGCCCACCTACAGCTGGCTCCGCTCCCTGCCCACCGACCCCGACGACCTGCTCGCCTACCTGTACGCCAAGACTCCGGCCGCGCAGGGCCGCGAACGCGACCAGGCGGTGTTCGAGCAGATCGGATCCCTGCTCGGCGGGGTGATGCCGCCCCGCACGGCGGCGGCCCTCTACCGCGCCGCGGCGAAGATCCCCGGCGTCACCCCGGCCCCACAGGCCCGCGACGCGCTCGGCCGCCGTGGCCTCGGCATCGCCCGCGACGACACCCGCTACGGCATCCGGACCGAATGGGTCTTCCACGAGACGGACTTCACCTTCCTCGGCTCCCGCAGCTACCTGACCAAGGACACCCCGTACGGCAAGGCCGGAACCCTGCTCTCCAGCGTGGCCGAGCTGGCGCACGGCGTCGTCGACAAGGCCGGGCGACGACCGGCCGACGCGGAACGGACCACGGCGTAGGGCCTGTTGCGAAGGTGGCGCCTGCCGCGCGACGCCCGGCACGCACTCTCGCCGCACGTCATTTCGCTGAGCGGTGATCCGGTCGGCGGGCGCGGGAAGCGTGCTCCACCGGGTTGCGAGGTGCGGCCCCCTCGCCTGTAGGTTTTTGCGCCATGGTGAGATACGCGGAACCGGGCGCGGCGGAATGGGTGGAGTCGGGCGGCGGGCCGCTCATCGCGGTGCCCGAGGCGGTGCTGCCGTTCTGGGCGGGCGCCGACGGGGAGGAGGCGGCCTCGGACTACGACCGGGCCTGCGAGGTGGACGGCTTCATCGGGCTGCTGCCCGTCGGGGACAGCGCGGCGCTCGTGTTCGGCGACGAACCGGCCTCCACCACGTACCTCCCGGACCAGGGCACGTTCGTACGGTGGGCCGCCGCCGACTCCGAGGAGGAGCTCCTCGCCCAGGTCCCGACGGCGCTCGAGACGGCCCTGTGGGAGCCGGAGGTCCGCTGGAGCGTCCCCGGCCCGGTGCTCCTGTTCGACGCCGCCTGGCCCGGCAACGACTCCACCCGCACCGACCACGTCAGGGTCGCCCTGGCCCCCGGCCGCTACGCCGTCCGCGCGGCCAACGTACAGCCGGGGCCGGAGACTTGGCTGGGACTGGTGCAGATCACGAAACTGGCGGACTGAGCCGGCGCGCGGGCGCCGTGAAAACCGAGTGCGTCGCCCGCTCCAGCCGCCCATCATGGGTGCCCATGCCCCTCCTCCCGCACCCCACTCCCGAACACCTCCGCCGGGACCCCCTGCCCCTGCGCCGCCGGACCGCTCTGGTCACCGGGGCCAGCAGACGAGCCGGGATCGGGCACGCGGTGGCGCGGCGGCTCGTCGCGTACGGGGCGAGCGTGTACCTGCACCACCATGTGCCGCACGACGCCGGGATGTCCTGGGGCGCCGACCGGCCCGAGGAGGTGACCGCCTCCGTCCGCGCGGCACAGGGCGACCCCCACGCGCTCGTCGTCGCGGGGCCCGGCGACCTGTCCGACCCGGCGGTGCCCGCCGAGCTCGTCGCCACCGCGGCCTCGGCGCTCGGCGGACGGCTCGACATCCTCGTCGCCAACCACGCCCTCAGCGGCTCCGACGGCACCCTCGACGAGATCGACGCGGCGATGCTCGACGCCCACTGGGCCGTCGACACCCGCTCGGTGCTGCTGCTCGTCCAGGCGTACGCCCGAGCGCGTACCGCGGAGCCCGGGCCGGGCGGGCGCGTGGTGATGATGACGTCCGGGCAGGACATCGCGGGCGGCATGCCGGGCGAGATCGCCTACGCCCTCCAGAAGGGCGCCCTCGCCTCGATCACCCGCTCCCTGTCGACCACGCTCGCCGAGCACGGCATCACGGTGAACACGGTCAACCCCGGCCCCGTGGACACCGACTACCTGACCGGCGAGGCCTACGCGGGTGTCGCCGCCCGCTTCCCCGCCGGCCGCTGGGGCATGCCCGACGACCCGGCCCGCCTCATCGCCTGGCTGGCGACGGACGAGGCGGGCTGGATCACGGGGCAGGTGATCGACTCGGAGGGCGGGTTCCGGCGCTGACCGGCCGACCGGCCCATCACTGACCGGCCGGTCCGCCGGTCGGTCAGAGCGCGGCCAGCTCGTCCACCAGGTCGTCCAGGCCCAGCGAGCCCTGCGACAGTGCCGCCATGTGCCACGCCTTCAGGTCGAACGCGTCGCCGTGGCGCTCGCGCGCCTTCTCCCGGCCCAGCAGCCAGGCCCGTTCGCCGATCTTGTAGCCGATGGCCTGGCCCGGGATCGTGAGGTAGCGGGTCAGTTCACTCTCCACGAAGTCCGCCGAACGGCTGCTGTGCGCGCCGAAGAACTCCTGGGCCAGCTCGGGAGTCCAGCGCTCGCCCGGGTGGAAGGGGGAGTCGGCCGGGATCTCAAGCTCCAGGTGCATGCCGATGTCGACGATCACCCGCACCGCCCGCATCATCTGCGCGTCCAGATAGCCGAGCCGCTGCTCCGCGTCCGTGAGGAAGCCCAGCTCGTCCATCAGCCGCTCCGCGTACAGCGCCCAGCCCTCGGCGTTGGCGCTGACCATGCCGACCGTGGCCTGGTAGCGGGAGAGGTTCCCCGCCACGTGCACCCACTGGGCGAGCTGGAGGTGGTGCCCGGGGACGCCCTCGTGGTACCAGGTCGAGACGAGGTCGTAGACCGGGAACCGGGTCTGGCCCATCGTCGGCAGCCAGGTGCGGCCGGGTCGCGAGAAGTCCTCCGACGGCGGCGAGTAGTACGGAGCCGCCGCGCCACCGGGCGGCGCGATGCACGCCTCCACCTTCCGCACCCGCTCGGCGAGGTCGAAGTGCGTGCCGTCGAGGGACTCGATGGCCTGGTCCATCAGGCCCTGCAGCCACTCCCGTACCTCGTCCACGCCCTCGATGTTCCGGCCGTGCTCGTCGAGGTGCGCGAGCGCCACCCACGGCGTCGCGGCGCCGGGGAGGACCTTCTCCGCCTCCTTCTCCATCTCGGCGAGCAGGCGGTGGTACTCGGCCCAGCCGTACGCGTACGCCTCGTCCAGGTCGAGGTCCGTACCGTTGAAGTAGCGCGCCCAGCGGGCGTAGCGCTCCCGCCCGACCGTGTTCGGCGCGCCCTCGGTCGCCGGCGCGTACACCGTACGCATCCAGTCCCGCAGCTCCACGACGGCCGCGGTCGCCGTGCGCGCGGCCTCGTCCAGCTCGGCGCGCAGGGATTCGGGTCCGGCGGCCGCGAAGTCCTCGAACCAGCCGCGGCCGGACCCGTCGGTGTCCGCCCACTCGGAGAGCTGCTCGACGAACGTGGCGGTCGGGCGCGGCGCCGCCAACAGCTTGCGCTCCAGGCCGAGCGCCAGGGACGCGCGGTAGCCCGCCAGCGCGGTCGGCACCGCGCGCAGCCGCTCGGCGATCGCCGCCCAGTCCTCGTCGGTCTGCGCGGGCGTCACCGTGAACACCTCGCGGACGCTGTGCGCGGGCGTGGCCATGTTGCCGACCGCGCGCAGGCCCTCCTCGGCGTCGTGCACGGCGAGTTCGGCGGTGAGCCGCTCGCGCAGCAGGCGTGCGCAGCGGCGCTCGATGTCACTGTCCGCGCCGGGTCGGCGCTCCGCCTCGTCGAGCCGCGCGAGGGTCGTCCGCGCGAGCTCGGCGATGGCCTCCTGTCCGGCCGGTGAGAGGTCGGGGAGACGGCTGGAACTCTCCCGTACGCCGAGGTAGGTGCCGGTGACCGGATCGAGGGCGATGAGCTCGTCGACGTAGGCGTCGGCGACCTCACGGGGCAGCGGGCTGTTGGTCTCTGACATGCGGACCATCCTCGTACGAGGGGTCGCGGCCGTCACCCGGATTGCGCCGACGGCGTAGCGGGCGGCAGCAGCGGTCCGCACTCCCACTGCTGGAAGATCAACCGGGTCTCCACGCGGGCCACTTCCCGCCGCGCGGTGAACTCGTCCAGGACCAGTCGTTGCAGGTCCGCCATGTCCGCGACCGCGACATGGACGAGGTAGTCGTCGGGACCGGTCAGGTGGAAGACGGTCCGCGCTTCCGGCAGCGCCCGGATCCGCTCCACGAACGGCCCGACCAGCTCCCGCCGATGCGGCCTGACCTGCACGGACAGCAACGCCTGCAACCCGCGGCCCAGTTTGGCGGGATCGACCCGCAGCCGATGCCCGAGTATCACGCCGGCCCGGCGCAGCCGGCTCACGCGGTCCAGGCAGGTCGACGGCGCCACCCCGATCTGGGCGGCGAGGTCACGGTAGGTCGTCCGGGCGTCGTTCTGCAGCAGCCGCAGCAGCTGGAGATCCACCGGATCCAGTACGACGGATTCGGTCATCGGCCGAACGTAGCACGTCACTCCGCCGATCAGATCCGGTCGGTGTTCACCCTTTCCGACCATGGACTCAGTCTCAGCGAGCACGCACACGTACGACGAGGTACGCAGCACCACGGTGAGAGCACCCCGCGCACTGGCCACCGAGGCCGTGCACGCCGGGCGGGACGACCTGGCGGGGCAGGGCCTGCACGCCCCGCCGATCGACCTGTCCACCACCTATCCCTCGTACGACAGCCGGGGCGAGGCCGCCCGCATCGACGCCTTCGCGACCACCGGCGCCGAGCCGGACGGACCGCCGGTCTACGCCCGACTGGGCAACCCGACCGTCGCCCGCTTCGAGACGGCCCTGGCCCGCCTGGAGGGCACCGAGAGCGCGGTCGCGTTCGCCAGCGGCATGGCCGCGCTGACCGCGGTCCTTCTCGTACGGGCCTCCCTCGGCCTGCGCCATGTCGTGGCCGTGCGCCCGCTGTACGGCTGCAGCGACCACCTGCTGACCGCCGGACTGCTCGGCTCGGAGGTGACGTGGACCGACCCGGCCGGGATCGCGGACGCGCTGCGCCCGGACACCGGCCTGGTGATGGTCGAGTCCCCGGCCAACCCGACCCTGGCCGAAGTCGACTTGAGGGCCGTAGCCCACGCCTGCGGCACCGTGCCGCTGCTCGCGGACAACACCTTCGCCACCCCGGTGCTCCAGCGCCCCGCCGAGCAGGGCGCGCGGCTGGTGCTGCACAGCGCCACCAAGTACCTCGGGGGGCACGGGGACGTGATGGCGGGGGTGGTGGCCTGCGACGAGGAGTTCGCCGGGCGGCTGCGGCAGGTGCGGTTCGCCACCGGCGGGGTGCTGCATCCGCTGGCCGGATACCTGCTGCTGCGGGGCCTTTCGACGCTGCCGGTCCGGGTGCGGGCCGCCTCCGCGAACGCCGCCGAGCTCGCCCGCCGGCTCGCCGCCGACCCGCGCGTCACCCGCGTCCACTATCCGCGCATCGGCGGCGCGATGATCGCCTTCGAGGTGGCCGACGACCCGCACGAGGTCATCGGCGGCGTCCGCCTGATCACTCCCGCGGTGAGCCTCGGCAGCGTCGACACGCTCATCCAGCACCCGGCCTCGATCAGTCACCGCATCGTCGACGCGGACGACCGCAAGGGAGCCGGGGTGAGCGACCGGCTGCTGCGGCTGTCGGTGGGCCTGGAGGACGTCGAGGACCTGTGGGCCGACCTGGACGGGGCATTGGGGGTGCGGCAGCCGGTGTCCCGGGGCTGAGCTCAGTCCCGTACGAACCCTTCCGAGAGCTGGTCCGACGGCTGCCCGGAGCCGACCGCCGTGGTGTCCAGACGGGCCGTGACGACGAGGGTGCCCTCCTCGATCTGGTAGTCGAGGGGCAGACCGAGGCCGCGCATCGCTGCGACCATGCCGGTGTTGGACGACTGCGTCACGGCGTACACGCTCGCGCACTTCGCCTCCACGGCCATCGCGACCAGCCGGGAGAGGAGTTCGCCGCCGAGACCGCGGCGCTGCCATTCGTCCTCGACGAGCAGCGCGACCTCCGTCTCGTCGCCGTCCCACAGCAGATGGCCCAGGGCGATGACGCGGCCGGAGGCGGTCCGTGCCGCGAGGGTGCGGCCGAAGCGCGGGCTGAGCAGATGGCCGAGGTAGCGGTCCGCGTCCCCGACGGGACCGTTGTAGCGCATGGCGAGGGTGCGCGCGGAGCAGCGCTCGTGCATCGCCTTCGCGGCCTCGAGATCGCCGGTGTCGGCCCGGCGGATGGTGATGTCGCTGCCCTCGGGCAGCGTCAGCACGTCGTGGCTGCGCGGGACACGCGGGCCGAGGCGGGCGTCCAGCTCGACCAGGGCGCGCGCCCGCGCGAACTCGGTCGGGGTGAACGGCAGATAGGGCCGCTCCACGGTGATGACTCCGCCTTCCGGCGCTCGCAGCCGCATCACGGTGTCCTCCAGGACACCCTCCACCGGCACACCCTCCGTGCCACGTCCCCCGCCCGGGGGCTGCGCGGGCAGTGAGCGGATCGTGCACCTGCCGAGCAACTGCCTCAGCGCCAACGGGAGTTCCGCCGCGTCCAGCGCGGTCCGGGTGGCAAGGCCCAGGATCCGGGTCGGTGCGTCCACCAGGTCGTGGGCGTCGGCCCGCTCGATCCAGGTGCCGGTGCCGCCCGCGAGCGACACCGCCCGCGCGATCTCGTCGGCCGCGAGAGTGCCGGGGGCACGCAGCAGGAACTCGTCGACGGTGTCGGCGCCGAGCGGATGCGTCTGGAGGCTCAGGATGTCGACCCGGTGGCCGGCGAGGGCCGTGCACAGCGCGGCCAGCGAGCCCGGTTCGTCCCGCACCGTCGTCCGCATCCGCCACAGGCCGCTCTCCCCGGCCGGGGGCCGGGCGCCGGTATCGCTCTTCGGTGGGGCGTGGCCGTGGCGGCGTGACCACCATGTGAAGAAGCCCGTCGTGGCGGCCAGGGCGACGGTCGAGATCAGGAGCAGGGTCACATCGGACATGCCTACAGTCATACGCCCACTGTGAAGGAAGGGTGTTGCGTGATCACGAACGCTTTGTGACTGATGGGTAAAGCGTGCTTCTGTCCTTTTTGTTTCTCTTTTGACGGTTGTGCCGCGCACCGCGGGATGACGCCGGTGCGCGGCACCGTCAAGGCTACGGGGGTTACTGCCCGACCCGCCCCGGCTGCAGTACCTGCGTGAACAGTACGGTGCCGTCCTGCTCGCGCAGCCGGACGGTCAGCTCCCCGCTGTCGCCGTCGATGTCGACCTCGCCGAAGAACTGGTACCCCTCGGCGGGTGAGACGTTGGGCGTGGCCGGCGCCTTGACGAAGACGCGGTCCGGGCCGAACGTGCCGTCCAGCGCGTTCGCCTGGAAGGCGCCCGCGTTGAGCGGACCCGAGACGAACTCCCAGAACGGCTCGAAGTCCTTGAACGCGGCCCGCGACGGGTCGTAGTGCTGGGCGGAGGTGTGGTGGACGTCCGCCGTCAGCCACACCGTGCCGGTGATCCGCCGGTGCTTGATGAAGCGCAGCAGTTCTGCGATCTGGAGCTCGCGGCCGAGCGGCGCGCCGGGGTCGCCCTGTGCCACCGCCTCGATGTTCGGCTTGCCGTCGGTGCCGTCCGGCACGACCAGGCCGAGCGGCATGTCGGAGGCGATGACCTTCCAGACCGCGCGGGAGCGGGCCAGCTCGCGCTTGAGCCACTCCAACTGCTCGCGGCCCAGGATGCCCACCGGGTCGGTGGTCTGGTTGTCGGGCGAGTTGGCGTTGCGGTACGTGCGCATGTCCAGGACGAAGACGTCGAGGAGCGGGCCGTACTTCTGCACCCGGTAGACCCGGCCGTCGGGACGGCGCAGCGTCGAGATCGGGAAGTACTCCGAGAACGCCTGCCGGGCGCGGGCGGCTAGCACGTCGACGTTCTTCTCGGTGTAGCGGGTGTCGGCGAAGATCTCACCCGGGAACCAGTTGTTGGTGACCTCGTGGTCGTCCCACTGGATGATCGAGGGGACGCGGGCGTTGAAGGCGCGCAGGTTGTCGTCCAGCAGGTTGTAGCGGAAGTTGCCGCGGAACTCCGCCAGCGTCTCGGCGACCTTCGCCTTCTCCTGGGTGGTGATGTTCCGCCAGATCCGCCCGTCGGGCAGCGTCACGGTCTCGGTGAGCGGCCCGTCGGCGTAGATGTTGTCACCGCTGCACAGGAAGAAGTCCGGGTCGAGCGCGGCCATGGCGTCGTAGATCCGGTAGCCGCCGATGTCGGGGTTGATGCCCCAGCCCTGCCCGGCGAGGTCGCCGGACCAGACGAACCGCACGCCGTCGCGCCGCTTCGCGGACGCGGTGCGGAAGGTGCCGGTGACCGGCTCGCCCGTGCGGCGCGGGTCGTCCGGGTCGGCGAGCAGGACGCGGTAGTGGATCTGCTCGCCCGCCGGCAGTCCGCACAGCCGGGTCGTGCCGGTGAAGTCGGTGTCGGCGCCGAGGAGCGGGCCGTGCCATCTGTGCGTGGTGCGGAAGGACTCCGTCGCCGACGTCTCGACGATCATCCGGGCCGGGCGGTCGGAACGCACCCACACGAGACCGGAGTCGGTCGTCACGTCGCCGGTCTGCACGCCCCAGCCGGCCTGGGGGCGCCCCGAGAGGGCGAACGCCGGTGCCGCGCCGAGGCCGACGGGCACGGTGAGGGCCGCCGACGCGGCCAGCGAGCCGCGCAGAACGCTGCGGCGGCCCGGGAACGGACGATGTGACATGGGGTGCGCCTCCAGGGACGGGAACCGGCCAGTGTGCACAGCCACACCTACTGGGGCGTCGCGGCGCGGACGGAAACCGAAGGTGAACAACTGACCGAGGAACGGGCGCCTCCGAGGGGACGTCAGCCGCCCGCGGCCTCCGCCATCAGGCGCACTCCGTCCCGAATCCGGGCCGGCGACAGATGCGCGTATCCCAGGACCAGGCGCACGCGCGCGTCCCCGGCGTCGGGCACGCGCGCGTGGCGGTACGCCTCCAGCGGGCGCACCGCGATCCCCGCCGCGTCCGCCCCCGCGAGGAAGCGCGCCGGGGGCCCGTACCGCTCCGGCACCGTGGCGATGACATGCAGACCCGCCGCGATCCCGGACACCTCCGCGCCGGGGAAGTGCCGCGCCAGGGCGTCCACCAGGGTGTCGCGCCGTTCGCGGTAGGCGCGCTGGCAGCGGCGCAGCTGGCGGTCGTAGTCGCCGCGCTCCAGGAAGCGGGCGAACAGTGCCTGGTCGAGGGTGGGGTGGCCGAGATCCATCGTCCGCTTGCGTTCGACGACCTCCTCCGCCAACGCCTCGGGCACCAGCAGCCAGCCCAGCCGCAGCCCCGGCGCGAGGGATTTGCTCACCGAGCCGGCGTACGCCACCCGTTGCGGGTCGAGGCCCTGGAGCGCGCCGACCGGGGCGCGGTCGTAACGGAAGTCGCCGTCGTAGTCGTCCTCGAAGACGAACCCGTCCACCGAACGCGCCCAGTCGAGCAGTTCGGTGCGGCGCGGCGCCGAGCAGGCGATGCCGGTCGGGAACTGGTGGGCGGGGGTCGTCACCACCGCCTGCACGCCCGACGCCCTCAGCGGCCCGACCGCGACCCCCTCGTCGTCCAGGGGCAGCGGTACGGCGTCGACGCCGGCCGAGGCGTACAGGTCGCTGTGCTGCGGGCTGCCCGGGTCCTCGACACCGATCGTACGGATCCCGCGCGCGTGGAGGGCGAATCCGAGCAGCGTCGCCGCCTGGGCCACCCCCGACACCACCACGAGCCGCTCCGGATCGGCGACCACGCCACGGCGCCGGGTGAGGAGTTCGGCGAGGGCGGTGCGCAGCCGGGGCAGGCCACGGGGATCGGGGTAGCCCAGCTCGTGGTGCGGCAGTTCGGCCAGCACGGCCCGCTGGGCGGCTGCCCAGGCCGCGCGCGGGAACAGCGACAGGTCCGGCGTCCCGGGTACGAAGTCGGCGCGGGCGCCGGGGGAGCGCGGGGCGAGGTCACGCGCGCGTGCGGGCGCGGCCCGCACCGCTGCGCCCACCCAGGTCCCCGCGCCCCGGCCACTGCGCAGATACCCCTCCGCCGTGAGCTGCTCGTACGCCTCCGTGACCAGCCCGCGTGACACGCCCAGGTCGGCGGCGAGGTCCCGGCTCGACGGCAGCCGGGTCCCCTGCGCGAGCCGACCCGCGCGGATCGCCTCGCGCAGGGCCGCCTGGAGTGAGCGGCCACGCGCGCGTGCGGGCGCCGAGGCGGCGGGCAGGAGCACTTCCCATGCGGCGGTGGGGGAGTCGCCGCCCCGATTGGTCCCCGATGACGTCATGGGAGTGGACCTTAAACCGGGCCGCCGCGCTGCCTAGCGTCGCCGTCATGAACGCCACCACCACGCGCGGTGCCCTCCTCGCCGCGCTCGCCTGCGTCCTCGTCGGCGCGTCCTTCACCGCCAACAGCGTCCTCGGCGACTACCCGTACGCGGGCGGCCAGACCCTGCGCTACGGTCTGGCCTGGCTGCTGCTGCTCCCGCTGGTCCGCGGCGAGGCGAAGGCCCGGCTGCGGACCCTCGCGCCCCGCCAGTGGGCCCGCCTCGCCCTGCTCGCGGCCGTCGGCATGGTCGGCTTCAACCTCGCCGTGCTCGCGGCGGAGCGCTCCGCGGAACCGGCGGTGCCGGGCGTCTTCGTCGGCTGCGCGCCCGTGATCGTGGCCGTGGCGGTGCCCCTTCTGGACGGCCGCCGCCCCCAACGCGTCGTCCTGTACGGGGCGTTCCTCGTCGCCGCCGGTGCCTGTGTGGTCCAGGGGTGGGGGCGCACGGACGGTGCCGGCATCGCCTTCTCGGTGTGCGCGCTGGCCGGCGAGGTCGGCTTCGCGGTCCTCGCCGTCCCGGTGTTGCGGTCCCTCGGGCCCCGGCTGCTGTCGGCCACGGTGTGCGGCATCGCCGCGGTCGAGTCGGCGGTGGCCGGCCTCCTCGTCGACGGCGCCGGATGGCTCCGGCTCCCCGACGCCGACGAGACCGCCGCGCTGCTCTGGCAGGCGGCCGTCGTCACCGTCATCGGCTTCGTCTGCTGGTACATGGGCATGCAACACATCGGCGCCGAACGCGCCACCCTCTTCTCCGGCCTCATCCCCGTCGCAGCGGCCTGCACCGCCCCACTCGTCGGAACGGGCTCCTACGGAGTGGCACAGGTCGCGGGCAGCGCGCTGGTGGGGGCCGGGGTGGCGTTGGGATCGGGGGTGTTGCGGCGGGGTCCGGGGCCGGTGGCCAGAGCCGGTGGGCTCGGGGCACCCGCAGACCACCCGCGCGGCTCCGGGACTCCTGACAGCGGCACCGCGCGAGGCGTCCGGCGGCGAGCCTGAGCCGTGCCTTCGGAGCCCGGTCGCGCCCTCGGCTCCGGCGCCCCGGCGACGTGCCCCGAGCCGATCCGAAGAGCCGGGCTCCGGACACGGACCCGGCGCGGTCCCGGCGGAGGCCCGTGGCTCAGCGGCTGCCGTCGAGGATGACGCGGGCGACCAGGGCGGGATCGTCGTTCATCGGGCAGTGGCCGCAGCCGGGGAGGCGGACCAGACGGGCCTGGGGGATGATCCGCTTGGCGCGGAGGCCCTGGCGGCGTACGAGCAGCATGTCCCTGGTGCCCCAGGCCACGGTGACGGGGAGTCCGACGACGGCGTCGGTGAACTGGACGGTGGCACCGGCCCGCAGGGTCTGGTCGAACCCCGTGGCCTGCGCCAGCGCGAGTGTCTCGGCGACCACGGCCTCGGGTGCACGGCGGGCGGGGCGGGCGTAGATCGTGCTCGTCAGTGCCGTGCGGCCGACCGCGGAGCGCGAGAGCTGCTCCACCAGGGGCAGTGGCAGCCGTCGGGAGATGTGGCGCATCGCGAGCAGGACGCCGAAGGCGTAGCGCCGTTCGGCCTGGGACCAGAACCCGGCCGGCGACAGGGCGGTGACGGAGCGTACGAGCCTCTCGCGGCCGAGTTCCAGGGCCAGCAGGCCGCCCAGCGAGTTGCCCGCCACATGCGGCCGTTCGAGCCCCAGCGTCTCGCAGAACGCGCCGAACACGGCGGTCGTCGTGGGCAGGTCGTAGGCGAGGCCCTCCGGCAGGCCGGGCGAGGCGCCGAACCCGGGGAGGTCGACCGCGATCACGTCGCGTTCGGCGGCGAGGATGTCCACCACCGGGTCCCAGGCCTGCCGGTGGTGGCCGATGCCGTGCAACAGGAGCAGCGGGTCGCCGCTGCCCACGCGCGCGTAGGACACCGTCACGCCCTGCGGACCGTGGGGGGTGGGGACCTTGAAGGAGACGGTGTCGGACATGGGTGCTCCTCGTCTGGGACTCGCCGGATCGCGGGTTCGCCGCTTCGCCGACTCGTCGGCGCACGCGTGCAAGACAGCTTGTCAGCAATTGCTACCGACGGGTAGCCCCTACTCTCACCGCGCCCGCCGCACCTCGAAGTTGAACTCCCCGTGCCCGAACCCCTGGAACAGGCGGAGCCACAGCGGCAGCACCATCTCCATGGCGCGCGCCGCCTGGATGCCGCCCAGGTCCAGCACCCGCTCGCGCGGCCAGCCGAACTCCCCGAGCAACGCGATCACCTGCTCCTTGGCGTCCGCGTCCTCACCGCACACGAACAGGTTGTGGTCGCCCGGCACCTTGTCCGGGGCCACCATGACCCGGCAGTTCACCGTGTTGAGGGCCTTCACCACCCGCGCGTCCGGGAACGCCCGCTGGATCTGCTCGCCCACACTGTCCGAGTCCACGGGCGACAGATGCAGCTCGCCCTCCTCGAACCCGAGGGGGTTGCAGACGTCGACGACGACCTTCCCCGCGAGGTTCTCCGCCCCCGCGGCCTCCAGCGCGGCGAGCGCCACCCGGCCGCCCACGGCGTTCACGACCGCCTCGGCGCCCGCGGCCGCCGCCGCGAACGTACCGGTGTCCGCCCGGTCGCCCGCGTCGCGGGCCCACTCCACGGCCACGGGATTGTCCCCGGTGCGCGAGCCCAGCGTCACCTCGTGGCCCACCTCCACCAGTTTCCCGCCGAGCGTACGGCCGACCTCGCCCGTGCCGAGCACCGCGTACCGCATGCGTCTCCTCCTGTTCCCCGGGGCACCCCGGCTTCCCGGCCATTCTGGGGCGGAACGCCAGGCTTCGCCTGGACACGACGGGGCCCGTCGGATGGGATGAAGCCGTGACCGCCGACACCACGACCGATGTCTTCGAAACTCACCGCCCCGTCCTCATGGGCGTCGCCTACCGCATGCTCGGACGCGTGGCCGACGCCGAGGACGTGGTCCAGGACGCCTGGCTGCGCTGGTCCGCCGCCGACCGGAGCGAGGTCCGCGAACCCCGCGCCTACCTGGTCCGTGTCGTCACCCGTCTCGCCCTGGACCGCCTGCGCCGCATCAAGGACCGGGGCGAGGCCTACGTCGGCCCCTGGTTGCCCGAGCCGTACGTCACCGACTTCGGGGGCACCGTCCCCGACACCGCGGAGCGCGCCGTACTCGCCGACTCCGTCTCCCTCGCCGTCCTCGTCGTCCTGGAGTCGCTGTCCCCCCTCGAACGGGCGGTGTTCGTCCTGCGGGAGGCGTTCGGATTCCCGTACGCGGAGATCGCCGCCATGCTCGAACGTGCCGAGCCCGCCGTACGCCAACTGGGTGCACGGGCCCGCAAACACGTCGACGAGCGACGCCCGCGCTACGACGTCGACCCCGCCCAGCGTCGCGAGCTGACCGAACGGTTCCTGGCCGCTGCCGCGGAGGGTGACCTGAAAGGCCTCATGGCGCTGCTCGCCCCGGACGCCCGGCTCGTGGGCGACAGCGGCGGTCGGGCCAAGGCGCCGCTGCGGGTCCTGGAGAGCGCCGACAAGGTGGGCCGCTTCCTGGTGGCCGTGGCGAACTCGGGCGTCCCGGACCTGTCGGTGCGCTTCCTGGAGGTCAACGGCGGTCCCGCCGTGCTGGTCCTGTCCGGGGGCAAGCCGGACTCCGTCTTCCAGCTCGACGTCGTGGACGGCCGCATCCAGTCCGTCTACATCATCCGCAACCCCGACAAGCTGCGGTCACTGGCCGCCTGACACGCCCCCTGCGACGCCTCGTGAACGCCTCGCCGCGCCCCTCCCGGGGCGCGCCGTGGCGATCAAGCATTGGTCTTGACCAAGGGTGGGGGCCGCCTTATGGTCGCAGATAAGTGCAACAACCTTTAATAAACAAGGGCGCTAAAACGCCGCCGGATCACGGCGATTGCGGAGGACAGGGTGGGGACCACGCAGTTGGAGACGGTGCCGGAACCGAAGTACTGGCATCTCAGGACCGTGCTCAGCGAGGCACTGGACTCGGAGTTCACGGTGGGCGAGATCCTGCCCAACGAGCGCGATCTCGCCGCCCGCTTCGGCGTCGCCCGCGCGACACTCCGCCAGGCTCTGGAACAGCTCGAACTGGAAGGCAGGCTCCAACGCCGTCGCGGAGTCGGCACGACCGTCGCTCCGCCGCGCATGGGCGTGGCCGTGGGCACGGAGTCGCACGACTGGCCGGGGGCGGTCGGCGACGCGTGGCAGCCCGCCGACTGCGCCGTGGCGGTCCCGCCGGCGGCCGTCGCCGCCGCGCTGGAGACCGGCCGCGAGGAGGCCGTGCACACCGTGCGCCGCTCCCGGGTGAGCCACGGTCAGCCCGTCGCCGCCGAGCTGCTCTACGTCCCCCAGTCGTCGGTGCCCGACCTCTCCGCCATCGACGCGCCGTCCGCGGCGGCCCGCGCGCGTTCCGTCCTGCGTGAGCTGCAGCGTCTGGAGCTGGAGGGCCAGGACCGCGCCGTCGAGCTCGGCTCGGCCCGCGCGGACGACGCCAAGGAGCTCGACCGGCTCCCCGGGGCGCCCGTCCTGGTCGTGACCACCCGCTTCTTCGCCGAGGGCCGCACCGCCGCGCTCTCCGTGGCCACCTACCGCGCGGACACCTGCCGCCTCACGTTCGGCGCGTCCGGCGGCGTCGAGATCCACCACGGCCCGGAACGCCGGGCGTCCTGAACGACGCACCGCCGCAGCCGCCACACCGTCCAGCGGTGTGGCGGATCAGCGGCGGGCCGTGACCGTGCCCTCCACCGCGAACAGCTGCTCCTCGACGTGGTCGAGGGCCAGCCGCAGCGCGCCCGTCGCGACCGCGGCCTCGCCGAGGAGGGACAGGGTCACCCTCGGGGGCCGCAGGCAGTAGCGCGACAGCTCCCGGCGCAGGGGCTCCAGTACGCCGTCCAGTCCGGCCGCCCAGCCGCCGACGACGACGAGTTCCGGGTCGAGGGCGAGGACCAGCGCCGCCACGTCGTGCACGAGCCGCTGGAGGAAGCGGTCGACGGCTGCCCGGGCCCGCCGGTCGCCCTCGCGGGCCTGTGCGAAGACCTGGGCGACCGCCTGCTCGTCCAGCGGATGCAGCGGCTCGTCCGTGGTGGACAGCAGCGTCTCCGGGGTCACCTCGCGGCCCAGCAGGTGCAGCGCGCCGATCTCGCCGGCCGCCCCGCCGTATCCCCGGTGCAGCCGTCCGCCGATCAGGGCACCCGCACCCGGGCTGAGTCCGGCCAGCACCATCACGATGTCGTCGGACTCGGTGGCGGAACCCTTCCAGTGCTCTGCGACGGCGGCCGCGTTGGCGTCGTTCTCCACCAGCACGGGACACTTGAAGGAGCGGCTCAGCCGCTCGCCCAGCCGCAGCCCCGTCCACTCCGGGAGCGCGGTGCCCAGCCGTATCGTTCCGTCCGCCTCCACGATCCCCGGCGTGCCGACGCCCACCGCCCGCAGGGAGCCGCGCGGCACCCCGGCCCGGCGCAACAGCTCGGTGACCGCCGTGCGCAGCCGCTCCAGACGCTCGTCCGCCGACGCCGTCTCCTCGACGTCCCTGGCCTGCGAGCCCAGCACCCGGCCGTCGAGGTCGGCGAGGAGTGCGGCCACGCGGTGCGCCCCTATCTCGATGCCCAGCAGATGCCCGGCCTCGGCGCGGAACCGGAACCGGCGCGCGGGCCGTCCCTGGCGCCGGGCGGCACCCTCCTCGGCCGCCTGCTCGACCACGAGACCGGCCGCGATGAGGTCCTCGACGACCCCCTCGACGGTGGGCCGGGACAGCCCGGTCACTCGCGTGACCTCCGTCAGCGTGGCGCAGTCCGTGGCACGCAGCGCGTGCAGCACGACGGCCGAGTTGATCCTGCGCAGCAGCGAGGGGTCCCCGCCGGTCAACCGCCCCAACGTCCGTCCTCCCAGCTCGTGCGCGTGTGGGGCGGATCGTACTCGGCACGGTGAACCCCCGGCGAGTGCGATGGGTCACGTGTCCGCCGGCGGCCCCCCGCTCCCGGCCGGCGGCCGACGACCGTGCGCCGGATCAGCCCGGCGCCACGAACCCGGACTCGTACGCCGTGATCACCGCCTGGGTACGGTCCCTGGCGCCCAGCTTGG
The DNA here is from genome assembly GCF_043198595.1 of Streptomyces sp. NPDC048751. Lineage (NCBI taxonomy): Bacteria > Bacillati > Actinomycetota > Actinomycetes > Kitasatosporales > Streptomycetaceae > Streptomyces > Streptomyces sp. NPDC048751. The sequence continues at coordinate 170,221 of NZ_JBICUX010000015.1, forward strand.
CCAGCACCCCGCTCACATGCGACTTCACCGTCTCCGTCCCGACGACCAGCCGCGCCGCGATCTCCGCGTTCGACAGCCCGCGCGCCATCAGCCGCAGCACCTCCGCCTCGCGCTCGGTCAGCCGGGCCCGCTCCAGCAGGTCCCGCGCCGCGCGGTTGCCCCCGTGGTCGCCGTACTCGGCGGCCAGCCGCCGTACCGACGCGGGGAACAGCAGCGACTCGCCCTCGGCGACCAGCCGCACCGCGTGCACGATCTCGGCGGGCCGGGCCCGCTTCAGCAGGAACCCGTCGGCACCCGCGCGCAGCGCCTCGTACACGTACTCGTCGTTCTCGAAGGTCGTCACCACGAGGATCTTCGGCGGCTCGGCCACCGTCCGCAGCACCGCGCGCGTGGCCTCGATCCCGTCGAGGAGCGGCATGCGTACGTCCATGGCGATCACGTCGGGCCGCAGCTGCCGCACCAGCGGGATCACCGCGGCCCCGTCGGCCGCCTCCCCGACGACCTCGATGTCGGGCTGCGCCTCGAGCACGGCCCGCAGACCCGCGCGGACCAGGGGCTCGTCGTCGACGAGGAGAACGGAGACCGGCATCCGGCCAGCCTAGATCAACTCAGCGGCAGCTCGACATGCACCTGCCAGTCACCCTCGTGCGGGCCGGTGTGCGCGCGGCCGCCGAGCAGGGCCGCGCGCTCCCGTATCCCGCGCAGACCGCTGCCCCGGCCGGGCCCGGGTATGTCGGCGGTGAGCGGATTGCGGACCTCCAGGGCGAGGGAGTCGTCGGCGACTTCGATACGGACCCGGACCGGGACGGATCCCGCGTGCCGCAGCACGTTGGTCAGCGACTCCTGCAGGATGCGGTAGCCCTCCCGGGACACCGGGCCGGGAACGGTCTCCAGCGGCCCCGCGAGATCGGCGTCGACCTTCGCCCCCGAGGCCCGCGCGGACTCCAGCAGCCGGTCGGCGTCCGTCAGCGTCGGCCGGCTGCTCACCGGTCGCTCCGACTCGCGCAGGATGCCCAACACCCGCTCCAGGTCCTCAAGGGCCGCCCGCCCGGTCTCCTCGATGGCGTCCAGGGCGCGCTCGGTGAACGCGGGGTCGCCGGCCGCCCGCGCGGCGCCCGCCTGCACGACCGCGACGGTCAGCGCGTGACCGATGGAGTCGTGCAGTTCGCGGGCGATGCGGGTGCGTTCGAGCAAGTGCTCGGTGCGCTCCTCCAACGCGGCGAGCCGCTCCGCGGGGGAGGGGCCGAGGAGGCGCCGCGCGAGGGCGGTGACCAACTCGCCCAGGCCGACCACCAAGGCGTACAGCGCGATCAGCGGCAGCGGGGCGAGGAGGGCGTACGCCCAGTGCGGCTCCGAGATGGGCAGCAGCGGGTTGTCATCGGGGACACGCCCCAGGGCGGCCCCGGTCAGATCCACGGTGAGGACCGGCAGCCAGACGGTGGCGAAGCCGACGGCCACGGACAGGCCCATGCGGGCCTCCAGCCACAGCACGGTGCGGAACCGGTCGCGCCACGTCGCCGACGGCGTCGTGGAGATGCCCGAGTCCTCCTCACCGGGCGTCAGCAGTAGCTGTGCCTGCACGCCCTCGCCCTTGCGCACGCCCGGGACCAGCAGCCCCAGTGGAACGAGGACGAGCGCCGGCACCCACGGCTTGGACATGTCGATGAACAACCACACGCTGACGATGAGCATCGGCACCCACAGGTGCAGCAAGCGCGTGTACGTCGTCCCCCGAAGCAGCGGGCGCAGGATGCGGGCCATGGCGCCATCGTGGCACCCGCCACTGACAACGGACCTCCCCCGCACGGGGGAGGCGGTCACCACCGGCGGGGGAGGCCCAGCTCCCGTTCCACGGGCCACGCTGCTGCCATGACCAGCATCGACGTCCAGAACCTCACCAAGGAGTACGGCACCCGACGAGCCGTGGACGACCTCACTTTCCGTGTCCTGCCCGGCCGCGTCACCGGCTTCCTCGGCCCGAACGGCGCCGGAAAGTCCACCACCATGCGGCTCGTGCTCGGCCTTGACCGGCCGACCTCGGGCTCCGCCACGATCGGCGGCCTCCCCTACGCCACCCTGAGCGAACCCCTGTGCCACGTCGGGGCGTTGCTCGACGCCCAGGCCGCGCACGGCTCCCGCACCGGCCGCGACCATCTGCGTGCCCTCGCGGCGAGCAACCGCATCCCCGCCCGTCGGGTCGATGAGGTGCTGGAGGAGACCGGTCTCGCACCGGCCGCGCGGCGCAGGGTGAAGACGTACTCCCTGGGCATGCGCCAACGGCTGGGCATCGCCGCCGCCCTGCTCGGCGACCCCGAGGTGGTCCTGCTCGACGAACCCTCCAACGGCCTCGACCCCGAAGGCATCATCTGGATACGCCGGTTGCTGCGCCGGCTCGCGGGGGAGGGGCGCACGGTCCTGGTCTCCAGCCATCTCATGAACGAGACCGCGTCCTTCGCCGACCACCTCGTCGTCCTCGGTCGCGGCCGCCTCCTCGCCGACACCCCGATGCGGGACTTCATCGACGCGCGCGTACAGCCCCGCGTCCGGATCCGCACGACGGACGTCCCCGCGCTGGAGGACCTCCTCGCGCGGCACGGTCTGCACGCCGAGCGACACGAGGACGGTCACTGGACTGTGCAGCACGCACGCGTGGACGACATCGGCCGACTGGCCTCCGGCGCCGGTCTGCCCCTGCTCGAACTGGCCGCCGAGGAGGGCACCCTGGAGCAGGCCTACCTCGATCTGACGACGACGGAAACCGAGTTCACCGCCCTTCCCCAGGAGGCCCGACGATGACGTTCGCCCCCGCTCTCCACTCGGAGTGGATCAAGATCCGTACCCTGCGGTCGCTGTGCGGCGCCCTGCTGGCGGTGTTCGCCGCGACCACGGCGTTCTCCGCGCTCGCCGGAGTCTCGGACACCTCCGACCCCGGTTTCGACCCGCTGTTCATGGCGCTGTCCGGGATCGTCCCCGGCCAGATCGCCGCCGTTTCGTTCGGTGCCACGGCCGTGGCGTCGGAGTTCCACGGGGGCGCGCTCCGGCTGACGCTCGCCGCGACACCGCACCGCGGACGATGGTTCGCCGCCAAGGCGACCGCCATCGCCGTACCGGCCCTCGTCGTGGGTCTGGCCACCACCCTCGCCGCCCTCGTCGTGGCACGGGCCGGCCTCGGCGAGGCGGCGAACGGACTCACCGTCGGTGAACAGGTGCGCGGTGTCGTGGGCGGCGGGGTGTACCTGATGCTGATGGCGCTGCTCGCGGCCGGCCTCGCCGCCCTGCTGCGCAGCGGGACGGCCACGCTGTCCCTGCTGATCCCGTTCACCCTCGTCGTCTCGTTCGTGATCGGGGACGCGACCGGCACGGTCGCCGACTTCCTGCCCGACAAGGCAGGTCAGGTCGTCCTGTACGAGACGCACGACGGACCGCTGGGACCGTGGACCGGCCTCGCGGTGACCGCACTGTGGACGGCCCTCGCCCTGCTCGCCGGCGGCTGGAGCCTGCGGCGCCGGGACGCCTGACCACGACGGCCTTCTGACACCTCACCAATTGTCAGAGGTGACCGGTTTACTGGAGGCATGAGCCCCGATCAGCACCTCGCCGGGATCGGCCTGCTGGGCACCCAGGCGTTCCCGGCCCAGCAGAGGTACGTCACCGCCGAACTGGCGACGAGCGTCGGTGTCACGGCCGGGGACCCCGCGGAGCGGATCACGGTGGCGGAGCGGTTCCACGACGACTGGGAGGACGCGGCCCGGATCCTGGCCGAGGGCTGGGGAGAACCGGAACACATCGGCCTGCAGACGATACGGCTGCGGACGGCGACGGAGGAGATACCCGAACCCTGGGCCCGGCTCAGCCTCACCATGGGCGACGCCTACCTCTGGGAGCTGACGGCGCACGGGCGTTGGGCGGTTCTCGGCGTGGCGGACGTCGACCCGGACGACGAGATCCAACTTCTCCTGGTCGTCACCGACACAGCCCCACCATGAGCCCGGCCCGCTACGCCTCCGCCGCCACCCGCAGCCGTGCGAACTCCTCGGCCATCGTCGCCGCCGTCCAGTGCGCGTTCAGCCCACTGGGATTCGGCAGAACCCACACGCGCGTGTCCCCGATGACCCGCTCCTGCGGCCCCACCCGGGCCTTCCGGTCGTCGAACGCGGCCCGGTAAGCGGTGACGCCCACGACCGCCAGCCAACGGGGCCGCAGCCGCGCCACCTTCAGCGCGAGCCGCCGCCCGCCCTCCCGGTACTCCTCCGCGGTGAGTTCGTCGGCCCGGGCCGTGGCCCGCGCGACCACGTTCGTGATGCCGAGCCCGTACGACAGCAACTCCCGCTGCTCCGACGGTTTCATGAGCCTCGGAGTGAAGCCGGACAGATGCAGCACCGGCCAGAACCGGTTCCCGGGGCGGGCGAAGTGGTGACCCGTCGCCGCTGTCATCAGGCCGGGGTTGATGCCACAGAACAGCACGCTGAGGCCGTCCGCGACGACGTCCGGTACGAGACGGTCGCGGGCGGCCTCCAGCTCCGCCGGGGTGAAGCGCGTCAGAGGATCGCTCCGGGGGTGTAGCCCGCGGCCTCCGGGTGCCGCTTGACGATCTCCTCGATCCGGCCGACGACGACGCCGACCTGGTCGGCGGCCGCGCCCGTGAAGGACAGCTTGTCGGCCATCAGGGCGTCCAGCTGCGCGCGGTCGAGCGGGATGCGCTCGTCGGCGGCGAGCTTGTCGAGCAGCTCGTTGCGCTCGGCGCCCTGCTCGCGCATCGCCAGCGCGGACGCGACGGCGTTCTCCTTGATCGCCTCGTGCGCGAGCTCACGTCCGACACCCGCGCGCACCGCGCCCATCAGCACCTTGGTGGTGGCGAGGAACGGCAGGTAGCGGTCCAGCTCGCGGGCCACGACCGCCGGGAAGGCGCCGAACTCGTCGAGCACCGTCAGGAAGGTCTCCAGCAGACCGTCCAGCGCGAAGAACGCGTCCGGCAGCGCGACCCGGCGCACCACCGAGCAGGACACGTCGCCCTCGTTCCACTGGTCGCCCGCCAGCTCACCCGTCATCGAGGCGTACCCGCGCAGGATGACCATCAGGCCGTTGACGCGTTCACAGGAGCGGGTGTTCATCTTGTGCGGCATCGCGGAGGAACCGACCTGGCCCGGCTTGAAGCCCTCGGTGACCAGCTCGTGGCCCGCCATCAGCCGGATCGTCTTCGCCAGCGACGACGGCGCGGCCGCCAGCTGCACCAGCGCGGTCACGACCTCGTAGTCCAGCGAGCGCGGGTAGACCTGGCCCACCGATGTGAACGCCTGCGAGAAGCCCAGGTGGGCGGCGATCCGCTGCTCCAGCTCCGCCAGCTTCGACGCGTCCCCGCCGAGCAGGTCCAGCATGTCCTGCGCCGTGCCCACCGGGCCCTTGATGCCGCGCAGCGGGTAGCGGGCGAGCAGCTCCTCGACCCGCCCGTACGCCACGAGCAGTTCGTCGGCGGCGGTCGCGAAGCGCTTGCCGAGGGTGGTGGCCTGCGCGGCGACGTTGTGGGAGCGGCCGGCCATGACCAGCTCGCCGTACTCACCGGCGAGCTTGCCCAGCCGGGCGAGCACGGCCACCGTACGGTCGCGGACCAGCTCCAGGGAGAGGCGGATCTGGAGCTGCTCGACGTTCTCGGTCAGGTCGCGGGACGTCATGCCCTTGTGCACCTGCTCGTGCCCGGCGAGGTCGTTGAACTCCTCGATCCGCGCCTTCACGTCGTGCCGGGTGACCTTCTCGCGCTCGGCGACGGAAGCGAGGTCGACCTGGTCGAGGACACGTTCGTAGTCGGTGAGCGCCTGCTCCGGGACCTCGATCCCGAGGTCCTTCTGGGCCCGCAGCACGGCGAGCCAGAGCCGCCGCTCCAGTTTCACCTTCTGCTCGGGGGACCAGAGCGTGGCGAGCTCGGCGGAGGCGTACCGTCCGGCGAGAACGTTCGGGATGCGGGGCTTGGCGGGCGCAGAAGTCACGTGTCCGGAGTTTACCCGTCGTCCGGGGCGCCTTCGGATCGTCCCGAAGTCCGGACGGCGCAGGTGAGCCCCGCCGGGACGCTCCGGCGGGGCTCGGTGCACGCGGCGGGGTCACGCCGCGTCGCCGGCGCCGGTCAGTCGACCAAGGTCAACTCCCCGGCCGGGTCGAGGCCCACCGCCCTGGCCGCCGCACGGCAGAAGGGCTCGGGCGGGCAGTACTGGTGCTCGGTGATGTAGTGGATCACCAGGTGCGGGGCGGCGTACAGAGTGCCAGGCCGACGCCGACCGGCTTGGCGTCGGTGAGCTGCTCGAAGAACATGCCGGTCGCGGTGTTGACCGGGTCGGCGCGGAGCACAGACGTACACCTACGACGCCCAGGGACGGCTCATCAGCTGACCTCCCTGGCCTCGGCCAGCTCCACCAGCACCTCGGCATGGCACGGCTCCGGCGCACACCAGCAGGCCAGTGTCTTGCCGCGCAGCTCCGGCAGGAGGGCGAGAAGGTCGGGCCGCCGGAGCAGGTACGCGCGGTACTTGGCCATGACCTCCGCCCGCGTCCCGTCCCGCTTCTTCGTGGGGGTGTCGTAGGCGAACGGGTTGTACAGCGGATGCCTGGGGAGGTCCCAGCCTCCCAAGGTCCAGCGACGGCCGACGTAGACGATGTCCGCGGGGGCGTGTTCCAGCCGGGGGCCGTACTCGTGGAGGCGGCCCCTGACGTTGATCACCCGCGTGGTCATGGCGGTTACGCCGCCGGACCCTCGTAGGGCAGCAACTCGGGCCGCTTGGGAGGCAGTCCGTCGCCGGAGGAGCGGCCCGTGAGGCGGCGGACTATCCACGGCAGCAGGTACTGCCGGGCGAACCGCGCGTCCGCGACGCGCCGGGTGACCCAGCCCGGCGGCAGGGTGGCCGGCATGGGCGTGTGCCAGTCCGCGTCCTCGGGGTCGTGTCCGAGCCCCTGCCACACCGCCTCGGCGACCCGCCGGTGGCCCTCGGCCGTCAGGTGCAGCCGGTCCACGTCCCACATGCGCGGGTCGCCGAGCGAGGGAGCCGCGTACAGGTCGACGACGAGCGCGCCGTGCCGGGCGGCGAGGTCGTCGACGCAGGCGAACAGTTCCTCCATGCGCGGCCGGAACCGCTCCAGGACCGGGCCCTGCCGGCCCGGGCTGCGCATCAGCACCAACTGCTTGCAGGAGGGGGCGAGCCGCTCCACGGCCTCCGTCAGCAGGTCCCGCACCCGGACCATGTCGCACTTGGGGCGCAGCGTGTCGTTCAGGCCGCCGACGAGAGTGATCACGTCGGCGCCCATCGCGGCCGCCACCGGCACCTGCTCGTCGACGATCTGCCCGATCAGCTTCCCCCGCACCGCGAGGTTGGCGTACCGGAAGTCGGGCGTGCGCGCGGCCATCCGGGCCGCGAGGAGATCCGCCCAGCCCCGGTAGGTGCCGTCGGGGAGCAGGTCCGACATGCCCTCGGTGAAGGAGTCGCCGACGGCGACCAGGCTGGTGTAGGTGGGGTGCGTGGAGTTCGTGGAGTTCGTGGCGTTCGTCTGCATGGCGTCAGAGATGGTATCCCGAGGCCCATACCCATCGGTCGGTCGGCCTGCACCACCGCCCCGCCCCGGCACCCCGGCCTCAGCCCCTCACGCCCGCTGCCCGAACAGCTCCCGCAGCACGTCCTCCATGGTCACCAGGCCGGCCAGGCGGCCGTCGGAGCCCAGGACGGCCGCGAGGTGCGTTCGGCTGCCGCGCATCGCCGTGAGGACGTCGTCCAGGGGCGTGGTCTCCCGCACGCGCGCGATGGAGCGCATGTCCCGCAGCCGGAACGGCATGTCCCGGGGCGAGGCGTCCAGCGCGTCCTTGACATGGAGGTAGCCCACGATCCGGCGTCCCTCGTCCACCACGGGGAAGCGGGAGAACCCGAACTCGGCCGACAGCCGCTCCAGCCCCTCCGGTGTGACACCCACGCGCGCGTAGACCACGCGTTCCAGCGGAACCACCACGTCGCGCACGGGGCGCCGGCCCAGCTCCAGCGCGTCGTGCAGCCGCTCCTGCGCCCGGTCGTCGATCAGGCCGGCCTCGCCCGCGTCCTTCACGATCTGGGCCAGCTCGGCGTCCGAGAACGACGCCGTGACCTCGTCCTTCGTCTCGACCCGCATCAGCTTGAGCACGGTGTTGGCGAAGGCGTTGATCGTGAAGATCACCGGGCGCAGGCCGCGGGACAGCGTGACCAGCGGCGGGCCGAGCATCAGGGCGCTGCGCACGGGTTCGGCCAGCGCGATGTTCTTCGGCACCATCTCGCCGAGGAGCATGTGCAGATACGTTGCCAGAGTCAGCGCGATCACGAATGACACCACGTGACCGGCGCTCTCGGGCACGCCGACGGCGTGGAACACCGGTTCCAGCAGATGCGCGATCGCGGGCTCCGCGACCACACCGAGCACCAGGGTGCACAGCGTGATCCCGAGCTGCGCGGCCGCCATCAGCGCGGACACGTGCTCCAGGCCCCACAGCACGCTCTTGGCGCGCCGGTCGCCCTGTTCGGCGTACGGCTCGATCTGGGAGCGCCGTACGGAGATCAGCGCGAACTCGGCGCCGACGAAGAAGGCGTTGACGACCAGGGTCGCAAGGCCGATCAGCAGCTGTACGGCGGTCACCGGCCGACCTCCTTGTCGTCGCCCGGCGTGAGGGCGTCACCCGTCTCGGGGGCGTCGTCGAGCGGTGCGTGCAGCAGGACGCGGGCGGCGCGGTGGCCGGAGGCGTCCACGACCTCCATGCGCCAGCCCGTGACCTCCAGGACGTCACCGACGACCGGTATGCGGCCGATTTCCGTGGCGACGAGACCGGCCAGCGTCTCGTACGGCCCCTCGGGCGGCCGTAGACCCACGCGCGCGAGTTGGTCCATGCGCGCGGCGCCGTCGGCCGAGTACACGGCACGGCCGTGCTCGTCCGTGCCGGCCGGGGCCAGGTCGGAGATCTCGTGCGGGTCGTGCTCGTCGCGCACCTCGCCGACGACCTCCTCGACAATGTCCTCGAGCGTCGCCACGCCGGCCGTGCCGCCGTACTCGTCGATGACGACGGCCATCGTGCGCTTGCCGGACAGCCGGTCCAGCAGCCGGTCCACGGTCAGCGACTGCGGCACGAGCAGCGGCTCGCGCATCAGCTCGGCGACGGACACCTGCTGGCGGCGCTCCGCGGGCACCGCCAGCACGTCCTTGATGTGGGCCGTGCCGACCACCGAGTCGAGGTTGCCGCGGAAGACGGGGAAGCGGGACAGGCCCGTCGCCCGCGTCGCGTTGGCCACGTCCTCGCAGGTCGCCTGGGCGTCCAGGGCGATGACCTGCACGCGCGGGGTCATCACGTTCCCGGCGGTCAGGTCGGCGAGGTTCAGGGTCCGGACGAACAGTTCGGCGGTGTCCGCCTCCAGGGCACCCTGTTTGGCGGAGTGCCGGGCCAGGGCGGCCAGTTCCTGCGGTCCGCGTGCGGAGGCCAGTTCCTCGGCGGGCTCTATGCCGAGGCGGCGCACCACGCGGTTGGCCGTGTTGTTGAGGTGGGTGATGAAGGGGCGGAAGGCCGCGCTGAACCAGCGCTGCGCGTTGCCCACCCGCTTGGCCATGGCCAGCGGCGCGGAGATCGCCCAGTTCTTGGGCACGAGCTCGCCGACGACCATCAGGAAGACGGTCGACAGGGCCGTACCGAGCACCAGGGCGACCGAGGACGCGGCCCCCTCCGGGATGCCCATGGACTCCAGCGGGCCCGCGATCAGCTTGGCGATCGACGGCTCGGCGAGCATACCGACGACCAGGTTGGTGACGGTGATGCCGAGCTGAGCCCCGGAGAGCTGGAAGGTCAGGTTCCGTACGGCCTTGAGGGCGCCCGCGGCCCCGCGCTCGCCGCGTTCCACCGCCCGTTCGAGTTCGCTGCGCTCGACGGTGGTCAGCGAGAACTCGGCCGCGACGAAGGCACCGCAGGCGACCGACAGCAGGATCGCCACCAGGAGCAGCAGCACTTCGGTCATCGGGTCACCTCCGTCCCAGGATCGGACAGGGCAGGAAGGATCGCGCGATGTCGCGTACTGGGAGGCTCGCCCATGGGCGGACGCTCACACCTTTCATCAGAAGGAACGGACGCGGTGACTGGATGCCGCCCCTCAATGGTAAAGGGTCGGCAAAGATGCTCAGTCGGTGAGGTGCTTCACCCAGCGCCGCCACCGCTCCTCTGGCGCGTACCCCGCCGCGCGCCACGCATGATGCGCGGTCTCGTTCCGCGTGAGCACCATCGCGTCCCCGCGGCGCCCGCCCAGCCCCACGAAGCGCTCCTCCGCCGCGGTGAGCAGGGCCGACCCGATGCCCTGGCGGCGGCGCCCCGGATGCACGGCCAGCCGGTACAGATGGCAGCGCCACCCGTCGAAGCCAGCGATCACCGTGCCCACCAGCTCGCCACCGCTCTCGGCGAGGATCAGCGCCTCGGGGTCACGGGCGACCAGCCGTTCGACACCCTCCCGGTCGTCGCTGATGCTCGTACCTTCCGCGGCCGTCTTCCAGAAGGCCAGCACGGTGTCGAGGTCGTCGGGCGTCGCGGCCCGTATCTGTAGATCAGGCATGAAGATGATCAGATCATGAGCGGCGTGCCCGGACGCGGAATTCCACCATCCGGACGCTCACCTCTCCCGGAGGGCTTCGACGACCGGCGCGAACGCCTCCATGTACGGCTCCAGCACGGTCAGATAGGTGAACCCGTAGCGCTCGCGTTGCGCGAGCACCTGCGCGACGATCTCGTCCACCGTGCCGACCAGCAGGATCGGCAGCTCCAGCGCCTGGTCCACGGTGAGCTCCGGCACCCGCTCCAGCAGGGGCCGGACCGCCTTCTCCCGGTCCTCGGTGACGACCACCATCTGGATGAGCAGGTTCAGTTCGGCCGGCTCCGCACGGCCGGCGGCCAGCTCCCGGTAGCGCGCCACGCGCTCGTCGAACTGCTCGGCCGTGAGCGGGGCGAGCTTTCCCGTGGTGCTCCCCGGCACCAGGCGGGCGCCCGTGAACCCGGCGATGTCGGCGCGCTCGGCGGTCAGGCGCATCACGCGGTCCGCGTTGGCGCCGATCAGCAGCGGCACCCGGCCCTCCGGGCCCAGCAGCCGCTCCAGCTCCTCGACCGTGCGCCGCAGATGGGCCACCCGCTCGCCCGGCGACCCCCACGGCAGCCCCGCCGTCTCGTGCTCCGCGCGGACGTACCCGGTGCCCAGGCCGAGTTCCAGGCGCCCACCCGTCAGCGCGTCCGTCGTCGTCACCTCGCGGGCCAGCAGCGCCGGGTTCCAGAAACCCGCGTTGAGCACGAACGTGCCCAGGCGGGGTCGCTCGGTGGCCTCGGCGGCGGCGACCAGGGCGGGGAACGGCGCCGGCATCCCCAGATGGTCGGGGACCAGGAGCACGTCGTAGCCGAGCTCCTCGACCCGTCGGCACTTGGCTCGCCACTCCTCGGCGGGCGCGGGGTCCAGCAGACTGGCTCCGAAGCGGAACGGACGCGGCATGAACTCTCCTCGGTGGCGGGCGACTTGAGCCTGCGCCGCGATTCCATCACTCGTGCGCGATCGCCGCCAGCACATTCATGCGGGATGCACGCAACGCCGGGAGCAGCGCCGCCACCACGCCCACGACCGCCGAGCCGATGACGACCGCGACGATCGTGCCCCACGGGACCGCCAGCGCCTTCATGCCCTGCAACGCCAGCACCTGCTGGGTGCACACGCCCCACACCAGTCCCAGCGCCAGCCCCAGGACCGCGCCGAACACCGCGATCACCACCGACTCCAGCCGGATCATCCGGCGCAGCTGCCGCCGGGCGAGCCCGATGGCCCGGAGCAGCCCGATCTCCCGGGTGCGCTCCACGACCGACAGGGCGAGGGTGTTCACCACGCCGAGCACGGCGATGACGATCGCCAGCCCGAGCAGCGCGTACACCAGGTAGAGCAGCACGGCGATCTGGTCGTGGACCAGCTTCTTGTAGTCGGCCTGGTCGCGCACCTGGACCTGCGGATACGGGTCGAGCGTCCGCTCCAGACGGGGGCGCAGCCGGTCGGCGTTCGTGCCGGGGGCCGCGTTCACGTAGAGCGCGGAGTCCTGGCCGCCCGGGATGTACTTCTCGACGGTCGAGAGCCCGAGGAACAGCCCGCCCTGCATGCCGAAGCCGCCGGCGGAGTCCTGGTCGGTGAGCGCGCCCACCTTCAGCTCGGTCCTGCGGTCGCCGGGGAACTCGACCGGGAGCACACTGCCCAGCCGTACGCCGTGGTCCCGGGCGAAGTCGACGTCCATGCCGATCGCGCCGTCCGCCAGGGCCGCCGCCGAGTCGCCCTCGGCGTAGGTGACGTGGGCGACGTCGTCGACCTGGTCGTCGTATCCGCTGGCCGTCGTCTCGACGCGCTTGCCGTCCGGCAGGCGGACGGCGAGGGGCGCGAACCGCTGGCGTACGACGAGGCCGACGCCGTCCGTGTCGCGCACCGCGTCCGTGACCTCCTGGGAGAACGGGGTGAAGTTGGCGTTCTGGATGACGAAGTCGGCGCCCAGCGTCTTGTCGATCTGCTGGTCGAAGGACCTGGACATCGAGGCGCTCGCCACCGACATGCCGCCCACCAGTGCGAGGCCCACCATGAGCGCGGCGGCGGTGGCCCCGGTGCGGCGGGGGTTGCGCAGGGCGTTGCGCTGGCTCATCCGCCCGACGGAGCCGAACAGCGCGGGGAAGCCCGCACCGAGCACGCGGATCACCGGACGCACCAGCAGCGGGCCCGCGACCACGGTCGCGATCAGGGTGAGGACCACGCCGAGCCCCAGCAGGGAGGCCGCCGACGCCGTCTTCGACGCGGCGGCGCAGCCCGCGAGCGCGGCCACACCGGCCGCCCCCACGACCGCGCCGACCACCGCGCGCACCTTGAGCGGGCGGCCCACGCCGGCGACCTCGGCGTCCGAGAGGGCCGCCATCGGGGACACGCCCGCCGCGCGCCGGGCCGGCAGGTAGGCCGCCACGAAGGTGACGCCCACGCCGACCGCGTACGCCGACACCGGGGTCACCCAGCCGATGACCATCTCGGCGGCGTTGAGGTTCATGCCGAAGACGCCCATGAGCTCGATCAGCCCGGCCGCGAGCCCGATGCCGGCCGCCAGGCCCAGCGTCGAGCCGACCAGACCGAGCAGCACCGCCTCGGTGAGCACGGAACGCCGCACCTGACGCCGGTCGGCGCCGAGCGCCCTGAGCAGCCCGAGCTCACGGGTGCGCTGTGCGATCAGCATCGAGAAGGTGTTGACGATCAGGAAGACACCCACCAGGACGGCGATCCCGGCGAATCCCAACATGACGTATTTGATGACGTCGAGGAACCCGCCGAGGTCCTCGGCGGCCGACTTGGCCTGTTCGTCGGCGGTCTTCACGTCGTAGGGCCCGCCGCCGTCGAGCGCGGCATCGACGTGGCCCTTCAGTTCGGTGTCGGTCACGCCCCGCGCCGCGTCCACGGAGATGCTCGTGGCCCGCTGCGCCGAGCCCAGCAGCTGCTTCCCCGCGGTCTTCGGGTCGAGGAAGACGAGGGCGGCGCCCGGGTTGGTCGTCCGGAAGGTGGCGATGCCGACGATCTCGACCTTGAAGGTGCCGGGCTGGGCCAGCACCGTGAGCGTGTCGCCGATCCCGAGGTGCTTCTTGTCGGCGGTGTCCGCGTCGAGGAGGGCCTCACCGGCGCCGCGCGGGGCGTGGCCGGACGTCAGGCTCACCGGGCTGCGGTCGGTGGGGTTCCAGTCGGTGGCGATGGTGGGCGCGCCCGTGGTCGGCCCGACCGACTTGTTCTGGCTGTCGACCACGGTGATGTTCTGGACGCCCACGTCCGGGTGGGCCGCAGCGACCCCGTCGACCCGCGCGAGGCGTCCGGCGAGGGAGGCGGGCAGGGTCTGCACCGCGCCGGTCGGCACGGATGACTTCAGGTCCTGCCTCGGCTCGACCGTCACATCGGCCGAGGTGGAGGCGAAGAGCCGGTCGAAGGTGCGGGTCACCGTGTCGGAGAAGATCAGGCTGCCGGCGACGAACGCCACCGACAGCACGACGGCCAGCGCCGACAGCACCAGGCGCCCCTTGTGGGCGAGGAAGCTCCGCAGCGTCGCCTTCAGCACGGGGTCATGCCTCCTCGGCGGCGGGCCGTACGCCGTTGGTGCCGGAGGCGTCGAACGGGCCGCGGGTCACGTCGAACAGCTTCATGCGTTCCAGCACGGCCTCCGCCGTCGGCCGCTCCATCTCGTCCACGATCCGCCCGTCCGCCAGGAAGAGCACCAGGTCGGAGTGGGCGGCCGCGCCCGGGTCATGGGTGACCATGACGACGGTCTGCCCGAGCCGGTCGACGGCCTCCCGCAGGAAGGACAGCACCTCCAGACCGGCGCGCGAGTCCAGGTTGCCGGTCGGCTCGTCCGCGAAGATCAGCTCCGGGCGCGAGGCGAGGGCCCGGGCGCAGGCGACCCGCTGCTGCTGGCCGCCGGAGAGCTGGGACGGCCGGTGCTTGAGCCGGTCGCGCAGCCCCAGCGTGTCGATGACCTGGTCGAGCCACTTCTGGTCGGCCTTCTGGCCCGCGATGTCCATCGGCAGGGTGATGTTCTCCACCGCGTTCAGCGTCGGGATCAGGTTGAACGACTGGAACATGAACCCGATCCGGTCCCGCCGCAGCCGGGTCAGCTCGCGGTCCTTCAACCCCGTGATCTCGGTGTCGCCGAGCCACACCTGTCCGGCCGAGACGGTGTCGAGCCCCGCCAGGCAGTGCATCAACGTGGACTTCCCCGAGCCCGACGGGCCCATGACCGCGGTGAAGCGGCCGCGCGCGACGTCCACGTCGACCGAATCCAGGGCGAGCACCGTCGTCTCGCCCGAGCCGTACGCCTTGGTCAGACCGCGGGCGCGGGCCGCGATCCCGTCGGCCGAGGCCAGACCGGGGGCGTGCTCCGCAGCAGGTGTGGACAAGGCTGCCTCCTCGCTCGCGTGGACGTGCCGAATCCCTGTTCCAGCCGAGAGTAGTGTGACCCGCCCCACACTCGCCCCCCGAATACCGCACACGGTCGCCCCTTGCCGTGCTAGCACTCCGGCGCTAGCGTCGAGGTATGGCGAAGACCCAGCTGAACGTGCGCGTCGACGAGGGCACCGCCCGCGCGGCCCGTGAACGCGCCCTCGCGCGCGGCATGAGCGTCAACCGCTACATCGAAGAGCTGGTCAGACAGGACACCGGTGAGGTCGGCCACACCTTCGTGGAGGCCGCCGCCGACTTCATGAAGCAGTACGAGACGGTGTTCGCCGAGGAGTTCGGCACGACCACCGACCTCAAGACCGATCCCAAGACCGACCTGAAGACCGACCGTGAGGGTCGCGGCTGATCCCTTGAGCAACCTCGAGATCGATCTCGCCTGGCTGTTGATGCTCGCCGAACAGAAGATGCCGGGGGACCCCCAGGTCACCGACTGGGGTGCCCTCGTCGCCGCCGTCGCACGCCACCGCGCCGAGATCTTCGACGTCCCCGTCTACGACTCCCCGCACGCCCGCGCCGCGGCGCTGCTCCAACTCCTCGTCAACGTCCCGGCGCTGGAGCGCTCCAACGCCCTCTTCGCCTCCGCCGTCGCCTACGCCTTCCTCGTGGCCAGCGGCCTGAAGGTGGCCACCTCGCCGGAACAGGTGCGGGACCTGGCCCGACTGGTGAAGAGCGGCGAGGCGTCCGTCCACGACATCGCGCACGAGCTGCGCCAGTGGACCGTGTGAGTCACGCCTCCTCGTCGGGGTTCCACGCGGTGCCCAGCACGCAGTACGAGGAGGGCAGCTTGGGCCCCTTCTCCGGCATCAGCAGCCGCCGGTAGGGGCCGAGCTCGAAACCGGCGTCCCGCAGCGCGCCGACCGGGTCCCGGCTCAGATGACAGCCGCCGCTCAGCGGTGGCCAGAGGGTGTGGTCCAGGGCCCGCTGGGTGAACGTCATCGCCCGCCCGCCGCCCCTGCCGTGCTCGAAGAACCGGACCGCGCCGCCGGGCCGCAGCACCCGCCGCACCTCGCCGAGGGCCCGCGGCACGTCCCGCACACTGCACAGCACCAGCGACACGACCACCGCGTCGAACGCCTCGCTCTTCACCGGCAGCGCCTCCGCAGCACCCGGCACCACGTCGACCGGCACCTCGGCACGCCGGGCCGCGTCCAGGGCCAACCTCCGCAGCAGTGGCTCCGGTTCGATCGCGACGACCTCCGAGACGGCCGCGGGGTAGTGCCGGAAGTTCAGCCCGTTGCCCGCGCCGACCTCCAGCACCCGGCCGGACAGCCCGGCCAGCAGCCGCTCCCGTACGGCACCCAGGCCGCCCCGGGTCTCGGCGGCCACACTGACCCGGGCGTAGCAGCGGGCGAACAGCGGGTGGTGGACGGGACCCCGAGACGCCTTGCGGGCGCCGGCGGACAACGGCATGGCGACCTCCCGGACCGGACGGGTCTGGCCTTCTACCGCGATTCTCCCCCGTACGGGCCCGCCGCACCCCCCGCCGCCCGCTCAGGCGACGAAGTCGCGGACCTGCTCGTAGATGCCGTGGTCGTTGTTCATGTCCTGGTGCTCGACACATCCGACACCGACGTTGGTCGCGCCACTCAGCAGTGCCGACGAGTCCGGGTCGATCGCCGCGTCGCAGTTCGACCAGTAGCTGGCGTACGTCACGCTGCCCGGCGTCTCGTCGCCGGAGTTGAGCGCGGTGAGGAACGAACTGCCCGTGTTCATCTCCTTGCACGACGTGTACAGCCACCCGCACAGCGAGGCGACGGACGTGCCGTGGTTCGTCCCGGCGACGGAGACGAAGTCGTCCACGTACGCCGTCCCGCCCAGGTTCTTGAGGTAGTACCGGCCGCTCAGCGCGCCCATGGAGTGGATCACGATGTCGACCTTCGACGCACCGGTCTGCGCCAGCACGCTCTGCACCTTCGTGGCCAGTTGACGGGCCGTGGTCGCGTTCGACTGACCCCAGTCGTACGACCAGGCGAACAGCTCGGAGGAGGAGTAGCCGTCGGCCTTGAAGTCGGCGATCCAGTCGTTCCAGCTGCTCGACGAACTGCTGATGCCGTGGACGAAGACGACGGGGTTGCGGCTCGCCGCGTGAGCGGAGGGCGCGGACAGGGAGAGGGACAGAAGGAGCGATGCGGCCACGGCCGAGAGTGCCGTGGCGATGCGACGCTTGTGGCGCTGCATGGTGCCTCCTGACATGTGGGGTGTTCAGGAGTGTGGGAGTGGGTCTACGCGCGCCGCATCGGTGAAATCGCCGGTCTTTACGTGTCAATTGACCCGCGAGTAACGTCGATGGCGTGGTGACTCCGGTGAACCCCCCACCTCTGGACCGCACTTCGCCACCGCCGCCTCCGGACGCCTGGCAGCACCTCGCCGCCACACTGGCCGAGGGCGTCCGGGTCCGGCTGCTGCGCGGCGTCCACGACGATCCGCGCGCCGCCGCCGAACTCGCCGCGCTCCTCACCGCACGGCAGTCGGCCGGGCTCGACCCCCTCCCGACGCAGCCCGCCGAACTCGCCCCGGGACTGCTGCGCGCGCACCGCGCCGAGGTGCGGGCGCTGCCGGACGACACCCGGCTGCTGCTCCTGCTCGCCGCGGCCGACCAGTACCCGGTCGCCACGCACGCCTTCCTGCGCGCCGTCGCCGCCGCAGGCCTCGACACCCGGCCGCTGGACCCCGCCGAGGCGGCCGGCCTCGCCCACGCGACCACGGGCGGGGTCCGCTTCCGGGACGCCTGGACCCGCATCGCCGCGTACGAGACGGCGTCCCCGGAGGACCGGCGCGAGGCCCACCGGCTGCTGGCCCGCGTCCTCGGCGGCGCCACCGAGACCCCCCAGCGCACCTGGCACCGGGCCGCCACCGCCCTCGGCCCCAGCGCCCGCCTCGCGGCCCAACTGGCCACGTCCGCCGAACGGGCCCGCCGCACCGGCCACCCCGCCCTGGCCTGCGCCCTCGCCGAACGCGCCGCCGCACTCTCCCCCGACCCCCACGAACGGTCCCGCCTCCTCACCCACGCCGCCACCGACGCCTGGACCTCCGGCGACGCGGACCGGGCCCGCCACCTCGCCCGGCACACCACCGACGACGCCCTGACCGGTCTCCTCGCCCTCCGCACGGGCAACGCGTCGGAGGCGTTCGACGCGTTGCTGACGGCGGCGACCCGTGCGGGGCGGGCAGCAGGGCCGGCCGGGGGAGTGCGCGCCGAGGCACACCGCCCAGCCGTCGGGTCCGGGCGGAGGCGGGAAGAGGGGCTCGGGGCCGCCGCCGTGTCACCGGTCGGTCGCGTGGGTGTGGGTGGTGTGGCTCGGCCGTACCGGCCTGGAGGGACGGGGGAGGCACGGGCCCCGGGCCCGGCCGGGGCCGCACCGGTGGAGGAACAGGAGGTGGGTGACACGGCGCACGAGTCCGAACCGGGCACGCGGGCCGGGGCTCGGCGCACCCGGGCGGCGGACCGTGTCTCGTGGGCGGTGCACCCCCTCGCGGCACAGACTCCTGACCCCGCCGCCCATCTCCTCGCCCGTGCCACCGAATCCGCCGTCTACACAGGGGATCTACGGCGCTGCCGGGAAGCCATGGGTGTCGCACGGCGGGCGGGAATCGTGGTGCCGGGCACCCTGACGGGCCTGGCGGCCGCGGTGGAGGGGCGGTACGAGGACGCGCGGGACGTGTTGGAGGCGACGGCCGGGCGGTGCGGGCCGGGCGGGGACCCCACTCTCCTCATTCATGCCGGGATCGCCGCGCTCATGCTCGGCGACCACACCCGCGCCGTCACCGCCACCCTGCGCGCCGCCGCCTCCGCCCGGACCCGCGGCGCGCAGGGAACCGTCGCCCAGGCCATGGAGTTCCGCGCCTACGCCGACTTCTGGAGCGGACGCCCGCGCGTGGGCGAGGCCGCCGCCGCGGACGCCCTGCGACAGGCGTACGCCACCGGGCAGGACAACGGTGCCTGCCATCTCCAGGCCGCCCTCGCCATGTTCGCGGCGATCACCGGCGACGCCGACCTGTGCCGTGAACGTGCCGCCGCCGCCCGCTCGTACGCCCTCGCCCGCGGCCTGGGCCTGCCCGCCGCGCTCGCCCAGTGGGCGCTCGCCGTCCTCGACCTCGGCGCCGGCCGTTTCGCGGCGGCCGCCGCCCGCCTGCGTGCCCTCGCCGCGTTCGGCCCCGGCCACGGCCACCGGGCCATCCGGCACCTGGCCACCCCGCACTACGTCGAGGCCGCCGCCCGCACCGGCGACACCCGCGTCGCCCGGGCCGCGCACGCCGACTACGACCGCTGGGCCCGCGCCGTCCGCAGCCCCGACGACCTGGCCCTCAGCGCCCGCTGCCGGGCCCTGCTGACACCCGGCGCCGAGGCCGTCGACCACTACCGCACGGCCCTCGACCTGCACGCCCACGGCACCCGCGACTTCGAACGCGCCCGCACGGAGCTGCTGTTCGGCGCCGCCCTGCGCCGGCTGCGTCGCCGCAGCGAGGCCCGCGACCGACTGCACAGCGCCCTGGAGGCCTTCCAGTCCTTCGGCGCCCCGCACTGCGCCGACCAGGCCCGCGCCGAACTCCGCGCCCTCGGCGCGCCCGCCGCACCCCCGCGCGGCCCCGACGACCCCGCCGCCCTTCTCACCGCCCAGCAACTGCTCATCGCCCGCATGGCGGCCGACGGCGCGACCAACCGCGAGATCGCCGACCACCTCGCCCTCAGCCCCCGCACGATCGACCACCACCTGCGAGGCGTCTTCAGCCGCCTGGGTATCCGCTCCCGCATCGAACTGGTCCGACTCGTCGCGGCGTCGGACGGCTAGTTCCGGTCACGGCACGAGGACCTGTCCGGCGGATCATGCCGCAGACGCGGGGCCTGGCACGCCCATCTGCCGCGTTGTCGTCGGTCGCCGACGCGCCGCGTCGACTCCCTCCTCCGCCGTGCAGCTGGACGCACCAAGCCCCGCTCACCTGCGCTGATGGGTCGCCGTGAGTTTCCTGCGACCTGATCCGCCGGACAGGCCCTAGTTCCGGTCACGGCACTACGTGCGGCGCATCAGGGCGTGCGACCCCTCAGGGCCCCTCCCGCCCCCCGAACACCTCCGCGTCCCACGTCCCGTCGAGCCGTGGTGCCAGCCAGGCCGGGGCCGCCGCCCGGAACGCGGGCGGCGGGAGGGCGCCGGCGCCGGCGGGCAGCGCGCCGAGCAGGGGGGCTCCGGAGACCTCCGGCAGGTCCGCCACGTTGCAGCGGGACGCCAGGTCGGGGGAGTCGGGCCAGCTGCCGATCACCACGCCCAGGAGGTCCAGGCGACGGGAGCGCAGTTCCCGGGCCGTCAGTTCCGTGGTGTTGAGGGTGCCGAGGCCCGCGGAGGCCACGAGGAGCACCGGCGCGCTCAGCAGCTCGGCCACGTCGGCCAGTGTCCCGCCCGCCTCGTCGAACCGTACGAGCAGTCCGCCCGCCCCTTCCACCAGCACGAGGTCGTGCTCGGTGGCCAGCTTGGCCGCCGCCTGGGCGACCTCGCGCGGAGCGACGGGAGGCAGACCGGCCCGGCGGGCCGCGGTCCCCGGCGCCAGCGGCTCGGGGAACCGGGCGACCTCCGTCGCCGTGACGTCGCCCGCCAGCCGCGCGACCTCGTCGGCGTCCCCGCGCTCGTCGGGCCGTACACCCGTCTGCGCGGCCTTCAGCACGGCCACCGACCGGCCCGCCGCGAGCGCCGCGGCGGCGACCGCGGCGGTCGTGACCGTCTTGCCGACCTCCGTGCCGGTGCCCGTGATCACCAGTACCGCCATGTCATCCCTCCCGCGCCGCAGCGCACACGGCCCGCGCGATCCGGGCCACGTCCTCGTCACCCGTGACGTACGGCGGCATCGTGTAGATCAGGTCCCGGAACGGCCGCAGCCACACGCCCTCGCGCACGGCGGCGTCCGTGGCGGCCTTCATGTCCACCGAGTGGTCGAGCTGCACGACGCCGATGGCACCGAGCACCCGTACGTCCGTCACGCCCGGCACCTCGAGAGCGGGCGCGAGACCCTCCCGCAGGCCGGCCTCGATCCGCTTGACCTCGGACAGCCAGTCCTGCCCGAGCAGCAGGTCGATCGACGCGCACGCCACGGCCGCCGCCAGCGGGTTGCCCATGAACGTCGGGCCGTGCGCCAGCACCGGCACCTCGCCGCGCGAGATCCCGTCGGCCACCCGTGCCGTGCACAACGTCGCCGCCATCGTCAGATAGCCGCCGGTCAGCGCTTTGCCGACGCACATCACGTCCGGCGTCACCGCCGCGTGCTCCGCCGCGAACAGCGCTCCCGTACGCCCGAAGCCGGTCGCGATCTCGTCGAACACCAGCAGCACGTCGTGCGCGTCGCACGCCTCCCGCAGCACCCGCAGATACGCGGGGGAGTGGAACCGCATCCCGCCGGCGCCCTGCACCACCGGCTCGACGATCACCGCGGCCAGCTCGTCGGCGTGCCGCGCGATCGCCATGCGCAACTCCTGCGCGTACGACTCCTCGTACGCGACCGGCGGTGGGCCCACGAACACCTGACGGGGCAGTACGCCGGTCCACAGCTCGTGCATCCCGCCCTCGGGGTCGCACACCGACATCGGCTGCCAGGTGTCCCCGTGGTAACCGCCCCGCCAGGTCAGCAGCCGCTGCTTCGACGGGCGGCCGAGCGAACGCCAGTACTGCAGGCACATCTTGACCGCGACCTCGACCGACACCGACCCGGAGTCCGCGAGGAACACGTGCTCCAGACCGTCGGGCGAGATGTCGACAAGTCGCTTCGCCAACCGTACGGCGGGCTCGTGGGTGAGCCCGCCGAACATCACGTGGCTCATGCGGCCGACCTGGCCGTGCGCGGCCTCGTTCAGCACCGGGTGGTTGTAGCCGTGGATCGCCGACCACCAGGACGACATGCCGTCGACCAGCTCACCCGAACCGTCCGCGAGCCGCAGCCGCACCCCGCTCGCCGACTCCACGACGAGCGGGTCCACACGGCCCGGCATCGGCCCGTACGGATGCCACACGTGCCGCCGGTCGAGCTCCAGCAGCTCGGAGACGGCCGGCTCAGGCATTGGGCGCGAGGTCCGTACCGGCACCCCGGCGGCGCACGGCGACCAGGTCCGTACGGGCCTCGTTGGCCGAGGGCACGGCCGGGGACCCGGCGGCGGGCGAGGAGGCCGGCACGGAGCCGCAGACACCGCCGCCCGCGCCCTCGTGGGACCCGCAGCCCCCGCCCTCGTGCGACCCGCACCCGCCACCGCTCGCGTGGGAACCGCAGCCCCCGCCGCCCGCGACGCGATGCTCCGGCAGCGTCACCTCGCCCGCGCCCTCCACCTCGAACCCGGCGTCCGCGATCATGTCCAGGTCGGCCTTGCCGGCCTGGCCCTCGCTGGTGAGGTAGTCGCCGAGGAAGATCGAGTTGGCCAGGTGCAGCGCGAGCGGCTGCATCGTGCGCAGATGGACCTCGCGGCCGCCCGCGATGCGCACCTCGACGTCCGGGCAGACGAAGCGGACCATCGCCAGGATCCGCAGACAGCGCTGCGGGGTGAGGTTCCACTCCTTGGCCAGCGGGGTGCCCTCGAACGGGATCAGGAAGTTCACCGGAACGGAGTCGGGGTCCAGCTCGCGCAGCGAGTAGACCACGTCCACCAGGTCCTCGTCCGACTCGCCCATTCCGGCGATCAGCCCGGAGCACGCCGACAGACCCGCCGCGTGCGCCTTCTGCACCGTGTCCACCCGGTCCGCGTACGTGTGGGTGGTCGTGATGTCCCCGTACGTGCCCTCGGACGTGTTGAGGTTGTGGTTGTACGCGTCAGCGCCCGCGTCGCGCAGCCGCTCCGCCTGGCCGTCGGTGAGCAGACCGAGGCAGGCGCACACCTCGACGCCCTCGTTCTGCTCCTTGATCGTCTTGATGGTCTCGGAGACCCGGTCCACGTCCCGGTCGGTCGGCCCCCGCCCGCTCGCCACCAGGCAGACCCGCTTGGCGCCACCCGCCAGCCCGGCCGCCGCGGCCTCGGAGGCCTGGTCGGGTTTGAGCCAGGTGTACTTCAGGATCTCGGCCTTGGAGCCGAGCCGCTGGGAGCAGTAGGAGCAGTCCTCGGGGCACAGCCCGGACTTCAGGTTGACGAGGTAGTTGAGTTTCACCCGTCGCCCGAACCAGTGCCGGCGCACCTTTCCGGCCGCGGCCACCACGTCGAGCAGGTCGTCGTCGGACGTGGCCAGTACGGCCAGCGCCTCCTCGCGGGTCGGCAGCTCGCGCCGAAGCCCCTTGTCCACCAGCGTGTTCAGCAGGTCCATGAGAGCCGATCCTGTCGTACGGACCCGCTCGGGGCCAAGGTAGGGATCACACAACACACCCCCTTCGAGGTGTGGGTATTGCCACACCATGGGTGGCGGGGCGTGCCGCTAGTGTCTGTCCGCTACCTACAAATACCCCGGAGGACCCATGGCGTTCGGCTGGATCGACGAGCAGGCGGAGGCGCGCCGCCGGGCCGGACTCGTACGGACCCTGCGCCCGCGCCCCGCCGACTCGCCGCTGCTGGATCTCGCGAGCAACGACTACCTGGGCCTGGCACACCATCCGCAGGTCACCGAGGGCGCGGCGCGGGCGGCGCGGACCTGGGGCGCCGGGTCGACCGGCTCCCGGCTCGTCACCGGCACCACCGAGCTGCACACCGAACTGGAACGCGAACTGGCCGATTTCTGCGGCTTCGAGGCGGCCCTCGTCTTCTCCTCCGGCTACGCGGCCAATCTCGCCGCGGTCACCGCGCTCGCCCCGCACGGCTCCCTGATCGTCTCCGACGCGGGCAACCACGCCTCACTCATCGACGGCTGCCGACTGGCCCGGGGGACGACGCAGGTCGTCGCGCACGCCGAGCCGGACGCCGTGCGCAAGGCGCTCCAGACGCACGAGGGCCCGGCTGTCGCCGTCTCCGACGCGGTCTTCTCGGTCGACGGCGACGCCGCCCCGCTCGCCGCGCTCGCCGAGGCGTGCCGGGAGCACAGCGCGGGGCTCGTCGTCGACGACGCCCACGGCCTGGGCGTCCTGGGCGACGGCGGCCGCGGCACCCCGCACGCGGCGGGACTCTCGGGCGCCGACGACGTCGTCGTGACGGTCACGCTGTCCAAGTCGCTCGGCAGTCAGGGCGGAGCCGTGCTCGGCCCGGCCCGGGTGATCGACCACCTGGTCAACGCGGCACGCACCTTCATCTTCGACACCGGTCTGGCCCCCGCGGCCGTGGGTTCGGCCCTCGCGGCCCTGCGGCTGCTGCGCCGGGAGCCTGAGCGTGCGGCACGGGCCCGCGCGGTGGCGGCGGAGCTGCACGCACGCCTGACCGCCGCGGGTCTGGAAGCCGTACGTCCGGACGCCGCGGTGGTCTCCGTGCGCGCGCCGTCCCCGGAGGAGGCCGTTCAGTGGGCAGCCGACTGTCGGGCGGCCGGCCTCGCCGTGGGCTGCTTCCGTCCTCCTTCCGTTCCCGACGGCGTCTCACGGCTCAGGCTGACCGCCCGTGCGGACCTCTCCGGGGCACAGATCGAACGCGCTGTACGAGTGATCGGCGAGACGCGACCATGAGTCGGCGTGACACGGCCGTGGGTCGCCCCTGTTGACGGACGAGGGTGATCAGCGGAACGCGGCCGTGAATCCCGACCAGCTCTCGGGGGAGAAGAGCAGGGCGGGCCCGGCCGGGTCCTTCGAGTCGCGTACGGCGAGCTGCCCGGCGCACGGCCCTGAGGCCGGCCGGGCCGTCTCGACGCAGTTGTTGGCTCCCGTGCTGTAGCTGCTGCGCAGCCAGCGCACGTCGTGCAGATCGATGCTGGAAGGAACGTTCCGAGGCAGTGCGGACATAGTGCCTCCTTACGCGCCGCCACCTATCCCGGCGATGTAATCCAACGAGTCCTCGGGCGAAAGTGCATGGATCTGAAGGGTGTTGAAGGCCTCGCTGTAGGCCTGGAGGTCTTCTTTCCGCTCAAGGTAGAGGCTACTCGTCAAGTGGTCGAGAACAACCACATCCAGGTCAGAAGTGCTCGGAAAAGAGAAGATAACGAAAGGGCCGGTGACGCCGATGTGCGCCCCGGCCGTGAACGGCAGTACTTGCAGGCGTACTTGTGGCAGCCGCGCCGCCTCCACCAGGCGTTCGAGCTGCCGCGCCATCACTCCGGGCCCGCCGACCTCCCGCCGCAGCACCGCCTCGTCCAGCACCGCGCTCAGCTCCAGCGGCGGATCCGCCCGCAGGACGACCTGCCGGGCCAGCCTGACCTCCACCAGCGTGTCCAGCCGGGCGTCGGGCACGCCCTCGACGGCCGCCCGGGTCACCGCGCGGGCGTACTCGGCCGTCTGCAACAGGCCCGGAACCACCGACGTCTCCAGGGTGCGCATCGCTCCGGCCTGCGACTCCAGGCTGATGAAGTCCCGGTAGGTGGGCGGCAGGACCCCACGGTAGGCGTGCCACCAGTGGTGCCCGCCGGCACCGTCGGAGCCCGCCAACGCGAGCATCAGCTCGCGCAGTTGAGGATCGGCCACGCCGTAGACGTCGAGAAGTAACCGAACATCGGCTGGTTTCACGCCGCTGGTGCCTGTCTCGATCCGGCTCACCTTCGACTGGTGCCAGCCCACGAGGCGAGCCGCCTCCCCGCTGGTGAGCCCCGATTGGGCACGCAGCGCACGCAGTTCCGCACCCAGTTTGCGGCGGCGCACCGCGGGACCGTGCTGCATGGGTACTCCTTACTCCCGACGAGCCACCCAGATCCGCTCTGTCGTCGTAGAGTTCACCGCTTCGAGCGACAGATATATGCACATCTTGGGGGATCGCCACCCGTGAGGGGTGCGGTGATGGCACTCTGGCGACGAAGCACCAGTCCGGGACCGTACTCGAATCATCCGCTCCGTGTCGGACTCGCGGTCCCGGGGGAAAGGGACGACGTCGCCATGGCAGACCATCTGGAAGCATCCGTCACTCTGCCGAGCGATCCCGCCTCGGTCTCCGCGGCCCGCACCTTCGTGGTCGGCACCCTCGCGGAATGGGGCCTGCCCGAGGAGGCGGAGGTGTCCGACACCATCCGGCTCATCGTCTCCGAACTCGCCACCAACGCCGTGCAGCACACGCTGGGGCAGTCCCCCACCTTCACGGTGGACCTCCGGCTCGACCGTGACGAACGGGTGTTCGTCGGTGTCACCGACAGTCATCCCCGGTTCCCCAAACGGCTCCCCGCCGCCGTGCAGCAGGACAACGGCCGGGGCATGGTGATCATCCGCTGGCTGACCGCGGAGTGCGGCGGCAAGCTGAGAGTCCGGCCGACCCGCGAGGGCGGCAAGACGGTCTCCATCGAGCTGCCGTGGACCGTGCCGACCGAGCCGGCGGCAACAGTGGGGCAGCAGGAGCAGTAGCCGGCGCTGCAGCCGCCGGGACTGCTCCAGGGCCGGTACCGGCGCTTCAGGACGCCGGCACCGCCCCCGGGAGGGTCACTTGACCCGGCCGTACCAGACGTTCTTCGTCCAGAGCTTCTGCAGCTTCACCACGTCCCCGGTCTTCGGGGCGTGCCAGATCTTCCCCTTCCCGGCGTAGATGCCCACGTGGTAGACGCTGGAGCTGGAGGAGCCCGAGTGGAAGAACACGAGGTCCCCGGCCTTGCGGCTCTTCACAGAGATGTGTCGGGTCTTGTTGTACTGCTGGGCCGCCGTCCGGGGGAGCTTCTTGCCCGCCTTCTTGAACGCGTACAGCGTGAGCCCTGAGCAGTCGAACCTCTTGGGGCCCGTGGCCCCGTACTTGTACGGTGAGCCCTTTTTGGACGCCGCGATCTGGAGCGCCTTCGTCGCAGGTGTGGCGGCCGCGGCGTCGGAGGCGATGCCGGGGACCACGATCGAGCCGCCCACGGCGGCGATGGTCAGGGCCGAGGCCGTGCCGGCCCGGGCCATCAGCGACGGGACACGATTGAGCGCAGACATGCGCAACCCTTCGTCAGCCGCCTGTGAAGGATGACCTGTCGGATTCGGGCTGGCGAAGTTGCCCGGCCGCGTTGCTGCGGCTTCACCCCAAGGGCTGCTCGGCCCGGTCATGGCGTGACCGTTCCGGCGACCCGTCTTGCTTGGGTCCTCCACTCCTGCCGATCCACTCCTGTCGACCAGTCATCCGGGCGGCGGCAGGACTCGGCGTCCGTCCGGATCGCCCCGCCGTTGTGGCGGGGGCTTGTCGTCAGTCACGGATCTTCACTCACGAGTGTCCGAAATACCCAACCGAATCGGGGGTTTGTGGCGTTACTCACCACTCACCCGTTCGGGTGGACAGTGCGGTGTTCGAGTGAGTGTCCAGGTCATGACGGGGGCTCGGACCAGCATGAAAGGGTTTCAGCCCCGGCTGACGCTACGCGCGTTGCGCAAGTCGGGAGGTCCCGTAAAAGGACCTTCGTCTACTCCGAACAGGGGTACGTCATTCGGTCCGTTTAGCTTCCGATCCGGACGTCCCGCCGAGGAGGCCGCGCGTCCGGACCGGACAACGGTGAGTCAACTGTCGGAGAGCGGCGGCACCGTGACTCGCGCCGTACGACGCTCCCCGTCGAGGACACGCAGCGCACGCGCCAGCGTTGGAGCGTGCAGCTCGGTCTCACCCCGCTGGTGCATGAGCGCCAGTGCGTCCCTGAGCGCCGTCGCCTTGGCGACGAGCGCCTGCGCGGCGCGTAGACCACGGTACGTGTCCCCGTGATGCGCCGGGTTGATTCGGCCGAGAAGGTCTGCAACATCCAGGTAACGGTCGATCAGCTCGCCCTCGGCGCGGGTGAGGGCGGGCAGCGGTGGCAGCTCCGGAGGCAGCATCGGTGCCTCACCTGGCGCCGGGTGCGGTGCGCGAGGCCTTGCGGCTGGGGATGAGCCCGTCCACCAGGCCGTACTCCACGGCCTCCTGCGCGCTGAGCATCTTGTCGCGCTCGATGTCCGCGGTCACCTGCTCCGGTGTGCGCCCCGTGTGCCGTACGAGCATCTCCTCGAGGCGCTCGCGGGTGCGGATCAGCTCGGCGGCCTGGATGGCGAGGTCGCTGGCCTGTCCCTGGACCGGCTCGGTCAGCGCCGGCTGGTGGATCACGATGCGTGCGCCCGGCAGCGCGAACCGCTTGCCCGGCGAGCCCGCGGCCAGCAGCACCGCGGCGGACGCGCCTGCCTGGCCGAGGCAGATCGTCTCCACGTCGCAGGTGACGTACCGCAGTGTGTCGTAGATGGCCGACATCGCGCTGAACGAGCCGCCGGGGGAGTTGATGTACAGCGAGATGTCACGGTCCGGGTCCTGGTACTCGAGGTACATGAACTGGGCCATCACGTCGTTCGCCGAGATGTCGTCGATCGGCGTCCCGAGGAAGACGATCCGCTCCTCCAGCAGCTTCGAGTACGGATCCATCGTCCGGTGCCCCGAGCTCGTGCGTTCGGTGAACTCGGGCAGGACGTAGCGGGCGGACGGTCGGGCGATGGCCATGGCGGTACCCCTCCTCGCAGAGCGCTGTCTGTAAAAAATGTACAGGACGTACGTGACGTTAGAATGGGGTCATGGCCTACGAGATTCCGGTGACGCAAGCCAGGGCTGAGCTCGCCGACCTGATCAACCGTGTGGTGTACGGCGGTGAACGTGTCGTCGTGACCCGGCACGGCAAGCCCCTCGTCGCCCTCGTCTCCGCCGCTGACCTGGAACGACTCGACGAACTCGACGCACCGGCGGACGAGCAGGTGATCAGTTCCGTCTCGGCCGTCCGAGAGGTCGGTTCCGCTCCTCGCGAACGGCAACAGCGGTTCGGTATCGCGGCGGAGCACCGCGGGCCGAATCCGTCGTAGCGATCGGCGTACCTGAGCGTGTCGGCGCCGGAGTGGGGCGTCCGAAGGATCACAGCTCGGTTAACTTGCTCGAAACGCGTTCCAACTAGCCTGCCGGTCCATGCCACCAGGGGCTTTTCCTCGTGGCCGCGGCAACCGGACCCCGCACGGTCCGGAGCGAGGATGTGAGGTGGGACGTGCAACTGACCCCGCACGAGCAAGAGAGGCTGCTGATCCATGTCGCGGCCGATGTCGCTGAGAAGCGCCGGGCCCGCGGCCTCAAGCTGAACCACCCCGAGGCGATCGCCCTGATCACCGCGCACATCCTGGAAGGCGCACGGGACGGCCGTACCGTCGCCGAACTCATGGCCTCCGGTCGCAAACTGCTCACCAGGGACGACGTCATGGAGGGCATCCCCGAGATGATCCACGACGTCCAGGTCGAGGCGACCTTTCCGGACGGCACCAAGCTCGTCACCGTCCACGATCCGATCGTCTGACGGGGAGACCGCCATGATTCCCGGAGAGATCGTCTTCGACGAGGGCCCGATCGTCTACAACCAGGGCCGCGAGGTCACCCGGCTCACCGTCCTCAACGCCGCCGACCGGCCCGTCCAGGTCGGCTCCCACTACCACTTCGCCGAGGCCAACCCCGGCCTGGAGTTCGACCGAGCCGCGGCGCGCGGCAAGCGGCTGAACGTCGCCGCCGGCACCGCCGTGCGCTTCGAGCCCGGGATCCCCGTCGACGTCGAACTCGTACCGCTCGCGGGCGCCCGTGTCGTGCCCGGACTGCGCGGGGAGACCGGAGGTGCCCTCGATGCCTGAGATCTCACGCCCCGCGTACGCCGACCTGTTCGGCCCGACGACCGGCGACCGCATCCGGCTCGCCGACACCGATCTGCTGATCGAGATCGAGGAGGACCGCAGCGGCGGCCCCGGACTCGCCGGGGACGAGGCGGTCTTCGGCGGCGGCAAGGTCATCCGCGAGTCCATGGGGCAGGCGCGCGCCACGCGCGCGGACGGCACCCCGGACACCGTCATCACCGGCGTGGTGATCGTCGACCACTGGGGCGTCGTCAAGGCCGACGTCGGTATCCGCGACGGCCGTATCACTGGGATCGGCAAGGCGGGCAACCCGGACACCATGGACGGCGTGCACCCGGATCTGGTGATCGGGCCGGAGACCGAGGTCATCGCGGGCAACGGCCGGATCCTGACGGCGGGCGCCATCGACGCCCACGTCCACTTCATCTGTCCGCAGATCGCCGACGAGGCGCTGTCGGCCGGCGTCACGACCCTGATCGGCGGCGGCACCGGCCCCGCCGAGGGCTCGAAGGCGACGACCGTGACACCCGGTCCGTGGCACCTCGCGCGGATGCTCGAGGCGATGGAGCAGTACCCGCTCAACATCGGCTTCCTCGGCAAGGGCAACACCGTCTCGCACGAGGCGATGCTGTCGCAGATCCGGGGCGGCGCGCTGGGCCTGAAGCTGCACGAGGACTGGGGGTCCACCCCCGCCGTCATCGACGCCTCGCTGACCGTCGCCGACCGGACCGGCATCCAGGTCGCGATCCACACGGACACGCTGAACGAGGCCGGGTTCGTGGGCGACACGCTCGCCGCGATCGCCGGCCGTGGCATCCACGCGTACCACACCGAGGGCGCGGGCGGCGGGCACGCGCCCGACATCATGACCGTGGTGTCCGAGCCGCACGTCCTGCCCAGCTCGACCAACCCGACCCGGCCGTTCACCGTCAACACCGCCGAGGAACACCTCGACATGCTGATGGTGTGCCACCACCTGAACCCGGCGGTGCCGGAGGACCTGGCGTTCGCCGAGTCCCGGATCCGGCCCTCGACCATCGGCGCGGAGGACATACTCCACGACCTGGGCGCCATCTCGATCATCTCCTCCGACGCCCAGGCCATGGGGCGCGTCGGCGAGGTCGTCCTGCGGACCTGGCAGACCGCGCACGTGATGAAGCGGCGGCGCGGCGCGCTGCCCGGCGACGGGCGCGCGGACAACCGGCGGGTACGGCGGTACGTGGCGAAGTACACGATCAACCCGGCGCTCGCGCAGGGACTGGCCCGGGAGATCGGGTCCGTGGAGACGGGGAAGCTCGCCGACCTCGTGCTGTGGGAGCCCGCGTTCTTCGGCGTGAAGCCGCACCTCGTCATCAAGGGCGGACAGATCGCGTACGCGCAGATGGGCGACGCGAACGCCTCCATCCCGACTCCGCAGCCGATCCTGCCCCGTCCGATGTACGGGGCGATCGGGCGGGCGCCGGCCGCCAACTCGTTCAACTTCGTGGCACCGCTGGCGATCGAGGACGGGCTGCCGGAGCGGCTCCAGCTCGGCAAGCGGTTCGTGGCGATCGACTCGACGCGTGGGGTCACCAAGGCGGACATGCGGGAGAACGACGCGCGGCCGCGGGTGCAGGTGGATCCGGACAGCTTCGCCGTGCGGATCGACGGGGAGCTCGTCGAGGCGACTCCGGCGGCCGAACTGCCCATGGCTCAGCGGTACTTCCTGTTCTGATGGGCTTGTATCCGATGGGTGGGTTCTGATGGGCAGGGCTGCGCTTCTCGTGCTGGCCGACGGCCGCTTCCCCGCCGGGGGGCACGCGCACTCCGGCGGGGCGGAGGAGGCCGTCAAGGCGGGGCGGATCACCGGTGCGGCGAGCCTGGAGGCGTTCTGCCGCGGGCGGTTGCACACGGCGGGGCTGGTCGCCGCGGGGCTCGCCGCGGCGGCCGCGCTCGGGGTGGCACCGGCGGAGCTGGATGCGGCGGCGGACGCGCGGACGCCGTCACCCGCGCTGCGGGGCGCTGCGCGCAGGCTGGGGCGGCAGCTGATGCGGGCCGCTCGTGCGACCTGGCCCAGTGCGGAACTGGACGCCGTGGCGGGACAGTTCCCCAAGGGGGTGCATCAGCCGGTGGTGCTGGGGCTCGCGGCGCGGGCGGCCGGTCTGGGGCCGGAGGACGCGGCGTACTGCGCGGTGTACGAGAGCGTGAGTGGGGCGGCGACCGCCGTGGTGCGGCTGTTGAGTCTGGATCCGTTCGAGGCGACTGGGGTGTTGGCGCGGTTGGCGCCGGAGATGGATCTGGTGGTCGATCGGGCGGTGGGGGCGGGGAGGGCCGTGCTGGGGGAGGGGGTCGACGCGTTGCCCGCGGCGTCCGCGCCCCTGTTGGAGATCGGGGCGGAGGTGCATGCGGCTTGGCCGGTCCGGTTGTTCGCCTCGTGACCAAGGGGACTTCGCCCCCCTGGACCCCCCATCGGCCTGAACGGCCTCGTCCGCAAACGCCGGACGGGCCGGACATGCCGGACCGGCTGGAAATGCCTCGCCTGTCTTGTTAGGAGCCGTACATGCATCTCGACCACTCCCACCCCACGCCCTCCGCCCTCAGCGCCGACGCCCGGCGTCCCGACGGCACCCGTCGTGCCCTGCGGATCGGGCTCGGTGGGCCCGTCGGGTCCGGGAAGACCGCGACCGTTGCCGCGCTCTGTCGGGTGCTGCGCGACGAGTTGTCCCTCGCCGTCGTGACCAATGACATCTACACGCGCGAGGACGCCGAGTTCCTGTTGCGGGAGGCGGTGCTGCCGCCGGAGCGGATCACGGCCGTGGAGACGGGGGCGTGTCCGCACACCGCGATCCGGGACGACATCTCGGCGAACCTCGAAGCGGTGGAGGATCTGGAGGACGAGGTGGGGCCGCTGGATCTCGTGCTCGTCGAGTCCGGTGGGGACAATCTGACGGCGACCTTCTCCAAGGGGCTCGTGGACGCGCAGATCTTCGTGATCGACGTGGCGGGCGGGGACGACATCCCGCGCAAGGGCGGGCC
Organism: Streptomyces sp. NPDC048751; assembly: GCF_043198595.1. Classification (NCBI taxonomy): domain Bacteria; kingdom Bacillati; phylum Actinomycetota; class Actinomycetes; order Kitasatosporales; family Streptomycetaceae; genus Streptomyces; species Streptomyces sp. NPDC048751. Next base: position 202,829 of record NZ_JBICUX010000015.1, read on the forward strand.
GGGGGTCACCACCGCGGACCTGCTCGTCGTCAACAAGACCGACCTCGCCCCGTACGTCGGCTCGGACCTGGCCCGGATGGCGGCCGACGCCAAGGCGCAGCGGGCCGAACTGCCGGTCGTCTTCCAGTCGCTGAGGAGCGAGGCCGGGGCGACGGACGTCGCCGCGTGGGTGCGGGCGCAGCTCGCCGCGTGGACGGCGTGACGGTGAGCGGGGTCCGGGCCACCGCACGGATCCGCGCACGCGACGACGGGCGCGGCGGTACGTCGCTGCCCGTGCTGGAGGGGGAGGGGCCGCTGGCGCTGCGGCGGACGCGGGGGAGCGGGGCCGAGGCGCGGGTCGTGCTGGTCGGCGCGATGAGCGGGCCGCTCGGCGGGGACCACTTCGCGGTGCGTGCCGATGTCGAGGAGGGGGCGAGGCTGCGGGTCCAGTCGGCGGCCGCCACCATCGCGCTGCCGGGACAGTCGAAGAGCGAGGCGCGCTACGACGTGCGGCTCACCGTTGCCGACGGAGGTGAACTCCGGTGGCTGCCCGAGCCGTTGATCTCGGCCAACGGCAGCGAGCTGTATGTCACCACCCGCGTGGAACTCGCCGCCACGGCGCGGCTCGTGCTGCGCGAGGAGCAGGTGCTCGGGCGGGTCGGTGAGGAGCCGGGGAGGCTCGGCAGTCGGCTCTCGGTGCGGGTCGGGGGGCGTACCGTTCTGGACCAGGAGCTGGCCTGTGGGCCGGGTGCTCCGGGCGGCTGGGACGGGCCCGCCGTACTGGCGGGACAGCGGGCCGTGGGGCAACTCGTCGTCGTAAGGCCGGAGTTCGTCACGCGGCCGGTGTCCGCGCGGGTTGTCGGTGAGCACGCCGCCGTGCTGCCGCTCGCGGGGCCGGCCGTGCTGGTGAGCGCCGTCGCGCCGGACGGGCTGCGGCTGCGGAGGGTGCTGGACGAGGCGTTGGCGTCGTTCGACTGAGATCGCGTCAGGTATCCGGTGGGCGGGACACCCGTTCCGGTTATCGGATTGGCAAAGAAGGTCAACAAACCCTGTTCTCAGGGTCCTCACAGTCGAGAGGATCCCCGTACTTGTCAACACGAGTACGGGGAGGGGCCCCACTTGAGGGACATCAGAGCGAACAGGCGTACGACAGCGCTCGGTTCGGCCGGAGCGGTCGTCGCGGCGACGCTCATAGCCGGCGCGTTCGCCGCGCCCACGGCGAACGCGCAGAGCAGGCCCGGGCAGGACCGCGAGGCCCGGGGTACGGCCATCGCCGCGGCACGGGCCGCCAAGGCGGGTATCGGCTGGCAGGACTGTCCCGCCGACTGGGGCCTGGAGAAGCCGATCCAGTGCGGCTGGGTGAGCGTGCCGCTCGACTACGCCAAGCCCAACGGCAAGCAGATCAAGATCGCCGTGGACCGCATCGGCAACACAGGCACGAAGCAGGAGCGCCAGGGCGCGCTCGTCTACAACCCCGGCGGCCCGGGCGCCTCCGGGATGCGCTTCCCGCGCCGGGTCACCACCAAGGCCCCCGTGTGGGCCAACGTGGCCAAGGCCTACGACTTCGTGGGCTTCGACCCGCGCGGTGTCGGCCACTCCGCGCCCATCTCCTGCGTCGACCCACAGGAGTTCGTCAAGGCGCCCAAGGCCGACCCGGTCCCCGACAGCGAGGCCGACAAGCGCGCCCAGCGCAAGCTGGCCCGCGAGTACGCCGAGGGCTGCCAGGAGCGCAGCGGCGCGATGCTGCCGCACATGACCACCCCGAACAGCGCGCGCGACCTGGACGTCATCCGCGCCGCCCTCGGTGAGAAGAAGCTGAACTTCCTCGGCGTCTCCTACGGCACCTACTTCGGCGCCGTCTACGGCACCCTCTTCCCCGGTCACGTCCGCAGGATGATCGTGGACAGTGTCGTCAACCCGTCCCGGGAGAAGATCTGGTACGAGGCCAACCTCGACCAGGACATCGCCTTCGAGGGCCGCTGGAAGGACTGGCAGGACTGGGTCGCCGCGAACGACGCCACCTACCACCTCGGCACCACCCGCGCCGCCGTCCAGGCGCAGTGGCTCAAGCTGCGCGCCACCGCGAAGAAGAACCCGATCGGCGGGCTCGTCGGCCCGGCCGAGCTGATCTCCTTCTTCCAGAGCGCCCCCTACTACGACTCGTCGTGGGCCCCCGTCGCGTCGGTCTTCAGCAAGTACGTCGCCGGCGACACCCAGGCGCTCGTCGACGCGGCCGCGCCGGACCTGTCGGACACCGCGGGCAACGCGGCCTCGGAGAACGGCAACGCCGTCTACACGGCCGTCGAGTGCGCGGACGCCAAGTGGCCCACCAACTGGCGCAAGTGGGACCGCGACAACACCCGGCTGAACAAGGACTACCCGTTCATGACCTGGGCCAACGCCTGGATGAACCTGCCGTGCGCCACCTGGTCTGCCAAGCAGCAGACGCCGCTGAACGTCAAGACGGGCAAGGGTCTGCCGGGCGTGCTGATCGTGCAGTCCGAGCGTGACGCGGCCACCCCGTACGACGGCGCCGTCGAACTGCACAAGCGCTTCAAGGGCTCCCGCCTGATCACCGAGAAGAACGCGGGCTCCCACGGTGTGACCGGCCTGGTCAACCCCTGCATCAACGAGCGGGTGGACGCCTACCTGCTCACCGGCAAGCTGGACCGGGCCGACGTGACCTGCGCACCGCACGCCACGCCGAAGCCGTAACCGCCGCGGGTACGACAGCGAGGGGCGGCCGGATCGCACCGGCCGCCCCTCACTCATGTGCTGCGAGGCGCCTCAACTCAGCGGCATGCGGGGGAACTTGCGCGCCTTCTCCTTGGCCGCGGCCTCCTCCGCCTTGGCGACGGCCGCGTACTGGTCGACGTACTCCTGCTCGGAGAGCGACAGGATGGCGTACATGATCTCGTCGACGACGGCGCGCAGAATGGCCTTCTCGTTCTCCATGCCGGCGTAGCGGGAGAAGTCGAGGGGCTTGCCGAAGCGGATCGCCACCGGGTGGACGTTGGGGATCACCTTGCCCGGGGGCTGCGCCTCGAAAGTGCCGATCATCGCGCAGGGGATCACCGGAACGCCCGCCTTGAGGGCCATCACCGCCACGCCGACCTTGCCCTTGTAGAGGCGGCCGTCGTGCGAGCGGGTGCCCTCCGGGTAGATGCCCAGCAGCTCGTCCTTGCTCAGCACGCCCAGGCCCTCACGGATCGCCGCCTGGCCCGCGTCCTTGCCGGAGCGGTCGACGGGGATCTGCCCGGCGCTGCGGAAGAACGTCGCGGTCAGCCGGCCCTTGATGCCCGGACCGGTGAAGTACTCGGCCTTCGCCAGGAACGTGATGCGCCGTTTGAGGATCGCCGGCATCAGGAAGTGGTCGGAGAACGACAGGTGGTTGCCCGCGATGATGGCCGCACCCGACTCCGGAACGTGCTCCAGGCCTTCTATTCGCGGCCGGAAGACCAGTCTCAACAGCGGGCCCAGAAGGACGTACTTGAGCAGGTAGTAGAACAAGGGAGCGCTCCGGCAAGTCGTGGGATGTCAGTTTAGGTGCAGCCGCGGTCATGCGGAACGCCTCGCTCACAGCCGCACGATGACCAGGGCCGTGTCGTCCGTGGCGCCGCCGGGCGGCAGCAGCTCCAGCAGTACGGCGTCGGCGAGTGCCTCGGGGTGCGCGCGGCGGTGCCGGGCCAGGGAGTCGGCCAGGCGGGCCAGACCGGTGTCGATGTCCTCGCGACGCCGCTCGACCAGCCCGTCCGTGTAGAGGACGAGGGTGGCGCCCTCGTCGTAGGTGGTTTCGGCCTGGGGTCTGGGGATCGGGTCGGGGCGCGCGTCGAGCGGGGTGTCGGTGGCCCGGTCGAGGAACTCCACCCGGCCGTCGGAGTGGACCAGCGCGGGCGGCGGATGGCCGGCACTGCTGTAGGTGATCGTGTGGAGGTCGCAGTCGATGAACGTCGCCACCGCCGTGGCCGACTCGGCGCCGTCGACGACGTGCGCGTACCGGCCCAGCACGTCCAGCGCCTGGGCGGGGCCCTCGGCGACGCGGGAGGTGGCGCTGAGCGCGCTGCGCAGCTGGCCCATCACACCGGCGGCCTCCAGCCCGTGCCCGACGACGTCGCCCACGGAGACGCCGATGCGGTTGCCGCCCACCAGGTCGACCAGGTCGTACCAGTCCCCGCACACGTTCAGCGTGCCGACCGCGGGCCGGTAGCGCACCGCGGCCTGCCGGTGGCCCACCTGCCGGGCGGCGGGCAGCATCGCCTCCTGCAGGGCCATCGCCACCTCGCGTTCGCGGGCGTGCGCCTGGCGCAGGCGGTCGTTGAGCTCCTGCAGCTCACGGGCGCGTGTGTACAGCTCGGCCTCCAGCACCCGGGCCCGGCTCCCGGTCGGGCCGCCGCGGGCCCGGATCAGCTCGGTGACCTCCTCGACCCGGTGCGCCAGCAGCTCCACCTTGCCGCTCGTGCCGAGGACCGGCACGTTGACCGGACTCCAGTAGCGCTCCTCCCACACACCGGGGAGGGACTCGACGTCGTAGCGCTGCAGGGCCATGGCGTCGCGCTCGCCGGTGGCCAGCACCCGCTGCAACGAGGCCTCCAGGTTGCGCATGCCGGTCGCGGCCGGGTCGTTGGGGTTGTCCGGGAACACGTCGAAGAGATGGCGGCCCATCACCTGCTCGCGGCTGCGGCCGACCACCCGCAGGAACTCCTCGTTGACGTCCGCGTAGACCAGGTCGGGGGTCAGCAGCGCGACCATGCCCGGCAGCGCCTGGAACACCGCCGCGTAGTCGATCGTCGTGTCATCGTCCATGGCCGCCGCCTCACCGCCGGGTTTGACCCAGTTTCGCATCATTGGGCGGAGTGGCGCCCGCTCGTCTCACACCGCGGGCTCCGTCAGCGACTGCTCGGCCCAGATGATCTTCCCGTCGGGCACGAAGCGGGTGCCCCAGCGCTGGGTGAACTGGGACACCAGCAGCAGCCCCCGCCCGCCCTCGTCCGTGGTGCGGGGATGACGCAGGTGCGGGGTCGTCGCGCCGCCGTCGAAGACCTCGCAGACCAGCGCCCGCTCCCGGATCAGCCGGAGCCGGATCGGGCCACGGGCGTGCCTGATGGCGTTGGTGACCAGCTCGCTGACGACCAGCTCGGTGGTGAAGGCCAGCTCGTCCAGCCCCCACTCCGCCAGCCGTCGGCTCGCCGCCTTGCGGGCCCCGGCGACGACCGCCGGGTCCCTGGGCAGGTCCCAGTCCGCGACCTGGTCGGCGCCCAGCCGCCGGGTGCGGGCCATCAGCAGCGCCACGTCGTCGAACGGCCGGGCCGGCACCAGCGCGTCGACGACGGCCCGACAACGCAGGTCGAGCGTGTCCGCCTCCTCCTCCAGGGCTCGCCGCAGCCGCTCCCGGCCCGTGTCCAGGGCCCACTCCTCGCCGTGCGCCAGCAGCCCGTCGGTGTGCAGCGCGAGCGTGCTGCCCTCGGCCAGGGACAGCTCGACCGACTCGAACGGCGGCCCGGCCGCGCCCAGCGGCGCCCCCTGGGGCAGCTCCACGAACATCACCGTGCCGTCCGGCCCGACCACGGCGGGCGCGGGATGCCCCGCGGCGGCCATCGCACACCGTCCGTCGACCGGGTCGTAGACCAGATACACGCATCCGGAGCCGACCGCGCCCGTCCTGTCCTTGGACTCGCCGGGCTCCCCGGACTCCTCGCGCGCCGCCCGCGCGACCAGATCGTCGAGGTGGGCCAGCACCTCGTCGGGCGGCAGATCCAGCGCGGCCAGAGTTCGTACCGCGGTCCGCAGCCGCCCCATCGCCGCGGCCGCGTCGATACCGTGCCCGGGCACCTCGCCCACCACCAGGGCGACCCGCGCGCCGGACAGTGGGATCAGGTCGTACCAGTCGCCGCCGAGCCCGATCAGCTCGTCGGCCGGGCGGTAGCAGGCGGCCACGTCCACCGCGTCCAGCTCCGCCAGCCGGTTCGGGAGCAGGTTGCGCTGGAGCACCAGGGCCGCGTCGCGCTCGCGGGTGTAACGGCGGGCGTTGTCCACCCACACGGCCGCCCGCGCGACCAGGTCCTCGGCCAGACTCAGGTCGTCCTCGTCGAACGGCTCCTGACGGTGGCGACGGAAGAACGTCGTGACGCCGAGGGTGATGCCCCGGGCCCGGATCGGCACGACCAGCACGCTGTGCAGCCCCAGATCCAGGAACGTCGCCTCCCGGCCGCCGAGGACGTCCGTGGCCCACTCCCGGGCGAGCGGATCGAGCCGCTCCCCGCGCCAGGAGGCGCCGGTGATCAGGGCGTGGACCGGCGGAGAACCGGCCGCGTAGCCGGCGGCCCCGCCGATGCCGACGACGGCCTCCGGGACGCCCGTGTTCACCGACTGCTGACCCGCCCGGCGCAGCGGCAGCGCGTCCGTGGGCCCCAGCGGCGCGGGCTCGGCTCCCCGCAGCACCGACTCCAGCAGGTCCACGGTGACGAAGTCGGCGAAGCCCGGCACCGCCACGTCGGCCAACTCCTGCGCCGTCCGCATGGTGTCCAGGCTGCGGCCGATGTGTTCGCCGGCCCGGTCGAGCAGGGCCAGGCGCTGCCGGGCGCGATGGCGTTCGGTGATGTCGACGACCGTGTAGTACACGCCCGTCGGGCGGCCCCGCTCGTCCTCGAGCCGGGTGACCGACACCATGTGCATCGTCTCGCGGTGCGGCGCCGACCGGAGGTGCCCCACGTGCTCGTACCCGACGACCGACTCCCCGCTCTCCAGCACCCGCCGCATCACCGCCTCGAACGACTCCGAGTCCAGCCCCGGCTGCACGTCCGCCAGCCGCAGCCCGAGCCGCCGCTCCGGCGGGCCGCCGCCGAAGCGGGCCAGGGCCTCGTTGGACCACACGTAGCGCAGGTCGGTGTCGACGACCGCCATGCCGATGGGCGCCCGGTCGACGATCTGCTGCAGCACGCCCCGGTCCATGTCCCGGCCGGGGGAGCCGACCGTTTCCGTCAGCAGCAGCAGCCACCGCGCGGGGCCTCCGTGCTCCCGCGCCGAGGTGATCCTGGCGACGACCCCGACCGGCCGCCCGTCCTTGCGGCGGACCGTCAGCCGTCCCGCCCAGCCGCCCTCCCGACGGCACCGCTCGACCAGCTCGGGCACCCGCGCGGCGTCCTCCGCGGTCAGCAGGCCCTCCAGCCGCGCACCGACCGCCTCGGCGGCCGCATGGCCCAGCAGCCGCTGCGCGTCCCCGGTCCAGCTGGTCACCACGCCCTGCGCGTCGAGCAGCAGAGGCACGGCATCCGCCACGTCGGACCACCGACGGGCAACGTCGCGCTCCTCGAATGTGCCCACGGCCGACCTCTCTGTCGCTGAGAGTGGTCTACCACCTCTTGTTCCCATCTTCACCCGGGAGGAATGCGGCGAACGTTCCACCACCGCCCGGCGTCGTAGGAGCGACCACCAGTGAAGGCCACAGCCGAGGGCCACAGCGAAAGGCCGCCCATGACCGCCGTACGTTCCACCGCCCGCGCCCTGCTGCCGTGCGCCCTCCTGACGGCCTGCGGCACCACGGCGACACCGGCGGCCGAACCGAGTCGCCCCGTCTGGACCGCGCCCCCCGCCTACACCTACACCCTCACCTCGAGCGAGGGGGAGCGGACGCTCATCGGCACCTTCCGGGTGACCGTCCGCGACGGCGAGGTGGTGCACGCGACCGGCCTCGACGAGGGCAGCCGCAGGGTCGTCCGCCAGTCACCCGACGCGATCCCCACCCTCACCGACCTCCTGGCGGAACTGGACCAGGCCCGCGACGACCACGCCGACGTCACCGAGGCGCGGTACGCGAAGGACGGGCACCCCCTGCGGATCGAGCTGGACTGGGACGAGGGGGCGACCGACGACGAGGCACGGTACGTGATCAGCGCGTACGAGGCGCAGGGCTGACGTGTTCCCCAGGGGTGGGCGCCCGGACACACGGCGCCCACCCCTCGGACGTCAGGCGCCTCCCGCGAGCACCTTCTCCAGCGACGCCAGCGCCGAGCCCAGCTCCTCCGCCGTGATCGTGAGCGGCGGGGCCAGCCGGATCGTGGAGCCGTGGGTGTCCTTGACCAGGACACCCTCCCGCATCAGGCGCTCGCTCACCTCGCGGCCGGTCCCGAGCGACGGGTCGATGTCGACGCCCGCCCACAGGCCGCGGGAGCGGAAGCCGACGACGCCCTTGCCGACCAGCTCGGTCAGACCGTCCCGCAGTACCGTGCCCAGCTCGGCCGCCCGGCTCTGGAACTCGCCCGTCTCCAGCAGCTCGACCACCGCCGTGCCGACCGCCGCGGCGAGCGGGTTGCCGCCGAACGTAGAACCGTGCTCGCCCGGCCGCAGCACGCCCAGCACCTCCCGGCGCCCGACGACCGCCGACACCGGCACGATGCCGCCGCCCAGCGCCTTGCCGAGCAGCAGCACGTCCGGGACGACCCCCTCGTGCTCGACCGCCAGCGTGCGCCCCGTGCGGCCCAGACCGGACTGGATCTCGTCCGCCACGAACAGGCAGTTCGCCCGCCGGGTCAGCTCACGCACCCCCGCCAGATAGCCGTCGTCGGGGATGACGACGCCCGCCTCGCCCTGGACCGGCTCGATCAGCACCGCCGCCGTGGTCTCGTCGACCGCCGCCTCCAGCGCGGCCAGGTCGTTGTACGGCACGACCCGGAAGCCCGGGGTGAACGGCCCGAACCCCGCACGCGCCGTCTCGTCCGTCGAGAAACTCACGATGGTCGTCGTACGGCCGTGGAAGTTGTCCGCCGCGACCACGATCGTCGCCCGGTCGGCGGGTACGCCCTTCACCTCGTACGCCCACTTGCGGGCCACCTTGATGCCGCTCTCCACCGCCTCGGCGCCCGTGTTCATCGGCAGCACCATGTCCTGGCCGGTCAACCCCGCGAGCCGCTCGGCGAACCCGGCCAGCCGGTCGTTGTGGAAGGCCCGCGAGGTGAGGGTGAGCCGGTCCAGCTGGCGGTGCGCCGCCTCGATCAGGGCCGGATGGCGGTGACCGAAGTTCAGGGCCGAGTAACCGGCCAGCATGTCGAGGTAGCGGCGCCCCTCGACGTCCTCCACCCAGGTGCCCTCCGCGCGCGCGACGACCACGGGCAGCGGGTGGTAGTTGTGCGCGAGGACGGGCTCCTCGGCGCCGATCAGGTCGGCGGAGGTGCGCGTACGAGTGGGTGCGGTCATGAACGGATCTCCCGGGTGGTCATGAGCGGATCTCCTGGGTGCAGCACTTGATACCGCCGCCGGCCTTGTGGAACTCGGACAGGTCGACGGGGACGGGGAGGTAGCCGTGGCCCGCGAGCCGGTCGGCGAGGGCCTCGGCGGCCGGGGCGATGAAGACATGGCGTCCGTCGGAGACGGAGTTCAGGCCGAACGCCATCGCGTCGTCGCGGGTGGCGAGCACCGCGTCCGGGTACAGCCGGGCGAGCACCTCGCGGCTGCCCGGCGAGAAGGCCTCCGGGTAGTACACGATGTTGTTGTCGTGGCCGTCGTCGAGGACGAACAGCGCGGTGTCGAGATGATAGAAGTACGGGTCCACCAGCGTCAGGCTGATCACCGGATGGCCGAAGTACTCCTGCGCCTCGCGGTGCGCGTCACGGGCCGTCCGGAACCCGGTGCCGGCCAGCAGGTAGCGGCCCGTCCAGACCAGGTCGCCCTCACCCTCGCAGACGGCCTCCGGCCGGTGGACGTCGTAGCCGGCGGTCTTGAACCAGGTGTCGTAGTGGACGGCCTCCAGGCGCCGCTCCGGCGCGTGGAACAGGGAGCCGAGCACGCGGCCGCCGACGACGACGGCCGAGTTCGCGGCGAAGACCATGTCCGGGAGGCCGGGGACCGGCTCCACGGAGTCGACGGTGTGCCCATGGGCCCGGTAGGCGCTGATCAGCGACTGCCACTGCTCCTGCGCGAGGTCCACGTCGACGGGGGCGTCGGGATGCATCCAGGGGTTGATCGCGTACTGCACGGCGAAGTGTCTGGGTTCGCAGACAAGGAAGCGCCGGGGGCGCTGGACACGGCTTTCGGTCACAGAGGGGTTCCTCCGCTTTTCCTGCGGTGTCGACTGGGATGACACCACGGTAGGGATCACCCGAGAAGTGCGACAAGAAAGAAAGGCTGCGTGTCCGCGCAGCAACGCTGCGTTGTCTCCGCAGCCCACGCACGTCTCATGCGCCCTCCGGCGCGGGCTGACTGGCACCCGCCTCCGGCGCCTCCGGCAGCAGATGGGACAGCACCATCACGCTGATCGTCTTACGGATGAACGGCTCCGTGCGGATCCGCTCCAGCACCTCCTCGAAGTGCTCCACGTCCCGCGCCCGCACATGCAGCAGCGCGTCCGCGCCGCCCGTCACCGTCATCGCCGCGGTGATCTCCGGATGGTTGCGCACCACCTCCGCGAGCCGCCGGGGCGGCGCCGCGCCCTCGCAGTACACCTCCACGTACGCCTCGGTGCGCCACCCGAGCGCCGCCGGCTTCACCGTCGCCGTGAACCCGGTGATCACGCCCGTCTCACGCAACCGGTCCACCCGCCGCTTCACCGCCGTCGACGACAGACCGACCGCGGCACCGATCTCGGCGAAACTGGTCCTGGCGTTCGCCATCAAGGCGGTGACGATCTTCCGGTCGAGCTCGTCGAACGGCGTGGGCCTGCTGTTCATGGCGGCACTGTAACCAGTGGGCGCGCACCACCGTATCCAGCGCGAACGTCCACCCGGACGACATGTGCAGGCGTACGAATTGCTCCTACACTCCACGTTCATGCTGCGCGCCCTGGCTGTCGACGACGAACTCCCCTCGCTCGAGGAGCTGCTCTACCTGCTGACCGCGGATCCCCGGATCGGCAGTGTCGAGGGCGCCGCGGACGCGACCGAGGCGCTGCGCCGCATCAACCGCGCCCTGGAATCGGGCCCCGGCGGACCCGAGGCGATCGACGTCGTCTTCCTCGACATCAACATGCCCGGCCTCGACGGCCTCGACCTGGCCCGGCTGCTGACCGGCTTCGCCCGGCCGCCGCTGGTCGTGTTCGTCACCGCCCACGAGGACTTCGCCGTCCAGGCATTCGACCTCAAGGCCATCGACTACGTCCTCAAGCCCGTCCGCAAGGAACGCCTCGCCGAGGCCGTCCGCCGCGTCGTCGAACGCGGCACCCCCGAACAGCGCGGCACCGCCCCGCGGATACCCGTGCACGAACCCGACCCCGACCACATACCCGTCGAACTCGGCGGCGTGACCCGCTTCGTCGCCGTCGACGACATCACCCACGTCGAGGCCCAGGGCGACTACGCCCGGCTGCACACCGGCCGCGGCAGCCACCTCGTCCGCATCCCGCTGTCCACCCTGGAGGAGCGCTGGCGCTCGCGCGGATTCGTCCGCATCCACCGCCGCCACCTCGTCGCCCTCCACCACATCGGCGAACTCCGCCTCGACACCGGCACGGTGAGCGTCCTGGTCGGCAGCGAGGAACTCCAGGTCAGCCGACGCCACGCACGCGAACTGCGCGACCTGCTGATGAGGAGGCCGTAGCCGTGCCGAACCAGGACCCCGCCGAACGCCGCGTCGTCGTCACCGGACCGCCCCGCCGCACCCGGCGCACCTCCGGCTACTACCGCCCCCGCACCGAGATCGACGAGCAGACCACCCTCGGCCACACCTACGTCCGCTCCCTGATGCGCACCCAACTGCGCGCCGCCCTCACCGTGTTCGCCGTCCTCGGCCTGCTCATCGGCCCCCTGCCGCTGGTGTTCGCGGCCGCCCCGGAGGCCCGCCGCCTCCAGTGGGCGGTCCTCGGCTTCGGCCTGTACGTCCCCCTGGTCCTGCTCGCCCGCTGGTACGTACGGCGCGCCGAACGCAACGAACGCGACTTCGTACGGCTCGTCGAGGACCGCTGAGGCAAGGACGCACGCGCACGTGAACTCCGGATACGCCGTCCCCGCCGTCGCCCTCGTCGTCGTCGCCACCGTCCTCGTCGGCGCCTTCGGCCTGCGCATCTCCCGCACCACGTCCGACTTCTACGTCGCCTCCCGCACCGTCGGCCCCCGCCTCAACGCGGCCGCCATCAGCGGCGAGTACCTCTCCGCCGCGTCCTTCCTCGGCATCGCGGGACTGGTACTGGTGCAGGGCCCCGACATGCTCTGGTACCCGGTCGGCTACACCGCCGGATACCTGGTCCTCCTGCTGTTCGTCGCCGCCCCGCTGCGCCGCTCCGGCGCCTACACGCTGCCCGACTTCGCCGAGGCCCGCCTCGCCTCCCAGGCGGTACGACGGCTCGCCGGGGCCTTCGTCGTGGGCGTCGGCTGGCTCTACCTGCTGCCCCAACTCCAGGGCGCCGGGCTGACGTTGACCGTCCTCACCGGTGCGCCGGAATCCCTCGGAGGACTGATCGTCGCCGTCGTCGTCACCGCGACCGTCGCCGCGGGCGGCATGCGCAGCATCACCTTCGTGCAGGCCTTCCAGTACTGGCTGAAACTCACCGCCCTGCTCGTCCCCGCCCTCTTCCTGGTGCTCGCCTGGCAGGGCGACGGAGCACCCCGCCACGCCTTCGCCGAACCGCCCGCCTTCCGCGAACAGCGACTCGTCCGCGTCGACGACACCGTCGACCTGAAACTGGAGCGACCGCTGACCGTCACCGTCACCGGCACCGTCGACGGCCGCGCACACGACGACACCCGCCTCGAACTCCCCGCCGGCACCCACCGCGTCGCCGCCGGCACCCGCATCGCCTTCGACCGCGGCGACCAGGTGCCCGTCGCCGACCGCGGCACCAACGGCGGCATGTCCACCTCACTCGCCGCGAGCCGCGAGGAACGCCCGCTGTACGCCACGTACGGCCTGATCCTCGCCACCTTCCTCGGCACCATGGGCCTGCCGCACGTCGTCGTGCGCTTCTACACCAGCCCGCACGGTGTCGCCGCCCGCCGCACCACCGTGGCCGTGCTCGCCCTGATCGGCGGCTTCTACCTGCTGCCCCCCGTCTACGGCGCCCTCGGCCGCCTCTACGCCCCCGAACTCGCCCTCGCCGGAGACGCGGACGCCGCCGTCCTGCTGCTGCCCGACCGGATGATCGGCGGCCTCGGCGGCGACCTGCTGGGCGCGCTGGTCGCCGGGGGAGCCTTCGCCGCGTTCCTGTCCACCGCGTCGGGACTCACCATGGCCGTGGCCGGCGTGCTCACCCAGGACGTCCTCCCGTCCCGCGGCGTACGGCACTTCAGGCTCGGCACCGGCCTGGCCATGGTCGTTCCGCTGGCGGCGAGCTTCCTCGTCGGCGGGCTGCCGGTCGCCGACGCGGTGGGACTCGCGTTCGCGGTGTCCGCCTCCTCCTTCTGCCCGCTGCTCGTCCTCGGCATCTGGTGGCGCCGCCTGACCCCGCCCGGCGCGGCCGCCGGCATGCTCGTGGGCGGCGGCTCCGCGTTCCTGGCCGTCGCCGCCACCATGGCCGGCGTCCCCGGCTCGGGGCCGCTGCACAGCCTGCTGGCCTGGCCCGCACTCTGGTCGGTCCCGCTCGGCTTCCTCACCATGATCCTGGTGTCCCTGGCGACCCCGGGCCGCGTACCGGCGGGCACGGCGGCCATCCTGGCCCGCTTCCACCTGCCGGAGGAACTGCGGGCGGCGGAGGTGAAGGCGTGATCGGATTCCTCGCCGGCCTCTGTGTGGCCGTACTCCCGCTGCTGGCGGCGGGCTTCTGGCTCGGCCGCCGCACCGCGCGCCCCCAGACGCTCGGCGGTCTCGGCACTCCTGTCGAACACGCCACCTTCGAGACCCTGCACACCGCGTCCCTCGCCGCGCCCCCGCTGCGGGCGGGCCTCACGGAGGAGACCGCGCGCAGGTCGGCCCGCAGACTGCGCACCCTGCTCGGCACGGACGCGCTCTGCCTGACGGACGAGAAACAGGTCCTGGTCTGGGACGGCGTGGGCGACCACCACCGCACCGAGATCATGGCCCGCCTGGCCGGCCCCCTGGAGACCGGCCGCGGCGAGGCGTTCCGGCTCACCTGCGAGACCCCCGACTGCCCGGTGCGCTGGGCCGTGGTCGCCCCGCTCACCGTCGACGACCGGGTGCACGGCGTCCTCGTCGCCTGCGCCCCCCGCGAATCCGCCGTCCTGGTCCGCGCGGCCGGCGAGGTGGCCCGCTGGGTGAGCGTCCAACTCGAACTGGCGGACCTCGACCAGTCCCGGACCCGACTCATCGAGGCGGAGATCAGGGCCCTGCGCGCCCAGATCTCCCCGCACTTCATCTTCAACTCCCTCGCGGTCATCGCCTCGTTCGTCCGCACCGACCCCGAGCGCGCCCGCGAACTGCTCCTGGAGTTCGCCGACTTCACCCGCTACTCGTTCCGCAGGCGCGGCGACTTCACCACCCTCGCCGACGAGCTCCACGCCATCGACCACTACTTGGCACTCGTACGGGCACGCTTCGGCGACCGCCTCTCCGTCACCCTGCAGATCGCTCCCGAGGTGCTCCCGGTCGCCCTGCCGTTCCTGTGCCTCCAGCCGCTGGTGGAGAACGCCGTCAAGCACGGTCTGGAGGGCAAGACCGACACGTGCCGCATCCAGATCACCGCGCAGGACACCGGTGCCGAGGCCCTAGTCGTCATCGAGGACGACGGCGCCGGCATGGACCCCGACCTGCTGCGCCGCATCCTCGCGGGCGAGGTCAGCCCCTCCGGCGGCATCGGCCTGTCCAACGTCGACGACCGGCTCCGCCAGGTCTACGGCGACGACCACGGCCTCGTCATCGAGACCGCGGTCGGGGCGGGAATGAAGGTCACCGCCCGGCTGCCGAAGTACCAGCCGGGCGTGCACTCGGCGGCCCGGCTCGCACCGGAGTGACGCTCAGGTGCTGCGCGTGGCGACCATCCCGAGGGTGATGAGTCCCAGCACCACCCAGCCGAACCACAGCCAGCCGTTGCTGCCGAGCGCCACCGTGTAGGCCGTCACCGCGACGAGTCCGCCGATGGTGATCACCCCCATGGTCTTCGTGGAGCCGTTCGTCGAACCGTTCGTGGATCCGGGCATCGCAACACGCTCCTCAGGGTCCGTCCCCCTCCATGGTGCCCCCGTTCTGCCTCCGCACGGTGCACACGACGTAACGCGTTCCGGACTTCCACGGTCCCCGGCTCGACCAGGACCCCGACTCGTACACCGACGGATCGAACCCGTAGTCGCCCGGCGGCGCCTCCCGACGGCACGCCGCGTCCGACTCGGTGCGCGCGTCCCCGAACGTCACGTCGGCGCCCAACCGGGTGAAGCCGACCACCAGCTCGTCGTACGACCCCTCACAGGATGCCAGCCGGGCGTCCCGGTTGGAGCCCGTGCGCAGACAGTCCCGCTTCTGCATGTTCGACGTGTCGGTGAACGCGGCGCCGATCCGCCGATGCGTACCGAGCGGCCCGTACACCGGCCCGTGCGCCCCCAGCAGCAGACAGGCGACGCGCCACCCGGCCGCCTCGTACCCCGCCGCCCCGGTCGGCACGACGGCGTAGCTGCGCACGTCGGCGAGCCGCTCCCGCAGCTCCCGCGTCCGCTCCTCGCACCTCTCGGGGCCCAGCCGCCGCGCCTCCTCCACCGAGGCGGCCCCGACGAACGCCATCACCTGCCCGTCGGGTGCCTTGTCCCGGCACGTCGGGTCCAGCGCCAGCCGGGGCGTGCCCTCGAAGCGCTCCGCTCCGGGCCACTCGGCGATCACACAGTCACCGTCCTTCAGCGGCCCGGCCAGCCCCACCCGCTCCCCGTACGTCCACCCCGTCCCGCCCGTCTCGTCTCCGGCCGCCCGGTGGGCCGTCGCGTACCAGACGGCGCCCAGGGCGAGGAGCAGCCCGAGCGCGCAGGACAGCACGGCCCGCCCGATCCGCCGCCCCCGCCCGGCCGGGGCCGCCGGGACCGGCGCCGGGAGAACCGACGGGTCCGGCGCCATGGGCACGGGCCCCGAGTACTCTTCGGGGCCCTGCGGCCTGCTCCAAGGCGGCTGCGACCCCGGATCGGTCCGGGTCCGAGCCTGGGGATCGGCCTGGGGCAGCACGATCTGCGACAGGGCCGCCTCGGCCGTCGCCGCGTCGATCCGCCGCGCCGGATCCTTGACGAGGAACGCCCTCAGTACGGGTTCCAGCGCGCCCGCGCGCACCGGTGGTCGCGGTTCCTCCGCGACCACCGCGGTGATCTCCGCGAGGTACGTGTCGCGCTCGAACGGGCCGCACCCCTCGACGGCGTGGTAGAGGGTGCAGCCCAGCGAGAAGAGATCGGCGGCCGGCGTGGGCGGCCCGCCCGTGGCACGTTCCGGGGCGAGATAGCCGGCCGTGCCCACCAGCACCGAGGCCCGTGTGTAGCGCGGCTCCCCGGCGTCCGGCTGCACCGATATCCCGTAGTCCGTGAGCAGGACCCGCCCGTACGGTGCTCCCGTGCGGTCCGGCGCGAGCAGGATGTTCGCCGGTTTCACGTCCCGGTGCAGAACGCCCCGATCATGTCCGGCCGTCAGCGCGTCCAGCACCGCCAGGCCGATCCGGGCGCACTCCGCGGGGGCGAGCGGGCCGCGCCGGGCGATCAGCTCCCGCAGGTCGACGGCGTCCGCGACGTACTCCATGACGATCCACGGCAGCCCGTCGTGCTCCAGCACGTCGTGCACGGTCACCACGTGCGGATGGTCGCGCAGCCCCGCCGCGTTCCGGGCCTCCGCCCGGGCCCGGGCGACCCTGGCCTCCCGCTCGCCGTCGGCCTCGGCCGCGTCCCGGAACACGATCTCCTTGAGCGCGACGTCGCAGGCCAGTCTCCGGTCATGGGCGAGCCACACATGACCCATGCCGCCGCTGCCCAGCGGGTGCAGCAGCAGATAACGGCCGGCGATGACCCGGCCCACTCCCGACGTCGGTGATCCTGAAGGCATCCAGTGACTCCCGGGGTCTACGCGGTACGACTCTGGGGCTCGGGGTCTAAGAGGTCCTTGCACTATGCCCAGGCTCTCGCGGTCACCTCCGGCGCCTCGGACGCCGGGTCGGTCGCGACCGGGGCGCTGGTGTCCGGCTCGTCGGCGGCGGGGGCGGTGGGCTCGGCGGTGGACGGCTCGGGAGGCTCGGGCGGAGCCTCGGGCGCACTGGTGGGTGGCTCGGGCGGAGCCTCGGGAGTGCTCGGGGGCGGTTCCGGCGGTTCCTCGGGCGCAGTGATGGGCGGTGCGGCGCTGGTGGCGGGCGCGCTGGTCGTGTCCGGTGGCGCGCTGGTCGTGGTCGGCGGCGCGTCGGTGGGCGGGTCCGGGGACTGCGGCGGGCTCGACGAGGCCGGCGGGCTGGTGGGCGGCTCGGGCGAGGCGGGCGGGCTCGACGAGGGCGGAGGACTGGACGACGACGGTGGCGCGCTGGACGACGGCGGGGCCTCGGAGGAAGCCGGCGGATCGGACGGCGTCGGTGGGGTGTGCGTAGGCTCCGACGTCCCCGAGTCCGGGGGAGTGCCCGCCCCGCTGCCCGCCCCGGTGCCTGTCCCCTCGGCCACGCTCAGCGTCACGTACTCCCCGAACCGCAGCTCGGTCCCCGCCGGCGGATCGGACGCCGTGACACGGGCGCCGTCCGGCGGCAGCCCCTCCCCGTCGTGCGCGGCGCCCAGCCCGGTGTCGGCCAGCCTCCGGCTCGCCTCCCCGAACGTGGCACCCACCACGCCGGGCACGGTACGCATCTTCCGCGTGTTGAACGTGGTGTCCTTCTCACCCGTCGTGCCGACGGGCCGGTCGATGCCGCGCTTCGGCTCGTCCACGTCGACGAGGGCGAGCCGCTCCAGCTGCCGCGAGGCCGGGCGCACGGCGACCACGGAGGAACGGTCGTACCCCTTCCACTCCTTGTTCCCGTTCCGGAACTTCACGTCGATCCGGTCGGTGTCCCCCGTGAAGGGCCGCAGCGGATTTCCGCACGAGCACTTCACGGCCGGAGCTCCGTGTTCGTCGACGAGAACCGCGATTCCCGCCTGGAGCAGGGAGTCGTAGGAAACGGCCTTTTCCTGTTTGTAGTCGTGGTTCTTCACGAGAGTGTCGTGACGCAGGAGCACGGGTGTGAGCCGGTCCAGGAAATCCGGAATCTCCTCGGTGGTGATGCCGAAAACACCGGCCCACACCTGCGCCTTCCGGTCGTTCCGCGGATCGGCGAGAAATTCCTTCAATCGTTCGACGTCACAGATCCGGGGCTGCTTCGTGCCCCCGTACAGCCCCGGGGTGTCACCCTGCTGCAGGCTGCCCGGCGCCGCCAGCGACCGGACTTCGGCGTCGTGGCCCAGCCCCTGACTCTCGTCGAAGAAGGGCGCGAGCGAGGGAACCCCCACCGCGACGGCCCGCACGAGCAGCAGCGGGGCGTCCCGGTCGCACCCGCTCGCCACAAGAACGAGAACCAATAACACGGAGATCCTGCGGACCACCCGGATTCCGGTCCCTCGCATGAATGCGCGAATATTCATCCCCGCTCCCCCCGGCGGTTCCCCCGACGCGCTTCATGCTACTGAATGGAAAAGCGCTCAGCGCCCCCGTGCGTCCAATGAGGCCAAATAGGCGTTGTACGCCTCGAGTTCCTTGTCGCCGTCCCGGTCCGCGGCGCGGTCCTTGCGCTTGGCCTGCCGCTGTTCCGAGCCGTACCACTGGAACAACAGCGCGATCAGCACCAGTACGGACGGAATCTCACTGAACGCCCAGGCGATACCGCCGGCCGCGTTCTGGTCGGAGAGCGCGTCGATACCGAGCGAGGCGGGCGGGTTCTTGAACGTCTCCACCATCGGGGTCGACGCCATCATCAGCGCGATGCCGAAGAACGCGTGGAACGGCATCCCCGCGAACAGCTCCAGCATCCGCAGCAGATACCCCGGCCGGTGCGGGCCGGGGTCCACGCCGATGATCGGCCAGAAGAACACCACACCCACGGCGAGGAAGTGCACCATCATCGCGACGTGCCCCGTCTTGGAGCCCATCAGGAAGTCGAACAGCGGGGTGAAGTACAGCGCGTACAGGCTGGCGATGAACAGCGGGATCGTGAACGCCGGATGCGTGATGATCCGCATGTACCGGCTGTGCAGCAGCATCAGCAGCACCTCACGCGGCCCCTTGCGCCCGCGCCCCGCCGTCGGCAGCGCCCGCAGCGCCAGCGTGGCCGGGGCGCCGAGCAGGATCAGGATCGGCGACAGCATGCTGATCACCATGTGCTGCACCATGTGCACGCTGAACATGACCATCCCGTAGTCGTTCAGCTTCGTGCACATCACCAAGCCGACCGACAGCACCCCGACGACGTACGACACCGTCCGCCACGCGGACCACGAGTCCCCCCGCCGCCGCAGCCGCACGACCCCCCACGCGTACAGCCCCAGCCCCACCAGACAGCCCACGAGGAAGAACGGATCCGCCGACCACTGAAGCCCCCGCCCCAGCGTGAACGGCGGCAGATCCATCATCATGCCGTGCCCGCCGTGATCCATGCGTCGGCTCCTGTTTCGTGGGGGGATGTGCAGTCTGTCCGCCCAAGACTAAGACCGCCCCCGGCCGCGTTGGCGACCGGGGGCAGGTACAGCCGACCTAGGGGCGCGGGGAACTGCGCGATCAACCACGCCGAACCCGCACCCGCCGGACGGCTAAAGCACGCACTCCGCTTCCGCGTACCGCTCCGCAGGAACCGTCTTCAGCGACTCGACCGCCTCTGCCAGGGACACCATCACGATGTCGGTCCCCCGAAGCGCGGTCATCCGCCCGAACTCCCCCCGGTGCACGGCCTCGACCGCGTGCCACCCGAACCGGGTCGCCAGCACACGGTCGTACGCGGTCGGCGTACCGCCCCGCTGCACATGCCCCAGGATGACCGGCCGCGCTTCCTTCCCGAGCCGCGCCTCCAGCTCGATCGACAGCTGCCGGGCGATCCCGGCGAACCGCTCATGGCCGTAGACGTCCTTGCCGCCTTCGTCGAACTCCATCGTGCCCGCCCGCGGCTTCGCTCCCTCCGCCGCGACCACGATCGCGAACCGCTTCCCCGCCTCGAACCGCGCGCCGACCTTGCGGGTCAACTCCTCGATGTCGAAGGGCCGTTCCGGTACGACGATGGCGTGCGCGCCGGCCGCCATGCCGGAGTGCAGGGCGATCCAGCCGGTGTGGCGGCCCATGACCTCCACGATCAGCACCCGCTGGTGGGACTCGGCGGTGGTCTTCAGCCGGTCCAGCGCCTCCGTCGCCACGCCCACGGCCGTGTCGAAGCCGAAGGTGACGTCGGTGACCGCGATGTCGTTGTCGATGGTCTTCGGCACGCCGACGATCGGCAGGCCGTTGTCCGACAGCAGCCGGGCCGCCTTGAGCGTGCCCTCACCGCCGATCGGGATGATCGCGTCGAGCCCGAGCTCCTCGACATGGCCCTTGGCCCGCTCCACGCCGTCCCGCAGGTGCTCGGGGCGGACCCGGGAGGAACCGAGGATCGTGCCGCCGCGGGCCAGGATGCCGCCCACGGCGTCGAGGTCGAGCTTGAGGTAGTCGCACTCCAGGAGGCCCTTCCAGCCGTCCCGGAAGCCGATGACCTCGTCGCCGTGGTCGGCGACGGCGCGGTGCACGACGGACCGGATGACGGCGTTCAGGCCGGGGCAGTCGCCGCCGGACGTGAGGACACCAATGCGCATAGCCCGAAACAACCTTCTCGATTGGGGCCGGGAGCCGGACCGCGTTGTCCGGCTGGAATCCCGGCCACCCTACCGGCGTGAGGGGGTCGGCCCCCACGGGGCGTCCGCCTGCTGGACGCGGCCGCACAAGTGAGCGGACGGCCTGTCAGGCGGGCCCGGTGACGATCCTGCGCCAGGGCGCTAGAAGGTTCCTTCAGGCTGTGTGGAACGCGAGGTCAGATCCTCGGACCACCCCTACGCGGGCTGCTGCGCCGAGGCGATGCGCTCGTTGCGCAGTGCCTCGTACCAGCGGTCGTCCGTCGGCGGCAGCGCGTTGACGTCGAGCGCCAGCTTCAGCAGCAGGTCCGCGATCAGCGGGTTGCGGGCCAGCACCGGGCCGTGCATGTACGTACCGAAGACGGTGTCGTTGTACGCGCCCTCCGTGCCGTCTCCCGTGCCGTTGCCCTTGCCGAGCTTCACCCGGGCGAGGGGGCGGGCCGTCGGACCGAGGTGGGTGATGCCCTGGTGGTTCTCGAAGCCGGTCAGCGGGGGCAGACCGAGGCGCGGGTCGATGTCCGCGAGGACGTCGCCGACGCACCGCTCACCCTCGCCCCGGGTGGTGGTCACGTCGAGCAGACCGAGGCCGGGCTCGCGCTGACCGAGGTCGTTGACGAACTCGTGGCCCAGGATCTGGTAGCCGGCGCAGACCGCGAACACGATCGCGCCGTTCTGCACCGCCTGGTACAGGTGCCCGTCCCGGCGCAGCCGCTCGGCGGCCAGCCGCTGCGGACGGTCCTCACCGCCGCCGATCAGGTAGATGTCGCCGGAGGTCGGGATCGGCTGGTCGCTGCGCACGTCGAGGCGGGCCACGTCGAGGCCGCGCTGCCGCGCCCGGCGCTCCACGACGAGGACGTTGCCCTGGTCGCCGTAGGTGCTGAGCAGGTCCGGGTAGACCCAGACCACCCGAAGCTGGTTGTCGCTCATGAGGTGTTCGTCCTTCGTGGTCAGTTGCCGACGCGGCGGCGCAGGTCCTGGAACGCGGTGTAGTTCGCGATGACCTCGATCCGGCCGGGCGGGCACATCTGCACGGCCTGGTCGACGTTCTCGCAGACCTGGAAGTGCTGGTTGGCGACCTCCAGACGCACCGCGAGGTCCAGCTTCCGGTCGCCGATGACGAAGATCGGGTGGCCGGTCAGGCGCGTGTAGTCGACGTCCCACAGCCAGGAGGTGTCGGTGCCGTCGGCGCCGCGCGCGTTCACGGAGAGGATCACCGGGGTCGGCGGCGGGTCGATCAGCGAGAACGTCTCCAGCCAGCCGGCCGGGTTCTTGGCGAGCAGGAGTCTCAGGTCACGACCCTGGAACTGGACGACGTCGTAGCGTCCGGCGACCGCCTGGACCTGGTACATGCGCTCCAGGGCGACCTGCGGCGGCACCCCGAAGACGGCGGCTACGGCCGCGGAGGAGGCCGCGTTGGCCTTGTTGGCGCGGCCGGGCAGCTGGAGGTGGATCGGCCAGGCGGAACCGTGCGGGTCGAGCACGTGGTCCCCGGACAGCGCCCAGCTCGGCGTGGGCCGCCGGAACCCGCACTCACCGCAGAACCAGTCGTCGCCGGGCCGCTGCATCACGCCACCGCAGGACGGGCAGGACCAGGCGTCGTCCTTCCACATCTGTCCGGCGGCGACCCAGATCACGTTCGGGGAGGAGGACGCGGCCCACACCACCAGCGGGTCGTCGCAGTTGGCCACGATCACGGCCTTGGACCCCGCCAGACCCTCACGCCAGTTCTCCGCGAGCATGCGGGTCTCGGCGGCGCGGTCCAGCTGGTCGCGGGAGAGGTTGAGCAGAGCGATGCACTTCGGGGCGGTGTCCCGGGCCACACCCGCGAGGTACTTCTCGTCGACCTCGATGACGCCGTACCGGGCGTCCGAGCCGCCCGCGAGCGCCGAGGTGATGCCCGCGGGCATGTTGGCGCCGAGCGCGTTGGACACGACCGGTCCCGCGGCGCGCAGGGCCTCGGCGATGAGGCGGGTGGTGGTGGTCTTGCCGTTGGTGGCCGAGACGAGCGTGACGTCCAAGTTCTGGGCGAGCCGGGCCAGCAGGTCGGGGTCGAGCTTGAGCGCCACCCGGCCGCCGATCACCGAACCGCTGCCGCGCCCCGCGGCACGGGATGCCGCAGCGACCGCCTTGCCCGCGGTCACGGCCAGCTTGGCCCGCGGCGTGAGCGGGTCCGAGTTGCCTGCCATCAGTTCTCGATCCTCCTTGCGTACGCGCCGCGCCTCTGCCTGACGGCAACGTGGTAGGTGGTCAGCCTATCGAGATCCATTCGCACTCCCGAACCGCGGCACCTCCACACGCCCGTACGGCATGCGCGTGTCAGGGAGGACCGTACCCTTGCCGCCATGCGAAACGGCCAGATCCCCGGCGCCCGAGGGCGCGTCCGCCCCCTCACTCTCCTCGGCGACGCGGTCCTGCACCAGCCCTGCCGGGAGGTCACCGAGTTCGGCCCCGAACTGGCGGAGCTCGTGGAGGACTTGTTCGCCACCATGTACGCCGCCCACGGCGTGGGCCTGGCCGCCAACCAGATCGGCGAGCCCCTCCGTGTCTTCGTCTACGACTGCCCCGACGACGACGACGTCCGCCACTTGGGCCACGTGGTCAACCCCCGCCTGGTGGAGGCCGACGGAGTGGTGATCCGCGGCCCCGAGGGCTGCCTGTCCGTGCCGGGCCTGGAAGCGGGCACCGAGCGTTACGACCACGCGGTGATCGAGGGCTTCACGATGACGGGGGAGCGGCTGAGGGTGCACGGGACGGGGTGGTTCGCCAGGTGCTTGCAGCACGAGTACGACCACCTGGAGGGCAGGATCTACGCCGACCACCTGAAGGGCTGGCGTCACCGCAGACTGATGCGGCAGGTCGATCGAGCTTCCTGGCGCAGGTGAGCTGTTCTTACCCAGGGGCGCGGGGCTGTATCAATCTGCGGCTCCGCCGCGCGGGCGCGACAGGCCCCCCACAACCCGCACCCGAACGCGATCCTCAGAACCCGGGCCCACCCATCTTGTCCCCCGCGGCTGCCAGCCGACCCCACAACAGGTCCGCAAGACTCCGCACCAACTCCGCCCGAGAACAAGGGCGTTCGCCAAGCCACCAGTCCCCGGCCGCATGCATCATCCCGACGATCCCATGCCCCCACACCCGAGCCAGCTGCTGTCCCCCGGGCCCCAGGTCCAGCCGCTCCTCGATGACCTGCGCCAACTCCTCACCCATCCGGCGAAGCAACGGCGCCGAATGCTTCCCGACGTCGAACCCCTGCTCCCCGACCTGCCCGCTCTCGGAGGGGTGCATCAGAAAGCGGTACACCTGCGGCCGCATCTCGATCGCCGCGAGGTACGTGTCGAGCGTCGCCTCCACCCGCTCCCGCCGGTCCGCGGGAGCGTCCAGCGCGGCCCGCAGCGAGTCCAGCAACGCGTCCGTGTGCCTTTTGGCCAACGCAGCGTAAAGTCCACCCTTGTCGCCGAAGTGGCGGTAGAGAATGGGCTTGGTGATCCCCGCCTCGGCGGCGATCGCGTTCATGGACGCCTGCGGGCCGTCCCGCAGCACCACCCGGTCCGCGGCCTCCAGCAGCTCCCGCCGCCGACGGTCGGCGGATCGCTGCTGCTCGGTCCGCTGCGTGGTGTCCATGATCTCTCCCCACCCGTGCTGTTTCGATGACGCCTGCGCAAACTAACACCTGACAGCAGCCTGACATCGAACGGGCTGCCGAGCTGCCCTCGGGAGTTGACTTTTCCTACCGACCGGTAACACACTCGTGTTACCGCAAGTAACATGCACGTGCGCCGCCGCTGGAGGGGACATGGCCGAGTTCACCATGGAGCTCAACGACGAACAGAAGGAGGTCCGGGACTGGCTCCACGGCTTCGCCGCCGATGTGATCCGCCCCGCGGCCGCCGAATGGGACGAGCGTGAGGAGACTCCCTGGCCGGTCATCCAGGAGGCCGCCAAGGTCGGCATCTACTCCCTCGACTTCTACGCCCAGCAGTACTTCGACCCCACCGGCCTCGGCATACCCATGGCCATGGAGGAGCTGTTCTGGGGCGACGCGGGAATCGCCCTGTCCATCGTCGGTACCGGCCTCGCCGCCGTGGGCGTCCTCGCCAACGGCACCGAGGAGCAGATCGGCACCTGGATCCCCCAGATGTACGGCGACGCCAACGATGTCAAGGTCGCCGCGTTCTGCTCCTCCGAGCCGGACGCGGGTTCCGACGTCGCCTCCATGCGTACGCGTGCCGTGTACGACGAGGCCAACGACGAGTGGGTGATCAACGGCACGAAGACGTGGGCGACCAACGGCGGCATCGCCAACGTCCACGTGGTCGTCGCGGTCGTCGACCCCGAGATCGGCTCCAAGGGGCACGCGTCCTTCATCATCCCGCCGAACACGCCCGGTCTCGCCCAGGGCCAGAAGTTCAAGAAGCACGGCATCCGCGCCTCCCACACCGCCGAGGTCATCCTCGACAACGTGCGCGTCCCCAGCTCCTGCCTGCTCGGTGGCAAGGAGAAGCTGGACGAGCGGCTGGCGCGGGCCCGCGAGCGGGCCAAGGCGGGCGGTGAGCGGGTGAAGAACGCGGCGATGGCGACGTTCGAAGCGAGCCGCCCCGCGGTGGGTGCCATGGCGGTGGGTACCGCCCGCGCCGCGTACGAGGTGGCCCTCGACTACGCGAAGACGCGTGAGCAGTTCGGCCGGCCGATCATCGACAACCAGGGTGTCGCCTTCCAGCTCGCCGACATGCGTACGTCCATCGACGCGGCGCGGCTGCTCGTCTGGCGCGCTTCCTGGATGGCCGTCAGCGGCAAGCCGTTCACCGCTGCGGAGGGCTCGATGTCGAAGCTGTTCGCGAGTGAGACGGCGAAGAAGGTGTCCGCGCAGGCGATCCAGATCCTCGGTGGCAACGGGTACACGCGGGAGTATCCGGTGGAGCGGATGCACCGGGACGCGGCGATTTACACCATCTTCGAGGGCACGAGTGAGATCCAGCGACTGGTGATCGCGCGAACCCTGTCGGGTATGCCGATCCGGTAGCGCGTCTGCTGGTCGTGGGTGGCTGATCGCGCAGTTCCCCACGCCCCTGAGGTGCGTGCACTGTACGTACCCAAAGGGGCGCGGGGAACTGCGCGATCAGCCACAACGCACCCGCACCCGGCATCGCACAGGCACCCCTACGGCGCACCCCCGCTGCTATGAGCAATGCACGCCACATCAATCCGATCGGCGAGTTTCGCCAGCTCAATGGTCAACGCGGCCACCGTATCCTCGTCCAGCCCCTCCGCCCCGGCCTCGACGAGATGCAGCCAACGCCCACCCACCGTGCGGAGCAGCTTGCTCACGTCGGCGGCAGCCACCTGCAAGGTACCGCGGTCGTCGACGATCAGAGGCAGAGTCACTTCGCGGTTCACAGACGGGATCGTAGCCGCGGAAGCCTCACGCGCCGTGCCAAACCGTGGTGATGTTGCAGAACTCCCGGATTCCGTGCCCGGACAGCTCACGGCCGTATCCGGACCTCTTCACACCCCCGAACGGCAGCGCCGGGTGGGAGGCGGTCATGCCATTGACGAACACGCCGCCCGCCTCCAGATCCTGGACGAAACGGTCGACTTCGGCGTCGTCGCGGGTCCAGACGTTGGAACTCAGGCCGAACGGCGAGTCGTTGGCGATCAGGATCGCCTCGTCGAGGTCGCCGGCGCGGTAGAGCGTGGCGACGGGGCCGAACGCCTCCTCGCGGTGGATGCGCATGTCGCGGTGGATGTCGGCGAGGACGGTCGGCGGGTAGTACCAGCCGGGCCCGTCCGGGCGTTCGCCACCGCACAGGACACTCGCGCCGACGCGCTTGGCGTCGTCGACCAGGTCCTCCAGGTCGGCGCGGCCCTGCTCGCTGGAGAGCGGCCCGACCTCCGTGTCCTCCTCCAGGGGATCGCCGACCTTCAGCGCGTCCATGCGCTCGGTGAAGCGCTCGGCGAAGGCGTCGTAGACGTCCGTGTGCACGATGAACCGCTTCGCGGCGATGCAGGACTGCCCGTTGTTCTGGACGCGCGCGGTCACCGCGACCTCGGCGGCGCGGTCGATGTCGGCGGAGGGCATGACGACAAAGGGGTCGCTGCCGCCCAGTTCCAGCACCGTCTTCTTGATCATCTCGCTGGCGGTGGAGGCGACCGCCCGGCCCGCGGGCTCGCTGCCGGTGAGGGTGGCGGCCTTCACGCGCTCGTCGCGCAGGATCTCGTCGACGGCGGAGGAGCCGATGAGCAGCGTCTGGAAACAGCCCTCGGTGAAGCCCGCGCGGTGGAAGAGGTCCTCCAGGTAGAGGGCGGTCTGCGGGACGTTGGAGGCGTGCTTGAGCAGGCCGACGTTGCCCGCCATCAGCGCGGGCGCGGCGAAGCGGACCACCTGCCACAGGGGGAAGTTCCACGGCATCACCGCGAGCACCGGGCCCAGCGGGCGGTACCGGACCAGGGCACGGGAGGCGCCGGAGTCCTTCACGTCCGCGTCGGCGGGCCGCTCGTCGGCGAGCAGTTCCTCGGCGTGCTCGGCGTACCAGCGCATCGACTTGGCACACTTGGCGGCCTCGGCGCGGGCCTGCTTGATCGGCTTGCCCATCTCGGTCGTCATGATCCGGGCGATCTCGGACTGGTCCTCGTCCAGCAGCTCGGCCGCCCGGGTGAGCAGGCGGGCGCGTTCGGCGAAGCCGGTCGTGCGGTATGTGCGGAACGTGGCCTCGGCGAGCTGGAGCCGGCGTTCCAGCTCCTCCGCGCCCATGGCCTCGTACGTCTTGAGCGTCTCACCGTTCGCCGGGTTCACCGTTGCGATGGGCATGACGGACCTCCCTGAATGCGCGCTGTGCTTCGACCTTCCCGCGCGACGGAGGGGACCGCAACGCGGGGCCATCTGCCTAGGACCTGTCCAGCCGATCACGGCGGAGACGCGGGGTGTGGCACGCACATCTGCGGCGTTGTCGTCGGTCGCCGATGCTCCGCATCGACTCCCCCCTCCGCCTTGCAGCTGCACGCACCACACCCCGCTCACCGGCATCGATGAAGGCGCCGCTGGTTTCCTCCGCCCTGAGCGGCCGGACAGGTCCTAGTGCGAGTGCTCAGCCAGGCGGTCGAGAAACGCGGCCTGTGCCTTCACGATCACCTCGCGCGCCCGGTCGAGGCCGAACCACTCCACCCGGTCCAGCTCGGGGAACTCCTGGACCTGCCCCGACTTCGGCGGCCACTCCATCCGGAACGTGCCGGGGACCACGCTCGCCGGGTCCAGGTCGGCCTCGACCGCCCACGCCGTGACGATCTTGCCGTTGGTCTGCCGGACCTCCCCGAGCGGTACGGCCTCACCGTCGGGCGGCGCCAGCCCGAGCTCCTCCTGGAACTCGCGCCGGGCCGCGTCCCAGGCGGGCTCGTCGGGCTCGTACTCGCCCTTCGGCACGGTCCAGGCGCCCGCGTCGCGCCGCGCGAAGAACGGGCCGCCCATGTGGCCGAGCAACACCTGGGTGCCGTCATCGGTGTGCCGGAACAGCAGCAGGCCCGCGCTGCGCTTCCCCGTCATGTCCGTCACCCACATACCTCCGTCGACTCCGCCATCCACATACCTCCGTCGACTCCGTTACCCACATATGTCCGTCGTCTCCGTCACGGGCGCACCTCAGGGTGTGCCGCGAACAGCGTCTCCACCGTGTCCGCCTCCTCCGGGCGTTTGTCCTCCCGGTAGCGGACCACGCGGGCGAAGCGCAGGGCGACGCCGGCGGGGTAGCGGGTGGAGCGCTGCAGGCCGTCGTAGGCGATCTCGACGACGAGTTCGGGGCGTACGGTCACCACCCAGCCGTCGTCCTCGACGGCCAGTTCCTGAAGGCGCTCGGTCTGCCAGGTGAGCATCGCGTCGGTCATGCCCTTGAAGGTCTTGCCGAGCATGGCGAAGCCGCCGTCGGGGGTGCGGGCACCCAGGTGCAGGTTGGAGAGCTTGCCGGTGCGGCGGCCGTGGCCGCGTTCGACGGCCAGGACGACCAGGTCGAGGGTGTGCACGGGCTTGACCTTCAGCCAGGACGCCCCACGCCGGCCGGCGCTGTAGGCGGCGTCCAGGGCCTTGATCACGACGCCCTCGTGGCCGCGCTCCAGCGTCTCGGCGAGGAACTCCTCCGCCACGGGGACGTCGTCGGGTCCGTTCACCAGCGACCTGCGTACCCGCATCGGCTCCGGGACCAGCCGGGCCAGCTCCGCGTGCCGCTCGGCGAACGGCAGGTCGAGCAGGTCGCGGCCGTCGACGGAGAGCGCGTCGAAGAAGACGGGGGAGACGGGGACCGCCTCGGCGGCCGTCGCCACGTCCATGCGTGATCCGACGCGCCCGGCGGTCTCCTGGAAGGTGCGGGCGCGGCCGCTGTCGTCGAAGGCGATCACCTCACCGTCCAGGATGAACCGTTCCCCCCTCAACTCCCGCGCCGCCGAGGTCAGTTCCGGCAGACGGTCGGTGATGTCGTCCAGGGTGCGGGTGTACACGCGTACGGCGTCGCCCTCCCGGTGCACCTGGACGCGAATCCCGTCCAGCTTCTCCTCGACCGCGCAGGCGCCCAGCTTCTCGACCGCCTCCGCCACCGACGACGCGCTGTGCGCCAGCATCGGCAGCACCGGGCGGCCGACGGTGAGCCGGAACCGCTCCAGCGCCGGCGGCCCCTCCCCGAGCAGTGCCCGCGCCACCTCCTGGAGCGAACCGGCGAGCATCACGGCCCGTCGTACGTCGGCCGAGGGAGCCCCGGTCGCCTGCGCCAGCCCCTCCACGGCGACCGCGTCCAGGGCGCCCTGGCGGACCTCGCCGGTGAGCAGACCGAGCAGGAAACGCTGCTCGTCCTCGGTGGACAGTCCCATCAACTCGCCTACCAGGCGTACGCGTTCGGCCTGCGAACCGGAGCCCGTGACCTTGCCGAGCTCGGTCAGCCGGGCGTCCACCTCGCGCACCGTCAGTGTCGGTTCGGCGGCCGGTTCGACCGGGCGGCCCAGCACCTTCCAGCCGACGCCGATCCGGCCCTGCGGGAGCCTGCCGGCCAGATACGGGATGACGATCGGCGCGTCGTCGGCGTCCGCGTCCCGGAACAACTCGGCGAGCAGCGCGGTCTTGCGGGAGCGCGCCGAGGTGGCGGCGACCTCCCGGGACACCTGGGCGAGCCGGGTCAGCAGCATGCAGCCATGGTGCACCGGAGGCGGGCCGTCTACACCCGGACGGCCGCGTCGAGGTCGCTCATCAGCAGTTCCCCGTTGATCGTGGCGCCGGCCCGGTACCCGCCGGCCGCGGCGTTCACCACCTGCTCGGCGAAGCCCATCGCGTTGCCCGCCGCCCACACCCCGGGCACGGTCGTCAGACCCGTCTCGTCCACCACGGGGTACGCGCCGAACGGGGTCTCGCGCAGCTCGGCGCCCAGCGGCTGGAGCAGACCGGTCTGCGGCACGGCACGCGGCGCGACGAACACCACGGCACGGTCATGGGTCGTGCCGTCCGCGAGCCGGACGCCGGTGAGCCGGTCGCTCTCCACCAACAGCTCCGCGACCTCGCCGGACACCACCTTCACCCCGGCCGCGGCGAGCCTGCGCAGATCGTCGTCCGAGAGCTCCGCCTCGGCGACCTCGTGCAGGAAGAACGTCACGTCGCCGGACCACTGGGACACCATCAGCGCCTGGTGCACGCTCAGCGGTGACGTGGCCAGCACACCGAACGGCCGGTCCCGCACCTCCCAGCCGTGGCAGTACGGGCAGTGCAGCACGTCCCGGCCGAAGCGTTCGGCCACGCCGGGGACCGCCGGGAGCTCGTCCTTCAGGCCGGTCGCGACGACGAGGCGCCGGGCGCGCACGGAACGCCCGCTCGCCAGCGCCACGGTGAAGTCGCCGTCCCGGGTGACGTCCACCGCCCGGTCCCGGACCAGCTCCACCCCGTACCGGGCGATCTCCTCCCGGCCGAGCGCCAGGAACTCGGAGGGCGGCACGCCGTCCCGGGTCAGATAGCCGTGCATGTGCGCGGCGGGCGCGTTGCGTGGCTCGCCCGCGTCGACCACCAGGGTCCGGCGCCGGGCCCGGCCGAGGACCAGTGCGGCGGAGAGTCCGGCGGCGCCGCCTCCGACGACGACCACTTCGTACGTGTCCTGCTGGGTCATGGTGACCACCTCCATGGACAAGCTCGCTGGATCGCTGCCGCATTGACAAATACGTTTGCCGAAACTGCAATGTGGGACATGGGTGACGACATGGACGAGGTGCTCGCCGAGGTCGGGCCCCGGCTGCGGAGGATCCGCAAGGAGCGGGGCGCCACGCTCGCCGGGCTGTCGGAGGCGACCGGCATCTCGGTGAGCACGCTCTCCCGCCTGGAATCCGGCCTGCGCAGACCCAGTCTGGAACTGCTGCTGCCCATCGCGCGAGCGCACGAGGTGGCACTGGACGAACTGGTGGGCGCTCCGCCGGTGCGCGATCCGCGGGTGCGGGCCGAGCCGATCGTCCGGCACGGGCGCACCTACTGGCCACTCACCCGCCAGCCCGGCGGGCTCCAGGCGTACAAGGTGTTGGTGCCGCAGCGGCAGGAGGAGCCGGAACCCCGGGTCCATGAGGGGTACGAGTGGCTCTACGTCCTCTCCGGGCGGCTGCGGATCGTGCTGGGCGAGCACGACGTGGTCCTCGCGGCGGGGGAGGCGGCCGAGTTCGACACCCGGGTGCCGCACTGGTTCGGCTCGACGGGGGAGGGGTCGGCGGAGTTCCTCAGCCTGTTCGGGCCGCAGGGGGAGCGGATGCACGTACGGGCGAGGCCCAGGCGGTCGTGACGGACGTGACTCTTCTGTCGTGCGTCTTCTGCCGTGACTCTTCCGTGGCAGCTGTTCCCTGATCGGCAAGCGACCGCTTAGTATGCGAAGGAGGCCGGTCAGACAACGCAGTCCCGTGGAGGCTCCGCATGCAGGCATGGCAGGTGCACGAGAACGGCGAGCCGAGTGAGGTGATGCGCCTGGCGGACGTGGCGCGTCCCGAGCCCGGCGACGGCCAGGTCCTGCTGAGGGTGCGCGCCGCGAACATCAACTTCCCGGACGTGCTGATGTGCCGGGGCCACTACCAGGTCAGGCCCCCGCTGCCGTTCACGCCGGGCGTGGAGATCTGCGGCGAGACCGAGGACGGCCGTCGGGTGATCGCCAACCCCGCGCTGCCCCACGGCGGCTTCGCCGAGTACGCCGTCGCGGACGCTGCGGCCCTGCTGCCCGCCCCCGACGCGCTGGACGACGCCGAGGCGGCCGCCCTGCACATCGGGTACCAGACCGGCTGGTTCGGTCTGCACCGCCGGGCCGGTCTCGAAGCCGGCGAGACACTGCTCGTCCACGCTGCCGCAGGAGGGGTCGGCAGCGCGGCCGTGCAGCTCGGCAAGGCCGCCGGGGCCACCGTCATCGGGGTCGTCGGCGGAGCCGACAAGGCCGCCGTCGCCCGCGAGCTGGGCTGCGACGTCGTCATCGACCGGCGCGCCGAGGATGTCGTCGCCGCGGTGAAGGAGGCCACCGGCGGGCGGGGCGCCGACGTGATCTACGACCCGGTCGGCGGCGAGGCCTACACGCAGTCCACCAAGGTCGTCGCCTTCGAGGGCCGGATCGTGGTCGTGGGCTTCGCGAGCGGGACGATTCCGAACCCGGGGCTGAACCACGCGCTGGTGAAGAACTACGCGATCCTCGGCCTGCACTGGGGCCTGTACAACACCAAGAACCCCAAGCTGGTCCAGCACTGCCACGAGCAGCTCACCGAGCTGGCCGCCCGGGGCGCGATCAAGCCGCTGGTGAGCGAGCGCGTACCGCTGAGCGAGGCGGCGGCCGCGGTCCAGCGGGTCGGCGACGGTGTCACCACCGGCCGGGTCGCCGTCGTACCGCAGAACGGAGCCGCCGCATGACCGACGCAGCCGAACTCAAGCGCCGTACGGCGGAGTTGCTGGCCGCGCATCCGCCCGCCACGACGGATCGCACGGACTTCCTGAAGGCCCGCTTCGACGCCGGCCTCGCCTGGGTCCACTACCCCGAGGGGCTCGGCGGGCTCGGCGCCCCGCGTTCCCTCCAGGTCGTCGTGGACAGCGAGCTGGAGGCCGCCGGCGCCCCCGACAACGACCCGCGGCGCATCGGCATCGGCCTGGGCATGGCCGCGCCGACGATCCTGAAGTACGGCACCGAGGAGCAGAAGCAGCGCTATCTGCGGCCCCTGTGGGTGGGCGACGAGGTCTGGTGCCAGCTCTTCAGCGAGCCCGGCGCCGGATCCGACCTCGCCGCGCTCGGCACGCGGGCGGTCAAGGAAGGCGACGAATGGGTCGTCAACGGGCAGAAGGTGTGGACCTCCAGCGCCCACCTCGCCCGCTGGGCCATTCTCATCGCCCGCACCGACCCGGACGTGCCCAAGCACGCCGGCATCACGTACTTCCTCTGCGACATGACCGACCCGGGCGTCGAGGTGCGGCCGCTGCGGCAGGTCACCGGCGAGGCGGAGTTCAACGAGGTCTTCCTCACCGACGTCCGCATCCCCGACTCCCGCCGGCTCGGCGAGGTCGGCGACGGCTGGCGGGTCGCGCAGACCACGCTGAACAACGAACGCGTCGCCATCGGCGGCATGCGGCTGCCCCGCGAGGGCGGCATGATCGGCCCCGTCTCCAAGACCTGGCGCGAGCGCCCCGAACTGCGCACCCACGATCTGCACCAGCGCCTGCTGAAGCTGTGGGTCGAGGCCGAGGTCGCCCGCCTCACCGCCGAACGCCTGCGCCAGCAGCTCGTCGCCGGCCAGCCCGGCCCCGAGGGCGCCGGCATGAAACTCGCCTTCGCCCGCCTCAACCAGGAGATCAGCGGCCTGGAGGTCGAACTCCTCGGCGAGGAAGGCCTGTTGTACGACGACTGGACCATGCGGCGCCCGGAACTCGTGGACTTCACCGGTCGCGAGGCCGGATACCGCTATCTGCGCTCCAAGGGCAACAGCATTGAGGGCGGGACCAGCGAGGTCCTGCTGAACATCGTCGCCGAGCGCGTCCTGGGCCT
The DNA here is from genome assembly GCF_043198595.1 of Streptomyces sp. NPDC048751. Lineage (NCBI taxonomy): Bacteria > Bacillati > Actinomycetota > Actinomycetes > Kitasatosporales > Streptomycetaceae > Streptomyces > Streptomyces sp. NPDC048751. The sequence continues at coordinate 236,451 of NZ_JBICUX010000015.1, forward strand.
GCCGTCCGAGCCGCGCACCGACAAGGACGTCGCCTGGAAGGACCTCGCCCGATGACCGATCTTCTGTACACGGAGGAGGAAGAGGCCCTCCGCGCCGCCGTCCGCGACCTGCTCACGGACCACTGCGACGCACCGGGCGTGATCGCCCGCACCGAGTCGGACGCCCCGCACGACCGCGAGGCGTGGAAGGCCCTGGCCGACGGCATGGGCCTGGCCGGCCTCCTGGTGCCGGAGTCCCGGGGCGGCCAGGGCGCCTCGCACCGCGAAGCGGCCGTCGTCCTGGAGGAGTTGGGCCGCGCGGTCGCACCCGTGCCCTACCTGACGAGCGCTGTCGTCGCCACCGAGGCGCTGCTCGCATGCGAGGCCGACGACCTCCTCGCCGACCTGGCCTCCGGCCGGCGGATCGGCGCCCTCGCCGTCGCGCTGAACATCGCCCCGGGCGGCGCGTACAAGCTCGTACGCCATGAGGGCGGGGCCCTGCACGGGGAGTTGACCGGGGTCGCGGACGCGGCCGTCGCCGATGTGCTGCTCGTGCCCGCGGACGACGGCGGGCTCTACGCGGTCGAGGCCGACGCCGTGACCGTCACCCCGCAGGTCTCTCTGGACCTGACGCGTCCGCTCGCCACCGTCACCCTCGACGGCGCCCCCGGACGCCTGCTGGGCGACGCCGAACCCGCCGTGCGCCGCGCCCTGCGCGCCGGTGCCGGACTGCTCGCCTCCGAGCAGCTCGGCGTCGCCGAGTGGACGCTGACGGAGACCGTGCGCTACCTGAAGGAGCGCAAGCAGTTCAACCGGCCTGTCGGCGGCTTCCAGGCGCTCAAGCACCGGCTCGCCCAGCTCTGGCTGGAGGTCGTCAACCTCCGCGCGGCCGCCCGCAACGCGGCGGACGCGCTCGCCACCGACCAGGACGCGAACCTGGCGGTCGCCGTCGCCCAGGCCTACGCCGCGCAGGTCGCCGTCCACGCGGCCGAGGAGGCGCTGCAACTGCACGCCGGCATCGGCATGACCTGGGAGCACCCGGTGCACCTGTACCTGAAGCGGGCCAAGGCCGACTCGATCGCTTACGGCACCGCGGGCGCCCACCGCGCCCAACTGGCCGAACTGGTCGACCTCCAGGCCCCCTGACCGTCACCCGGTGAAGCCCGCCCCACCTGAACGCTGTTGGCATTTCCATGCCCCGCCACGTGTCCCCTCACGTGTAGATCCGGCCCACCGCCAGCCGCCAACGGGGAGTGCGTGCGTGAGTGAGTGCAACAAGTTGCACCCGCCATCGCATTGATACATATGGGGGAGCGGTTCCTCCGGGACGGGAGAGAGCACAGTGACGGTCAAACGCAGGACCGCAGGGTTACTGGCAGGGGTTGGGGCGATCACGATGGTGATCAGCGGACCCGCCACAGCCGGGCCGACAGGTGGCGGGGCGTGGGCGGAGACGTCGACGGGCCAGGTCTCGGTGATGAGCGTGGCTCAGCCGAGCCCGTCAAAGACCTGGGCCGGCGGCGCCGCGATCATCGAGAATCAGGATGGCACGATCCGGTTTACGCCCACCATGTACGAGCGCGACCTCGCCCGAGGCGGGGCGTGGAAGCAGACAGTGCTCCAGGGCGCCGACGCGTGGAACAGCAGAATCAACGACATCGCCACCGCGGCCGACGGTTCGGCGTTCTTCGTCGGTGACCAGGGATCGGACGGCCAAGGCGTCCTGGTTGGGCGCTATGTGGCGGGCGCCTGGCAACTGACTCCCAGCACGGGTCTGCCTGCCGGGACAGTCGAAGCCAGTTTGCTCTCGGTGAGTTCGGCCTCCGGCCGGGACGCCTGGGCGGTGGGCCATGGCTACACGCAGGACACTTTCACCCATGTCCCGGTCGTACAGCACTGGGACGGACAGAAGTGGCGGTCCGTGCAGATCCCGGGGTCGGCGAACTGGGGACTGAACCAGGTCAAGGAGGTGGCGCCGAACGACGTCTGGGTAGTCGGCATGGACTACGACACCGGTCAGTCCGTCGCCGTGCACTGGGACGGCCACCGGTGGACGCGGACGCCCACCCCGGCGTTCCCCGACTCGGCGGTCCTCTTCGACGTCGCCGCCCGCACCGCGACGGACGTCTGGGCGGTGGGGTGGTCCCGCGACACCGACAAGCAGCGCCCGGCGGGGCTGGCCCTGCACTGGGACGGCACCTCGTGGACCCAGGTTCCCCTGCCCGCAGGCACCTTCTCACTGCAGGCCGTGACCCTGCGGCCGCACGGCGGACTCGCCGTCGTGGGCGGCAACGACGACGCGGCTGTCGGCATGACCTGGACACCCGCCGCGGGTTGGCGGTCGCTCGACCTGCCCGATAACGATCCGCAACACCCTCTCGGCGTCAGCTCCGTGGCGTCCTCCGGCACGCACCTGACCGTTGGCGGCTGGCATTACCTGTCCAGCGACGACGGCGACTCGTTCACGAACGGCGCCATCCTGACCAGGTAGAACTGCCTTGGCTGCCTGAGCGTGAGCTCCAGCGGGGCGGAACTGACCAACAGCGTTCACCTGGGGCGCGCTTTTCGTGCGGCTGCACGGAAGGAGTGAACAAGCGACGGCCGTCCGGCCAACTCCTGGCACACACAGGTCCCTTGGCGTCCGGACGGCCCCATACTCCCTGTGGTTCGCACCCGCCCCCACAGGGAGGAACAGGCATGGCCGTCGTCACCCGCCGCAGCGTTCTCACCGGCCTCGGTGCCACCCTCGCCGCGGTACTCGCCCCGCCCGCCGGCAGCGCGTTCGCCGACGGACGACAGCAGGGCACCCGCCCGTTGTGGCGCGCCCACGCCCACAACGACTACGAGCACCCCCGCCCCCTCCTCGACGCCCTCGACCACCGCTTCGGCAGCGTCGAGGCCGACATCTACCTGGTCGGCGACCAACTCCTCGTCGCCCACGACCCGGAGGACCTCGACCCCTCCCGCACCCTCGAATCCCTCTACCTCGACCCGCTGGCCGCCCGCGTCAAGGCCAACCGCGGCTGGGTGTACCGGGGTTCGCACAGGCCGCTGCAACTCCTCATCGACATCAAGACCGAGGGCGCCTCGACCTACCTCGAACTCGACCGCCACCTCAGGCGCTACCCGCACCTGTTCACCACGTACGCCCACGGCCGGGTGCACACCGGCCCGGTCACCGCCGTGATCTCCGGCGACCGCGCGGCCCGTACGCCGATGGAGGCGCAGCGCGTACGCCGCGCCTTCTACGACGGACGCCTCAGCGACCTGGACAGCGCAGCACCGGCCTCCTTCGTCCCGCTGATCAGCGACAACTGGACCCTGAACTTCACCTGGCTGGGCGTCGGCGCCTTCCCGGACGCCGAGCGGCAGAAGCTGCGCGGCATCGTCGCCGCCGCCCACGCGCGCGGTCAGCGCGTGCGGTTCTGGGCGACGCCCGATCTCGCCGGTCCGGCCCGGGACGCGGTGTGGGGCGAACTGCTCGCCGCCGGCGTCGACCACCTCAACACCGACGACCTGGCGGGCCTGGAGGCGTTCCTGGACGCCCACCGGTCGTAGGAGCCGGTGACACCACTCGATCGGCGGACAGGCAAGCCGCACGGTCAAACCCTCCGCTACGCCACACTTGCGGCCGAACGCCGCGAAGCGGACGTGGCGGAGGAGGTTGACGATGGCCGTTTCCATCTCTGTGGTGCTGCTGCTCGCTGTCCTGGCGGTGATCTTCCTGCGCAACGGCGGGCTGAAGATCTCCCACGCCCTGGTCTGTCTGCTGCTCGGCTTCTACCTGGCGAGCACCAGCGTCGCTCCCACCATCCACAGCGGCATCACGGCGACCGCCGACATCGTGAGCAGCCTGCGGCCGTGAGGATCACCCGGCGGCGAAGACCCCGATGCCGTTCGCGACCGGACGCTCCGCGCCGCCGGAGGGATGGTTGCGCACCGAGACCGTGCCCGCGCCCGCGGACCGGGTGACCAGCGTCGACGAGCCGCCGCCGTCCAGGTTGAAGGCGTCGACCGCGCCCAGGTCGCGCAGGGCGTCCGCCACTTCGGCGACCGTGAGGCCGCTGCGGTACTCGGGCGCCCCGTCCAGCGCGAACAGCAGCACGCTCCGACCCCCCTCGGTGACACCCACGGCGGTGCGCACGGCCGCGGCGGTGCTGTCGAGGCCGGGCAGCGGCTGCCCGGCCCGCAGGACCGGGTAGCCGCCGATGGCGAAGGCGTACGGTGTCGACGTCGTGGACGCCACGAGCCGGTGGCGCACCTGGACCGACTCCCCGGTGAAGAACTTCCGCAGCCGCTGCGCGCCCGCCTCCCGGCCGACGAGCACGGTGGTCCCGGCGGCGATGGCGCCGCTGCCGGGTGTGTCGGCGGTGGAGACGACCCGGCCGTCCGTCACCGTCACCTCGAAGGTGTCGGTGCTGCACGGCGCGCCCCGGTCGCCGTCCGTACCGCACGTGGCGCGCACCCGGGAGGCGCTGCCCCACTCCGCGGTGAAGGCGCCGACGGAGCCCACGGGCAGCGCGTACTGGTTGAGCCCGCCCAGGGCGAACTGCCCCTCGGGCGTGCTGACCGATCCGTCGAGGGTCAGCCGGTCCAGCCGGGCGCGGTGATCGGTGCCGACGCCCAGCACGTCCCGGGTGCTGGTCCCCGACGGCAGCGCGGGCCCGAACCGCTGGCCCTTCGGCACCGCCGCCTTCAGCACTCGGCCGTCCGCGATCGCCGGACCCACGCTCGCGCCGGTCGCCTCGACGCCCGGGTGCTGGGTCTCGGAGATGTTGAAGAAGTCGCCGTTGACACCCCCGAGCGCCTGCTGGGTGTCCGCCAGCCGCGAGACGGTGGCCCGCGCGGCCACCTTCCCCGGGTACAGCAGACCGAGGCGCACCCGGGAGTCGGTCAGGTCGACGCTCAGCACATGGGCGTGCGTCGGACCCTTGCTTCCCTGGATGTCGAACTCCCGGTAGGTGACACCGGGCGCGATCCGGGTGTCGCCCCGCGCGGCGCCGGCCGGTGCCGCCCCCGCCAGGGCCGCACCGGCCAGCGTGCCGAGTGCCGTGAGGACCGTGAGTACCGCTCTGCCCGCCGCGAGTCGTTCTTGACGACGCGTCACCGTGCCCCCTGAGGTCTCGTCAACTGTCGCAGGACTCAGGGGAAGTGCATCAGACGACAGCGTCCGACGGGACAGCCGCGCGGCGGACTGCACAAGAACGGGTGAAAACCGACCGGAAAACGCGCGGGCGGGACTGAGCTGATCGGCCCTCAGAGGCCGGTGGTCGGCGACCGGTCGGCCAGGCCGGTCGGCGGTCTACGAGGAGGGCGCCGCGTAGCAGCGCAGGGAGACCGGCCGGTCCGGGCCCCAGTGCTGCTCGACCACGTCCAGCAGCTCCCAGCCCAGCCGCTCGTACAGAGCCGTCGCCGCCGTGTCCGACGCGACGACGTCCAGCACCGGATGCAGGCCCCGCGCGTACGCCTCGCTCGTGGCCCGTTCCAGCAGGGCGGACCCGATGCCCCGCCCACGCGCGGCGGGGGAGACGAACAGCCGGTTGACCACGGCGGCCGCCCCGGCCTCGGGGTGACGGGTCCTCCACAGACCGGGTGCGAGGTCGCCCTCGTCGCTGTGGGACAGGACGACGTGCCCGACGACCCGTCCGTCCAGCTCAGCCACCCACGCCGACAGCAGCGACCGGGGCGTGAGCCAGTCGGCGGGCCGGTCGGGCCAGTGCACCGGATAGCCGCCGTCCTCGTGCACCGCCGTGAGCACGGCGACGCAGTCGGCCATGTCGTCCGCCGTCCGGGGCCGCACGCGCCGGGCCGGGCCGCCGAGCGGCGCCTCCCCGTACGGCGTGAAGTGGGCGGGCGTGTGGTCGATCGGCAGTTCGGGGCGCCAGGCGGTGAGGGCCTGCGCGCTGCACACGAACAGGGCGGGCGGCAGCTGTTCCAGGGGGTACCAGCGCCAGTCCCCGACGCTCTCGCCGGGCTGGTCGGACGGCTCGCCGCGCCAGTCGGTGACAAGGGCGGCCACGGTCACCAGTACGACGTCGTCGACGTGGTCGAGGAGCGTGCCCAGCAGGCGTACGTCGGACGGCTCGGCCCGCAGCCCCGTCTCCTCGCCGAGTTCACGCACGACCGTCTCCTGGAGCGTCTCGCCGGGCTCCGCCTTCCCGCCGGGCAGCTCCCAGGTGCCCCGGCGGTGACGGCCCAGGAGCAGCCCCCGGGGGCCGTACAGGATGGGGGCCACGCCCAGGGTCGCGTGCGCGGCGGGCGTCAGGGACGTACGGAGCCGGGAGGAGACGCGGGCGGGGCGGCGGGCGCGGAAGACACGGTAGGAGGCATGGTTGCCGGGCTCCGGCGCGTCGACGACGTGCGCCGACTCCAGCCGCAAACCGTGCTCGGCGAGCAGGTCCTCCCAGAGCTCCGGCGTGAGCACCCACATCCGCACGGTGTGGTCGCCGCCGTCCGCGAACCGCAGGGTCTCCGGCCGGGACACCACCTCGGACGACGGACCGGCGCCACGCGAGTTGGTGTGCAGCGCGGAGAAGCACAGCGTCCCGCCGGGCGTGAGCGCCGTGGCGAGGGCGGGCAGCAGCCGGCGGGGATCGATGAACGGGACGCCGTTGACGGAGTAGACCACGTCGTACGGCGTCGTCGTCCGCAGATGCTCGACCGCGTCGGCCAGGACGAGGCGCAGCCCCGGCAGCGAGCCGTACCGCGCCCGGGCCCGTTCGTACTGGCTCGGAGAGGCGTCCACCGCGTCCACCGACGCGCCGTACGCCCGCACGAGGTGGGCGGCGTGCCGGGCCGTGCCGCAGCCCAGGTCCAGGACACGGCGGCCCGACAGCTCCCCGAGGAGCTCGGCGTCCGGCCCGGCGCCCGCGATGCCCCAGTCGATGCGTTCCGCCTCGGCCAGGACCGTGCCGCGTTTCAGGTGGTGGGTACCGTACGCCTCCCAGACACCGGAGTTGACGGACTCCGGACCGTCCGGATCGAGGGGCTGCGGCATCGACGTACCTCCGGGGCGGGGGCGCGTTCCTTCAACGGCCCGTCAGTGCCCCATGATCGCCCCTCGGCAGCGGGGGATGCCGCGCGATCCGGTTTTGTCGGACCGCTCAACCGCCCGGCGCCGGCGCCGGCTTGGTCCAGTCGAGGTCGGCCCACTCCCGCGGCTCCCGCAGGTCCGGGTGGTACCTGGCGTCGTGCCGCCGCCGCAGTTGTACGCTCGCGTGCACCCGCGCGCCCTCGGGTACCGGCCGTGAGCGCCGGCCCGCGAGGATCCAGAGCGGGCCGTTCCTGTGCAGGGGCGCGTCCGCGAACTCCTCGGTGAGCGTGCAGGCCTCGGCGTAGGCGCCGGGGCGGAAGAGCAGGTCGTCGCAGATGCCGTCGGTGACCCACTTGAGGGTGATGGCCGAGAGCAGCGGCTCGTTGGCGGCGTGCTCGAAGGTGCCGCCCACGTCGGAGTGCACCCCGGCGAACCAGACCTCCTGCGCGGTGTCCTGGAGGGCCGGTGGACGCGGTGTCACCCCGTACTCGCGGTACGGGCGCCGTTTCTCGTCGAGGGACACGGCGTGGCGGATGCGGGCGGCGTTGGGCAGCTGGTGGGTGTAGGGCCAGCGCAGGTTGCCCAGGCGCAGGACGCCCGCCGCCTTCACGGTGTCCCACAGGCCGAGGTAGGCGACGGGAAGGGCGTGGCGCGAGACCTGTCTTTCGTGCCCGGCCACCTTCGCGTTGTCCTTCACCACCCGCCACAGCGGCTCGTCGTCGGTGCGCCGGCAGAAGGCGTGCGAGAAGCGCGCCACCTCCTGCATGCTCTTGTCGATGTCCTGGTTGAAGGCGTACTTGGCGACGGCGTACGGGACGAGGTTCTCCGAACCGGGGCGCATCAGGCCCGGCTTGTTCAGCATGCCCACCAGGGCCCGGGCGGTGTAGGCGCCGCGGCTGAAGCCGAAGACGTACACCTCGTCGCCCGGCTGCCAGTGCCCCATCAGGAAGGTGTAGGCCTCGGCGAGATTCGCCTTGAGGCCGGTGCCGAACGCCAGTCCGCTCACGCGGGAGAACCAGCGGCTCGCCGGTCCGCGCGCGGTGGCCGACGACATGGTGCCGACGCCGGGGTCGTAGTACAGGAGTTGCTGTGCGGGGTCGTCCGCGCGCAGCATCTCGTAGAGCCGGACCACATTGGTCGGGTGGCGGGCGCCGACCTGGTTGCCGGTCCCGTCCAGGCAGATGACGATCTTGCGTGCCATGGTCGCGCTCCTTGCCTACGCCTGCCGCCGTCTGCCGTGTCGTGGTCCTCCGTTGTGCTGGGTCCCGTCCCCCTGGGCGATCTGCATCGCGAACGCCTCCAGTGCGACAGGGCTGTCGGGCGGCAGCACGGCCATCTCCCGCAGCTCCTGCGCCTGAGCCAGGGTGCCCGCCGCCCTGCTGCCCTCCGGGGCGTGCAACAGGCGGACGCGGCCGTCGCCCGAACCCCGCCTGCCCACCGGGGCCACGGCGCCATGAGTGCCGTCGGGCAGCGTCACCCACAGCTTGAAGTCGGAGTAGCGGAAGTAGTCCGCGCCCTTGACCGGCCAGGGGTAGTGGTGTTCGCCGGGGGTCTTGGGGAGGATTCCCTGGTGGTCCCCGTGGTTCAGCGGTACGCACGAGTTGAAGAGGGAGTCGGTCCACGCCTCGACTCCGTCGGAGTCCGCGATCGGCGTGCGCAGCAGCTCGCGGGCCTCCTCGTATCCCAGCGCATCCAGGGCCGGCAGGGTGAGGGGGAAGGCGTCCACGAGTTCGGCCGCGAGGAGGCGCAGCCGGTCGACCTTCTCCGGGTCCGCGCAGAACTGCATGCTCCACTCGATGCCGGCCTTGGCGCGGTACATGCGCCAGCCGTCCCGCCCCTTCACCCACAGGCTGCCGCCGTGGTGCATCTCCCAGTGCTCGGATCCGGTGGGCCGGGGACCGTAGGGCAGGTCCTCGTCGCTCGTTTCGTCGAGGATCTTCTTCACCGTCGCCTTCGCGGCCCGGAAGTACGACGACTCCTTGCGCCCGGGATGTTCGACGAGCTGGATCTTCCAGGGATGGTTTCCCGTGTGCGTTCCGGCGCGCCGGACGGTGTCCGGCAACCGTGATCTGATGGCGGAAGCGATACGGGCCATGGCGACCTCCTCGCACCGGCCGCACGGGCTCGCGACGGGTCCGCGACGCCGGATGCCTCTGCTTCCATCGTCCTCCTCGGACGACGTGACGGCGAGCCCAGAAGCAGTTGACGGCGCAACAGATGAAGAAACAACGCACGGCCCGGGCCAGGTGGCCCGGCCCGCGCGCTCCGCGGTTCCCCTCGGGGCCTTCAGGTCAATACACCTAGTGACCTGAGTCGGAGATTCGTCGTTGGTTCGGTATGAGTCGTCCGGGTCCGAAGATTCCGCCGCTGTCACTGACTGATACCCAACGGGCT
>NZ_JBICUX010000016.1:0-230286 GCF_043198595.1 Streptomyces sp. NPDC048751
CTGGGAACGGCGGGCCGACATCCACGAAGCTTTCCTCAAACTCGCCTGCTGCCTGATCGCCCACCGACAACTCAGCTCATTGTGTTAGCCGTTGTTAGTCCCGCCGAAGAAATTATTCAAGGAGAAAGATCACCATGTCCCATCCCGGCGGGCCCACCGTCGCCATCGCCTTTCATTCGGGCTACGGCCACACGGCCGTGATCGCCGAAGCCGTGGCGCGTGGTGCTGCGGCAGCGGGCGCCGAGGTCGTCTCGATCTCCGTCGACACCATCACCGACGAGCAGTGGGCACAGCTGGACGGCGCCGACGCGATCATCTTCGGCGCCGCGACGTACATGGGCACCGCCTCCGCGGCCTTCCACGCCTTCGCCCAGGCCAGCAGCAAGCGCTGGTTCCCCCACGCCTGGGTGGACAAGCTCGCCGCGGGCTTCACCAACTCCGGCGCCAAGAGCGGCGACAAGTCCTCCACCCTGGGTTACTTCGCCACCCTGGCCGCCCAGCACGGTATGCACTGGATCAGCCTGGGCCTGCTGCCGGGCTGGGACTCCACCAAGGGCAGCGAGGACGACATCAACCGGCTGGGCTTCTTCCTGGGCGCCGGAGCCCAGAGCCCGACCGACGCCGGCCCCGAGGCTGTCCACACGTCGGACATCGCCACCGCGGAGCACCTGGGCTCGCGTGTCGCCCGGCAGGCCGCGATCTTCCGCGCGGGCCGGACCGCCCTCGCCGCCTGATCACAAGCCCCTCTTTTTCCCCGCAAGGAGTACCCCATGTCCGATTCCCCGAGCCTCGCCCTCATCCGCCGGGTCTACGAGTCCCGAATGGCACCCGAGGTCACCAAGGAGGTGATGGCTCCGGACTTCGTCTGGGACATCACCCCCGGCTTCCCGAACAGCGGTGTCTACCACGGCTGGGACAGCGTGGCCACGGACTTCTTCGGCAAGACGATGCCGAACTACGAGTCCTTCGGCGCGGTGCCCGAGGAGTTCTACGCGGACGAGGCCGGCCATGTCTTCGTCTACGGCCACTACCACGCCGAGACGAAGACCGGGAACACGGCCGACATCCGGTTCCTGCACCTGTGGACCGTTCGGGACGGCCAGGCCGTACGGATGCGACAGATCGCCGACAGCCACGTCCTCCAGGAAGCCCTCAAGGGCTGACACTCCCCTCATCCCTCATCAGGAGCTCCCCATGGCGAAGATCCTCTTCGTGATCACCGCGTCCGACCACTGGACGCTGGCCGACGGAACCCGCCAGCCCGCCGGTTTCTGGGCCGAGGAGGCCATCGGCCCCTACCAGGTCTTCAAGGAGGCCGGATACGAGATCGCGGCGGCGACCCCTGACGGTGTGCCGCCCACGGCGGACGCGCTCAGCCTCACCGCGGAGTTCAACGGAGGCGAGGAAGGCGCCGAGCGCATGCGTACCGCGCTGCGGGAGGCCACCGAGTTGGCGCACCCGATGCGCATCGAGGACGCCGACATCGACGACTACGTGGCCGTCTTCTACCCCGGTGGCTGGGGTCCGATGGAGGACCTGCCCGACAACGCCGCCTCCGGCAGGCTGCTCACCGACTGGCTCGCCTCCGGCAAGCCCGTGTCCCTGGTCTGCCACGGCCCCGCGGCCCTGCTGGCCACCATCGGCCCCGACGGCTCGTCCCCCTTCTCCGGCTACCGCCTGACCGGGCTGTCCAACGCCGAGGAGAGGCAGAACGGTCTCGCGGACCGCGCGAAGTGGCTGCTGCAGGACCGCCTCGTGGGCGACCTCAAGGCCGACTACCGCGAGGCCGACCCGTTCACCCCGCATGTCGAGGTCGACCGCACCCTCTACACCGGCCAGAACCCGTACTCGGCCGCCCCCCTCGCCCAGGAGTTGGTCAAGGCGCTGAGCTGACGACCCGGACATGCCTCCGCCGGTGGCCCGGTGCGCGCTCGCGCCCCGGGCCACCGGCCCAGTCGCAGGCAGGACCGACCACGAACGCGAGGGGATCGTCGTCCACTGGCCGATCAGCCAGGGGAGGGATCTGTCCCCCTCACAAGATGCTGCGTTTGTGCCAGGCTGAAGGTCATGAACCGCAACCCGCATCTGAACGAGCTGGGTGAGTTCCTCAAGGCGCGCCGTGCTGAGCTCACCCCCTCCGATGTCGGTCTCCGCGGCGGGCAACGGCGGCGTGTGAAGGGGCTGCGCCGTGAGGAGGTGGCGCTCCTCGCCGCGATCAGCACCGAGTACTACACCCGGATCGAGCAGGGCCGGCTCCAGGCGTCGGCTCCCCTCCTCGACGAGATCGCCCAGGCCCTGAGACTGAACGACGACCAGCGCACCTATCTCCTGAACCTCGCGGCGAAGGAGAGGGTGCGCCCGTCCGCGTACCGCGAGCGCCAGCAGGTGGACCCGCAGCTGCAGCGCATGCTGGACGATCTCAGCGCCTCCCCGGCCTTCGTCATCGGCCGGTGCACCGACATCCTCGGCTGGAACCAGCTCGCCGCCGCCCTGTGGACCGACTTCGGGCGCTACCCCGAGCAGGAGCGTGTATTCGTCCGGCTGCTGTTCACCGAACCCTGGATGCGCGAGCTGTACGTCGACTGGGAGGAGGTCACACGGCTGGCCATCGCCCAACTGCGCATGGAGAGCGCGCGCTACCCCGACGACCAGCCTCTCACCGCACTGGTCGAGGAACTCTCCGCCCGTGACGCGCAGTTCCGGCAGTGGTGGACCGAACACGACGTCGCGATGCGGGGCAAGGGCGTCAAGAAGCTGCGTCACCCGGTGGTGGGCGAGCTGACCCTCGACTGGAACACTCTCACCTGCGGCACGGATCCCGACCAGCACATCATCGTGTGGAACGCCGAAACCGGCAGTGCGTCCCACGACGGGCTGCGCCTCCTCGCTTCCTGGGCCGCCGACCAGAAGCCGACGGCGTCCGACGCGACGACCTGAGCGCTTCTCCTGTACCGGAGGCCGTTCCGGGGGAGGTGCGTATCCGGGTGCGCGCCGCGACCGTCAACGCGGTCGACGCCCTCCAGCGCGGCGGACCCGCCCGGTCCCCGGAGGCCCGGCCGCCGTTCGTTCCCGGCATGGAGGCCGTCGGCGCCGTGGATCAGATCGGCGCGGGTACGGACACGGACCTGAGCGTCGGTGACCAGGTGATGGCGGTCGTGCTCGCCGACGGCTTCCACGGCGCCTACGCCGAGCAGGTCGTGGTTCCGGCGGAGTCGGTGGTCCGCGCGCCGCGCGGCGCGAGTGACGTTGAACTGCGCGCCGACACCGTCCTTTGTCGCGGCGCCGAGTACCCGGACCGGTCCGCGCGGAGGTCCCAGCAGGCGCCGACGGACTCCTCCACGGCGCCTCGCTCGGCGCTCTCACCGCCCGGGCGGTGCACGAGGGCGGCCGGGTGGTCACCCTGCGCGGCTACGACGGTCCCGGTGAACGAGGCATGGTCCACGAGCCGATCGTCGTGTTCCGCTACGCCCGGGAGCGCGCCGAGCTCGACCGGCTGCGGCAACAGGTGGAGGACGGCACCAGATCACCCCCCGGTTCGCCAGAACGTTTCCGGCGGAGCAGGCCGCCGAGGCGCACCGGCTCCTCGCCGCGGGCGGTGTGCGTGGCCGGCTGGTTCTGACGTTCTGATGCGGGGCCGTACAGGCTCTGAGGCGGCGGCCCTCGACGCCACCGCGCGGGGTGTGGCCGGACGACGTACGACGTCCGGCCACATGTGCTGTACAGCCAGGTGCCGGTGCCGGTGATCCAGGACGCCCTGGACGAGATCGAACAGCGCCGTCTGGCCACCCCCACCCGCGAGGTCATGGACCTGCTCCGCACCGACGCGGGGCGCAAGGCCGCGGCAAAGCTCTCGGCGGGCCGCCAGGACTTCTTCGCCGAACTGCTCGGCGACTGGTGGGGACCCGACCGGCCGACGGACCTGGTCGAACTGGTCGATGAGTTGTCGTCACAGCTGTCGGGTCCGACGGGGATCGACCGCACGTTCCGGCGCGCCGGAGGGACCGCGCCCGTCGCGCATGATCCCGGGGGCAGGCACCATTCCCACCTGGACCCGGAGGCCTCAGGCTGCCGCATCCTGTGGGGGCCGGCCCGGGTCCGCAGTCCACGACGCCAGGAAGAGAAGCCCGTCATGGGACGGGGTCCCGGGATCGGCGGTCGCGATCAGCAGCTTCTGTGTCGGGTCGGCGGTGCACGTCAGGCTGTCCCAGTCGAGGGTGAGGTCGCCGACGATCGGGTGGCGCAGCCTTTTGGTGCCCATCCGCAGGCCGTTCATCTGGCGGCCTACCCACCACTGCCTGAAGTCGGCGTCGGCGACCGACAACTCGCCGACGAGCGCCGCCAGCCCGGGATCGCCGGGGTGCCGTGCGGCCTCCAGGCGTAGATGGGTCACGCAGGTCCGGGCGTTCGTCCTCCAGTCGAGGCAGAGCTCCCGGAAGGCGGGGTCGGTGAACATCAGCCGCGCGTAGTTGCGCTTCTTCGCGGGCACCTTGTCGAAGTCGGTGAGCAGAGCGGCTGCCAGAGGATTCCAGGCGAGGATGTCCAGGTGCCGGCCGATGAGGAGTGCGGGGCTCGTGGTCAGCTCGTCCAGGATGCGTCTGAGCTGCGGGTGAACCTTCTGCGCCGGCCGACGGCGCGGTTCGCAGGCGCCGGCCGCCGCCAGCTCGAACAGGTGCTCGCGCTGGTCGTCGTCGAGGTGCAGGACGCGGGCGAGCGTGGCGAGCACCGTCCCCGACACGGGGGCACGCCCCTGTTCCAGCCGCGCGTAGGCGTGGGTGCTGATCCCCACGAGCTGAGCGACTTCCTCACGGCGCAGCCCGGGCACTCGCCGAGGCGCCCCGGGCTCGGGCAGCCCGACGGTCCGCGGGCTGAGTCGGGCCCGGCATGCCTTCAGGAATTCTCCCAGTTCAGGCACATGCGCTTTGGTGTACATAGCAGCGAGTGTCGCAGCACTCAGTCGGAATGTGAGGGGGAGATTTTTCTCCCAGGTTTAAGGGATTACGGGACAGCCCTTAGCCGGCCTGGCCGGCCGTGAGCCCGCCGGGCCGGCCGGTGACCCGCGAGGCGAGAGCGCGCAGTCCGTCGTACGACGGCGTGCCCGGCTCCGCCGTCCAGACGACGAGTTCCTGATCGGGATCGCCGCCGCAGACGAAGGTGTCGCAGTCCAGGACGAGTTCGCCCACGAGAGGATGGTGGAACCTCTTGACGCCCGCCTTGCGCGACGGCAGGTGACGGCTCCCCCACCATTGGCCGAAGTCCCTGTCCTCCACGGAGAGTTCGCCGACCAAGCTGGTCAGCTGCGGATCCTCGGGGTGTTTGGCGGCCTCCATGCGCAGATGGGACACGCAGTGACGCGCGATGGTCCGCCAATCCGCGTAGAGCGTCCGCATGGACGGATCCGTGAAGAGGATGCGGACGCAGTTCCGCCCGCCTTCCGGCACCTCCGCGAAATCGGTGAACAGGGCGGCGGCGAGCGGATTCCACGCCAGGATGTCCATACGACGGCCGATCACCACGCCGGGACTCGAGGTGAGTTCGTCGAGAAGGCGGCGCAACGGCGGGTGGGCCTTCTGCGTGGCTGGTCGGCGCTGTCGTGCCCGTTGCCGGCCGACCAGCTCGAACAGGCGGTCACGCTGGTGATCGGACAGGTGCAGGACATGGGCCAGAGCGGCCAGCACTGACGCGGACGGCTGGATGCGGCCCTGCTCCAGCCGTGTGTAGTAGTCGGTGCTGATGGTGGCGAGCAGGGCGACCTCCTCCCTGCGCAGGCCCGGCACACGTCGGCCACCGGTGTCGGGCAGTCCGACGGTGCGCGGGGTCAACTCGGCCCTCCGCGCCTTGAGGATTTCTCCCAACTCCTTCAGATGCGCGTCGCCGCTCATGACGCCAGTGTGGCATCGCTCGGTCGCCGGGAGGGGGGTAAGGATTTCTCCCCTGGATAAGGGATTCCCCGGATGGAATTCTCCCCTTTGCGGGTTCCCGGGAAAACGACAAAGTCGGTGACGTGTTCGACGATCGGGATGATGAGCGACCTCTGGAATCCAGTATTCCTTTGGCACGTGGAGGAGGCGAGGACAGACGGCGGACGGATGTCCGCTTCCTCGGCAACGGCCTGGCGCTCACCGGTGACCCGCACACTCCCCCCACCCGAACCCACGCCAGGAGCACCACCTCATGTCCGAACAGAAGAAGTTCGCGCCGCCGGCCATCCAGGAGTTCGCCCCCAAGCTCGCGGAGGTGACCGACACCGTCCTGTTCGGCGACATCTGGGAGCGGCCGGGCCTGTCCCCGCGGGACCGCAGCCTCGTCACCGTCACCGCTCTGGCCTCCCTGTACCGGGCCGACCAGCTCGGCTTCCACCTCGGCAAGGCCCTGGAGAACGGTGTCACCAAGGACGAACTCATCGAGGTCATCACCCATCTGGCCTTCTACGCCGGATGGCCCAACGCCATGACCGCGATGACACAGCTCAAGGAGATCGTGGAGAAGGCCGACCAGTCGGGCTGACGCCTCTTCGCCGCCCGCACGTCGCGGGCTCCCCCACACACCGCCGTCGTACGCCCGCGACAGCACGACAGTCACGACGAGAGCTGGGAGGCACCATGCGAGCAACCATCCTTCACGCGCCGGGTGACATCCGGGTGGAGAGCGCCCCCGAGCCGAAGATCACGGCACCGACTGACGCGATCATCCGCACCGTCGCCACCTGCGTGTGCGGCTCCGACCTGTGGAGCTACCGGGGCGTCCTGCCGGTCGCCGAACCGCAGCCGATCGGTCACGAGTACGTCGGTGTCGTCGAGGAGGTCGGCAGCGACGTATCGACCGTCAGGCCGGGGCAGTTCGTCATCGGTTCCTTCGTGGCCTCCGACAACGCCTGCCCGATCTGTCAGGCCGGCTACCAGACCTCCTGCCGACACGCGCAGTGGGTCAACGGCGCCCAGGCCGAGTACGTCCGCATCCCTCTTGCCGACGGCACCCTGGTCGCCACCCCGGAGGAGCCGGACGAGGATCTGGTCCCGAGCCTGCTGACCCTGTCCGACGTCATGGGCACCGGCTGGTACGCCGCCAAGGCCGCCGAGGTCGGGCCCGGTTCGACAGCCGTGGTCGTCGGTGACGGCGCGGTGGGTCTGTCCGGGGTCATCGCCGCGAAGGAGCTGGGCGCCGAGCGGATCATCGCCATGAGCCGGCACGAGTCCCAACAGAAGCTGGCCCTGGAATTCGGCGCCACCGACATCGTCACCGAGCGCGGCGAGGAAGGTGTCGCCCGCGTCAAGGAACTGACGGACGGCGTCGGCGCCGACTCGGTCCTCGAGTGCGTCGGCACGCAGGAGTCGATGCAGCAGGGCCTGCGCTCCGCGCGTCCGGGGGGCAACGTCGGCTTCGTCGGCTTCCCGCACGGTACGCGGATCGACGGCCAGGAGCTCTTCTTCTCGCACGTCGGCCTGCGCGGTGGCCCCGCTCCGGTGCGCGCCTACCTTCCCGACCTGATCGACCGTGTCTTCCATGGTCGTATCAACCCGGGCAGGGTCTTCGACCTCACCCTGTCCCTGGACGAGGCAGCCGAGGGTTACAAGGCCATGGACGAGCGCCGCGCCATCAAGACGCTGCTGCGTCCGCGACCGGAAGAACTGACTGACCGACAGACATGACCAGCCAGGCGATCGCCACCGTCGAGGCGTACTTGGATCCTCCCCCCCACCGGATCACGAGGATGGGAACACACCCCATGACAACCTGGACAGGCGACGATCTCGACCGCATCGCCGAGGCCGACGAACTGGAGATGGCCCCGCTCCGGCGTGACGGCACACTGCGCGCGCCGGTGCCGATCTGGGTCGTCCGCGACGGCGACGACCTGTACGTCCGCTCCTTCCGTGGTACGCACGGCGGCTGGTGGCGCACCGCCGTCGCGACCCACGTGGGCCACGTCCGCTCCGGCGGTGTCGACAAGGACGTCACCTTCGCCGAGGTTTTGGACCCCGAGACCAACGACCGCGTCGACACGGCGTACCGGAGCAAGTACGGCCGTTTCGGCGGCACGTACGTCGATCCCATGGTGGCGGCACGTTCCACGACGCTGCGACTGCTGCCCACATGACCAGGACGATTCCCGTCGAACCCGCTGAGCCGCCGCCGGCCAGCCCCGCACCGGAGTAAGTGTTCATGCTCGGTCTCGAACTCGTCGTCGTCCTGGGTGCGGCGGTGCTGGCGGGAAACTTCCTGGGACAGCGCTTCCGTGTCGCGCCACCTGTCGTGCTCCTGGTCCTGGGCGCCCTCATCGGCCTCGTCCCGGCCGTCCGCCAGACCCAACTCCCGCCCGAAGTAGTGTTGTTGCTCTTCCTTCCGGTACTGCTGTACTGGGAGAGCCTGACCACGTCGATGCGGGAGATCCGCTCGAACCTGCGCGGCATCGTTCTGCTGAGCACGGTGCTGGTGATCCTCACCGCAGGGGCGGTGGCGGTCGCGGGGCACGCACTCGGGCTGCCGTGGGGACCGGCGTGGGCCTTGGGCGCGGCTGTGGCGCCGACCGACGCCACAGCGGTGAGTGCCCTGGCGGGTTCCCTGCCGCGCCGTCAGATCACGGTCCTGCGTGCGGAGAGCCTCGTCAACGACGGCACCGCCCTGGTGATCTACGGCCTGGCGGTCGGTATCACCGTGGGCGAGGAGCACCTCACCCTTCCGCACGTAGGCGCGCTGTTCCTGCTGGCGTACGGCGGCGGTGCCGCGGTCGGCGTCGCGGTCGCCTGGGTCAACATGAACCTGCGTCGCCGACTGGAGGATCCCCTGCTCGGCAACCTGGTCATGATTCTCGCCCCGTTCACGGCGTATCTGCTGGCCGAGTTGATCCACGCCTCGGGCGTCCTCGCGGTCGTGGTGAGCGGCCTGATCATGGCCCAGGTGGCGCCCGGTCTCATCCGCGCCGAGCACCGCCGACAGGCACTGGCCTTCTGGCCGCTGGCCACGTTCATCATCAACGGCGCACTGTTCGTCCTGGTGGGAGTGGAACTTCAGTACGCGCTGCACCACCTGAGCCGGTCCGACCTCACGGACGCCCTCATCGCGATCGGGGCGGTCAGCGCGGTCCTCGTCGCGGTCCGGTTCGCCTTCCTGTTCTCCTCCGCCTACCTGATCCGCGCGATCGACCGGCGTCCCGAGCAACGGCTGCGGAGAATGAGCGACCGGGCACGTGTCGTCAGCGGGTTCGCGGGGTTCCGTGGCGCGGTGTCTCTGGCCGTGGCCCTGTCGGTGCCCGAGGCCCTGGACTCCGGGGCGCCCTTCCCGGACCGCGCCTTCATCGTCTTCGTCACCTCCGGCGTCATCGTGGTGACCCTCGTGGTGCAGGGGCTGTTGCTGCCGGGCGTGGTGCGCTGGGCCCGGCTGCCCCGCGACACCTCCGTCGACGAGGAGCAGATCCTCGCCGAGACCACGGCGACCGAGGAGGCCATCAAGGCGCTCCCGCAGCTCGCTGCCGAACTGGGCACCACCCCCAAGGTCGCGGAGTGGCTGCGCCAGGAGTACGAGGCCAACCTGGCGACCGTACGAGCACGGGGCGCGGGCACCGATGACGATCCCGCCCTGCTCCACAACCGTCATTACTCCGACCTCCGCCTCGCCCTCATCTCCACGAAGCGGGCCACCGTCGTCCGTCTGAGGGACGAGTCGCGGATCGACGACACCGTGCTCCGCCGGCTCCAGGCGGCCCTGGACAACGAAGAGGTCCGGCTGACCGGAGGCGAGCAGGTGGAGTAGACGCAGCGACCTCCTGGCCTGGACGACCCAAGCTCACGAGAAGGAATCCCGCCGCCATGACCTCCGGCCTCATCGACGTCCACGCCCACCTCCTGCCCGACTTCTACGTCGAGCAGGCGACTGCGGCGGGCCACGCCCATCCCGACGGCATGGGCGGTTGGCCATCGTGGTCCGTGCGCGACCATCTGGACCTGATGGACCGCAACGGCATCTCGACCGCGATGCTCTCCCTGTCCTCTCCCGGCGTGCACTTCGGTGACGACAAGGCGGCCCGTGTCCTCGCCCGGCGTGTCAACGAGTACACCGCCGAAGTGACGCGGGATCACCGGGGCCGCTTCGGCACCTTCGTGTCGCTTCCGCTGCCGGACGTGGACGGCGCGTTGGAGGAGATCGCCTTCGCCTTCGACGAACTGGGCGCCGACGGGGTGGCGTTGCTGAGTCACACCCACGGTGTGTACTTGGGCGACGAACGCCTCGAGCCGGTGTTCGCTGAGCTGGACCGGCGGGGAGCCGTGATCTTCGTGCACCCCACCTCACCCGTGTGCTGGGAGCAGTCCGCTCTCGGCAAACCGCGTCCGATGGTCGAGTACATCTTCGACACCGCCCGCACCGTCACGGACCTGGTGATGGCGGGCGTCCTGGCCCGTCACCCGGACCTGCGGGTGATCGTCCCGCACTGCGGTGGCGCGATCCCGGTCCTGGCCGACCGCATCAACGAGTTCATGCAGCTCTTCGTGCCTTCGCAGGAGGCGCACCCGCGCAACGCCGTGCAACAACTGCGCGCCCTGTATTACGACATGGCGGGTACGGCCTTCCCGCGCCAGGTTCCGGCCTTGCTGAAGCTGGTCGGCCCGGACCGCGTGCTCTTCGGCAGCGACTACTGCTGGACGCCGGCGCCCCTTGCCGACGCCCACATCGCGGCGATCGACGCGGCTGAGCCTCCGGCGGAAGGCGGCACGTGGCGCTCGCTCACCACGGCGAACGCCACGCGCCTTTTCGCGCAGGCGGGGCCGCGGTGAAACATCCACAAGGAGGAAGAATGCACACACGAACCCTCGGACGCGACCTCCGGGTCTCCGCCATCGGCCTCGGCGCCATGGGGATGTCCCAGAGTTACGGCCCCAACCCCGGTGACCGGAGCGACATGATCGCCGTTCTCCGTGGAGCCGTCGATCGGGGGGTCACGTTCTTCGACACCGCGGAGGTGTACGGCCCCTACGTCA
This sequence comes from Streptomyces sp. NPDC048751, assembly GCF_043198595.1. Lineage (NCBI taxonomy): Bacteria > Bacillati > Actinomycetota > Actinomycetes > Kitasatosporales > Streptomycetaceae > Streptomyces > Streptomyces sp. NPDC048751. The sequence goes on from NZ_JBICUX010000016.1 coordinate 10,971, forward strand.
ACGAGGAACTCGTCGGAGAGGCCCTGGCCCCGGTGCGCGACCAAGTGGTCATCGCCACCAAGTTCGGATTCCGCATCGAGGACGGTGCGGCCGTCGGACTGAACAGCCGGCCCGAACAGATCCGCTCCGTCGCGACGGCCTCCCTCCAACGGCTGGGAGTCGAGAGGCTCGACCTGTTCTACCAGCATCGTGTCGACCCGGAGGTGCCCATCGAGGACGTCGCCGGCACGGTGGGCGAGCTCGTGCAGGAAGGCAAGGTCCGCTGCTTCGGGCTGTCGGAGGCCAGCGCGCAGACGATCCGGCGCGCCCACGCGGTCCACCCGGTGACGGCGGTGCAGAGCGAGTACTCGTTGTGGACCAGGGATCCCGAGCCGGAGGTGCTGCCGACGTGCACGGCACTCGGCATCGGATTCGTGCCCTTCAGCCCGCTGGGCAAGGGGTTCCTGACCGGGGCGGTGGACGCCTCGACACCGTTCGCGGCCGACGACGTGCGGACCACCATTCCCCGGTTCACGGCCGAGAACCGGGCGGCGAACCAGGCACTCGTCGAGCACATCGCCGCCCTCGCGACGGCCAAGGACGCCACACCGGGGCAGGTGGCCCTCGCCTGGCTGCTCGCCCAGCACCCGTCGCTCGTGCCGATCCCCGGAACCCGGCGCACCGCGCGCATCGAGGAGAACGCCGGCGCCACACACGTTCCGCTCTCCGCGGACGAACTGTCGGGCCTCAACGAACTCGCAGGACGGATCGGGGTCAAGGGAGACCGTTACAACGAGCACCACATGTCGCTGGTGGACAAGTAGGGGACGTGCTCAGCTCTCCTGGGGTCGCAGGAGCACCTTGCCGCGCGCATGGCCGGACTCGGTCAGCTCGTGCGCCCTGGCGGCGTCGGCGAGCGGGAAGCTGCGGTCGACGCGCACACGCAGCCGGCCGTCGGCGGCGAGTCGGGCGTGGTCGGCGAGCTGCGGCCCGAACCGTCGGCCGCCAATGGAGAAGGTGATGCCCATCTCGAAGGCCCGTGCGTCGTTGGTGGTGACGATGCGGTCCGTGGTGCCGCCGCGCAGTTCCACGGAGACATCCAGGGCGTCGAGGAAACCGTGCCCGGCTGGGGCACCAGACTCGTCGCCCGCCTCCCGCTCGCCCCGCCCCCCCAGCACCGACGTCGAGCAGCTGCGCACCCTCAGCACCCGCCTGCGGCAGGCAGCGTCGTCCAGGTTCACGAAGTCTTTCAGGATCTCGGCACCGGTCCAGCGCTGAAGGACCGGTGCCGGGGCCCGCAGGCTCCTGGGCCGAGGCCCCACGACAGTAGTGAGGGCGGGACCGAGGAGCCTGAGAGGGCCGGGGAGCCGGGGTCGTCAGGTCGCGCAGCAGCTTTCGCGGCGGATGATCTGGCCGACCGTGTGCCAGTGCTCGCTGTCGCCGACCGTCCGCTCGGCGGTGAGGCGGTGGGGGCCGACCACGTCCTGCGGGCTGTGCACGATGCCGTCGCGCATCACCCAGGAGACGCGCGTCAGGTCGGTGAAGTCCTGGAAGGGGTTGCCGTCGATCACCGTGAGGTCGGCCAGCTTGCCGGGTTCCGCCGTGCCCAGATCGTCGGAGACGCCGAACATCCGGGCCGGCACGACGGTGGCCGTGCGCAGGGCCTGAGCAGGGGAGAGACCGGCGTACTGGTGGAGGGCGCGCAGGCCGAGGTGGACCTGGAGCCCTACGGGGGCGAGGGGGGAGTCGGTCCCCATGGCGAGCGTGCCGCCATCGGCGATGATCCGCCGGTAGGTGGCCATCTCCATGCGCAGTTGGCGCAGTTGTTCCTCGGTGGGCCGGGACTTGGCGAGGGCCTTCACGGTGACGGTGTCCCACGGGGGCATGAGGGTGGTCACCCGGGGGTCGTCGGCCAGGGCCGGGTCGTCGCCGAGCAGGTAGAGGGCGTTGAAGGGGGTGATGATGATCTCGAATCGGCCGGTGCGGTAGATCTCGTGGACGTCCTCGTAGGTGTGTCCGGTGGCGGACGCGGAGCGGCCGTACTCCTGGCGCTGGGTCGCCGTCAGATGCGTCGTCAGGTCCTGGCCGATTTGGATGCCGGGCGTCAGCAGGTGGCTTCCGGCGGGGACGCCGAGGCCCTCGTGGGCGGTGCGTGCCGCCTCCGCCATGATCCAAGCGGGGGCACGGACGTACGTCTTGAGAAAGTCGTAGTCGAGTGCGACGGCTCGTTGGAGGGTGCGGCGCAGGCCGTCAGAAGTGGTGTGGGCGCGGCCCATGCTGTACGCGACCCTGCTCCCGTCGATGAGTTCGCCAGTGGTGAGCAGGCGGGGGCCGGCGATGTCGCCGCTGTCGGCGGCTTCGCGGAGGCGTGCCTGCTCGTAGGCGAAGCCGCCCAAGGAGACGTTGGTGGTGATGCCGTAGGCGAGCATCAGGCTGGTCTGACGGCCGCCGTAGATGTTCTGGTACGGGTGGGTGTGCGAGTCCCACAGGCCGGGGATGACGGTGGAGTTGGAGGCGTCGATCCGCTGTTCGCCCGCTTTCCCGGCACCGGAGCGGTGCGGTTCGACGGCGGTGATGCGGTTGCCGGTGATGATGACGTCGACGTCCTCGCGAACGGTGTCCCCAGTGCCGTCCCACAGCCGCCCGGCGTGCACCCGGGTCACGGCGGTGCGGGTCGGCAGACGGCGGGCGGCCGCCAGCCGGACCGGAAGCGTACGGCGCCCGATGCCGTCCCGGTTGATCAGCCGCAGTCGGCCGCCGGAGAGGTAGAGCAGACGACGGGAGTCGCCGGACCACGACGGGTGGTCGGCCGGTTCGTCGGTGATGCGCTGCGGCCGGCCGGCGGGTGTGCCGTCCGGGGCGACGGGAAGAATCCACAGCGCGGACTCCACGACCAGCGCCAGCGATGTTCCGTCGGGCGACCAGACGGGTCCGCTGTCGCAGCGGTCGGACACGGAGGTGTGGGGCAGGGGCAGGAAGGCCCTGGAAGAGCCGTCCCGGGTGTCGATCACCCGGATCACGTTGTAGCCCTCGCGGAACCGCTGGTTCAGCCGGTTGCGGTCGCAGACGGCGATGTACCGGCCGTCCGGGGACCAACTGGGGCGACCCGGCAGGCCGTTGCCGCCGAGGGGCGCGGCCAGCTTGGTTTCAGCGCCTGAGGCGACGTCGACGAGGAGGAGGTTCCCGGTGGTGTCCTGACAGGCGAGCCGGGCGCCGTCGGGAGAGAGGGCCGGGTTGAGGCGGCCGCCGGTGGCCATGACCGTGTCCTCACCGGTGTCCGGTGAGAGCCGGTGGACGGCGGCCAGACCGTCGCCGCCGGCGTCTGCGTCGTAGGCGTAGACGATGCTCCTGCCGTCCTTGGCCCAGGAGGGCATCTGTACGTACCCGGATGGGGCGGCCTGGAACAGCTTGCGGGGCCGGCCGCCGATGGGCATCAGCCACAGGGCGTTCAGGGCGGCGAAGACGACGGATCCGCCGTCGGGTGAGAGCGCCGGGAGGTGGATGCCGAGCACCGGCCGAGGGGAGGTGGAGTCGAAGTCGCGTGCCTTGCGGCGGTACACGGGCCTCGGGACATTCAGCGCTGCGGTGAACGGGATGTCCACGGCCGGTTCCAGCGAGGGGCTCAGGGCCTTGAGCCGGCCGTCGGCGAAGTGGAGCAGGCCGCCGTCCGGCGTCCAGCAGGGCGGGAGCGGCGAGACATCATCGGTGCCCGAAACCGTCCGGCCGTCCACGATCAGGGCCGACGTCGCGGCGGAGAACTGGGTCCCGCCGGCGGTCCACACGAAGGCCAGGCGGCCGTCCCGGGAGACGGCGGGGCACATCAGCGTGCCGGAGTCCACCCTGCGTACCACGGTGACCTCGCCACCCGCGGCCGATACGGAGGCGATGGTCCGTGCTCCGGCGGCGTCCGAGCGCACGAACAGGATCCGGTCGCCTTCCGGGTGCCAAGCAGGGTCGTAGTCCTCGACGTCCGGCCGACTGGTCAGGCGGGTCAGCTCACCGGTCGCCACCTCGACGATCCAGATGTCGTACGAACTGCCCCGCACCGGGTCCCCACCGCGCTCGGAGGCGAAGGCGATCCGCGTGCCGTCCGGTGACCAGGACACACCCCGGTCGTCCCACGGGCCGGAGGTGAGCCGGCGCGGGTTCGAACCGTCCGGGGCCATCGTCCAGACGTGGAAGCCGCCGCCCTTGTAGGAGCAGAAGGCGATCGCCGAGCCGTCCGGCGACCAGGCGGGACGGGTCGGTTCCAGGTCGGGAGCGGTCAGTGCGGTCGCAGTTCCCCCACTCCGGGGCAACGCCCACAGCACACCCTGCACCTCGATGACGAGCCGACCGCCGTCGGGCGAGACGGTCGCGGAGGCGTTGGTGGCTGTGGTGAACGTCAATGTCCGGGCATACGGGCCGACTTCCTCGGGCTCGCCCGCCGACGGGGTGAGAGGTGATGCCGCCGCGGAGGGCGCCGAGAACGGAACGAGCGCGGTACCGACACCCCCCAGGGCCGCCGCGCCCAGGAACCCCCGCCGGGTGACACCGGCGGGAAGCCGTCCCGCGGGCATCCCGTCAGATCCGTCGGCATGAAGGTGTGCGGGCGTGCCCGCCAGGGGGGCGGTCGGCTCTTCGTCGGACGGTTCGCCGGGGAATCCCCGCGCGGCTGTGATCATGAGGAAAGCTCCAGGGGTGGAGAGACCTGACTGGCATTCACATTGCTTGTATGCCCAAAGAAAACCGGCGGAGAGAAGTGACCAAGCCTCAGCACTCCGGCGCCCAGAGGATGCTGCTTGCGTAGGGACGAGGCGCTGGTACAGCAGGCGTTCCTTCGCCATGGCGGAGCTGACGGGTGTGGCCTCGGGTGACGTCCGGGATGCGGGCCCCGGAACCGCATCAGTCCTCACCGATCACCGTCGTCGGGTCGGCTGACCGGCCACCGAGGCCGTAGGAGACGGTGATCGTACTCCCCGCCGACGGCGGGTTCGTGGCCGACTGACGCGGCTGGCAATGGGCGATCCACAGAACACTGGAAGCATGCGGCTCCGCGGCGATGGTCTTGTCTCGATCGGCGGGGTCGAAGAATGGAGCGTGCTTCTCCTCACCCCCTGGGTGGGCCCGTGAACTTGCGGCGCGACGGAGTCATCACACGTTGGCCGGGCTGGGCGACCAGCCCCGGGCAGCCGACGTCAGCGAGGGGACGGTGGCAACCTGTGGTCGTTACTCCACAGCGTGGCCGATGAGTTTGTGGCTCCCGGCCGGTCCAAGCTCGTGACACCCTAGGAAAGGACACCGCCATGTCGGAGCTTCTCGTCGACTTCATCACCTCCCTCGACGGCTACGCATCGGGAGAGGGATGGCCCGGGTTCTGGGGCCTCGAGGGCCCGGAGTACCTCGCATGGCTCGGCGAGCAGCCCGAGGCCACCTACCTGATGGGAGCGAACACCTACCGCCTGATGTCGGGCTTCGCCGCAGGCGAGGTCCCGAAGGGCCAAGACGAGTTCAGGCCCGAAGAAGAGGCGTCCGTCGACGAGCTCACGCAAGCATCCAAGGTGGTGTTCTCCTCCTCACTCGAGGAGCCACTGACGTGGGCCAACTCCACGCTCGTCCGCGACGACGCCGTCGAGGCGGTCCGCGCCATGAAGTCGAGTGGCTCGGGGCTCCTCAGCACCATCGGCAGCCTCAGCCTGTGCCGGTCCCTGCTCCGAGCCGGACTCGTCGACCGCTTTCGGGTCGTGATGTTCCCGGTGATCACCGGGGCCACGGGCGAAGAACGCATCTACGACGGCTATCCGGACGTTGCCCTCGAGATGATCGAGCACCGCACCTTCGACGGCCGCATCCAGCTGGTCGAGTACAAGCCCCGCGTGCTCGAGCACCCGCCGCTCGGCGTCCCTGCGTGACGTCGCCCCGTCCGCCGGTCTGACCGGCGCCGACGGGCGCGGAGCAAGACCGAACAGGGGGCGAACGGCCAACGTCAGGACGCCCGGTCCATCGTCGCTGTGCGGCGGGAGGCCCCATCGCCCACACCGCCTCGCAGTCCGGACACGGCCGACGGGAATCCCGCTCGCTCAAGACGCTCACCCTCGCCGCGTCCACGGGCGGGCCGGCCTTCCCCTACGGCCGGCAGGCGCTGCGGGTGCACCGCCGCCGCCAGGAGACCGGGCGCAAACAGTCACGCGAGACCGTCTACGCCGTCACCAGCCCGGATGGCCACCAGGTCACCCCGGCTGACCTGGTGGCCGGATACGTTCGCGGACACTGGGCAGTGGAAAACTCCAGCCACCTTGCGAGGGGCCGGACCTTCGCCGAGGCCGCTTTCACGGTCCACACCGGCACCGCACCACGGGCCATGGCATCGCTTCGGAACCTGGCGATCGGACGCCTGCGACTGCTCGGCGCGACGAACATCGCCAAGACCACCCGGGCGATCCGGGACCTACCCGAACACGCCGCGTGGATCATGGGCATCACCGACGGCCCGCACCCTCCGGGAACTTGAAGCCGCCCTACTCGCGGTGCAGAGAGCCGGGGAAGGCCGGGACCTGTCCCTGGATGAGCAGCGCCCTGGCCAACACGACTACCGTCTGGCTGGTGGCCTTACGGTCCGGCGTCACTTCAGGTGTCGGGTGAAGAACTGGGACGCGGCGTCCCCCGCGAACTGCGGGACGCCAGTGTGCCCGCCCATATTGGCGTGCAGCGTCTTCTCCTTGGAGCCGAAGGCGTCGAACAGGTCCAGGGCCGTCTGCCGGTCGTTCCCTTCGTCGTCCCACTGCAGCAGGACGTGCAGAGGAATGGTGACCCGGCGGGCCTCCTGGAACATGGCGCGAGGAACGAAACTCCCGGCGAACAGAACAGCGGCCGAGATGCGCGGCTCGACCACCGCCAGCCGGGTCCCGATGGAGATCACTCCCCCCGAATACCCGACGGGGCCGCCGATCCCGGGCAGAGCAAGGAGGGCATCCAGGGCGGCCTGCCATTCCGGGACCGCCTTGTCGACCAGGGGGAGGATGAGGGCGTCGATGATCTCGTCGCTGACCGGCTCGCCTGCCTCCACGGCCCGGCGCAGGTCGGCGAGGGCCTGCTCGGCGGCGGGCCAACGGGGCCGGTCGCCGCGTCCGGGAAGCTCGAGGGTGGCCGTGGCGAAGCCGTCCGCCGCGGCGTGCCGGGCTCGGGCCACCAGTCGAGGGTACGTCTTGCGCAGCCCGAGAGGAGGGGGGCCGAGCAGGATCAGCGGCGCCGGTGCGGATGCGGATCCGGGCGTCCACAGGATGCCGGGGATCTCGCCAAGGGTGAATTCGCGCTCGAGGACGCCGTCGTCGAGGCGCTGTTCGGAAGTGAACTGCATGGTCGTGCCTTTCGGGAGTGCCATGGAATGGCGCTCCCGGACGACCTATCGCCCGACCGTGACCTCAGAGGGGAGCACCCATGTCGATACTGCGTTCACGGGTACCACCTCCTCGCTCTGGCTCTCTTGCACGGCTTCCGGAAACGTAGCAGTGGCTGCCGTGATTCCGCCAACGGGTTTTTGCGGTGGCTCAGTGGCCGAACACCACGGCGTCGGAGTCTCGCCTGTCACTGGTCGGGATGCGCACGTCCGCCACCGATTCGCGATGGGAGCCTCGGTGCGTACCACCACAGCGGGGTGCGCCGCTCCCGGCCGATGCAGGGGCGTGCGCGGGCCGCGTCCCTGAGGCTGGCCCGGTGACTTCACCGCCCGTCCCGCCGGGCGGCGCCGGTGAGTGGGAGACCGGTCATGCCGTGCCGGGACGTCACGATGTCCGCCGTAAAGGGCACCGGCAAGAAGTCCGTTCGGTGGGGGGACCTGGGCTCGTCAGTCCGTGATGACGGCGTCGCGGTCGATCCACTCGGGGCTGTGGGCCGCCTTGTGCAGGAAAGCGGCGACGTCCGCACGGCTGATCTTCGGGTTGCCCTTCATCGGGAGACGGTCGCCTGCGCGGTAGGTGCCTTTGGCGGGGCCCTTGGTCAGCAAGGTCGGGTAGACCAGCGTCCAGTCCAGACCACTGGAGCGGATCGCCTTCTCGGAGAGTTCCTTGTTCGCGTAGATGTTCCGCAGGAACGTGCGGTACATGATCTTCTGCGCGGCGCTCGCCGACTGACAGGTGTCGCCCACGCCGAACGAGGACAGCCAGACCAGGCGTGATACTCCCTCCTCCTTGGCCGTGCTGATGACGGCCTCCGCAGCGCGGGTGAACAGGTCGTCGGCGCGCACGGATGTGCTCCTGCCGAGGGCCGAGATGACGGCGTCCTGGCCGACCATGGCCTTGACGACATCCCTGTGCGAGGTGGCGTCTCCGGCGACCACGTTGACCTGGTCTGCCAGGTCCTCGAGGGCCTCCGGTCTGCGGGCCAGGACGGTGACCGTGTCGCCGGCCGCGATGGCCAGGTCGACGACGTGGCGGCCGGTGGGGCCTGTCGCACCGAGGATCAAAATGTTCATGAAATGCATCCTTCGTCCGAGAAGTGGGATGACCCGGACAGGCCACTCGTGCGGGGCCTGTCCGGTCAGATCAGGTGTGCCGGACCGGCAAGGGGCTGATCAGGTGTCAGGCCACCACGCGGTCGGCGGTGAGTATGCGGGGGGTGCCGGCGAGCAGGGTGCGCAGCCGTGCTGCGGGCAGCGGGACGCCCGGGTCGGCGGGGGGGCGGCGTCTGCGGCGGGGTGCCGGTGCGGAGGCCTTCGCTCACCTGTGCCCAGAAAGCCCTGATGCCGGCGGGGTCGACGTAGTACGGCACCGCGTAGGCGGCGGTCTCCGGCTCGAAGCGCCAACTGTCGGCCAGGGGGCCGGCGTCGACGGTGTCGAAGCCCAGCCGGCTGATCAGGTCCGCGGCACTCGCCTTGGCCTGCGGGTCGTCGCCGGCGATGGGCAGGGCGGTGCGGTCGGTGGCGCCCGTCGGGCGGGCGAGGGCGGGGATGTGAAAGTCGCTGATGCTGTTGAACGCCTTGACGAGCTTCGCGCCGGCCAGGTGTTCCTGGACGAGTTCGCTGGTGGTGGTTCTGCCCGAGTCGAGGACCTCGATGCGGCCGTCGCGGAACGGGTAGTAGTTGATCGTGTCGAGCACGACCTTGCCCGCCAGTGCGGCGGCGGGAAGGTCCCGGTAGGCGGCCAGCGGAATGCTCACCACCACCCAGTCGCCCGCCCGGGCCGCCTCCTCGGGCGTCGCGGCGCGGGCCCGCTCACCGAGTTCCGCCACCGTCTCCGCCAGGGTCTCGGGGCCGCGGGGGGTTGGACAGCACGACGTCGATTCCAGCCGCGACCGCGAGCCGGGCGATCTGCGTGCCGATGTTGCCGCTGCCGATGAAGCCGAGTGTTGCCATGAAGGGGCCTCTCCTCGATATCGCGGACCGTGCCGTCCGCCGGGGGTTCGGTAAGGAGTCATGCGCAGGCGGCAACATGCGGGCGAAGGCCGAGGCGGCCTCCCGCGCCACAGAAGCGGAGCAAGCGCTCCCCTTGCCCGAGCCGACAACCCACGGGGACGGGCCCAGGAGCGACTGACGCGCCTCCTTCCCGCAGGAGGCCTGCGCAGCCGGCCCAGCGTCGTCAAACGCTAGATGTCCAACTACCGGCGCAAACGGGTCAAGCACCGCGTCTGGCCCCAGCCCACCCACGCCGGCATCCGAGCAGCCCGCCTCCAAGGACCCCCAACCCGCAACCGCGTAAGGCAACGACACTATCGGGCATACCATCACACTGGGCAACATTCCGAAGGGATCAGCCCTTTCCCGATGGCCCCCGTCAGAGCAACCCTGGGCCGCCGCCGATGGTGGTGGTGGCCGGCGTCACTCCTGGGCCGTAGCCACCGTTGATGATCGTCTGCCAGGGGTGTTCGAGGTGGCCCTGCCCGTTTCTGAAGAACACCCTGACCGGGGCGGGCAGCGCCTTGCGGGCGATCTTGCCGTTGGCGGTCAGCGGCAGGGTCTCCCGTACGACGAAGGCGGCGGGGACCATGTAGTCGGGCAGGGACTGTGCGGCGGCGGCGCGCAGGGCGGCCGGGGCAGCCGGGGCAGCCGGACGGTCCGTCTCCGGTACGACGTAGGCGACGAGGCGCTTGTCTCCGGGGGTGTCCTCGCGGACCACCACGGCGGCCGCGTCGATGCCGGGATGGGCCGTCAGGACGGCCTCCACCTCGCCGAGTTCGATGCGGAAGCCCCGGCTCTTGACCTGGTCGTCCACCCCGCTGACGAATTCCAGCAGTCCTGCGGCCGTCCAGCGGGCCAGGTCACCGGTGCGGTACATCCGGGATCTGGGCGGGCCGTACGGGTTGGCCCCCTTCTGGCCGTCACTCCAGCAGGACAGTCGTGAACCTCTCGTGGTGCGTCACCAGCCATTCCTGTATGCGGTCCCAGCGTTGCCAGCCACCGCGCTCGGCCAGCGCCTGGGTGTAGACGGGGTCGCCATCGGCCACTCGGTCGGCGACGAAGGCCCGGCAGCATACGGTGGCCTGTTCGATGGCGCCGGGCAGTTCAGCGCGGTCCTGCGGGGAGAGGCCGTAGCTGTCGGCGAGGATCCGCAGTCGCGTCGGGGCATCCAGCCCTGCGGGATGCAGAGCCGTCGCGGATTCGGGATCGAGCATGGGGACCCAGTAGCGGGCGGTCATGGCGACGTCCCACAGTGGTCGGCCGGGGGCCGCCATGTCGAAATCGATCAGGGCAGCCGCACGACCGTCGCGGAAGACGACGTTCTCCGGACACACGTCGTTGTGGCACAGCATCGTCCCTCCCTCGGGGTCGGCCAGATCCCGGGGCCACTCGACACCTGTGTCGACCGCGATGGTCGCGCTGGCCTCGTGCAGGCGCCGCAGCAGGCTCCCCACCGATCTCAACGCGGTCTGCGTCATCACCCAGCGTGGAAACGGTGGCAGGGCGACATCGCCGGGGATGAAGGTCAGCTGTTCGCGGCCGTCCGCCGTGAGACGGACCGGCGTCGGAGCCGCGTTGAAACCGTGCTCTTCGAGCGCGAGGAGGTGGGCGTGGAGGGCGCGCGCGGTGCGCGGGGCCGGGCGTTCGACCAGGTCGCCGCGCCGGAAGATCGCGCCCGCGTTCACCATGCCGCCGACCAGTGCCTCGTCGTCCGTCGCTTCGCCCTCAGCTGTCATGTCGATCACGTTATCGCCAGGTCGGCCGTGTGAGGGACGCCAGGCCGCCGCCCACCTCCGCCGCCCCTGGGAGAAGCCCGCCGCGCCCGGCCGGCTCACCCCTGTCAGGGTCCGCCGCGGTATCACCGAGGTTGCACCCGATCCGCTGGAGCGGTGGGGTGCTTGGCGAGAGCGAGGGCCCTTGATGCTGCTGGACCCCCGAAGGGCTGACGTGGTGGTGCGGTTGGTTCTTTACGGTGTCGGGCCGGTCTGTGGTCCTGTGGTGGCTGCGGCGGCCCGGGTGTAGCGGATGGCGAGATCGGCGAATGCGGTGATCAGTTGGGGTGGGCCGCTGACTTCGATCTCAGCGTCGAAGCGGCCGAGGGCGGCGGCGAGGCCGGTCCAGGACCAGGAGCCGAGGGTGAGCCGGCAGTGGTGGGGACCGAGTTCCTCGACGATTCCGTCCCCGGCGAAGGGCGCGACCTCGGCTGCCGGAAGGTGGAGGACGACTTCGCCGTGGCAGGGCCAGTCGGTGGTGGTGCCGTCGTTGCCGCGGAACCGACTGGTGACGAAGGCGGAGACGTTGCCGCCGGGGAGTTCGCGCGGGGTGAAGCGGGGGCCGGTGGGTGTACGGGGCCGGATGCGGTCGACACGGAAGGTGCGCCAGTCCTCGCGGCCGAGGTCCCAGGCCACGAGGTACCAGCGATGCTGCCAGGTGACCAGGTGATGGGGCTGTACGTGGCGGACGTCGTCGTCTGAGGCACCTGTGCCTGACACGTAGTCCAAGCGCAGTTCCTCGCGGGCGTGGACGGCGCGGCTCAGGTCCACCAAGACCTGAGCGTCGACCTGAAGGGTGTCGTCGGCGGTGGGAGGTTGGACGGCGGTGATGCGCAGCAGGTCTATGCGGTGGCGCAGGCGGGGCGGCATGACTTGGCGGAGGGTGGCCAGGGCGCGGGTGGCGTCGTCGGCGACGGTGGTGCCGGTGGCCGCGGTCTGCAGCGCGACGGCCAGGGCGACGACCTGGCCGTCGTCGAACAGCATGGGCGGCATCTGGGTGCCGGCCTCCAGGCGGTAGCCGCCGCCCGGTCCTTTGACCGTACTGATCAGGTAGCCGAGTTCGCGCAGGCGGTCGATGTCACGGCGCACGGTGCGCGAGGTGACGGCAAGACGCCCGGCGAGATCCTCTCCCGGCCAGTCACGGTGCGTCTGAAGCAGCGACAGCAGCGCGAGCAGCCGGGAGGACGTTTTCTGCATGAGACCCATTTTCACCGAAGTACAGGACCCGTCCTGTCCTCTACCTCCGCCAAAGTGGCGTTCGAGCCGCTGGGGAGCGCATCGCTCCCGATCACGGCCGCCGCCCCGCGCTCGGCGGCCGACGGCGCGTTCACCACTCGATCGAGGCAAGGAGCAGGACATGTCCGTCACGACCACTACGCACCTCAACTTCCGGGGCAACGCACGTGAGGCGCTGGACTTCTACCAGTCCGTCTTCGGCGGACGCACGGTCGCCGTCACCTACAAGGACGCCGGCGCCGTGCAGAACGAGAGCGAGGCGGACTGGGTGATGTGGGGCGAGGTGGCCGGCGCGGGCGGCTTTCACGTCATGGCCTACGACGTTCCCTCGCAACTGCCGTGGAACCAGGGCGAGAACCCGTTCTTCCTCTCCGTACGCGGTGACGACACCGCGGAGATCAGCGCCCTGTGGGGCAAACTCGCTGACGGTTCGACCATCGTGCGCCCGTTGGAGCCCGCACTGTGGGCGCCGTTGTACGGCATGCTCACCGACCGATTCGGCGTCACCTGGGTCCTGGACGTCACCGCCCCGTACAACGGCTGAGCGGCTTTCCGTGATCTACACAACCAGGTCGCCCCGTACGCCTCCTTGGGGTTCACGTGCGCGGGGCGACCGCGCACAAGGGCTGTCCCGTAATCCCTGGCGGGCGCGCGACGCCAGCTACGGCACCTCGCCGCCTTGTCGGAACGGCTGAACATCTGCTGTCAGCGAATCCGCCTGACCGCGCGGTGATCCCGGTGCTTGTGTGTCGGTATGGAGATCCTGGTTCTGGGCGGAACGGCATGGGTGGCTCGGGAGCTGTCGCGGCAGGCGATCGAACGCGGTCATCGGGTGACGTGCCTCGCGCGTGGCGAGAGCGGAGACGTCGCGGACGGAGCGACACTGGTCGCCGCCGACCGGCGCGATCCGTCGGCGTACGAGGCCCTGCTCGACCGCGTATGGGACGCGGTCGTCGAGGTGTCATGGCAGCCGGGCTTCGTTCGTGGGGCGCTCGACGTGCTGGGCAGCAAGGCCGGGCACTGGGTGTATGTCTCGTCCGGCAACGCCTACGCCTCCCACGCCACGCCGGGGGCGGACGAGTCAGCGGCCCTGCTCGCCCCGACCGACAGGAGCGAGGTCGACCGCGAGTTGTACGGCGAGGCGAAGGTCGCCTGTGAGCAGGCGTCGACGACCGCTGTGGGCGACCGCCTCCTCATCGCACGAGCCGGGCTCATCGGCGGCCCGGGCGATCACAGCGGGCGCTCCGGCTATTGGGTCGCCCGCGCCGCACGTGATCCGCGAGGGCCGATGCTGGTCCCCGACACACCGGCCATGCCCACCCAGGTGATCGACGTGCGGGACCTCGCTTCCTGGCTGCTCGACGCCGCGGAGACGGGAACCACCGGCACGTACAACGCCGTCGGCCCGGTCGTTCCGTTCGAAGAGTGGATCGAGCTGTCCCGCGCCGCCGGCGGGCACACCGGCCCGGTGGTCACCGCCGAATCGGCGTGGTTGCTCGCCAACGGCGTGGCCCAGTACATGGGGTCCGAATCACTGGCGATGTGGCTGGTCGAGCCGGGCTGGGAAGGGTGGTCGGCCCGGGACGGGTCCTCGGCGCGCGCCGCTGGGCTGCGTCACCGGCCCCCGGCGGAGATGCTGGCCGACACGCTGCGCTGGGAACGCGAGCAGGGGCTGGACCGGGAAAGGCGCGCAGGCCTCAGCGCGCAGCGTGAGCGCGAGTTGCTCGACGCCCTCGCCTGACGGCGCTGGACCGGTCTCGCACACCCGAGCGTCTGTACAGACGCCTTCCCCAGCGCTCCGAAACCGAATTGGTGATGCCGGTGGGGTCACAGTGAGATGTTCCGGGACCACTACGAGAGCCCCGCTCTGTCTGCTGCCTCAGTACTGTGACTTCGCATGACCGACACCGAGATCGAGATCACCGCAGACCTGGTCCGCGACCTGCTGCAGGAGCAACATCCAGACCTTGCAGGGCTGGCCATCCGCGAGGTGGCGGGCGGCTGGGGCAACCAAATGTGGCGTCTCGGGGACGAGTTGGCCGTGCGCATGCAGCGCATGGACCCCACCCCGGAGCTCCAGCTCAAGGAGCGGCGGTGGCTACCCGTGCTGGCCCCGCGCCTGCCGCTCCCAGTGCCGACCCCGGTGCGGTTCGGCGAACCGTCCGAGCGTTTCCCCAAGCACTGGACCGTGATGACGTGGGTTCCCGGCGAGCCGCTGGATTTCGGCTCGATCAGCCGCGGCGACCACGCGGCCGACACGCTGGCGGGCTTCCTCCGGGCGCTCCACGTGGAGGCTCCCGCCGAGGCGCCGATCGCTGCGGACCGCGGTGGCCATCCCAAGAACTGCACGGAGGGCTTCGAGAAGTTCTTCCGGGCCGTTGTCCCCGACGACATCGCCGCCGATGTCCGGGCCGTCTGGGACGATGCCGTTGCGGCCCACGCGTGGGAGGGCCCGCGGGTGTGGGTGCATGGCGACCTCCATCCCGCGAACGTCGTTGTCTCGGACGGAACGCTCTCCGGCATCGTCGACTTCGGTGACATGTTCGCCGGCGATCCGGCGTGGGACCTCGCCGCCGCATGGGTGCTGCTGCCCGCGGGCACGGCCTCACGGTTCTTCTACACGTACGCGCACGCGGACGAGGCGGCGATCCGACGGGCCCGCGGGCTGGCCGCTATGAAGAGCCTCTTCCTGATGCTCATGGGGCAGAACGGAGATCGGGGCCTTCCCGGCGGCAAGCCGAACTGGGGACCTGTAGGCCGGGCGGCACTTGATCGTGTTCTGACGGGCCTATGACGCACGCTTCTTCGAAACCCCTTATCGATCTCGGTTGAGGGGCATGCGGCATCCCACCTTCGTGGGTTCATCGATCACCACGCGTGGTGGGAATGCCACGATCCTCGGCCGTATGCCGCCCGCAGCTCTGATCGAGCCGGCCCCGTGCCCCAGTGCCGGGCATCGGGAGCGTGGGGTCCCGACCGTGGTCGGAGCCCCACGCTGCAAGCAGTACATCCAAGGAATCGGGCGCCGCTCTTTCCAGACAGCGGGGCTGGGCCCTCCCCTTGGTCACCGTCCAGGCAGTCAACGCCCAACACTCACCGGGTCATGCGCGTTCTTGCTGCTCTTCCTGAAGGGCCGCCCGATGCTCCCGGCCGTCGAAGGCGAGCGGCTCCGCCGGGCGGTCCTCCAATTCCCGCTGCCGGGCGGCCAGGGCCCTCGCCAGCATCTTCGCCCGGTAGGGGTTCGACGGGGCGAGGGCCTTCGCCACCGCCACAGCCTCGTCCAACAGGGCCATCCGCCGCTCAGGCAACTCCCGCACCAGCGGCGACGCGCTCGCCTCCACCAGGACGTACGCCAGCTTCGACCCGTACACCTCCGGCTCGACCTGCGTCAGAAGGCGGTAGATCCACAGCCCCTCGGCTCCGCGCACCACCCGACGGTTGGTACTGAGCAGCCTGACCCTCGCCAGCACAACCATGTCCTGATCCATCGATCCCTTTCGTCCCGCCACCCCCGGCCCGGTGCACGTCACACGGTGAGACGGCACAGCGAACACGCTGACAACCGCGAGAGGTTGCCGACAGGTTGGCCGGGGAGTGGATGACGACGAGTCTGGCGCGCGGTACCAGCTGCCACAAGGTCGAACGGACGTGCCCTGCGTCCTACCGAAACGGCCTCCGAACAGGCATGATGGACCTGACACTCACTCAAGTCCCCCTCCCCACCCCTTGCGTGGACTCAGCCGCGGCATCCTGTGCAGGGGTACCAGTTTCTGATCCCGGGGCCGAGTAGCTTCTGGGGTCCCAGGCCGGCCGGGGTCCGGGGGCAGCGGACCGCTGAGCGAGCGATGTTGTCCTGGGTGCGGTGTGCGGCTGGGGCAGGGCCCAGTTGTTGCGGGACATGACGTTGGTGACACAGGCCAATGCCGTAAAACCAAGGTGCCTCGAGGGGCACGGTCGGGTAGCGTGCGGGCCATGTCGAGTCCTGAGTCGGACAAGGTGGGGGCTTTCGGTCACGCCGTCAGCCCCCTGAACCCGAGCTCGTAGCCCTGTCGTCGCGCCGCATTCCGCGGTGGGACGAGTGTGCTTCTGGGGCTGGCCGCGGTGACGAGATGACCCTCTCGTGCCTCTCCTCACCTCGGAGCCACTCGATGCCTCTCCCCCTGTACCTGCTTGCCCTGGCGGTCTTCGCCATGGGCACCTCGGAGTTCATGCTCGCCGGCCTGTTGCCGGACATCGCCTCGGACCTCGACGTCACCGTCGGGACAGCAGGCACGCTCACCTCGGCCTTCGCAATCGGCATGGTCGCCGGCGCCCCCCTGGTGGCCGCCCTTGCCCGCAACTGGCCCAGGCGCTCCAGCCTTCTGGGCTTCGTCCTCGCTTGCGCGGCAGCTCACGCCGTGGGCGCCATCACCACCAGCTTCCCGGTCCTGTTCGCCACCCGGGTCGCTGCCGCGCTCGCGAACGCCGGGTTCCTCGCCGTCGCTCTGACGGCTGCCGCCGCGCTGGTCCCTGCCGACAAGAAGGGACGTGCGCTGGCCGTGCTGCTGTCGGGCACGACGATGGCCACGATCGCCGGTGTCCCTGGCGGGTCGGTACTCGGCACGTTGCTCGGCTGGCGGGCCACCTTCTGGGCTGTCGCCGCTCTCTGCCTGCCTGCGGCTCTCGGCATCCTGAAGGGGATCCCCACGGGACGTGTGAAGGAAAAGGCGACTGGCGGGCCGACCCTGCGAGCGGAGCTCGCCCAGCTCACCAGACCACGGTTGGTCCTGGTGATGCTGCTCGGCGCGCTGGTGAACGCGGCCACATTCGCAAGCTTCACCTTTCTCGCCCCCGTGGTGACCGAAACCGCCGGGTTGGAAGAGTTGTGGATCTCTGTCGTTCTGGTGCTCTTCGGTGCCGGTTCCTTCGTCGGTGTCACCGTCGCCGGCCGGCTGTCCGACCAGCGGCCCGGCCTGGTCATCACAGTCGGTGGTCCGCTGCTGCTCATCGGCTGGCCGGTCCTGGCCATGCTGGCCAACGAGCCGGTCGCCCTGTTCACCCTCGTGTTCGTGCAGGGCGCGCTGTCGTTCGCACTGGGCAGCACGCTGATCACGCGGATCCTCTACGAGGCCGCGGGAGCCCCCACCATGGCCGGCTCGTACGCGACCGCTGCCCTCAACGTCGGCGCCGCCGCCGGCCCCTTCATCGCCGCAACCGCCCTCAGCACAGCGGTCGGGAACCTCGGGCCGCTGTGGGCAAGCGGGCTCCTGGTTGCGATCGCGCTGCTCATCGCGTTCCCCCTCCGCACTGTGGTCGCGGCCGGCCAAAGCGCCGAGGTGCTCCAGTGACACACGTTTCTCTACCCACACTCCGCCGCTGACGGGTTCTCCCGCCTGACCTATACCGAGCACCTCCCTGACGACAAGGCGGCCACCACCGTGGCGTTCTTCCGCCGCGCCCGCGCATTCTTCGCCGCCCAGTACGGTCACGGGCGGCGGTGTGAGGCCGGTAGTCGTACGCCGCCCGCCGGACGCGAAGGCTTCGTTGTACTGGCCCGCAGTGCCTCGCAGGTGGGTGGTGGAACGCAGCCTGCCGTGAATCATGCGCGCCGGGCGGCACCGACGCCAAAAGCCCGGCCCGGCTGCCCTTCGCTGACTCGATATCAGAGGCGAACCGGCCGCCGTCGCTGTGGCTTGACCGGTCATCACGGGTTCGGTGGAGCGCAAGGCACACCGGCCCTCGTCGGGCAGGTCGGCAGCGCAGGCGGATGGGCGCGCTCGTGCTCCTTGTCCCAGGCAGTGATCGTGAGAGTCAGTGCAATGGCTGCCACGAGCAGTTGGACTGCGCCTGCGAACGGGTGTGCCGAATACAGCAAGCTCCCTGCGATCACGAGCACGACCAGTGTGAAGCCGCCGAGCCAGAGGATCGGCACCCAATCCATCGGGACTGTCCCAGCACGCTCGTCTGCACGGCCCCAGCCACGAAGCGTCAACGTCAGTGCCAGCAAAATGCCGATCGGGATCTCGATGAGCAGCACGATCAGGGTCAAGCAGCCACCCGTGAGCCCGTCGCCTCGCGAGCCTGGAGGGTGCCTGGATCGGCGACCGTTTTCCGGCATGCGCGGTGCGTGCGAACTCGGTTCGAAGCGCATGGCCACACGCTCGCACCTCACCTCGTGCGCTGCATCACTGTTCATCAGGCCGAGGCCAAGTCGGGGCTGAGCCGAGCACCCACCTAGCAGGTCAGGGCGGCGGCCATGGCCAGGCCTCGGCTCTGCCAGTCGTTGCGGACCACGTACGCGATCTTGAGAGCACGAGCAGCCCATGGCAGGCTCATGCCGCATGATCGATGAATTCGCGAAAGACAACCTGCACGGGAGACTGCGGCGGGACCGCAAGGCGCTGCTCTGGAAACTCGACGGCTTGTCCGAATACGACGCGCGCCGACCTTTGACAGCGACCGGGACCAACCTCCTCGGCCTGGTCAAACACGTGGCCACCGTCGAGGCCAGGTACTTCGGCGAGGTCTTCGACCGCCCTTCCCCGGAACCGCTGCCCCGATGGCAGGACTACGACGGCAGCGATCTGTGGGCGACCGAGGACGAGACCCGCGATCAGATCATCGGGTTCTACCGGCGCACGTGGGAACACTCGGACGCGACGATCAACGAGCTTCCCCTCGACGCCCCCGGCCACGTGCCGTGGTGGCCGGAGCCTTATCCCAACACGAACCTGTTCGCCATCATGGTCCATGTCCTCGGCGAGTCCATCCGTCATGCCGGGCACGCCGATATCCTGCGCGAGGGCCTCGACGGCCGGACCGGGGTGCGCGCCGAAAACGAGCAGCAGATCGACGAGGAAGCCCGTGCAGCCTACTGCGCGCAGATCGAGCAGGCCGCCAGGTCGGCCGCACCAATCAAGGCCTAGGTGTGCTGTCCGGAGAGGTTGGTGACGCGGCTGGCTGGGGTTTGGCCGCTGATTCCGGTGCGGGGTCGGTGGTAGTTGTACCAGTCCAGCCAGCCGGGAAACGCTGCCTGGCGTTCGGCATCTGAGGTGTAGGGCTGGTAGGCCCATTCGTCGAGCAGGGTGCGGCGGAAGCGTTCGACCTTGCCGTTGGTCTGGGGCCGCCAGGGCCGTGTCCAGCGGGGGCTGATGCCCCGGACGGCACCGGAGCCGGTAGGCCACCCCTCTGGCCCACCACAGTGTTGCCGGCCGGAGACGGGCCCTCCGTCGGCGTCATGCTCAGGCCCGCAGGCGGTGCGGTAACGGGTGTCCGGCTACTGTCGGCCGCTGACGCTGCGCCTCCTCGTGAGGACGGCGGTGTGGAGGCGGCGGAGTGCCGATTGTGGGTGCGGGCCCGGGAGCATGTGCACCGTCGAGGGCGCCGGCTGCGACCGGGTCAGTCAGCACCGAAGTGCCGGAGCGGTCGCCGCAGTCGGCAGTCCGGGCGGCCCTCGGGCAGCGCCGGCCGTCGGGATGGGTGCCACAGAAGCGGGGCGGCGGCCGCGGCCTCGCCCTGGGTGTCCTGCACGCGGGACTGCGACGAGGCGCTCAAGGATGCGCCGCTGCTCGACTGAAGCACGCCCTGGACGTCGCGGAGAACCCAGCGATCCGGCTGTGCACCCTGTGCAGCCGCACCCAGCAGCTCACGTCCCTGCTTCTCGGCTTCCGCCGCATCACCGACTCCGCCGGCGCGGTCTCCGCCCCCGGCGAGCGACTCCTCACCCGCCCGCCGCCCCGTCGGCGTCCCGGCCCCCGGCGCGCAACACGGCGAGCGCGCCCCGATCCTTGGCTGCGTCCGCGCCGCCCACGCCTCCCTGTCCCTCCCCCTCAACTCCGGCCAGGGTTCCACCTCAGCACGGCCTTTGGCACAGAGGCCGCCCAGGGACCGCAGGCCCCTCGGGGTGCCCGTGCGGCGAGGGGAACTTGGTGGGCGCCGCACACCGCCAACCCGATAGGAGTACTGAGCCGCGACCTGCCGTGCGGCGGCCCGGCCGGCTCGGCATGCTCATCGCAAGGCAAACCGCACACCCCCACCTGCGGACGGAGACGTCCTTGAAGACAACACTGCGCCTGGCCCTGGCCACCGCACTGTCCACCCTTGCCCTTTCAGCCACGACACCGGCCACGGCTGCGTCGACGGCGACAGAACCCCTGCGCTACGTCGCACTCGGCGATTCCTACGCCGCCACACCGCTGGTGCCTCCGGCCGACCCGACCTCCCCCGCGTGCCTGCGCTCCCAGGCCGGTTATCCGCGCATCGCGGCCGAGGCGCTCGGCGCCGCGCTCACCAATGTCAGCTGCTCCGGCGCCACCGTCGACCACCTGAGCACCTCCCAGTACCCGGGGACCTCACGTCAGTACGACGCGCTCACGCCCGCAACCGACCTCGTCAGCATCACCATCGGCGGAAACGACACCGGCCTCTTCACTCAGGCCCTGAACTGCGTCAACATCCTGCCCCAGCCCTACGGCACCAGCTGCGCGCAGCAGAACACCGCCGGCGGTACCGACAAGATCAAGGCCCGCATCGACGCCTGGGCACCGGCCTTCGCCAAAGTCCTGGACGAGATCGGTGAGCAGGCTCCGCATGCCAAGGTCTTCGTCGTCGGCTACGGCAACTATGTCCGCCCCGACGGCTGCCATCCTGCCCAGCCCTTCTGGCAGCAGGACGCCAACTACCTCCAAGGCGCCATCAACCACCTCGGAGCCGTCCTGAAGAAGACGGCCGAAGAGCACGGAGCCGCATTCGTCGACACCTACACCCTGGGCGTCGGACACGACATCTGTGCTGACCCCGCCGACCGCTACATCGAGGGACTGGTCCCCACCAGCGCGGGCACGCCCTTGCATCCCAACGCTGCAGGAGCCCGGGCCATCGGCCAGGCCCTCGCCACGGCGGCCCACGTGACCTCGACAGGGTGACGGGCTCTGCAGAGCGCGACGCACAACAGGACCGCGTCGGCAGCCCCCTTCCGCGCGCCCCCATGATGGCGGCCCAAGGGGGGTCCGCGGATGACTGAGATCGGTGCTGCTTGCCGGTCAGTCGGGGGCGGCGGACGGGGCCGTAGTTGTGGCTGCGGCGGAGTTGGTGAGGGCATCGAGTCGGGCGGCGAGGTCGGGGTGGGTGGTTGTCAGATGGGGGCGGGCCGCGTTCAGGGGGGTGACGAGGGCTGCGGGATCGTCGTGGGCGAGGGCCTCGTGGAGTTGGCGGAGGGGGTGGTGGGCGGCGGTGGGGAGGTCGGTGAGGGCGGTGATCTGGCCGGCGATGCGGCGCAGGTCGGCGGCGTTACGGCGGGCCCAGGCGGCGGCGGTGCGGTCGGCGGCGCGGCGTTCGCGGGTGGCCTGGACGCGTTGTTCGCCGGTGGTTCCGGCGGGGCCGGGGCGGTTGCGCAGGTAGCGGCGTTCGGCGGCCTGGCGGCTGGCGACGCCGAGGGGGTGGGCGAGGTCGGCCCAGCTGGCTCCTGCGTCGCGGGCCGTTTCGATCAGGCCGGTTTCCCATCCGGCGAGCTGCTCGCGAACCTGCCGCAGCAGCAGGAGGGAGGCCAGGGCCTGCTCCGGGCCGGGGCCGACGTCGGCGGAGGTGGGGGTCCTGTGCTGGGCGACGCGCAGGGCGTCGTCTATGGCTTGAAGAGCCGTGGCGGCGGCGAGGAACGAAGCCGGGCTCTGGGCCTCGACGCCGGAGGAGACCGGCTGGTCGGCTGCTGTCATGGGCACCTCCCTCGGGCTGTCGTCTTTGTGACGACACTGAGATTGTCATCCATTGGATGACATGTTACAACGGTTTCAGTGAGGCGCATTGGCAGCAACTGCCCGAACCTGCTGGAGGTGTTTCGTGATGTTGATGCGCACCGACCCCTTCCGTGAGCTCGACCGCCTGGCTCAGCAGCTGATGGGCCAGGGCACCTGGTCGCGGCCGGCCACGATGGCAATGGACGCCTACCGCGAGGGCGACGAATACGTCGTGGCCTTCGACCTCCCCGGCGTCAGCGCGGAGGCGATCGACATCGACGTCGAACGCAACATGCTGACCGTCAAGGCCGAGCGCCGGCCCGTGACGAAGGCCCACGACGTGCAGATGGAACTGTCGGAGCGGCCGCTGGGCGTCTTCTCCCGGCAGATCGTGCTGGCCGACACGCTGGACACCGAGCACATCAAGGCCGACTACGACGCCGGGGTGCTCACCCTGCGCATCCCGATCGCCGAACGTGCCAAGCCCCGCAAGATCGCCATCAGCGGGACATCCGACCGCAAGGAGATCTCCGGCTGAGCCGGACGTCAGGCGGCGAACCATGACGGAGGACGGGCACCTGATCACCCCGTCCTCCGCGCCGCCGGAGCCGCAGAACGGCGGCGGCCGACGTGGTCCTCCTACGCCAAACGTTCCTCGACCCGGTGACGAACGGCGAGCACGGCCGCCGACGAGAAGCACAACGCGCGTCCCGCGTGGTCCTCGCCCTGCTGGGCGCACCCGGTCGGCGAAGTGAGCGCCGGACCGGCGGCGCGCCTGCTGAAGACTTCTGCACTGCTCCTTCGCAGCTCCACGACCCTGCTGTCCGCGCCCTCTTGCGGGCGTCGGCACCACCATCTCAGCGAGAGAAAGGCAACCACCGCAGTGATGTCCGACCGGCGTGCACCGCTCCAGCACCTGCCCGTGATGACGTACGAGCAGATGCTGGAGAAGGTCCGCTACGAAGGCGCCTACCCCACCCGGGAACGGGCCGAGGAAGCCGTCCGCCTGGTCCTCGCAGGACTCGGACGCCAACTGACGGGCGACGAACGCGTCGAACTGGCCGCCCGCCTCCCCCGCCAAGCCGCCCGCACCCTCACCGAGCAGATCCCCGACACCCAGCCCCTCACCGGCTGGGCCTTCGTCAAAGACCTCGCCGTCCGCACCGACGCCACCCTGGCCACCACCCGCTGGGACACCGGTTCCGTCCTCTCTGCCGTCGCCACCCTGGCCGGCCCCGACCTCCTCACCCGTATCCTGCGCCAGCTCCCTCCGGGCTACGCGCTGCTGTTCGGCCGCGCCGAACTCACCCCCGCCGCATAGCCGGCCGTCCCCCGGCGTCAAAGCGCGGCCCCCGGTACCGCGCCCGACGCCGGGGGCTGCGGCCAACGGTGCCGTTCCCTCTTGGCCGGACGGAATGGTGTCGGGTGTCAACGCGTCTGCACGGCTTCACCTCTCCCGACGCCAGACGTTTCCTAGACGACGTCGAATTCGTTGCCTTCCGGGTCCTGCAGCAGGACGGCGTACTGCCCCATGTCCGGCTCGTCCGTGATCCGAAGCACGCCGGCGCCGGCTTTGATCAGTCGTTCCACCGTGATGGTGACCCGCTGCGTGCGGACCGCCAACGGGACGTCGCGCCCGCCACCGACCTTCAGGTCGAGGTGTATGCGGTTCTTGGTGGCTTTGGGTTCCGGAACCTGCTGGAACCACACCCGGGGCCCATGTCCTGCGGGATCGACGATCGACTCCGGGATGTCACCCGCGCCTACGGGCAACTCCTCCTCGGGCACCCCCATGGCCACCCAGTACTCCCGCCACGTGGCATGGCCGCCCGGCGGAGGTTCGGGTATGTATCCCAGAGCCTCGCTCCAGAACGCCACCAGCCTTTGCGGGTCGGCACAGTCGATGGTCAGTTGCAGCGTCATCTCCATGGCCGGAGCCTGACAGACACGTCTGACATTCATGCCGGACAGCAAGTCTGCGCCAGGCACTCGCGCCCACATCGTGATCAGCCCACTCGGACGAGTGGATCAAGCCTCCGTTCGGTCCAAAACAATCCGAACCAGGGCGGCATCGTCGCATCGTGACGACTAGTTTCCGCTGGGCTGGTCACACACGCTGCCCGCCCTGCCCTGCTGCCGACCGAGGGAACTGATGGCGACATATACCGAACCGGTTTCTCCCGTACCGGCGGCGGAGCGCCGCAGCCGGGGTCAGGTGATCGTCGCCTGGCTGACCACGACCGATCACAAGAAGATCGGACACCTTTACCTGATCACGTCGTTCGGGTTCTTCCTGATCGGCGGGGCGCTGGCGATGGCGATCCGGGCGGAGCTGGCCCGCCCCGGGATGCAGATCCTCTCCAAGGAGCAGTACAACCAGGCGTTCACCATGCACGGCACGATCATGCTGCTGCTGTTCGCCACCCCGACGTTCGCCGGGTTCGCCAACGCGATCATGCCGCTGCAGATCGGCTCCCCGGACGTCGCCTTCCCTCGGCTGAACATGTTCTCGTACTGGCTGTTCCTCTTCGGCGCCCTGATCGTGGTCAGCAGCATGATGGTGCCCGACGGCGCAGCCGACTTCGGCTGGACCGCCTACACGCCCCTGAGCGGCGGCGAGCGCACCACACAACTGGGCGGTGACCTGTGGATCATGGGGCTGGCCCTCGCCGGCTTCGGGACGATCCTCGGCGCGGTCAATTTCATCACCACGATCATCGGCATGCGCGGCCCCGGCATGACCATGTTCCGTATGCCGATCTTCACCTGGAACGTGCTGCTCACCTCGTTACTGGTGCTCTTCGCCTTCCCCGTCCTGGCGGCCGCCCTGTTGGTACTGGAGGCCGACCGGAAGTTCGGCGCGCACGTCTTCGACGCGGAGAACGGCGGAGCGATCCTCTGGCAGCACCTCTTCTGGTTCTTCGGCCACCCCGAGGTCTACATCCTGGCGCTGCCCTTCTTCGGCGTGATCACCGAGATCATCCCCGTCTTCAGCCGCAAGCCGATCTTCGGCTACATGGGGCTGATCGCCGCCACCCTCTCCATCGCGGGGCTGTCGGTCACCGTCTGGGCCCACCACATGTTCGCCACCGGCGCGGTCCTGCTGCCGTTCTTCTCGTTCATGACCTACCTCATCGCCGTACCCACCGGGGTGAAGTTCTTCAACTGGATCGGCACCATGTGGAAGGGCTCGCTGTCCTTCGAACCGCCGATGCTGTGGGCGGCCGGCTTCCTGGTCACCTTCCTGTTCGGTGGCCTGACCGGTGTCATCCTCGGCTCGCCGCCTCTGGACTGGCAGGTGACGGACTCGTACTTCGTCGTCGCGCACTTCCACTACGTGCTCTTCGGCACGATCGTCTTCGCGATGTTCGGCGGATTCAGCTTCTGGTGGCCGAAGATGACCGGCAGGATGCTCGATCACCGTCTGGAGAAGATCCACTTCTGGACCCTGTTCGTCGGCTTCCACACCACTTTCCTCGTCCAGCACTGGCTCGGCGCCGAGGGCATGCCCCGCCGCTACGCCGACTACCTCGCCGCCGACGGTTTCACCACCCTCAACACCATCTCCTCCATCGGCTCCTTCCTCCTCGGCCTGTCGACGCTGCCCTTCCTCTACAACGTCTGGAAGACCGGCAAGGAGGGCAAGCGGGTGACAGTCGACGACCCCTGGGGATACGGCCGTTCCCTCGAGTGGGCCACCTCCTGCCCGCCGCCCCGCCACAACTTCGTCACCCTGCCGCGCATCCGCTCCGAATCCCCCGCCTTCGACCTCCACCACCCGGACCTGGCCGAGATCGAGTACGTCGAGCACTCCGGCAAGCGCGACGCGCTGGACGCCGAGAGCCACAGAGGCCGGCCACAGTGAGACGCCTCAGGCACCGTGCCGCATCACACGAGGGCGACAGCGAACTGGCCACCACCGTCGAGGGATACCTCCTCGCACACAGCCTCCACGAGCAGGCACGCCGCGAAGCCGAGGACCTCTGCGCCCGGCTGCCATGGCTGACCACCGATCAGGCCGAGGACGTCACGCGCCACTACGTGCTTCAGCGCATCGACGTCAGCCGTCGCGTACTGCAGAGCAGCGTCGAACGGGCCGCCCAACTGCGCCACGAGTACGAGGACCGTTACGCCACCCTCCGACACGACCTGCTCAAACGCCACGCGGCATGCGCGTGCGCCGTCCTCGCCTTCGCCGGCGCACTGAGCGCACTGAGCGCACTTCCGAGTTTGCTCACCCACTAGGTGCAGGCTCCGCTCGTGTGAAACCGTGGCTTCGCTCCACTTTCGCCACGTGCAGCGTGTAGCTCTCGTACCACTCGGCTCGTCCGCGCTGTTGCGCCGCGCGGTGCTCGGCGTTGGACCGCCATTCCGTGAGGGCGTCGGTGTCGCGGAAGTACCCCACGGTGATGCCCAGCCCACCCGGAGTCTGCGCGTGGTCCATTCCCAGGAACCCAGGGATGTCCTTCACGAGGTCTTCCATGCGTGCGTTGGTCTCGCTGTATCCGCTCTGGTCCTGGGTTCGCACTGTGGTGAAGACAGCCACGTAGTAGGGGGGTTCGTAGGCCTCGACGGGCGTGACAGGCGCTTCGGAGTGATCGCTCATGGCGTCACTGTAAGGCTCGACCGGTGCCCCTTCAGGGCACGGCCGCATTCCCAGCGGGGCCTGTGCCTGTACGAGCACGAGAAGTGCAAGGCCGGCGACCCGGCCAAGGTCTGGATCATTACCCGCCCGGTGAACTGGCTGGGTGAGATCGTCACCCCCGGCACCGTCATCGATCCGGCCGACACGAGCTTCATCCATCCCGCCCTGGAGCCGACAGCCCGCCGCCGGCCGGGTACACGTCCTTCGTTCACCGAAAGGAGTCACCATGCGGTACCGCAAGCTCGGCAGCTCGGACCTGGAGGTCTCGGAGATCTCCCTCGGGTCCTGGCTCACCTACTCCGGCGGCATCGAGGCGGACGCGACCCGTGCCTGCACCGAGGCGGCCTTCGACGCCGGGATCAACTTCTTCGACACCGCCAACGCCTACGGACAGGGAGCCGCCGAGACGGCCTGGGGCGAGATCCTCTCCGCCCGTCCCCGTGACACCTACATCCTTGCCACCAAGGTGTACTTCCCGATGTCGGACGACCCAGCCGACCGGGGCCTGGCGCCCGCCCAGATCAGCAAGCAGATCGACGCCTCCCTCACCCGCCTCAGGACCGACCACGTCGACCTGTACCAGGCGCACCGCTTCGACCCGTCCGTGCCGATCGAGGACACCGTCGAGGCGTTCCAGAAAGTCGTCGAGCAGGGCAAGGCCCGCTACCTCGGCTTCAGCGAATGGACCCCCGAGCAGATCCAGGCCGCGATCGACATCGCCGGCCCCGGCCTGTTCGTCTCCTCCCAGCCGCAGTACTCCATGCTGTGGCAGGCCCCCGAGGCCGAGGTGTTCGGCCTCTCCGCCGCCCACGACATCTCGCAGATCGTGTGGTCGCCTCTGGCCCAGGGCGTGCTCACCGGCAAGTACAAGCCCGGGCAGCCCGTGCCGGAGGGCAGCCGCTTCGCCTCGGAGGACATGGCCGTGTCCCAGGACCTCGTCTACAACGACGCCATCCTCGAAGCGGTCCAGCGTCTCGTTCCTCTCGCCGAGGAGGCCGGGATGAGCATGCCCACGCTGGCCCTCGCCTGGGTCCTGCGGCGCGGCGAAGTCGCCTCCGCGATCACCGGCGCCTCCCGTCCCGAACAGGTCCACGCCAACGCCGCCGCCTCCGGTGTGGAGTTGTCCGACGACCTGCTGACCGCCGTCGACCAGGCTCTCGGCGACGTCCCCGTCACCGAACCGACCCTCGCTCCGGCAGCCCAGCCCGGCATCAAGCACCGCTGACGCGCCGATCTTCGGCTCGGCGCATCGTGCAGTATTCGGGGCGCCGAGCCGACTCCAGCAGCAGCTGCTCCGAGCTGGCTTCCCGTCAGACGTGGGACAGGGCGAAGGAGACCAGGAAGCCGCAGACCGTGACCAGGCCGATCGCCAGGTGAGCTTCCTCGAACGCTTCGGGGATCATCGTGTCGGCGATCATGGCCAGGATCGCGCCGGCTGCCACGGCCGTCACCCCCGCGATCACGGCCGGCGAGAAGCCGCCGACCACGGCGTAGCCGAGCACCGCGGAGATGGTGCTCGCGGCTGCGATGGCTCCCCATACGCCGAAGACGTAGCCCTTGCTGCGCCCGGCCCTCTTCATCCCGGCCGAACTGGACAGCCCCTCCGGGATGTTGCTGATGAACACCGCTGCCACTGTGACAGCACTGACGGCGCCGCCGTCGAGCAGGCTCACGCCGATCACCGCCGACTCGGGAATCCCGTCGAGTAGCGCGCCCAGCGCCAGGGCCAGGCCCGAGCCGCTCTGTTCCCCCTCGGAGGGCTGGGCCTGCCCGGTGTGGTTACCCGACCGCTTGCGATGGCGGGCGCCGCGGCGCGCCAGCCACAGGTTGCCGGCCGTGTAGGCCACAGCCCCTGCCAGCGTTCCCACGGCTGCCGGGCCCAGACCCGCCTGATCATAGGCTTCACCGATCAACTCGAAGGAGACGGCCGACAAGAGCACGCCGGCACCGAAGGCCATCACCAAGGCGATCACCCTCTGCGGAACGCGCAGCCCGTAGCCGAGCACTGCTCCCAGCAGCAGGGCAGAGCCCGCCACCAATCCCCAAACGCCTGCCTCAACCACCTCTGACATGCTGCCCCGTCTACCCGCGCGAGCGATGACGACCCAGGCGGCGGGCCGTCGAAGGGGTGGCGCGTCATGCCTGGTTGCCGCAGGGCGCCGGCCTGGGGGCCACGTTCTGAGCGTTCAGGCTTGCAGCCGAGACAGCTGTGGCGACGGAAGATCAGACCGTGGATGCTCCCCACGCGCCGGCATCGCATCCTCCCGGGTGACGGCCCGATCCCGATCGTCCGAGAGGACACCCCTGTCGCCCAGCACGTCCCGAGCCCGCGCCGCACCGTCTCCGGTCTCGCGACCGCTGTGCCGACCCTGGCCCCGGGGGTGCGAGCCGCGGGCACAGTCCCGTTCCCCGGTGTGCGGTGGTAAGACGGGGCTGTCATCGGCTCACGCTGCGGACAGCAGGCAGCGTGTGGGCCGGACTAGGCTTCGTGAAAGGGGAGTTGGGCATGGCGGCAGAGAACATCGACGATGTCGTGGACAAGCTGGGCGGGATCGTGCGGGAGGCCGGCCGCGCCGGTGACCGGGTCGGATACTTCGCGGCGCTGTACCGGCAGGTGACCGTTGAGGTCCGTACGGCCATTCACGGTGGGCTGTTCGACGACGGCGCCCGAATGGACCGTTTCGACACGCTCTTCGGCAACCGCTACTTCGAGGCGTACGACGCCTGGCGCCGCGACCGGAGCGGGCCGCGTTGCTGGCGCGAGGCGTTCGGTCTGCTCGACGACGCCGACACCGTCATCGTCCAGCACCTGCTGCTCGGCGTGAACGCGCACATCAACCTCGACCTGGCCGTCGCCGCCGCGCGGACCGCTCCGGGTGAGGCCATCCACGCCTTGCGGCGCGACTTTCTGCTGATCAACGACATCCTTGCGCGAGTGGTGCTGGCGGTGGAGGACTCGGTCGGTGCCCTGTCGCCCTTCTTGTCGCTGCTGGATCAGCTCGGAGCCCGTACCGACGAGCGGATCCTCGACTTCAGTGTCCGGCAGTCCCGGGAGGAGGCGTGGTACAACGCCGTCCTGCTTGCCGGTCAGAACGAGGAGGAGCGCGAGGTCACCATCGAGCGGCTCGACGTCCGGGCCGCCGTGCTCGCACGGTTGATAGCCCGACCGGGCGGCGTCGTCCGGCCCGCGCTGGAGCTGATCCGGAGCACCGAGAGTGATGACGTGCCGGCCGTCATCGCGCATCTGGACGACGCCATGGAGGGCTCCTCCTCCCGGCAGGGGGCGGGGCGGGGCCCGGCGGACTGACGACCGGCGTGCCGCTGGAGCCCGAGGCGAACACCTGCTCCCCCAGTGCCAGGACCAGCCGGCCGCTCAGTCGGCGACGGCGCAGGCGGAGAGGAGCGTCGCGGCGGCGAGGGTGCCCCACAGGGCGGCCGGGCCGTGGGGGGCGAGCGTGGTGATGAGCGCCGGGGAGACGGCGAGGCCGAAGCCCGTGGAGAGTTCGAAGCGGGCGAGGGTGCGGCCGAGGGCAGGGGCCGGGGCCAGGTGAGTCACGAGCGCGGTGGCGCTGCCGGCGTAGATGATCTCGCCGATCGTGCAGATCACGGACACCGTGGCCACAGCCGGGGCGCCCCAGCCGTGTCCCAGTGAGGTGGCAGAGGCGGTGAGTACCACGCCGGCGAGGGCCAGTACGGTCCGCCGGGAGAAGCGGGACATCAGGACGGTGACCGGAACCTGGAGGGCGACCACCAGCACGGTGTTGGCCACGAAGACGGCTGCCGACCACACCGGGGATGCGTGCAATTGTGTCACCAGGACCAGCGGGAGCGCGATCTCGGGGACGTTGAGGCAGAAGGTGTAGACCACGTTGGCGGCCAACAGCGCGCGCATCCGGGGTGCGGGCCCGGCGTCGCCGTCTTCGGCCGGGGTGGCGGCCGGACGCGCGTACAGGCGGACCGACCACGCCAGGGTCGCCGCAGCGAGATAGGCGAGTCCGGTGACGGCTGCCAGCGCCTGCAGCGCGGTGGTGCCGCCCGCCAGGCACGCGGTGGCGACGAGCGCGCCCGCGCCCAGGCCGGCGTTGCGCAGGGAGCGGCCTGCCGCGAGAGCGGCGTCGCGTTCCCGGCCGTGGGCGACCGTGGCCACGAGAGCCGCGTGGGCGGCCGGCCACGCCTGGTTGCCGATGCCGAGGAAGAGTGCCGCCGTCGCGAACAGCCAGACGTGCCCCGCCGGGGTGGCCAGCAGCAGCGCCACGCCCAAGGCCCGCACCAGCATCGACGCCGCCACGACCGTGCTCCGTGCGCCCCGGTCCAGCGATCGGCCCACCGCGGGCATGCACACCAGACCCGCGAGGACGCCGACCGTCATGGCGGTGCCGGTGGCCGGCCCGGACAGCCCGAGTACCGTCACCCCGTAGAGCCACAGAAAGGGTCTCAGCAGACCGGTGCCGAGTGCGTCGACGGCCAGGGCGACGGCATAGCGGGGGCCTCCGAAGGCGCGGACGAGGGCACGGGGCCGGATCTTGATGGTGGTTGCCATGGCGTCAAACCGTGCGGACGGCCACCGGGTCGGGCACGTCGATTGACGGACACCGTCAACCGACGCGGTCGCAGGGCGTCGGGGCGGTGATGATGACGGAATGACGTTGAGGATCGACATCAGCGGCCTGCCGCCCGGGCGACGCGGTTCGCCGCGTCCCCGCTGGCCGAGCTGACCGCGATGCTGCACGTGCTGGCCGAACCCGGGCATCATCCGCAGCTCGCCTCCTGGGCCGGGGACGTCTGGGCCGGGCTGCGGCCGGAGCTGGCCGAGCGGTTGCGGGAGGCCGACTTCTCTGGCGTTCCTCACAAGCCGACTTCCTGATCCCCGGCGGCCGCGGGCCACCCTCGCCGAGGAGTTGGACGACGTGGACCGGATCGATGACGAGAGGTATGTGACCGCTGCGCTCGTCACCACGTGCGGCAGCAACCGGGTCCACTTCGCCGCGCCGTCGCCGCTCACCGACGCGGCCGCGCGTGAACGGGCCCTGGACGTGGCCCAGGCTCGCGGCGCGCGGCAAGAGGCCTTCGCGGAACGGCTGCTCGCGGACCCGGCCGCCGTGCGGGCGCGGGTGCGCGACACCCTCGAGCAGTGCGCCGAGGCCTTCTTCGACGCGGCCTGGGCCGGCGTCACCGTGCAGCTCGCCACCGACCTGCGCCTGAAGAACGACCTGCTCAAGCGCCGGGGCATCGGGGCGGCACTCGCGTCGGTCTCCGGCGCGGTCACCCTGGCACCGGACGGCGACTGCATCATCGTGGACAAGCTGCAGGACAAGGCGACCACCGCCCACGGCACCGGGGTCACCTTCATCCCCACTGTCTTCGGCCGGCCGCACCTGGTGGCGGTCCACGCACCCGGATGGCAGCCGGTCGTGCAGTACCCGGTGGCCGAGCCGAGTCCGTCGGAGCCGGTGTCGCTGGAAACGGTCACACTACGGCTGGACGCACTGGCGCATCCGGTGCGGCTGCGGCTGCTGCGCACCCTGGCCCGCGGCCCGCACACCACCGGTGAGCTGGCCCACGCCTGGGAACTCTCACCCCCGGAGGTCTCCCGCCACCTCGCCGTCCTGCGCCGCGCGGGCCTGCTCGCGGCGCGGCGGCACGGTCGTTACGTGCGTTACACCCTCAATCTGCCTGATCTGACGGCGCTGGGCACCGACCTGCTGGCGGCCGTACTGCCCTGAGTGGCTTCGGCCTGTCAGCGGGCGGACGAGCCGGCCTGGCCACCGACGCTCGGCCGCGTCACTGTGGTCGATCACGGGTGAGCCGGAGCCGAGCGTGTCCGTACTGGAGGAGTACGTCCGTCCCATGGCCGAAAACAGCGCTGGCGACGGCTTCTTCCTCAGCGCGCTTCGGGTCCCCGCCCGGATCGGCACGGTCACGCTCCGCCATCGACGACGTCCCCGCCCTGACGCGAGGGGAGGTCACCAAGACGTAGCGGTCGCCGTCGTGTTGGTGGAAGACTGCTGTGCGGCGCGGTTCGCCGGTTCTCCCGGCACGGGGCGCGGTCGGTGAAGACGCCGGTGGCCAGTGCGGTCGTATGACGAGAGTTACTTTTGAGTCACCCACATGGTCATGTAGCGTCCGGAATTGTTCGATCCGTTTCGACGCTGCCGTCCCGATGAGGTCTCATGCTCGCCGATGCCGATGCTCCGATCGCCGCTCTCCTGAGACGAAGACTCCCTCAAGGCCCCGCCCAGTGCGTGCTTCGGGGGCTCGGCCCCCTGAATGATGCCGACCGGCGGTCCGCCGACGGGAGGCCATCCCGGACGACGGACGGGGAAGCGCCGGTTCATTGAGATTCCGGATCAACCGCTCGAGCAGCGCATCCGCCCGGCCGTTCCCGGAGCGCTCGGTCCCAGCCCCGGCGGTACATGACATGGAGCCCGAGGTCGTCGAGCCCCCTCTGTCGGCCCACGAGCAAGACCTCATACGCGCCTCCGTGTCGGTGGTCGAGCCGTTCGCCGCAGATATGACGGTCTACTTCTACGCGATCCTCTTCGCCCGCCACCCCGAGGTCCGTCATCTGTTCCCGCCGGGAATGGACACCCAGCGCGGCCGTCTGCTGCGCGCGCTGCTGCACATCGTGGACCTCGTGGACGACCCTGAGGGTCTGGTGCGCTTCTGCGGACATCTCGGACGTGATCACCGCAAGTTCGGCACGCTCCGCGCCCACTTCCCGGCCGTCGGCGAGTGCCTTCTCGCCTCCCTGGCCCGCTACGCCGGCCCCGCGTGGACCGCGGACATCGCCGCCGCCTGGGCCAAGGCGTACGGCGTGGTCGCCGACGTCATGATCAGTGCCGCCGAGGAGGACGAGGCGGTTCGGCCCGCCGTGTGGCCCGCCACGGTCGTACATCGTGTCCCGCGCGGACACGGCATCGTCGAAATCACCGTACGCCCCCACATGCCCTACGAGTACGCCGCCGGGCAGTACGTGAGCGTCGAGACGCCTTGGTGGCCGAAGTTGTGGCGCTACTACTCCCCCGCCAACGCGCCCCGTGAGGACGGCACCCTCACCTTCCACGTCCGCGCGGTGGCCGGCGGCTGCGTCAGCAACGCTCTGGTGCACCGGGCCGCGGTGGGCGACGTGATCCAACTCGGGCCCCCGCTGGGAGACATGGTCCTGGACGCGGCCGCCTACAGCGACCTGCTGTGTGTGGCCGGCGGCACCGGTCTCGCGCCGATCCGCGCTCTGGTGGAGGAAGTGGCCCGGCGCGGCGAGCGCTACCGGGTCGACCTTTTCCTCGGCGCCCGCACCGGCGCCGAGTTGTACGGGTTCGACGACATGCTCCGCATGGCCCAGCGGCACCACTGGCTGAGCATCAGGGGTGCGGTCTCCGAGGAGTACGTCCCCGGGATCAGAGGGTCCCTGCCGGAGGTGCTGGCCGAGTACGGGCCGTGGTTCCAGCACGACGTCTATCTCAGCGGCCCGGCATCGATGGTCGTCGCCGCCACCGAGACGCTCACGCTGGGCGGCACCTCGCCCGAGCGCATCCATCACGACCCGTTCGAGACGCCTGTTCTGTCCCTTCCCTGAGCCAACCGCTTGCCCGTCCCGCCAGGAGAACGCACGTGACCTTCCCCCCGCAGCCCTTCGGTTCAGCAGGTGAACACCGCCTGCAACAGCAACTGGGCACCGCCGACCGTGCCGCCCGTTTCTACGACCAACAGGTCCGCCCCTGTCTCACGCTTGAGATGCGGGACTTCATCGGCCGCCAGGCCATGGTCTTCCTGGCCACCGCCGACGCGCACGGAGAATGTGATGCCAGCTTCCGCGCCGGGCCGCCGGGATTCGTCCACGTGATCGACGATCATACGCTCGCATACCCCGAATTCCGCGGGAACGGTGTGCTCGCCAGCGCCGGCAACATGACGGAGAACCCGCACCTCGGCATGCTCTTCCTGGACTTCACGCACCACCACGTGGGGCTCCACGTGAACGGCACGGCCCAGCTGTACACCGACGCGGGCCTGCGCTCCGTCCATCCCGGCCTGCCCACCGATGTCGCGCCTGGGCGCAGCCCCGAGATGTGGGTCCAGGTGAGCGTCGAGGAGGCCTACATCCACTGCTCCAAGTACATACCCCACCTGGAGCCGGCTCCCCGACCCAGCGGCCAGGACGCCGCGCGCCCCAAGGACGCGAACTATTTCACCGGCTCCGACCCGGCGCCCGGCAGCCTCCCGCAGCCGAGCCGGTCAGGGCCGGCCTCGTCCTGATCGCGTCGGCCTCGAAGCTCGGCATCGGTCCCCCCGGGCCGGTGCGGGTCAGTCCGTGCTCGGCCGCGGTTGCGGGGTCATGGCCCAGCGGATGGTCCTGGTCAGTGCGTGGCCCGCGGGGCGTACGGCGATGTCTTCGACGACGGGGAGGCGGGGCAGCCAGAGCATGACCCGGGCCCAGGGCGGGAGCAGGGCGACGGCGTTCGCGGCCAGTCCGGCGTAGAGCGGTCGTGCCGCGAGGGGCAGTGGAGGGCGGAGCAGCAGGAAGCGGGCGGCGGCGCGGGCCTCGGGGGTGGCCCGCAGCTCGGGCCGGTAGGCGGCGAGGCGTTCGGACAGCTCACGGCGGTCCCGGGGTGGGTCGAGCACCCCCAGGGCCTCGGCGACGCGGGCGGTGTCGGCGACGTAGGCGTCGTAGCCGGCGGTGTCCAGCGGGTCGGCCCCGTAGCGCTGGTGGGCGCGCAGGAAACTGTCCGTCTCGGCCGCGTGCACCCAGCCGAGAAGGTGCGGGTCGGCCGCGTGGTACGGCAGCCCCTCGGCCGTCGTGCCGCGGATCCGCTCGTGGATGCCCCGGACGTGGTCGACGGCCTGCTGGGCGTCCGCAGCGGTGCCGTACGTCGTCACGGCCAGGAAGGTGCTGGTTCGCTGCAGTCGGCCCCAGGGGTCGCCGCGGTAACCGGAGTGCCCGGCCACCGCCGCCATGGCGAGCGGGTGCAGGGACTGCAGCAGCAGTGCGCTCAGCCCGCCGATGAACATCGAGGCATCGCCGTGGACGGTGCGGATCGGGCGGTCCGGTCCGAACCAGCGCGGGCCAGGGGTGTGGTGGATGCGGACACGTGTCGCCGGGCCGCCGGGGCCGGCGACACGGCGGAACAGAGCTTGGCCAAGCTGTTCGCGGACTACGGTCAGCACGGTCGGCCTCCCCTGTTTGACCTCCTGCGCGAGCGGATCCACCAGGTTTTCGAAAACTTGTGGCATTGATCCGAAATCGTGTCCACCCTACGCCCGAGCGTCCGCCCGCACGCCTCCCCGACCTCCCCCACCTCAGGCTTCCGTCTGTTCCGCTCAACGTTGAGGCGGCTCCGATGGCCGCTTTTGACCACGACACGTCTTCGCCGCACCTCGCCTGCCTGCTGGTTTGCGAGGACCGTGGGGAACGAGGCACCTGCCCGAGCCTCGTCGCACCATCCCGAGGAAACCCCCACCGAAAGGAGACACCCGATGAACAGGATCGTCGTGTTCGGAGCTGCCGGGAAGGCCGGCTCCCGCGTCGTCGTCGAGGCCGCCGGACGCGGCCACCAGGTCACCGCGATCGCCCGTGACGTCGATGCGCTGACGGCCCTCCCCGAGGGGGTCCGCGCGATCGCCGGCGACGTCACCGACCCACGGACGGTCGCCGCCGTCGCCGACGACGCCGACGCGCTGGTGCTGACCGTCGGGGGCCCGGACCCCGCCCTGTACACCGACGCCGTTGCAACTGCCGCTGCGGCCGTCCGCGCCCTGGGCCCGGCCGGCCCGCGCGTCATCCACATGGGCGGCGGCGCCAGCGGAGACGACGGCGAGGCCCGCATCTCCTACGAGGACTACGCCGCCGCCCTCGTCGACGAGATCGACGAGCCGCGACACCTCAACCGCCGCTTCACTGTCGGCTGCTGAGCCACCGCCACCGGCACGCTTCCTCCACTCCTCAGAGGGCGTCGAGGTCCATGGCGGAGGCGATGGCGTGGAAGCCTGCTTCGTTCGGGTGCAGGCCGTCCTGGAAGACGTAGCCGGGGCGTGGCAGGGCGGGATCGACGGGGTTGGCGAGGGCGCGGTCGACGTCGAGGACGGCGTCGTACGCGCCGCTGGTGCGAATCCAGTGGTTGACGGAGGTCCGCACCTTCTCGCCCTGTTCGCTGTAGACGGGGAAGAGGGCGCCCTTCATGGGCAGGATGGTGGCGCCGACGGCCTTGACGCCGTGGGCGTGGGCCGCACGGATCAGTTGTTTGTGGGCCTCGATGATCTGACCTGCGGTCACCGCGGGCGCGGAACCCATGCAGGGGTCGCCCATCTGAGGGGCACCGATGTCGTTGGCGCCCAGATGAATGATCACGGTGCGCACGCCGGGCCGGCCCAGTACGTCGCGTGGGAAGCGGTCGGTGGCCTTGTCCCCGTAGCAGGGCGAGTCGTTGA
This sequence comes from Streptomyces sp. NPDC048751, assembly GCF_043198595.1. Classification (NCBI taxonomy): domain Bacteria; kingdom Bacillati; phylum Actinomycetota; class Actinomycetes; order Kitasatosporales; family Streptomycetaceae; genus Streptomyces; species Streptomyces sp. NPDC048751. The sequence goes on from NZ_JBICUX010000016.1 coordinate 48,108, forward strand.
GGATCCGGTTTCCGCCGATGCCGGCGTTGACCACGTCCAGCGGGCGGCGGGCGGCGACGAGGCGTTCGGCGAGTTTGTCCGTGAAGCGGTTGTCGGCGCCGGGCGTGGCGCCGGTCCCGTCGATGAGTGAGTCGCCGAAGGCGACCACGGTGCCGCGCCGTGGGGAGGCAGCGCCGGACACCTCGACCCCGGTCAGGAAGTACCAGGCGTTCGTGGATTCCTTGAACGGGTCGCCCGCCACATCGGACAGGTGGCGTCCGGCGGCTCGGTACGAGGTGGCGGTGGTGAACCGGTGGAAGGAGGCCGGGCCGGTGCGGTCGGCGAAGTAGAGGGTGACGGTCAGCTTCTCCAACGGGGAGGTGCTGAGGCTCCCGGCATCGCTCACGAGCTCGCGCCCGGGGGCGATGGTGGTGCTCTGGCGGCCGCCGAAGGTCAGCTCGCGTGCTGTGCCCGGCCAGACCTGCGCGTCCCCTGCCGACCGGGCGACGGTCGCGGCGGTGATCCGCAGCGGCGTGGTGCCGTAGGCGTTGGACAGCCGGATCCGCAACGCGGAGCCGCCGGTTGCGAAGCGGACCACTTGGCGTACGGACTGGTCGGCGAAGCCCTGCCGCGACCAGTTGGGGCCCCAGTCCTCGCTGCCCGCGACGGGCTGCTGCACGGCCGTGCCCCATGCTCCGGTCCACACCGGCCCCGTCCGCTCGGCGGTGGGTTGCTTCTGCCGGGTGTCCTCGTGTGCGACGGCGGACACCGCAGATACGACTGCCACGGAGACAGCCAGCGTGGTGAGCAGCGCCGTGGTGGCCGCGATTGGGCCTCGCCGTCCGGTCTTCTTCCACGGTCGCGGCCTTGCCGGATTCATCAGGGATCTCCTCGGTGAAATGAGTGATGAGGAGATTCCAGCGCCCTTCGAGCCCAAGATCACCGGGGCTGTCCCCCGAATCCGTCTTCGGGTTTGCCCTACCCGGTCACCGTGGGCCGGACCGGGTGCCGCTTCGCTGCGAGCCCGGCCCGACCGAACAGCCCGGAAGGGAATGCCGGACGAGCTGACCGCGGTCGACGGCGGGTCAAACGAGGTGAGGGGGCTGTTCGGTTGCCGTTAGGCTGCCCGCGGAGGTCGCCGGTGGGAATGTCGCTGTTGTACGAGGTCCTGGAACCGCTGCCGGACGCGGAGAGCGCTCTGCGTCGCGCACGTGAGCTTCTGGAAGAGTTCGCCGACTGGGTGGACGATCCGGAACCCCCCGAGATCGGCTCGGTCATCACGGCGGAGCAATACGCCCACGCGATCAGGTTCTTCCGCGAGGGCTACTTCCAGACACACGACGGTTTTCGATTTCCGGAGACGGGCCTGGAGGACTTCTGGACGCGGCTGCACGCGCTGGGCGTGCCGCGCGGCGAGAGTCCGTACGAGGTCCAGGTGGAGCTGACACCCGAACTCGCGGGGCTCTGGCCGCTTCCGGCGGAGATATGCCTGCAACCCTTGCGGGAAGCCTGGCCGCCCCTCGTGCTCTCCGACCTGGACACCTGCAGGGAGGCCGACATCGACGCCCTGGTCGCGGACGTCGGCCCGCTGTCCTTCGACGTGAACTGGTATGCCGCGCTGCACGGACTGCCCTCCAGCAAGCTGTGCGGTGTCCAGCTGTGCCTCAACAGTGTCTGGACCTCCCAATCCGCCGAGCCGGCGCAGGGCACTCACGGTGTCTACCTCTCCATCGGGACCAAGAACCGGGACGTGCAGGAGGAGTGGCTCGCGGCCACCGGCCTGGCTCTCGGCGAGGCACTACTGGGCTGGTAGCCGGTGGCGGTCGGCCCGTTCCGCTCGAGTCCGGCGGCGCGGGAACGACCCCGGCGGGGCGAGCGGTTCACGCCTCCGCGGCGGTTCAGTCCACCGGGTGGCCGGGGTCGATCGTGAGGGTGTCCGCGAGGCGCAGGAGTGGTTGTCCTTCGGACTTCTCCCGCTCGCCGCACTGCACCGGGTCCAGGACGAAGCCGACGTGATCGCCCCCGTCGATCCGCTGCTCGATCGTGCCGATGAACCACGCGGCCGCCTCCTGCAGGACGACCGCCCCGCCGTACCCCACTGTCCAGGGGGTGTGCGCGAACTTGTCCACCCGGTCACCGCTCACGCCCCCGAACAGGGCCGCGAGCTCGAACTGTTGCGGTGTCAACAGGTGTACGGCGAGAAGGTCGGCGGCAGCGGCCACTTCGTAGGTCCGGTTCACTTTCGACAGCCACACCACGAACCGCACCGGTCGCATGGAGCACTGCGATGCGAACCCCACCAGGCAGCCCGCCCGCTCGTCGCCCGCCGCAGCGGTCACGACGCACATGTCGGGGTTCAGCCGGTCGGTGAAGGCGTTGATCTCCGGCACGTTCGTGTTCCTCCAGCGGTGCGGTGTCCGTCCTTGCAGGCGGTGTATCCCGGGAGACCATGGTCACGCCCGACACCCCGCACTTCCAAGCGGGCAACGCCGACCGCACCGTCGGTCTCCTCCCCCGTCCGACCGACGCCTTCACCCGTCTTCAGCCGCACCGCCGTGACCTGTCACGCAGCACGCTGGACGACCCCGGCGGTCACGAAATCGCCGCTCTAATCCGACAGAAGCGTGAACTGGTGTACGTACCCGGGTCGTTGGGGCGTAAGTTGTGCATTGAACTATCGACGCCTCGGCTGAAAGACGGACGCGACTCATGACCGACCACGCGAGCACGCCAGGACCAGCGGTGCATCAGAAGATCGACACGTCGGTGCCGCACTCGGCCCGGATCTGGAACTACTGGCTGGGCGGGAAGGACAACTACCCCGTCGACGAGGAGGCCGGCGACGCGTACACCGCGGTCTTCCCCGGCATCGTCACCATCGCCCGCAGCAGCCGCGCCTTCCTGCGCCGCAACATCACGTACCTGGTCGCCGAGGCGGGCATCCGGCAGTTCCTGGACGTCGGTACGGGGCTGCCGACCGCCGACAACACCCATGAGGTCGCGCAGCGGATCGCCCCGGAGACCCGGATCGTCTACGTCGACAACGACCCGATGGTCCTGGCACACGCCCGCGCCCTGCTCTACTCGACGCCCCAGGGCGCGACGGCCTACGTCGACGCCAACGTCCTGGACACGGACCGCATCCTCAAGGCCGCGGCCGAGACGCTGGACTTCAGCCGTCCCACCGCCCTCATCCTGAGCAACATCCTGGGGCACGTCGCCGACCGTGAGCAGGCCCGTTCCATCGTGACGCGGCTGATGGACGCGCTGCCGTCCGGCAGTTACCTGTCCATCAACGACGGTTCCCGGGGCATCGACCCGGTCTTCGAGCGGGCGCAGGACGCCTACAACGAGAGCGGCGCGGTCCCCTACAACCTGCGTACCGTCGACGAGATCACCGCGTTCTTCGACGGCCTGGAGCTGCTGGAGCCGGGAGTGGTGTCGGTTCCCTTCTGGCGTCCGGACCCCGACTCCCCCGCCCCGGAACTCGTCGCCGAGCACGGCGGTCTCGCGCGTAAGGCGTAAGGCGTAAACCGTAAGCCGTAAGCCGTAAGCCGTAAGAAGAGCGCCTCCTCGGAGTCGAGGTGGCGCTCTTGTCGTGTCTACACGTCGTCCCAGGCCATCGAGCTCATCCTCCAGCCGGCCGGCGTACGGACGAACTGGGTGGTCTTGTGGCCGGAGCTCTCGAACCACTCACCGTCGAGGTAGCCCGACTTGCGGTACTCGCTGAACCGGTGCGCGATCGACCCGAAGACCTCGGTGCGGTCGGCGACCTCCCATTCGGAGAACTCCGTGAGTGTGCCGTCGGTGAGGATCTTCTCGCGGGGCTCGATGAACGCCTCCAGGTCGTAGACCACGGGGTCGGACCCGAGGTTCTTGATGATCATTCCTTGCGGGATGAACACCTCCCGGATGATGTCGACGTTCGGCCGACTGCCGCCTGTGTTGGTGAAGGCGCTGAAGAAGGCTCGCGTGAGGCGGTCGAGTTCGGCGCGGGTGTCGGGCGCGGGTGTCTCCCGCTCGGCTGACCACTCCTCGTCGAGGACGGACCAGATCTCGCTGTCGTGGCGGACACCCTGGTACGGATAGCGTCGACGCAGTACGCCGTCGCGCGTCATCCCGAGTCGGCGGGCGACCTCGGCGCTGCGGGTGTTGCCCGCCGCGACCCACCATTCGACGCGGCTCATCCCGCGTTCCTCGAAGGCCCAGGTGATCAACGCCCGGCAGGCCCGGGTCACCAGCCCGCGGCCCTCCCCGGCCGCCTCCAGCCAGCAGCCGATCTCGCACACGCCGGAGGCGCCGTCGAAGCGGGTGAACATCACGCCGCCGACCAGTGTGCCGTCCAGCCAGATCCCGTAGATCCGTGCCGTGTCGGCGGCCTGGTTGTCGGCGTAGCGCTGGAGGACGGCGGTGGCGGAGTCGAGGTCGGTGCTGAGGGTCGCCCAGGGTATCCACGGGTCCACGTTGGGGCGGGCGCGGTCGATGTGGGCGAGGAACTCCCGCGCATGCCAGGGCTCCAGGGGGCGGAGCTGAGCGGTGTCGCCGAGCGGCAGTGTGAACACGGATACCTCGATCCCTGCGATGTGGAAGGTACGTAACAAGCGTTCGGTATGTAAGGTAGCAGCATGCCACCCGCTCCTGGAGACCGTGACGCCCGCCGCGAGGACGTGTCCGAGGCGGTGTGGCAGGTACTGGCCGAGAAGGGGTTCGGCGGGCTGACCCTGCGCGCCGTGGCCTCCGCGATGGGCGTCTCGACCGGGATGCTCATGCACTACTTCCCGACCAAGCGGGCCCTGATCGCGCACGCCCTGGACCTGCTGGAGAGGCGCACCGCGGAGCGTCCCCGCCGTGAGCGTCCGGCCGAGGGGCTCGCCACCGTGCGCGCCATGCTGCTCGACATCCTGCCGCTGACGGCCGACGACACCGCCCGTAACCGCATCTGGGTCAGCTCCTGGGATCTGGCCCTCGCCGACGACGGGCTGGCCGCGGAACAGGCCGACCGCTACACCCGGTTGCGGGCGGCGATCCGCCCACACCTCGAAGCCGCGCGGGGCCTGGGCGAGCTGCCCGACGCCGCCGATCCGGAGCAACTCGCCGCAGGCGCCGTCGCGTTCGTCCACGGGCTCGTCGTCCAGGCGCTCTTCGACCCCGGCCGGTTCCCGGAGGACGTACAGACCGCCCTGCTCGACGACTTCCTGGCCTCGATCGCGGCGGTCCGTGACGTCCCCACCGCGCGGCGTACAACCCTCTGAGGGCCCCACGGGTCTCACCACACGTCCGAAAGGTTCCGGGACATCCGGAATCACCGCTTCGAGCGAAGTGTCCCGGCAGGGACCGACGACCATCAGGGGGAACCGACCACATGCGTTACCTGAAGACCGCCGCAGCCGCGCTCACCTGCGCCTTCGTACTCGTCCCGGCCGGCATCGCCTCCGCCGGGTCCGGGCCGGCTCCCGCGCCGGGTGCCCGCACCGCGCCGTCGGCCGCGTCCACCGCGCCGTCCGCGGCGGGGAATCCGGCGAGCACCCGGGCGCAGGCCGCGGGGGTGTGCGCGGACGCGTACCAGATCGGCAGCACCGGGTACGTCAAGCGCAACGGCACGACCATCGCGTCCGTCAAGCAGTTCTACTCGCCGTCCTGCGCCAAGAACTACGGCTACGTCTGGGTCTGGGACAGCTTCCGCGACACCGCCGGGGACTACGACGTGACCGCCGCCGTCTACAGCGCTTCGCAGGACGAGGTCCTGGGCAAGCGGTCCTGGACCAACACCACCGTCCAGGAGTTCTGGTCGAACGGCACCAGCACGGTCGCGGAGTGCACGGCCGGGGTGGGCACCGTGCGCCGGGCCGGTGACCCGGCACCCGTGGGGGGCTACTCCAGCACGCGCTGCTGAGCCCGCGCTGACGACGGCGGCACGGCGCGGGGGTCGTATCCCGCCCGTGTCGCCGTCGTCCCCCGTCCCGTCGCCGTTCGTCCCCCGTCCCGTCGCCGTCGTCCCCCGTCCCGTCGTCGGCGTCCCTCGGGCATGGATCATGCCGCGATGGGGCGACCGCCACCGTGACCGTGGTCGGCCCCGGAGCGCGTGCCCTGCGCCCTGTGACTCGCGCGAGGGTCAAGGGAGGTACTGGAGAGAACCAAGAAGTGGGCAATGCATGATCTTGGATTCGCCATGCTTTCCCATCGTTCGGCAACGCGAAGTCCTGGGCATGCGCTCGGACATACGTTCCTCTCCGTGAACTCTGACGTCACCCCCACAGATCCGTCGGCCCTGTGCCGACCGCATCCACTGCCACGCCCCGGCGAGCCCTCCTGCGGGCCGGGCTGACCGGCGCCACGGCCGTCGGCGCCGGCATCTCCCTGGGCGCGGCTCCCGCCTCCGCCGCCACCCCTGCCCGACCGCAGCACCGGCCCAGCACCCCGGCAGAGGCTCTGCGGGAGCTGGCCGCGGGCAACCGGCGCTGGCGCACCTACCGGGAGAGGCACCCGGACGAAGCACCCGCGATACGAACCGCCCTGACGTCCGGTCAGCATCCGTTCGCAGTGGTGCTCGGCTGCGTGGACTCCCGTGTTCCTCCGGAGCTCGTCTTCGACCAGGGTCTGGGTGACCTTCTCACCGTGCGCAGCGCCGGCGAGGTCCTGGACGAGGCCGTCATCGGCAGCGTCGCCTACGGGGTGCTCGAACTCGGTATACCGCTGGTGCTGGTGCTCGGGCACCAGTCGTGCGGTGCCGTGAAGGCGGCGGTCGAGGCGGACGCGTCCGGCGGGCGGCTGCCCGCCCACATCCAGTACCTGGCCGACCAGATACGCCCCTCGATCGACCGTACGAAGGAGGGCGCCGCGCGCGTCGACGCGACCATCGACGCCAACGTACGGGCCGTCCGTTCCCGGCTCGCCGCGGAGCCCGATCTCGCGGCGAAGGTGGCGAGCGGTCAACTCCTCGTCGCAGGCGCCCGCTACGAGCTGACCAGCCAGCTCGTCCACTCCGTCGTCTGACCCTCCGATCCTGGCGCGCGGGCAGCACGGCCCGCGCGCCCCGCACTACGAACGCACTGTCGGTGCCTGCCGTTAGAGTGCCGCGCATGTCGCTGATCAGCTCCATCCGCAGCCACGACGATGTCGTCGCCTTCCTCTCCTGGCCGGGCGATTTCGACCTCGACCGAGGTGACCACCTTGAGGAGGTGCATCTCGCGTCCGGGGCCGTGCTGGAGGGGTTCGCGGGTGACGGGGCAGGGGGGACCTTCTTCTTCTGCGGGGAGGGCGGCGAGGAACGTCCCGTCCTGTACGCGGACTCCGAAGGGGGCGCGGCGCTCGTCGCCATCGGCCTGCCCGAGTTGCTGAGGCTTCTTCTGACAGCACCTTGGTGGCACAGCTTCCAGGACTTCACGGTGGAGGAGAGCCGGGAACTCGCCGCGGTATACCTGGAGGACATGCCCGACCTCGCGGCCCGGCAGGAGCGGGCCGCCGCTGCCCTCGGCCTGGAACTGCCGGGCGAGGCCGTGGTGTTGGCCCGTCTGCGTGAGGTCGTCACCGGAGCCGGCGAGGACTACGTCCTCATCTTCACGCCGGAGGGCGAGCCCTACGAGCCGCTCTTCACGGATGTCCGCCACGGATGACTCCACGTATGACTCCGGCCCTTTGGGGCCCACGGGACCTACGAAGCCTCCAGTGCCTCGCGGCTGCCGAGTTCGCGGAAGATGCGCAGTGCCTCCTGACGTAGGTCCCGTCCTGTTGACGTGTCTCCCCTGGCCAGTTGGACGGAGCCCAGGTCCCGGAGGGTGCGGGCACGCCACAGGGGCAGGTCCAGCTTTTCCCACAGGGCGAGGGCCTGTCGCAGGGTCTCGGTCGCGGGTTCCCAGTCGGAGGCGGCGAGGTGCCATTCGCCGAGGGTGCGCAGGACGAGGGCCTCTCCGAACATGTCCTGGCGCTCGCGGGTGATCTCCAGGCACTGGTCCAGGCGCCGCCGGGCCTCGGGCATACGGCCCTGGCGGAACTCGACCTTGGCCAGGGACTGGTTCGCGTACATGATGCCGAAGGCGTCGCCCGTCTCCTCGAAGATGCCGAGGGACTGCCGCAGCAGGGCCTCCGCGCTCGGCAGGTCGCCCCGCGCCCGGTGGCACAGGCCGAGGGAGCGCAGGGCGAGTGCCTGACCGTGCCGGTCGTGTGCGGTCACGAACAGCCGGTGTGAGCGGGTCAGCGCGTCCCACGCCTCCTCGTGGCGGCCCTGGTCCCGGTACACACAGCCGATGCCGTACAGGACGTGGGCCATGGCGGCGGTGTCCTCCGGCTCCCGGTAGTGCTCGAGCGCCGAGGTCAGCAGGGTCAGGGCTTCGGCGAAGCGGGCCTGTTCGCGGCGGGCGGCGCCCATGCCGGCCAGGGCGTCCGCGCGGCCGCGGCGTACGTCCTGCTCCTCGAACAGGCGCAGTGCCGCAGCGAAGAAGGCGTGTCCCTCGTCGAAGCGGTCCTGTTCCAGGCGGAGTTGGCCGAGCCCGTTGAGCAGCCAGGCCTCGCCCTCCACGTCCCCGCCGCGGCGCACGGCTTCCAGGGCCACGTCGTGCGAGCGGGACCAGGCGTCGAACTGGTTGTAGAGCGCGGCGGAGGCGGCCATGAGGGCGGCGGCCAGCTCGCGCGCGGCGTCGAGCATCCCGTGTTCCGCGCAGTGGGTGACCGCGGCGAGCAGGCACCGCTGTTCGGCCGCGAACCACGCGGTCGGATCGTCGGCGGGCCCCTTCCCGTCGTACGCCGGTCGTGTCGGTTCGCCCGCCTGTCGCTTCGGCTCGTTCGTCGTGGTGGGCGAGAGGAGTCTCGACGCGCCGCCCGGGCTGTGGGCCGCCGCACTGCGGGACATGGTCAGCCAGCGGTCCACCAGGCGCAGTATCGCCGCCTCCCTGTCCTGCCGGTCCTCGTCGGCCAGACAGCGTTCGCGGGCGTACTCGCGCGCGAGGTCGTGGATGCGGTAGCGCGTACTGCCCGTCTCGTCGGTGCGCACGACCTCCACGAAGTGACAGTCGACGAGTTGTTCGACCGCGTCCTCCGCGTCGTCGGCGCTCACGTCGAGGAGTGGTGCGGCGACCCACGCGGCGAAGTCGGGCAGGTCCATCAGGGCCAGGCGCCGCAACGCGCGCTGCTCCTGGGCGTCGAGGTCGGCGTAGCCGAGCCCGAGGCTGGCGCGCACCTCCAGGTCGCCGGCCTGGAGTTCGTCCAGGCGGCGGCGTTCGTCGCGCAGCCGTGCCGCGAGCCGCGACGGTGTCCAGTGGGGGCGGGCGGCGAGGCGGGCGCCGGCGACGCGGACGGCGAGGGGCAGGCGTCCGCACAGCGCGACGATCTCGGAGGCCTGGCCGGGTTCCGTGCCGGGCCGTGCCGGGCCGGCCACGCGGGCCAGCAGGTCCAGGGCCTCCGCCTCGGAGGGGACGCCCAGATCGAGGTGGGCGGCGCCTTCGAGTGCGACCAGTCGGCGGCGACCGGTGATCAGCACGGCCGAGCCGCCGCCCGGGGGCAGCAGGGGGCGCAGCAGCGCTTCGCTCACGGCGTTGTCGAGGATGAGCAGGACCCTGCGCCGTGCGATGTGCGTGCGGTAGAGCCCGAGGAGGTCCTCCTCGTCGTGGGTCGGGGTGTCGGAGTCCACGCCGAGGGCGCGCAGCAGCCGGGCGAGGGCGTCCGCGGTGCGTACGGGTTCGGAGTCCGAGGCCCGCAGGTCGACGAAGAGCTGTCCGTCGGGGAAGAGCGCGGCGGTGCGGTGGCCCACGTGGACGGCCAGGGCGGTCTTGCCGGTGCCCGACCGGCCGGAGATGACGCCGATGGGCGGCGCGGTGCGCCGCGGGTCCCGCACCTGCTCGAGGAGGGCGGTCGCCCAGGCGATCTGTTCCTCGCGTCCGACGAAGTCGGCGACGTCGGGCGGGAGTTGGGTCGGCGCCGGGCGGTCCGTGTCGTCGTAGGGCGGTTCGGGACGGTGCTGTCGCGGGTGAGGGAGCGTGGTGTTCTCGCTCCGCACGCTCGCGGGGCCCGGTCGTTCCGTGGGTGCGGGGCCCGCGGGCGTGGGTGTGGTCCCGCGGCGGGCCGGGGTTTCCCCCAGCACGGTCGTGTCCGCGCGGAGCAGGGCCTGGTGCAGGGTGCGCAGTTCCTGACCGGGGTCGATGCCCAGCTCGGAACGCAGGAGGCGGCGGCCCTCCTCGTAGCAGCGCAGCGCGTCGGCCACCCGGCCGGTGCGGAACAGCGCGGTCATCAGCTGGCCGCGTGGGCGCTCACGCAGGGGGTGGGCGGCGACGTGGGCGACGAGTTCGGCGACCAGGTCCGTCCGCCGGTCCAGGGCCAGTTCGGCGGTGAAGCGGTACTCCTGTGCCTCCAGGCGGAGTTCCGCCAGGCGCATGGCCTCGACACGGGCGAAGGACTGGCCGAGGCCTTCCAGGGCGTCCTGCCCGCGCCACAGCCGGGACGCCGCCTGCAGGATGTCGACGGCTTCCTCGGCCCGCCCGGCGAGCGCCGCTGCGCGGCCGGCGGCGAACGCGTCCTCGAAGCGCCGCGCGTCCACGGCGGAGGGGGGCAGTTCCGCGACGTACCCCGGGGAGCGGGTGCGGATGGCCTCGCCGCCCGCCGTGCCGGCCAGCGCGCGGCGCAGTCCCGAGACGTGCGTGGCGACGAGGGCCCGCGCGGTGGCGGGTGGCTCCTCCTCCCAGACCAGGTCGACCAGCCGCTCGGCGGAGAGCACCTCACCGAGATGGACGACCATGGCGGCGAGTATCGCCGTCGGTTTGGCACCGTTCAGCGGAATCCGAGTACCGCCGCTCGACACTTCGACCGGCCCCAGAAGACGAACGTCCACCGTGTCCCCCGATTTCACGTTCCCGCAAGTCAGGGACAACATACCGGCGCCCACTGACGGGCATGCCTCCAACCGGTCCGCCCTTTTTTCACGGCGGACCGGTGTGGATGGCGCGTGGCCGGAATTCGATGGGTGTCCGGTGAGATTTCCTCTCAATCCGACGAAAGGACTGTCCGAGTTCATCTCGTGGACGGAAGTGACCCGCTTGTCGTATGAGCGCCGGGAACGTTGTGCGGGTCGGACGCATACGACCGGCGTGCCGAGGCCGTCATTCGGGCGAATCGACGACACTCGACCGGAGGACTCCATGACCGGAACACCCAGCAAGCGAACCACCCGACTGCGCCGCACGGCGGTCGCCGCGGCGGCGGCCTGCGGCGCCGCGGTGTCCCTGGTAGCGGCCGCGCCGGCCCCGCAGGCGGCGGCCACGACCACCGTCTACGTCTGGGCCAGCGGCGTCAACATGCGGGCGTGCGCCTCGTTCGATTGCCCGCCGTACAGCGGCGTGAAGGTCAGCCGGATGAACGTCACGGCGTACTGCCAGAACAAGGGCGACACCGTCAGGGACGGGCAGTACGTCAACGATTACTGGGTCCAGGTTGACGCCGGTGGGCCGCGTGGCTGGATCAGTGCGGTATATGTCAGCGGTGGCGTCAACTGGGGTCCCATTCCCGGCGTTTCCCAGAACTTCGAGGACTGCTTCTGACGCGGTCCGCTCAAAGGCATACGTGTGCCCGCTCTGCAGGGGCGCTGCATCTCGTCCTACAGGCGATCTGCATCGCTTCTGCAGAGCTCACCGCCACGCTGTGAGCGTGACGGAAATCATCCTGCTTTCGGATCACCGAATCGCCGCGACGCGCGTCGCCGAGTGCGGCGAAACCCTGGTCGACGCCCGGGAGGGCGCCGTGCTGCGGGTCGACGCGCGCAAGGCCGACGACGACGGTTCGTACGCGCACGTCCGGGCCGACGTCCTGCGCCGGCTCGTGCTCGCCCAGGCCGCGCTGCCCCCGGGGGTGCGCCTGCTGATGGTGGAGGGGTACCGGCCGCCCACTCTGCAACGCCTGTACTTCGACGAGTACACGCACACGCTGCGCGCGGCCCACCCCGGTGCCCCGGCGGACCGGATACGCGAGTTGGCCAGCGCCTACATCTCGCCTCCGGAGGTCGCCCCGCACGTCAGCGGCGGCGCGGTGGACCTGACGCTGTGCACCGAGGACGGGGTGGAACTCCCCCTCGGCACTGAGGTCAACGCCACGCCCGAGGAGAGCGAGGGCGGCTGCCGCACGGCCGCGGTCAACATCGACGCCGAGGCGCGCGCCAACCGGGCGGTGATGGGCCGCGCGCTGACGGCCGCGGGCTTCGTCAACTACCCGACCGAGTGGTGGCACTGGTCGTACGGCGACCGGTACTGGGCGCTGCTGACCGAGGCGCGAGCGGCACGCTACGGCCCCACCGCACGGACGCTCCCGTAGCCCATGGCCCCGTAGCCCCGTAGCCCCGTAGCCCCGACGGCCGACTGCCCTGCCACCGGGCGGCGGTACCACCACCACGACACCACATGCCGGACCGCACGCTGAGAAACAGACCCGGGGGAACACCGTGGAGAACACCTGTATCTCGACGACGATGACCAAGTCGTCCAGCACGACCACGCACACCGAGTTCGCGCGCACCGAGCCGTTCGCTTCCCGGTTCGACGGGGGCGCCGCCGACCACATGACGGCGGCCGAGTTCGACGAGGCGTTCACCGCGGTGATGCCGAGGTTGCGGCGTCGGCTGCTGGCCCTGACCGGCAATCCGCACGATGCCGACGACCTGCTGCAGGAGACGTATCTGAGACTCTCCCGCCGGGCCCGTGCCCACACCCTGGCCCGTCAGCAGCAGCCGTACGCCTACACGTGCGCGGCGGCGCTGAACCTGCTGCGCGACCTGTGGCGGCACCCCGCGCGTCAGGAGCGCTGCACCGACCGGCTGCCCGAACAGAGCTGGGACGGCGGCTTCGCGAGCCGGGAGGCCGAGGCGGTGGCGACCGCACTGCTGCGCGGGCTGTCCCCGAAAGAGGCGGCCGCCGTGATCCTGGTCGACCTCGAGGGGCTGACCCATGACATGGCGGGGGAACGGCTCGGCGCCCATCGCGGCACCGTGCAGCGCAACCGTATGCGCGGACTCGCCAAGATGCGCGCCGCACTGGGCTCATACGAACCAGGCGTCGCTCCCGTCTCCTCCATGAAGACCGGCCGACCGTGACCGCCTCGGCCCGCTCACTCGCACATCCGCTCACCGCGCGCACCGAACCAGGGGGACCCCACATGCGCCGCACCCACCGCACTCTGGCGATGGCAGGAGGACTGCTGCTCGCCACCACGTTGAGCTGTACCGGTACGGCGATGGCCGTCGCATCGCCCCTCTCCTCGAAGACGGCGGCCGCCGCCGGCTGTCGTCCCCTGGCTGGCGCGCCCGCCCAGGCGCAGGCGATCGTCAACGCCGCGTGCTCGCAGATCGGGGTGCCGTACTCGTGGGGCGGCGGCTCCATCCACGGGCCGACGTACGGTCAGGACTACCCCGGCGGCGGCCCCGGCGCCCACGACAGCCAGGTGAAGGGCTTCGACTGCTCGCATCTGGTGCAGTACGCGGCCTGGCAGGGAGCGGGGATCGCGCTGCCCGAGGGCTCCTGGAACCAGGCCCAGTGGAGCGGCGCGACGGCCCGGTTCTCGCGCGACCAGGGGATCGCCCCTCTCCAGCCGGGCGATCTGATGCTGTGGGCGTCGAACCCCGACAACCTCCACAGCGTCCACCACATCGCCATCTACCTCGGCGACGGCAAGATGGTCGAGGCCCGGGAGTCCGGGACGCTCGTGATGGTCAGCGACGTCCGGCTGAACGCCCAGTACGCGGGCGCCCTGCGCATCGCCGGCACCGAGCAGCCGCCGGCGGGCACCAAGCGGTTCATGACCTGGGGCACCGGGGTTGGCCTGCGGCCGGAGCCCGGCACCGGCAAGCCTCCCGTGACCCGGCTGCCCGGCCCCACTGCGGTGGACGTGCAGTGCCAGGTGCACGCCGAGCTGGTCAACGCCGAGGGCTACAGCAACGACGCCTGGTCCTACCTGCCGAAGTACAAGGCCTGGATCTCGAACATCTACATCGACGACCCGGCGGCCTGGCTGCCCGGCGTTCCCACCTGCTGATCCGCGGCGCCCGCCCGCTCAACCGCCCCGTTCCCCCTCTTCGTACGGAGGAGTTCTCGCCATGCGCGTGTTCAACCGGACCAAGTCCATCGGCCTGCTCGTCGCCACGGTCGCCGCGACCGGGCTGATCCCCCTCGCGGCCGGCACGGCCGACGCCGCTCCGCCCGCCAAGCCGGCCGACTACGCCGGGTCCTGCCCGGCCGCCGGAACGGTGACCCAGTGGTGGCACTCGGGCCACGACGGCGTCGACATCGCCAACGACCGCGGTACGCCGATCTACTCCACCGGTCCGGGCACCGTCATCGTCTCCGGTACCGCCAGCGGTTACGGCCAGTGGATCCGCATCAAGCACGACGACGGCACGGTCACCGAGTACGGCCACATGTACGAGCGTCTCGTCTCGGTGAACCAGCGGGTGAGCAGCGGTCAGCTGATCGCGCGCATGGGCTCGGAGGGCGACTCCTCCGGCAACCACCTGCACTTCGAGGCGCACAGCTCGACGTCCAGCACCCGGGGCATGGACCCGGTTCCCTACCTGGCGGCACGCGGCGTGAGCCTGCCGTGCACCCCGGGCGGCGGCGGGACGCCGGGGACCAACTTCAGCACGTGGGGCACGTCGGTCCGGGTGCGCGCCGACGCGCGGCTGAACGCGGCGGTCGTACGCACGCTGAGCGGGCCGACGCCGGTCTTCGTGGAGTGCCAGAAGCACGGCGACCTGGTCAACGCCGAGGGCTACAGCAACGACGCGTGGGCGTACGTCCCGGGGCTCGGCGGCTACATCAGCAACATCTACATCGACCACCCGGCCGCCTGGCTGCCGGGAGTGCGCGAGTGCTGACCGTCGGCTGAACACCGGCACCGCAGTGGCCCCTGGGATTCCAGGGGCCACTCGTGTGTGCGGGTTCAGCACTCGTCGACGGAGTCGGAGGGGTCCTTGCCGATGTTGACGTTCCCGCCCCAGGCCCAGACGTTCCGGTACGTCTTGAAGACGTCGACGCCGTCGAAGACGGTGCCGTAGTACCAGACGTCCGTGGTGTAACCGCCGGCCGTGACGGGCTGGCCGTGCACGTAGCAGACGCCGTCCAGGTAGTAACGGTCCTTGATGGAACCGGTGTTGAGGATCGGCGCGTTCTGGGTGTTGGGCGCCGAGCGGATGTTGCTGTTGGTCTGCAGCGAGACGTAGAACCCCGAGATGCCGGCCTGGGCGGTGCCGGTCGAGGCGAACAGGGACAGCGCGGCGCCCGCGGCGAGGCCCGCGGCGGCGAGACGGGTGCGGCGAGGGGACATGGGTGCTCCTTGGAGGTGTCCGGAAACCGGTCGGGGCCGGATGTGGGTGGGGCGTGGGGCCCCGCTCTACGGACGGGTGCCGTGGACCGGTCGTATGAGAGTCCCGGCACTCGCGGTCCTCCCGGCCCGGTTCTCATACGGCGCGGGGTGTGGCGCCGTCCAAGCGGTGGTGCGAGCGACGCACCTCGACCCGGACACGAGGATGACGATGACGACCACACGCAGCGATTCCGAAGGGGCCCTGGCACGGCCGGCCCGTCGTCGCGCGGCGCGGGCGGGCCTGTTGGCCGCCGCCCTCGCGGCGCTCCTGTGCACCGCGGCCACCACCACCGCAACCGCCGCACCCGGCCCCTCCCCGTCACCGCCCGCGTCGGCGCGGGCCGACGTGCCGGCCGGGGTGACGGCGGGTGTCGCGGTCTTCGACCGGCAGACCGGCACGTTCACCGAGCAGCTGAACACGGCCGGGCAGTTCCGGTCGGCGTCCGTGGTCAAACTGCTGATCGCCCTGGACGTGCTGTGGAACCGCGGCCCCGACGCTCTCTCGGCCGACGACCGGTCCCGGATCGACACCATGCTGCGCGGCAGCGACGACGCGGCCGCGAGCACGTTCTGGGCGAACAACGGCCAGGGCGCGATCGTCGACCGGATGGTCGCGCGCCTCGGCCTGACGGACACCGCCCGGCCGCCGTCGACACACCCCGGCTACTGGGGCTACACGGCTCTGTCGGCCCGCGACACCGTGAAGATCTACCGCTATCTGCTGGACTCCGCTCCCGCACCGGTCCGCGACTACGTCCTCGGCAACCTGCGCCAGTCCACCCGCTGCGCCACCGACGGCTACGACCAGCACTTCGGCATCGCCGGCTCCTTCGACCGCCCCTGGGCCGTCAAGCAGGGCTGGTCGGGCTTCAGTTCGGGCGGTTGTACGGCGACCGCCGCGACGGCGGCCGCGGAGGCGCCCGGGCCGCGGGCGCGGGCAGGCGCGGCGGTCGACGCCGTGGACCTGTCGCGTCCGGCACTGCACACGACGGGGGTGGTGGGCGCGGGCGACCGTTCCATCGTCGCCGTGTTCACCCTGCACCCGAGCGGAACGTCCTACGGCAAGGCCTACTCGGACGTGGGGCGGCTGACCCGCTCGCTGAACGTCCCCGGCGCCTCGCGCCCGGCCGGCACCTGGATCGGCACCTGGGGCAGCGGGGTCCGCGTCCGCACCCAGGCGACGACGACGTCCACCGCGGTCACCACGCTGCCCGCCGGAGTCGAGGTCCTGGTCCGCTGCCAGAAGCGCGGCCAGCAGGTCAGCGTGCCGCCGTACGTCAACGACTGGTGGGCCTATCTGCCCCAGTACGGCGGCTACATGAGCAACATCTACCTCAGCGTGCCGGAGAACCAGGTTCCGGGCGTGCCGGTCTGCTGAGGTGCGGCGGACGGCGGCGGCCGGTCCCTGGGCTGCCCGCACCGTGCGGGCCCGCCGCCCCACGTCGTCCCTCGTCGGTCAGTCGAGCTCCGTCTCGGGGATCTGTACGTTGATCAGTTCGCCCGAGCGGGTGTCGACGGTCAGGCCCCGGCCGGGTCTGCGGTTGCGCAGGTGGGCATGGGTCAGACGGACGCCCAGGATGTCGCCCTCCATCAGGCTCTGGGGGTCGAGCAGTACGCCCCTGCGCTGCCTTTTCAGTGCACCCAACCAGCCCATCGCTCCCGCCATGGTGTCCCCCGTGGCGGCGGCGGCCACTCCGATGCCGCGGTCCTTGCCGGACTCGGCCAGGGCACGAAGGTCCTGGTCGATCTCCGGCAGGATCAGCAGGTCGGCGTCGTCGACGAGAACCACGCGGGGCTCACTGCCGGTCTCCAGCGCGGCGGTGAACTCCCGCGCCGTGGGCGTCCGTGACGTGAGCAGCCGTACTCCCGGGTGCCCGTCGAGGTGGCGCAGCGGCGAGTCGCCGGGGGCGAGGACGACGAGCCGGATGACCCTGACCCCGGAAGACCTCCCGTAGGGCTTCCGGCAGGTCCGGAGCCCCGTAGACCCCCACACCCCCTCCGTAGAACCGTCCCCCGGTAAGCCACTCCCCTCGCCAAGGACCCGCTTCATGTCGCAGCAGACCCCGGATCGATCCACCCGCTCGCACGGCGAGTTCGCGGAACTGTTCGCCCGCAGGTCGCGCACTGCCCTGCGCGGGTTCCTGCCCGGCCGCAGGGTCTGGAGCGCCGTCGGAGGTTCCGCGGCCGTGGTCCGGGACCAGAGCGTCGTCACCGTGGAGTCCACGACGTCGCTCACCAGCCTCAAGGTGGTCCTCAAGGTCATCCAGACCGGAGGTGTCGCGAACACCGGCACCTGGACCTCCCTCGGGGACAAGGTGTCGGTGGCCTCGGCCCTGAGCGGCGGCGAGTTGGACTACGTGGTGACGCTGAAGTCGGGGGTCACGCTGGATCCCGGCACCTACACCTTCAAGTTCGGGTACAACCACGACCAGGGTCAGCGTGACGCGGGCGGCGACCGCTACAACGTCACCGCCACGTCGACCGCGTCCGTCACCGAGTTCCTCAAGGGCGGCTTCTGAGGAGGCGCCCTTGATCCGGTGAGCCGTGCCTTCTAGCGTTTCCCCGGTGACGGTGCCCTTACGCAACGCCCTCCTCGTCGTCGCCCTGGTGCTCTGCGCCCTGCTGCCGGCGGGCTCCGCGACCGCGTCCGACTCCCACGGTCCACGGCCGGTCGGCTGGGCCGCCGTGAACGGGGGGACCACCGGAGGCGCGGGCGCCGCCCCGGAGTCGGTGTGGACGGTGTCGACCCGTGCGGAGCTGAAGGAGGCGCTGGCCAACCACGGCGCTCCCGAGGCGCCGAAGGTCATCCGGGTCAGCGGAGACGTCAACGGCCACGAGGCGGACGACGGCACGCTGCTCGGCGAGCAGGACTACGCCCCCGGCTACGACCTGACGAAGTACATGGCGTGTTTCGGCCCGGACGGCGCCGCTTGGTCCGACACCCGTTTCGAGTACTGCAAGCAGCAGCGGACCCTGCGGCAGACCGGTTCGAACAAGGAGAAGCTGCAGATCCAGCTGACCGTGCCGAGCAACACCACACTGGTCGGCACGGGCGGCGACGCGCGGCTGCTCGGCGTCTTCCTCACCGTCAACACGGGCACCAACATCATCGTCCGCGGCCTCCATCTGGAGGCTCCCGTCGACCACTTCACCACCTGGTCGCCCGGTGACGGGCAACAGGGCGCCTGGAACGCCCGTTTCGACGCCATGACGGTGATCACCGGCAGGAACATCTGGATCGACCACTGCACGTTCACCGACGGCCGCTTCCCGGACCGCGCCGCGCCGACCGGGTTCCACGGCAAGCCGGTGCAGCGGCACGACGGGCTGCTGGACATCGAGGACGGTTCGGACTTCATCACGGTCTCCGACAGCCGGTTCACCGACCACGACAAGGCGGTCCTCATCGGCTCCGGCGACGGCCGGGGCGACCGCGACCGCGGACACCTGAAGGTGACCTTCGCGCGCAACCTCTTCACCGACATCGTGCAGCGCGCTCCCCGCGTCCGCTTCGGACAGGTGCACGTGGTCAACAACGTCTACCGGGGCCGGGCACGCGAGACCGAGTACGCGCTCGGCATCGGGACGGAATCCGCGATCGTCTCCGAACGGAACCTCTTCCTGTACGAGGGCCGGAGTGCCGACCCCGCACTGGTGGTCGCGCTGTACGGGGGCACCCGCTTCCGGGACACGGGGTCCTGGCTGAACGGCCGGCGGGCCGACCTGGACGCGGCGGCCGCCGCCGAGGCGCCGGACGGGTTCAGCACGGACACCGGCTGGGACACGGCCGAGGTCTACGACTACCGCGCCCTGAGATCGGCGGCCGCGGTGTGGTGGTACGTCACGCACCACTCCGGGGCCGGGCGCCGATGAGGTGACGGCGCACGGCCCCGGGGACCGGCATCGGTCGGGTCAGGACAGACTCCACTGCTGGCTCGTGGCGCCGGTGCCCGTCTCCTGGACCACCGTCGCGCCCTGGGTGGTCGAGGCTCCGCTGACGCCGAGGTTCAGGTCGCTGCCCACCCCGGCGAGCAGGTACGTACTGCCGGTGTAGCTGCCGACCAGGTCGAGGAACCACTGTTGGTTGGTCCCGCCGTTGCAGGTCCACTGCTGCACCTGTACACCGGTGGCCGTCGACTGGTTCGGGACGTCCAGACACAGGCCGCTCTTCACGCTCTTCAGCGTGTAGATGTTGTCCGCCACCCGGGTGAGGGTCCACTGCTGGTTGGCGCCGCCGTTGGACGACCACTGGATGATCTTGGCGCCGTTGGCCGTGGACCCGCTCGACACGTCCATCAGCATCGAGCTGTTGACGTTCTTCGCGGTGTGGACGCCCTCGGTCGGGATGCCGCTGCCGGCCGTCCAGGTGCCCGCGGCGGCGTCCAGGGACCAGGTGGGGTACTGGCCGAGGTTGACCGTGGTGCCCCGGATGGTCAGCGGCAGCCAGATCAGCTTGGACGCGCCCAGGTCGGAGGTGTCCCAGCGGTCACCGGCGTAGAGGTACGTGGTGCCGGAGGTGCCCTGGACTGTGATGACGTTCGCCGTCTGGCTGCCGTAGGTGTGGGTTCCCGGGGCGGCGAAGTTGCGGAAGGCCGACCAGGGGCCGCTCAGCGAGGTGGCGGTGGCGTAGATGTTGTCGTTCAGGCTCCAGCCCGTCAGGTGGGAGCCGAACACGTAGTACATGCCGTTGATCTTCACCATGGCGGGCGCCTCGACGCTGTTGCTGCCGCTGCTGCCCAGCACCGCCACCGCGCTGTCGACGGACAGGTAGTCGGCGGACAGCTTGTCGATGCGCAGGCCGTTGTTGCGGTCCTCGCTCAGCAGGTAGGCGGTCCCGTCGGTGTCCTGGAACAGACCGAGGTCACGGCTGAGGTTGCCCAACGGGCGGAAGCTGCCACGGTAGGTGTACGGGCCGCAGGGGGTACTGCTGGTGGCCACACCGACCTTGGCCTCGGAGTAGTTGGTGCTGTCGATGTGCATGTACATCACGTACGTGCTCGTCGACGCGTTGTAGATGACCTTGGGCCGCTCCACGACACGGCCGGGGCCCAGGTCGCCGCTCGCCTGCCTGCTCAACGCCTGGCCCTGGTAGGTCCAGTTGGCGAGATCGGTCGAGGTGTAGCAGGTGATGTCCTGGAAGGACGTGTCCGCCGAGGTCTCGCCGGTCTTGTCCTCGCCGAAGCCGTACCAGGTGTCACCCACCTTCACGATACCGAGGCCGTGCAGTTGGAGGGTGTTGCCGTTCTGGTCGGTGCGTGCGGCGCCCGTCGTGAACGACACCGAGGCCGCGTGCGCCTCGCTCACCGGGAGCAGCAGCGCGGCCAGGCCCCCGAGCAGGGTCAGGAGGACGGTGGCGGCTCTGCGCCGACGGGCGGCCGGTCTGTTGGGGACTTCGTCTGACATGCGCTTCCCTCTCCTGTGCCTCTCCGGGGCGACTCGGGGGTCCATGAGAGGTGCAGCCCGGACGGGGAGTCAAGATTCGCGATCGATTTTGTTGATCCTTGACCGTTCAGGTGGACTTCAACCGCGCCGCCCTGTTGACCCCTTGAGTCCGCGCGCACTAGAAACGTCATCGACGTCAGGCTTTGTTACTTCCTGGTTGCATTTGTTGAAACGGTGGTGTGCCTCGTGAACCTGTCCCGTCGCGGCATCCTGAAGGGCGCAGCCGTCACCGCTTCGGCGGCCGCGCTGGGCGTCGCCGCCACACGTCCGGCCGAGGCCGCCGACGCCTCGGTCACCGCGACCTCGCTCGACGGCACGACCACCCTCACCCTGGCGCTGACCGGCGGCGCGCTGCGCTGGTCGGCGGCGCGCAACGGCAGGACGGTGATCGGCACTTCGGCCATGGGCCTGCGCCTGAGCGACGGAACGGCCCTCGGCACCGACGTCGTACTGACGAACTATCAGCACTGGCATGTCGACACCACCTGGAGCCCGGTGTACGGGCGGGACGCGACCGTCTCCGACGCCTATCAGGAGATGCGCTGGAACCTGCGGGACAACCGCACCTCCATCAACTTCGGTGTGCAGATCCGGGCCTACGCCTCCGGTGTCGCGTTCCGCTACGTCCTGCTCGACCAGGGCAGCGTGACCGTCGCCGACGAGCTCACCACGTTCGTCTTCCCCGACGGCACACTCGTCTACAGCGCGCGGGACGAGGACGCGTACAACCCGGTCGCGCCGGGCGCCATCCCGTCCACCGGAACCTCGTCCACCGACACCGGCCCGCTGACCGACCTCCCCCTGACCGCCACATACGCCGACGGCGGGCTCATCGCGTGCGTCTGCGAGTCGGCCCGCCTCAACTATCCGCGGCTGATGCTCAGTTCCGTGTCCGGAGAGCCCAACACCCTTGCCGCATATCTGATGCGGCACACCGCCCGCGGCTCCGGGCCGGTCCAGGCCGGCTCCACCGTCACCACCCCGTTCACCACGCCGTGGCGGGCCGTGGTCATCGGCTCCACCCATGCCGAGCTGGTCGACAACGCCGACCTCGTGCTCAACCTGGCCCCGCCCGGCGCCCTCGCCGACACCTCGTGGATCAGACCGGGCAAGGCCTTCCGCTGCAACCTGACCACCGCGGACGGACTGGCCGGCGTGGACTTCGCCGTCGCCCGCGGGCTGCAGTACATCGAGTACGACGCCGGGTGGTACGGCCCGGAGAACAGCACGACCGACGCGACACGGCCGATCTCCGCGATCGACCTGCCGACGGTCCTCTCCTACGCGGCCGGCAAGGGCGTCGGTGTCCTCCTCTACGTCAACCGCATCGCGCTGAGCGACCCGAACTCCCTCTTCGCCCTGTACCAGAGCTGGGGCGTGGCCGGCGTCAAGCTCGGCTTCATCAACGACGGCACCCAGACGATGACGAACAGCATCACCGACTGGGCCAGAACCGCCGCCGCGCACAAACTGCTGATCGACATGCACGACGACGTACGGCCGTTCGGCTACGAGCGCACCTACCCCAACTGGATCAGCCTGGAGGGCGTGCGGGGCAACGAACGCTTCCCCACCGCCACCCACAACGTCACCCTGCCCTTCGCCCGCAACATCGGCGGGCCGATGGACTACACGATCTGCTACGGCCAGTCCCGCGACCGGACGACCAACGCCCACCAGATGGCGATGGCCGCCGTGTACTACCAGCCGCTGTCCTTCCTGTACTGGTACGACGCACCGTCGAAGTACTCCACGCCGTCCAAGTGGCCCGGGCTGCCCTGGTTCGACGCGATCCCCACCGTCTGGGACGAGAGCAGGACCCTCACGGGGTCGATCGGGGAGTACGTCGCCGTGGCCCGGCGCAGCGGCACCACCTGGTATCTGGGGGCGATGACCGACGAGAGCGCCCGCACCCTTTCGCTTCCGCTGTCCTTCCTGGGCTCCGGCACGTACACCGCGACGGTCTACGCCGACGGGACGCCCGGCACCAGCCCGTACCAGACGCCCGTCGTCGTCAG
Source organism: Streptomyces sp. NPDC048751 (assembly GCF_043198595.1). Taxonomy (NCBI): domain Bacteria; kingdom Bacillati; phylum Actinomycetota; class Actinomycetes; order Kitasatosporales; family Streptomycetaceae; genus Streptomyces; species Streptomyces sp. NPDC048751. The sequence continues at coordinate 70,874 of NZ_JBICUX010000016.1, forward strand.
CACGCGCACGGTCACCTCGGCGACCACGCTGAGTGTGGCGATGGCGGCCGCGGGCGGTCAGGCCGTCGTACTGCGGCCGAGCTGAGGTCCGTGGCCGTGGCCCGCCGCCGATGCCCGCGGGCCACGGGCTCGCCGCGGATAGCATGAGGCAGGCGCGTCGGCTGATGCAGGGGGAGTACAGAGTGATGGCAGTGCCGCCCGACATGTTGGTCCTGCACCATGCCGGCGGGTCCGCGGTCCCCTACAGAGGTCTGGTGAAGTCGCTCGGCAGCCGGTTCAGGACCCGTGTCGTCGAGCTCCCCGGACGCGGGGCGACCATGGGTGCGAAGCCCTGCTGGAGCGCCCGGGAAGCCGTCGCGTTCTGCCTCGACGTCATCGGCTCCGAGGGCATGGAGCCGGCGGGCGTGTTCGGTCACAGCATGGGGGCGGTCATCGCCTTCGAGCTCGCCGCCGAGCTGGAGCGGCGCGGCACGCCCGCCGAGTGGCTGGGTCTGTCCGCGAGCCGCCCGCCCGGCCGTCCTCATCCCTCGCGGGTCCGGCGCGACCTCTGGGACGACGCACGCCTGGTCGCCTTCCTGCGGGAGCTGGGCGGCACGCCGACGGAGCTTCTCGAGGACCCGGGGACGGTGGCGTACATGCTCGGCGTGCTGCGCCCCGACCTGGCCATCGTCGACACGTACACGCCCAGCGTCGACGCCCCGCTCGGTACGTACACCGAGGTGTTCCACGGCGCGGACGACCCCGTTCTGGAAGGCGTCGAGGACCACCACTGGCAAGCGTGCTTCCGGAACGAGGTCCGCCGGCACACCTGGCCCGACGGGCACTTTTATCTCTTCGGCCGGGAGGACGAACTCGCCGCGGCGATATGCGCGTCGTTCGACCGGGCGGTGGAGTGGAACATCCGCGAGCGCGGCCGCCAGGACGTTTCGTGAAGCCATTCACGAAGGCGTCACGCACCGTAGCGTTTCAGCCACGGTCGGGCGGAAGCATGGAAGGGTGTTCTTCGTGCCGATGAGAGAAATTGGGCATGCCTTTGCTCGGATCGGGAAGCCGGTACTGGCCCTCCAGTTCGTCGGAAGGAAGAAGAGCCACATGCCCGCCGAACGCGATCCCACAGAGCGGGAAGCCGGCCTATTGAACACCCTCAGCGTTGAGCAGACCTGGCATTTCGGCGGCGCGCTCAGTGACGTGGCGCAGGCCAGGGACGACGCCGCCGCCTTCCTCCAGGGTTTGGAACGCATGCAGACGCCGCACGCGCCGGACGCGCCGGACGACGTACTGCTGGTGGTCGCCGAGCTGGCCTCCAACGCGTTCACCTTCGCGCCCGGTCCGTTCACGCTGCGTCTACGAGCCGTGGCCGACACCGTGCAGATCGCCGTGGAGGACACCAACCCGACGGCGCCCGAGCCGCGCCGGTTCGACCTCGACGGACGCGGCGGCATCGGGTGGCATCTGATCAACGCCCTGGCCGAGGAGACCATCACCACGCCCGGTCCCCGGGGCAAGACGGTGAACGTGTTCGTGCGCTGGTAGGTCCCCGGCCCCCTGGTGCCCGTCCGGGGGGCTCAGTCCGCCTTCGCGCGCCGCAGGGCGGCGGTCAGGGCGCCGCGGATCTCGTCGGGCAGCCAGCCGCAGTGGGTGCCCTGCACCACGTACTCGGCGACCTCCCGCAGCTTGGTGTTGGTGTGCTGGGAGATCTCCTTGAGGACGTCCCAGCCCTGTTCCGGCCTGAGCCGCCCGATGGCGATCACGACACCGATCGCCTGATCCACGACGGCGTGCGAGGCGAGGGCCTGGCGCAGCTGGCCGACCTCCTCCTGCAGGGCACTGATTCTCTCGACGAGGTCCTCCTGCCCAGCCATGGCCAACTGTCTTACCCCTCTGTCCCAAGATCCACAAACGGCAGCACGGCGGAACCCCCGCGGTGCTGCCTTCTCCCAGCCTCCGGGGCACGGAGCGCCGTCGCCACACCTCGAACGAACAACTCGGCCCGCGCCTGTCCACAAAACGAATGCCCGCCCCGGCCCGGGGTAGACGAGCCGGGCGGAACCCTCCGCAGTCGCCTCTCGGGGCATCGCGGCAGCGAGGTGCGACGCCATGACCGGACACCCAGTGATGCCGCGTGCCGCACCGAACGGGGCCGTCATGGACACACTGCGCTTCGACAGCGACGACCTGGAAGAGACCGAGGAGTTCCTCAGCCGGGCCTACGCCAGGATGAGCATCGGCAGCGACAGACCGGACGACAGCAGAGCGAGAATCGTCCGTACCGCCATGCCGTCGGTCACCGTGGACGAACTCGACCTGAGTTTCGAGATGAGCTACTCGGTCACTCCCCTGCGCAGGATCTGCCTGTGTCTGGTCCACGACGGCACCATCCGGGAGCACACCTTCGACGGGGTCGAGGACGCCTTCGGTCCCGGCGACGTCGTGTCCTTCGCCCCACCGGACCGACCGTACTCGGGGCGGATCTGCAACGCCCGGTACAACATCACCATGCTGGACACCGAGCTGCTCTCCCAGGTCGCCGCCACCGCGCCCGGGCGCTCCGCCGGGCCGGTCCGCCTGACCGGGCACCGGCCCCACTCCCCGGCCGCGGCGCGACAGCTCGGGCACTCCATCGCCTATGTGCGCGACCATGTCCTGGCGGATCCCGACATCGCGGGCCTGCCCCTGATCGCCTCGACCGCGGCCCAGCACCTGGCGGCGAGCGTCCTGGCCGCCTTCCCCCACACGGCGCTCGACGAGCCCACCGCGACCGACCGCAACGACGCGCATCCCGTGACGCTGCGCCGCGCGCTCGCCTACATCGAGGACCACGCCGCCGAGCCCGTCACGGTCGCCGACATCGCCGAGGCCGCACACGTGACCGTGCGCGGCCTCCAGTACGCCTTCCGCCGGCATCTGGACACCACGCCCCTCGCTCATCTGCGCACGGTGCGCCTGTCCCACGCCCACCAGGACCTGCTCGCGGCCGACCCCCTCGGCACCACCGTCACCGACGTCGCCGCCCGGTGGGGGTTCTTCCACCCGGGCCGCTTCGCCGCCGCCTACCGGAACGCCTACGGCAGGCCGCCGCACGAGGCCCTCGGCGCCGGGTGACCCGGGGGCACCTCCCTGGCCGAGGTCGAGCGGCGGTGAACCGTCGGGGTGCGCTAGACGTCGAGCGCGAGCGCCAGCAGTCCCGCCGAGACCTCGCGGATGACCTCCTCGGCCTCACCGAACGGCGGCTGGAAGCTCGTACCGCACTCGATCGTGAACCCGAACACCTTCGTGCCGGCCGGATCGGTGAAGTGCCGGCTGTACGCGTAGTCGTCACTCGCGCCCGAGGTGGGGTACAGGCCGTAGGCCGGCTCGACCTGGTAGTCGACTCCGCGCACCGCGCGGACCGCGTCGCTCATCCGCTCGGCCAGCCCGACCGCGGTCTTCAGGTCCTGCTCGGGGATGAACTCGCCGATGCCGTCGTCCTTGCGCCCCCGCACACCGTCGAGCGCGGGGTTGCGGAAGTTGTCGGACGGGGTGGTGGTCTGGTTCTGGTCCGAACCCCAGCTGTGCAGGATCTCCGGAGCCGCGCTGTGCACGTCGACCAGCCACCGGATGCGCGGGTGGGTGTCGAGGGCCCACACCACGTTCCGTGTCTCGGGCTCCGACACGGCGGCCGGGCCGCAGTACGTCTGCTCGTCGCACGGGTCGACCGAGGTGTGAACGCGGGCGTCCGGTGCGAACTTGGTCGTGAATTCCCAGAGGAAGTCGAAGTTGCGGTTCAGGTCCACGCCCACGCAGGAGGGTCCGGTGTGCCCGGCGGGCGCCGGGCGGCGGTTCTTGCGCCACATCGGGGAGGTCGTCTGGCTGAAGGCCCGGCCGTCCGGGTTGACGCAGGGATAGAGGAACAGGTTGACGTTCTCCACCACGTGAGCGACCTGGGCCGCCGTGAACGACGCCGAGCCGTAGCCGAGGCCGGTGCCCAGGGCGTGTGCCTCCAGCAGGTCCGCCGCCAGCGAGACCAGCGCGTCGGGCGGCACCCACTCCCGGGCGTGCATCCCGCCCAGCAGCAGGATGCCGTCCGCGTCGTCGGCCGCGCGGGTGCCGACCCGCAGCAGCCGCGCCGTGCGGCCCTCGTGGGTGGGGTGGGGCGGAGTGAGGATCTCCGTCGCCTCGGGGTGGGCGCCCTGCAGGCTGGTGATCGCCGATTCGAGCTCGGCCACGTTGAGATACATGCTCACTCCTTACGGCCGAGACCGTGCGGGACGGCGTCCCGGGCGGCGAACCGGTCACCGTCGCCGACCTCTTCCCGGCGGGCGCGCCAGTTCTCCGTGATGTCCTCGACGTCGGTGATGTTCACGTCTGACGCCGCTCTGGACCCTCGGGCCCGGTCGAGCCGGTCCTGGGGGAAGTACAGGTCCAGCTCGACCCCGCCCTCCCGGCTGCCGCGCGCGACGGCCCGGCAGCCGAGGTCGGGCCCGGTCTCGGCGATGAACGCGCGCAGGGCGTCGGCGTCCGCGGCGACGACACGGCAGCGGTAGACCGCCGGTTCCTCGCTCATCACAGCGACCCGTCGGCGAGCGCCACGGCCTTGGCCGCGTTCACCCGGCCGAAGCCGTAGTCGTCGTTGTGGCCGTTGGCGTCGTAGACGACTCCCGGTCCGCCGATGTGGTCGGCCGACTTGTGCATGATCTCGCGCAGTTCGTCACGCGTGAGGTCGGGGTTGGCCGACAGTGCCAGCGCCGCGCATCCGGCCGCGCAGGGCGCCGCGAAGCTGGTGCCGGTGCTCTTGCCGTAGCCGCCGCCGGAGGTGGTGCTGAGGACGTCGACGCCGGGGGCGATCAGCTCGACCTCGGGGCCCCGCGCCGCGTTGTTCTCCAGGTCCCGGTTGTCCGACCGGACCACGGCGATGACATCGGGATGGGAGACCACCTCGTCCAGCAGGATGTCGACGTTCCTGCCGTTGCTCGCCGCCCAGAAGATGGGCAGCCCCTTGCCCTGGCGGCCTCGCGTTGCGGCGAACTCGAGGGCGAGCTCCAGGGAACGGGTCAGGTCCCACTCGGCGCCGTTCGGGCCCAGGCTGCTGACGAGCACGTCCGCCCCGTCCCCGGGGTCACTGTCACGGGACTCCGTCGACGGGTCGGCCGCGTAGGCCACCGCGCGGGCCAGCGTCGTCTGGGTACCGACCTGGTCCCCCAGGCACGCCACCAGCATCAGCTCGCTCTCGGGGGCTGCTCCGACGCCGCCCTTTCCGTTGCCCTGCCGGGCCCCGGCCATGCCCGCGCAGAACGTGCCGTGGTCGCTGTCGGGCATCCCCACGGTCTGCTGGGTGAAGGTCGTGCCCACCACGCCGTCGCTGTAGAAGCCGGAGAGCGGACCCACTCCGTCGACGAGGTCCTCGTGCCGTGTGTCGAAGCCGTTGTCGATGACGGCGACCCGGGCCCCCCTGCCGAGGGTCCGGTCCCACGCCGGTTCGATGTGCACGTCGGCGCCCGGAGTGCCACCGTTGGCACCGGTGTTGTGCCACTGCCACTGCTCGTCGAAGCGGGGGTCGGCGGGGGTGAAGCGCGGGGGGACGTGCTCCACGAACGACGGTTCGGCGAAGACGAACCTGGCGTTGTCGTGCAGTTCGACGGAGGCGGCGAGGGCGTCCTGCGCCGTCCGGGTCCGTACCTCGTACAGGTTGTCAGCGAAGGTGAGCCTGTTGAGGATCTCCAGACCGGCCGCGTCGAGTTCCCGCTCGGCCTCCTCCTCCGAGAGATTCGGCTGCAGTTGAACGCTCAACACGTCGGTGGCGATGCCGATCCGGCCGCTGGGACGCCTGATGACCTTGCCGGTGGCCTCGGCACCGGAGACCTCCCCGCCGGTGGCGAACGCCTCGCGGATCTGCGGGTTCGGTTTGACGAAGACCCACCGGGCGCGTGCGAACGCCTCGGTGGTCTCGTCGTCGACGCCGGCTTCGCGAATCTCGCTCCGCGCGCTCGTGCCCAGTTCGGCCTCCGCCTCGCGCAGGCCCGCCGCATGAGTGTCCTCGTCCATCCGGACCGCGACGACATCATCGAGTTCTTCGGCCTCAACGAGGTTGCCACGCTGGTAGTACTGACGTGCCATCGCACTCGCCTCTTCTCATGGGCGCGGGCACTCCGGGGCCGGTGTCGTCACGGCCCGGAGCCCGCGGCTCAAGGAACAAAACCCCCTTTTTTCCAGTCTGCTCGCGCCCCCGTACCCCGGCAACTCCGGGCCGAACGGGCCGACGGACCCCTGCGGCGTTCCTCACAGCGGGCCGATCGGCAGGCCCTCCCCTTGCCGGTGAACCCGCACGTCAGACACTCGAATGCGTGCACGTCATGAATCACGTGAATATCAGGCATTGGACGCATGCGTCCCGGATCCCGGAGGCTGGTCGATGTCCCCCAGTCCCCGTCCCCCCAACGTTCAGGAGGAGCAGTCATATGGGCACCGAGTGGAACGCCGTCGACGGTCGCATCCGGACCACCGCGCGCGGGCACACCGTGCTGAACAACCCGCGCCTGAACCGGGGCACCGCCTTCACCCCGCAGGAACGACAGGACCTGGATCTGGTCGGCCTGGTGCCGCCGCAGGTGCTGACGCAGAACCAGCAGGCCGCCCGCGCCTACAAGCAGTTCCGTTCCCAGCCGAACGACCTCGCCAAGAACGTCTATCTGACGGCTCTGCGCGACCGCAACGAGGTGCTCTTCCACCGGCTGCTCGGCGACCACCTCGGGGAGATGCTGCCGATCGTCTACACCCCCACCGTCGGCACGGCGATCGAGCGCTACAGCTACGAGTACCGTCGCCCGCGCGGCGTGTACCTCTCGGTCGACGCCCCTGAGGACATCGGGCCCGCCCTGCGCGCGTCCGGACTGGGCGCCGACGACGTGGACCTGATCGTCGCCACGGACGGCGAGGCGATCCTCGGCATCGGCGACTGGGGTGTGGGCGGTATCGACATCGCGGTGGGCAAGCTCGCCGTCTACACCGCCGCCGCGGGCGTCGACCCGGCCCGCACCCTGGCGGTGATGCTGGACGTCGGCACCAACCGGCAGGAGCTGCTGGACGATCCGCTCTACCTGGGCAACCGGCATCCGCGGGTGGACCGGGAGACCTACGACGCCTTCGTCGACGCGTACGTCACCGCCGCCACGCGGCAGTTCCCGGGTGCCCTGCTGCACTGGGAGGACTTCGGCCCGTCCAACGCCCGCCGCATCCTGGACCGGTACCGCGAGAAGGTGTTCACCTTCAACGACGACATCCAGGGCACGGGCGCGGTCAACCTGGCCGCCGTGCTCTCGGGCGTGCGCGCCGGCGGGATCCCGCTGCGCGAGCACCGTGTCGTCATGTTCGGCGCGGGCACCGCGGGCATCGGCATCGCCGAACAGCTCCGGGACGCGATGGTCGCCGACGGGCTGACGCGGCAGGAGGCCACCGAACGCGTCTGGGCCGTCGACCGGCACGGCCTGCTCACCGAGGACCAGGACGACCTCCGCGACTTCCAGACGTACTTCGCCCGTCGCACCGCCGAGGTCGCCGACTGGCGGCGCGACGACTCCCTCGGGGGCATCCCGCTGGCCGAGGTCGTCGACCGGGTGCGCCCGACCGTGCTGATCGGCGCCTCCGGGCAGGGCGGGGCCTTCACCGAGGACGTCGTCCGCGCCATGGCCGCGCACACCGAGCGCCCGATCATCCTGCCGCTGTCCAACCCCACGCGGCTGGCCGAGGCCGTCCCCGCCGACCTGCTCGCCTGGACCGACGGCCGGGCCCTGATCGCCACCGGCAGCCCCTTCGACCCGGTGGAGGTCGACGGGGTCACCCACCACATCGGGCAGGCCAACAACGCCCTCGTCTTCCCCGGCCTGGGGCTGGGCGCCGTCGTCGCCCGGGCCACGCGCATCACCGACGGCATGCTCGTCGCCGCGGCCCGTGCCGTCGCCGACCAGACCGACCCCGCCTCGCCGGGCGCTCCCGTGCTGCCCCTGATCGACCGGCTGCGCGACACCTCCGTCGCGGTCGCCGTCGCAGTGGCCCGTGCCGCCGCCGAGGAAGGCGTCGCCCGGGAGCCCGTCGACGACGACACGGTCGAGGAGCGGGTCCGCGGGGCGATGTGGCAGCCGGAGTACCGACCGATCGAGGCCGTCTGAACGAACTCCCTCACCCCTTTTCCTCTTCATCCACACGACTCAACGACCGTAGCGCTGCGGCGCTCTGACGGACCGTCCCCTGGCCCCCACGGTCGGTCGAGCCACCCCCACTTCGAAGGATTGACGCAGCCATGTCTTTCGCCGACATCTTCACCGTCGTGGTGCCGGTCTTCCTCATCATCGCGGTCGGCTACGGCACCGGCCGCCGCGCGCTCTTCGACGCCGGCGGAGCGCACGCCCTGCGCGAGCTGACGATGCAACTCGCGCTTCCGGCCGCCCTGTTGCTGAGCATCTGGCAGACCCCGCGGGACGTGCTGGTCGAGCAGCTGCCCCTGGTGGGCCTGCTGGCGTTCGGGTTGCTCGGGGTGTACGCCGTCCTGTTCGGCGTGCTGCGTCTGGCCGCGCGCCGTTCGCTGCGGCGGGCGGCCCTGTTCGCGCTGGCGTGCGTGCAGCCGCAGTACGCCTTCATGGGCACGTCCATCCTGGGCGGGCTGTTCGGTGCCGCGGAGGCCGCCGTGCCGATCGCGGTCGCCGGCATCCTCGTGAACGTCGTCCTCGACCCGGTCGTCCTGATCCTGCTCGGCCTGCCGGAACGCCAGGAGTCCCGTCCGGCCGCCGCCGCGGTACGACAGCCCGCCCTGGCGACCGTCGGCGGGGGCGCGGACGCCCCCGCGGTGGTCACCGAGGCGGCGGGCGCGCCCGCGGAGCAGCGGCCGTCCGTGCTGAGCACCGTGGGACACGCGCTGCGCGAGCCGTTCTGCTGGGGGCCGGTCCTGGGTCTGATCCTGTCCGTCGCCGGGGTGGGCCTGCCCAAGGTCGCAGAAGCCTCACTGACCCTGCTGTCCGGTGCCTCGTCCGCCGCGGCCCTGCTGTACGTCGGCGTCTCGGTGGCCCGCATCGGCCGCCCGAAGCTGACGCCCGCGGTGTGGGCGGTCTCCCTCACCAGCGTCGTCGTCCTGCCGCTGCTCGTCTACGGCGTCGGCCTGGCCGTGGCCTCCGCGGCGGACGCCGCCCAGGCCGCGCTGATCGTCGCCTTCCCCGTCTCCCCCGTCCCGCTGATGTTCGCCGCCCGCCAGGGCGACCCGGAGGACGTCGGAACCATCGGCTCCGCCGTCGTCGTGAGCCTGCTCCTCTCCTTCGTCACCCTCCCGCTCATCATCGGCCTGGTCGGCTGAGCCCGGCCCTGGCCGAAAAGGCCCCACCCGTTGGAGGATCCGCCACAGGCAAAAGGCGCCCCGGAGGCGAACCGAGCCCCAAGAAAGAAAGGCCGCGGCCGCATGACACCAGCAGCAGACACGCGACCGGACCGTCCCTCCCGCATGCCCCGTCTGCCCTGGCGGCGACTCCCGCTCGCCGCGGCGGCGCGGGGCGCCGTCGCACTCGCGCTGCCGTTGCTCGTGGGGCAGCTCACGGGCTGGGTGGTGCCGTCCGTGATCGCGGCGATCGGCGCCCTGTGGGGCGTGAGCCAGGACGGCTCCGATCCCTACCGGGTGCGGGTACGGCGGCTGGGCGTGACCGGCGTCTCCAGTGCGCTGGGTCTGCTCGCCGGTGAACTGGCCCTGCGCAGCGGGCAGTCGGCGGCGGTGGCGGCCTGCCTGGTCGGGGCCGCTCTGGTCGCGGGCGCGGTGGGTCTGCGCGGTCGGATCGCGTCGGTCGGGGGCATGCACCTGCTGCTGGGTGTCACGATCGGCAGCGGCATCCCGGCCCCGGGGCCGTGGTGGCTGCCGCCGCTCGAACTGCTCGCCGGGGTCGCCCTCGTGCTCCTGCTGTCCGCGGCCCCGTGGCTGTGGCGCCGGCACCATGTGGAGCGGGCCGCCGTGCTCGCCGTGTACCGCAGTGCGGCCGAGGCGCTGGCCGCGGCCGGATCCGAGGGGGCCGAGGAGGCCCGGCGGCGGATGACGCTGGCCCTCAACCACGCCCACGAGGTGATGGCCGGCCACCTCGGCGCGCCGGCCCGGCAGCTGCGGCAGCCGGAGGTCGGGGAGCTGGTGCGGGCGTTCCACTGCGCCGTACGGCTGGGCGAGGCCGTGACGGCGCTGGTGTGGGAGGCCCGTCCCCTGCCGCCCGCGGTGACCGGTGTACCGCTGCACCTGGCGGAGCGTCTGCTGCCGGAGCGGGACGCGGCACCCGCCCCGCCCCTGCCCGCGGTGCCCGCCGTCGGCACCGGCTCGCCGGGTGGGCGGGCCCTGGCCGAGCTGTGCGTGGCTGTCGACGAGGAGCCGGGGGCCGACGGCCTCACCCTGCGCCTGCCCTCGCGCACCTGGCCCGGCCGGGCGGCGCGGCTGCGCTACACCGTCCTGCTGACGGGCTGTGTGCTGGTCGCTCACCTGCTGGCCGAGGGGCTGCACGGGCCCCGCGGCTACTGGCTCCCGATGACGGTCGCCTTCGTCTACAAGCCCGACTTCGGGCCGGTGTTCACCCGGGCCCTGCACCGTTGCGTCGGCACGGTCGTCGGGGTGGCCGCCATCGGGGCGGTGTCGCTGCTGACCACCGGCCCGTACACGGTCATCGCGGTAGTGGCCGTCTTCGGCGCCCTGATGGCCGTCGGTGTGCGCCACCACTACGCGCTCGCCACGCTGGGCCTGACCGCGGTCGTGTTCGTGCTCCTCGACCTGCTCGGCGACGACCGGCCGCTGTACGGCACGCGCATCCTCGACACCGCCCTGGCCTCGGCGCTGGTGCTGGTCGCGCACTTCGCGGTGTGGCCCGACTCCGCGGCGAGCCGCGCCGAGGCCCAGACGGAGTCCGCCGTGGACGCGGCCCGCCGCTACCGTGACCTCGCCCCGGAGGCCGGGCCGATCCGGCGGCAGGCGCTGCGCCGGGACGCGTACCACCAACTCGCCGAGGCTCGCCGCACCGTCGCCCACGCCCGCGGCGAACCCGCCCGCCCCGGCAGGTCACTGCCCGACTGGGAGGGCGCGATCACGGCGGCGGAGCGGCTGTGCGACCAGGTGACGGCGCAGGCCGTGGCGGGAGCGACGGCCGGTCGGCCGTAGGGCGACCCACGTCGCCGCCTCCTGGATCCTCACCGATCCATTCGGGGGGAGAATGGCCGCATGGATCTCCAGGTACTGCGCTCCTTCCAGGCCGTTGCCGAGGGAACCACGGTGACCGACGCGGCGGCGGACGCCCGGATCACGCAGCCCGCCCTGTCGCGGGCCCTGAACCGGCTCGAGGACGAGATCGGCGCGGAGCTCTTCCAGCGCGTCGGCCGCGTCCTGCGTCTGACCCCGGCCGGGCGGGTGTTCAAGGAGTACGTGGACACCGTCCTCGACAGTTACGACCGGGGCAGGCGGGCCGTGGCCGAGGTGGTCGATCCCGACGCGGGCGTGGTGTCGCTGGCGTTTCTGCACACCCTGGGCACCTGGTTGGTGCCCAGGCTCGTGACGAACTTCCGGCGGAAGTACCCGCAGGCCCGGTTCGAGTTGCTCCAGGACGGTGAGATCGGGCTGGCCCGGCATCTCCTCGACGCCACCGCCGACCTGATCATCACCAGCAGCGCGCCGGAGGACCCGCTGATCACCTGGCGGCGACTGCTGGTGGAGCCGCTGTGGCTCGCCGTCCCGGCCCGGCACCGGCTGGGCAGACGCCGGCGGGTGCGCCTCGCGGAGGTGGCCGAGGAGCGGTTCATCCTGCTCAAGCCCGGATACGGGCTGCGCAGCATCACCGAACGGCTGTGCCGCGAGGCCGGGTTCACCCCGCTCGTCGGCTTCGAGGGCGAGGAGGTGGAGACCCTGCGAGGGCTGGTGGCCGCCGGTCTGGGTGTGTCCCTGGTCCCGTCGTCCGCGGACACCGCGGCGACCTCCGACTTCCCGATCCGCTATCTGGAGATCACCGATGTGCGCGGTGCCCGGGACATCGGCGTCGCCTGGCTGAGCTCCCGCGCCCTGCCGCCGGTCGCCCAGCGCTTCCTGGACCAGGCCCTGGAGTCGGCCGCCGAGCCCGCGCCCTGACACGCGGCAGGCCCCGGACGCCATGACACGTCCGGGACCTGCCGTCGGGGGGACCGGTCAGCAGGTGCGGTTGACGTAGTGGGCGCCCTGGATTTTGTCGGCCGAGCCCAGCCAGGTCTTGCCGGGGGCCACACAGCGCTCGTAGTCGGAGCCCCAGGCGACCTCGACCTTGATGACGACCCGTGAGCCGTCGGAGGTGCAGTGGTTGTAGTAGGCGTCGGAACTGGTCTCGTAGAAGCCGCAGGGGTCGGCCGCCGCGGGGCTCGCGGTGGCCGTCGTCGCGACCAGTGAGCCGAGCACGAGAGCGGCGGAACCGAGGGCGCTGATCACCGTACGACGTACACGCAAGGGAAAACTCCTAGACAGGTGGTGGGTTGCAGGTCCGCCTCCAGAATCACGGTTCCGGCGCCCTGACCTGATCGTCCGTCGGGCCGGTCACCCGGGGAATCGATTTGTCGCTACGCCGATCGAATGATTTCGTGCCGATCACCCACCGCGTCACTCACTGAGAGTCAGAAACCGGGGCGTGTATACGCTGATGCACATGGTTGAACACCGAATAATTGATGTGAACGGAGTCCGGCTGCACATCGCGGAGGAGGGCGAGGGGCCCCTCGTCGTCCTGCTGCACGGCTTTCCCGAGTCCTGGCATTCCTGGCGCCACCAGTTCGGCCCGCTGGCCGCAGCGGGCTTCCGGGTGGTCGCCCCCGACCAGCGCGGCTACGGGCGCAGCGAGCACCCCGACGACGTGGCGGCGTACAGCATCCTGCACCTCGTCGGTGACGTCGTCGGGCTGATCCAGGCGCTGGGCGAGGAGAAGGCGTACGTCGTCGGGCACGACTGGGGCGCGCCGGTCGCCTGGCACACCGCGCTGCTGCGGCCGGACGTGGTGCTCGGGGTGGCCGGCCTGAGCGTGCCACCGCCCTTCCGGGGGACGGAACCCCCGCTGGCCGCCATGGACAAGATGTTCGACGGCCGCTTCTACTGGAACTACTTCAACCGGCCGGGCGTGGCGGACGCCGAGTTCGCCGAGGACACACGTCTCACCCTGCGGAAGTTCCTCTACTCGGCCTCCGGCGACGCGCCCGGCGCAGGCCAGGGCCGGCAGCCGCTGATCGAACCGGGGCAGGGCTGGCTCGTGAACATGCCCGACCCGGAGGTTCTGCCGGAGTGGCTCACCGAGGACGACCTCGACGCACTCACCGAGAGCTTCGCCGAGGGGTTCACGGGGGCGCTCAACTGGTACCGCAACATCGATCGCAACTGGGAACTCACCGCCCCCTGGCACGGCGCCGTCGTCAGCACGCCCGCCCTGTACGTCTACGGCGACCGCGACCTGGTCCCGGCCTTCCCCGGCACGCCCGAACTCATCGCCGCCCTTCCCGACCTGATGCCCGACCTGCGCCGCAAGCCGCTCAGGCTGGAGGGTTGCGGGCACTGGACGCAGCAGGAACGCCCGGACGAGGTCAACGCGGCGCTCCTCGACTTCCTCACCGAGCTCAGGGGCTGAGGGGCCGAAGGGCGCCCGCTTTCCGGCTTCTCACCCGACTCTTAACACCGCAGCGACTCGCGCCTTGATCGCGGATGGTTAGGTTTGCCTGCACTAACCCGCCTTGGCCGGGTCTGGGCCGTGCCGCGGTGTGTCGAGAGGAGTTCCCCGGTGTGGGACAACGCGCTCCCGAGCTTCCTGATCGGACTGCGTGAGGGGCTGGAGGCCGGACTGGTCGTCTCGGTCCTGGTGGCCACGCTGGTCAGGTCCGGGCACCGTTCGCGGCTGCCGCACGTGTGGACCGGGGTGCTCGCCGCGGTGGGCGTGTCGATGGGGTTCGGCGCGGTGCTGACGTTCACCGCGGCCGGGCTGTCCGGGCCGGCGCAGGAGGCGTTCGGCGGTGCGCTCAGTGTGGTCGCGGTCGCCTTCGTCACCGCGATGGTGTTCTGGATGCGCCGGTCCGCGCGGAGTTTCTCCGGTGAGCTGAAGGAGAAGGTCACGGCCGCCCTGGACATGGGGGCGGGCGTCCTGATCGTGACCTCGTTCCTCGCCGTCGGCCGCGAGGGGCTGGAGACCGCGCTGTTCCTGTGGACGACGGGACAGGCGGCCGGCGAGTCCACCGGTCCGCTCGTCGGCGCCGGGGCGGGACTGCTGCTGGCCGTCGCCGTGTGCTGGGGGCTGTACCGGCGGGTGCTGCACCTCGACCTGACCCGGTTCTTCACCGTCACCGGTGTCGCGCTCGTCGTGATCGCGGCCGGTGTGCTGGGGTACGGGGTGCGCGACCTCCAGGAGGGCGGCGTCCTGCCGGGTGCCACGGCGTACGCCTTCGACCTGTCGTCGCGCGTCGACCCCGGCTCCTGGTACGCCACGCTGCTCAGCGGAACGCTCAACGTGACGCCGCAGATGACGTGGTTTCAGGTGGGAGCGCACGGGGGCTATCTCGTGGTGGTGATGGCGCTGTTCGTGCGGGGGGTGCGCGGGGCGGGAGCGTCCGCCGCGCCGGTGGGCGCGGCTACGGTCGCCCCTCCCCCGGCCACGACCACCTGGCGACGCGTGCCCCGTTGGGTCGTGCCGGTGGCCGCGCTGGCGGTGCCCGCTCTGCTCGCGGGGGTGCTGGTGGCGGTCGGTGACGCGAAGCCCGCCGCCGCGGCCACCATCGACGTGTCCACGGCGGACTGCGGCAAGGGGTTCACCGCTCCGCGAGCGGGACGCCGGTCGTTCGAGGTGCGCAACGCGGGCCGGAGCACGGTCGAGGCCTACCTGATCGATCCGACCTCCACGGCCGTCTACGGGGAGGTCGAGGGCATCGCGCCGGGCACCACACGCACCCTGATCGCCACGATCGGCAGCGGGAGTTACGCCTGGCGCTGCGTGCCGACCGGCGGCCAGGCCGTCACCTCCGCTGCGGTTCGGGTCACGGGCGGCGGTGCGCGCACGGCCGTACTGCCGGTGTCGGAGAAGGACCTCGCCGCGCCCCTCGCCTCCTACCGCGCCTACGTCGAGAAGGGGCTGTCCGGTCTGCTGACCAGGACACGGACCCTCCAGCGGGACATCGAGGCCGGCCATCTCGACCGGGCCCGCGCGGACTGGCTGCCGGCACACGAGGCGTACGCCGAACTGGGCGCCGCCTACGGCACGTTCGGGGACTTCGACGCGAAGATCAACGGGGCGACGGCGGGGCTTCCGTTCGGGGTGAAGGACGTCGGCTTCACGGGTTTCCACCGCGTGGAGTACGGGCTGTGGCACGGCGAGTCGGCCGCTTCCCTCACCGGGCCCGCCCGGCAGCTCACCTCCGACGTCGCCGCCCTGCGCGAGGACTTCCCCCACGAGGACTTCGACCCGGGCGACCTGCCCCTGCGCACCCACGAGATCCTGGAGGGCACCCTCCAGCAGGAGTTGACCGACGCGAGCGACTACGGCAGCGGCACCACCCTGGCGACCGCCGAGGCCGACATCCAGGGCACCCGGGTCCTGCTCGGTGTGCTGCGCCCGCTGATCGAACGACGTGACCCCGGGCTCCTCACGGACGTGGACCGGTGGATGTCGCGTACGGAGCACCTGGTGCTCTCCGCCCGCCACGGCGACGGGAGGTGGACGCCGGTCGGCCGTCTCCCCGCCACGTCCCGCCAGCAGCTCGACGGTGCCATGGGACAACTGCTGGAGGAACTCGCCCCGGTCCCCGACCTGTTGGAGATCCGCCGGGCGGCTTGAGGGCCACCGACGGGCGGAGTCCGCGCCCCGTATCCACCGCTTCACCCCCCATGAGGAGAGGACCACCCCGATGCCGACCCAGCAGCCGGGCCCCGCAGCCGGTCACCACGGCGTCCGTCCCGCCGACCGTCGTACGTTCGTCAGGGCCGCCCTCGGTGTCGGCGCGGCCGGGGCGGCGATCGCCGGAGCGGGGCTCGCGGGGGCGGAACTCACCGGCGGCCGCGAGGCGGTGGCCGCGGAGGGCGGCGCCACGGGTGACCGTGCCGTCGCCTTCCACGGCGTCCACCAGGCCGGGGTCACCACGCCGGCGCCGCAGGCCGCCGCCTTCGTCTCCTTCGACGTGATCGCCGACGGCCGCGAGGAACTGGCCGACCTGCTGCGCACCCTCACCGCGCGGGCCAGGTTCCTGACCGCGGGCGGCACCCCCGAGGACCTGGGCGTGGGCGCCCCGCCGTCCGACAGCGGCATCCTCGGCCCGGTCGTTCCCGCCGACGGTCTGACCGTCACCGTGGGGCTGGGCGCCTCGGTGTTCGACGAGCGTTACGGCCTCGCCTCCGCCAGGCCGCGGCACCTCAAGCCGATGCGCACCTTCCCCAACGACGACCTGGACGCGGCCGAGTGCCACGGTGACCTGTCCCTGCAGATCTGTGCGGGCCACTCCGACACCGTGCTGCACGCGCTGCGTGACATCGCGCGGCACACCCGGGGCGCCCTGCAGATCAGATGGCGCGTCGACGGTTTCCAGAACCCGTCCCGTCCCACGGGGGCGCAGCGCAACCTCCTCGGCTTCAAGGACGGCATAGCCAACCCCGACACGTCGTCGGCCCGTGAGATGGACCGGCTGGTGTGGGTGACCGGGTCGGAAGGTGAGCCGTCGTGGGCGACGGGGGGCGCGTACCAGGTGATCCGTCTGATCCGGATGCGGGTGGAGTTCTGGGACCGGGTCTCGCTGACCGAGCAGGAGAAGATGATCGGCCGACGCCGCGACACCGGGGCCCCGCTCGACGGCGCCCTCGAGACCGACACGCCCCACTACGCCAAGGACCCGCACGGCGACGCCATCCCGCTCGACGCCCACATCCGCCTCGCCAACCCGCGCACCGCCAGGACGGACGCCACGCGCATCCTGCGGCGCGGCTACAACTACGACCGGGGCGTCGACAAGGTCGGCGACCTGGACATGGGGCTGGTGTTCTGCTCCTACCAGCAGGACGTGGTCCGCCAGTTCGAGGCCACCCAGGAACGCCTGATCGACGAGCCTCTCGTGGACTACATCACCCCCACGGGAGGCGGCTACTTCTTCACCCTGCCCGGCGTCCGCGACCGCTCCGACTGGCTCGGCCGCTCCCTGTTGCGGGGCTGATCCGCGTCCGCCGCCCGGGGTGACCTGGCCCGGTGGGCGGCAACGGCCATGACGACGACCGAGGTCAGGACGATACCGGCGCCGACGTACAGCGGTGAGGTGTAACCGAGGCCCGCGGTGATGGCCAGGCCGCCGAGCCAGGCGCCCAGGGCGTTGCCGACGTTGGACGCGGAGACATTGGCACTGGCGGCCAGTGCCGCACCGTGGGCGAAGTCGGTGACGCGAGTGATCAGGCCGGGGACGCCGGCGAACCCGAACAGCCCCATCAGGAACACGAGTATCACCGAGGCGGTGGGGCTACGGGCGAGCAGACCGAACAGGGCCAGGGTGACGGCGAGTCCGAGCAGGACGAGGACCAGGGCGCGGTCGCGGTCGTGGTCGGCGGCGCGCCCGCCGACCAGGTTGCCGACGACCAGGCCGACGCCGTACACCATCAGCAGCCAGGCGACATCGGTCGAGGCGAAGCCGCCGACCTCGGTGAACGTGTAGGCGATGTAGCTGAACGCGCCGAACATCCCGCCGTAGCTGAGCGCGGTGGCGACCAGGGTCAGCCAGACCTGCCAGGACCGGAACGCGCGGAGCTGGGCCCGCAGGCCGCTGGGCGGTATCGGCTCCGAGCGGCCCGTCGGTGTCGCCGGCCGCGGCCGGCCCGCCCAGCCGGGGACGAGGGCGACGATGCCGGCCAGTGCGAGCACGCCGATCACGGTGACCGCCCAGAAGGCCGCTCTCCAGCCCCAGCGTTCGCCGACCAGCGCGCCGAACGGCACGCCCAGGACGTTCGCGACGGTCAGCCCCGCGAACATGATCGCCACCGCTCGGGACTTCCTCTCCGGCGGGACCAGGCTGCCTGCGACCAGCGAGCCGATTCCGAAGAACGAACCGTGGCACAGCGCCGCGACGATCCGCCCGAGCAGCATGACCGGGTAGTTCGGCGCGACGGCGGACAGCAGGTTGCCGATGACGAACAGTCCCACCAGGCCGACCAGGACCTTCTTGCGGGGCAGTCGCGCCGTCGCCGCGGTCAGCGCGATCGCCCCGATCGCGACACTCACCGCGTACCCGGAGATCAGCCGGCCCGCGGCCGCCTCGGACACCCCGAAACCGGACGCCACCTGCGGCAGCAACCCGGCGATCAGGAACTCGGTCAGCCCGATCCCGAACCCGCCGAGTGCCAGCGCGATCAGTCCACTCGGCATCCGTCGCTCTCCGATCCCCGGGGGCACCACTATGCCACCTGTGGCCCGGGGCCCCCGGGGGTGGTTGAGCGGGCCAATCTCCCGCGTTTCCGCGGCAGTTGTCACCCTTCTGACGGGTTGTGCGGACGAAAGCCCCCGTCCACGGGGAAGTGGGCGGTCTCCGGGGTGAGTTCCTGTTCGGCCCAGATGCATTTGCCGTCGGCGCCGTAACGGGCGCCCCAGCGGTGGGAGAAGGCGGAGACGAGGTAGAGGCCGCGGCCGCTCTCGTCGGTCTGGGTGGCGCGGCGGATGCGGGGGGTGGTGAGGCTGCCGTCGTAGACCTCGCAGATGAGGGAGCGGCTGCGCAGGAGGCGGAGGCGCAGGGGGCCCTTGGCGTGGCGGACCGCGTTGCCGACGAGTTCGCTGACGACCATCTCGGCGGACGGCTCGAGGTCGTCGAGTCCCCACAGCGCGAGCTGTCGCCTGACGTGTCCGCGGGCCTGGGCCGCGGCTCGGGGGTCCTCGGGAAGTGGCCAGGAGGCGACGTCGGCGGGGTCGGTGTGCCGGGTGTGGGTGAGGAACAGCGCGGCGTCGTCGACGGCGCGGGGGCGGTCGCGGGTGAGGGTGGCGGTGATGGTGCCACACAGGTCGTCGAGGCGTCGGGCGTCGGCGTCGCGGTGTTCCGGGGCGAAGTAGCCGGTCTCCGCGACCGTCGCGGCCACCGTCCGCACCAGGCGGTCGACGCCCTCGTCCACGTCCTTGCTCAGGGTCCGGATGAGACCGTCCGTGTAGTAGACGAGCAGGCACTCCTCCGGCAGGCGCAGTTCCTCCGTGTCGAACGGCGGCTCGGCCACTCCGAGGGGCGGGTTGGCGGTCGGTTCGGGGCGGTGGAGGGTGCCGTCGGGGTGGACGAGGACGGGCGGCGGGTGGCCGGCCCGGCAGAAGGTGCAGATCCGGCTGACGGGGTCGAACACGGTGTACAGGCAGGTGGCGTAGGAGTCGTCGCCGAGGTCCTTCACCAGCTCGTTGAGGTGGCCGAGCACCTCGTCCGGGGGCAGTTCGAGATCGGCGAGGGTGCGGACCGCCGTACGGAGTCGTCCCATGGTGGCGGCCTCGGCGATGCCGTGGCCCATCACGTCGCCGACCACCATGGCGACGCGGTCGGCCGACAGCGGGATCAGGTCGTACCAGTCGCCGCCCACGGCCGCACCCTCGCTGGCCGGCAGGTAGCGTGCGGCGGCGGTCGCGGCCGGCAGGGAGGGCAGGGATCTGGGGAGCAGTCCGCGTTGCAGGGACTGCGCGCGGCTGTGTTCGGCGTCGTACAGGCGGGCGCGTTCCAGGGCCTGGCCCACCAGGCCGCTGAGCGCGGTCAGCAGGGTGCGTTCCTCGTCGCTGAAGGTGTGCGGCCGGGCGAAGGAGATGACACAGCAGCCGATGTCGCGGCCCGACGCGACGAGGGGCAGGAACGCCCAGGCGTTCTTGTCGGAGTGGACCAGTCGGCGCAGCTCGGGATAGCGGCGCACGAAGTCGGGGGTGCTCTCGACGAGGACCGGTCGGCGGCGCCTGAGCACGTCGGCGACCAGGATGTTCGCCTCGAGCGGCACTCCTTCGAGGTAGTGGTCGAGGAACTCCTGGGCGTAGCCGACGGATCCGACCACGTGCAGGCGTCCGTTCTCGACCGCCTCGATGACGATGCCGTCTGCGCCGAACGGTCCCAGGACGCGTCGGGCGACCGCGTCGACGACGTCCTGCGCGGTGACGGCTTCGGCGAGCGCCGAGGTCAGTTCGGCCATGCGGACGGTCCGTTGGGCGGCGACCGGGTCGGCGTGGGCCGCGACCGCGTCCCGGCCCCGGCCGGGCTCCGCCCCCGTACGGCCGTACGCCGTCTCGTCCGGCCGGTGTTCCCACCGCCGCGCCGCCCAGCGCGCCACGTCCGTGAGGAAGGCCCGCCGGTCCGGGCCGGGCCGCTGGTCCTGCCACAGCAGCAGCGTGAGAACACCGACGGGATCCGCGCCGCCGGGCGACGGCAGCGGCACGGCCACCGTCGCCCGGCTTCCGCTCCGGGCGCCGCGCTCCGCGGCCCAGGTGACGGCGCCGTCCCGCAGGGCCCGTACGGAGACCGTGTCCCGGTCCGGTGGGAGGTGGGCCCACGCGTCCGTGACGGTGCCGGGGAGCCCGGCGGCCGCGATGAGGCGCAGACCGCCGTCCCCCGCGTCGCGCAGATGGACGAATCCGCCGAGCGCCCCCGTACCGGCCGTCGCCTGCTGAACGGCGAGGACCAGGGCCTCCCGCACCGAGAGGTCGTCGCCCTGCGCCTCCAGCAGCGCCATCCTGGCCGCCGCGGAACCGTCGGTGGTGCTGGGAGTGGGGCCTGCGTCGTCCGTCATCATGTCGCCCATCCGCGGCCGGGACTCCGACGCCGGCGCGGACGGCAGCTCGGACATCGCGTTCATCGCCTCGCTCCAGCCTACGTCGCGGTGCCCGACCGGACTCGCCGACGGCCGGTCCGGGCCCCCGCCGGACCCGGGAGGCGGCATCCTCATCCAGCGCCATCGTTAGCACGAAGGTCCGGGACGAAGCCCGGGCGGCATGTCCGGGGCGCGCGTCAACCACGTACCCACGCATCTTTGTGCGCGAAAGACGCACCTTCGCCCAGGTCAGAGGGAATGCGGCGGAACTACGCTCACCGTCGTGGCGGCCGCTCGGGACCGCCGTGGAAGGGAGCCACCCATGACCGCCGTCAAGCACGTGGGGATCGTCGGCGCCGGGCAGATGGGCCGGGGCATCGCCGAGGTCTGCGCCCGTGCGGGACTGTCCGTGACGTTGTGCGACACGACCGAGGACAGGGCCCGCGCCGGTCTGGCCGGGGTCGCGGACTCGCTGCTCAGGGCGGAGAAGAAGGGCACGCTCACCTCCGAGGAGCGCGCGCACGCCCTCGCCGGCATCTCGGTCGCCGCCGATCTGTCCCGACTGGCCGGAGCGGACCTGGTCGTCGAGGCCGCCGTGGAGGACGAGCAGGCCAAGACGGAGCTGTTCAGGCGGTTGGACGAGGTGGTGGACCAACCGGACGCCGTGCTGGCCAGCAACACCTCCTCGATCCCCATCGCCCGCCTCGCCGCCGCGACCCGGCGCCCCCAGTCGGTGCTCGGCCTGCACTTCTTCAACCCCGTGCCCGTCATGCCGCTGGTCGAGGTGATCCCCTCGCTGCACACCTCCGAGGCGACGGAACAGCGGGTGCGGGCCTTCGCGAGTGAGGCCCTGGGGAAGCGTACGATCGTCGCCGAGGACCGCGCGGGCTTCGTGGTGAACTCCCTGCTGGTGCCCTACCTCCTGGCGGCCGTGCGGATGGTCGCCTCCGGCACGGCGACGGCCGAGGACATCGACACGGGGATGACGGCCGGCTGCGCCCACCCGATGGGCCCGCTGCGGCTGGCCGACCTCATCGGTCTCGACACCGTGGCGGCGATCGGGGACGCGTTGTACGAGGAGTACAAGGAGCCGCTGTACGCCCCGCCGCCCCTGCTGCGCCGCATGGTCGAGTCGGGGGTGCTGGGCCGCAAGTCCGGCCGGGGGTTCTTCAACTACGCGGCTTGAAAACGGACTTCGCGCCGCCTGAGGAAGGACTTCGCGGAAGCCGCCGGAGCCGGTTCGAAGCCTGCGCACTGTCTTGACGTGTCCATTTTCGTCGTCAAGCATGCTCTGAGCTCGATTGCTTCTGGTCGATTCTGTTCGCCTCAGGTCGTGGAAGGAAGTGCCTTGTCCCACCGACATCGCTTCGTCCGTGCGTTGGTACCGACCGTTCCCCTGATGCTGGGCGCGGGTCTCGTCGTCCCACCCGCCGCGGCCGCCACGGCTGCGGACCCGCCGCCGAACGCGGTCACCGTGCGCATCGATCCGTCGTACCAGCAGCAGGAGTTCGAGGGATGGGGCACGAGCCTCGTCTGGTTCGCCAACGCCACGGGCCGCTATCCGGAACCCATCCGAAGACGGCTCATGGACATGCTGTTCGGCGAGGACGGGCTCGCCCTCAACATCGCGCGCTACAACATCGGCGGTGGCAACGCGCCCGACGTCCGCAAGGACTACATGAAGGCTGGCGCCACCATGGAGGGCTTCTGGAAGGCCCCGGCCGGGACCACCCGGCAGGACATGGACTGGTGGGACCCGAACAACCCCGACCACTGGGACTGGAACGCCGACGCGGGCCAGCGCTGGTGGGTGGACCAGATCAAGAAGAAGGTCACCCGCTGGGAGGCGTTCAGCAACTCGCCGCCCTGGTTCCAGACCGTCAGCGGCTACGTCTCCGGCGGCTTCGACGCTTCCACGGACCAGATCCGCGCGGACCGCGTCGACGACTTCGCCACCTACCTGGTGCGTGTCACCGACCAGCTGGAGAAGGCGCACGGCATCAAGTTCGACACGATCGACCCGCTCAACGAGCCCAACACCCCTTACTGGGGCACTCAGATCGGCGCGGACGGCCGGCCCACGGGTGGTCGCCAGGAAGGCGCGCACGCCGGTCCCGAACTCCAGCAGAAGGTGGTCCTCGCCCTCGACAAAGCCCTCGCCGGAGCGAGGACCGACGCCGGGATCTCCGCGATGGACGAGACCAACCCCGGCATCTTCACCCAGAACTGGAACGCCTACGGCGATCCCACCCGAGCCGCCGTCGAGCAGCTCAACGTGCACACCTACGGCACGGGCATGCGCACCAGCGCACGCGACATCGCCAAGGGCGCGGACAAGAAGCTGTGGATGAGCGAGGTCGAGGGCACCTGGGGCACGGGCACCGACTTCACCGGCATGGAACCGGGGCTCGGGATCGCCACCCGCATGGTCGACGACATGCGTGAACTGGAGCCCTCCGCCTGGGTGTTCTGGCAGCCCGTGGAGGACTCGATCCCCCAGGCGGCGGCCGGCAAGAACTGGGGCAGCATCCACATCCCGTTCAACTGCACGGCCCAGGACACCCTGGAGACCTGCCCGATCCGCGCCAACACCAAGTTCCACACCATCAGGAACTTCACCCACTACATCCGCCCCGGCGACCACTTCACCAAGGTCGACGACCCCTCCAGCGTCGCCGCGGTGCGCAAGTCCGGCCGCGCGGCGACCGTGGTGCACGTCAACAGCGGTACGTCCGCGCGTTCCGTGACCCTCGACCTGTCCCGCTTCGGCAGGGTCACGCGGAACGCCTCCGTCACGCCCGTGGTGACGAGCGCCGACGGCGCCCTGGTACGGGGCACTCCCGTCCGGGTGACGGACCGGAGGGCCACCCTCACGGTTCCCGCGAAGTCGGTCACGACCTTCCTCGTCGACGGCGTCAGCGGGGTGGCCGCGGACGCCGCCCTCGTCCAGCCCGGGCACGTCTACCGGCTCCAGGGCGCGCAGAGCGGGAAGTCCCTCTCCCCGTCGGAGGACGGCAGCGGTGTCGTCATCCGTACGACCGACGCGGGCAGCGCGCGCCAGCTGTGGTCCGTCAGGAAGCTGACCCGGGGCACCGACAACCGCGAGCGCTACGCCCTCACCAGCGCCGCCACCGGCAAACGGCTGGCCGTGCGCGACAACCAGGCCGTCCTGGAAGACCCGGGCAGCGGCACGGCCGACGAAGCGGCGCAGTGGGTCATGTCGACGACCGGCGACGGCACCTGGACGTTCGTCAACGCCGCCACCGGCCGCCTCGTCGACGTCACCGGTCAGTCGTCGGCGGACGGTGCCAAGGTGTCGACGTACACCCCGACCTCGGCGGGGAACCAGCAATGGTCCGTGCGCGACGAAACGGTGCTGCGCACCGAGAAGGCCGAGGCGTTCACGGTTCCCGGCCTGGCGCCGAAGCTGCCGGAGACGGTGACGCCGGTGTTCCGGGACGGCGCTCGTGGTTCCCTGCCCGTCGCATGGACCCTGCCGTCGGACCGCGAGTGGCGCCGTCCCGGGACCGTTCGCGTCCAGGGGCGGGCGACGGACTCCCTGGGGCGGAGGATCCCGGCGGAAGCGGTCGTCACCGTCGACACGATCGCCTCGACCGTTCCCGGCCGGGCCAAGACGTACGTGGGCGGGACGCCGGAGCTTCCGGCCACGGTCGTCGGGATCGGCACGCACGGCGGCAGGGCCGACCTGCCGGTCACCTGGGCGTCGGCGCCTGACGGGGCGTTCGACGCCACGGGGGTCGTAACGCTGCGCGGCGTCGCACACGTCGTGGACGGCACCACCGTCGACGCGGCCGTGCGGGTCCAGGTCACCGAGCCCGCGGAGACCAACATCGCACCCGGCGAAGGCGTCTCGGTCGACGCCACGTTCACCGAGACCGGGTACTCCGCGGACCGCCTGCGCAACGGCGACCTGTCCGAGAAGGCGTGGTCCAACTGGAAGCCGGGGAACACCAAGAACCCCTCCGACACCATCACCTTCACCCTGCCGGCGGCACGGGACCTGAACCGGGTCGTGGCGCACTTCTATCGCGACGGGAGCGCGGCCTCGTTCCCCGCGAGCCTGAAGGTGCAGGTGCGGGCGGCCGACGACGGCACCTGGGCGGACGCGAGCGACACCGTCGAGGTCGGGACGGAGGGGGCACCCGTCGTGGACGTGCCGGTGACGGCGGACGGGCCCGCGAAGGGGGTGCGGGTGGTCATGACCGCGCGGCCGGGCGGCTACATCACCCTGGGCGAGATCGAGGTGTACGCCAGGACACCGGGCACCTCCTCGGACGCGGCCGCCGCGTCGATCGAGGTCGCCGGGACCCCTGTCGCCTCCTTCGACCCCGAGACGACCACGTACCGGGTCGCCGTCGACGACCCGCGCCGCAGACCGGTCACGGCCACGGCCCGCGACCCGTACGCGGCGGTCACGGTCGACAGGACGACGGAGGGCCGCAAGAACCTGGCCGTTGTGTCCGTGACCAGCGAGGACGGGTCGCAGACGCGTAAGTACCGGGTCGAACTCGTGCGCCGCTGACACCCTGTGGGGAGGGCGGCACCGTCGCACACCTCCCCGCGGATCCTCGAATTACGCACACATCACGAGTCGCTTGCTGGTCGGCTCATCGGGTACAGCGATTGAATGAAGGTGACATCCTTAACCCCTGGAGCTTGCTGAAAGTGATGCGTTCGTGACTCATCTCGGCGGTCCCCGCGATGACCAGGTGCGGGATTCGGGCGACGGCCCGGAGGCCCTCGCCCTGGAGATCGCGGATGCCGTGGAGAGACTGACGAACCTGTGGACCCTCGCCGCCCAGCAGGGCCCCCTGCGGTTGTCCCAGCACCAGTTGCGTGCCCTGCGGGCTCTGGAGTCGTCGCCGGGGCTGAATCTGACGGGCCTGGCGGAGCGGCTGGAAACCGGGCTGCCCACCGCCAGCCGGCTGTGCGACCGGCTGGAGGCGGCGGGCCTGCTGGAGCGGGCGCTGCATCCGGAGCGGCGTCGCGAGGTGCGGCTGGCACTCACCCCGCACGGCCGCAACGTGCTCGACGACATCGCCGAGCGACGGTCGCAGGCGCTGGCCATGGCGTTGGCCCGGATGGGGTCCGCCGAGCGGGCGGCGCTGCGGCGCGGTATGCGGGCGTACCTCGCGGCTCAGGACGGTGGCACGCTACCCGCCGCGGGTTCTGTCGACGAGGAGTGAAGGACGTCGGCCGGTGTGAGCACCGGGGTGGTGTGGCACAGCAGCAGGCAGACGTCGTCGTCCCGTTCGGAGCCGTGAAGCATGGGCTTGAGCAGGGACTCGGCGGACGCGTCCAGGTCCTGCTGCAACTCCTCGGTGCCGAGCGAGGCGAGGGTCTGGGCGAGTCGGTCGATCCCGGGGTCGATGCCGTCGGCCCGCCGCTCGACGAGGCCGTCGGTGTAGAGGGCCACGGTCGAGCCGGACGGGAGGAAGAGGGCGTGGTCGTCGTACTCGTAGGGGACGGGGACGCCCAGCATGATGCCCGGTTTGGCGTCCACGACCCGGACCGTGCCGTCGGGGGCTCTCACCACCAGGGGCGGATGCCCGGCGGCGGCCCAGACGACCTCCGGGTCACCGGGCCGGAAGCGGACGATGACGGCGGTCGCGTACAGCTCGGGCTGCTGGTGGCAGAGCATGTGGTGCAGGCGGGTGAGGATCCGGCCGGGGCTGTCGCCCTCGACGGCGTACGCCCGTAGCGCGGTGCGCAGTTGTCCCATCATGACGGCCGCGCGCAGTCCGTGCCCCGTGACGTCCCCTATGACGGCGAGCAGGCTTCCGTCGGGCTGTGCGAAGGCGTCGTACCAGTCGCCGCCGATGTTGAGGCCGCGGGTGGCGGGCAGGTAGCGGGCGGCCAGGAGCAGGCCGGGGGCGGTGGGCAGGTCGGTGAGCTGGGCGCGCTGGAGGGCTTCGGCGGTGTCCCGGTGCTGTTCGTAGCGGCGGGCGTTGTCGAGGGCGATGGCGGTGCGGCGGGCCAGCTCGATCAGCATGACGGAGGCGTCGGGGTCGAAGCGGGGGCCGGGCGCGGTCAGGGTGAGGACGCCCAGCATCCGGTGCGCGGTGAGCGGGATGCACAGCAGCGGCCGCTCCGGGGAGAGGACGGAGGCCGGCAGGTCTTCGACGCCGGGCAGGTCGCCGGGGTGGGCGGCGGCGTGCTGCGGGCGCCCGGTGCGGGCGGCGGTCACCGTGGCGGCGGGGCGGCCGCCGCCCCCGGGGGTGGGCTCGTCGTCGAAGAGCCAGACGTCGACGTGGTCGGCGTACTCGGGGACGAGGAGTTCGGGCAGCCGCCGCAGGATGGTCTCGCCGTCGAGCGAGGCGGTCACGGCGGCGCTGGCGTCGGCGAGGAAGGTCAGCAGGCTGCGTGCGTTCTCCGCCTGGGCGCGGGCGGCCCGTTCGGCGTCGAGCAGTTCACGCTCGGCCAGCGCCGCGGCGTCGAGTTCGGCGTGCAGGGCGAGTACGCCCTGGTTGGTCTGGTGGAGTTCGTCGCGGTGGACACGGAGCAGTTCCTCCGTCTCGTCCAGTCGGTCCAGTACGGCCGCGGTGTCCTCGTCGGCGGCCAGGACGCCGTCGGCCAGCTCCGTGTGGTCCGGTCCGGCCGTGGGCGGTGGCAGGGGCCGGGGGCAGGTGAGCGTGAACTCATCGGCCGGTGGGCGCCGCTGGGAGTGGCCGAGGGGCCGCAGGGTGACGTTCAGCTGTCCGTCGGTGTCCGCGGCGGGCTGTTCGAGGGCGAGGGTCAGCTCCCAGGCGCCGCCCTGGCCGAGGCAGCGCCGCATGCCCGCGGTGAGAGCGGTCAGGAAGCGCGCGCGTTCGAGCACCGGTACGTCGGCGTCGGCCGTGAGCAGGGCGACGGTCGTCCGGGCGAGGGCCGCGTCGGCGGCCGAACTGATCTTCCAAGTGTCAGGGGCGACGGTCATGGGCACGGATCCGGCGGTCGGGGGCGAGTACGGCCACGCTGCTGTCGTCACGCAGGGGGCGGGCGGCGCTGCTGGCGTCCCTCAGGATGGCCGCGGCCACCACGGCGGGAGTGTGGGTGAGGAGGTCGGGTTCGTGGGGGGGTGTCCAGCGGCTGGGCAGCCCGTCGCTGTGCAGCACGAGCAGGCTGTCCGTCTGCCACGGCAGTTGTGTCACGGGGACGGTGGCCGGGAAGTGCGCGCCGACGATCCCGGGGCGGGAGACGAGCGAGCGCCAGCTGCCCGCCGCGTGCAGGCGCGCGCCGATGTTGCCGACGCCGGCGAAACGGAGCTGCTGGGCCGGTACGTCCAACTGTGCCACGGCGACGGCCGCGCCCCGGGTGGGCCGCAGCGCGGTGTGCAGGCGGCGCAGGATGTCGGTGGGCGGCAGGTGCGCCGCGCGGCGCAGTTCCTCCACGGCGGTGTCGGAGGCCAGGGCGGCCTTGGCGCCGTGGCCGAGGCCGTCGGCGAGCATGAGGGTGACAAGGCCGTCGGTGCGTACCCAGCCCCAGGCGTCGCCGGAGTACTCGTCCCGGGCGAGGGGCAGGTTGACCCCGCCCGCCCGGGGGCCTTCGGGGGGTTGCCGCCGGGCCGAGGGGCGGGGGGCGGGCTCGTGGTCGATGCGGGCCACCGCGACGGTCCCCCGGCCTCGGACGCTGTGCAGGTCGAAGTCGTTCGATATGCGCCGGCAGGTGCCCAGGCCCGCGCCGAGGGAGGCGTCGACGGTGCTGTAGCCGTCGCTCAGGGCCGCGGTGACGTCGGCGATGCCCGGGCCGTGGTCGAGCGAGAGGACCTGCACCGATGACCTGCGGGGGTCGGCGGCGGGGGTCGGAGTCTCGACGAGCTCGACCACGACACGGCCGCCGTCGGCGTGTTTGACGAGGTTGGTCGCCAACTCGGTGCCCACCAGGGCGGCGACGTCCGCGCGGCGCGGGTCGAGGCGGGCCTGGGCACAGGCCTCCCCGACGGCCACGCGCACGTCGCGCACCCGCGTGGAGTCGTTGACCGGGATGTCCCATACTCGGCTCATCGCGGCTCCGATCGGGAGGCGGGCACCCCGCCGGCCCAGGAAACGACGGTCACGGTGGTGCCGCGTCCGGGCTCGGTTTCGACGGCGAACTCCTGGACGAGCCGCCTGGCTCCGCTGAGCCCCAGGCCGAGGCCGCCGCCGGAGGTGTAGCCCTCGGTCATCGCCAGGTCCAGGTCGCGGATGCCGGGGCCGTGGTCGGTGAAGGTCAGCCGCAGTCCGCGTCGTGGCCCGTTGGCCAGCGGGGTGATGTCCACCTGCCCGCCGCCGCCGTGGACGAGGGTGTTGCGGGCCAGTTCGCTGGCCGCGGTGACCAGTTTGGTCTGCTGCACGAGGCTGAAACCGAGGTCGGCCGCGGCCTGGCGTACCTCCTGCCGCACCCACGCCAGATCGGCGTCCGAGCCGATCGGCAGGCTGGTCGTGGCGGTGGGGCGGGAGGCCGTCATCAGGGACCCCCCTCAAAGGCGGGTGGGGTGGCCGGCGTCGTCTCCTTGAGGAGTTCCAGGGCGCGGTCGACGTCCAGGGCGGTGACGAGTCCGGGCAGGGTGAGCCCCAGCTCGACCAGGGTGATCGCCACGGCCGGCCGCATGCCGGCCAGCACCGTCCGCGCCGCGAGCAGGCGGGCGACGGAGGCGATCTCCGCGAGGACGCGGCCCAGGAAGGAGTCGACGATCTCCACACCGGAGATGTCGATCACCAGACCGGTGACGCCGCTCTGCGAGATGCGCTCGGTGATGTCCTGTTGCAGCTGCTCGGCCATCCCGTCGTGCAACTCGCCCTGCAGGGTGACCAGCAGGACGTCTCCCAGCTTGAGGACCGGGACGGGGGCGCTTCGACCGAAGGGAGTGCTCACCGCAGGTCCGCACCCGTCGTCGGGCGGGGCGACACCTCGATGCCCTGCCGACCGAGCGCGTACGCCAGGGCGTCGGACAGCGAGGCCCGGGTCAGCACGGTTCCCAGGTCGATGCCGAGTTGGACGATGGTCTGCGCGATCGCGGGACGGATGCCGGAGACGATGCACTCGGCGCCCATGAGCCGGGCCGCGGCCACCGTCTTCATCAGGTGCTGGGCCACGAGCGAGTCGACCGTGGGCACGCCGGTGATGTCGAGGATGGCGTACCGGGCCCGCTCGGCGACGATCGCGTCCAGCAGGCTCTCCATCACCACCTGGCTGCGCGCGCTGTCCAGCGTGCCGATCAGCGGTACGGCGACGGTGCCCTCCCACAACTTGATGACGGGGGTGGCGACTTCGAGGAGCTGCTGCTCCTGCCGCTCGATGAGCTCCTGGCCGGCGCTGAGAGTCGTCTCCATCACCACCAGGCGCAGGGTGCCCATCAGCAGGGTCAGGGCGAGCACGCACTCCTGGGCCCGCTCCTCGGACGGGTCGGCGAACTCGCCACGCAGCTGCTCCGTGACCGACACGCGCAGACCGGCGACCTCCTCGGCGATCTGGGAGGGGCTGGATCCGATACGGATGCGGGAGGCGGCCATCCGCCCCAACTGATCGCGCGCCCTGTCGAATCCGGGCGCCGTGATGTCCTCGAGGCGCCCCGTGGCGGCCACGTCGATCAGGGCGTCCACCACGGCCTTGCAGGCCTCCACCGCCTCGTCGCGGGAGACGGTGAAGACCGTGCGGAACAAGGCCGCGTCCGCCCAGCGCTGGGCGATCTGCTCCCGGCGCCGCTCGAGGAAGGCGGCCACCTGCTGTTCCGTCGGCTCGTGGGCCGTGTCCTGTTCCGGCACCTGTTCCGTCTCCCTCCGCACTTGCTTCGTACTACCGGCTCCCGAGGTCCGCCACATGGCAGACCTCAGGTAATTGTTGCCGTATGACAAACATTAATGCCCGGGCTCCTGGGCGAACAACACGTGCTCGTCGGCCCTGAGCAGAGTTTTGCGATCGCTCCCGGGCGGGCTCGCGCGATCACGGTCAGGTCATCGTCCGTGCCAGTCGAGACACACCACCAGGGCGTCGTCGTCCGGCGTGGATCTGCCCCGGTGACCGGTGAGTTCCCGCAGGATGGCCCGTGGAACCTCGGCGGCGGGCAGCAGCCGGGTGGACGTGATCGCCCGGGTCAGGGCGTTGTCGCCGTAGGCCTCGCCGCCGGGTGAGGCTGCCGAGTAGACCCCGTCGCTGACGAACACGAGTCGGTCGCCCGGCTCGGCCTGGAACTCCTGTGCCACATAGTCGGTCTCCTCGAACATGCCCAACGGGAGTTGGGCCTCGAAGGTGACGCGTTCCACCGTGCCGTGCCGCAGCCGCAGAAGTTGCGGGGACCCGGCGTCCACGACCCGGGCCCGTCCCGTCGCGAGCTCGAAGTCGAGCATGAGGACGGAGAGGTAGCACCGGCCGCGGTAGTGGGCGTAGATCGCCTGGTCGGCCAGGGCGGCCTGGTCGGCGAGGGGGATGCCGGCCCGGCGGGCGTTGCGCAGCGCGTTGATGGCCAGGTTCGTCAGCAGGGAGGCCTCTATGCCCTCGCCCATGCCGTTGGTGACGTAGAGCGTGAGCCGGTCGGCCGTGGCCGACCAGTCGAAGTTGTCGCCGAAGATCGCGTACGCGGGCTCCAGTTGCGCGCCGAGTTCGTACTCGGCGCGGGCGCTGGAGCGGCCCGGCAGCAGTTGCCACTGCATCTCGGCGGCCAGCGTGAGCCGCTCCTTGCGCCGCGCCTGCAGATACACGTCGGTGTCGCGCTCGGCCACGAGCACCTCGTGGCCGAGCACCTGCGCGATCTGTGCCAGTTCGTCCAGGTGCTCGCGCAGTTCGCGCTCGCCGGGCAGCGTCACCGACAGCACGCCCAGCCGGTCGCCGCGCACACTGACGGGCAGGTGTGCGCGCACCCTGCCGTCCCGCAGGGTCTCCACGAACGGCTCCTGCGCGCCGAAGGCCCGGCCGGCCGGGCTGCTGTGCACGGACACCGACTCCAGCGCGTGCGGTGGCACCGACACCGGTTGCAGCACCGTCAGACCGTAGTCGGCCAGGTACAACTCGACGGAGTCCGCCGTGTACTGCTCGACCAGTACACGACGGACGGCGCCGAGCAACTCATGGGGGGCCGCTGTACGCAGGGCACGCTCAGCGGCAACGAATCTCTTCACGATGGGAGAAACACCAATCCTTCGCCGGACACCTACGGGCTCGCTCACAAGACCGGCCTTCTCGCCGTCTCCGTCGGCTCGCGCGCCTAGTACGCTGGCGAGCGTCCCAGTGCCTGCGAGAATGTGACAGTGACTACCTTCCGCCCCCGCCCGGAGCCAGACGAGGTCGCGCGTGTGACCTCCACCGCCGCGGAGCTGCTGGAAGTCCTGTGGGGCCGGGCCTCGACCGCGCCCGCGTCCGCGTCCCAGCTGCGCGTACTGCTGATCCTGGAGCACCACGAGGGCATCAACCTGCGCACCCTCGCCGACTCCCTGGCCTCCACGCCTCCCTCGACCAGTCGGCTGTGCGACCGGTTGCAGGCGGCCGGGTTCGTGGAGCGGGTGGTGGGGCCGAGCGACCGACGCGAGGTGCGCCTGCACCTGAGCGGCCGGGGCCGTTCCTTCCTCGCCGACCTGCGGGTGCGCAGGGAGTCGGCGGTGCGGTCGGTACTGGAGCAGATGCCCGCCGCCAAGCGGACCGCGCTGCTGCAGGGGCTGGAGGCGTTTGTCGACGTGGCGGCGGCGCGGATACACGACGAGGACCACGATTCCGGCAGCAGGACGGCCTGAGCCGGTCGTCGCGGCGCGGGGTTCGCGGACGCCTGTCGGCGTCGGCGGCCCGAGCACGGAGTGGCGTCCGTCCACCGGAACATACCTGCTCCTTCCCCGTGCACGTCCGTCACGGTTACTTTGTTGCCTCGTGACCATAGTTGTCAAACGGCAACTGTCTGTCTTGTGAGCGACTGTTTCAGAACCCGGGTACCCCGAGCGGCCGCAACCCTGTATCGACTGTGGTGGACGTCTCGCCCAGTACAGGCGAGGCCTATTGAAGATGTAACTTATGTCCATTTTGGTGGAGTTGCGCATTTTCTTCAGATTCGATGAACTGCAGGAAGGAGGATTACTGACCTACACCCCAGAAGGAGTTGGTGGTATGTCTTCCACCGAGCACGTGGCCGAAGAGCTCACCCACGTCGACATCGAGGCGGCGCTCGACCCCGCCGAACCCGAGGGTGCCTTCCGCGACAGCAGGGAATGTGCCGCACTGGCGATCGTCGCAGGCGGCGGCGCCGCGCTGCTCTCCCCGCCGACCCCGCGCCCGAAGAAGGGCTGAGGCACACACAAATGGAGCAGTCAGGCACTTCGCCCCTCTTGCTGGGCACGGTGCAGGACCTCGCTTCCGGCGTGGTCTCCGCCCTTCGTGGCGGGGACCACGCCCGAGCGGCGGCCCTCACGGCGGTGGACGGCGGTGCGCAAAGCCTCCTCGTCGCGGCCGTACGGGTGCTGGGAGCCGACCTGCTCCTGCCGAACGTCCTGTCCACCACCCCGCCCGACGACACGGACCTCACCCTGTTCACCAGGGCCGTGGAGGCCTACCCGCCCCGGGCCGACGCCGCACCCGCCATCGTGTGGAGCCACTGGGCCATGCACCGGACGCTGCGGCGCCTCGACGCGCCCTTTCCCGGCCGACCCGCCGAGGAGCCTGACGCCTCCTGGCTGTTCGAGGCGGACTGGCGGTTCCTGACGCACCAGCTCGCGGTGCTGGCCGCGCTCGCCCTGCCCGAGGAGGACTCCCCCGTCGTCCGCGTGGCCAGGAGCCGGCCGCTCGACGTGGCCCGCGGCTTCGTCCGGGCGGTACGCCGCAGGGACTGGCAGCAGGCGGCCGGAGCCGGACGCTGGCTCACCCTGCTGCCCGGTGTGCCCGACACCCTGGGGCTGGAGACGGGCCTCGACTTCGTACAGCTGATGGGCGGCGACGACCCCCGCGTCGCACTCCAGGTGGAGGCGGCACGCCTGATGCGGGCAGGAGCGCTCGTGTGACGGCGGCGTACGTCCGAGAGGTCCGGCAGGTGGAGGAAACGGCCCTCTCCTGGGTCGCCGCCCACCGCGACGACTTCGCCCTCGGCGACGACGCGCTGGCTGCGGACGGCCATGTGAACGGCAGTTGGAAGCCCCTGGGAGAACTCACCCGGGTGTGTGCGAGCGTCGTGCGCCACACCGGTCGGACCGACCCGCTGCACGCGTGCGCCTCCGACCTGCTGACTTTCGCCTGGCGGCAGACCCGTCAGGGCGAGTGGTTCGTCCGTTTGCAGCGGTGCGAGCCCTTCGCCACGTATCCGCTGGAGGTGTACGCCGCCTTCGCCGCCGTGGGGCTGCGGCACACCGGCTACGAGGCGGCCACCGCCACCGTGGCCCGCACCCGTGGCTGGCGGCTCACCGAACAGCAGCCGACCCGGCGCCTCGGCGTGCTCCACGCCGAGCAGAGCAGCGGCATCCGCGCGCAGGACGGGAACTCCCCCGCGCTGAGACGTACCTGGCTGGGCGGGCTGCCGGAGCCGTGGACCTTCGAGCGGCCCTCCGGCTACGCGCTCACACACGTGGTGTTCCACCTCACCGACTGGGGCCGCGCCACGGACGGCGTACCGGCGGACATGGCGGCCTATCTCACGGACTGGTTGCCGCCCTGGCTCGACACCTGTCTCGACGCCGGGATGTGGGACCTGAGCTGTGAACTGCTGGCCGTGGCGGCGAGCCTGCCCGGCCCGCCCGAACCGGCCGCGCTGCGGGACGCCTGGGGACGTGTCGCGGCGGCCCAGCACGCCACGGGGGCGCTCCCGGAGGAGAGAGGGGCCGCGGGCGACGACGTCCGGGCGGACTTCACCCACTGCTATCACTCCACGTTGATGGCCGCGTTCGCGGCGGCGCTGACACTCGGCCGCGTCGACGGGAAGGGCGCACGGGGCGCGGGACGGCCGCGTACACGGGACTCACGGATGCGGTACGGCGCACCGGACACCCGGATGCCGTACGACGGACAAGGAGCGCTCGGATGACCGACACCCGACTCATCCACACCGTCGGTGTCCACGCCCTGGAGTGGCTGTGGTCCCATCGCGACGGATTCCGTCTGGAGCCGGACGTCGATCCCGAAGTGGGATTCCTCGAGCGCTTCAAACCGATCGGCGAGCTGGCCCTGATCTGCAAGGTGTTGTTCCGCGAGGGGGTGGCGGGGGCCCGGCAGGCCCAGCTGGCGCGGCAACTGGTCGACCACGTGTGGCGGGAGACGCTGGACGGCGGCCGCATGCTGGTGCGCGGGCAGCGCACCGAGCCGCTCTCCCCCATTCCGTTCGAGGTGTACCTGCCGTTCCGGGAGCTGGGGTACAGCCAACCGGATCTGGAGCGGGCCGTGCTCCTGAACCACCGGATCGACAGTTGGTCGGCCCTGGAGGTGACACCCAACCGGCGGCTCGGCCTCTCCGCGTTCCAGCGCCGCTTCGGCCTGACCCCGAACCCGTCCGAGCCCGACGCGCTCGCCGGGACCTGGCTGGCGCGCACCCCCGAGCCCTGGACGGTGGAGGGGCACATCGGCTACGCCATCACGCACACCGTCTTCCATCTCACCGACTGGGGAGAGAACCCGGAAGGCCTGCCGCCCCGCATCGCCGACTACCTCGCCCTGTGGCTGCCGGTCTGGATCGACGACTGGCTGGATCTCCAGCGCTGGGACCTGCTCGGCGAACTGCTCGTCGTGGACGCCTGTCTGCCCCGGCCCACGCTCGACGGGCGGGCCTGGTCGGAATTCGCGGGCGCACAGCAGGCCGACGGCGCGATGCCCGCGGTGCACACGATGCCCGAGGGCGATCCCGGCGAGGTGTTCGACGTCGTCTACCACCCGACGCTGGTCGCCGCGTTCGCCTCCGTACTGGCCTCGTCCCGCGCCCTGACCGAGCTGGCGCACGCCGCGCCGTCATGACGGGCCGCCTGATGCCCTGGCCGGGCACCCTCGTGGACGACGCGCGCGCGTCCGACGGGCCGGCGACGGATGCGGCCCCGGAGGACGCGGCCCTGGGACCGCGGCTGGAGCGGGCCGTCGACGCCTGCGACGCGCCCGACGTCGTCTTCGCCGTCTCCCGGCGCGGTGGCCGCACCATCCGCTCCGGCGGCACCGCGCCGCCGCCACCGGTGCCCCGACCCGAACTGCGCTACGAGCTCGGATCCGCCTCGAAGACGTTCACCGGGCTGCTGCTGACCCGGCTGATCCAGCACGGTCGGCTGTCGGGGGGCGAGCCGGCCGTCGCCTGCCTCGCACCGGGCCGGGCCGCCGGACCGGCCCCGGTGACGTTGGCGCATCTCGTCACCCACACCGCCGGGCTGCCCTCGCTGCCGCGCGACTTCTTCGTCCGGGCACTGCCCGCCTGGCGTACCAATCCCTACGCCCGCTACCCCGCCCCGTACGTGATCGACGCCTTCCTGCGCCACCGTCCGCGGCACCGGCCCGGTACGCGCTGGCACTACTCCAACTTCGGCGTCGCGGTCCTCGGGCACGCCGTCGCAGCGGTCACCGCAACGGACTGGGACGAACTGGTGGCCGCGCAGGTCCTGCGCCCCCTCGCCCTGAGCGAGACCGGCCCCCGTCCCCTCGGCCACGGCGTGGACGCCGTGGGACACGGCAAGGACGGCCGCACGGCCGTTCCCGCCTTCGACGCCGGTGGCTTCCCGGCGGCGGGCGCCTTGCGCGCCACGCCTCGCGACCTGCTCACCTTCCTCGAAGCGCACCTCGACCCGCCACACGGGCCCCTCGCCGACGCGCTGCTGTCGGTGCGCACCCCCGTGCTGCGGCGGGGCCTGGGGCACCGGCATGTGCACACGGTCGCCTGGTTCCGCCACCCCACCGGTGGTGGGCCCATGTACTTCCACGGCGGGGCGACCATGGGTCAGCAGGCGTTCATCGGTTTCCGGCCGGACACCGGCACGGCTCTGGCGGCGCTGTGCACCCGCCGGTTCCGGGCCGGTGACCCGTTCGTGGCCACGGCCTACTCGCTCCTCGCGGAGGGCCTGGAGGAGTAGGCCGGGGAGCATGCCCTGAGCACGTCCGTCACACGCGCTGCCAGAGCGCCGGGGTGCCCTCGGGCGACCAGACGTCCTGCGCCTGGTGGGACTGCAGGCACTGGTAGCGGACGCCGGCGCGGACCACGGTGTCACCGACCCCGTAGACGCGGCCCGCGGTCCACGAGTCCTTCGGGTCGTTCGGTCCGGGTGTGGGAGTGCCCAGCCGGCCCGAAGCCGTCTTGAGGGTGAGGGCGAACTCGCCGAGCAGCGGGTTGATCGGCTGGTAGAACGTGGTGCCGCCGCTCGTGCAGTCGCCCGAACCGCCCGACGTGACGCCCTGCGCCTGCGCGCCCGCGAGGTAGGGGCCGCCGGAGTCCCCGGGTTCCGCGCACACCGTGGTGCGGGTCAGGCCGTCGACGGTGCCCTCGGCGTACCTGACGCTGGTGTCGTGCTGCTCGATCGTTCCGCAGTGCCATCCGGTGGTCGAGCCGGAGCGGCACACCGATGCCCCGACGAGCGCCTGCACCGAGCCGGCGACCTGCACCCTCTGCATGCCTTCGCCCCTGACGTCGGGTGTGGCCGTCCAGTCGCTGTTGACGGCCACCCAGGACATGTCCTTGCCGGGGAAGACGGACGCCTGGAAGGTGCCCTGGTCGGCCATGTCGTAGCCCGTGGTCCTGGCGCCGGCCCTGCCGCAGTGGCCCGCACTGGCGAAGCCCTGCTGCAGGTCCTTGGTGACGGAGAAGCCCACGGAACAGCGGGCGGTGCCGTTGATGTAGTAGGGGTCGCCGCCGACGATGTCCGCCATCAGGCGCGGGCGGTCCGCCGAGACCCGTACGGCCACACCCCGGCCCTCGACTCCGGCCGCCTTGATGAGGGCCGTCGCCGCCGACCGGTCCGTCGTCTGGACCACGACCCGGTTCCTGCGGACGTCGACGTACCACACCGGTGTGTCCTGGGCGTGGGTGCGGGTGGCCGCTGCGTCCAGCTTCTGCTTGAGGGACCGCAGGTCGCCCAGCGCCGTCTTGACGACCTTGGCCTTGGCGCCCTGGGCCCGGATGGTGGCGGCGTCGGCGGCGTCGGTGGTCGCGACGGTGAGGTCGACGGCGGTCGCGCCGGTCACCCAGGCCCCCGCGAAGCGCTTGCCCAGCGCGTTGTGGAGCCGGCCGGCGCGGGTTCCCGCCTCCGCCTCGTTGACCAGGCGTGCGGCCGCCTGCTCCGGCGTCAACCGCAGGTCCCGCTCCAGGGCGCGCAGCACCTGCTGGGACGGCCGGTCGGCCCCGAGGGTCTGGGCGGCGGAGGGCAGGGGACCGCGGGCGGGCGGCGGCTCGGCCGCGGCGGCGGGGTGGACTGCGGTGAGGGCGAGGGCGCTCAGGACGGTCAGGGCGGCACGGCGCCCACCGGCGGCAGGTCTGCCGAGCATACGGTGTCCTTCCTTCGAGGTGGACGAGACATGGCGAGGCCTTGCCCGAGCCGCCCTCCGAGATGCCGAAAGGCCGGGTTTTCGCGCTTTGGGGGACGCTCGGGGTGCCATGTGCAGTACACGAACGGATCCCGGGGACGTCGCTCGCGGCTCAGGGGTCCTTGCACTATGAGCGCCCGATGAGGTCGCGTGGTCTGGTGCCGTGCATCGCAAGGCGCCGGAGAGCCGCAGTAGCGGAGCTACTGGGGCTTTTCGGCAACGCGGCGGTGGGGGTCCCTCCCGCGCATGGGGGCCCCTCCCGCTCGAGCGAAGTCGAGAGTGGGGGAGAAGCCGAGCGTGGGGGAGCGGTGCCAGGCCGCGCGACCCGGGCGGGCATAGTGCAAGGACCCCTCAGGCGGCTTCAGGCCGGTTTCAGGCCCGGGGCGCCCGCCTCGGTGACGAAGGACCCGGCCGTGGCGAGGGCCGCGCCGGGCGTGGTGACGGCGGAGACGGTCTTGAAGTCGGCCCGGGCCGCCTGGCGTCCCAGTTCGACCCGCAGGTATCCGCGCCGGCCGTTGTAGAACTTCAGGTGGGGGTTGGCCGTCATGTACCGCTCCCAGTTGGCGGGCTTTTCGGCGCCGTCCTTGCCGCTGGAGACCGAGGTGGCGGTGAGTTCCGTCCCGAGGGTCCTGGACGCCGGGTCGTCGAAGTCGTCCTTGATGTCGAAGGCGTAGCCCACGTGGACGTCGCCGGTGAGGACGAGCCAGTTGGCGACGCCCGCCGCCTTCGCGCCGGCGACGACGCGGTCGCGTGAGGCGCGGTAGCCGTCCCAGGCGTCCATGGAGACCCTGGACGGCTCGGTCAGGTCGAACTTGCGCTGGGAGAAGCACACCTGCTGCGGCATCACGTTCCACAGGGCCGTCGAGGCCCGCCAGCCGTCGATCAGCCAGCGTTCCTGGTCGGCTCCGGTGAGGGTGCGTGCCGGGTCGTCGGACTCGGGGCCCGGCGCGTGGGGCTTGTCGGCGTAGGCCTGGTCGGAGCGGTACTGGCGGGTGTCGAGGACGTCGAACTGGGCGAGCGTGCCCCACGTCAGGCGGCGGTACAGGCGCATGTCGGGGCCCTGTGGCAGTTGCGCGGCGCGCAGCGGCTGGTTCTCCCAGTACGCGCGGTAGGCGGCAGCGCGCCGTGCCAGGAACTGCTCCGGCGGGGTGTCGCTCTCGGAGACGCTCCCGGCGTAGTTGTTCTCGGTCTCGTGGTCGTCCCAGGTGACGACGAAGGGGTGGGCGGCGTGGGCGGCGCGCAGGTCGGGGTCGCTCTTGTAGAGGGCGTAGCGCAGCCGGTAGTCGGCGAGGGTCATGGTCTCGCGGTCGAAGATGTCGGGGAGTTGGGCGGCTGCGGTGTAGCCGCGCTCTCCTCCGGCCGCGTTCACGGGGTACTCGTACAGGTAGTCGCCGAGGTGGAGGACGAGGTCGACGTCGTCCTGCGCGAGGTGGCGGTAGGCGGTGTAGTAGCCGTCGTGGTAGGCCTGGCAGGCGACGGCCGCGAGCCGGAGCGTCGAGGCGTCGAGGCCCGGTTGTGGTGCGGTGCGGGTGCGGCCCGTGGGGCTGATCCAGGCGCCGGCCCTGAAGCGGTAGTGGTAGACGGTGCCGGGCAGCAGGCCCTTGACGTCGACGTGCACGCTGTGGCCGTACTCGGCGTGGGCGAGGGCGGTGCCCTGCTGCACCACGATGCCGAAGTGTTCGTCCAGGGCCACCTCCCACTGGACGGCCACGCGCTGCTCGCCGAGTCCGCCGTCGGGTTCGAACGGGGCGGGGGCCAGTCGTGTCCACAGCACCACGGAGTCCGGGAGGGGGTCCCCGGAGGCGACTCCGAGGGTGAACGGGTCGTCGGAGATGCGGGCCGCGTCCAGTTCGGGGGCGGCGGGCGCGCCCCGGGCCGGCCGGTTGGTGGTGAAGGCGAGGGCCGTGGCCGCCGCGGCGACGGTGAGGAAGCGGCGGCGGTCGACGTACCGGGCGGCGGCACGCAGGACGGTGTCGTGCGGGGAGAAGGGGTGCTGGCCCGGCAGGCGGTGACGGCCCGTTCGCACTGGCTGACGTCCTCTCATACGGGGGCGGCGGACCCCGCATGGTAATCAGACAAAATGCCCGAAATGACGGAGGACGTGCGGTGCGGTCACACAAGAGGCGGCGCGCCGTTCGACGCGCCGCCTGATGTCATGTCAGGTGGGGGCTCACCTCCGGCCCATTCCGTACCGTCCCGCCCCGCCGTAGCCGGCCGCGGACGACCGCTCCGCCCGGGCGCCTACGCTCGCGGCCATGCCGAGCAGCAGGGCCACGGCACCGACGATGACATTGCTGACGACGCTCCTGGTGGTGCTGACGTCGCCCGCGATGCACCAAGGCGCGATGATGGTCCACACGCCGAGCGCACAGGCGGCCCACGCCATGCTGTGGGTCCGCTCGTAAGCACGGCCGAAGCCGCCGCTCATCAGCAGTGCGTAGGCGATGCCGACGATCAGGTTGTTGACCGCCAGCGTGGACAGGTTGTTGAACCCCGCGATCCACGGCGAGGCCGCCAGATAGAGACCCGTGAGGAAGGCGAGGGTCTCGACCCCCTGGGCCATCGGCGTGGTCATGGCTCGCTCCGCCATCTCGTGGCGGTTGCGCATGGCGACTATGTCGGGATGGGTCTCCATGTCCGGGCTGGGAGATGTTGCCACTCCCATCACCTCCGGAAGTTGTTGCAGGTTGTACGTGCGCCCCCGAGTACCCCCGCTGCAGGGATAAACCACGCATAAAGGCGGCGCGCTCCCCTCGATCCCCCAAGGGGGTGTCACACTCCGTGCCCGACCGGTCGGCGTCCCGTGAGCGTCGGCGGCCGTCTCCTCGCTGTCCTGTCATGTCCGTTGTCACCCTGGGACGAAGCTCCGTCCCGGAGGACTCACCTCCCGCAAACAGAGCCGCGATCGGCCCGGTTTCCGTCCCGCTCGCTGCCATATTCGAAAACCACTTCGGAGGTGGCTGTGACGCGAGAGGCGACAACATCCCAGGCGAGGGACACGGCGACGCACGAGCCCGACCGCACCGCCGAACGCATCGCCGACCTGGAACGCCGCAGGTCGGGGGCGAAGGCCCCGGGTGGCACGAGAAGACGGGGGGAGTTCGGCGCACGGGAGCGGATCGAGCGGCTGCTGGACGCGGGCTCCTTCGCCGAGACCGGACTGTTCGTACGGGCCCGGTCCCTGGGGGACGGTGCCCGTCGTCCGTACGGGGACGGGGTCGTCACCGGGCACGGCACGGTCGACGGGCGTCCGGTGTGCGTGTTCGCGCAGGACTCCGCCGTCTTCGGCGGCAGCATGGGCGAGGCCTTCGGGGAGAAGACGATCGCCCTGATGGACCTCGCCCTGAAGACCGGCTGTCCGGTCATCGGGCTGAACGACGGCGGCGGCGCCCGTATCCAGGAGGGCGTCGCCTCGCTCGCCCTGTACGCCGAGCTGGTACGCCGCAACGTACAGGCGTCCGGGGTGATCCCGCAGATCTCCGTCGTCCTGGGGCCGTGCGCGGGCGGTGCCGCCTACTCGCCCGCCATCACCGACTTCACGGTCATGGTGGACGGCGCCTCACACATGTTCGTCACCGGCCCCGACGTCATCGAGGCCGTCACCGGGGAGCGCACCACCGCCGAGGAACTGGGCGGCGCCCGCACCAGCAACGCCGTCAACGGCAACGCCCACTTCCTCGCCGCCGACGAGGAGGACGCCCTCGACACCGTGCGCGACCTGCTCGCCTATCTGCCGGGCAACAACCTCGAACCGCCTCCGGAGTACGCGCCCGGGTCGGCGCCCGCCGGGGACCTGCTCGACGCGGTCGTGCCGGACCGGGTCGGGCAGGCCTACGACATGCGGGACATCCTGAGCGCGGTCGTCGACGACGGCGAACTGCTGCAGGTGCAGGAGCTCTTCGCGCCGAACATCATCTGCGCCCTGGCCCGCGTCGAGGGCCGGTC
Source organism: Streptomyces sp. NPDC048751 (assembly GCF_043198595.1). NCBI lineage: Bacteria > Bacillati > Actinomycetota > Actinomycetes > Kitasatosporales > Streptomycetaceae > Streptomyces > Streptomyces sp. NPDC048751. The sequence continues at coordinate 112,983 of NZ_JBICUX010000016.1, forward strand.
CGTCGGTGTCGTCGCCAACCAGCCGCTGTGTTCCGCGGGCGTCCTCGACATCGACGCCTCCGAGAAGGCCGCGCGCTTCGTACGGTTCTGCGACGCGTTCGGCATCCCGCTGCTGACCTTCGCCGACGTCCCCGGCTACCTCTCCGGCGTCCGCCAGGAGCAGGCCGGCATCATCCGGCGCGGGGCGAAGCTGCTGTACGCCTACGCCGAGGCGACCGTCCCGAAGGTGACCGTGGTGGTGCGCAAGGCGTACGGCGGCGGATACGCGGTGATGGGCTCCAAGCACCTGGGCGCCGACATCAACCTGGCCTGGCCCACCGCCCGTATCGCCGTCATGGGCGCCGAGGGCGCGGTGGGGGTCCTGCACCGGCGTGAGCTGGCTGCCGCCGCCGACCCCGAGGCGCTGCGCGCCCGCCTCGTCGCCACGTACGAGAGCACCTACGGCACCCCCTACATCGCCGCCGAGCGCGGCTACGTCGACGATGTCATCGCCCCCCGAGACACCCGGGCCCACGTCTGCCGCGCCCTGCGCGCGCTGCGCGGCAAACGCGCGCCGATGCCGCAGCGCAGGCACGGCAACATCCCGCTCTGACCCCTGTGACCAGCCCCTGTTCGTCATCCCCGCGACGTGAGGAGCCACGCCCCCATGGACAGCCGCCGCCCCCCGCTCGCGCCCCCCTGCCGGACCCTGCCGGAGTATGTGCGGCACTGGGCCGAGACCACCCCCGACCGGAGGGCGTTCACCTACGTCGACCACCCCGACCCGGATTCGCGCGGCGTCCACCGCACCCTGACCTGGCGCCGCCTGGAGCTGCGGGTGCGGGCGGTGGCCGCCCGGCTCGCCGCGGACGCGGAGCCCGGGGACCGGGTGGCGCTGCTGTGTCCGCAGGGCACGGAGTACGTCACCGCGTTCCTGGCGTCCCTGTCCGCCGGCCTCGTCGCCGTACCGCTGTACCCGCCGGGCCTGCCGGGACACGCCGACCGGCTCGCGGGCGTGCTGGCCGACGCGGCTCCCTCGGTGGTCGTGACGACGAGCGCGGCCCTGGAGGAGGTGCGCGGCTTCTGCGACGAGCGGCGGGTGCGGATCGTCGCCGTGGACCAGGTGCCCGACGAGGCCGCCGGGGACTGGCGGCCGGTCGAACCCGACGCGGGCGCGACCGCATACCTCCAGTACACCTCCGGCTCGACCCGGGCCCCGGCGGGCGTGGAGATCACCCACGCCAACGTCGTCGCCAACGCCCGGCAGGCGCTGACCGCCTACGGCGCCGACGAGGACCCGGTGACCTGCGTGGGCTGGCTGCCGCTCTACCACGACATGGGGCTCGTCCTGAGCGTCGCCGCGCCCGTCGTGCGCGGGCTGCTGTCGGTGCTCATGGACCCGGCCGCGTTCCTGCGGCAGCCCGTGCGCTGGCTCCGGCTGCTGGCCGCGCACCCGCGCGCGGTGAGCGCCGCGCCCAACTTCGCGTACGACTACTGCGTCGCGGCCGTCGCCGAGGGCCAGAAGGCCGGCCTGCGGCTGGGCGGGGTCACCGCGCTGATCAACGGCAGCGAGCCGGTCCGCCCCGCCACGGCCGACCGCTTCCACGCCGCCTTCGCCGCCCAGGGCCTCCCGGCGGAGAGCCACTGCCCCTCGTACGGACTCGCGGAGGCCACCGTCTTCGTCAGCGCCGCCCGCCCCGGGGAGCCCTTGCGCCGCTTCGCCCTGGACCGGGACGCCCTCGCCACCGGCAAGGCACTGCCCGCCCGGCCGGACGACCCCACGGCGGTCCTCCTGGCGGGCTGCGGCACCCCGGCGGGTCAGCGGGTCCGCATCGCCGACCCCGTGACCGGCGTCGTCCTGTCCGAGGGGGAGGTCGGTGAGATCCAGGTGCGGGGACCCAACGTCGGACGCGGCTACTGGAACCGCGACGAGCACACGCGGCGCGTCTTCGCCGCCGATACGGCCGAGGGTGGCCGCTGGCTGCGCACCGGCGACCTGGGGACCGTGCTGGACGGGCAGCTGCTCGTCACGGGCCGCCTCAAGGACCTGATCATCGTCGACGGGCGCAACCACTACCCGCAGGACGTCGAGGCCACCGCGCAGGAGGCGCATCCCGCCGTGCGCCGGGACCGGCTCGCCGCGTTCGCCGTGCCCGGCGGGGCGGGTGAGCAGGGTGAGCGGGTGGTCGTGGTGGCCGAGCACGCGCGGACCACGAGCCTCGCCGAGATCGACGTACCGGCCCTGGTGCGTGGCGTGCGGGCGGCCGTCTCCGCCCGGCACGGACTGCGGCTGGCCGACGTCGTGCTCGTGTCGCCGGGCACCGTGCCCCGTACCTCCAGCGGCAAGGTGTCGCGGGCGCTGACCCGTGAGCGGTACCTGGAGGGCGCGTACGAGGGTCGAGCGGCGGGCGTACCCGGGGTCGTGGCATGAAGGCCGCCGACGAGGGCACCCTGCGTCGCCTGATCACCGGGCGGGTGGCCGCGTGGAACGGCACGGATCCCGGGGACGTTCCGACGGACCGACCGCTCGCGGACCTCGGCATGGCCTCGCGCGACGCGGTCGCCCTGGCCGGGGAACTCTCCCTCGCCCTGGGCCGTGAACTGCCGTCGACGCTGCTGTGGGAGACGCCCACGGTCGAAGCGCTGGTGACACGTCTGGCCGGTGCGCCGGAGGAGGCCGAGCCCGTAGCGGTGAGGGCCCGTCCGGCGCCGCAGTCCGGTGAGCCGGTCGCCGTCATCGGGATCGGCTGCCGGCTGCCCGGCGGTGTGCACGGTCCCGCCGACTACTGGCGGCTGCTGACCGAGGGTGTCGACGCGATCCGGCGGGTCCCCGAGGACCGGTGGCGGGACTTCACCGCGTTCCCGCCCGCCGACGCCCTGCCGTACGGCGGCTACCTCGACGACGTCGCCGGGTTCGACGCGGACTTCTTCCGCGTCAGTCCCCGCGAGGCCATGGTGATGGACCCGCAGCAGCGCCTGCTCCTGGAGGTCGTCCAGGAGACCCTCGACCACGCCGCCGTGCCCGCCGCGTCCCTCGCCGGGACGGCCACCGGCGTCTTCGTGGGCATCTCCGCCCCGGAGTACGGGCAGCTCACCGGCGCTGACCCGGGCGCCGTCGATCCCTGGGCACCGGCGGGCGGGGCGCTGAGCGTCGCCGCGGGCCGGCTGGCGTACGTGCTCGACACACAGGGCCCGAGCATGGCCGTCGACACCGCGTGCTCCTCGTCGCTGGTGGCCGTGCACCAGGCCTGTCTCAGTCTGCGCTCGGGTGAGAGCGACACGGCGATCGCGGCCGGGGTCAACCTGCTGCTCTCCCCCACCGTCACCGTCGCGTTCCGCCGTGCGGGCGCGCTCGCGCCGGACGGGCGGTGCAAGCCGTTCTCGGCGGCGGCCGACGGGATCGGCCGCGGCGAGGGATGCGCGGCCGTGCTGCTCAAGCGGCTGTCCGACGCCGAGCGGGACGGCGACCGTGTCCTCGCCGTCATCCGTGCCACCGCCGTCAACTCCGACGGCCGCTCCAACGGACTCCTGGCCCCCAACCCGACCGCCCAGCAAGCCCTGTTGGAGACCGCCTACGCCCGGGCCGGGCTCACCCCGGCGCACGTGGACCACGTCGAGGCGCACGGCACCGGCACCCCGCTCGGCGACCCGATCGAGGCGGGCGCCCTCGCCACCGTCCTCGGCCGGGGCCGCGACCCCGACCAGCCCCTGCTGCTCGGCTCCGTCAAGGGCAACCTGGGCCATCTGGAGTCCGCCGCGGGCATCGCCGGCCTGGTGAAGACGGTGCTCGCCCTCCACCACGACCTGATTCCGCCGTCCCTGCACTGCGCGGACGGCAGCTCCCTAGGGGACACCCCCCTGCGGGTGGTGACCGAACCCGAGCCGTGGCCGCGCTACGGCGGCACGGCAACCGCCGGGGTCTCCGGTTTCGGCTTCGGCGGCACCAACGCCCATGCCGTACTGGAGGAATGGCAGCCCCCCGCCCTCCCGCCGCACTCGCCCGACGAACCCGGCGCCCGCCTCCATCTCCTCTCCGACACCGATGCCGACCGCCTGCGCGACACCGCGGCCCGGCTCGCCGACTGGCTCCGCACACCCGAGGGGACCGCCGCGCACCCCGCCGACGTGGCGCGTACGCTCGCCGGGCGCACCGGCCGGGGATCGGTGCGGGCCGCCGTCGTCGCCCGGGACGGAGGCGAACTCGCCGACGCGCTGGGCGCGTTGGCGGCGGGCCGAGCCGACCCGCGGGTCGTGACCGGCGAGCGCGATCGAGCCGGGCGCGGGCCGGTGTGGGTCTTCTCCGGGTACGGCAGCCAGTGGGTCGGCATGGGCCGGCGACTGCTGGCCGAGGAACCCGCCTTCGCGGCGGCCGTGGAGAAGCTCGACGCGCAACTGGCCCCGGAGTGCGGGCTGTCGCTCCACGACCACCTGGCGACCGGGGACGAGCTCGATCGCCTGGAGGTCTCCCAGCCCGTCCTGTTCGGTGTCCAGGTGGCGCTCGCCGAGCTGTGGCGCTCGCACGGTGTCGAGCCCGCCGCCGTGATCGGCCACTCCATGGGCGAGGTCGCCGCCGCCGTGTGCGCGGGCGCGCTGGAGGTCCCGGACGCGGCGCGCGTCATCGCCGTGCGGGCCCGGCTGCTGAGCGGGCTGCGGGGCGGGGCCATGGCGGTCGTCGACGTGGAGGACTCCGAACTGGGCGCCCTGGGGCGGGAGTTCCCCGACGTCCAGGTCGCCGTTCACTCCTCGCCCCGGCAGAAGGTCGTCACCGGCGAGGAGGAGGCGGTGGCCCGGCTCGTGCGCCGGCTGGAGGAGCGGGGGCGGGCCGCGCGGGCCATGCGGGTCGTCGGGGCCGGGCACTCGCCCCAGGTCGACGCGCTGCTGCCGGAACTGACCGGGGCGTTGTCCGACGTCCGGGGGCGGCGACCGCGCGTCCCCGTCTACTCCACCGTCCTCGACGACCCTCGCGGCGACTCCCTGTTCGACGCCGCGCACTGGGCCGCCAACCTACGGCGTCCGGTGCGCCTGGACCGGGCCCTCGCGGCGGCCGCCGCCGACGGCCACACCGCGTTCGTCGAGGTCTCGCCCCACCCGGTGCTGGCGGGGGCCGTGGCGGACACCGTGCCCGACGCGCTCTTCGTCGGCACCCTGCGGCGCGACGCCGACGATTCCGTCGCCTTCGCCGGGCGGTTGGGCACCCTGTACGCGGCGGGGCAGGAGCTGCCCCGGCCCTCCGGGCGGGTGATCGACCTGCCCGCGCCCCGGTGGCGGCACGTGCGGTACTGGTGGACGGACGGCCGGGCCACCTCCGCACCCACACCCGCACCCACACCCGCACCTGCGCCTGCGCCGTCCGCCGGTGACACCGCCGAGGGTGATTCCACCTCCGTCCTCGCCCGCCTCACCCACCACATGGCCGCCGTCACCGGCCACCCTCCTGCCCGCCTCACCGCCGGCACCGCACTCGCCGACCTCGGTCTGGACTCCCTCATGGCCGTTCGCATCCGCACCGCGGTGGAGCGCGAGTTCGGGATCGACGTACCCCTGCGCGATCTGCTCGGCGCCGCCACCGTCGAGGAGGCCGCCGCCCGGATCCAGCGGGCGCTCCCCGCGGCGACGCCCCTGCGCACGCTGTGCGCCACCGGTTCCGGCGCCCCGCTCTTCCTGGTGCACGCGGCGGGCGGACCCACCGACGTCTACCGGCCCCTCGTCGAGCGGCTCGGCGACGACCGGCCGGTGCACGGCCTGGAGCGGATCGAGGACGCCCGCACCGTGCCGGACAAGGCCCGCCGCTACGCCGAGATGATCACCGCCGTCCACCCCGAGGGGCCCTGTCTGGTGGGCGGTTGGTCCTTCGGCGGCTTCGTCGCCCAGGAGGTCGCGAGGCAACTGACCGAGGCCGGGCGGGAGGTGCGGTCGGTGGTGCTCATCGACTCCGTACGGCCCCTCCCCCAGCCCGGCCTGACGCCGGCCGACCGGATCCGCGCCCACTTCACGGGCTTCGCCCGGCATGTCGCCGCAACCTACGGTGTCCGGCTCGCGTTGCCGTACGACGAGCTGGTGGCGATGCGGGACGACGGCGACCGTATCGACACCGTACTGCGGGCCCTGCGCGAGGCCGCCGACGTGCCGCCCGCGGCGCTGGCGCACCAGCGCGCCTCCTACCTGGACCTGAGGATCGGGGAGGCCCACCGCCCGGGCCGCCACGAGGGCCCGGTGGTGCTGTACCGGGCCACCGAGCCCGCTCCGCACACGGTGCGCGACCCGGCGTACGAGCGGGACGACGAGACGCTCGGCTGGGACGAGGTGTGCCCGTGCCTGGAGGTCGTACCGGTGGCCGGGCACCACCTGTCCCTGCTGGACCCGCCGCACGTCGACGCGATCGCCGCCCATCTGCGGCAGGTCCTCGACGAGCGCAGCCGCCCGGAGCCGCCGACCGCCGCCGATGCCGCAGCGCGCCGATGACCCCCACCGACCCGCACCCCGCAGACCCGTCCCCCGAGGAGCCGCCATGTCCGACCGCACCACCGGCGTGTCCCGACGCGCCGTCACCAAAGCCGCCGCGGCCGCCGGCCTGGCCGCCCTGTTCGGCGCCGCGTCCGCCACCGCCCGCGCCGAAGCCGCCACCACCCGCCTCGGTCCACGTACCCTGGACGTGTCCGTCGCCTCCGCCGCGCTGGGCCGCAGCGCGCCGGTCAGGCTGATCCTCCCGACCGGCTTCGACTCGCAGCCCGGGCGGACCTACCCCGTGCTGTATCTGCTGCACGGCGCCCACGACGACTACACGTCCTGGACGCGAGAGACCGACATCGAGGCCTTCACCGCGGGCCGCGACCTGATCGTGGCGATGCCGGACGCGGGCCCCACCGGCATCCCCACCGCGTGGCGCAACGGCCCCGACTACGAGACGTTCCAGCTGAAGGAGGTCCCGGCGCTGCTGGCCCGCGGCTACCGGGCGTCCGGGGTCCAGGCCGTCGCCGGTGTCTCCACCGGCGGCTACGGGGCGATGGCGCACGCGGCCCGCCATCCGGGCATGTTCACCGCGGCGGCCTCGTACAGCGGCATCCTCGACACCACCGCACCCGGTGTGCCGAACATCCTGGACGCCATCGTGGCCCGGGAGAACCTCCTGCCGCTGTCCCTGTGGGGCAACCCGGTACTGAACCTCCTCACCTGGCGCGACTTCAACCCGCGCGCCCGCGCCGAGGGGCTGCGCGGCACGCCCCTGTACGTGTCCAGCGGCAGCGGGGTGGCCGGCGGCAGCGGCGACTGGTTCCCCGAGGCGCTGGAGAGCGCGCTGTGGCCCTCGGCCCACTTCTTCACCGACACGCTCGCGCTGATGCGCATCCCCGCCACCGTGCACTACTACACGGGAGGAGGACACAGCTGGACCTACTGGAAACGGGAGTTCACCGCGTCATGGCCGATGCTCGCCCGTGCGCTGGGGGTGCCGGAGTGATGTCGGTGCCGTCGGGGCACGGAACGGAGCGCAGGGGACGTCCGTCGAAGACGGGACTTCCCACTCGCCCGACGGGCACCGTCGCGTGGGCGAGCCGCTTCCGGTTGAAAGGAGTGTCCGCCGTGGCTGTCCCCACCCCGCACGGTGTCCCGGACGACCTCGGAGCCGCGCCGGTGCCGCCGGGCCTGGCCGAGCTGCTGCGCGCCGAACTCGAGGCCGTCGCCGACGAGGTGGAGGAGGAGGTCCGCAGACAGGTCCCCGAGTACGCACGGCCGGCCGGCGGTGTCTACGCCAAGCGCCTGCGATCCGCGGTGGTGCAGGCGCTGACGCTGTTCGTCGACCACATCGCCGACCCGCGCCGCCAGGCCGACGCGATCGCCGCCACGTACTACGAGCTGGGGCGCGGCGAGGCGCTGGAGGGCCGCAGCCTGGACGCACTGCAGTCAGCGCTGCGGGTCGGCGGGCTGCATGCCTGGCGGCGGCTGGGACGTACGGCCGAGGAGCTCGGGCTGGACTCCACGGTCATGGCCGCGCTGGGTGAACTGAGCATGCGGACGGTCCACGAGGTCGCGGAGGCCGCGGCGGCCGGATACGCGGAGGCCCAGCTGCGCAGTACGGACGAGTTGGAGCGTCGCCGAAAACGCCTGCTCGACCTGCTGCTGGAGGAGGGGCCGGTGCCCCTGGAGGCCGTGCAGGGGGTGGCGCACGGGGCCCGCTGGTCGGTGCCCCGGCAGGTGGCGGTCGTCGCGCTGGCGGCCACCGCGGACCAGCGGGGTGAGGACCGGCCGCTGGCCGCGGCGGGCGCGCTGGTGGACATGGAGTCGCGGCCGCCGCGCATGCTGGTGCCGGACCCGGACGGTTCCGGTCGCTTCGGCGGCCGGGCGTTCGCCCTCGCGCTGCGCGGCCGGCCGGCCGCGATCGGGCCGACGGTCGCCCTGACGGAGGCCGCGCAGTCGCTGCACTGGGCCACCCGGGCGCTCGGGCTGATGGGCCGGGGCATCCTGCCGCGGCAGGGGGTGGTGCGGTGCGCGGACCACCTCTCGACGCTGCTGCTGCACAGCGACGAACCGCTGCTCGGCCAGTTGCAGGCACGCGTCCTCGGCCCTCTCGACGGGGTCTCGGCGGGGCAGCGTCCCCGGCTCGCCGAGACGCTGCTGGCGTGGTTGCTCAGCGGCAGCAACGTGCCCGACGTGGCCGCCCGTCTGCACATCCACCCGCAGACGGTCCGTTACCGGCTGCGCCAGTTGGAGAAGCTGTTCGGCGACGCCCTGCACGATCCGGAGACACGTCTGGACCTCGTTCTCGCGTTGCGCGCGGAGGCGCTGCGGGGGCAGGACACGTAGGGAATTCATCGACGCACTCGCAGATCACGGCACTCGACAGCAGCACGGCACTCACCCCGCAACAAAAAGACGCGGCGTTTCTGAATTCCCGTTCATAACACCCCGTCAGGAAACGCGAATACGTTCGGGACCGTCCTTTTCCCCAGGCGCTGCACGCGCCCCACCCCACAAAGGATCCCCATGCGTATCCGCTTGTGCCTCGCCGCGCTCTCGCTGGTCGGCGGGGCCGGTCTCACCGCCCTCTCGGCGCCCGCCGCCTCGGCCGCCGCCTGCTCGGACATCGACGTCGTCGCAGCTCGGGGCACGTTCGAACCGGGCACGCTCGGCTTCATCGTCGGTGACCCGGTGTACTCCGCGCTGCAGAAGAAGGTGACGGGCAAGAGCCTGTCCAGCTACAAGGTGAACTATCCCGCGGACCTCTCCCTCACTTCGGCCGCGCAGGGCAACTCGGATCTGGTGAATCACGTCAAGAGCCAGGCCGCGGCATGCCCGAATCAGCGTTTCATTCTCGTCGGCTATTCGCAGGGCGCGAACGTCGTCGACAACTCGATAGGCATCAGCAGCGCCGGCGCGGTGGTCGGCAGTCCCATCGTGGCGACCATCCCCGCCGCGCTGGAGCCGAGGGTCTCCGCGGTGCTGCTGTTCGGCAACCCCATCCGGGCCCTCGGCAAGAGCGTCACCGGCGTCTACCAGAGCCGCACCCTCGACACCTGCGCGAAGGGCGACCCCATCTGCGAGAGCGGCGGGGGTGACGTGGGGGCGCACCTGAGCTACCGCGACGATGCCGACGCGGCGGCCTCCTTCGCCGCCGGCAAGGTCTGATCCGCACCGATCCGGCACACACAGGGGCCCGGGAGGATTCACCTCCCGGGCCCCTGTGTGCGACTACCGGGTGAACGCGGCCAGGTTGGTGGAGACCGGCTCGGGGCGCCCGTTGTTCTGCGCGGCCGCCGCGGTCAGCACGTCGAGGTGCTGGTAGCCGTCGGCGACCACGGGGTGCAGATCGGCCGGGACGCGGCCCGCGAGGAGCCCGTCACCCGCGAGGACCGTGAGCGTCGGGTTGGCCTTGAGCCCGTCGGGGTGGACGACGAGCCGCTTGACCTGCGGTGAGGTGGACAACTGGATGTCGGTGACCAGCTTGGTCGGGAAGTACTGCTCGGTGAAGTCCAGCGGCTGCTCCGCGAGGCTGCGCGCCAGTTCCTGGACGTCGGTGACCTCCTTGTCGGCGCCCGTGAACGGCGTGCCGTCGGCCGAGCGGTATCGGGGGTCGTCGGGGTCGCCGACCCGGTCGTAGTTGCGCCAGGTGTACAGCGGCCCGTGGGGCTGGTCCGGGATGGCCTTGTACGCGGTGCCGTACAGGCCGGGCTGCTGGGAGCCGCCGTTGGCGACGGGGAAGCTCTTGTCGACGATGGGGCCGCCGTCGAAGAAACCCACACTGCTCTGCAGGAACGCCAGAGGTACGGAGTTGTCGTCGAGCAGCGCCCCGAGCACGGCCGCGTTGGTGAGCCGGAAGTCCTTCACCGCGGGGGAGCCGGTGAGGAACGCGGCGGCGTCCTTGGAGAACAGGAAGCGGTTGGTGGCCTCGACGTTGACGTTGGAGGGCAGATAGCTGGGCAGGTCGGCCTCGGCGCTGGGGTTCCGTACGGCGCCCAGGCCCGCGATGCCCAGCAGGGTCATGGTCTCGGGGTTGAGCAGTACGGGCGCGGACAGGGTGCGCGACAGCACCCCGGTGTCAAGCCCGGCCTGCACCACGCCGTACCCGAGGCCGATGTCGGGCAGGTTGGTGTCGTCCGGGATGCTGCCGCTGAGGTCGGCCAGGGAGGTGGAGACGGTGGTGTCGAGGGCGAAGTAGCCGGCGCACTGCTGGTATCCGGCGTCCGCCGTGGTGGCACGGTTGCCGTCGAAGTCGGCGGCGGCGAAGTAACCGGTGATCACGCCGCCGAGGGAGTGCCCGCCGCACAGCACCTTCCGCTTGCGCAGGCCCTGGTCGGGCAGTTCGGCGGTGAGGAGGTCGTACTGGTCGCGGACGGTCTGCTCGATGCCGAGCTTCGCCATCCAGCCCAGTTCCCCGTTGCCGGCGTACCCGGCGAAGGTGCGACCGTCGACCTTCTTGCCCCGGTAGTAGTAGTCCACGGCCGTGTGCTGGTCGCCGGAGGCGATCCCGGTGCGGTCCTCCAGGCAGTTGGAGCGCCGGTCCAGGGCCCAGAACTCGATGTGCCGCCCCTGTTCGGCGGCGCGTGCCACGGTGTTGCGGGCGACGCTGTCGAAGGCCCCGGCCCCCTCCAGGATGCCGGGCTGGGCGACGAGGATCCGGTCGGCGTCGGCCGACGAGGCGGGGCCGTCGACGGAGCGGTAGCGCAGATACGAGAGCCAGTCGCAGGCCGCAGGACGGGCCCCGAACGAGGTCGGCAGCGGCACCTTCACCCGCACCACCGACTCGGTCACCTCGGTGACGGGGGACGTCGACACCACGGGGGTCTCGGTCCGCGCGTTCTGCCCCTGGGCCGCGGGCGCGGCGGCGGTGAGCGCACCCGCGGTCAGCAGGGCCGCCAGCACGGCGGCCACTCCTCGTCCTCTTCTCCCGTCGACCGGGCCGGTGCCGAACAGTCTGGTCCGATTCATCATGTCCATGGCCGGACGGTAGGACCGTGACGGGCCCGGGATCAGGCGGTACTCACAGGAACGCAGCTTCCCGGCGGGGCCTTGTCACCGGGCCACACGGCAGCCCGGCGGGGCGCGGACCGGCACCGTCCGGTCACGCTCGGCGATCGGCTGGTCGAAGCCCAGCGCACGCGGTACGCAAACGCCCACTGTCGGGCGTAACGTCCGGATATGTGCAAGGCGTGAGAGCGCGGCGAACACCGGACCGGAGGGCGTGATGTCCGGGATCGAGGAGGCACCGGGGGGCGTCGGATCGGTGGACGACGACCTGGGAGCGGCCCTGGCCGAGACGGTGCGCCGCACCGGCGCCTCCGTCGGTGGCCTGTACCTGATCGACGACGCGGGGCCGACGCTGCGCCTGGTGGCGCTGTGCGGTCTGCCGGTGGAGTTCACCGCGCCCTGGCAGCGGCTGCCGTTGACCGCTCCCGTCCCGGTCGCCGACGCGATTCGCGAGGACCGGCTGGTGTGGGTCGGCTCCCAGGACGAGATGGTCGGCCGCTATCCGCGGGCCGCCGCCGTGCTGCCCTACCGGTTCGCGCTGGCCGCGGCCCCGCTGAGCGGGGCGCGGCGCCGCTGGGGCGGCATCGTCCTGATGTGGTCGGCCGACCACCCCCGGGAGACCACGCCCCGCGAACGCGGCCACATCAACTCCAGCGCCCGGCACCTGGCCCGGCTGCTCGACGACGCCCCGCGGCCGCCCACGCTGCCCGTCCGGCCGCGCGTCGTGCCGATGGAGTCGGTGCGCCATCCCGTGCAGACCGGGCTGGCCGCCGTCGACTACGCAGAGCGGCTGCCCGAGGGCGCGCTGGGCCTGGACCTGGAAGGCAGGATCACCTTCATCACCTCGACCGCGGCCCGGCTGCTGGGCCGTGAGGCCGACCGGCTGCTGGGGACCCGCCCCTGGCAGTCGCTGCCGTGGATGGACGACCCCGTCCACGAGGACCACTACCGCACCGCGGTCGTCAGCCGGGCTCCCGTCTCCTTCACCACGCTGTGCCCGCCGAACAACTGGCTGACGTTCGAGCTCTACCCGGACGGCAGCGGCATCAGCGCCCGGATCACGCCCCGCGGTGATCTCGCCGGGGACGGCGCGGCACCCACGGTCGCGCGACGCCCCGCGGCGGCACCGACGGGCCGCCTGTACCAGCTGATCCACCTGGCCGCCGCACTCACCGAGACGGTGAGCGTGCACGACGTCGTCGGTCTCATCATCGACCAGATCCTGCCGGCCTTCGGCGCCGAAGGACTGGTGGTGTCCGGCGTCGACGCGGGCCACCTCCGCATCATCGGGCACCACGGATACCCGGCCGACGTCATCGAGCGCCTCGACGCCCTCCCCCTGACCACCGACCTGACGCCCGCCGGCCAGGTCCTCGCCAGCGGTGTCCCCGCCTTCTTCGCCCACCCGGCGGAAATGGCCGGCGACTACCCCACGGCTCCCCGCATCAGTGGCAAGCAGGCCTGGGCGTTCCTCCCGCTCATCATCTCGGGCCGACCGGTGGGCTGCTGCATCCTGTCCTACGACCATCCGCACACGTTCACCGCCGACGAGCGCGCCGTACTCACCTCCCTGGCCGGTCTGATCGCCCAGGCCCTGGACCGGGCCCGGCTCTACGACGCCAAGCACCTCCTCGTCGAGGAGCTCCAGCAGACCCTGCTGCCCCGCACGCTCCCCGTGCTGCCCGGTCTCGACGTCGCCGCCCGGTACCTGCCCGCCGGGCACGGCGTCGAGGTCGGCGGTGACTTCTACGACCTGCTCCGCCTCGGGGACGGCACGGCCGTCGCGCTCATCGGCGACGTCGAGGGCCACAGCGTCACCGCGGCCGCCCTCATGGGCCAGGTCCGTACCGCCCTCCACGCCTACGCCACTGCGGGCGCGCCTCCCGACCAGGTGCTGGCCCGCACCAACCGCCTGCTGGCCGACCTGGACTCGGACCTGCTCGTCTCCTGCCTCTACGCCCACATCGACCTGGCCCGCCACCGGCTCGTCATCGCCAGCGCGGGTCACGTCCCCCCGCTGCTGCGCGAGGCCGACGGACGCACCCGCGTCCTGGACATCGAACCCGGCCTCCTGCTGGGTGTCGACACGCGTGCCCACTACCCCACCACCACGGCCGCCCTGCCCCCGGGCGCGACCCTGGCCCTGTACACCGACGGTCTGGTCGAGGTCCCCGGCACCGACGCCACCCGGGCCACCGTCGGCCTCGTCCGTCATCTCGCCGAGACCGACGACCACGACCTGGACGAACTGATCGGCAGCCTCGTCGACCACAACTGGCCCACGGGCCAGTACACGGACGACATCACCGTGCTCCTGCTGCGCTCGGCCCGCGACTGACCGGGCACACGGTTGTGTACGGGCGTACACAACGTTGCGTACACTCGTACACATGGGATACGGACTGCTGGCCGCGGCCATAGCGGCGGAGGTGGCCGGGACGACGGCCATGAAGTACAGCGAGGGGTTCAGCAAACTCTGGCCCTCGGTCGGCACGGTGGCCGGCTATCTGCTCGCCTTCGCGCTGCTCGCCCAGACACTGAAGTCGATGCAGGTCGGCACGGCCTACGCGATCTGGGCCGGGGTGGGCACCGCGGCCGTGGCGGCGATCGGAATCCTCTTCCTGGGAGAGTCGGCCGGGTTCGTCAAGCTCGCCGGGATCGTCTTCGTGATCTTCGGTGTCGTGCTGCTCAATCTCGGCGGGGCGCACTGATGGCGCCGGCACGGCGGTACGACCCCGAGCGGCGCCAGCGGATCATCGACGCCGCGATCCGGGTGGTCGGCCGCTCCGGCATCGCCGGGCTCAGCCATCGCACCGTCGCCACCGAGGCGGATGTGCCGCTCGGCTCCACCACGTACCACTTCAAAACCCTCGACGACCTTCTCGTGGCCGCCCTGCGCCAGGCCAACGAGGGCTTCGCCAAGGTCGTACGCCGACACGGCGGCGCCCTCGCCGACCCCGACCGCGACCTCGCCGCCGAGCTGGCCCGCCTCACCGGCGAGTGGCTGGACGGCGACCGCACCGGCGTGGAGCTGGAGTACGAGCTCTACCTCGCCGCCCTGCGCCGCCCCGCCCTGCGCACCGTGGCCGCCGAGTGGTGCGAGGAAGCCGCCGCCCTGCTCGCCGAGCGCACCGACCCGCCCACCGCGCGAGCCCTGCTCGCCCTGCTCGACGGGATCTGCCTCCAGGTGCTGCTGACGGGCGGGGAGTACGACGAGGAGTACACGAGGGATGCGCTGAGCCGGATGATCGGGACGGAGGGCTCCGTGGGCGTGTGACCGAAGCCACGAGGGAAACGGTGCCGTTTCGATGAGGACGGGGCTACGCTGACCCCAGGGTGAACGAAACGGTTTCGTTCAGAGTGGGACCACCATGACCGCCGTCCTCATCGTCCACGACCAGTCGCTGCAGCGCCTCGGCCTCCGTATGCTCCTCGCGGCCCAGCCCGGACTGACCGCCGTCGGCGAAGCGGCCGACGGCGCCGCGGGAGTCCGGATGAGCGCCGAACTCCGCCCGGACGTCGTGCTGATGGACAGCCGTATCCCGCAGAGGGACGGCATCGACACCATCCGCCGCATCACCAGGCCCGACCCCCTCCCCCGCGCCGGCACCCGAGCCCCGCGCGTCCTGCTCCTGACCCCCACGCACGACGAGGCACACTCCTACGCCGCCCTGCGCGCCGGAGCCGCCGGCTTCGTCCTCCATGACGCCACACCCGACGACCTCACCTCCGCCATCCGCAGCGTGGCCGCGGGCAACGCCGTCATCACCCGCAGCCTCACCCGCAAACTCATCGACGCCGTCCGCCAACAACAGCCCACCCGCCCGGTCGGCGGCGAAGTCCGGCTCAACGCCCTCACCGACCGTGAACGCGACGTGCTCACGGCCATCGCCTCCGGCTGGTCCAACGCCGAGATCGCCACCCGCCTCTCCATCGCTCCGACCACCGTCAAGTCCCACGTCAGCCACATCCTCACGAAGATCGGCGCCCGCGCCCGCGTCCAGGCCGTGGTCTTCGCCTACGAGTCCGGCCTGGTGCGGCCCGCCTGACCACGGGCCGCACGACGGCCGGCGGGGGCGAGCGGCCCCCGCCGGCCGATGGGGTGTTCGGGTTCAGGCGGTCGCGCAGGTGCTGCCGCTCAGCGTGAACGAGGTCGGCGCGGGGTTGGTGCTGCCCTTCGCGGCGATGAATCCGACGCTCACCGAGCCGCCCGCGGAGATGGTCGAGGTGTAGGAGGCGGGGGCGACACTCACCGTGCCGCCGTTCTGGGTGGGCGTCCCGCCCCACATGTTGCTGATGGTCTGGCCGCCCGCGAAGGCGAAGCCCAGGGTCCACCCGTTGATGGCACTGTTCCCGGTGTTCCGGATGGTGATCTCGCCCTGGAAGCCGCCCTGCCACTCGCCCACGACGCGGTAGCCGACGGAGCAGTTCCCGGCGGGCGCGCTCGTGGTGGTGACGTCCACCGCGGCCGAGCGTGCCGAGCGGTTGCCGGCCGCGTCACGGGCGTACACCGCGAAGGTGTACGAGGTGGCGGCGGTCAGACCGGTCACGGTGACGCTGTTGGTCGTGGAGGAGGCCACCTTCGTCTCGGAGCCGCCGCTGACGCGGACGACGTCGTATCCGGTGACGCCGACGTTGTCGGTGGCGGCGCTCCAGCCGAGCCTGGCGGACGTGGCCGTCACCGCGGAGGCGGTCGGCGTGCCGGGGGCGGTCGGCGCCTGGGTGTCGCCCGGGCTGCCGCCGCCGAAGACCGTGGCCTCCTTGGCGGTCTGGGCGATGCCGTTGGCGCCGTTGAAGATGCGCTGGCCCCAGGCGCTGAGCTGCTTCGGGTCGAAGCCGATCGACAGGTCCAGGATCGGGTCGGTGTTGCCGCTCCAGGACCAGGCCAGGTAGCCGAGCTTGAGCTGCTGGGCGGTGGCCATCATGGTGTCCTCGTCGGGGTCGCCGTACTGGTCGGCGGGTCCGCCGAACTCTCCGATGAGGATGGGCAGCTTGGCGGTGACGAAGGCGTTGAGGTAGTCGGTGATCTCCGCCGCGGTGTCGAAGACGCTGTACATGTGGATCGAGAAGATCAGGTTGCCCGTGGGGTCGGCGTCGTACACCGTCTTGGCGTTGGCGCGCATGACGCCCTGCCAGTCCTGGCCCCAGTTGGGCGCGTCCACCATGATCGTGTGCTCGAACCCGGCGTTGCGGAGCTTCTTGACGGCGGCGACGGTGGGGTCGGTCCAGCCGGCGGGGTTGGTGTTGCCCCAGGGCTCGTTGCCGATGTTGATGATGACGTAGTTCTCTTCGCCGACGAGCACGCTCTTCAGGCCGATCCAGTAGTCGGCCGCCTGGTCGAGGGTCCCTGCCGCGGACTCCTCGCCGTAGCCGGTGGTGTCGTGCACCTCCAGTACGCAGATGAGCCGGTTCGCCTTGCACTGGGCGACCACGTTGGCCACGTCCTGGGCGCTGTTCTTGGTCCAGCGGTGGCCGTCGGCGAGGACGACACGGACGGCGTTGGCGCCCAGCGCCTTCACGTCGGCGAGCGACTGGAGCTGGTTCGGGTACCAGGTGTGGGCGTGGTTGACGCCACGCATGACGAAGTCGTTGCCGTTGCCCTCCAGCAGACGGCCGTTGCTGATGTGCAGACCGGCGGCCTTGACGCCGGGCGGTGACGGGGCCGCCTGGGCGGCGGGCGGGACGACCGCGCCGAGGACGACGAGGCCGAGCAGGGCGGCCAGCGCCGTCAGCAGACGGGCGAGGGGGCTCTTTCGGGTCGTACTCCTTGCTCTTCTCACTGCGACTCCAGAAAGTGAGCGTCAGGAAACAGGCATGAAAGGGAGAATGGGAGCGCTCCCATGAAGCCATCTTGCCAAGAACACGTCAAGATATCGGGCGCGTTCCTCATGCATGCGCCCCGGAAGGCGCAGGCGGGTTCGCCCGAGTGAGTGCCTGGAGTGGTGGGATCGGTGCGGCTGTTTGACGGTGGATCACGTCAAGACCGGGTCCGTTCAGCTGACGAAACGTCGGCTGCCCGGCCATGACGGAAGGACTACCCATGCGTTCTGCCCGCCTGCTCCTGACCACCGCGGCGGCCTCCGCCGTCCTCGCCCTGGCCGCCACCGGCGCCCACGCCGCCGACGGCTGGGACCACGACGACACCTCCTCTTCCTCCTCGCAGGGCAAGGAACACGACAAGGACAAGGACGCCGAGCACGGCAAGCCGCACGGCGGCATGCACACCGGCGGCGGCGCCCTGACCGCCGTGACCGGAGGCGACGACTGGGCCACCGCCCACGACCCCAAGTACGACCCCGAGACCTACAAGGAGAAGGACTCCTCCGACGGCCACTCCAAGGACTCCTCCGCCAAGGAGAAGGACGACTGGAGCGGCGCGTCCAAGGAGAAGGACGACTGGAGCGGGGAGTCCAAGGAGAAGGACGACTGGAGCGGGGAATCCAAGGAGAAGGACGAGGACTCCTGGGGCGGCGGTGACCACGACAAGCCCCACGGCGGCATGCACACCGGCGGCGGCGCCCTCGCCGGCACCACCGGAGTGACCGCCGGCGGCCTCGCCGTCCTCGCCCTGGGCGGCGCCGGCGCCTACACCCTGCGCCGCAGGAAGACCACGGCCGGCCTGGCCTGACCCGCGCCCGACGCGATACCCCGCTGCGGCCGCCACCCGTGACCCACCGGCACGGCGTGGCGGCCCAGCCATGCCCGGTGTCACTTCGTCCGGCGTTGAGCGATTTCCATGCTCGCGCCATTCGCCGAGGTCCTCTGACGAACCCTCGGTTCCGCACCCGCGATCACCCGCGATCACCCGCGTAGTTCATACGAGTCGCGCACTTCCGGGGACGGACACAAGATCGAGGCACGCTGACGTCGCCTCACGCGGTCGGCGTTCACTTCTGCCCCGCGAAGGAGTTGTGCACAGGATGACCACCACGTCCGCCCGTGTTTCACCCCCCACCCGCCAGGCGTCGCAACGCGTCTCCCAATCCGTGTTCGACGGCTCCAGACTCCGGGTCGTCCTGCTGGTCGACGTCTACGACGGAGCCCAGCAGCAGTTCCTGGAGGCGTACGAGCAGCTCTGCAACCAGGTCGCGTCCGTTCCCGGGCACGTCAGCGACCAGCTCTGCCAGTCGATCGAGAACCCCTCCCAGTGGCTCATCACCAGCGAGTGGGAGAGCGCCCCGCCGTTCCTCGCCTGGGTGAACAGCGAGGAGCACGTGCGGATGGTGGAGCCGCTGCACAGCTGCGTCCGGGACACCCGTTCGCTGCGCTTCCACGTCGTCCGCGAGACCGGCGGCCCCGCGACGGACGCCCGCGAGGCCGGGAAGCGCCGACTCCAGACGTCTCCCCGGATCGGTGACGGCGTGATCCGGCACGCGCTGACCTTCACGGTCAAGCCGGGCAGCGAGGAGGCCGTCGCCAAGATCCTCGCCGACTACGCCTCGCCCGAGCCGCGGGTCGACGACACCACCCGGCTGTGCCGCACCTCGCTGTTCATGCACGGCAACCGGGTCGTCCGGGCCATCGAGGTGCGGGGCGACC
This sequence comes from Streptomyces sp. NPDC048751, assembly GCF_043198595.1. Taxonomy (NCBI): domain Bacteria; kingdom Bacillati; phylum Actinomycetota; class Actinomycetes; order Kitasatosporales; family Streptomycetaceae; genus Streptomyces; species Streptomyces sp. NPDC048751. The sequence goes on from NZ_JBICUX010000016.1 coordinate 131,961, forward strand.
TGCTCGCGGCACTGCGCCACGTCGCCCGGCAGCCCGAGGTGCGGGCGGTCGAGGAGGCCATCAACCCCTATCTGGAGCAGGACCGGGACCTCGACGACCCCGAGTCCGCCCGGGTCTTCTTCACGCGGGCGGCGCTGCCCGCCGTCCACCACGTGACGGCGGACCAGCAGGACCCGCAGGCCGAGCGGCACGCGTTGTACTACCCGGCCCGGCCCGGGTGCGGCATGCGGCTGGCCGAGTTGCTCGCCCGGCGGGACGAGGCGGCGGCGGACGATCCGCGCAGCCCGGTGCTGCTCAGCACGATCTTCCAGCGCGACGACGTCGTGGTCCGGCTGATCGACGTGCGCGGCGGCCTCGACGCCGCCGACCCCGCACTCGCCCTCGGTCTTCCCGAGGCCGGGCGGGCGGCGGAGGTGGCGGAGCTCCTCGACGCGGACACCTCCGCGCTGGAGGGCGGCGACTTCTCACGCTTCCTCGCCCACACCCGGATGGAACTCGTCACCGACCGCCGGTCGCCGGACGCCTGATCCACCAGGACGCGGGCCGCGGCGGCCACGCACCTCATGTCGACGCAGCACACCATCGGAGGAACGTCGTGATCAAAACCCGTCCCAGAATCGTGGACTTCAGCGAGGTCGAGCCCAACACCCGGCGCGGGGGCGACCTGCGCGCCATGCTCACCCCGACCACGGTCGGCTCCACCAGCGGTTTCATGGGCGTGGCCGTCGTGCAGCCCGGCGACCGCATCGGCGAGCACTACCACCCGTACTCCGAGGAGTTCGTGTACGTGGTCTGCGGGCAGCTGGAGGTGGACCTGGACGGTGAGCCCCACCCGCTGCTGCCGGAGCAGGGGCTCATGATTCCGGCCTACCTGCGGCACCGGTTCCGCAATGTCGGCAACGTGGAGGCGCGGATCGTCTTCCACCTCGGCCCGCTGGCCCCCGAGCCCCGGCTGGGCCATGTCGACACCGAGGGGTCCGAGGCCGACGCGGGCGAGGAGCACACCGTCGAGCGACGTGAGGTGCTGTCATGACCAGGCGCGTGGCGGTCACCGGTATAGGTGTCGTCGCCCCGGGCGGTATCGGCGTACCGGCCTTCTGGGACCTGCTCTCCCAGGGTCGCACCGCGACGCGGGGCATCACCTTCTTCGATCCGACGGGGCTGCGGTCGCGGATCGCCGCCGAGTGCGATTTCGACCCGGCGGCGCACGGGCTGGACGCCGAGGACGTCGTCCGGGGCGACCGGTACATCCAGTTCGCCCTGGTCGCCGGTGCCGAGGCCGTCCGCGACTCCGGTCTCGACCTGGCCCGGGAGGACCCCTGGCGGGTCGGGGTCTCCCTGGGTACGGCGGTCGGCGGCACCACCCGTCTGGAGCACGACTACGTGCTGGTCAGTCACCGCGGTCAGCGGTGGGACGTGGACCCTGGCGAGGCGGAACCGCATCTGCACCGCGCGTTCTCGCCGAGCACGCTGGCCTCGACGGTGGCGGAGCGGTTCGGGGCGTGCGGGCCGGTGCAGACCGTCTCCACGGGCTGCACCTCCGGGCTCGACGCGGTCGGATACGCCTTCCACGCCGTGGAGGAGGGCCGGGCCGACATCTGCATCGCGGGTGCCTCGGACTCGCCGATCTCACCGATCACCATGGCCTGCTTCGACGCGATCAAGGCCACGTCCCCGAACAACGACGACCCGGCGCACGCCTCCCGGCCGTTCGACAACAACCGGGACGGGTTCGTCATGGGCGAGGGCGGGGCGGTGCTGGTCCTGGAGGAGCTGGAGCACGCTCGGGCCCGCGGCGCCCATGTGTACTGCGAGCTCTCCGGTTACGCCACCTTCGGCAACGCCTATCACATGACCGGTCTGACCAGTGAGGGTCTGGAGATGGCCCGGGCCATCGAGGACGCCCTCGACCACGCCCGTCTCGACGGCTCGGCGATCGACTACGTCAACGCGCACGGCTCGGGCACCCGGCAGAACGACCGCCACGAGACCGCCGCGGTGAAGCGGGCGCTGGGCCACCACGCCTACGACACGCCCATGAGTTCCATCAAGTCCATGGTGGGTCACTCCCTCGGAGCGATCGGGGCGATCGAGGTCGTGGCCTGTGTGCTGGCCCTGGCCCACCAGGTGGTACCGCCCACCGCGAACTACGAGACGCCCGACCCCGAGTGCGACCTGGACTACGTGCCGCGCGTCGCCCGCGAGCGCAAGCTCAACAGCGTGCTCTCCGTGGGCAGTGGGTTCGGCGGCTTCCAGTCCGCGGTGGTCCTGACCCGGTCGAGGGAGAGGACACGATGAGCGAACCCCGTCAACGGCGCGCGGCCATCACCGGCATCGGTGTGATCGCGCCCAACGGAACGAGCACCGAGACCTTCTGGAAGGCCACCCAGGAGGGCGTCAGCGTCCTCGACCGGGTCACCCGCGAGGGCTGTGAACACCTGCCGTTGCGGGTGGCCGGCGAGGTCCGTGAGTTCGAGCCGTCGGCGGCGGTCGAGGAGCGTTTCCTCGTCCAGACCGACCGGTTCACGCACTTCGCGATGGCCGCGGCCGACCTCGCGCTGGAGGACGCCGGCCTCGGCCAGGCCGACACCGACGCGGCACCGTTCTCGGTGGGCGTGGTCACCGCGGCCGGTTCCGGCGGTGGTGAGTTCGGCCAGCGGGAGCTCCAGCAACTGTGGGGCAAGGGCAGCCGGTTCGTCGGCCCGTACCAGTCCATCGCCTGGTTCTACGCCGCCAGCACCGGCCAGATCTCCATCCGCCGGGGCTTCAAGGGCCCCTGCTCGGTGGTCGCCGCCGACGAGGCCGGTGGTCTCGACGCCCTGGCGCACGCCGCGCGGGCGGTGCGGCGCGGCACCGATGTCATCGTGGCCGGTTCGACCGAGGCGCCGCTCGCGCCGTACTCGATGGTGTGCCAGCTCGGTTACGAGGAGCTCAGCACCGTCGAGGACCCGGCGCGTGCCTACCGGCCGTTCACCGACGGCGCCTGCGGGTTCGTACCGGCCGAGGGGGGCGCCATGGTCGTGGTGGAGGAGGAGTCCTCGGCCCGGGAGCGGGACGCGCGGGTGCGGGCCCTCCTCGCCGGGCACGCGGCGACCTTCACCGGCGCCTCCCGCTGGGACAGGTCCCGGGAGGGGCTCGCGCAAGCCATCCGCGGTGCCCTGGACGAGGCCGGCTGCGCGCCCGAGGAGATCGACGTGGTCTTCGCCGACGCCCTCGGTGTGCCGGAGGCGGACCGCGCCGAGGCGCTGGCGATCGCCGACGCGCTCGGTTCGCACGGCAAACGGGTGCCCGTCACCGCGCCGAAGACGGGTACGGGGCGGGGCTACTGCGCGGCGCCCGTCCTGGACGCCGCGGCGGCGGTGCTCACGATGGAGCACGGCCTGATCCCGCCCACCCCGAACGTCTTCGACGTCTGCCATGACCTCGACGTGGTGACCGTCCGCGCCCGCGCCGCCGAGGTGCGCACGGCACTGGTCCTGAGTCGGGGACTCATGGGTTCGAACTCGGCGCTCGTGCTCCGGCACGGTGCCGCCGACGCCTCGTAGCGAGGCAGCGCACAGCACGCACGCAGCACAAGGAGAGGATCCGCATGAGTGACCGCATCACCGTGGAAGAGCTGTCCGAGCTCATGAAGAAGGCCGCCGGGGTCACCGTCGCCCCGCAGCAGCTGCAGGAGCAGTACGACGCCGGTTTCGACACCCTCGGCATCGACTCGCTCGGTCTGCTGGGCATCGTCGGCGAGCTGGAGAATCGTTACGGCACGCCGATGCCGCCCGACGCGGAGCGCAGCAAGACGCCCCGTCAGTTCCTCGACCTCGTCAACAGCGCCTTCCTGGCAGGAGCGTGACATGGCCGGACACACGCAGAACGAGATCACCATCGCCGCGCCGCTGGACCTCGTGTGGGACATGACCAACGACCTGGCGAACTGGCCGCGGCTGTTCAGCGAGTACGCCTCCGTCGAGATCCTGTCGAAGGAGGGGAACAAGACCACCTTCCGGCTGACCATGCACCCCGACGAGAACGGCACGGTGTGGAGCTGGGTCTCCGAGCGGGAGCCCGACCGCGACACGCTCACCGTCAAGGCCCGCCGGGTCGAGACCGGCCCGTTCGCCCACATGGACATCCGGTGGCAGTACGAGGAGGTCCCCCAGGGCACTCGGATGATCTGGACGCAGGACTTCGCCATGAAGCCCGACGCGCCGGTCGACGACGCCTGGATGACGGACAACATCAACCGCAACTCCAAGATCCAGCTGGCCCTGATCCGGGACCGGATCGAGAAGGCCGCCGCCGAGCACGGGTCCACCCCGGGCCTGACCGACTGAGCCGTACGGAGGACAGTCCCCATGCACCAAGCCCTGATCGTCGCCCGGATGGCACCCGGTTCGGCCCCGGACATCGCCAAGATCTTCGAGGAGTCCGACCGGGGAGAACTCCCCCACCTCGTGGGGGTGGCCCGACGCGGTCTCTTCCAGTTCGGTGACGTGTACCTGCACCTCATCGAGTCCGAGCAGGACCCAGGCCCCGCCATCGCCAAGGTGGCGGGCCACCCCGAGTTCAGGGACGTCAGCGAGCGTCTGTCGGCGTACGTCAGCGCGTACGACCCGGCGACGTGGCGGTCCCCCAAGGACGCGATGGCGCACTGCTTCTACCGCTGGGAGCGGGACTCCTCCGCCTGAGCCTCTGTCGTCGGCCGCCGGTCGCCGGGTCCGTGGTGTCGCGGGCCCGGCGACCGGTGGTCTCAGGGGGTGCTCACGCGGGGACGATGCAGTCGAACGCGTGCAGGTAGGGGTTGACGGGACTGATGTTGTCGATGACCAGGCCCGCCTCGGTCAGCCGGGAGACCATGCTCTCGGTGGTGTGCTTCGCGCCGCCGACGTTGAGGAGCAGCAGCAGGTCCATCGCGGTGCTGAACCGCATCGACGGCGTGTCGTCGACGAGGTTCTCGATGACCACGACCCTCGTCCCGGGCCCGCCCGCCTCGATGACGTTGCGCAGGGTCCGGGCGGTGCTGTCGTCGTCCCACTCCAGGATGTTCTTGATGACGTAGACGTCGGCCTGGACCGGGACGGCCTCGCGCACGTCGCCCGGCACGATGCGCATGCGGTCCGCGAGGGCGCCCCCGTCGCGCAGTCGCGGGTCGGCGTTCTCGACCACGCGCGGCAGGTCGAGCAGGCTGCCCTGCATCTTCGGGTACTTCTCCAGCAGGCTCGCCACGACATGCCCCTGGCCGCCGCCGATGTCGGCGACCGACTTGCTGCCCGACAGGTCGAGGAGCTGGGCGACGTCCCGCGCGGACTGCATGCTCGACGTCGTCATGGCCCGGTTGAAGACGTCGGCCGACGCCGGGGCGTCCTCGTTGAGGTACTGGAAGAACTCCTTGCCGTAGAGCTCCTGCACGACGTTGCCGCCGGTGCGTACCGCCTCGTCGAGGAGCGGCCACGCGTCCCAGGTCCAGGGCTCGGTGCACCACAGGGTGATGTAGCGCAGGCTGTTGGGGTCGTCCTCGCGCAGCAGCCGGGACATGTCGGAGTGGGCGAACGTTCCGTCCTCGCGCTCGGTGAAGACGCCGTAGCAGGAGAGGGCACGCAGGAGCCGTCGCAGCGGCTTCGGCTCGGTCTTCACCGCGGCCGCGAGGTCCGGCACGCTCATGGGGCTGTCCCCCAGCGCGTCGGCGACCCCCAGCCGGGCGGCCGCGCGCAGGGCGGCGGCACAGGCCGCCCCGAACGCGAGTTCCCTCAGCCGCATGGACGGCGGGGGTGCCGATCCCGCGGTCGGGTCGGCAGTGCTTGCGGTCGTCATGTGCCGCCTTCCTCTTTCTCGTTCAGGTGGTGGGGCCCGGGTGGGTCAGCACAGGCCCGCGGGTGTGGAGCTGACGCAGACGTTGTCCTGGAAGGCGTTGTCGGCCGCGTCCGTCTCGGTGTTCACGAGGTCGGCCGGGGCGTTGCGCTCCAGCGTGTTGTCGCTGATCCGGTTCCGCTCGTTGGTGGCGCCGACCAGGCTCTTGAAGAGCACGACGCCGCCGGACAGCGGGGAGGTACCGGCGTTGTCCGTGATCAGGTTCCCGGTGACGAGGGTGTCCTCGGCACCGGTCAGGACGATGCCGGAGCCCTGGAGGAAGGGCAGCCGCGCGGTCTTCGCGCAGTACTTGTTGTTGCCCACGACGCGGTTCTCGCGCACGGTGAGCGCACCGGCCCGCGGAGGCGTCTCGTCGCCGACGATGAACACCGCCGCGCAGTTCTCGGTGATGTCGTTGCGCGCCACGGTGAGGTTCCTCAGGCGCCGTACGGTGACGCCGGTCCGGTTGCCCTCCAGGCGGTTGCGTTCGATCACCGCCCCACGGGTGTCGGTGGCTCCGCCCTCGCTCGTGACGGAGTTGCCGAGGAACAGGCCCGCGTCACCGTTGTCCCGGGCGGTGTTCTGCGCGAAGACCCCGCGGGTGGAGCGCTCCTGGGCGATGCCCCACTGCCCGTTCTTCTCGGCGGTCACCTTGCGCACGGTGAGCCGGTCGGTGCCCGTCGCCCACAGGCCGTTCTTGGCGAAGCCGGACAGGGTCAGCGAGGCGACCGTGGTCCCCTCGACGGGGCTGCCGTCCGCGCCTTCCACGCAGATGCCGTTCCCGGCCCGGGCACAACTGTCGGCGGCCCTCCTGGCAGCCCTCGTCTCGCCGCTCGGGGCGGTGGTCGCGGCGGCGCTCGTGGTGGCCGGCTTGAGGACGGTGCTGCGGCCCACACCGCGCAGCGTCAGGCCCGAGGTGGTCACCCGGACGCTCTCCCGGTAGATGCCGGGGGTCAGCAGGACCGTGTCCCCGGGCTTCGCGGCGTCCACCGCCGCCTGGATCGACTCTCCGGGGTTCACCACGTGGACCGTGGGGACGGAGGAGGACGGGGTCGCGCCGAGTGCCGAGCCGACGAGGGCCGCGGTGCAGGCGAGATACACCAAATGATGTTTCGTCATATTCTGTACGTTATGACCTGATAAGCCATAGAACGGCTCGATGGGCCGTCCGGCGGCGTGTCACGCGACCGCCCGCGGCCGTGCCGGCGCCGGATCCACACGCCGGTGCTGGTCCTGCGGGGCGCGTGCGACTACAAGAAACCCCGGACAGCCCGCCGTGCGCCGGTCACGGTTCAGACGCGGGGCGCGCCCGTCACCGACATCATCAGCGAGTACAGGGAGGTGGTGGCCGTGATGAACAGGCGGTTGTTCTTCGGGCCGCCGAAGGTGATGTTGGAGACCGGCTCGGGCACGCGGAGCCGGCCGATGAGGGTGCCGTCGGGGTCGTAGCAGTGGATGCCGTCGTGCAGGGCAGCGGCCCACAGGCGGCCCTCGTCGTCGAAGCGGATGTTGTCGAAGTGGACGCCCTCCCGGGCCTCGGCGAAGATGCGGCCGTTCGTGAGCGAGCCGTCGTCGCGGACGTCGAGGACGTGGATGCGGGCGGCCCGCGAGTCGGAGACGTACAGCCGCTTCTCGTCGGAGGACAGGATCACGCCGTTGGGTCCGTCGAATCCGTCGGCGGCGAGGTGGACCTCCCCGGTCGCCGGGTCGATCCGGTAGACGTTGCACGCGCCGATCTCGGACTCGGCGCGGTGGCCCTCGTAGTCGCTGAGGATGCCGAAGTCCGGATCGGAGAACCAGATCGTGCCGTCGGAGCGCACGACGGCGTCGTTCGGGCTGTTGAGCCGCTTACCCGCGTACCGGTCGGCGAGGACGGTGACCGAGCCGTCGGGCTCGGTGCGGGTGACGCGGCGGTTGCCCTGCTCGCAGGTGACCAACCGGCCCTGCCGGTCGAGGGTGTTGCCGTTGCTGTGACCGGCCACGCCGCGGAAGACGGAGACCGCGCCGGTGGCCTCGTCCCAGCGCAGAATGCGGTCGTTGGGGATGTCGCTCCAGATCAACTGGCGCCAGGCGGGGACGTACAGGGGGCCCTCGGTCCAGCGGCAGTTGTCGTACAGCACCTCCAGCCTGCTGTCGCCGTCCGTGCAGCGTCCGGTGCGGAAACGGTCGTCCAGGATCTCGTACGGGTCGTCGACGATGTGGCCGGACATGGGGTCCCCTCGGCGAGATGGAGCAGATTTCCTTCAACTTAACGTGGGGGAGTCGGCGACCGGCGACAACGCGGCAGCTGGGCGTGCCAGGCCCCGCGTCTGCGGCATGATCCTCCGGACAGGTCCCAGGCGGGCGGCTCGGGGGCCGTGCGGGGGCGTGACGTCCCCGCACGGCGGGTTCGGCTGGATGCCGAGGGGTGCCGCTTGGCGGACGGTGCCGCCAGATCGATCTCGCGGACGGCGGAGGCGTCGGCGCCGGCCTCGGCGCGCGTGATGGTGATCCGGATGGGGTCGGACCGTCGCCCGGGACGTGAGGATGATCCGGGCGCCGCGCACGGCAGTGGGCTTGAGCGCGGTCATCGGCCTCGTCTCCCCCGCGATCCTCGACTCCGTCGCCCACGAACGCCGTGGACGCTACCCGTCCGTGGACGCCGGGTCGACCGCGTAGCGGTCCGCCAGCACGGTCACGGCCTCGGCGACGGCCTGTCGCAGTGCGGGAGGTCCGAGGACCTCGGCCTCCGTGCCGAGTCTCAGGAGGTCGCTGACCGCGACGGCCTGTGCCTCCACGGCCATCTCCACGCGCACCCAGCCTTCGTCGTCCGGCGGACCGGCACTCTCCAGGGCTCGTGTGCCCGCCGCGCCGAACTGCATGGGGAGCAGTCGCTGGGCTCGGGGCGAGATGCGCAGGTGCGCGGTGTCCTGGTGCAGGGCGGCCTCCAGGCGCCGGGCGTTCGCCTCCCAGTAGGCGGCCAGGTCGAACCCGGTGGGTCGCTCGAAGGGCGTGCCGGTGGCGTCCACGGCCAGGAACCGGGAGATCCGGTACGTCCGTACCGCCTCCTCCACTCCTGCCACCAGGTACCAGATGCCGCTCTTGAGGACGATGCCGAGCGGGTGCAGTTCCCGGTGGACCTCACCGCGCCAGCGCCGGTAGTGCACCCGCAGGGGCAGTTGCTCCCACACCGCTCGCGCGACGGTCTCCAGATGCGGCACCGGGTCGGCGTCCCTGAACCAGGCCGGCGCGTCCAGATGGAAGCGGTCCTGGACGCGGCGGGCCTGTTCCGCCAGTCCGGCCGGGAGCGCGGCCTGCACCTTGAGCTGAGCGGTCGCCAGGACCGCGCCCAGGCCCAGTTCGCGGGCCGGTCCCGGCGCTCCGCTGAGGAAGAGCGAGGTGGCCTCGGCGTCGGTGAGCCCCGTCAGCCGGGTGCGGTAACCGTCCATGAGGCGGTAACCGCCCGCGGGGCCACGGTCGGTGAGGACCGGGACACCAGAAGCACCGAGGGCCTCGATGTCCCGATAGACCGTGCGCACCGACACCTCCAGGTGCGCGGCGAGCTCGGGGGCGGTCATCCGCCCGCGGTTCTGGAGCAGCAGGAGCAGGGAGAGGAGCCGGTCGGCGCGCATGAAGACATTGTCCGCCGTACCTGACAGGAGATGTCAGGTACGGCGAAGAGACTGCTCGAGCACCGAGGGCGACAGCCCGCGCGACCCGTTCGAGAGGACATCCATGCCCACGCAGACCACCGGCCACTTCACCTTCGCCGACTGGGAGGAGCGCGCGGTCGGCCGGAGCGACGGCCACCCGAGAATGGCGCACGCCTCCGTCACCAACACCTTCTCCGGCGGTGTCGAGGCCGCCGACACGGCGTGCGAGTACACCATCGTCTACCTCACGGAGAAGACCGGCACGTACACCGGCATGGAGCTGTTCCACGGCACCGTCGACGGACACGAGGGCGCCTTCGCCGTCGAGGAACGCGGCTCGTTCGAGGCCGACGGCAGCGTGCACTGCGTCTTCGAGGTGGTCCCGGGCTCGGGCACCGGGGAACTGACGGGCCTGCGCGGCACCGGAAGCTTCACGGCGAGGCACGGCGAGCCCTCCGTGCCGTACACGTTCGCCTACGAACTGGACTGACGGCCCGTCACAAGGCCGACAGCCACGAACCCGTCAGACCGCGCGGCGGCGCTTGGTCTTCGCGGCCGCGCGGTCGCGGAGCAAGGTCATGTAGAACTCGGTGTCCTCGCCTGCGAGTTCGAGGTACTCGCAGATGTCGGCCACCGTTTCGGCGTCCTGCGCGTCGCCGGTGAGCCCGAGGTGCAGCAGGGTCCGCAGGCCCTCCTGCACCCGGGCACGGCACTCGTCGTCCGCTCCCGACGCCACGAACTCCAGTGTCTGCAGCAGGACGCCACGGGCCAGCGGCGAGATCTCGCCCGCCAGCGCGGACATGATCACGCCGACGGCGGGTGCCGTGCAGGCGAAGATGTTCGTGTCGACCTCGACGTGGCCTTCGAGGGTGTACCCGATCATCTCCGTCGGGGTCGCGGCGGTGAGGAGCGCCTCGAACATCAGGGGCAGGTGCTCTGCGGAGTCACCACAACCGCACTTCAGCGAAGCCCAGTCGACCCGCCCGAGTTCCGCGCGCACCAGGTCACTCACCACGAGCTACGGCCCCCTTGTCGTCGAACACTCATCCTAAGCGTTCGCGAGCGGCAGGCGGCCACGGTGAGCGCCACCCCGGTGACCGTCTCCCTCCGCTACGACAAGGAGTCGCCGTCCCTCACCTTGTAGCCGGGGAGGGACGGCCAGCGGACCGTCAGGACGACGGAGTCCTCCTCCGCGTACCAGGAGTGGTCGACGCCCCGGCCCCACACCACGTAGTCGCCCTGTTCGGCCAGGACGACGTCGCGGCCGGGCAGCTTCATCTGGAAGCGGCCGCTGATCAGGACCAGCAGCGCGGTTCGCTCCTCGCCCCTCACCCAGTGGGCCCGTTCGTCGCCCTTCGGATGGACGCCCCACTTGATCTCCACGTCCTCGCTGTGGCGGGGGTCGCCGGTGTCCTTGAAGTGGCCGAGCAGCCAGCCCCGGTCCAGGGCCGCGTCCTTGCCCGCGTTGCCGACGTACACGCTGTCGTTCATGCGTCGGAAGCTAGCAGCCGACCTGGCCGGACCCGCGCCGTCCCCCGGGGTGGCCGATCCGACGTGCGCGGCCGCCCGGGCCGGTGGAGGCTGAGGGGCATGCGGCGCAAGGGTGTGAGTCGTGAGGGCGACAGCGGCTCCGACGTGGAGGCAGTGCTCGACGAGCTCTACGCCACGCCGCCCGCCGAGTTCGTCGCGCGCCGTGAGGTACTGGCCGCCGCCGCCCGCACGGCGGGGCGCGCCGAGGACGCCCGCCGGATCCATGCCGCCCGCCGGCCCACGTTGGCGGCGTGGGCGGCGAACCGGTTGCTGCGCTCCCGGCCGGAGGAGAGCCGGCAGTTCCTGGAGCTCGGGCAGGCGCTGCGCGAGGCCTACCGGACCCTGGACTCCGCCGAGCTCAAGGAGCTGTCGGCGCAGCGGCGCCGGGTCGTCTCCGCCCTGTCCCGACAGGCCGCCCAGCTGGCCCATGAGGCCGGGCACCGGCTCTCGGACAGCGTGCAGCAGGATGTGGAGTCCACCCTGCGCGCCGTCCTCACCGACCCGGACGCGGCCGAGCAGTGGGCCAAGGGCCGCCTGGAGGGCGCCCTCACCCCGCCGTCGGCGTTCCCCTCCGACACGCCCCCGCCGACCCGCGCCGCGCCGCGGACGACGGCGAAGACGTCCCGCGCGCGGGAGAAGGACGAAGTCGCCGAGCGACGCCGGCAACGCCAGGAGCAACTCACCCGGGCCCGCCGCTCGGCCGCCGCGGCCGAGCGGCGCCTACGGGACCAGCGCACCCGGCAGGCCAAGGCGGAGGCGTCCCTCGGGCAGGCCCGCGACCGTCACGCCCGAGCCGAGGAACGGCTGCGGAAGGCACAGGAGGAGGTCCAGCACACGGCCCGGGAGCAACAGCAGGCCGAGGAGCAGTACCAGGCGGCCACCGACGCGCTCGCCGGTGCCGAGCGGGAGGCCCGAGACGCCGCTGAGGAAGTGGACCGGCTGCGACCACCGGGCGAGCGAAAATAAATCCGAAATCCGGCGTGGAATTCCCTCGCGCCGGGATAGAGTCTCCCCATGGTCAAGAACGATTCCCCCTCCCGTGTGTCCCTGAAGAGCATTACTCCCGATGTGTCCACAGCGATGGGCGGTCTGCACAAGGCCGCCGTTTCCGCGGCCCAGGACGCCAAGGTCGAGGACGAGATTCTGGAGCTCGTCCGCATTCGTGCCTCGCAGATCAACGGCTGCGCGTTCTGCCTCGACATGCACACCAAGGACGCCCGGGCCAAGGGTGAGCAGGAGCAGCGGCTCCATGTGCTGAACGCCTGGCGGGAGACGCCGTTCTTCTCCGAACGGGAGCGCGCCGCACTGGCGTTGACCGAGGCCGTGACGCTGGTGCACGACGGGCGGGTCCCGGACGAGGTGTACGCGGAGGCCGCCGAGGTCTTCGACGAGGCGCAGATCGCGGCGCTCATCTGGGCGGCCACCGTCATCAACGCGTACAACCGGATCGCGATAGCCACGCGCATGGTTCCGGGCGCCTATCAGCCCGCCCAGAAGTAATCAGAGGTGAATTGATTTCCCTTTACGGGAATGCCTTCAAGCCCCGGGTCGGAGCTTTCTCCGACCCGGGGCTCCTGCGTGCGAACGGTGATTACAGAAAAGAATCCGGAAGCGGCGCCATCAGCTCATCCAGCCATGGCCGCCATTCCTCGGCCCGTGGCGCCGGGCCCGCTTTCATGGAGCTTCCCGTCCACTCCGTCACCGGGCGGATTCCGTGCAGGGCGTTCATCAGCCACACCTCGCGGCCGGCGAGTTCCTCGATGGTGCGGTCGCGGTGGGCCACGCGGGTCCCGGAGCGGGCGGCGCGTTCCTGGACGAGGCCGATGGTGACGCCGGGCAGGACGGGCAGTTGGGGGGAGGGCAGGCAGAGGGTGTCGTCCTCCCACCAGACGATGCTGGAGTGGGCGGCCTCCAGGACCAGGCCGGAGGGGGCGACCAGTACGGCCTCGTCGGCGCCGTGGAGGGAGGCGCGGCCGCGGACGCGGGCCAGGGCGGGGAGGTCCGGTCCCTTGCGGCGGGGCAGGCTGCGGGGGTCGGGCTGGCCCACGGCCCAGACGCGCACGCCGGAGCCCAGGAGCGGGGCCGGGCGGAGCATGAGGCGCAACTGGTGGGAGCCGGCGGCCAGTTCGACCCGGGGGAACCACTCGCCGGTGCGGGGCAGCGCGGCGGTCACGTCCTGCCAGAACTCGATCAGCCGACGCAGCGGCGGCCCGTCGCACTCACCGCAGGCGCGCAGGAAACGCTCACGGTGCCGCTCGTGGCCGCGCATGCGTCCCTCGCGCACGAGCCACGAGTCGGCGGCCAGCAGCCGTCCGCCGGCGTCCTGCGCCGCGGGGGTGAGTCCGCTGCCGGGACTCCAGGCCAACAGCCCTTCCAGGACGGCCGATCGGGTCATCGAGGTCTCCGTTCAGTACTTGCGGCCGGCGCTCGCCGGTGAACCGTTGCGGGGTCCGTAGGGCGCGTGTTCCAGCCAGGCACCGCACCACGGCAGGAGCGGGGAGAGCGCGGCGGCGGCGCGCTGTTTGGCCTTGACGATCCGGCGCGCGGGCCGCAGGTGTTCCAGGGCCGTGCCGGCGGCGTCGCTGTTGAACAGGGCCGCCGCCCGGCGCAGGGCGGCGGCCTCCGCGACCGCCTCGGGCGTGCCCGTGGCGATGGCGTCGGCGGCGGCCGCGGCGTCCGCGATCCCGCTGTTCATGCCGCGCGCCCCGAACGGCGGGAAGAGGTGCGCCGCCTCCCCGGCGAGCAGCACCCGGTGGTGCGGGTCGGTGAAGTCCGAGGCGACCTTGCGCAGGAAGCGGTACGTCGACACCCACAGGACCCGGTCCTCGTACCCCTCCCCCACGACCCGGGGCACCCAGGCGCGGACGGCCTCCTCGGTGCCGTACTCCTCCTGCCGGTCGTCGTCGCGGCACTGCAGGTCGAGCTGGAAGCCGCCGGTGAAGGGCACCCGCATGACGCTGCGGCCGTCGAGGCCGGGATGCTCGTAGTGGAAGACGCGCTCCAGCGGGAGCTGCGCGCCCGGCAGGTCGGCGATGTCGACGACGACGTGGAAGCCGGCGGAGTGGCCGCCCTCCAGGGTGATGCCGAGTTCGCGGCGTACGGCCGAGCGGGCGCCGTCGGCGGCGATGACATGGCTGCCCGTCCAGGTGCGGCCGTCCTCGCCGGTGAGGACGACGGAGTCCGGGCCGGACCGTACGCCCGCCACCCGGGCGTCCCACTCGAACTCCACCCCGGCGTCACGGCAGGCGGCGAGCAGGAAGCGCTCGGTGTCGACCTGGCGCAGGCTGGTGAAGGGCGGGGTGCCGGACGGGGGCGGGAAGGTGCGGGCGTACACCTCGCGGCCGCGGTAGAGGGTGCGTTTGGTGTGCCAGGTCCGGCCGTACGAGGTGATCTCGGCGGCCAGGCCCGGGCGCATGCCCTCCAGCAGCTGGAGGGTCTCCCGGTGGACGAACAGGGCGCGGCTGCCGGGCCGTACGCGGTCCTCGGGGTCGGCCTCCAGGAGGAGGACGGGGAGTCCGTGCGAGCGCAGGGCGAGCGCGGCCGCGAGGCCCACCGGCCCCGCGCCCACCACGACGACCTGGCTCATGCGACGGCGCCCTCGGCCAGCATGCGGGTGATCTCCACGCGTTTCACCTTCCAGGTGGCCGTCATCGGCAGGTCCTCGAACCGCCACTGCCGGGGCTCCGCCAGCGTGGGGAGGTCAGCGGTCGCCTCCCGCCAGCGGTCCGGGTCGAGGGCCTGTTCGCCGCGTACGCAGACGACGGGCACGGGCTCGCGGTCCGCGCCCGGCACGATGACGACCTCGCGCAGTTCCTCCAGGCGGGACATCAGGGTGTCCTCGATCTCGAGGTTGCTGTGCACGGCGTCGATCTGGTCGATCTCGCGGTCGATGAGGTACAGGGCGCCCCAGCGGCTGCGGTAGCCCATGTCGCCCATCTGCCACCAGCCGCGGTCGAGTTGACGCTGGTACTGCTCGCGGGCGCCGAGGTAGGTGAGGATGCGGCCCCTGGTGCGGGCCTCGATCCGGCCGGGCGAGCCGGGTTTGACGCTGCGGCCGGATTCGTCCGCGACGCGGACCCGGGTGAAGCCGGGGATGCCGATGCCGACCCGGCGGCCGTCCATGCGGGACGCGCCGCGCCGGGTGAACCACTGGAAGGCCACCGGGCCGGTCTCGCTCTGCCCGTAGAGCTGGATCAGCCACGGGGCGCGCCGCTCGGACGCGTCGAGCAGCCGCTGCACCGTGCGCGGGTGGATCGCGTCGAACGTGGAACCGTAGGAGCGCACGCGGGACAGGGGTGCGCCGGGCGCGTCCGCCAACTCCTCCCACAGGACGAAGGTGTTGGGGTGCGTCTCGACGATGCCGGGGCGGTGCCGGGTGAGGATCGGGGCGACGTTCGCGGGGTCCGGGTCGGTGATCAGCACCAGGGGGCTGCCGAAGCTCAGCAGGACGCCGAGCAGGTGGTAGAAGCGCGAGTGCACGAACGACATGTGCAGCGCCGCGGTCTCGCCGCGGGTGGGCCAGCCCATCGCCTTCTGCGGTACGAGCCGGTTCCACATGGTGTTCGCACAGTGCACGGCGAGTTTGGGCAGGCCCGTGGTGCCCGAGCTGTGGGTGATCAGGGCGGGTTCCCTGGAGTGCATCCGCACCGCTCGGCGGGGCGCAGACCCGGCGTACTTCTCCAGCGGTACGGCGCCCGGCGCGTCGTCCACGGAGAGCGTGCCCCGCACCAGCCCGGCGACGTCGACGTCCTTCAGCGGGCCTTCCAGCTTGGCCCGGTCGGTGATCAGCCAGGGGGTGTGGAGGCGTTCGAGGAGCCGGCCGACGACCGGTCCTGCGAGGCCGGGCGAGAGCAGGGCGGGGACGGCGCCGATCCGGGAGAGGGCACAGGTCAGCAGCACGATGTCGACGTTGTCCGTCTTGTGGACGGCCACCTCTTCGGCGGGGCGGATCCCCGCCTCCCACAGCTGTGCGGACAGTTCGTCGACCAGGTCGGCGAGGACCGTGTAGGTGAGGTCGACGCCCAGGCCGGGGTGGACGTCGAGGGGCCGGTCGAGGGTGACGAAGACCGGCCCGTGGCGCTCCGCCGCCTGCCGGAACATCGGCCCGAGGTAGAAGCCGCGGTCGGTGAGCAGGGGCTGTTGCGGTCGCATGAGCCCGGTCCTTTCAGTGACGGTCATGACTCACCACGCGCCCTGGCGGACGAGGTGGCGGCGTAGCTTCCCGGTGGGGGTGCGCGGCAGGGACTGCACGAAGCTGACGCTGCGGGGCACCTTGAAGGCGGCGAGCCGGTCGCGGGCCAGCCGGATGAGCGTCTCCTCCAGGCCCGGTGGCAGCGTGCCCGCGGGGACGACGAAGGCGCGCAGGCGGCTCGCGCCCAGCCGGTCGGTGACGGACACGACGGCGACCTCCGCGACCGCCGGGTGCGTCCGCAGTACGGACTCCACCTCCAGCGGGGAGACGGTGATGCCGCCGACCATCTCCATGTCGTCCGCCCGGCCCAGGTGGGTGTACGTGCCGTCGGGTTCGCGGCGCGCCAGGTCCTTGGTGTTCAGCCAGCCGCCGACCAGGGCGCGCTCGGTCTCGTCGGGGCGGTTGAGGTACCCGGGCGTCAGCGTCGGTCCCCGCACCCACAGTTCGCCCTCCTCGCCGTCGGGCACGGGGTGGCCCGCGCGGTCGCGCAGCTCCACCTCGAAACCGGGAACGGGACGGCCGACGGTGCCGGGGCGGTTGTGCAGGAGGCTGTTGGCGCAGAAGGCGTGTCCGGCCTCCGTGGAGCCGATCTGTTCCAGCACCGGCGCGCCGAGCAGCTCGGTGAGCTGGGCCCCGAGTCCGTCGGGCATGCCCTCGCCGGCCGAGACGGCGGCCCGTACGCTCGCGAAGCAGGCGGTGTGTCCGCCGGCCCGGTCGGCCACCAGGGCGGCGTACGCGGACGGTACGGAGTAGAGCAGGGTGACCCGGTGCCGTGCGACGAGTTCGTCCACGGCGGCGGGGTTGGGGCGGCGGTCGACGAGGACGGCGGAGGAGCCGGAGAAGAGCGGGAAGGCGAAGGCGTTGCCGAAGCCGTAGGCGAAGAACAGTTTGGACACCGACAGCGTGACGTCGTCCGGGGTGATGCGCAGCAGCCGTCGGCCGATGAGGTCGTGGTACGTCTTCGGGTCGCCGTGGCCGTGCACGACGCCCTTGGGGCGGCCGGTGGTGCCGGAGGTGTACTGGACGTAGAGCGGGGTGTGCGCGTCGACCAGGTGGGCGGTGGTCGTGGGTTCGGCGGTCGGGGTGAGCGCGACCAACTGGTCGGCGCCGAGGCGGGCGCGGTGCGGGAAGCGGTCGTCGAGGCCCGGGCCCGTCACGCACAGGGCGGCCCCGGTGTCCTCGGCCATGAACGTGTGGTCGTGGGCGGGGAGTTCGGGGTTGACGAGCACCGCGACGGCGCCGAGGCGGGCGATGGCGAGGAACGTGGTCACCCAGGTGACGGAGTCGGGCAGGGCGAGCAGCACCCGGTCGCCGGGGCGTACGCCGTGGTCGGCGAGGACGGTGGCGGCGCGGGCCGCGAGATCGTGCACCTCGCCGTGGGTGAAGGAGGTGTGGCCCTGGTGGAAGGCCGGCCGGTCCGTCCAGCCGCGCCGCTCGGCGAGGGTGGCGAGCTGGGCGGCCAGGTTTCCGGGCGCCTCGGTGTGCGCGGGGGGCAGCGTCGTCTGGGGTGTGGTCATCGGGCCGGCTCCTGTTCGGCTGCGGGCGCGGCGGCGCGGTCCCGGTAGGCGCGCATCGGGGCGACGGTCTTGAGCAGCATCTCCTCGTACTCGGCGACCGGGTCGGAGTCGAGGACGATCGCGCCGCCCGCGCCGAGGTGCAGCTCGCCGTCGGCGATCACGGCCGTACGGATGACGATGTTGAGGTCCGCGCCGCCGCTGCACCCGAAGTAGCCGAGGGCGCCGGAGTAGACCCCGCGGGCCTCGGTCTCGAGGCCGTCGATGATCTCCATGGTGCGCAGCTTGGGCGCGCCGGTCATGGATCCGCCGGGGAAGCAGGCGCGGACACAGTCCACGGCGTCCGTGCCCTCGCGCAGGCGTCCCTCGACGGTGGAGACGAGCTGGTGGACGGTGGCGTAGGTCTCGGTGGCCATGAGCCGGGATACGCGCACGGTGCCGGTCCGGCAGACCCGGCCCAGGTCGTTGCGGAGCAGGTCGACGATCATCAGGTTCTCGGCGCGTGTCTTGTCGTCGGCGGCCAGTTCGGCCCTCAGACGCGCGTCGTGCGCCGGGTTGTCGCCCCGGGGCGCGGTGCCCTTGATGGGCTTGGCCTCGGCGACGCCGTCCCGGGTGATGCGCAGGAAACGCTCGGGGGACGAGCCGGCGATGTCGAGGTCGCCGAAGCGCAGGAAGGCGGCGTACGGGGCCGGGTTGACGCCGCGCAGCGCCCGGTAGAAGTCGTAGGTGTCGCTCGGTGCGGGGAGGCGGGCGGCGTTGGTCAGGCAGATCTCGTAACTGGTCCCGGCGTTGAGTTCCCGCATGCAGGAGTCGATGTCGGCGAGGTATTGGGCGCGGTCGCGGACCAGCCACGGCTCGGCGGTGCCGGGGGCCGGCTCGGCGGCGGGGGGTGCGGCCGGGGCGGTCTGTTCCGACACGAAGGTGAGCTTGGCCGTCGTGGCGTCGAGCCAGTCGGTGGCGTCCTGCGCGGCCTGCGGGGTGTCCTCGGCGAGGCAGACGGCGTAGGTGGCGCCCTCCTCGTGGTCCACGGCGATCAGACGGTCGGCGAACAGCCAGCAGGCGTCGGGGGTCGCGGCCCGGTGGCGGTTCGGTGAGCCGCAGTCGGCCTTCGTCTCGTAGCCGAGGTAGCCGACGTAGCCGCCGGTGAAGTCGAAGGGCAGGCCGGTGGCGTCGACGTGGCGGGTGGCCAACTGCCGCTTGAGGTAGTCGAAGACGTTGGAGCGGACCTTGCGCGTGGGGCGGTCGGGCCGCTCGATCTCACACACGCCCGTCTCGACGTCGTAGCGCACGAACTCGCCGAGCGGGCCGCTTCCGTCGCCGAGGAACGAGAAGCGGGCCTGTCCCTGCTCGACGCGGGAGCTGTCCAGCCAGAACGCGCGGGGCGAGTCGGCGTACATCGACGTGAAGGCGGCCTCGGTGTCCACGGCGGTGGCCATGCGGCGGTAGTGCAGCCGGTGGACGGGCGCCGAGACCCGGCGCTGGCGCGGGATGGCGACCGCGCCGGCGGGCACCGCGGTGTTCTTCGTGCGGGGCCGTCGGGCGCGTTCCGCCGTCAGGTTGCGGAAGTTCACCAGCATCCGGTGGCCGTAGTCGGTGAGCACCGACTCGGGGTGGAACTGCACGCCCCACAGCGGTCGGGTGAGGTGCCGCAGCCCCATGACGACGCCGTCCTCGGACCAGGCGGTGGCCTGAAGGGTCTCGGGGAGCGGTTCGGCGACGGAGAGCGAGTGGTAGCGCACCACGGCGAAGTTCTGCGGCAGCCCCTGGAACAGGTCCCGGCCGTTGTGCCGGACGGTGGACAGGTGCCCGTGGCGGGGTCGCGGCGCGGGGCCCACCCGGCCGCGCTCCCCCACCGCGATGCCCTGGTGGCCGAGGCAGACCCCGAGGACGGGGACCTCGGCGTCGGCGATGATCCGGGCGGCGATGCCGAAGTCCCGGGCATCGGCCGGGTGCCCCGGCCCCGGCGAGATCACCACGTTGTCGAACGCCCGGAGATCGGGAATCTCGTCGACCGGGGTGTCATTGAGGACCACCGTCGGCTCCTCGCCGTTCACCTCGGCGATGAGTTGGTACAGGTTGTACGTGTACGAGTCGTAATTGTCGATGAGCAGGGTCTTCACCCGCCCACCTCCCTTGCGTCGTTCTCGGCCCTACGCCGTCCGCCGTTTGTGCCGTCCACGGAGTGCCTGCAGCGGCGGATACAGCCATTTCTTGAAGAAACGCTGGAGTCGCGGCATGAGAATCCAGGTGACAAGCGCTGTCACACACAGGCACAACAGCAGAGTCCGGATGAGGGGATTGAGGGTTCCGAGATAGGGGAGCACTAATAGATTAAATAAAAGCACGGGCGGGAATACCGCGCTCATGTTGATGAACCACAATTTCCACTTCGGGGGCGGCCGGGGCGCGGCCGGTGTGGTGGGCTGTGGGGCCTGAGCGTCGAACCAGCTGCGGGAGCCGACCACCGTCCGGCGCCCGGTCTCCCGGGCCAGCCCTTCGAGCCGGGCCGCCATCTGCACCCAGTCGAGGGAGTTCTCCCAGGTCCGAGCGGCCTGCTCGGTATTGAAGCGGTAGACCACATGCCACTCCGCCTCTCCGTCGACGAGCACGCCACCCCCGAGAAAACCCGGCTGCTGCGCACCTGAGCGCAGCACGGCCCACCCCCAGTTGTGGAAGTGGTCCTCGCGGCCCGGCACCACCGCATACGCGAGGGTGACGGTAACGGGATTCCTGGTCACGTCATCCGATACGAGTGACCTCCACACCGCGTTCAAATATTCAACGAAGTTTTTTCATCCTGTCCGAATTGCTTGTTTTTGGCGCCTTTTACGGCGCCTTGTCGCCGCCTGCCGACCGGATACCCGAGGTAACTTTCCTTATTCCGCGAAACCGCTTGCCGCACCTGAAAAGAAGTGATCGCTCACCCGGTCCATCACCGAATAAACAGCCGCGAACACATGGTCGTTTCCCTCAGCGGCCATGCCGTAGCGGGCGGACGGGGGGTGTGGGCATGAGAAAAGGGACCAGGACTCCCCTGTGGTCCTGGCCCCTTGCGCGGGCGGTCGTGCCGACCGGCGGCGCTGACAAGGATGCGCGCGGGATCGCCCATCCGTCATTGGCACACGGTCCCCACCTACTTGGCGGAGCGTCCACGGTGTTGTCCCTGTGCCGTCTCCCTCCGCTTCGCCACCTGTTCGCGGACTTCGCTCGGCAGGACCCCGTACGCGGTACGGAAGGCGCGGGTGAACTCCGGCGCCCGGGGGAAGCCCCAACGGGCGGCGACGGCGTGGATCGGCATCGTGCGCAGGGCCGGGTCGGCGAGGTCGCGGCGGGCGTTCTCCAGCCGCCGGTCGCGGACGTAGGAGGCTACGGTGACGCCCTCGTCCCGGAAGAGGCGGTAGAGGTGGCTGCGTGAGATGTGGTGCGCGGCGGCGATCCGGGCGGGGGTGAGTTCCTGGTCGCCCAGATGGCGGCGGATGAAGGACTTGATGAGCAGGGTCAGGGTCCGCGCGTGGGTCTCCGGCGGCAGGTCGCGGTCGGCGTCCACGGCATGGGCGAAGGCCGCGGTGACGAGATCGGTGACGACGTTGCCCAACCGGGGCGCGTCCAGGGGCTGGTAGGGGCGCGTGTCCGAGACGAGTTGCACCAGGAACTGCGCGAGCAGCGCACCCACTCCCTCGCGGCCCGACAGCCGACGGCCGATCACCCGCTCCGCGCGGTGCGCCGGCAGCGCCAC
This sequence comes from Streptomyces sp. NPDC048751, assembly GCF_043198595.1. NCBI lineage: Bacteria > Bacillati > Actinomycetota > Actinomycetes > Kitasatosporales > Streptomycetaceae > Streptomyces > Streptomyces sp. NPDC048751. The sequence goes on from NZ_JBICUX010000016.1 coordinate 153,405, forward strand.
GAGGGCGCGCGGGATCTCCACTCCGACGATGGTGACGGGGTCGGAGCCGGTGAGGATCTCCCACGACCGCGACGAGCAGTTGGTGTGGATGTCGTTGATGCGGTAGGCGGCCTGCTGCCTGCCCCAACTGGCCGCTCCCTCGCCCTCCAGGAGGAGGGACAGGTGATAGACCTCCGGGTCGGACTGGCGGACGAGCTTCGGTGTCCGGCGGAACACCAGGGGGTCGAAGGTCGCCGGCCACAGCGTCACGTCCCCGAGCCCGATCAGCCGCTGATGACCGTGATAGTCCGCTCTGCGCTCACTGGCCAGCTGCATCGGAGCGTGCGTCCGCCCCATCCACTCCGTCCACGCGTCGAACCGCTCCCCGACGGGCAGGTCCATGGTCCGCAAGACCGACTCGTGCAACACGGGCGTAGTCAACCATACGGTCCAGTGCACCCCCGCGGGGGCGGGGGTGTGGGCCGGTGCCCCCCCTGCGCGGGCGGGGCCGGGGAACCGGGAGGCGCTCTACCGGCGGACCGCCGAGATCAGACCGCCGGGCCGCTCCTCGGACTGCGGCGGGGTGCCGATCGGGCGGCCATAGGCGGCAGCGCGCTCGCGCAGGGTGTGGCTGTGGGCCTCCCAGCCGTGCCCGGCCAGCCAGCCCACCGGGTCGTCGGGCATCTCCGAGATCCACAAGGACGCCGCCGATCCGGGCGCGGCGTCCGCGCCGAAGCGCTCGATCACACCGGGCGAGCCCAACGTCAGCCCCATCCGACTGCCTGCCGCCGACTGCGCGCCGATCCGGGCCATCAGCAGCTCCACCGCGTCCTCGGGCAGGTAGATCAGTAGTCCTTCGGCGATCCACGCGGTCGGCACGGCCGGGTCGTGCCCTGCGGCGGCCAGCGCCCCTGGCCAGTCCTCACGCAGATCCACCGCGACGGTGATCCGCTCGCAGCGCGCGACGGCCCGCTCCTGGCGCAGCACCGAAGCCTTGAAGTCCAGTGGCGCGGCGGTGTCGACCTCGAACAGCCGGGTGCCTTCGGGCCAGTCCATCCGGAAGGCCCGGCTGTCCATGCCGGCGCCGAGCAGCACGACCTGCCGGACCCCGGACGCGGAGGCCTGCTGCAACAGGTCGTCGAGGAACTTCGTCCTGATGACGATGGAGAACGACACGGCCAGCCGGCGGCGTCGCGCGGCCTCGTCGTCGGGCAGCGGCGGCGAGGAGGGCCACAGGTTGCCGGCGGTGGCGAAGGCCTGTGCCAGTGGGTCGCGGAACAGCGCGTTCTCCCGCTCGGTCTCCAGCGCCCGCACCCTGGCCACCCCCACCGACGTGGCCCACACTCCCGACGGCTGCACCCGCTCCCGCTCATCACTCACCGCGCCAGCCTAAGGGCTGTCCCGTTATCCCTGGCGGGCGCGCGACGACAGCTACGGCACCTCGCCGCGTTGTCGGAACGTCCGCATACATCCAGTATGCCGACGTCCCTCCGCCTTGCGATGCACCGCATCTGACGCCGCACGCTGATCCACCAGGGATTACGGGACAGCCCTTAGTGACGCGACCACACGAATTGGGCCAGAGCCACTGATTGGACGCCAGAAGTCGCTCTCACCAGAGTCGCGCCCGTTGTTCCCGTCCATCCGAACCGCATCGGAGCCGTCGTCCGCCGCCACGTGAGTGAGTCTGACGCCGTTCACGCGGAGTGGAGAGCTTCCGGCGTCGAGGGTCGCTTTCGTCGAGCCGACGGACTCGCCGTACGACCACGGGGGTTCCCGTACGTCGACACCGAGGGCACGGCTCACCGCGCGGAGAGACGAACAACCCCACCCCGGCTGTCCGGGGTGGGGTTTCCTTGAGCGCCGGGCAGGCCTTGCACCTGCATTTCCCCGCAGGAAGCGGGGCGTCTTTCCTTGGACCACCAACGCGTTGCAGGTTCTGGGCCGTTCGGCGACCTGCTCAAGATCAACGTTAGCACATTCGACGACCCGACGGTCTCGCTCAACAGCATCCGCCGCCCTGGCCGGGGCGGCCCTCGCTCCCCGGTGACGTCGACAGCGGGTTTTGTCACACCCGGCATCGGTGGAGTGGTGCGGCTCCCCAACTCAAGACCGACGCGACGCACTCACTGTCGCGGGTCAGGACATCGATGACGTGAGGTGCTGGCTGATCAGCCCGCAAGCGAACTGGGCGGTCGCGAGCAGGTTCTCGCGCGCCGTGTCGGCGTTGGAGCGCACGGACTGTCCGTGCCAGAGGGATTGGACGAGCCCGGTCAGGGTCGCCGCCTCGGTCCCGGTCGCCAGTTCACCGTCCTGGATCGCCCGCTGGATGCGCGCGAGGAGGGCCTGCTCGTTGGAGTTCTGGAGTTCGGCGCCGTAGGCGCTGGTGTCGAGCGTGCTCGTACTGTCGGTCATCACGGCGCTGCTGATCAGGCACCCGGGGTGGGTGTCGCTCGGCTGGGTGAACTCATGGACCGAGTCCGTGAGGATCCGCCCGATGACGGCCTGAGATCTCCGCGAGAGCCTGCCGGTAGATCTCGCGGTACCGCTCGGCATAGGTCCGCACCGCGCACGCCTGGCGAGACGTCGCGACCACCCTCCACGCCTGGCCGTCGGTGGCCGTCGTGAACCGGCGGGGCCGTGCCCCTTCGGGGCCGTTGACCAGCGCGTACTCGCTTCGGACCGAGGTCGAGGACCTTGGCGCGATCCTCGACGATCTCGGACCTGTGCAGGCACTCTTCGGCTGGAGCTACGGCGGCCTGGTCGCCCTGCTGGCTGCCGACGAACGTCCGGTACCCCACGTGATCGCGTACGAGCCGGTGATGCGACCGTTCGCCCGTCACGCGCTGCCGGATCTGGAGGCCGCCGAAAAGGCGGCGGACTGGGACACCAGTGTCGAGGTCGTGAACCGGCAGATCTCCGGCTTCCCCGCCCAGCAGGTCGAGGCCCTGCGGGCCGACCGTCACGGGTGGGCAACCCTGCGCCGTCTCAGCAGGCCACTGCATGCCGAACTCCGTGCGCTCAACTCGGCATCGCCGCCTGCCGGGATGGCACGACGGGCGGACCGTGCCGATCTGATCCTCGGCGAGCGCAATCGCGGGACGGCCCCCTACGGAACGTCGTTCAACGACGTCCGGCGGCGCGTCGCGCACGCCGAGGTCCATGAGCTCCCCGGCCAGGGCCACATGGCCCACCTTCAGGCACCTGGAGAACTCGGGTGCCTGCTCAACAACCTCGCCGCCACCCGGTGATCACCCGTCACGTCCCACCGCACACGTCACCGCGGAGACGTCCCTCGGACGCGGCGACCCTGGCCCCGCGCCCCGCAACCGGCGCTTCTCGCAGTCCGCGTTGAGGGACCTGCGTGCCCACCACGCCCCTCGCACAACTCTGGACTCTCCCGTGAAAGCTGCCCTAAGGTGCCTCGGCAAGCGCTTTCTATCCTGACCCCGCCGACCCGTGCACGGGTTCGGCCCGAGCCGCCGCGATCCGCGCGCGGAAAGGAAGCGTCCTCGTGCAGCACAGCGAATCCCAGGGCCCCTCGCGGCCGTTCACCCGCAAGGCGTTCCTGCGCGGGATGACGGCCGTGGGTGCGGCTCCCCTGCTCCCGGCGGTGTTACCCGCGGCCGCGGCCCGGGCCGCGGCCGACGGCCGCTCCGACTTCCCGCTGGTCGAGGGCGGCGCCGCGGTGGAGGTGTACGTCGACGCGGGGGACGACCCGGCCGTGGTCCGTGCGGCCGGCGACCTCCAGACGGACATCGAGCGGGTCACCGGGGTCCGGCCGGAACTGCGGCGCACCCTGCCGCGGCGGGCCGCACTGCTGGTGCTCGTGGGCACCCTCGGCGCGAGTCCCGTCATCGACCAGCTCGTCGCGCGGGGGCGCCTGGACGTCTCGCGGGTGCGGGGGCGTTGGGAGGCCTCGGTCACCCAGGTGGTCGCCCGTCCCGCACCCGGCGTGGACCGCGCCCTGGTGATCGCGGGCAGCGACCGGCGCGGCACGGTCTACGGCGTCTACGACACCTGCGAGCGCATCGGCGTCTCCCCCTGGTACTGGTGGGCCGACGTTCCCGTCGAGCGTCGCGAGACCCTGTCGGTGCCCTCGGCCACCTTCAAGCGCTACGAGCCGTCCGTCCGCTACCGGGGCATCTTCATCAACGACGAGCAGAACCTGACCACGTGGTCCCACCGCACCCAGGAGCCGGACAAGAACATCGGCCCCGAGACGTACAAACGCGTCTTCGAGCTGCTGCTCCGCCTCAAGGCCAACTACCTGTGGCCGGCGATGCATCCGTACTCCGACTTCTTCAACAAGTACCGCGAGAACCCCGAACTGGCCGACCGCTACGGCATCGTCGTCGGCTCCAGTCACCCCGAGGCCCTGCTGCGCAACGGTGTGCACGAGTGGGCGCCGTGGGCCGAGGAGCACCGCGGCGCGGACGGCGGTCTGCCGGTGTACGACTACACCGTGAACCCCGGCGTCATCTCGGACTACTGGCGAGCCCGGGCCCGGGAGAACGCCGCGTACGAGAGCAGTTGGACCATCGGCATGCGCGGACTGCACGACAGCGCGCTGGAGACCAAGAACGCCACGACGATCCCGGAGAAGGTAGCGGTGATGAACGACATCATCGCCGACCAGCGCCGGATCCTGGCCGAGGAGGTCGGTGCCGCGGCCGAACCGCAGATCTTCATCCCGTACAAGGAGGTCCTGGAGCTGTACAACGCGGGCGTCCAGGTGCCCGAGGACATCACGCTGATCTGGCCGGACGACAACCACGGCAACATGCGTCAGCTGCCGAACGGCACGGAGCGCGCCCGCCCGGGCGGCAACGGCATCTACTACCACCTCTCCTACTGGGGCCGCCCCAAGAGCTACCTGTGGCTGGACACCACGCAACTGTCCAAGGTGTGGCAGGAGTTGCGCCGGGTGTACGAGCACGGCGTGGACCGGATGTGGATATTCAACGTGGGGGACGTCAAGTCGATCGAGACCGGGCTTTCCTTCGCGATGGACATGGCCTGGGCCGTGGACCGGTGGGACGCGGACGAGGTCGGGGGCTTCCTGGCGGAGTGGGCCGGGAAGCAGTTCGGGCGGCGCCACGCCCGGGAGATCGCCGCGATCCGGACGGAGTACTACCGCCTCGGGGCGGAGAAGCGGCCGGAGTTCATCGATCGCGGTGTCTTCTCCCCGGTGCACCACGGCGACGAGGGCGGTCGCCGCATGGCCGCGTACGACCGTCTCCTCGGACGGGCCCGCGCCGTGGGCGCCGAGCTGCCGGAGGCCTACCGGGACGCGTACTACGAGTTGGTCGAGTACCCGGTGCACGGTGCGTACCTGATGAACCTCAAGTACTACTGGGCGGACCGCAACGCGCTCGCGGTGCGGCAGGGCCGCGGGGCCGGGACCAACCGTTTCGCGGACCTCGCCGAGGCGGCCCACGCGGAGGAGGTGGCCATCACCAGGCGGTACAACACCGAGGTGGCGGGCGGGAAATGGGACGGGATCGTCAATCCGTACCCCTCGCAGATCCCGAAGGCACCCGGCCGCCCGGCCGTCACGAGGATCGCCCGGCAGGAGACCTCCGGCCTCGGCGTGGCGGCCGAGGGGAACGAGACCGGAGCGGGCCGCCCCCTGTCCTTCTCCTCCTACACACGCGACCGGCGCTTCATCGATGTCTTCAACACCGGTTTCCTCGCGGTGGACTGGGCGGCGGAGGCCAGTCACCCCTGGGTGCGGCTGAGTGCGGCGGCCGGTTCCCTCACCGAGCAGGCCCGGGTGTGGGTGGAGATGGACTGGGAGCGGGTGCCCGAGGGCACCCTGGACGCGACCGTCACCGTCGCCGGAGCCGGGCAGCGCTTGGAGGTGCCACTGCGGGTGGTGAACGACGGGGAACGGGCGCGCAGACGGGCCCGCGGGTTCGTCGAGGCCCACGGGTACGTCTCGATCGACGCCGTGCACGTCGAGCGGCGGGTGGCGCGCGGCGGAGCCCGCTGGCGGGTCGTGCGCGGGCTGGGCCGCCGTACCGGCGCGATGGAGGCGGTGCCGTCGACGACGGCGCCGGTCACGGGCGACGTCGCCACCCGTGGGCCGGAGTTGCGGTACCGGGTGCGCTTCACCAGCACCGGTACGTTCCCCGTCACCGTCTTCCGGCTGCCCTCCCTCGACGAGCGCGGGCAGCGGCGGCTGGCCGTCGCCCTCGACGACCAGCCGGTCACCGTGCTGTCCGGGCAGGCGGTCGCCACCGGCAACCGCGGCGACGCCTGGGCGCGCAACGTCGAGGACGGTGTGGAGCGGCTGACCGCCCAGGTGACCGTCGCCGAGCCCGGCGAACACGTCCTGCGGCTGTTCATGGTCGACCCGGCCATCGCCGTGGACCAGATCGTCATCGACACCGGCGGGCTGCCCGTGAGCTATCTGGCCCCGCCGGAGAGCTATCACCCGGTGTTCAATCCGGATCCGGTCCGCTCGGCGGGTCTGAACGCGCCGGAGCAGTAGTCGGACGTAGGGGTTGGTCGTGGCCGGCCGCGGCGCACAGGTGGCGCCGCGGCCGGCTTCCCCCTTCCCCCCGGATGCCGTTCGGCCGACTCACCCCCGCGGGGCCGGCCGTCGGCGGGTCGGTCCCGGTGCCGATCGGGCACCACCGATGTTGGCGGGGGGCGGGGGGCGGGGCCAAGAGGGTTCGGCTGTCCCGGACAACGGACGGCTGTCCGAGCTGGTCGCGGGCCTGTCCGAAAACCTGTCCCTGCCGCTTCGGACCGCGGCGGGCCGCGCAGGACCGGGCCCGCCGGACCGCGTTGGGCCGGGCCGCGCAGGGGCCGCACAGGGCCGGCTCGAACCGCGCCGGGCCGAGCCGGGCCGGGCAGGCCGGGCAGGCCAGGCCCAGCCGCGCCGGGCCGGACCGGGCGCCGGGCCGAGCCGCGTCAGGCCGCGCCGCGGAGATGGCCCCCGCTCAGTCCGCCCTGACGACGAACCGTTGGTCCGCACCGCCCGTGCAGCGTTCCTCGACCGCCTCCGCTCCTACGGCGGTGTCGTCGTCGGCGATCCCCACGCACCGCCCGCCCACGGGACGCAGCGAGTACCCCGCGGTGTCCTTCGCGCCGGCCGGGAGCAGCCGGAACAGGGTGGCGTGGGCACAGTCGTTCCGGGGTTCGAGCATGCCCTTGACCGGGCCGGAGGCCATGACCGTCAGGCACCCCTTCCCCAGCTGGGGGTGATGCCACTGGACCCGGTACAGACCCTCGCCCGCCGGTTCGAGGTAGGTGCGCGGCACACTGGCCTGCGCGCAGGGGAGCTGGACCGCGACGGCGCTGTCGTAGGCACCGGCGCGGTCGCGTCCGTCGGTGAGGCAGAGGTCGGGGGTGCGGGAGGGGCGGATGGTGACCCACCCGTCGGCGGGGGCCGGGGAGCCCGTGGCCGAGGTGGTCGGTGTGCCCGGGGCGCCGGAGCCGTCGGGGTCGTCGTCGGAGCTGTCGGGGAGCAGGCTCCAGGCGACCAGGGCGAGCAGCGGGACGAGGAGCACGGCGGCGAGGACGGTCGGGCGGAACGTCGTCGCGCGGGGCCGTTCGGGGCGCGCCTCCCCGGCCTCGGGCTCCTCGTCAGGCCCGTCCGGCGATGCGGCCTGCTCGGCCGCGACGCGCTCCCTGACCGCGAGCCAGTCGTCGAGGTGCCGCTCCTCGCCGCAGGCGCGGACGAACGCGGCCACGAGCTCCGGCCGGGGCAGGCCGGACCGCCGTAGGACGTCGGCGATCGTGCTGCGCGCCAGCACGTCCCCGCTACGGGCGGCCTTCACCTCCAACTCGCGGTAGGTCAGCCCAGACCGCTCCTTGAGTCTCCGCATCGCCTCCACGAAACCGGCGGCATCCACGACTTCGTACGGCGGCGACTCCCCCGTCTCTCCCATGCTCCTCATCGTGCGGCGGAGGTGGTACGGGAGACAACGGCGGATCACGCCATCCGAGGGCACCACCGTCTGTCCGGGACAGCCCGCGCAGGCGACTGACCAGCCTGGACAGCCCCCGCAGGCCGTCGGCACGGGGAACGGGCCCACGTCGTCCGGGCGCGCTCCGCAGCGGGGCTCGGCACAGCGCCCCGCTCAGCCCGGACGGGGAAACCAGGCGGGCTCCCTCCGGTCAGTCGTTACCTCCCCGAGTCTTGACGGTTGCCGTATGACTGCGTAGACATGACAGCGCAGTCAGACGAACCGCGTCTGACATGATGAGAGCTCGATCCGAGTGGGCCGCGGGAGACACCATGACGCGAGGAACAGGGCGGGGCGGGAGTTCCGCCGCGCCGCGCAGCGTGGACGTCGCCCGGCTGGCGGGCGTCTCCCAGAAGACGGTGTCAAGGGTCTTCAACGACGAGCCGTACGTCTCCGCCGACGTGCGCCGACGCGTTCTCGACGCGGCCGAGCAGCTCGGCTACCGAAGGAACAACGCGGCCCGGGCGCTGGCCTCCGGACGGACCCGCTCCATCGGCGTGGTGACGCTGGGGACCGCCCTGTACGGTCCCGCCTCGCTGCTCATGGGTGTCGAGCGGGTCGTGCGGGACACGGGATACGCGCTCCGCGTGGTGAACACCATGGAGGGCGACCCGGCGGGCATCTCCGGTGCCGTGGACTCACTCCTCGACCAGGGTGTGGACGGCATCGTCATCTCCGAGCCGATCGACGAGGAGTCGGGCGGCGGCGACGGCTCCATCCGGGTCGACGTGCCGGTGCTGGTCCTCGGCGCGCCGCCGCCGGTCGCCGCTCCGACGGTGCTGGCCGCCGGCGGTGGCGCCGACCTGATGGCGCGGGCCGCGGTGGAACACCTCCTGGACCTGGGGCACGCGACGGTCCATCACCTCGCGGGCCCCCAGCGCTGGTACGCCGCCAAGGACCGCCTCGAGGGCTGGCGGGCGGCGCTCGTCGCGCACGGCAGACCGGTGCCGCCGGTCGTCGAGGGCGACTGGTCGGCCGCCTCGGGCTACGCGGCGGGCCGCGAACTGGCCGCCGACGGCGACCTGACCGCGGTGTTCGTCGCCAACGACGACATGGCGATCGGTCTGATCCGCGCGCTGGCCGAAGCCGGCCGGCGGGTGCCGGAGGACGTCAGCGTCGTCGGCTTCGACGACGTCCCGGTCGCCGCCTATGTGACTCCTCCCCTGACCACGGTGCGTCAGCCCTTCGACTCCGTGGCGCAGGAGGGGCTGAAACGGCTCGTCCACGCCATCGAGAACCCGGGCGCGGACCCGCTGCCGACGACCGGCCCACCGGTCGATCTCGTCGTCCGCGCGTCGACCGGCCCCGCACCGTCGAAGGGAGGCCGCGCCGCACGCTCCTGACCCGTCACCCTCGACCCGTACGCTCCAGCAGGGCTCGGCGGCCGGACACACGGCCCGCGGGCGAGCCGCCCCACCGGTCCCTGCCGGCCACTGCCTCTCCCCCACCGCGCCCACACCGCTCCGGCCGATCCCGTGACACCGGTGACGCGCGCTCACTCCCCCTCACCGACGGCCCCCTGAGCCGGGGCGGCCGCCGCACCCGCCCGGGCCCCTGACGTCTCTCCGTCACGGCCCCGGCCCCTCCCCTTTCACCCCTGTTTCCGCACGCCCTCGCCAGGCGTGCCGCCACCTTCGCATCGGCGGGAGTTCACCATGCCCACATCCGGATCCTTCCCCAGCTCCTCCTCCCTGAGCCGCCGGCTCTTCCTCACCACGACGGGTGCCCTGTCGCTCGGTGCCGCCCTGTCCGGGTGCGGCGGCGGCGACTCGGGCGGCTCCTCCGCCTCCGCGAAGCCGGTCAGCCAGGCCGACGTCGACAAGGCGATGAAGACGCCGACCGAGTTGACCTTCTGGACCTGGGTCCCGAACATCCAGAAGGAGATCGCGCTCTTCCAGAAGAAGTACCCGGCCATCAAGGTCAAGGTCGTCAACGCCGGCCAGGGAACGCCCCAGTACACGAAGCTGCGTACGGCGCTGAAGGCCGGCAGCGGCGCCCCCGACATGGTGCAGATCGAGTACCAGGCCATCCCCACCTTCACCATCACCAACAGCCTGCTGGACCTGCGGCCGTACGGCGCCTCCGCGCTCAAGTCCACCTTCGTCGACTGGACCTGGGGCCAGGTCAGCGGCAGCGACGGCGAGGTCTGGGCGATACCGCAGGACACCGGCCCGATGGGCATGCTGTACCGCAAGGACATCTTCGACAAGCACGAGATCGACGTGCCCAAGACCTGGGACGAGTTCGCCGCCGCCGCGCGCAAGCTGCACAAGGCCGACCCGGACGTCTACCTCACCAACCTCGCCGCCAACCAGGTCGCCGCCTGGCACGGCCTGCTCTGGCAGGCGGGCGCCAAGCCCTACACGACCAGCGGCAAGAGCGACATCACCATCAGCGTCGACGACGCGGTCTCCCGGAAGCTGGGCGCCTTCTGGGGCGGGCTCGCGAAGGAGGGCGTCATCGGGGTCGAGCCGGACTTCACCGACTCCTGGTACGCCGCGCTGAACAAGGGCAAGTACGCCACCTGGCTGACCGCGGCCTGGGGGCCGGTCTTCCTCTCCGGTTCCGCCAAGGCGACCGCGGGCAAGTGGCGGGCGGCCCCGCTGCCGCAGTGGGACGCCGCCAAGCCGAGCTCCGGCAACTGGGGCGGCTCGACGACCGCGGTCATCCGTTCCACCAAGAACCCGATCGCGGCGGCCGAGTTCGCGAAGTTCCTCAACAGCGACCCGGCCAGCGCGAAGATGTTCGCGACCGAGCAGTTCTTCTTCCCCGCGACGAAGGCACTGCTCACGGACGCCTCCTTCGTCGGCGACGCGCCGTCCTTCTACGGCGGCCAGAAGGTCAACCAGCTCTTCGCCGACATCAGCTCCACCGTCAACTCCTCCTTCCAGTGGCCGCCGTTCCTCGACCAGGCCGCCACCGACTGGACGGAGACCGTCGGCAAGTCCCTCGCCGACCGCACCGACACCGTCCGCGCGCTGGGCACCTGGCAGTCACGGCTCACCACGTACGCCAAGGACCAGGGCTTCACGGTCAAGGGGAGCTGAGATGACCTCCCCCGTGCGGGCCCGCCGTGCCGCGGGCCCCCTGTTCGTCGCACCGTTCATGGTGCTGTTCCTGCTGCTCTTCCTCGCCCCGCTCGCCTACGCCGCCTACCTGAGCCTGTTCCAGCAACGCCTCATCGGCGGCACGGTGTTCGTCGGCCTCGACAACTACGTCAAGGCCCTGAAGGATCCGCTTCTCCTGCACGGCGTGGGACGCGTCGCGCTGTTCTTCGTGATCCAGGTCCCGCTGATGCTGCTGCTGGCGCTGCTGTTCGCGCTCGCGCTCGACAGCGGACTGCTGCGCCTGGCGCGCGTGATCCGGCTCGGCATCTTCGTCCCGTACGCCGTGCCCAGCGTGGTCGCCGCGCTCATGTGGGGTTACCTGTACGGGCCGGACTTCGGCCCGTTCGCCCAGATCAGCCGGAAACTGGATCTGCCCGCGCCGCACTTCCTCAGCGAGGGCTGGATGCTCGGCAGCCTGGCCAACATCGTGACCTGGGAGTTCGTCGGCTACAACATGATCATCCTGTACGCCGCCCTGCGCACGATCCCGCCGGAGCTGTACGAGGCGGCCGCGGTGGACGGCGCCGGCGCCTGGCGGATCGCCTGGTCCGTCAAGCTGCCGGCCCTGCGCCCGGCGCTGATGCTCACCCTGCTGTTCTCGGTGATCGGCAGCTTCCAGCTGTTCAACGAGCCGAACCTGCTGATGAAGATCGCCCCGGACGTCATCAGCAGCTCCTACACCGCCAACCTGTACGCCTACTCCCTCGCCTTCACCGGCCAGCAGCTCAACTACGCGGCCACGGTGTCCTTCCTGCTGGGCCTCGTCATCGTGATCGCCTCCTACGCCGTCCTGCTCACCGCGAACCGCAGGAGGACGCCATGAGTTCCCCGTCGGTCACCCGTCGCCGCAGCACCCCGCTGACGATCGCCATGCTGGCCGCCCTGGCCTACTTCCTCCTCCCCCTGTTCTGGCTCCTGGTCGCCTCGACCAAGAGCACGCAGGACCTGTTCAACAGCTTCGGCCTGTGGTTCTCGGACACACCGCGTCTGCTGACGAACATCAAGGAGACGTTCACGCAGAACGACGGCGTCTTCCTGCACTGGCTGCTCAACACGGTCCTGTACGCCGTCGTCAGCGCGCTCGGCGCCGCCCTGCTCGCCGCCGCCGGCGGGTACGGCTTCGCCAAGTTCCGCTTCCGCGGCGACCGTCTCGCCTTCAACCTGGTCCTCGGCGCCGTCATGGTCCCCACCACCGCGCTGGCCATCCCGACCTACCTGCTCTTCGCGAAGGCCGGCCTGGTCAACACCCCGTGGGCGGTGATCCTGCCCTCGCTGGTGAACCCCTTCGGCCTGTACCTGATGCGCATCTACGCCCAGGACGCGGTCCCCGACAGCCTCCTGGAGGCCGCGCGGATCGACGGTGCCGGGGAGGCCCGGATCTTCTTCCGGATCGCCCTGCGGCTGCTGGGCCCCGGCCTGGTGACCGTTCTTCTCTTCACCCTGGTCGCGACCTGGAACAACTACTTCCTGCCGCTGATCATGCTCAACGACCCGAACCTGTACCCGATCACGGTCGGCCTCGCCTCCTGGGCCGCGCAGGCCCAGAACGGCGGGGCCGGGGCCAGCAGCGACATGCTCGCGCTGGTCGTGACCGGCTCGCTGCTCTCGATCGTGCCTCTGGTCGTGGCCTTCCTGCTGCTCCAGCGCTACTGGCAGAGCGGCCTGGCGGCCGGCGGCGTCAAGCAGTAGCGCACGCGAGTCCCCCCGTCCCCCACACCCTTCCCCGGAGGTTTCCTTCATGGCGGCCCTGCCTGCCCGCGTCCTCTTCGGCGCCGCGTATTACCACGAGTACCAGCCGTACGAACGGCTCAAGGACGACCTGGACCTGATGGCCAAGGCCGGTTTCTCGGTGATCCGGGTCGGCGAGTCGGTGTGGTCGACGTGGGAGCCGGAGAACGGACGGTTCGACCTGGACTGGCTCCAGCCCGTCCTCGACGGCGCCCACGAACGGGGCATCTCCGTCGTCCTCGGCACGCCGACGTACGCGGTGCCGCCGTGGCTGGCCCGCCAGTACCCGGAGATCACGGGCGAGTACGCCACCGGCCGCCGCCACGGCTGGGGCGCCCGTCAGGAGGTCGACTTCACCCACCCCGCGTTCCGGTTCCACGCCGAGCGGGTGATCCGCCGGATCGTCGCCCGCTACGCCGACCATCCGGCGGTCGTCGGCTTCCAGGTGGACAACGAGCCCGGTCTGCACCTCTTCCACAACCACGGCGTCTTCCAGCGCTTCGTGGACCACCTGCGCGAGACGTACGGCGACGTCGAGACGCTCAACCGCGAGTGGGGGCTGGTCTACTGGTCGCACCGCCTGTCCACCTGGGCGGACCTGTGGACGCCGGACGGCAACGCGCAGCCGCAGTACGACGTGGCCTGGCGCGCCTTCCAGGCCCGCCAGGTCACCGAGTTCATCGGCTGGCAGGCCGACATCGTGCGCGAGTACGCCCGGCCCGAGCAGTTCGTCACCACCTGCATCTCCTACACCCGTCAGGCGGTGGAGGACGACGAGCTGACCGACCGTCTCGACATCGCCTCCGGCAACCCGTACTACGACATGCAGGACGGCCTGCTGCTGCCCGACCCCACGCCCGACGACCACGAGCAGATCTGGAAGACCACCGGCGTGTGGGCGCTGTACCAGACCGCCGACTGGATGTTCTCCTCGCTCCAGGCTCCGTTCCTGGTCACCGAGACCAACGCGTCCTCCATCGGTTTCCCCTGGGACAACCGGCCCGCCTACGACGGGCAGTGGCGGCAGGCCGCGTGGGCGCTCGTCGCGCGCGGCGCCCGGATGATCGAGTACTGGCACTGGCACACGCTGCACTTCGGCGCGGAGACGTACTGGGGCGGCATCCTCCCGCACAGCGGCCGGCCCGGCCGTGCGTACGCCGAACTCGCCCGTCTTGGCGCCGAGTTCGAGGCGGCGGGTCCGCTCGTGGCCGGTCTCGAACCGGACGCCGACATCACGCTGGTGTACTCGACTCCGAGCAAGTGGCTGATGCAGAAGTACCCGCCGCTCGCCAAGCCGGACGGCGAACCCGACCCGGCCGCCTACCACCGCATCCTCGACCCGTTCTACCGGGGCGCGTTCGACGCCGGCCGCCAGGTCCGCATCGTGCACGCCCGCCAGCTGCACGACCCGAGCGGGGAGCGCGAGGGCCTGACCCCGCAGGAGGCCGTCCGGCGCCACCCGGTCCTCGTCGTCCCCGCGTTGTACGTCGCCGCCGACGCGACGATCGACTGGCTCACCGCCTACGCCCACGCCGGCGGCCACCTCGTCGTGGGCCCGCGCACCGGATACGCCGACCACGAGGCCCGCGCCCGGCAGGAACAGGCTCCAGGACGTCTGAGCGAGGCGGCGGGCGTCACGTACGACGAGTTCAGCAACCTGCTGCGGGACGTTCCCGTGCGGTCGGCCCCCGACGGACCGCTCGACCTGCCCGAGGGGGCCACGGCGACGCGCTGGGCGGACGGCCTGGCCGTCGCCGACGCCGAGGTGCTCGTCACCTACGACCACCCGCACTTCGGCCGCTGGCCCGCGGTCACCACCCGTCGCCACGGCGCGGGCCGGGTCACGTACGTCGGTACGGTGCCCGGCCGTGACCTCGCCCGGGCGCTGGCGGAGTGGCTGTCGCCGTCCGCCCGCCACGCGTGGCGGGACCTCCCGGCGTCCGTCACCGCGACGACCGGCACCTCACCCGACGGGCGACGCGTCCACGTGGTCCACAACTGGAGCTGGGAGCCCGCCCGCGTCACGGCCCCCGTGGAACTGACCGACGCCCTGGACGGCACGTCGGTCGCCGCGGGCGCGGAGCTGGACCTCGGCCCCTGGGACGTACGAGTGTTCGCGGCCCAGGAGACCGGCTCCGGAGCGCGGTCGACGCACTGACCTGGTCAGCGCCTCGCGCTCTTGCGTTCCGCCTCCGTCAGCGGCGGGCCGTCCAGGTGCGCTCTCTTGGGGCCGAAGAGCATCGGGACGAGCATGTCGGGCGAGAAGAGGCGGGTCGGCGGCTTCTCCAGGCTCATCACGTCGAGCAGCGCGCCGAGGGCCCGTGGACTGCGGGCGCCGGTGGCCACGGCCCGGTCGACGAAGCGGGCCAGGAACCGTTCCGCCGCGGTGGGCGGCACGGCACTGGCGCCGGGGTAGAAGGCGTCCTGCCCCACCGCCAGGTCCCAGGCGGCGGAGACGGGGCGGGACGCGGCGCGCTGTACGCGGCGGGCGGTGCCCGGCGCGGTGAGATCGGTGGCGCGCAGGGCGTCGCGGACGATGACGGCGCTCCGGGCGGCGACGGTGAGGCCGTGCCCGTAGACGGGGTTGTAGCCGGCCACGGCGTCACCGAGGACGAGGAGCCCGTCCGGCCACTGCCGGAGCTTCTCGTAGTAGCGGCGGCGGTTGGCCGTGGCGTGGGTGGTGGCGACGTCGCCGATCGGCGTGGCGTCCACAAGGAGTTCGCCGATGACGGGGTCGCCGAGGCCGAGGGCGAAGGCGACGAAGGCCTCCGGGTCGGCGGTGGGTTCGCCGCCCCTGGTGCCTGAGAGGGTGACGATCCAACGGCCGCCCTCGACGGGCAGGACGATCCCGCCGCGGCCGGGGGCCTTGGCGGGGTTGGCCTGCACGTTCACCAGCGGGAAGGAGCCGTCCCCGCTCGTGCCCGGGGCGCGGTAGAGGCGGGTGGCGTAGGCGACTCCGGCGTCGACCTCGCGCTCGGCGGGCGCGGGCAGCCCGAGATCCGCCAGCCACCGCGGGGTGCGGGAGCCGCGCCCGGAGGCGTCCACGACCAGGTCGGCGGTGAGGGAGGTTTCCTCGTCGCCGGTGCGGACGCGTACGCCGGTGACGCGGCCGGTGTCGCCCTCCAGGGCGAGCGCGGTCGTGTTCTGGCGCACGGTGACGCGCGCGTCGGCCAGGACGCGTCGGCGCAGGACGTGGTCGAGCAGTCCCCGCGAACACACCAGGTTGCGGTGGTGCGTGGCCAGAAACCGGCGGAACCAGATCTCGTTGGGGGCCCGGGAGACCATGTCACCCGTGACGTGGATCAGGCGGCCGCCCTCGGCGACGACCTCGTCCACGACGCCGGGCAGCAGCTCGTCGAAGGCCTTCACGCCGGCGCTCCACACCATGTGGGCGTGGCGGGCCTGGGGAACCCCGCGGCGGGGTTCGGGGCCGTCGGGCAGGGTGTCCCGTTCGACGACGATGACGTCGGCGAAGGCGGTGAGCGCGCTCGCGGCGAGGAGGCCCGCGACGCTCGCGCCGATGACGACTGCGGTGGGGCGGGGGTCAAGTGCTCTGTCTGGCATCGGCGTTGACGTTATCAGCCAGATCTCGTCTTCACCGGTCGGACCACGGAAGGGCCCGGACACCCTGTCTCCGTGGTGTCCGGGCCCTGTGGGGGCGTGTCGGGCTCAGCCGCCGTCGAGGCGGGCGCGAAGGAGTCCCTTGCCCAGCTCGGCGCCCTTGCGGCTGTCGGCCTGGGCCTTGCGGAACAGGTCCGCGACCTCGGTGTCCTTCTCGCGTTCCGCGTCCTGGATGTAGGTCTCGAGGCGCAGCGCGTTGCTCAGGCACGCCTCCACGTACCAGATCAGGTTGTAGTCCTTGTCCTGTGTACCGGTGACGCCGCCGGTCTCGGTTCCACTGGTCATGCGGACCTCCTCCGTCTGTGCGTGGTCTGTCGGCGCGGGACGGGTACCCGTCCCGCGCCGGGCCACACGGCGAATCCGCTACGTCACTCGTCGACGGCCGAGCCGTAGCGGGAGCCCACCACGGGTGCGCCCAGCGATCCGGCGCCATAGGACCACGAGCCGCTCGCCAGCAGGCCGGACGGGCCGGCGGGCAGGTACCAGGCCACTCCGTCGCCGGCGTTCTCGGCGGGCGCGGCGGCGACCAGCTCGGCACGGCCGTCACGGTCGGTGTCCACCAGCCGGACCTGCGCGCCCCAGGCGTCGCCGGCCTCGGCGGTGCCGGGGATGTTCGCGGTGTTCTGGTCGAAGTACTGGCTGCCTGTAGCCGTCAGGCCGGCGGCGGAGCCGCGCAGCAGCGTCACCGCGCCGGCGTCCGCCTCGGTGCCCACGTCCTTGCCGGGTGCGCCGACGGCCACGTCCGCGTAGCCGTCGCCGTTGACGTCGGCCACGGACACGTCGGCGCCCCACGCGTCACCGTGCCTCCCCGCTCCGGGAACGCCGGGGGTGTTCTGGTGCCACCACTGTTGCCGTCCGCCGTCCTCGCCCACGGGACCGTCCTCACCGCCGAAGTAGACCTCGACGATTCCGCCGGTCATGCCCTCGGCCTCCATGTCCACGCTGCTGTCCTGGCCGAGCACGAGGTCGTCGTAGCCGTCCTTGTCGATGTCGCCGGAGGCGGCGGAGATGCCGCCAGCCAGGTCACGGAGGTGGGTCAGGCTCGCGCCACCGGAGTAGACGGCCGACCATCCCTTGATGATGTCGTCCTGGGGGCTGAAGCCGGAGACGACGAGGTCCGCGAAGCCGTCCTTGTCGTAGTCGCCCGTGGTCAGGCCGGCGGGCTCGACGCGGTAGCCGTGCGGGTTCCGGGCCATGCCGAGGTGGGCCGTGCGGGTGAGCTTGCCCTGGCGCCAGGTGAAGACGTGGGCCCCGCTCTCGTCGAGTACGGCGATGTCGTCGTTGGGGGTCGCCGAGGAGAAGCGGGCCGCGGCGAGGGCCGCGCCGAAGCGGGCCCCGGAGGTGGGGGTGGGGGCGGTGAAGGAGCCGGCGCGGGTGCCCAGGCCCTGCGCGGAGCCGTAGAGGACGGTGACCCGGCCGGCGCCCGCCACGGTGCCCTCGGCCTCGCCGGGGGCGCCGATGATCGCGTCGTCGTAGCCGTCGCCGTCGATGTCACCGGAGGCGACCGCCTGTCCGAAGCCGTCCCAGGCCTCCGAGGTGCCGGGGACGCCGGGCGTGGACTGGCTGAAGACGGCGGTGTGGCCCTTGGGGGTGCTGGTGTTGGTGCCGATGCCGTTCGGCGCGCCGTACTGCACGGTGACGTATCCGGCGCCCTCCTTGCCGTCGACCCGGCCTTCCGGCGCGCCGATGAGGACGTCGGCGTAGCCGTCGCCGTTGAAGTCGTTGTTGCGGTCGGCGGCGCTGGTGCCGCCGGGGACGCCCGCGTACGAGGCCGGGGCGGCCAGCACGGCGGCTCCGGTCAGCAGCAGGAACGAGGCTGCCGTGACGGCGGCGGAGGCACCGGTGCGGCGGGTCGTGCGCGGTGTGCGGGACATGCTTGTTTCCCCCAGGGGTGACGTGTGGTCGTGGTGATGCGTGGTCGTGGTCGTGCCGGCGCGTGCGGTCGAGTACCGGCTTTGTTGCGGATCGGGCAGGTATCCGCCCGTTCTTTCACCGACGCCAGGTTCGACACGGGACGGCCCGGAGGAGTTGTGGTGTCCCGGAGGGCTGTGACGGGTCGGTGACAGCTGTTGCCGGAGGCGGACATTCAGCCCACGTCCTCTGCCACGTCGACGTCCTCTGCCACGCCCCCGCGTCGGGCTCCACTGGAAAACGCCAGGGGCGCCACCCCTTCCGCGCCGTGAGGACATCCAGAAGCATGCATATGCCGGATCGACCTGCCGGACGGGCCGAGCGGACGTCACACGGAGCCGGACATGAGCGATGAGGCGTGGACGCGTGGCGTGGAGTGGCTTGCCGCCGCCGCGCCGGATCCCCGGGCCTGCAAGCGGGACTGGGACCGGGGCGACGGCGTCGCGCTCCTCGAGGCCGGCCGGTACTGGGACGTCCTGAGCGTTCCCGAGCGGCTGGGTCTGCTCACACTGGATCTGCTGTGGCAGTCGTCGCCGCCCCTGCCGGGGCCGACGCTCGTCGACACCGCCGCCCGACGGGTGGGTTTCTTCCTGCCGCCCGACCCGGGCAGCGAGTGGGTCGGGGCGGGGCTGCGGCACGCCGGCAAGGGGGCGTGGGTCGCCACCCCTCCCCCGTACCGGCCCGGCCGGTTCCTGGAGTGGCTCGTCCCGCCCGACGGGAGCGGCGCGCTGTACCCGCCGAGCGGGCTCGAGGTCGCGCTGCGCCGGGCCAACGGCACGCTCGCCGTGCTGACGCCGTCGGGTGACTAGCACCAACTCTGCGCATCCACAGGGAAATTCAGACAGTTGACGCAGAAACGAAGAGAGGCAGATCACTTTCGGAACGAAGTATCACTCGACCGTGCGAGATCGATCAATGACGGTGTGTACTGTGCAGCAAACGCCCCACCCGAGGGTCTCGGACCCTGCCCTGCCCGACCTCTCATGGAACCGCTGCGATGATCGAATTACCGGACCTGGCCGTCGGTGGTCTCGCCGTCGGCACACTGTCCGCGCTCGCCCTCGGCGGTGGGTTGCTGCGCGCCCGGCGGCAGCGAGCCAGACAGCGCACCGAGATCACCGCCTTGCGCGCACAGGTCGACGGGTTGATCCAGGCGTTCACGGCCGAGGTCGACCACCTCGCGCAGAAGCGCGTGCCGGCCGCCGCCCGTCAACTGGCGCACCCGCACCTGGGGGTGCCGGGCCCGCTCCGGCCGCAGACCACCGGAACGTACCTGGGCGCCGCCCTCGACGGCGTGCTGAGCGGGCTGCATGCCGAACTCCTCGCGCAGCGCACCCGCGTCGACGCGGCCGCGCAGGCCGGACTGCGTGGCGCCACCCGTGAGATCCAGGCGGCGCTGTACCGGCTCCAGGACGCCCTGAGGGGACTGCAACAGCGCTACGACGACCCCGAGCTGGCGCAGACGCTCTTCCAACTGGACCACGAGAACGAGCAGTCGCTGCGGCGCGCACAGGTGACCGCCGTGGTGTGCGGGGCCTGGGTGGGGCTCGCCCGTGAGGAGTCCCACCTGGTCGACGCGGTGACCGGCGGTCAGGCCCGGCTCGCGGGGTACCACCGGGTGAAGGTGCACAACCATCTGGAGCCGGGCACGGCCCTGGTCTCGCACGCCGTCGAACCGGTCGCCATCATCGTCGCCGAGCTCCTGGACAACGCCCTCAGGCACTCCGCTCCGGACACCGAGGTCGTGGTCGGTCTCGAACACGTCCACCACGGCGTCTGCGTCACCATCGACGACGCCGGCCTGGGCATGACGCAGGACGAACGGGCCCGGGCCCAGCGCCTGGTGGCCGGCAACGACCCGATCCTGCTGACCGAGCTCGGCGACCCGCCGCGCATGGGGCTGGCCGCGATCGGCCGGCTGACCCGGCAGTTCGACCTGAGCGTGGACGTCTCCTCGCCCTCCCCGTACGGCGGGGTGCGGGCGGTCCTGCGCGTCGACAGCCACCTGCTCAGCCGTCTCGACCCCGCCGAGAAGCCGCCCGCGGCCAGCGCACCGCGCACGACCCGCCGCGCCGTGCCGGACGGCCCGGGCGGGCCGTCGGCGCCGTCATCGTCCGCCCACGCCTACGGCGGCGAACACGACGACGCCACCGCTCCGGCCGCGCCGGGGCACCACGATCCGGGGGACACCGGTGGTCTGCCTCAGCGGCGCCGCCGCAGCCGGGTGACCGCCCAGGAGGCGCCCGCGCCGGCGCGTACGGCACGTCCGGCACGGCGGCCCGAGGAGGCCGCGGCCGCGCTCGGCGCATTGCAGTCCGGTACCGCGGCGGCCCGCGCCGCGGCCGAGGGGGGCACCGACGGGTGGCCCGAAGAGACCGAAAAGACCCAAGAGACCGAAGAGACCGACCACGAAGGGGGAGCGGCCCGATGACCAGCCGCGACATGAGCGACACGGCCTGGGTGCTGGAACCGATTCTTCAGGTGCCGCACGTCGTGGCCGCCGTCCTGCTGACCAAGGACGGGCTCGTGACGGGGTACACCGACGCGCTGACGCAGCCGTCGGCCGAGCGGGTCGCCGCGATCACCAGCACCGTCCAGGGGGCGTGCCGCACGGCGGCCGCCGCGTTCGCCGACCGGGACCGGGCGGAGGTGCGGCAGGTCGTCATCGAGTCGGACCACGGATACGTGCTGATCGTGCCGACCGACCACGGCACCTGTGTGGCCGCGTACGGGGACGGCGAGGTGCGCCTGGACCTGCTGGCGCACCGGGTGCACTCGCAGGTGGCACGGCTGGGCGAGAAGGCGATGGCCGCCGCGCCACGAGAGGCCGACGGCGACGACACTCCGGCATGACCGGCCGCCCGGGCGGCCGTCCGCTGGTCCCCGCGTACCTGTCGACCGGGGGTGTGGCCCGGCACCGCGGGGTGCGGCTGGACCGGCTCTCGGTGCTGAACCGCAGCGAGGCGGACGTGCCCGCGGGGCTGCCTGCCGCCCAGCTCGCCCTGCTGGACGCGCTGGACGGCGGTTCGCTGACGGTCGTGGAGGCGGCGGCGCTGTTGCGGCTGCCGGTCTCCGCGGTGCGTGTGCTCGCCGCCGACCTCGTCGACCAGGACCTCGTCCTCGCCCGTGCGCCGATCCCGCCCGCCGCACGGTTCGACCCCGACCTGCTGAAGAGAGTGGCCGATGGCCTCCGCGCCCTCAAGCGTTCCTGACGCCGGCGTGCCCGGCGCCCCGGGCGCCCTGCACCTGCCCGACACCGCCCGCGACCTCGTCAAGATCCTCGTCACGGGTCCCTTCGGGGTGGGCAAGACGACCCTGATCGACTCGGTGTCCGAGATCCGGCCGCTGCACACCGAGGAGCGGCTCACCGAGGCGTCCGCTCGGGTGGACGACCTCGAGGGGCTGCGCGACAAGACGACGACCACCGTCGCCATCGACTTCGGCCGGATCAGCCTGCCCGGCGGGATCGTGCTGTACCTGTTCGGGACGCCCGGGCAGGAACGGTTCCGGTCGCTGTGGGACGACATCGCCTACGGGGCGCTCGGCGCGCTCGTGCTGGTGGACAGCCGACGCGTCGACGCGTCGTTCGACGTGCTGGGTCTGGTGGAGGAGAGCGGGCTGCCGTACGCGGTCGCCTTCAACGTCTTCCCGGACGCGCCGCGCCACTACAGCGAGGAGCAGTTGCGCCGCGCGCTGGACCTGGAGGCGGGAACGCCGATGGTGGCCTGCGACGCGCGGGAGCGCGACTCGTCCGTCGACGCGCTGCTCGCCCTGGTCCAGCACCTGATCGAGCGCGCCCCCGACCGCGACTTCCCGGAGAGCCGGTGACCATCCCTCCCCCCGCGACCCCGTCCCCCGCCCAGGAGGCCTTCTCCCGCTCGGTGCCCGTACGGCTGTGGGAGGACGGCTTCGCGCTCGACCCGCACCGCTACTACGCCGCGCTGCGCGCCCAGGGCCCGATCGGCTGGGCGGAGTTGGCGCCGGGCGTGCCGGCGTACGTCGTCACGGACCGGCGGGCCGCCCTCGACCTGCTGCACGACACCGAGACGTTCTCGCACGACCCGCGGCCGTGGGAGGCGACCGTCGCCGACGACGCGCCGATCCTCGGCATGATGCGCTGGCGGCCCAACGCCCTGTTCTCCGACGGCGCGGCCCACGTCCGCTACCGCACCACCCTCATCGACGTCTTCGACCTGGTCGAGCCGCACGACCTGCGGGCCCGTGTGCACCGTGCGGTCAACCTGCTGGTCGGCCGGGTCGGGCCGAGGGGCGAGGCCGATCTGGTGGGCGATTTCGCGCGGCCGCTCATGGCGCTGGTGTTCAACGACCTGTTCGGGATGCCGGACAGCGACGGTGACCGGCTCAACGAGGGCCTGGGCAAGATGATGGAGGGTGGTCCGCAGGCCGCCGAGGGCGAGGCGCAGTACGCGGGATACGTGCTGGACCTGATCGCCGCCAAGGCCGAACGGCCCGGCGACGACCTGCCGAGCCGCCTCCTCGACCATCCCGCGGGGCTCACCCCGGAGGAGGTCACCTGGCAGGTGTTCCTCACCCTCGGCGCCGGGTACGAGCCGACCGCGAACCTGCTGTCGAACGCCCTGTCGCGCATCCTGGGCAACCCCGCCTTCTACTCCACCCTCACCAGCGGCGCCCGGCCGGTCATGGACGCGGTGGTGGAGGTGCTGCACCACGAGACGCCGCTGGCGAACTACGGCATCTACTACGCCCGCAGGCCCGTCGCCTTCCACGACGTGTGGATCCGGGACGCGGTGCCGGTGGTCGTCTCCTACGGCGCGCTCGGCCACTTCGCCGAGCAGGAGCACGGCGCGGCCCGGCACCCGGGCGACGCCTCGCACCTGTCCTGGGGCGCGGGCCCGCACGCCTGCCCGGTGCGGCAGCACACGCTGCTCATCGTCACCGAGGCCGTCGAGCGGCTCACCCAGTGGCTGCCCGACCTGGAGCCCGTACTGCCCCGTGACCGCCTGAGCTGGCGGCCCGGTCCGTTCCACCGCTCGCTCACGGCGCTGCCCGTGCGTTTC
Source organism: Streptomyces sp. NPDC048751 (assembly GCF_043198595.1). NCBI lineage: Bacteria > Bacillati > Actinomycetota > Actinomycetes > Kitasatosporales > Streptomycetaceae > Streptomyces > Streptomyces sp. NPDC048751. The sequence continues at coordinate 176,769 of NZ_JBICUX010000016.1, forward strand.
CGCCCCCGCACCCCCGACCAGCCAGGAGAACCCACGTGACCGTGACCGACCGCATCGCGCTCGACCCGTTCGGCGCCGACATACCCGCCGAGAGCGCCCGGCTGCGCGCCCTCGGTCCGATCGTGCCCGTCGAGCTGCCCGGCGGCATCCCCGCCTGGGCGCCCACCGGCTACGACACCCTCAAGGAACTGATCCTCGACCCGCGGGTCAGCAAGGACCCGCGGCTGCACTGGAACCTGTGGTCGCAGGTCGGCCAACACCCGTCCTGGGGCTGGATCCTGGGCTGGGTGGGTGTGGTCAACATGCTGTCGACGTACGGCCCCGACCACACCCGGCTGCGCAAGCTGGTCGCGCCGAGCTTCACGGCGCGCCGCACCGAGGCGCTGCGGCCGCGGGTGGAGGCGGTCACGAAGGAGCTGCTCGACGCGCTGGACGCCTCCGGCGACCAGGTGGTGGACCTGCGGGAGGGGTTCGCGCATCCGCTGCCCCTGCGGATCATCTGCGAACTGTTCGGGGTGCCCGAGGAGTTGCGGGAGGCGACGGGCCGGCTCATCGCGGCCATCATGGACACCTCCGACCCGAGCCCGGAGCACGCCGCGTTCGTGCAGGAGCAGATCGGCACCGTCCTCGGCGCGCTCATCGCCCACAAGAGCGAGCATCCCGGCGACGACATGACGACCGAGCTGATCCGGGTGCGCGACGAGGACGGCGACCGGCTCAGCTCCGAGGAGCTGCTGTACACGCTGCTGCTGGTCATCGGGGCCGGCTTCGAGACGACCGTCAACCTGATCGGCAACGCGGTGGTGGCGCTGCTGCGGCACCCGGAGCAGCTGGCGGCCGTGCGCGCCGGGGAGATCGGCTGGGACGCGGTCGTCGACGAGACGCTGCGCGTGCACCCCTCCATCGCCTCGCTGCCGCTGCGGTTCGCCGTCAGTGAGCTCACCGTGGGCGGCGTCACGATCCCGGCCGGGGACGCGATCATCACGACGTTCGCGGCCGCCGGTCTGGACCCGGCGCACTACGGACCGGACGCGGACACCTTCGACGCCACCCGCGGTGCCGACGACCATCTGGCCTTCGGAATCGGCGTCCACCGCTGCATCGGCGCCCCGCTGGCCCGCGTCGAGGCCCTGACCGCCCTGCCCGCCCTCTTCGACCGCTTCCCCGCACTCGAACTCGCCGTCGACGGGCGGGAGCTGCGGCAGGTCCCGTCGTTCATCGCGTTCGGCTGGCAGGAGGTGCCGGTCCGGCTGAAGGGCTGAGGACCCCTGAGACGCGGGGGCGCCGACCGGTCCCCCGTTCCGGTCGTGCCCCCGCTGTGCGACGAACTTACGTGGGGGGCGCTCCGCTTGTGAATCGCGTCAGTGCCCGCTCACGGCCCCGCAGGACTCACCCGTGCACAGGCGAGTCCTAATGGCCCGTTTTGGCCAGGTGCAGTTCGGGGCGTTCGAGGTCTCCCGTGGCCAGATGGGCGAGCACGACCTCGTACAGGTCGCTGCCGGCGGCCAGGAGCTGGCGTTCGAGGACGGGTTCGGCGCCGCGGACGTGTTCGCGCACGGTCTGGGCGTGGACGCCTAGCTGCTGGGCCGCACGCTCGGCGTTGCCCCCGGCGGCGATCCAGGCGCGCAGGGTGCGGCGCAGGTCGCGCGCGTCGGCGTCGAGGCGGCCCAGGAGGGCGTGGGCCCAGGTGCCCAGCGCGGGCCCGGCGAGCAGTTCCTCGAACGGGACGGCGGCCGACCCGTCCCCGCTGTCGGTCGTCTGCTCCGTGAGGCCGTCCTGGGTGTTCAGTGCGAGGTGGACGGCGGCACGGACGGTGAGGTCGGAGAAGTCCGTGCGCAGCAGGGTCTCCACGCGTTCCATGCGGGCGCGCACGGTGTTGCGGCTGACGCCCAGGATCTTGGCGGCGCTGACAGCGGTGAACTCCAGGCCGAGGCGGGTTGTGGCGAGCAGTTCGGCGCGGGTGTGGTGCGGGAGGGTGTCGAGCGGGCGCAGCAGTCGGGTGGTCCAGGTGCGCAGCGCCTCCGGGTCCATCAGGCGCTCGGGGTGGGTGCGTTCGGCGTACACGGCCGCCTTGCCGGGGCGGAAGCGGGCGACGGCGAGGGCGCTGACGGCCTGTCCGTAGGCGGTGGCCGTCTGGGCGAGGGCCTGCCGGGTGCTGCCGCCGAGGAAGGTGTGGGGGGTGCGGTCGAGCAGGGTGCGCAGTTCCGCGGCGGCGGTGTCGCGGGGCGTCACGACGATCACGTGCCCGTCCACGGCCGGGCACCGCACGACCAGGGCCTGCTCGGCGGTGACGTCGATGCAGTCCTCGGCGAGCCGGTCGCGTTCCTCCGGGCGGCTCTCGACGACGTAGACGCAGGCCGTCTCGGTGTCGAGCAGGCCCGGCCACAGTCCGGCGGCGACGCGGCGGGCGGCGACGGTGTCCTCGACCATGAGCAGTTGCAGGATCGCCAGGCGCAGGTCCGAGGTGGCCCGTTGCAGGCGGCGTCCGGTGGCGGTCGTCTCACGCGCCCGCAGCAGGATCTCGAGGACCGCGGCGGTGTGCGTGACGATGTCGGAGTCGCGCCGGTCGAACGGGGCCGGACGCGCGACGACGAGCACGCCCGCCGACGCGGGGTGCGGGAGCGCGACCCGGACCAGGCGCAGGTGCCGTCCCCCGCCCTCCCAGGCGGCGGAGGCGATCCGGCCGGTGACGATGTCGGCGGCCAGGTGGTCGGCCGGTGGGGGCTGCGGCCCGGCGAGGAGGGCGCCGGTGTCGTCCTGGAGGGACGCGGTCGCCCCCAGGGTGTCGGCGAGCCAGTCGACGACCTTGCGGATGTCGCGGCCCGCGGGGCGCAGATGGTCGAGGAGTTCCTCCGCCCACACCGCGTCCCCTCCCGGGGGCGCGTCCGTACGGCGGTACCGTCCGTCCCGGCCAGCCATCTCGGCCTTCTCCTCGTCCTAGCGTCAGCCTTGTGCACCCCCCGTTCGGGGACGTTACCTCACGCCGGTGTGAGGGCGGCCACCACGACCGGGCGCCTCCGCGCTGGGCCGGGGACGGCATAAGCTCGACAGATGGCCAAGTACTACGACGTGCACCCCGACAACCCGCAGCCGCGGACCATCTCCCAGGTGGCCGACAGTGTCCGCTCGGGGGCACTCATCGCGTATCCGACGGACTCCTGCTACGCCCTGGGGTGCCGGCTGGGCAGCCGTGACGGCATCGACCGCATCCGGACGATCCGGCAGCTGGACCACCGCCACCACTTCACGCTCGTGTGCCAGGACTTCGCGCAGCTGGGCCAGTTCGTGCACGTGGACAACGACGTCTTCCGCGCGATCAAGGCCTCGACGCCCGGGAGTTACACCTTCATCCTGCCCGCGACGAAGGAGGTGCCGCGCATGCTCCAGCATCCCAAGAAGAAGACGGTCGGCGTGCGCATCCCGGACCACGTCGTCACGCAGGCGCTGCTCGCCGAGCTCGGTGAGCCGCTGCTGTCGAGCACCCTGCTCATGCCCGGCGAGGAGGAGCCGATGACCCAGGGCTGGGAGATCAAGGACCTGCTCGACCACGCGGTGGACGGCGTGGTCGACTCCGGGGACTGCGGCACCGAGCCGACGACGGTCATCGACTTCTCCGGGGGCGAGGCGGAGATCGTCCGGCGGGGGGCCGGGGACACCTCGCGGTTCGAGTAAAGGGAAGGTTTGCACGTCGGGGGCGCTCCCGGACGGTTGGATGGTGCGTGCAACGATGGCCACGGCCCGGCTGCCGGGCTGCTCGACTGCTCGCCGTGAACCGCTCAGAGAGGCACCCCATGACCTCCGTGGAGGGAACCGCCGTGGACATCCCCACCGAGGACGGCGTCGCGGACGCCTACCTCGCCCATCCCGGTGACGGGTCGCCCCACCCAGGAGTGCTGCTGTACCAGGACGCGTTCGGGCTGCGCCCGCATCTGCGGGCGATGGCCGACCGGCTGGCCGGGGCCGGTTACACCGTGCTGGTGCCCAATGTGTTCTACCGCCACGGGCGCGCCCCGGTCGTGGACCTGCCCGAGTTCATCGACCCCTCCGGCCGTCCCGAGATCTTCGAGAAACTCGGCCCGCTCATGCAGTCCCTGACCAACGAGCTCGCCCTGCGGGACGCGGACGCGTATCTGCGGTGGCTCGCCGACAGCCCGCTCGTCGCGGACGGCCCGGTGGCGCTGACCGGGTACTGCATGGGCGCCCGGCTGTCCCTGCTCACCGCGGGCACGTACCCCGAGCGGGTCGCGGCCGCGGCCGGGTTCCACGGCGGGCGGCTCGCGACGGACGGGCCCGACAGTCCGCACCTGGTCGCCGAGCACGTCACCGCGGAGCTGTACTTCGGCCACGCCGACGCCGACCCCTCCCTGCCGCCCGAGCAGATGGATCGCCTGGAGAGCGCGCTGACCGCGGCCGGCGTCCGCCACCGGTGCGAGGTCTACCCCGGCGCCCCGCACGGCTTCACCCAGGCCGACACCGCCTCGTACCAACAGGAGGGCGACGAGCGGCACTGGGCGGCGCTGCTGGACCTTCTCAAGCGCACGTTCTGATCACCGGGAGGCGCCTGGGGCAGACCGCCGCGGGCGCCTCTTCGGCGCGCGGGCGGAGCGGCGCCGGGGGGAACCGGAGCGCCTGCGGACGTCCGGCCGCCCGCAGCGTCTCCGACAGGCGGAGGGCGTGGGGCGGGCTTTCCCTCGGGAGGGAGCAGACGCCGTAGCCTCGGCGAAAGCGGTCGGGATGGCCCAGGAACCGCTCCCGCCAGTGGGCGTCGTACAACCCCGCTGTTTCGAGCGTCGGGCCCGGACGCGGCGCGAGCCGTTCCGGCCCCGGGCCGGTGCGCCGGCGTCGAGGTCCGCGACCGGCAGTTCGGGGTGCGGCCGTCATGACCTCATGGCAGGCCGCGTTCTCAGGCACGCTCCGCCGCGCGGGCGTCCCAGCCGCTCCAGGCGGGGATGTCCTCGCGGGCCTGCCGCCAGGCGGCGGGGAAGTCGGCCGTGCCGGTGCGGGCGGCGACCGCGCCTCCGGCGATGGCGCAGGTCGTGTCGCGGTCGCCCCAGCCGGCGACGGTCTGCCACAGCGCCTCGGACAGGTCGTCCAGGTGCCCGGCGGCGGACCACAGGGCGAACGGCACCGTGTCCTGCGCCGAGATCAGCGTTCCCGAGCCCAGTACGGACGCCGCGTGGCGCACCGAGGTGCGTTCGGGGAAGGTGGCGGCCACCAGCAGTCTTGAGCGGACGTCGCTCTGGGGTATGTATGAGGCGACCTGGCGGAGGAAGTCGGGGCGGTCAGGGGCCCCTTGACCGTCGCCGGCGGCCGCGAGTGCCGCGGCGACCGCCACGGCCACGGCGCCCGCAACGGCCTCCGGGTGGGCGTGGGTGGTCAGCGCCGACAGCCGGGCCTGCTCACCCGCGGCCGCCGGATCGTCCCGGAACCAGGCCCCCAGCGGGGCGACCCGCATCGCGGCACCGTTGCCGTGCGAGCCCTGTCCGCCGAACTGTCCCGTGGTGACGGTCCGCCAGTGCTCGCCCTCCCCGATGCGCCGCAGCACACGGTGCATCGACGGACCGTACTGGCGCCCCGGGTCGCGGTCGTACTCGGCGGCGAACTCCCGTGCCAGGTCGTCCGGTCGGACCTCGCCGTGCGCCGTCAGATGGGCGAACAGGACGAACGCCATGGCCGAGTCGTCCGTCCACGGCCACGGCGCGGGGCGCGGTTCGCGCGCGGCCCACAGTTCCTCGACGGGCTCGCTGGAGAGGGTGAACCAGCCGTCACCGAAGGCGTCGCCCATGACGAGCCCGTCGAGGGCGGCGTGGGCGTGCTGCGGACCACTCATGGCAGGGCTCCTCCAACTGATCGTTCCTGACGGCATTCTCGCGTGGTGGAGAGCTCGTTCGAAGCAGACCGGGGCCGCGGACGGGGAGGGACACGACAGAACCGGTGTCGACAGCCGACAGCCGAGTGCTGGACGTTTGGCGGATGTGCCGGCGTGGGTAGCCTCGGCGTCGCTGTCCGGACGGGACACCGACCGGTGGGGAGTGACCGGATGCCATGGCGGCTGGGCGGTGCCACGGCCCCCGGGCGTGCAGGCGAGGAGAAGACGCGTGAGGGTCGTCATCACAGGTGCGTTCGGCTTCCTGGGCAGTCGGCTGACCGGCACACTGCTGCGGACGAGGACGTTTCGTGGCGCACCGATCACACGGCTTGTGCTCGCCGACCGCGTCGTGCGGCCCGACTCCCCAGCAGCGAGAGACCCGCTGGTGGACATCGTGCACGGCGACCTGACCGACCGCCTCGACGACGTGTTCGCCGAGCCGGTCGATGTGCTGTTCCATCTCGCCGCCGCGGTGTCCGCCGAGTGCGAGGCCGACTTCGACCTCGGCATGCGCGCCAATGTGGACACCACCCGCGCCCTGCTCGACGCGGCCCGGGCCCAGTCGGCCGCCGGCGGGCCGATGTCGCGGGTGCTGTTCGCCAGCAGTCTCGCCGTCTACGGTTCGAGCCCCGAGCTGCCCCTGCCCGCGGTGGTCAGCGAGTCGTCCCTGCCCATGCCGCAGTCGAGTTACGGAACACAGAAGCTCATCTGCGAGCACCTCGTCGCGGACCACACGCGCCGCGGCTTTCTCGACGGCCGCGTCGCCCGCCTGATGACCGTCGCGGTGCGGCCGGGCCGGCCGAACGCGGCCGCCTCCGGCTTCCTGTCCGGCATCGTCCGGGAGCCGCTCGCAGGGCTCCCGGCGATCTGCCCGGTCCGGTCCGACCTGCGGGTGGCCCTGGCGTCACCGGGACGCACCGTCAAGGGACTCCTCCGCGTCGCGGAGGCCGAGCGCGGCGTCGGGCCGGGGCGGCTCGAAGGGCGGCTGCCGGTCAACCTGCCCGCGCTCACGGTCTCGGTCGCCGAGATGCTCGCTACGCTGCGCCAAGTTGCCGGCGACGCCGTCGCCGACCTGGTGACCATCTCGCCCGATCCTGCCGTCGAGGCGATCGTGGCCTCGTGGCCCGCCGTCTTCGACAACAGACGCGCCGCCGCACTCGGGCTGGAGCCCGACCCGAGCTTTCTGTCCCTCGTGCGGGACTACCTCTCCGATCATCCCGACGCGGTCCCGAGGCGATGAACTTCGGGCCGGGAGGTTCGGGGTGCCCCTGGGACAGGACCACGGGGGCATGGTCAACTCGCTCCCCGGGCAGGCGAATGGACCCCCCTCCCGGCCCCTGAGCAGGTCGTTGCTACGGTGCCCCGGTGTCTGACTCCTCACGCGATACCGCCGAAGGCGCCGGCTGGGGCACCCTCGAACGCGGCGAGTACAAGAAGCTCATGCCGCCCAGGGTCGAGAAGCTCTCCTGGCTGAACCCCAGGACGCTGTGGGCCGCCCGCAACGGAGTGGTGGCCTCCTGGTTCGGGGACCCCACGGGCCGTACCCGGAGCCGTTGGGTGGCGCAGCGACAGGCCGCGGGGGCGCCCGCCGACAAGGTGATCCGGCGCGACTCCGAGGACAGCTTCTCCTTCATGGTGATCGGTGACACCGGGGAGGGCGACGACTCCCAGTACGCCGTCGTACCGGGGTTCCTGAAGGTCGGTCAAGGCACGGACTTCGCCGTCCTCGCGAGCGACGTGATCTATCCCGTGGGCAGCGCCGACGACTACGGCACGAAGTTCTTCCAGCCGTACCAGGACTATCCGGCCCCCATCTACGCGATACCCGGCAACCACGACTGGTACGAGGACCTCGGCGCGTTCATGCGCGTCTTCTGCGACGACGCCCCGCCCCTCGCCCCCGAGCCCGGGCCCCGGCCCCTCACCCGGGCCTGGCTGCGGTCGCTGCTGTGGCACCGGCCCCGCGCGACGGACGGGCAACACCTCGACGAGGCACGGCAGTTGCGGTCGGCGCCGGATCAACGGGCCGTCCAGCCGGGGCCGTACTGGGCGATCGACGCCGGGCCCGTGCGGATCATCGGCATCGACACCGGCCTGCTGGGCACCCTCGACGCCGAACAGGGCGCGTGGCTGCGCGAGGTGTCCCAGGGTCCCCGCCCGAAGGTGCTGGTCACCGGCTCACCCCTGTACGTGGACGGCGAGCACCACCCCTGCCCGATCGACGGCGGCGGCACGGTCGACGAGATCGTCCGCGACCCGGAGCACCACTACGTCGCGGCGATCGGCGGCGACATCCACAACTACCAGCGCTACCCGGTGCGGTTGGACGACGGGCGCACGTTCCAGTACGTGGTCTCGGGCGGCGGCGGTGCCTTCATGCACGCCACGCACATCATCCCCCGCGTCGACATCGCGGGCGTCACCGAGCAGGACTTCCGCTGCTATCCGCTGCGCGGCGACTCCCTCGCCTTCTACAGCGGGCTGTACGGGCGACGCCTGCGCCTGCGCCGCTTCTTCACGCTCACCGAGGCGGAGGCCACGGCCGTGATCGCGGAGCGCCTCGGCATCACGCCGGCCCGTGCTCCGGGCCCGGACGCCCGGGTCACCTGGCGGACCCGGCTGGTGGCCAGTCTGCTGGGCGCCGGGGGCCGCCCCGACCGCACCTCGCGGTTCCGGCTGCCGGTGCGCAAGATCTACACCTCGCTGTTCTCGCCGGGCTCGGCGACCTACAGCCCGCCCTTCTTCAAGAGCTTCCTGCGCCTCGACGTCACCCCGGAGGCGATCCGGCTGCGCTGTTTCGCGGCGACGGGCAACCGTGCGCAGGAGCTCCACCCGCCGGTGGAGGACGAGGTCGTCATCCCGCTGACCTGAGCCCACCTGCGACAATCGAACGCAGCAGCGCCGGACGGCCGTCCGTGCCCGTGAACCATCTGTGCCGAGAAGGATCTGCGCCGAGAAAGATCTGCGCCGTGAACGATGGAGGAAGCCCGTGCCGACGACCTCACGCCCGCTGCGGAAGCTGGGCTTCCTGACCATCGGCCTTTTCGACGCCGACGACCCGCGCCGGGGCCACGAGACCACGCTGGAGATCATCGAGCTGGGCGAACGGCTCGGCTTCGACAGCGCCTGGGTGCGCCACCGCCATCTGCAGTACGGCATCTCCTCCCCCGTCGCCGTCCTGGCGGCCGCCTCGCAGCGCACCCGGCGCATCGAGCTGGGCACCGCGGTGATCCCGCTGGGCTGGGAGAACCCGCTGCGTCTCGCGGAGGACCTGGCGACGGTCGACATCCTGTCCGGCGGGCGGCTCAATCCGGGGGTCAGTGTCGGTCCGCCGATGCACTACGACCAGGTGAAGGACGCGCTGTACCCGGACACGGGCGACGCCGAGGACTTCGGCTACGAGCGGGTGCGGCGGCTGCTGGACTTCGTGCGGGGCAAGTCCGCGACCGACTTCAGCGGGGTCGAGGGGTTCGAGGTGTTCTCCGACCGGGTGCAGCCGCAGTCTCCCGGGCTCGGCCGCCGTCTCTGGTACGGCGGGGGCAGCCTGAGCTCCGCCACGTGGGCCGGGGAACACGGCATGAACTTCCTCACCAGCAGCGTCGTCAAGGCCGAAGGCCCGGACGACACACGGGACTTCGCGCAGATCCAGCTCTCCCACGTCCGCGCCTTCCGCGCCGCCCACCCGGACGGCGAGGCCGCGCGTGTCTCCCAGGGCCTCGTCGTCATCCCCACCGACTCCGCCTCGCCCGAACAGCGCGCGAAGTACGAGGAGTTCGTCGCCAAGCGGCTGCCGCGCACCGCGTCCCCGCAGGGCCCGGCCCGGCTGCTGTTCGCGCCGGATCTGGTCGGCACGTCGGAGGAGATCGCCGAGCAGCTGTACGCGCACGCCGCGTTCCGCGAGATCGACGAGGTGGCCTTCGCGCTGCCGTTCACCTTCGAGCACGAGGACTACGTGCAGATCCTCACCGACATGGCGACGCGGCTGGGCCCGGCGCTGGGCTGGAAGGCCGGGGGAACGGACCGATGACGACGTCCGACCGGCAGGGCTGGAGTTTCGACTCCGCGCGTGTGCCCGCGTCCTTCACCGCGTGCGAAGAGACCGACGCGCCGGGAGTGGAGCACGCGCTGACAGCGGACCGGGCCCTGTGCGGCATCCCAGAAGCACGGCTGACCGTGTACCGGCATCTGTTCACCCCGAGCCAGAAATCCGCCTGTGCACGTTGCGCGGAACTGGTTGCCGAGGCTCCCAGCGAGCCCGGAGTGCAGGAGCGCCTCCACGACCGGGTGCGCGGCGCGGCTGCCGGCCCCCTGCGCGAGGAGCTGCTCGCGGCGCTGCGGCAGGGAGCCGACGTCGGGCTCTGGATCAACGGACCGACCAGCACCCTGCTACGGCACTACGCGCAGCTCGACCGGATCGTCGAGGGCGGCGAACCGATCGAGGCGGTGGTGCGCGCGGACCGGCGCCTGGGACTGGCCCGAGTGGTCCACGGCACCCGCGAGTTCGTCGTGTTCATCCCGGAGGACGGCCGCCCGTTCGTGACCCGCGCGGAGCCTGCCTGACGCCGTCGGCGACGGGGACGCGGGCCTCACCAGCGGCCCGGCTCGGTCCCGGTGATCGGCTCCGACGGCTTGCCGTCCACGCCGATCGGTACGTCTCCGGCGAGCATCACCCGGTGCATGGTCCGCGGGAAGTCGAGGTGGGCGTTGTCGCTGGGGGCGAGGTGGATGGTGGCCCGGTTGTCCCAGAAGGCCACGCTGCCCGGTTCCCAGCGGAAGCGGACCGTGTACTCGGGGCGGACCGCCTGCTCCAGCAGCATGTCCAGCAGCGCCCGGCTCTCCGCGCGGGAGACGTCGGCGATCTGCTCGACGTAGTAGCCGTTGACGTACAGCACCCGCTCCCCCGTCTCGGGGTGCACGCGTACCAGCGGGTGCAGGGACGCGACCTGGTGGTCCAGCAGATGGCGCAGGTAGGCGTCGTCGCCGGGGCGCGGCTGGTAGCCGACGCCGAGCCGGTGCTCGGCCCGCAGGCCGTCGACGAACTCCCGTACCGGCGCGGAGAGTCCGGCGTACGCGGCGGCCAGGTTGGACCAGGTGGTGTCGCCGCCGTAGGGCGGGACGGTCTCGGCGCGCAGGATCGTCGCGGCGGGCGGGTCGACGCGGGCGCCGTGGTCGCAGTGCCAGCCGCGCAGCAGGGTGTGCCGGCGGCGCCGTAGCCACTCGTCGTGCTCCATGCCGAAGCGGCCGCCCAGCTCCAGGCGGTCGGCTGTGGTCTCGATCTCCGGGAAGTCCGGTGGTGAGGCGCTGCCTCGCTTGCGCAGCACGACCGGTCGGCCGAAGCGGCGCGCGAACGCCACGTGCCCCGCGTGGTCGAGCCGCTGTCCCCGGAAGAACACGACCTTCCAGCGCAGTACCGCCGCCCTGATCGCCGCGACCTGGGCGTCGTCGAGGCCGTCGGCCAGGTCGACGCCGGTGATCTCGGCGCCGATGTGCCCGGCGACCGGCCGCACCTCGATCCCCGCGGTCGGCTCCGTCGTCTCTCCCGTGCCCCGGTCCGTGGTCATGCGCGCTCCGATGATCGTCAGGTCGTGGTATCGGCTCCATGAAGATCGTGACAGCGATCGCCGGACGGGGCGACAGGGCCTCTCATAAGGGGGCGCAGAAGGGGGCTGTCCCGTCGAATCGGATCGAATCCGTCACGATTCCAGCTCAACGGCCCCCGGACCTGCCGGACTTGCTGCCTTGACGGCGACTCGGAGCTACGGTGTTTCCCCCAGGTCGCGGTCAAGTCATCGGAGGAAAGGCCCGGTTGATCAAGTGACAGACTTTCCTCCCACCGTGGTGATCCTCACGGCACTGCCCGTGGAGTACGCAGCCGTACGCGCGCACCTCACCGACGTGGTGCGGCGCGAGGACGACTACGGCACGGTCTTCGACTGCGGACGGCTCGCCGACACCGGACTCGTCGCCGCGGTGGCGCTGATCGGTGAGGGCAACGAGAACGCGGCCCTGATCACCGGGCAGGCCTACAACCTGTTCGGTCCCAGGGCGCTGCTCTTCGTCGGGGTCGCGGGCGCGCTCAGCGAGGATCTCGAGATCGGCGACGTCGTCGTCGCCACCCGCATCTACGCCTACCACGGCGCGAAGATGAACCCGGGCGCCTCCCTCGCTCGCCCCCGCGCCTGGGACGCCTCGTGGCGGCTGCTCCAGGCGGCGTACCGGGCGACCCACGAGCCGGACGTCACGGTCCACTACAAGCCGATAGCCGCCGGCGAGGTGGTGCTCAACGACCGGGCGTCGAACCTCTCGGAGCACCTGGAGAAGAACTACAACGACGCCGTCGCCATCGAGATGGAGAGCGCGGGGGTCGCCCGGGCGGCGCACGTCAGCGGCAGGCTGGACACCCTGACGATCCGCTGCATCAGCGACAAGGCCGACGGCCGCAAGCGGGAGGCCGACGCCAGGGGCACCCAGCGCCTCGCCGCCTCCCGCGCCGCGACGATCGCCGTCGCCGTCCTCAGGGAGTTCGCCAAGAGCGTGGTGACGCGGCAGCACACCGGGCACGACTACGACCGGGCGACATCCGCACAGCCGCGGGCCACGGAGGGCCCCTGGGCGACGGCCGCTCCGGTGAGCAGAGCGACGCAGGATCCGGGGGCACGGGATCCGGGAACAGCGGATCTGGGCGCAGCGGCGGGTCTGGGAGCACAGGATCTGGGAGCACTGGGTCCGGGAGCGACAGAGAGAACCGGGCCGGCGGCGGGCCACCCGACAGTGGAGATGCACGGGACGGGGGAAGGTCGCTGGGCACCGGGAACTCCCGGGACGACGGGGGTCGACGGGGTGCCGGGAATGCCCGGGACACCGGGACATCACGGACCGCTGGTAACGCCCGGTGCGGCGAGAGACCACGGGGCGCAGGAGGTTTCCGAGGCCACGAGAGAGCGGGGGGCGCCGGAAACACCCGACGCCGTCAGAGGCCAGGGGACGGTGGGAACACCCGACGCCGTCATAGGCCAGGGGACAGTGGGAACACCCGAGGCAACCAGAACCGACGGGGCACTCGAAGCACCCGACGCCACCAGAGCCGACGGGGCACCCGACGCCACCAGAGCCAATGGGGCGCTGGAAGCCCCCAGGGCGGCAGAAGGACCCAGACCTACGGGCGCTTCCGCTCCCGTCACCCACCCCCCGACGCCGGTCACCGCCCGCGCCCGCCGGTCCGGCCCCGTCCCACCAGTGCCCGCCGCCTTCTCGGACGGCCCCGCCACCGCACCGTCGACACCCGCCGGGGCTTCCTCGCCGACCACCGCCACGTCCGCACCCGGCGACGCATCCTCGTCGCCCACACCCGCCACTCGGCCCAACCCGCCCTCCCCAGGCGGCACCGCCTCAGGGACAGGACGCGCTCCAGTCGACGGCCGTGCCCCGCTGTCGCGCGGGCTGCGTGCCGCACGAAGACACCTCACGCCGCTGCGCGCCGCGGGGCTCGCCTGCGTGCTGATCCTGGGCGCGCTCGTCCCCGTGGTGTTCTCCGGCGACGACGGGTCGTCCTCCGACCCGGGAGCCGGCTCGAGCCTGCCGACGTGCCCCGTGGCCAAGGCCGACACCACGCTGCGCATCTCCGCCTCCATCGACCTGTCCAAGTCGCTCCGCAACGCCGCCGACGCCTACGGGGCCCGCCGCGCCCACGGCCGCTGTGTGAAGATCACCGTCAGCGGCGTCAACTCCGGTACCGGGATGCGCGCGCTGGCCAAGGGCTGGACCGAGGCCGACGGACCGGAGCCGCCCGACGTGTGGTCGCCCGCCGGGAGCGAGTGGCTGGAGCTGGCCCGCTCGAAGGCGAGCCCCCGGGCGCTGAAGCTGCTCCCGGAGACGGCCGAGCCGATCGTCACCAGCCCGCTGACGATCGCGATGCCCAAGACGATGGCGACGGCCCTCGGCTGGCCGGAGCAGCGGATCGGCTGGAAGGAGCTGGCGAAGTGGGCCAAGGACCCCGCTGACTTCTGGGCCGACCGCGGCGAGAAGCAGTGGGGCGCCCTGAAGCTGGGCAAGACGAACCCCCACTACTCCACCTCCGGCCTCAACGCGACCATCGGCGCCTTCTACGCCAACACCGGCACCAGCGCCGAACTGTCCGAGAAGGACATCGACTCCCCCGCCAACCAGGCGCTCGTCAAGACCATCGAGAAGTCGGTGGTCCACTACGGCGACACCACGCTGACGTTCCTCTCGAACCTGCGCGCGGCCGACGACTCGGGCGGTGAGGACGAGGTGGCGCGGTACATCTCCGCAGTCACCGTCGAGGAGAACGCGGTGGTGACCTACAACCAGGGCTACCCCTGCGGCGCGTACAGCGACGAGCCGGAGTGCGCGAAGACCCACAAGCCCAGGACCCCGCTCGTGTCGCTGTACCCCAAGGACAGCAACCCGGTCAGCGACCACCCCTACGTCACGCTCAACCGCCTGTCCCCGGCCAAGAAGACGGTGTCCGCGGACTTCCTCCGGCACCTGCACGACCGGGACGTGTACGAGAAGTACTTCGCGCCCTACGGGTACCGCACCCACGACCTGAAGCCGGGGGCGTCGATCACCGAGGAGAACGGGGCCCTGCCGGGCACCCGGCTCTCCGCCTACAACCCGCCGAAGGGCAAGGTCCTCGACCGGATCCAGCAGACGTGGTCCCGGCTGCGCCGCCCCGCCAACGTCCTGGTCGTCATCGACACCTCCCTGTCCATGGAGGACAAGGTGCCCGGCACCGGCAGGACCAAGATGCAGCTGCTGAAGGACGCCGAACCGGCCCTGTTCGGCGAGTTCGGCCCGGCCGACCGGGTCGGCCTGTGGAAGTTCTCCAACGCGGCGAACCTCGACGGCAAGCACCACTACCAGGAGCTGGTGCCCGTCGGCCCGATGAACGACCCGGCGCCGGGAGCCAACGGCGTCCCCCGCCGCGAGCAGCTCACCAAGGAGGTACGCGCTCTCGTCCCCAACGGCGCCACCGGGCTGTACGGCACCGTCGACGCGGCGGCGAAGGCGCTGCGCCAGGGCTTCGACCCGGACGCCATCAACGCGATCGTGCTGCTCACCGACGGGCGCAACGAGGGGGTGCCCGCCACGCCGACGCTGGAGGAGGTCCTCTCCCGCATCGGTGGCTCCGACGACCGGGTCCGGATCTTCACCATCGCCTACGGCTCCGACGCGGACGAGCAGGACGCGGGCGGCAGGACCGTGCTCGAGAAGATCGCCGCGGCGACCGGGGCACGCGCGTACGACGCGAAGAACCCGAAGGTCATCGGCCAGGTGCTGACCAGCGTGATCTCCAACTTCTGAGCTCTCGGTTTGATCGACCCGCACGGTGTCCCCGACGCTGGGTGTACGGATCGGTCGAAGGGAAGGCTTCACGGTGATCGACATCCCGGTGCACCAGCTCAACGACGACACGACACTCCCCGCGATCGGCCTCGGCACCTGGCCGATGGACGACGCGCAGGCCGAGGACGCGGTGGCGGAGGCCCTCGGCCTGGGCTACCGCCTGGTCGACACGGCGACGAACTACCGCAACGAGAGCGGTGTCGGCCGCGGCCTGGTCCGCAGCGGTGTCCCCCGCGAGGACGTCGTGGTGACCACGAAGCTCCCCGGCCGGCACCACGGACATGCGGAGACGCTCGCCTCGTTCGAGGAGTCGCGTGCCCGGCTCGGCGTGGAGTACGTGGACCTCTATCTGATCCACTGGCCGCTCCCCCGCGTCGACAAGTACGTCGACTCCTGGAAGGCCATGATCAAGCTCCGTGAGGACGGTCTGGTCCGTTCGATCGGCGTCTCCAACTTCACCGTCGCCCACCTCGAGCGTCTGGAGAAGGAGACCGGGGTTCTGCCCTCCGTCAACCAGATCGAGCTGCATCCGCACCATCCGCAGGACGAGCTGCGCGCCTTCCACGAGGCCAAGGGCATCCGTACCGAGAGCTACAGCCCGCTGGGCCGTGGCACCCGTCTGCTGGAGGACCCCGCCGTCGTCGCGACCGCGGAATCCCTCGGGGTCACGCCCGCCCAGGTCGTGCTGCGCTGGCACGTCCAGCTGGGAGCCGTACCGATCCCCAAGTCGGCGAGCCCCGAGCGGCAGCGCACCAACCTCGACGTCTTCGGTTTCTCCCTCGGCCCCGCCCAGATGCGGACGGTGTCGGAGCGGGCGCACCGGCGCATCGGCGGGGACCCCGAGACGCACGAGGAGTTCTGAGCCCCCTGCGCCGGGGTACCCGGGGCTGCCGGAGCGCCGCGCGGAGGGAGTGAGCACGTGGGTGAGCGGGAGCGGCTGCGGGAGTATCACGGCAAGCGTGACTTCACTCGGACGGCGGAGCCCGAGGGGCGGACGGCGCGGCCCGGAGAGGCTCCCCGGTTCGTCGTGCAGATCCATGACGCGAGCACGCTGCACTTCGACTTCCGGTTGCAGGTGGAGGACGTGCTGAAGTCGTGGTCGATCCCGAAGGGGCCGTCGCAGGACCCGAAGGACAAGCGGCTCGCCGTGCCCACGGAGGACCATCCGCTGGAGTACGAGGAGTTCGAGGGCGTCATCCCCCGGGGCGAGTACGGCGGTGGCACCGTGATCGTCTGGGACGTCGGGACCTACGAGCCGCTCAGCCACGACCGCGAGGGGCGGCCCGTCGACTTCGAGGAGTCCCTGCGGCGGGGACACGCGACGTTCCGCCTGCACGGGTCGAAGCTGCACGGCGAGTACGCGCTGACCCGGTTCCGCGGCGGTGACGACGGCGAGGAGGCGTGGCTGCTGGTCAAGGCCGGCCGCGGGGACCGGCCGGGGCAGGGGCACCGGACGCCCGACCCGCGCAGGGCGCGTTCGGCACGCACGGGGCGGACCCTCGGCCAGGTCGCCGCGGAGGAGTGATCACAGGGGCGGGGGCAGGGGCTGTTCGGCCCAGATCGTCTTGCCGTTGGTCGTCTGGCGGCTGCCCCAGCGCTGGGTGAGCTGGGCGACCAGGAGGAGACCGCGTCCGCCCTCGTCGTAGGCGTGGGCGCGGCGCAGGTGCGGGGAGGTGGAACTGCCGTCGGAGACCTCGCAGATGAGGGAGCGGTCCCGGATCAGGCGCAGCTGGATGGGCGGTTCGCCGTACCGGATGGCATTGGTGACGAGTTCGCTGACGACGAGTTCCGTGACGAAGGCGGCCTCGTCGAGGCCCCAGGCGGTCAGCTGGTCGGTGGCTGCCTGCCGGGTGGCGGCCACCCGTGCGGGGTCCGGGTCGACGTCCCAGGTGGCCACCTGGTCCGTGCCCAGCGCGCGGGTGCGGGCCAGGAGCAGGGCCACGTCGTCGCTGGGCTCCTCCGGCAGTACGGCCTTCAGGACCGTGTCGCAGAGGTCGTCGAGCGAGTCGGCGGGGCCGGCCAGGGTGCGGCACATCTCGGCGGTGGCGCGGTCCACGTCGCGGTCGCGGTCCTCGATCAGGCCGTCGGTGTAGAGGGCGACGACCGCGCCCTCGGGCAGTTCCAGTTCCGTCGCCTCGAAGGGCAGGCCGCCGACGCCGAGCGGGGGCCCGGGAGTCATCCGGATGAGCTGCGCGGTGCCGTCGGGCAGGACGACGGCCGGGGCCGGGTGGCCCGCCGCGGCGAGGGTGAGGCGGCGCGCGACGGGGTCGTAGACGGCGTAGAGGCAGGTGGCGCCGAGCTCCGCGACCTCCTCGGCGCCGTCGTAGGCGGCCAGATGGGTGACGAGGTCGTCCAGGTGGGTGAGGAGTTCGTCCGGCGGCAGGTCGACGTCGGCGAGGGTGCGGACGGCCATGCAGAGCCGGCCCATGGTGGCCGAGGACGGGATGCCGTGGCCGACGACGTCGCCGACGACGAGGGCGACACGGCTGCCGGAGAGCGGGATGACGTCGAACCAGTCGCCGCCGATGCCCGCGAGGGATCCGCTGGGCAGATAGCGGTGGGCGACCTCGACAGCGGCCTGTCCGGGCAGGCCGCGCGGCAGCAGGCTGTGCTGCAGGGCCAGCGCCGTGGTGCGCTCGCGGGCGAAGCGGCGGGCGTTGTCGATGCAGACGGCGGCCCGGCTGGCGAGTTCCTCGGCCAGGATGGCGTCGTCGGGGCCGTAGTCGTCCACGGCGCGGATGCGGATGGCGACGACGACGCCCAGGGTGGTGCCGCGGGCCCGCAGCGGCACGGCGAGCATCGAGTGGACGCCCCGGCGGTAGGGACGGCCCGCGGGGGCGCGGGTGTTGCGCTCGTCGACCCACCGCATGAAGTCGTGATCGCCCGCCTGGCTGAGCACCGCGCGGCCCGTGCGCAGGGCGCGGGCGGGCGGGGAGAAGGAGGGGTAGATGTCGGTCTCTCCCAGGTGCACGGCAGCCTCGGGGGTGCCCTCGGTGACGGAGCCGTGGGCGACGCGGCGCATGACGATCTCGCCGTCGGGGACCGGGGGTGGTTCGTCGGCGCCGAGGACCCATTCGAGCAGGTCGACACTGGCGAAGTCGGAGTACCGGGGCACCAGGATTTCGATCAGTTCCTCGGCGGTGCGTACGACGTCCAGGGTGGTGCCGATGGCTGCCGCCGCCTCGTTGAGCAGGGCGAGGCGCTGGCGGGCCCAGTACTGCTCGCTGCTGTCGAACGCGGCCAGGGCGACCCCGGCGACCTCGCCCTCGGTGTTCCGCACGGGCCACATCTCGGTGCTCCAGGCGTGCTCCCGGTTGAGGGCCGGCGCGCCGGTGAAGCTCTCGTAGCGGGCCGGCCTGCCCGTCTCGACGACCTGGCGCAGGTTGTTGTGGAAGCCGCGGCTGTGCACGGCGTCCTCCACGGTCTCCGGGAAGTGGCGGCCCAGCAGGGCCTCCTCCGAGACGCCCATCACCCGGCAGGCGGCGTCGTTGAGGCGGAGATAGCGCTGCTGGGTGTCGAAGACCGACATCGACATGGACGCCTGTTCGAATGCCTGTCCCGCGAGGGTGGCCTCCGGATCCCGGGGCCGCTCGGTGGTGACGGCGAAGCCGGTGGCCTCGCCGTCCGGGCCGAGCACCGGGCAGGCCGTCAGGATGACGGGCACGGGATGCCCGTCACGGTGGCGCAGCGTGACGAAGCCGGACCGTGCGGCGAATGTCTGCGTCGACATCTCCTCCGCGAGCAGGTCGGCCGCGGGGCGACCCACGGCCTCCTCGGCCGGGTAGCCCGTGAGCACCCGGGCACCTTCGCTCCACCCCGTCACCCTGCCGTGGGCATCGATGATCGCCGCAGCGGCGACATGCTCCATAGTGTCCAGAATGGTCCCGATGCGGCGGCGCATCAACCGCGACGGAGACCGGCCACGAACCAGGACAGGTCCTGGGTCGTGGCCGGTGAGTCCCGCCTGGCCCCGCGTCTGCGGCATGATCCGCCGGACAGCACACCTAGGGCCTGTCGTTTGGATCAGGCCGGCCGTAAGGCTCGGTGCCTTGCAGCCGACCCGAGCGGGGTCTGGTGCGTGCAGCTGCAAGGCGGAGGAGGGCGTCAACGCGATGGGGGTCCCTCCCGCGCGAGCGAAGCCGAGCGTGGGGGAGTTGGCAACCGACGACAACGCGGCAGATGTGCGTGCCAGCCCCCGCGACGCCGGGATGATCCAAACGACAGGCCCTAGGAGCGGTGGGCGCGCAGGGCGGCGAGGGCGCGGTCGGCGTGGGTGTTCATGCGCAGTTCGCTGCGGACGATCTCCAGGACGGTCCGGTCCGGGGCGATGACGAAGGTGACCCGTTTGGTGGGTGCCAGCGAGAAGCCGCGCTTCACGCCGAACAGCTCGCGGATCTTCCCGTCGGCGTCGGAGAGCAGTGGCATGCCGAGCGTGTGGCGTCCGGCGAACTCCTGCTGGCGGTCGACGGAGTCCCCGCTGATGCCGACGGGCCGTGCGCCGACGGCGGCGAACTCGGTGGCGAGGTCACGGAAGTGGCAGGCCTCGGCGGTGCAGCCGGGGGTGAGGGCGGCGGGGTAGAAGAAGAGGACCACCGGGCCCTCGGCCAGCAGTTCCGACAGGCTGCGCTCGGTTCCGGTCTCGTCCGGCAGCGAGAAGTCCTCGATCCGGTCGCCGATCTCCACACGTTCCGTCATGACCGGCCCTCCGCACTCTTCGCGACGCTGCGCGCCCACAGCACCAGCGGCAGCTGGAGGGGCAGCCGGCCGAACGCGGCGGCCTTCCGCGGCGCGGGGCGGCGGCGCTGGTCCACGGCGAACTTCACGTTCGCGGGGAACACGCCGACGAAGAACGCCGCCGTGGCCAGGCCCGCGACCCGCCGCGTCCGCGGCAGGGCCACCCCCGCCGCGAGCACCAGCTCGGCGATGCCACTGGCGTACGTCCAGGTCCGGGGCGAGCCGGGGAGCGCGCGCGGCACCGTGGCCTCGAACGGACGTGGGGTGGCGAAGTGAGCGACACCCGCGGTGGCCAACAGGCCCGCGAGCAGCAGCGATGAACGTTCGGACCGCGGCACGGTTCCTCCTCTGACGACCTGCCGCGCGATATTACGGGACAGTAGCGAGGGGCCGGCCACCGGGTCCGACACTCTCAAGTCACTTGCGGTGAATCGGAGATGGCGCGGCGCGCGTCGGACACGCCGCCCGCATCCGACGGACGGCGGGGCGGGCGGCACCCTGCGCAGCGGCGGCCCTGGCGCGGCTCGGCGCGGTTCGGCTGCTGGACGGCAGCGCCTGGCAGCTCTGCCCTGACGGTCCGGCCGGGGCTGTCGCGCCGGCTCGCCGGGTGGACGGGGTGGCGTCAGGCGCTTGGTGGCTGCTGCTCCGTCTCCTCGTCGACGGCGTACGTGAGGAAGTCGTCGACCATGCGGTGGAAGAGGGAGGCGAGTCGGCGCAGCTCCTCGGGGGACCAGTCGGCCAGTGCGAGCTGCATGCCGCGCGCCCCGGCGTCGCGGATGCGGTCGATGGCCTGGCGGCCGGTGTCGGTGAGCTGGATGCGCTGGGCGCGGCCGTCGTGGGGGTCGGGGACGCGGGTGGCGTAGCCGGATTTCTGGAGCTGCTGGACCGTCCGGGTGACGTGGGAGGCCTCCACGCCGAGCCGCACGGCCAGCTCGCCCGGCCGCAACGGCTCCGAGTCGGCGATCTGTCGCAGCAGCGCCACGGCGGCCCGGTCCAGCGGCACGCCGGCCAGGGCCATCAGGCGTTCGTGCTGGCGGGCCCGGGTGCTCAGGTAGGTGATCCGGCTGAGCGCGCGCTCGATCTCGATCACTTCCGGGGAGGCGGAGGCGGGGGCTGCGGGGAGCGGTTCGGTGGACATGAGGTTCACTTTACCATCTTGTTGCGTAACTCAATTAAGTTACTCCCCGCAGTCGCCGCACCTGCACCGGCGCCCGCACGGCCTCGTCCCAGACCGCTCCGGACGCGATCGACTGCCGCCACGCCCGGATCACCTTCGGCGGCATCCCCACCGCGAGCGCTCCGCTCACCCGCGCCCCGGTGCGGTACACGGCCACGAACCGGCGTTCCGCGAGGTCGCCCTCCACGACGGCGACCTCGTCGTGCCCGCGCAGGAAGCCGTACGCCTGCACCTTCATGTCGTACTGGTCCGACCAGAAGTACGGCACCGGCGCGAACGGCTTGCGCCGGTCCGGCCCGAGCAGGTTGCGCGCGGCGGCCATCCCCTGCTCCGCGGCGTTCGTGCGGTGTTCGATGCGCATCCGGACCCCGAACAGCGGGTTGTGCCAGCGAGCCACGTCACCGGCCGCGTACACACCCTCCGCCGCCTCCAGGTACGCGTCGCAGACGACGCCGTCACCCAGGGTCAGGCCGCTGTCCGCCAGCCATTCGGTGTTGGGCAGCGAGCCGACCGCCACGAGCACCTCGTCGGCCTCGACGACCTCGCCGCCGGCCAGCCGCACCGCACGGTCGGTCACCTCGGTCACGGTCACCCCGGTACGCAGCTCCACGCCCCGGTCGAGGTGGGCCCGCGACAGCATCCGGCCGACCTCTTCACCGACCGCGTGCGCGAGCGGCACCGGCGCCGGTTCGAGGAGCGTCACCCGGGCCCCGAGCCGCCAGGCCACCGCCGCGGCCTCCGCCCCGAGGAACCCGGCGCCGACCACGACCAGACGCCGCCCCGGGCCAAGCCGCTCCCGCAGGGCGAGCGCGTCGCGCAGGGTGCGCAGGACATGTCCGCCGCCGCCCGGCAGCCGCCGGGGCCTGACCCCGGTGGCCACGATGAGACCGTCGTACGGCACCCGCGCCCCGTCGGCCAGCCGTACGACCCGGTCGCCCGGGTCGAGGCCCGTCGCGGCGACGCCCAGGCGCAGGTCGAGACCGAGGGCGGCGAGGTCGTCGCCGGTGCGCAGCGCCAGCCGGTCGGCCTCCCACTCGGCGGCGAGGTACTGCTTCGACAGCGGCGGCCGGTCGTACGGGAGGTGCGGCTCGTCGCCGACGAGGGTGAGCGTGCCGTCGTAGCCCTCGCGGCGGAGTGTCTCGGCCGCGGCGAGCCCGGCGGCCGAGGCGCCGACGACGACCACACGGTTCACTTCTCGACCAGCCGGATCGCGGCGGCGGGGCAGACGGCGACCGCTTCCCGTACCTGGTCGAGGTGTTCGGCGGCGGGCCGCTCGTCCAGCAGGATGGCGATGCCGTCGTCGTCCTGGTCGAACACCTCCATGGCGGCGACCACACACTGCCCCGAGGCGACGCACTTGTCGGCTTCGAGTTCCACCTTCATGGGAATCCCCTTCTCACACGTGGCTTCTTTGTTGTTCCGGAGCGGGACGGGGACCGTCACCAGGTCACGGGCAGTTCGTGCACGCCGTAGATGAAGGCGTCGTTCTTGAACCGGACGTCCTCGAAGGCGCAGGCGAGTTCGAGGGTGGGAATGCGCCGGTAGAGGGTGCCGTAGACGACCTGGAGCTCCATACGGGCCAGCGGCTGGCCCAGGCACTGGTGGACGCCGAAGCCGAAGGCGACATGGCGGCGGGCGTCGCGGGTGAGGTCGAGCCGGTCGGGGTCGGGGAAGACGCCGGGGTCGCGGTTGGCGATCTCGTTGACCATGATGACGCCCTCGCCGGCCTTGACGACCTGGCCAGCGATCTCGATGTCCTCGGTGACCGCGCGGCGCCGTCCGAGGTGGGTGATGTGCAGGTAGCGCAACAGTTCCTCGACCGCGGAGGCGACGACCTTCGGGTCGTCGGTGTCGCGCAGCAGGGCGAACTGGTCGGGGTTGCGCAGGAGGGCGAGAGTGCCGAGCGCGATCATGTTCGCGGTGGTCTCGTGGCCCGCGATCAGCAGGAGCAGCGCCATCTCCGTCGCCTGCTGGTGGTCGATCTCGCCGGCGGTGATCCGCCCGGCGATGCCGGACAGCAGGTCGTCCTGGGGCTCGGCGAGCCGCTCACCGATGAGTCCGCCCAGGTAGGCGGCCACCTCCCGGCTCGCCGTGCCCCGCTGCTCGGGGGTGGCGTCCCGGTGGACCATGGTCTTGGTGTTGTGCTGGAAGAAGTCGTGGTCGGCGTAGGGCACGCCGAGCAGTTCGCAGATCACCAGCGAGGGGATCGGCAGGGCGAACGCCTCCACGAGGTCCACGGGCCGCGGGCCGGCCAGCAGGCCGTCGATCAGGTCGTCCGTGATCCGCTGCACGGCGGGCCGCAACGCCTCCACCCTCTTGATGGCGAACGGCGCCGTCACCATCCGGCGCAGCCGGGCGTGTTCGGGGTCGTCCATCATGATGAAGCTGAGCTTGCCCTCGCCGGCCCCGGGCGAGGCCTTGCTCGGGTAGCCCGGACGGTCGGTGTCCGCGCTGACCCTCGGGTCGCCCAGCAGCGCCCGCTGTTCGGCGTAGCGGGTCACCAGCCAGGGTTCGGTGCCGTCCCAGAGCCGCACCTTCGTCAACGGCCCCTGTTCTTGGAGCTCCTTGAGGGCGGGCGGTGGGTCGAACGGACAGCGGGCCGCCCGGGGCATCGGGAACTCGGGGACGGCGTCCGGCGCTTCGGGCGCGGGACCCGCCGCGGGCTGGGCCATGGTTCTCCTCGGTCGGTGGGGGGCTCCGGACGGGACCGGAGAGCCGGGGTGAAAGGTGAGGCCTCGATGAGCACATGCAAACAGAGGGGGCTGACGCCTTCCGGTCAGTTGCCTGACGACAACCTGACGTAACCCAGATCACATCCCGAGCCGAGGGGCGGATGTCCGCCAACTCCCCCTTCTCATTGGCACCTTGACCGCCCAGCGCCACACTCGCAACACGACGACGGGCGGCGCCGCACGATCGCGGCACCGCCCACGCCCCATGGAACGGACGTCTCCGACGTTTGCTCCTCGCCCCTCAGTCCGCCTTCTCGCCCTCCCCCAGCCAGTAGCCGAAGCCCCGCCGGGTGTGGATGAGCGCCGGCCCGTCCCGGTCCACCTTCCGCCGCATCCGGGAGACGAGCTGCTCGATGGCGTTGTCCCCTCGGAAGTCGCCCCAGACGTACCGGCTGATCTGTTCCTTGGACAGCACCCGGTGCGCGTTGACGAGGAGGTGGTGCAGCAACCGATACTCGGCGGGCGTGAGATGGAGCGCGCGCTCCCCGCGCCGGGCCTGGCAGCGGGTGTCGTCGAGGACCAGGTCCAGGTGACTCAGGGGGACCTCACGGGGGCCCGGTCCGGCTTCGCGCAGCAACACCTGCATCCTGGCCAGGACTTCGGCCATCCGGAAGGGCTTGGTGACGTAGTCCCTCTCCCCCGAGCCGAGTTCGGGGAGGATGCGGTCGAGGTTGTCGCAGGCGGTCAGCATGAGGACCGGCGGCCGACGGGCGACCCTCGGCCTGTCGCCGCCGCTCATCGCGTCGACGTCCGGCGACGTGACGTCGAAGACCACGAGATCGAACCGCTGCTCGGCGAGCCGCTCCAGGGCCTCGGCGACGGTGACGGTGACGCCGGTCCGGTAACCGGCGAGCTCCAGGGTGGTGGTGAGCAGATCGGCGACGTCCGGCTCCCCGGCGACGATCAGGACGTGCTGGCCGGCGCCTCGGGCGAGCTTCGCGGACGGCGTTGCCTGCGGTAACTGGGGCATGGGCCCAGCCTACCGCTCTGCTTGCCTGACTCAAGTAACCGCTTCAGTTGCTTGACTCAAGTAATCCGCATATGTTTGCCTAACTCAAGCAACGCCCGAACCGGGCGCCCGACCGGCGCCGGGCCCGAGGACACCCCCGCCCTTGGAGCACCCCGCTCACCACCAGTGAAAGGCACTCCCCATGACCAGCATGAAGTCCGTGCAGACCGCCGGTGTGGGCAAGGTCGAGGCGGTGGACGTCGAGCGTCCCATGCCCGGCCCCAAGGACGCGCTCGTACGGATCCGCGCCTGCGGCATCTGCGGCACCGATGTCACGTTCCTGCACATGGGCGGCGTGCCGGCCCGCGCCCACCTCGGCGGCGAGACGGTGCCGGTGGCGCTGGGCCACGAGCCGGCCGGTGAGGTCGTCGAGGTCGGCGCCGAGGTGGCCGGTCTGAAGGTCGGTGACCGGGTGGTGGTCAACCCGCAGGACGCGCCGACCGGCATCATCGGCTGTGGGGGCAGATTCGGCGGGATGAGCGAATACCTCCTGATCGAGAACGCCGAGATCGGCAGGAGTGTCGCCGTCTTCCCCGACACCGTGCCCTTCGACGTCGCCTCGCTCAACGAGCCGATGGCCGTCTCCCGGCACGCCGTCAACCGTTCCGGGGCGAAGCCGGGAGACAGGGTCGTCGTGTTCGGCGCCGGTCCGATCGGTCTGGGCGCCGCGATCTGGCTGAAGCTGCGCGGTGTGGAGCACGTGGTGGTGGCCGACGTCATCCCCGCCCGGCTGGAGAAGGCACTGGCCGTCGGCGCGGACGCCGTCATCGACTCGGCCGAGGAGGACGTGACCGCCCGCCTGACCGAGTTGCACGGACCGAGCGCCAACGCCCTCGGCCAGCCCCGGCCGGGCACCGACATCTACATCGACGCGGCCGGCGCGCCGGTCGTCTTCAACACCGTGGTCCAGTCGGCGAAGTGGGGCGCCAGGCTGGTCATGGTGGCGGTGCAGAAGAAGGGCTCCGACATCGACCTCGGCGGCATGCTGCGCAGCGAGCTGACCCTCATCGCCTCCCAGGGCTACCCGACCGAGATCTTCGAGGTGACCCCGGAGCTCGTGGAGCACCAGGAGCGGTTTGCAACGCTGATCAGCCACCGGGTCCCGTTCTCCGAGGTGGACCGCGCCTTCGAGCTGGCGCTCACCCCGGGTGCGGCGGAGAAGGTCGTCGTCACCCTTGACGACGGGCACTGAACCGCGCCTCGGCTACCGGGTGCGCGAGTGGGGCGCCAGCCACAGGCCGGCTATGGCGTCGATCAGGCCCGTGGCGGCGTCGTGCCAGGTGGCGCGGGGCGTGGGGGTCCCCTCGGCGAGGGCGCGCTCGCGTTCGGCGGCGGTGTGCAGGATCAGATGGCGCGCCATGTCGCCGCGTTCGGCGCGGACCTCGGCGGGCAGGTCGCTGAGACAGCGGTCCAGGCCGTCGACCACCAGCCGCATCGACGGCGACGTGAGGGACTCCTCGACCATGATCGGGTACAGGGCGGGGTCGGTCATCACCTGGGCGCAGAAGCGGGCGTACCAGGTGGGCGACCCCAGCGCCGCCAGGTGCTCGGTGACCGGGCGCACCAGGCACGACACCCAGTCGTGCAGGTCCGCGGAGTCGTCGAGGCCGGCCACCAGCCGGACGCGGCCCTCCTCGATGCGTGTGGCGTGCTTGCGCACGACCGCGCGGACCAGGTCGGTCTTGGTGCCGAAGTGGTAGCCGACGGCGGCGTTGTTGCCCTGCCCGGCCGCCTCGCTGACCTGGCGGTTGGAGACGGCGTACACACCGCGCTCGGCGAACAGCCGCTCGGCCGCGGTCAGGATCAGCTCCCTCGTCGCCCCGGCCTGCTCCGCCCGTACCGCCCTGCCCGCCATGATCACCACCGTACCGGGACTGCGCACCACCCCGGGGCGACCAGTCCCCAGACCGCCCGGGTCCACCGCCGACACCGCGGTTTCCGGAACGGAAGACTACCGACCACGTCGAGAGGAACGACGTCACCATGCGACCGACCCTGCGGCAGGCGGCCCGGGCCTCGGGCCGGCTCCTCGTCGCCGCGGCGATGGCCTTCGGGTCGTACCTCTTCATCACCGTCCTGCTGATCACCGCCGTCGGCACGGCCGCGGTGGTGGGCTGCTGGCTGCTGCCCGAGACCGTGCTGCTGGTGCGGCGGATCGCCGGGGCGAAGCGGCGGCTGACGGCGGCGTGGACGGGCCGTGATATTCCCGAGGCGTACCGGCCGATCACCGGCACCCTGCGCGAACGGCTGACCACGTCGGTCCGCGATCCCGGCACGCTCACCGACTTCCGGTGGCTGCTCGCGTACTACGCCTACGGCTGGCTGCCGGTGCTGATGCCGCCGCTCTGGCTGCTCGCCCCGGTGGTGGACGGGGTGTGGTGCGGGCTGCTGCGGCGCGAGGCGGTGATCCTGCCGCTGATCGTGCGGCTCGCCGACCTGGAGGCGTCCTGGTCGACCGCACTGCTCAGTCCGTCCCCGCAGGCGCTGCTGGCCGCACGGGTCGAGCGGCTCACCGCGACGCGGGCGGACGCGGTCGCCGCGCACGGAGCCGAGCTGCGCCGCATCGAACGCGACCTGCACGACGGCGCCCAGGCCCACCTGGTCGCGCTGTCCCTGCGGATCGGGCTGGCGCAACAGGCGTACGAGCGTGATCCGGACGCCGCCCGCAAGCTGCTGACGGACGCTCAGAGCCAGGCCGAGGAGGCCCTCACCGGGCTGCGGCACGTGGTGCGCGGGATCCACCCGCCGATCCTCACCGACCGCGGGCTCGTGGGCGCCGTACGGGCGCTCGCCGCGAGCAGCGGCCTCGAGGTCACGGTGGACGTCGACGGCCTGACCGACGACGGCCCCCGCGCCCCGGCCGCGGTGGAGGCGGCAGCGTACTTCGTCGTCGCCGAGTCGCTGACCAACGCCGCCAAGCACAGCGGCTCCGAGCGGGCCGCCGCCCGGCTCGCCCGTACCGGCAAAGGGTTGAGCGTGTGCGTACGGGACGAGGGCCGGGGCGGTGCCGACGAGGCCGCCGGCACCGGACTGCTCGGCATGCGGCGCCGGGTCGCGGCGCTCGACGGCACCGTCCGGGTCTCCAGCCCGAGGGGCGGCCCGACGGTCGTCACGGTGGAGCTGCCGTGCGTGTGGTGACCCTCGACGGGCCGGCGCAGGCGCGCAACTGAGCGTCACGGCCCATCAGTCGGGCGCGGTGCGGCCACCGTCGCGGGTGGGTCCCTGAGTCCGTTCAGGGGAAACCACCGTGCAGGGGGCGTGGCGGTGCCCGGGTGTGTCGACATGTTCACCCGTGACGTCACCCGTGCCGCTGCCCCTGATCGCGCCCATGCTCGCCACGCCCGGCACCCTGCCGCCCGCCGCGCAGGACGCCCGCTGGGCGTACGAGACCAAGCAGGACGGTCAGCGGGTGGTGGTCTATCTCGCCGGGGACGGGAGTGCCGGGCTGCGGGCCCGCTCCGGGGAGGACATCACCGCCGCCTACCCGGAACTCGCGGCACTGGGCGGCGCCCTCGGCGCGACACCCGCCGTGCTGGACGGTGAGATCCTCGCGCTCGACGCGGAGGGCCGCGCGAACTTCCAGTTGCTCCAGTCCCGGATGGGCCTGGCCCACGCCCCCGGTCGCGCCGCCCGCCAGGCCGCGAAGGTCCCGGTCCATCTCGTGCTGTTCGACGTGATGCACCTGGGGCGGGACTCCCTGCTGCCGTGGCCCTACGCGCGGCGGCGGGCGCGGCTGGAGGAGCTCGGCCTGGCGGGACCGTTCTGGTCGACGCCGGCGGCGATCGTCGGCCATGGCCGACAGGCCCTGGCGGCCACCCTGGAGCACGGGATGGAGGGCCTGGTCTGCAAGCGGCTCGACTCGGTGTACGAACCGGGGGTGCGCTCCCGCGCCTGGATCAAGATCCGCAACATGCGCAGCGAGGACGTGATCGTCGGAGGGTGGCTGCCCGGCAAGGGGCGGCTGTCGGGTCTGCCCGGCGCCCTGCTGGTCGGCCAGCGGGCGGCGGGACGCCTGCGCTACGTGGGCGGAGTGGGGACCGGCTGGAGCGAGCCCGAACGGGCCCTGCTCGCCGAGCTGTTGGCGGCCGCCGCGAGCGAGGTGTGCCCCTTCGACCCGGTGCCGAGGGTGCCGGGCGCGCGCTGGGTGGTGCCCCGGCTGGTCGGCGAGGTCCGCTACAGCACCCGTACCCGGGCCGGGATGCTGCGTCAGCCGTCGTGGCTGCGGCTGCGCCCGGACCTGACACCCGAGGAGGCGGCTGCCGACATTCCGGACGATGCCGTCTGAAGCACCGTCATGATCCAAGTATTGGCTCGCGCTTCACTGTGGATACGCCTGCGACCTCTTGGCGCGGAAGGGAAAAGCGAGGAAGCTGAACCTCCTTTTCCCCCACAGCCGTTGGGCTGCGCCCGGATCAGAGGAGGACGCAGTGTCGTCACCGACCTTCAAGGCACACCGCAGGAGATGGGTCACCGGACTGGCCGGTGCCGCAGCCCTCGTCGTCGCCTTCCCCACCGTCGCCTTCGCCGCCCCGCCGAAGGCGCTGCCCGGCAACGCCGACAGCCAGGAGAAGACGTACCAGCCCGCCTTCGACTACGACACGGACGGCTGCTACCCGACCCCCGCGATAGGCCCCGACGGCACCGTCAACGGCGGCCTGAAGCCGACCGGTTCGCTCAGCGGCGACTGCCGTGACGCCTCGGACCTCGACAACACCAACGGCTACTCGCGCTACAAGTGCAACAACGGCTGGTGCGCCTTCATGTACGGCCTGTACTTCGAGAAGGACCAGGCCGTCGCGGGCAGCAGCATCGGCGGGCACCGCAACGACTGGGAGCACGTCGTGGTGTTCGTGCAGGACAACCAGGTCAAGTACGTGTCGACGTCGAACCACGGCTCGTACACCGTGCACGCGGCCTCCGAGGTCCGCTTCGACGGTACTCATCCGAAGATCGTCTATCACAAGGACGGCATCAGGACGCACTGCTTCCGGCTGGCCGGCTCGAACGACGAGCCGCCGGAGAACCACAAGGGCACCTGGCAGTACCCGCCCCTGGTCGGCTGGAACGGCTACCCGGCGGGCGTGCGCGACAAGTTGACCGCCTACGACTTCGGCAGCGCCAACTTCGCCCTCAAGGACGCCAACTTCGCCTCCGACCTCGCCAAGGCGAAGCCCTCCGGCATCGCGTTCGACCCCAACTCCTGAGCCCCGCACCGGGATCGGGCCGGGGACCTACGACCCGAGCCGCCCCTCGGGTTCCGCCCCGGGCCCGATCCCGGCCGTCCGTGCCACGGCGTAGCCTCCCGCACATGAAGATCAACGACACGAGCGGACAGCTCGAAGAAGCTCTGGAAAGACTGCACACCGCGGGACCGGAACGCGTAGGCCGGCTCACCAACCACGCCCCCATGGTGGTCGAGTCCCTCGCCGCCCACGGCCACGCCGAGGCCGTGCACCGCTGGCTGGACCTCTACGAGGGCAAGCTGGAGGACTTCCCCTCCCCCGTCGCCCCCGTCACGGACGCCAACTGGCGCGAGGCGCTGGGCGATCCACGGCGGGTCGCCGACTGGATCGACCACTTCTCCCGGGCCGTGGCCGACCGCCCGTGGCGCGCCGTCCTCGCCGAGTGGTGGCCCCGCCTGCTGCCCGGCCTCTACGGCGGCTCCACGCATCCCGTCATCCGGGTCGGCCACGCCGTACGTGCCCTCGAAGCGGGTGAGAGCGCGCCCCGTCTCAGCGAACTCGCCCACGGTCTGGGCTACTGGGCGGCCGTCCACCACACGGTCACCGGCATCGCCGCGCTGCCCGGCGCGCCGACCGCCGCGGCCTCCCTCGACGCCGTCCCGGCCGTGCACGCGCCGAGCGAGGAATTCCCCGACCGGCTGGCCGTGGTGCGCGCGCTGCCCGTCTGGGCGGACGACGTGACGGACCCCGACACCGCGCGGGAACGGCTCACCGAACTCGTCCGCGCCGCGACGCACCGGTACGCCACCCACGGCCACGGCGAGGAGACGATGCTCGTGCACGCGGCCACGGCCCCCAACGCCGTGCTGCGCACGCTCGGTTCACTCCCCCGCGAGCTGTGGGCGCCGAGCCTGCACGCGGCGTGGACGGCGTCCGCCGCGGTCACCGCGATGTACGCCCCCGCCGAACCGGTGCCCTACACGCCGCCCGCCCTGCGCACCCCCGAGGAGGTCCTCGAACGCGCTCTGGCCCACGGCGACGAACACGTCATCAAGCTCACCGACACGGCCCTCGACGTCGGCGACGAACCGGCCCTCGCCGCCGCCCTGCGCGCGGTCGAGCTCAGCGTGCCGCTGTCCTGAGGCCGCGGGCGGCGCCACGCGTGGACGTACGAAACCCGCCGGTGGCCCCTTGACAGTGGCGGAGTGCGGCACGCGCCCCCGGCCCGAGGGTCTATCGTGTCCCGCATGTCCGTCCCGGAACTGATCCGCATCGTGTCCCGCGACTCCCCCATGGCTCTCGCCCAAGTGGAGCGTGTCCGCGCCGAGTTGACCGCCCTGCACCCCAGCATCCGTACCGAGGTCGTACCGGTGAGGACCACCGGCGACAAGTGGATGGGGGACCTGTCGAAGGTCGAGGGCAAGGGTGCCTTCACCAAGGAGGTCGACGCGGCGCTGCTGGCCGGGGAGGCCGATCTGGCGGTGCACTGCGTCAAGGACGTGCCGGCGGACCGGCCGCTGCCCGCGGGCACGGTGTTCGCCGCCTTCCTGAAGCGGGACGACATCCGGGACGCGCTCATCCATCCGGGCGGGCTCACCCTCGACGAACTCCCGGCGGGGACCCGGATCGGCACCTCGTCGGTGCGGCGCAGGGCCCAGCTGGCCGCCACCCACCCGGACCTGGAGTGCGTGCCGTTCCGGGGCAACGCCAACCGGCGGCTGGAGAAGCTGGCGGCCGGCGAGGCGGACGCGCTGCTGCTCGCGGTCTCCGGCTTGGAGCGCATCGACCGGCGTGACGTGATCAGCGAGGTGCTGTCCCCGGAGGCGATGATGCCGCCGATCGGCGCGGGCATCCTCGCCCTCCAGTGCCGCGAGGACGACACCAACGTCATCGACGCGGTCAGCGGACTCGGTGATCCGGCCACCCACCGGGAGGCGACCGCGGAGCGCATGTTCCTGCATGTGCTGCAAGGGCACTGCAACAGTCCGATCGCCGGGTTCGCGCAGGTGGACCGCAGCGGCGAGCTGTCCCTGCGGGCGTGTGTGTTCACCCCGGACGGCAAGACCCGCCTCAACGCCCACGAGTGGGCGGGCCCCCTCGACCCGGCCACCCTCGGCACCTCGGTCGCCGTGGCCCTGCTGCGCCAGGGCGCCCGCGAGATCATCGACGGCATCCCGCACTGACGACGGGGCGACGGGCCCGCGCCGGGCGATGCCGGTGGCGGCCCCGCCTCCGCCTGGTCGCGGCGCAAGTCGCTGACCTGGCGGGCCGGGCTCTCGCGGTCCTGGGCGATGGGATCGTCGGCGGCGAGCCCGGTCAGGCCGATGCCGCCGGTCCAAGGCGGCGGTCGGTCCTCTCCCAACGGCATCCCGCACTGACGACGGGGCGACCCGGGGCGACGGGGCGACAGGACCAGGCTGGGCGGTGCCCGGGTGCGCCTGGGGCCGACCCACACGGTCCGGCCCCTGCTCAGTCGGCGCTCGGGCGGGCTCGCGTCAGGCCGTGCCCTCCTCCGCCTGGTCGCGGAGGAAGTTGCTGACCTGGCGGGCCAGGCTCTCGCGGCCGGAGGCGGTCGGGGTGCCGGTGGCGCCCTCGGTGAGGCCGATGCCGCCGGTCCACAGACGGCGGTCGGTCCACTCCTCCTCGACGCGCAGCTGGACCTGGGTGTCCACCTGGCTCAGCGAAGCCTCGGGGCCGGCCGCGTACAGCACGGCGGTGGCCCGGCGCAGCGGGTAGACGTCGAAGCCCTCGATGAACTGCGAGTTGCGCCAGTCGATGAAGGCGCTCTCACCGTCGGGGCCGATCCGCACGTCGATCTGACCGTCCTCGAGGTGGATGCCGTAGTGGCGGCCGCCGCGGTTCTCGACGGTCACGCGCAACCGGAAGTACGTCATGCCCTCGGCCGCGTCGTCCCGTCCGCGGGGCGGCTCGGCCGGCTCCAGGCGGTGGACGCGGACCCGCAGACCGGCATGCTCGTCGTACTCGTGCCAGTCCCCGACCACGTTCGGCTCGTACACAGTCCACCTCTCGACTTCTTTCGGGCTGCTTCCTATCCGTGTGCTGAGCGCACTGTCAAATGAGCAGAATGCGCTGTGGCCAGGGACTTCACCCCTTTTGATCGGTGATCAAGCCGTGCGCAGGAAGAATCCCGATCCGGGTCGCGCGACCGCTTTTCCGAGCGTGCCGCACATCACGTTCTCGGCCAAGATCAGCGGGCGAGCCGGCCCAGGAGCGAGGAGGCGGCGGCGATGCCGAGCGCGGCGGCCACGGCGAGCACCGCGAAGTCGGCCGGAAGGTCGGCGGGCGTGCCGAGGAGGAGACCGCGCAGGGCGTCCACCTGATGGCTGAGCGGGTTGACCTCGCTGATCGCCTGGAGCCAGCCCGGCATGACCGACACCGGGTAGAGGGCGTTGGAGCCGAAGAACAACGGCATGGTGATCGCCTGCCCGATGCCCATCAGGCGGTCGCGGCTCAGCACGATGCCCGCGATGGTCATCGACAGACAGGAGAAGAAGGCCGAGCCGAGGACGACGACCGCGGCGACACCGAGCAGCTTGAGCGGGTTCCAGGTGAGCGCCACCCCGAGCAGGGCGGCGATCACGATCACGACGACCGCCTGGACCAGCGATTTCACTCCGGCCGCGAACGCCTTGCCGGTGATCAGCGCCGAGCGCGGGGTCGGGGTGACGAGGAGTTTGTTGAGTACCCCGGCGTCGCGCTCCCAGATGATCTGGATGCCGTAGAAGATGGCGATGAACATCGCGGACTGGGCGATGATGCCGGGCGCCAGGTAGTCGGTGTAGGGGATGCCGCCGGTGGGGATCGCCTTGATCCGGCTGAAGGTCTGACCGAAGATCAGCAACCACAGGGCGGGCTGGACGGCCCGGGTGTACAGCTCGGTGCGGTCGTGACGGAGTTTCTGGAGTTCGACGGCGCACATCGCCGCCACCCGGGTGGGCAGCAGTCGCCAGCCCGCGCGGGGCTCGGGCGGCCGGACGAGCAGGCCGATGCCCTGCCGGTGGGCGCGGTCAGCCGACACGGTGCGCGGTGCGGCGGGTGCTTCGGACATCGCGGAAGTCTCCTGACTCGTCGTCGAGGCCGCTGCCGGCGACGTCCCGGAAGACGTCCTCCAGCGTGGGCAGCGTGTCGGCGTCCTGCGCGCCCTCGGCGCGTCGGCGTTCGCCGAGCCCCCGCCGCAGTTCGGCCGGGGTGCCGAGGGCGCGGATGCGGCCGCGGTGCATCAGGCCGACCCGGTCGCAGTACTGGTCGGCCTCGTCCATGTGGTGCGTGGTGACCAGGACCGTCATGCCGGTGGCCGCGCGTACGGCCTCGATGTGCTCCCAGACGCTCGTCCGGGCGATCGGGTCGAGACCGATCGTGGGTTCGTCGAGGATCAGCAGGCGGGGCGCGCTGACCAGCGCCTGAGCCAGTTCGAGGCGGCGGACCATGCCGCCGGAGTAGGTGCCGGCGAGCCGGTCGGCGGCGTCGGCGAGGTCGACCGCGGTCAGGGCCTGGCCGACACGTTCGGCGCGTTCGCGGCGGGGCACGTCGAAGACACGGGCGAACAGGTCGACGTTCTCCCGGCCGGTGAGGCCCGCGTCGGCGGACAGCTGCTGCGGGACGTAGCCCAGCAGGCGCCGTACCGCCATCCGGTCACGGGCCGCGTCATGGCCGAAGACGCCCACCATGCCGGCCGGGACCGGCAGGAGCGTGGTGATGCAGCGGATCGCCGTGGTCTTCCCCGCGCCGTTGGGGCCGAGCAGCCCGAAGACCTCGCCCTCCCGGACGGTCAGGTCGAGCCCGTCGACCGCCTTCGTGCCACCGAAGGCGTAGGCGAGCCGGGTGCAGGTGACCGCCTCGGTGGCGGTGTCGATCGTCATGACTCCTCGGCCTCCTCGTGCAGGGTGACGGCGAGCTCGCGCAGCGCCGGGAGCGCCGCGCGCAGCGCCTCGCGGTCGGTCTCGCCGAGGCGGGCCAGATGGCGGCCGACGAGGGCGGCGCGGCGCTGCTGCCAGGCGTTCAGCCGGGCCGCGGCGGCGTCGGTGAGCAGCAGCCGGGCGGCGCGCCGGTCGGCGGGGTCCGTCTCACGGACCAGGTACCCCTCCTTGACCAGCTGGTTGACCAGCGTCGACACGGAGTTTCCGGCCAGATGGAGCTCCTTCGCCGCCTCCGAGACGCCGATGCCGGGCCGGGTCGCCACGAGGCGCAGCAGCTCCACCTCGGCGCCGCGCAGCCGCGGCACGGTGAGCCCGGCGCGCAGCCGGCGCCGGATCAGCCGCTGGACGCCGACGAGGGCCTCCGCCAGCTCCTCCGCAAAGGGTTCCTGTTCCACGTGCTCCATGTCTTCGACGTTATCTCTGTAACAGAGGTAATGAACCCAAAGGGCGGTCAAGAGATCACCACAACGACCGAATTGTTATGATTTGTTTTGGAATCCACCTGCCCGGGCAAGGGCTCTTCAAGTGCTTCGGACAGGAGGCACGTCCGTGGGAACCGGCCCGCTCGGTCTCATGCGGGCGTACTCCACCCGCCCTGCGCGCCCTTTCCCACGGTGTCCGTCCACCGGCACCTGTCTCAGGGAGGCACGCACGATGCGTACCGCCGCCAGCACACGCCAGCATCCCCATGACGACGCCCCGGACACGGCCGCGGCCTTCGTCCGCCTCGCGGGCCTGCCCGAGGGCCCGGAGCGCTCGGCACAGCGGGACGAGCTCGTCGAGGTCTGGCTTCCGATGGCCGAGCGGATCGCCGTCCGTTTCCGCGGCCGCGGCGAGAGCCTGGAGGACCTCTACCAGGTGGCGGCCCTCGGCCTGGTCAAGGCCGTCGACCACTACGACCCGGACCGCGGCCGCGCCTTCGAGGCGTACGCGGTGCCGACGATCACCGGCGAGATCAAGCGGCACTTCCGTGACCACATGTGGACGCTGCACGTGCCGCGCCGGGTCCAGGACCTGCGCAACCGCGTCCGGCACGCGTCCAAGGAGCTGGGGCAGACGATCCCGGGGCGCGCCCCGACGGTCGCCGAGATCGCCGAGCACGCCCAGCTGACCGAGGCCGAGGTGCGGATCGGGATGGAGGCACTGGAGTGCTTCACCGCGCTGTCGCTGGAGGCCGAGATGCCCGGCACCGACGGCTACGCCCTGCAGGACGCGATCGGCGGCCCGGACCCGGGGTTCGACGCGGTCGTCGACCGTGAGGCGCTCAAGCCCTGCCTGGAGGCCCTCCCCGAGCGCGAACGCACCATCCTCTACCTGCGCTTCTTCCAGGGCATGACGCAAAGTCGCATCGCCCAGCAGCTCGGCATCTCCCAGATGCACGTCTCACGGCTGCTCAGCGGCTGCTTCGCCCGGCTGCGCAGGGAGGTGCTCGCCGAGACGGGCTCCACGCGCTGAGCCCGCCCGGCGCCTTCGCCGAGCGCGCGCCCGGCGCCTTGCTCCACCGGCCCGACGCCTTACTCCAACGGGGGTGCGCCCGGGACCTGGGTCGGACCGTGACGGTCGAGGGCGTCCTCGAGTTCGACCCGGATCTCCGGGGGCATCTCGCCGCTGCGTCCCCAGATGAGGATCAGCTCCGCGACGTTGCGGAGTTTGATGTTCGTGTGCTGGGACACTTCCTTGAGCACCGACCAGCCGTCGTCGGGTGTCACCCGCCCCAGGGCCACGACCATTCCGATCGCCTGGTCCACGACGGCGTGCGAGACCATGGCCTCCTTGAGCTGATCCACCTCGGCCTGGAGGTGGAAGATCAATCCCGTTTCGTCGTCGGGCTCCGGGGGTACTCGTGCCACCCCTCCATCGTGCCACCGGGCCTCTCAGCAGGCGCCCCGAGCGGTTCCGGCCGGACACTGGAGTCAGACCGGGGGCTGCCGAACGACGAGAGCAGGACGCGAGTGCCATGAACCACGACACGAAACCCTTCGGTACGGCCGAAGTCATCTCCACGCACTCCGTCTTCGGTGCGCCCTGCTGGGTGAGCCTGACCAGTCGCGACCTGGACGCCACGCAGGACTTCTACTCTGCCGTGCTCGGCTGGAAGTGGCGCCGGAACCGGCTCGGGGACCGGTTCCGGATCGCGCTGGTGGACGACGTACCCGTGGCCGGGATCGCGGCGGTCGCCGCCATGTGGCAGATGGCGGTGGCCTGGACGCCGTACTTCGCCGTCCCCGACGCCGACGAGGCCGTGAGCCGGGCGCGGGAGCGGGGTGGTACGGCGGCCGTGGGGCCGTTGTCCCTGCCCCCGGGGCGGGCCGCGCTGCTCGCCGACCGGGACGGCGCGACCTTCGGGATCTGGGAGGGCGAGCTGATGGGCGCCTGGGAGAGCTGGCGCCGCGCCGCCCCCACCTTCATCCGCCTCCACACCCGGGACGCCTTCGACGCGGCGATCTTCTACGGCGAGATCCTGGACTGGGCGTCGGACCGGCAGGGCTGCTGTGAGGTCCACTACGAGGGCGACGAGGTCGTCCTGCGCAGCCAGGGCGACATCGTCGCCCGCATCCAGTCGGGGGCCCTGGGTTCGGCTCCCGACCCCACCATTCGGCCGCACTGGCAGGTCCACTTCGCCGTGTCGGACGTGGCCACCTGCGCCCGCGCCGCCGAGCGGCACGGCGGCAGCGTCCTGCGCATGGCCGCCGACGAGGCCATCCTGCGCGACCAGGACGGCGCCCAGTTCACGGTGACGTCCCGCCGCGCGCGTTAGGGCCTGTCCGGCGGATCAGGTCGGAGGAAGGAAGCGGGGCCTTGTCGGCGCGGGTGAGCGGGGCTTGGCGGCCTTTGGCTGCAAGGCGTTGAGGAGGGCGTCAATGCGGAGCATCGGCAACCGACGACAACGCCGCAGGCAGACGCGCCAAGCCCCGCGTCTCCGACAAGATCCGCCAGACCGGCCCTAATCCGCCGGTGGACTCGAGCTGAGCAGCTACACACCGGCCAGCGACGGCTTCGAATGGCGGAGATGCTGACCGAGCAGGACATCGACGCCTCCCACCGCTACAACGACGACGTTCGCCGGATGCTCCACACGGTCTCCGGCGCCGCGGCCCGGCTCCAGGAACTCGGCGAACTGCTCATGATCACCACGGTCCGCGAGGCGATGCGCCTGGCCGTATGCGTTCTTCGCCTGGAGGAGACCGGCGAGCTGCGCCGTACTGGCGACGGCACCGCCTTCAGCAGTACACGGGCGTAGTCAGGGTGCTGCGCTGCGATTGGCTCGGGTGTACGGCGCGGCCCGTCTCACCGCGGGTCGCCTCCCTGCAAGCGACGGGGTAGCGCGCCTTGCGGGGCCGGTCCTCCCCCACTCCGTAGCGCCACGACGAGCACGACCCCGGTGACCGCCACGGCCCCCACCCAGATCCCATACCGCCACCACCGCACCGCACGGTCCCGTCCCGCCCGACATCCTGCACGGAGGATAAGCCCGCGATCACGCTCGAAGACCCGCCGAGGCGGTGCCGTCAGCATGATCCCCTTGCGCCGCAGTGCGGTAGTGCGCCGAACGCCCGAAACATTCGACCGCTCGAACGATCAGTACGCAGGGAGAACCGCCCCAGGCTGCCGAGCCCGTCACGCCCCGGCGTCTCACCTCCCCGCAGAAGCCGGAGTCGAATCGGTTCCGCGCAAGCGCTTCGACGGGATGCTGGGACCGGTGAAAGATTGGCGAGATATGGGGTCAATGGCGTGCCGGAGAGCGAAGGCGGTGCCGGGCACGGGTGAAGGACCGCCGCATCGGCCGCATCGGTGCGCACTGCCCCCTCGTCAGCCATAGTTCGACGGCCGCGTTCCTGGTCAGCGGTGTCGCAGGGGGAAGCCCAGGTGAGCGGGCCGAGGCGCCCGGTCCCGCCCCCGCCAGTCGCCGCGTCGCCCCGACGGCAGCGCGCACTACCCCCTACTCGCCGCCCCGCAGGGCCTGCCTGAGTGGCCCGATGGATGCGGATCCGGGGGGATCGGCGATCGAACCGATTCCGTGCACGAGTCGGACGGAGGACGTTCGGACCCTTGACAGCCCTACGGAATCGGGAGCACCGTCTCCCCCCGAAACCTCTCTGCAATCCCACTGCAAGAACGGCACCTTCAAGCGCTGCCGCATGTGTCAGTGCTCCCGGCACAAGACCCGACTGGATTCGTCGGCACGGTAGGGAGATCGGATGGGAACGACAGGCACCACAGGCACCAGGCGCCACGTGCTGTTCGGGAGCGGTGGCGTCCGCCTACTGCTTGCTGCGATACGGCGCCGTGGGAGGCCGGGAAATGGGCCTGACCAGGCATCTGTCCGTTCGTGGGAGCGCTCCCGCGCCCGTTCCCGCACCTCTCGGCCGAAAACATTCGCCCGGGCGGGGGCCGCGGCCGTACTCGCCGTCGGCGCGCTGGCCGGTGCCACGGCCACGACCGGGACGGCCCGGGCCGCCACGTCCGGACCGTGCGATCTCTACGCGGCCGGTGGAACGCCCTGTGTGGCGGCCCACAGCACGACGAGGGCGTTGTACGCCTCGTACAACGGGCCGCTCTACCAGGTCCGGCGCGCCTCGGACAACACCACCCGCGACGTCGGCGTCCTGAGCGCGGGCGGGTACGCCGACGCCGCCGCGCAGGACTCGTTCTGCTCGGGAACCACCTGTCTCATCTCGATCATCTACGACCAGTCAGGTCGCGGGAACAACCTCACCCAGGCGCCCGGCGGCGGTGCCGCGGGTGGTCCCGACAACCTCGCGAACGCGACGGCCGCGCCCACCACCGTGGGCGGTCACAAGGCCTACGGCGTCTTCGTGGCACCCGGGACGGGATACCGCAACAACCGCACCAACGGCATCGCGACCGGGGACAACCCCGAGGGCATGTACGCGATCTTCGACGGCACGCACTACAACGGCGGCTGTTGTTTCGACTACGGCAATGCCGAGACGGACAGCAACGACGACGGCAACGGCACCATGGAGGCCATCTATTTCGGCAACATCAAGGTCTGGGGCTACGGTTCGGGCAACGGCCCCTGGATCATGGCCGACCTGGAGAACGGCCTGTTCTCCGGGGTGAACCAGCACTACAACGCGAACGACCCGACCATCAACTACCGCTACACGACCGCCATCGTCAAAGGTGGCCCGAACCACTGGGCGATCCGCGGTGGCAACGCGCAGTCGGGCGGCCTGTCCACGTTCTACGACGGCGTGCGCCCCAACGTCGCGGGCTACAACCCGATGCGGAAGCAGGGCGCCATCATCCTGGGCATCGGTGGTGACAACAGCAAGGGCGCCCAAGGCACCTTCTACGAGGGCGTGATGACCTCCGGCTATCCGTCGGACGCCACCGAGAACGCGGTTCAGGCCAACATCACCGCGGCCGGATACAGCAATGCGACCGGCGGGACGGGCACCGGCGCGCTGCACGCGGTGGGCGCGGGCAAGTGCCTGGACGTGCCGAACTCGTCCACCACGGCCGGCACGCAGCTGCAGATCTGGGACTGCAGCGGTGGCGCCAACCAGAGCTGGACCCGCACCTCCTCCAACCAGTTGACCGTATACAGCGGCAGCAGCCAGATGTGCCTGGACGCCTACAACAACCAGACCACCGCCGGCACCAAGGTGGTGACCTGGCCGTGCAACGGCGGCGCCAACCAGCAGTGGCAGCTGAACTCCGACGGCACCGTCACCGGCATCCAGTCCGGACTCTGCCTCGACGTCACCGGCGCCTCCACAGCCAACGGCGCCCTGGCCGAACTGTGGACCTGCAACGGCGGTTCCAACCAGCGATGGAACCTCAGCTGAGGGGACCGAGATCTTCCGCCCGCCACTCCGTCCCCACACCGGGCGCCCCCACACCAGGCGCCACCCCCCACTGGAGGATGACGATGTCCGGAGCCAGAGCGCTCCACGGCCTCTGGGCCGCCCCCGTAGCTCTGTTCGCCTTGCTCGCCGGGAGCCTGCCCATGGCCGGGGCCGCGTTCGCCGTACCGGCCGAGCGCCAGGCAGCGGCCGCTGATCTGTACGTGGCCCCGGATGCGGCCCCCGGCGGGAACGGCACCGCCGGGCAGCCGTTCGCGACGATCGCCCAGGCGCGGCAGCCGGCGCACCGGCTCTCGGCCGACTCCGACGTCGTGGTCCACCTGGCCGGTGGCACCTACCGGCAGTCCAAGCCACTGACCTTCGGCTCAGGCGACGGCGGCCAGAACGGCCACACGATCACCTACCAGGCCATGTCAGGGCAGCAACCGGTCGTGAGCGGCGCCCAGCAGATATCTGATTGGCAGGTGCATGATCAGAGCAGCAACATCTGGTCGGCCCACGTCGGCAGCGGCGTGAACACACGTCAGTTGTACGTGAACGGCAAGCAGGCACCGCGTGCGGCGATCCAGGTGCCCCGCTCCGGATTCACCTTCACTCAGACCGGTCTGACCGTCACCGATTCCTCCCTCGACTACCTGGCCGGCCTCTCGGACCAGAGCCACATGGAAGTCGAGAGCGTCAACTCCTTCACCGACCGCTACGCGCCGGTCCAGTCGATCAGCGGCAGGACCATCACCATGCAGCAGCCCGCGTGGAACAACAACTCGTGGGGCTACGACACCATCAACGCGCCGTTCGCCGGCGGGACCATGTACCTGGAGAACAACTACGCGTTCCTCAAGCAGGCCGGGCAGTGGTACCTCGACTCGTCCACCGGCGACCTGTACTACCGGGCCCAGCCGGGGCAGAACCCGAACAGCCTCGACGTCGAACTGCCCCGGCTGCAGAACCTGTTGGGCATCAGCGGCAGCTACGGCTCACCCGTGACCGGCCTGGGATTCGCCGGCATACGGTTCACCGGGACCTCCTGGCTCGGCCCGAGCGGACCCGACGGGTACGCGGACCAGCAGAGCGGCGCGCACATCACCGGTGCCTATGCGATGTCGGCCAACTGGCTGAGCACCTGCAAGTCGGGCTGCACGCAGTTCGAGGCCACCCGGAACCACTGGGTGCAGATGCCCGCGGCGGTCCAGGTCTCCGCCGCCACCGGCATCACCTTCTCGGGCAACACGTTCTCCGAACTCGGTCAGGCCGGACTGGGCGTGGGCAACGACGGCGTCGCCACGGCCTCCGGCACCGGACTCGGCGCGAACGGTGTCACCATCACCGGCAACACGTTCACCGACATCGCCGGCAGCGGCATCCAGGTCGGCGGGATCCAGCCGGACGCGCACCACCCCGCCAACCCGCCGATGACCAACCAGAACATCACCATCAGCAACAACAAGGTCAGCGGGGTGGGCACCGACTACAAGGAGACCGCGGGAATCCTGTCCACCTACGTCACCAACGCGACGATCACCCACAACCAGTGCGACCACCTGCCCTACGACGGGATCGACATCGGCTGGGGCTGGGGGATGAACGATCCGGGCGGCAGCCAGGACTACGTCAACCGGGGCACGTACAACTACCAGCCGATCTACAGCACTCCCACGACGCTGAAGAACAACACCGTCTCCCACAACCTGGTCTTCGACACCAAGAACGCGATGTTCGACGGCGGCAGCATCTACAGCCTGTCCGCGGCCCCCGGCTCGGTGATCTCCGACAACTACATGTACGACAACAACCGCACCACCGCGCTGTACCTCGACGAGGGCTCCCGGTACCTGAAGGTGTCCGCCAACGTGGTGCAGGACGCGGGCAACTGGGCGCTCACCAACGCCAACGCGAACAACCACACCGACGACAGCACGTTCTCCGGCAACTGGTACAACGGCGGCAACACATACGTGGCCACCGGCCCTCCGCACAACAACGTCCTCACCGGCAACGTCCTGGTCAGCGGCACCAACTGGCCCCAGGGCGCCAGAGAGGTCATCCAGCAGGCGGGCGTCCAGTCCTCGGGCGGCGGCTTCCCCACGGGCTACCACCAGTTGGTGATCGGCAGCAACAGCCTGTGCCTTGACGTGTACGGCAACTCCACCAGCGCCGGCGCCGCGATCGACCAGTGGACCTGCAACGGGCAGGGCAACCAGCAGTTCGAGTTCGTGCCGGTCTCGGGCGGCTACGGGCAACTGCGCGCGCAGCACTCCGGACAGGTCGTGGCGGTGGCCGGCGGCTCCACGACCGCCGGTACGCCGAACATCGTGCAGCAGGCCGCGGGCGGAGCGTCGAGCGCTCTGTGGCTGCCGGTACAGCAGTCCGACGGCTCGTATTCCTTCAAGAACCAGAACAGCGGTCTGTGCCTGGACGTCTACGGCGGCGGCAGCAACCTGGGCCAGCAACTGGACCAGTGGCAGTGCAAGAACGCCCCCGGCACCAACCAGGACTTCACTCCCCGCTGACCTGCTCACGCCTCCAAAACGCCTGCACGGACCGGCGATTCGTTCACCCCCACCCACTGTCCCGCACCCAGTGAGGAACGCTGATGAAGAAGTACTGGGCACCCTTGGCCGCGGCGCTGGCGGCCACCCTCGCCATGGGCGCCGCGTGGCCCGCAGCGGCCACCGCCGCCGAGGCGCCGCCCTCCGCACCACAGGCCGCAGCGCCCACACCCCTGCGGCTGATGCCGTTGGGCGAC
Source organism: Streptomyces sp. NPDC048751 (assembly GCF_043198595.1). NCBI lineage: Bacteria > Bacillati > Actinomycetota > Actinomycetes > Kitasatosporales > Streptomycetaceae > Streptomyces > Streptomyces sp. NPDC048751. The sequence continues at coordinate 220,359 of NZ_JBICUX010000016.1, forward strand.
TCGATCACCTGGGGCGTCGGCAGCCCGTCCGGGAACAGCTACCGGAACTTTCTGGCGAACAAGCTGACGGCCGAGGGGCACACCCTGGACTTCGTCGGCTCGGGGCGCAACGGCACCATGTCCGACCCGGACAACGAAGGCCACTCCGGCTGGCGGATCGACCAGATCGCCGGCATCGCGGACTCCGTGCTGGCCCGTTACCGCCCCAACGTGGTCACCCTGGAGATCGGCACCAACGACCTGAACGGCAACTACCAGATCCCGACCGCGGCCGACCGGCTCCGCGCGCTCATCGACCAGATCACCAGGGCCGCACCCGACGCGACCGTGCTCGTCGGCACCGTGATCATCTCCACCAGCGGTACCGAGGAGGCCAACCGGCCCGCGTTCAACGCCAAGTTGCCCGGGATCGTCCAGGCCGAGCAGGCTGCCGGCAAGCACGTCCGTCTGGTGGACATGAGCGCCCTGACCGCCGCGGACCTGTCCGACGCCCTGCACCCCAACGACAGCGGCTTCGCCAAGATGGCGGACGCCTTCAACACGGGGATTCAGGCCGCGGACGCGGCGGGGTGGATCAAGCCGCCGGATTCCGCGGTCGGGCAGGTGCGCTCCGGGATCGCGGGGAAGTGCCTGGGGGTGAGCGGCGGCAACAGCGCCAACGGGACCGCCGCGGAGATCCGCACCTGTGACGGCTCAGCCGCGCAGACATGGTCCGCGCGCTCCGACGGCACCCTGCGGGCGCTCGGGAAGTGCCTCGACGTCACCGGCCGCGGTACCGCCAACGGCACCAAGATCGAGATCTGGGACTGCAACGGCGGAACCAACCAGCAATGGCAGACGTACAACGGCGGCTACCGCAACCCGGTCTCCGGCCGTTGCCTCGACGACCCCAACGCGTCCACCACCGACGGTACGCAACTGGTCCTGTGGGACTGCAACGGCGGAGCCCACCAGCAGTGGACCGCGCTGCCCGTGTCCTGACCTCGTGCCCCCCACTCTCACGCACCCGCACAAGGAGGTTGATCCCTCATGTCCTGGCTCAACGACGAGCCTCCGCTCCGCAGGGCGCTGGTCTCGGCCACCGCCCTGTTGGCCGGCACGGCACTGGCCCTGACCGGACCGGCGGGCCTCACCGCGCACGCGGCTTCCGGCACGCTGGGCGCGGCCGCCGCCGACAGCGGCCGCTATTTCGGTACGGCCGTGGCTGCCGGGAAACTCGGCAACTCGACGTATTCCACGATTCTCGACCGGGAATTCAACATGATCACCCCGGAGAACGAGATGAAGTGGGACACCACCGAACCGTCCCGCGGCAACTTCAACTTCGGCCCGGCCGACCAGATCGTCAGCCATGCCACCGCGCACGGGCAGCGGATGCGCGGCCACACCCTGGTCTGGCACTCGCAGTTGCCCGGCTGGGTCAGCTCCATCGGTGACGCAGGCACCCTGCGCAGCGTGATGAACAACCACATCAACACCGAGATGACCCACTACAAGGGCAAGATCTACGCCTGGGACGTGGTCAACGAGGCGTTCGCCGACGGCGGCAGCGGTCAGCACCGCAGCTCGGTCTTCCAGAACGTGCTCGGCAACGGCTTCATCGAGGAGGCCTTCCGCACCGCCCGGAACGCCGACCCCGCCGCCAAGCTCTGCTACAACGACTACAACATCGAGAACTGGACCGACGCCAAGACGCAGGGCGTCTACAACATGGTCAGGGACTTCAAGGCGCGCGGTGTGCCCATCGACTGCGTCGGCCTCCAGAGCCACTTCGGCGCAGGCGGCCCGCCGTCGAGCTTCCAGACCACCCTGTCCAACTTCGCCGCACTCGGCGTCGACGTCCAGATCACCGAGCTCGACATCGCCCAGGCCTCGGCGACCGCGTACGGGAACACGGTCCGGGCGTGCATGAGCGTCGCCCGCTGCACCGGCATCACGGTGTGGGGGATCAGGGACAACGACTCGTGGCGGACGGGGGAGAACCCGCTGCTGTTCGACAACAACGGCAACAAGAAGCCTGCCTACGACGCGGCCCTTTCCGCGCTCGGCGGAGGTACCGGGAATCCAGGCGGAGGCATCGTCTCCGGCGCGGTGTACTCGCTGACCGACGTGGCCGCGGGCCGGGTGCTGGACGTGCCGTCCGGGCAGACGGCGAACGGCACGCCCGTGCAGGTCTGGGACGCCAACGGCACTGCTGCGAACCAGCAGTGGCGGGCGAGTCAGAACGGCGACGGCTCCTACACGCTGACGAACATCGCCAGCGGACGGGTCCTGGACGAGCCGGGCGGCCAGACCGGCAACGGCACCCGGATGGCGATCTGGGACGCCAACGGCGGTGCGAACCAGCACTGGCGGGCGAGCCGGAACGGCGACGGCTCCTACACCCTGATCAACGTCGCTTCAGGCCGGGCCCTGGAGATTCCCAGCGGCCAGACCGGCAACGGGGCCCCGGTCCAGATCTGGGACTCCAACGGCGGCGCCAACCAGCACTGGAACTTCAGGTGAGGTGACCCGGAACGAACACCCCGCGTCCGGTACGGCGGCCGTCGCCGGACGCGGCTTCCGGCATGCCCTCACAACGGTCTGACCAGGAGCGATACATGGGATGGATCGGAATTCGATGGGGTGTGCCGAGCGTATTGACTCGTTCGGGGGCCTGTGGAATCACTAGGACATGGGATGTCTGAGTGGTTCCTGTGGGTGCTCTGGACTGCCCTCGCCACCATCCCCTTCGGCCAGGCACAGCACTCGTCACCTTCCCCCACATCCCCGAGGAACAGAATGCGGTCTTCACCCTTTTCCCGTCGGTGTCCCACGGCCCGCAGACCACGCTTGACGGCGTTCGCCGCCATAGCCGTGATGGCGCTGCTGGCCATGCTGTCGGCGACCGCGCCGACGTGGTCGGCACCGGCACCCGCCCTCGCCTCGACGTCGTCGCCCTTGGTGAGTTCGGCGTCCGGGCGGTGCCTGGACGTCAGGGGCAATGTCGACACTCCGGGAACGGCGCTCGACATCCAGGACTGTGACAACCAGCCGAACCAGGCGTTCGAGTTCACCTCGGCGGGCCAGCTGAGGACGATGGGCGGCACCCGATGCGTGGACGCCTACGACAACCGGACCGTGCCGGGAACCCCGGTGATCATCTGGTCGTGCAACGGCCAGTCGAACCAGGTGTGGCGGCAGAACTCCGACGGGTCCGTCACCGGTGCCCAGTCCGGCCTGTGCCTGGACGTCAACGGGGCGGGCACGGCCAACGGCACCGCGGTCATCCTGTGGACCTGCAACGGCCAGAGCAACCAGAAGTGGACCACGTCGACACCTCCGCCCGCTCCCGGCGGGTCGGGCCCATGCGACATCTACTCCGCGGGCGGCACTCCCTGCGTGGCCGCGCACAGCACCGTGCGGGCGCTCTACGGGTCGTACAGCGGCAGCCTCTACCAGGTCAGGCGCGCTTCGGACAACGCGACCAGGAACATCGGCGTACGGGCGGTCGGCGGCTTCGCCGACGCGGCGGCGCAGGACTCGTTCTGCGGGGGCACCTCCTGTGTGATCACGGTCGTCTACGACCAGTCCGGGCGCGGCAACGACCTGTGGTACCAGGGATCGGCCCAGGTCCCGGGATCGAGTCAGAGCAGTCCCGCGAAGGCGACCTCGGAGTCGCTGACCGCCGGGGGCACCAAGGCGTACTCGCTGTACATCAATCCCGGCAACAGCTACTGGCGGGACGGTCACCTGACGGGCGTGCCGACCGGCAGCGCGCCCGAAGGGGCGTACATGGTGACCAGCGGCACCCACGTGAACAACGGCTGCTGCTTCGACTACGGCAACAGCGAGACCACCCGGAAGGCCGACGCGGCCGGGGCGATGGACGCGATCAATTTCGGCACCCAGTGCTGGTTCGGCGGCTGCTCGGGGAGCGGTCCCTGGGTCCAGGCCGACCTGGAATGGGGCCTGTACTCCGGGGGCAGCCAGTCCTGGAACAGCAACCAGCGGGCCTTCCCCGTCAAGTTCGTCACCGCGATGCTGAAGAACAACGGGACGTCGAGGTTCGCCCTCAAGGGCGGCAACGCGCAGTCCGGCAGCCTGACCACCCTGTGGGACGGCGGACTTCCCGGCGGATACAGCCCGATGAAGAAGCAGGGCGCCATCGTCCTCGGCAGCGGCGGTGACTGCTGCAAGCCCGGCGGCGGCGCCAACCTCAGCGCCGGCACCTTCTACGAAGGGGCCGTCGTCGCCGGCTACCCCTCCGACGCGACGGACAACGCGGTGCAGGCGAACATCACCGCGGCCGGATACCGCTGAGTCCTTCTGTCCTACGGTGAGTTCTGCCGCAACCCGGTCCAGGAGTTAATGACATGCACATGATTACTCGGGCGTTGGCGGTCGCGTTCTCCATCGCGCTGCTCTGCGTGGGCGTTCCCCTCGTCTCCCTCGGCACGGCGCAGCCCGCCGCCGCGCTGGGCAACGGGCTGGCGCTGACCCCGCAGATGGGCTTCAACGACTGGAACGCGTACGGCTGCAACGTCTCCGAGTCACTGATCAAGTCCACCGCGCAGGCGATGCACACCAACGGCATGCAGGCAGCGGGCTACTCCTACGTCAACATCGACGACTGCTGGATGACGCACAACCGCGATTCCGGCGGCCGTCTGGTGCCGGACCCGGCCAAGTTCCCCGACGGCATCAAGGGCACCGCCGACTATGTGCACTCGCTGGGGCTGAAGCTGGGGATCTACGAGGACGCGGGCACCGCGACCTGCGCCGGGTATCCGGGCAGCCTGGGGCACGAGAGCACGGACGCCCAGTCGTTCGCGTCGTGGGGCGTGGACTACCTGAAGTACGACAACTGCAACAACAACGGGGTGTCCGCGCAGAGCCGCTACACCGCGATGCGGGACGCCCTGGCGGCCACGGGCCGGCCCATCCTGTACAGCCTGTGCAACTGGGGCCAGGACAACGTCTGGACCTGGGGCGCGGGTGTGGGCAACAGCTGGCGCACCACCGGGGACATCAGCGCCAACTTCGCCAGCATGCTGTCCATCTTCCACAGCAACGTGGGACTGGCCTCCTACGCGGGACCGGGCCACTGGAACGACCCGGACATGCTGGAGGTCGGCAACGGCTCGATGACGGCCACCGAGAGCCGCAGCGAGTTCAGCCTGTGGGCGGAGATGGCCGCGCCGCTGATCGCGGGCACCAACATCCCCTCGGCCAGTGCGGAGACCCTGTCCACGCTGACCAACTCCCGGGTGATCGCGGTCGACCAGGACCCCCTCGGCAAGCAGGGCACCATGATCTCCTCGTCGGGCGGCCTCGACGTGCTGGCCAAGCCGCTGGCGAACGGGGACGTGTCGGTCGCGCTGCTCAACGAGACGGGCTCGACGGCGACCATCACCACCAGCGCGGCCGCGATCGGGAAGACCGGCGCGTCCTCCTACACCCTGACCGACCTGTGGTCGGGGGCGTCCTCCACCACCTCGGGCACGATCAGTGCCTCGGTCCCGGCGCACGGCACCGTGATGTACCGGGTCGCGGGCGGCACCAGTGGCGGTGGCACCAGCGTGACCGGCGCGGTGCACGCGGTGGGAGCGGGCAAGTGCCTGGACGTACCCAACGCGACCAGGACCGCCGGCACCCAGGTGGAGATCTGGAGCTGCAACGGCGGCGCCAACCAGACCTGGACCCACTCCGCGTCCAACCAGTTCACCGTCTACTCCGGCAGCGACCAGATGTGCCTGGACGCCTACAACAACCAGACCACCCCGGGGACGAAGGTGGAGATCTGGTCGTGCAACGGCCAGAGCAACCAGCAGTGGACGCTGAACTCCAACGGCACCATCACCGGCGTCCAGTCGGGCCTGTGCCTGGACGTCGCCGGAGGGGCCACCGCCGACGGAACCCTCGCCGAGTTGCGGACCTGCAACGGCGGCAGCAGCCAGCGGTGGACGTTGGGATGACTCCGCATTCGGACCCGGAGGAGGTCTCCATGCTCGAACCAGCCGGTGATCGCCCACGCAGGCGAGGGAAAGCCGTGCTCCTTGTCGCCCTGGCGATGGTGGTGGCCGTGTTCGGCGCCCCGGCGTTCGCCACCTCCCCGCGGCCCGACACGGCGGCCGTCGCCCATCCGGTGGCCCACCACGTGGCGGACGCGTCCCTCCCGTGCGACCTCTACGCCGCGGGCGGTACGCCGTGTGTGACGGCACACGCCACGACCAGGGCGCTGTTCGCCTCGTACAACGGGCCGCTGTACCAGATCCAGCGGGCCTCCGACCACAGCTACCGCGACATCGGAGTGCTCAGCGCCGACGGGTACGCGGACGGCGCGTCCCAGGTGTCGTTCTGCTCGGGCACCTCGTGCACGATCACGAAGATCTACGACCAGACCGCCCGGCACAACGACCTGCCGATCTCCTGGGGCGGCTACTGGAGGGGGCCCGGGCCGAACGGATCCGACGTCGGCGCGGACGCCATGGCCCTGCCGGTGACCGCCGCAGGCCATCAGGTCTTCGGCGTCAAGGTCACCCCCGGCGTCGGCTACCGGATCGACCACGCGAACGGCGTGCCCACCGGAGCCCAGCCCGAAGGCATCTACATGGTGACCTCGTCGAACTACACGAACCAGTGGTGCTGCTTCGACTACGGCAGCGGTGAGAACTCCCACACCGATACCGGCAACGCCACCATGAACGCCATCTACTGGGGCACCGCCTGCTGGTTCGGCGGCTGCACCGGCAGCGGTCCGTGGGTCGAGGCCGACCTGGAGAACGGCATGTTCCACACCAACACCGGCTCCAACAAGGACCCGAACAACCCCGGTGTGCACTACCCGTTCGTCAGCGCGTGGCTGAAGAACAACGGCACCAGCAACTTCACTCTCAAATACGGCAACGGCGCGAGCGGCGGCCTGACCACCACCTTCTCCGGCCCTCTGCCGAACGGCTACTCACCGATGAAGGTCGACAGTTCGGTCCTGCTCGGCACCGGAGGCGACAACAGCCCCAACGGCGTGGGCGAGTTCTTCGAGGGCGCGATGACGGCGGGCTACCCCTCCGACGCCACTGAGAACGCCGTTCAGGCAAGCATCACCGCGGCAGGCTACGGCGCGGGGGGCGGCGGCGGTACGTCGACCGCGCTGCACGCGGTGGGAGCGGGCAAGTGCCTTGAGGTGCCGGGCGGGTCCACGACCCCGGGTACGCAGACTCAGATCCGCGACTGCACCGGAGCGGCGAACCAGACTTGGTCCCGGACCGACTCCCGCGAGCTCGCCGTGTACTCCGGCAGCAGCCGACTGTGCCTCGACGCCTCCGGCCAGGGCACCAGCCCCGGCACCAAGGTCATCACCTGGACCTGCAACGGCCAGGCCAACCAGCAGTGGAACGTCAACGCCAACGGCACCGTCACCAGCGCCCAGTCCGGCCTGTGCCTGGACGTGACCGGCGCCGCCACCGCCAACGGCACCCCCGTCGAACTGTGGACCTGCAACGGCGGATCCAACCAGCAGTGGTCACTGAGCTGACCCCCTGACGCGTGACGCAGGAGGACCGAATGAGGACGAGAGCGAGACCCGGCCGTCTGGTACTGGCCGTCGGCATCGTCTTGGCGTTCGTGCTGCAGCTGTCGGCGACGGCCGAGAGCCGGGCCGTCTCGGGCGAGGCGCTGAGCGTGAACCTGGCGTCGACGCGGGGCCCGTCGACCGGCGTGGGTGAGGGATTCCTCTACGGCTTCACGCAGGACGGCAGCCAGCCGGCGGACCAGTTCATCAAGCCGCTGGGGATCAACGCGTTCCGCGGCGGCGGCTGGTTCTCCGGCGGCTGGATCAGGGACAACTACCAGTATGGATCAGCCACTCGGGCCGACATCGACTCGATCGTCGCGCAGGCGAAACGCCTCACCCAGCCGCCGTACCACGCGCAGTACCAGGTACTGGTCAGCGACATCTACGGCGCCAACGGCGGGCAGCCGTCCAACACGAGATACCCGTGCGACAACGGCGACTGCTCCAACTGGATCAGCTTCATCGACTCCACGGTGGGAGCACTGCAGGCATCGGGGCTGAAGTTCTCCTACGACATCTGGAACGAGCCGGACATCTCCGCCTTCTGGACCCGGGGTGTGAACAGCGCCCAGTACTTCCAGATGTGGGACACCGCCTACCGGGAGATCCGGCGCATCGCCCCCTCGGCGCAGATCGTGGGACCGTCGCTCGCCTTCACCCCGCAGAGCAACCCGGGTGAATGGCGGACCTGGCTCGCGCACGTGAAGGCGGCCGGGACGGTACCGGACATGATCACCAACCACGACGAAGGAGATGTCGACGACCCGGTCACCGTCTCCCAGTCCCTCAACACTGCCCTGACCACGGCGGGCATCGGACCGCTGCCCCTGTCCGCGAACGAGTACCAGCCCGCCGACCGGCAGACCGCCGGGGTGACGGCCTGGTACCTGGCGCGGTTCGCGCAGTCCGGATACACCAACGCGATGCGCGGCAACTGGGTCTGCTGCGTCACCCCCAACCTGACGGGAGTCCTCACCCAGAGCGGCGGCAGTTGGCAGCCGACCGGCAACTGGTGGGCGCTTCGCGACTACGCCGACATGACCGGCACCCTGGTCGACACCTCCGGCCAGGTCGGCTCGACGGCGATCTCGGCCTCCGAGGACCCCGCCAACAAGCGCGCGGTCGCGATCATCGGCGACGCGAACGGCAACTCCGGTACCTCGTCCGTGACCTTCAACGGCCTGTCGTCCCTACCGTGGCTGACGAACGCCGGCAGCGTGCACGTCACCGTGCACCGCATCCCGGACCAGGCACCTCTCGCCGCGCCCCAGACCGTCTACGACCAGAACCTGAGCGCCTCGGGCGGCTCGATCACCGTGCCGTTGACGTTCCAGGGCGCGCACGACGCGTTCGCCGTCTATCTCACCCCGGCCTCCTCCGGCGGCGAGGGCTACCCGACCGGTTACCACCAACTCGTCGTCGCCAACAACAACTTGTGCCTGGACGTGTACGGCAACTCGGGCAGCGCGGGCGCCGCGATCGACCAGTGGACCTGCAACGGGCAGAGCAACCAGCAGTTCCAGTTCGTGCCGGCCTCGGGCGGCTACGGCGAACTGCGCGCCCAGAGCTCCAGCCAGGACGTCGCGGTCGCGGGCAGCTCCACGACGGCAGGAACCCCGGACATCGTCCAACAACCCCCCGGCACAGCGGCCAACGGCCTCTGGCTGCCCGTGCGCCAGTCCGACGGCTCCTACGCCTTCCAGAACCGCAACAGCGGTCTGTGCCTGGACGTCTACGGCGCCGGCAGCACCGCGGGCCAGCAACTGGACCAGTGGCCGTGCAAGAACGCACCCGGCACCAACCAGGACTTCTTCGTCCGCTGAACCGTCCGCCGACCGCACCGGCCGTGGACACCCCCCACCTGCGAAAGGATCCCACAGTGTCAGCATTCGGACGGCTGTTACGGCGCCTGCGTGTCCCGACGGCCGTCGTCGCGGGCCTCGTCCTGGCCGCCGGCGGCGTCGTGGGCACGGCCGCCGGGCCGGCCCAGGCCGCCACCTCCATCACGATCAACGGCACCTCGGGCGGCCGGACCTTCGACGGGGTCGGCGCGATCAGCGGCGGGGGCGGCAACAGCAGACTCCTGATCGACTACCCCGAGCCCCAGCGCGGCCAGATCCTCGACTACCTCTTCCGGCCCGGCTACGGTGCCTCCCTGCAGATGCTCAAGGCGGAGGTCGGCGGGGACACCAACTCCACCTCGGGGGCCGAGCCCAGTCACCAGCACACCCGCTCCGACCTGAACTGCGACCGGGGTTACGAATGGTGGCTGATGGAGCAGGCCAAGGCGCGCAACCCGGACATCAAGCTGTACGGGCTCGCCTGGGGCGCCCCGGGCTGGATCGGCGGCGGGAACTTCTGGTCCACCGACAT
>NZ_JBICUX010000017.1:0-172227 GCF_043198595.1 Streptomyces sp. NPDC048751
ACGCGGTAGGTGACGGCTGCTTTGCCGCTGGGGGAGAAGACGACGGCCTTGTCGCGGCGCAGGGCGAAGTGGCCGAGGGAGTCGCGGCGGCCGTGTTTGTCGAGCAGGGCGCGCAGGCGCGTCTCGTCCTCCTCGGTGAGGCGGGCGGCGGGGTGTTCGGGGCGGAAGGCCAGGTAGATGGTGGTGACCGCGGTGAGCAGACCGAGCGCGCCGAGCGAGAAGGCGACGGTCCACGAGGTGCTGCCCTCGTAGTCGACCGGGCCCTCGAAGCCGAACAGGCCGTACAGGACGTGGGCGAGACGGTCCGCCAGGCCCGGGTCGCCGACCATCCGCTTGCCGTGGACGCTCACGATCACCAGGCCGAGCAGGACGGAACCGGCGCCCATGAGGATGAAGTTGGCGAGCGCGCGCCAGCGGCTGCGCGGATCGGGCAGCGCGGCGAACTCGGCACGGTGCCGCACCAGCAGGAAGAGCAGCGCCAGCGAGATCAGCACGCCGAAGATCGAGTGCCGGTAGGTGAACTGGGCCACGGCGCCCGCCGGCAGCAGGGCGACGACGGCGCGCCAGGCGCGGCGCTTGCGGCGGCGCAGCCCGTGCGCCAGCAGGAGCAGCAGCAGACCGGTGCTGAGCGAGAGGGCGGCCGCGAACGGGCCGAGCGCGCCGGGCAGTACCTCCGCGATCATGTGCACGCGGCTCTGCCGGAACCGCGTGAAGACGCCGGCCAGGACATCGACGAGACCCACGAAGACACAGGCCCGGGCGACCAGGGCGGGAACGGCGTCGGGACGCGGGCCGCGGAGCACCCGCCGCAGTCGGGGAGGTGACGGCGTGTGCGACTCGCGCGCGGCGAGGGAGTCGGCCGGAGTCAACGCTGTGCTCCGTCCCCGCGGTGCCGCTGGTCGTCGGAGGAGACAAGGGGGCGTTGCAGCTGCCAGACGTGGGCCGGGGGCAGGTTGGCCCACGTCGTCCAGCGGGCGGTGGCGTAGCTGCGCTGGTAGCCGGCCATGATGTGGTCCACCGCGGCGTGCCGGCGCGCTTCCGCCCGCGATGACAGCAGGGTCCGGGCCCTGCGGGTGCCGAGGTAGGCGAAGTAGGTCAAGGTCCCGCCGGGGTGCAGCAGTTCCATGTACCGGGCCATGATGCGCTCGACCTGCTTCGGCTCGAAGTTGGTCAATGGCAGGCCGGAGACGATCACGTCGTAGTGCTGGTCGGTGTGGAGCTCCTCCACGTACGCCTGGTGGACCTCTGCCTTCACCTCCGGGTGGCTGTCCACGAGGCGGCGCAGCCGTGTGGCGAAGCGCGGATTGGCTTCGACGATGTCCAGACGGCTGCCCCCGGGCAGCTGGGGCATCAGCGTGCGGGTGACCGCGCCGGTGCCGGCGCCCGCTTCCAGGACCGCCAGCGGGCGGGGTGCCTGGACCTGTACGGGACGGGTCAGCAAGCGGGACAGGGCCTTGCCGCTCGGGGCGATCGCGCCGGTCGTCCGCAGATCGCGGACCGCCTCGATCAGGAACATCCAGCCTTCGGCCTGACGCTGTGCCAGAACACGGTCGTGAGAGGTCTTCCAGTCGTTCATGGTTTCGACGCTAGAAACTCTTGACGACCGTTAGATCCCTCCTTCTGCGACGGTCTCCCCCTACGAAAGTAGGAGGACGGTAGGGCACTTCGTCGGTCGGAACGGCCGTCGCGATCGCGGCGGCGCAGCTCAGGACCTGACGGCCCTCAGAACGGCGTCGGCCATGCCGCGTTCGCCGCGTGCGTTGGGGTGGACGCGGGCCGCCGGGCTACTCGGTTCGAGTGGCTCGATCCAGCGGGTCTTCGGGGGCGAGCAGGCGTCGTGGCCGGTGGAGGGGGTGTGGGTGTCGACGTAGGTGGCGTCGGCTGCCTCGGCGCGCTGGCGCAGCATGGCGTTGAGCTTGCCTTCCTGTTCGCGCAGGAACGTCACGTCGCCGGGGGCGAGGGGGAGCTCGCCGTCGCAGGCGGATGCGGTGGCGGGCAGGATGGCCGGGTAGCCGACGACGTAGACGCGGGCCTGGGGTGCACGCCGCTTCACTTCGTCCAGGGCTCGGTCGAGTCGCTGCCCCGTCGTCTCGATCCTCTGTCCCACGGTGTCGGTGTCGCCCGAGTGGTGGCGGCGTTCGCAGGGGGCCTGTTCGGACACGTCCGTGAGGTTGGCGGCTGCCTTGTAGAGCGCTCCGGCGGTGACGCACTTGGTGATCATCGAGCTGAAGCCGATGTCGTTGCCGCCGATGCCGAAGACGACGCGTGCGGTGGCGCCGCCCGCGGAGGCCTGCGGGAACTCCTTCCCCAGCAGGTCGTCGCCTTCTGCGACTGGGTGCCGGGCAGCGTGAAGGCGTCGGACGTCTTGCCGCTGACACTGGTGGACCCTGTGCCGACGGCTGCCAGAACGACGATCCACAGCATCAGCACGAGCCGTCGTCGCCGGAACGAGAACCGGCCGAGCCGGTAGAGGAACGTAGCCACGGTGTTACTCCCAGCAGGGAAGACATTGGTACGAGAACGGGTCGGACGACCCGGATCTCAAGCTAGGAGCGAATCCCGGCGCGACCCCGGCACCGCGGGACCGACTTCGGCCGACGACCAGTACCGCGGTACTGGTGGCCCTCATCCTCCGAGACTCACCCGGTGAGTCCCGCGTCGCGGGCCAGCAGGGCGGCCTGGACGCGGTTGGTCACCTCCAGCGCGGCCAGGATGCGGCTGACGTGGGCCTTGACGGTGCTTTCACGCATGGTGAGGTGGGCGGCTATGTCCGCGTTGGTTTCTCCCTGCGCCAGCAGGGTGAGCACGTCGCGTTCGCGGGGAGTGAGCCGGTCAAGGCGCGCGTGGGCCGTGGTGGCCCTGGGCTGGGTGGTCGCGTGGTAGCGGTCGATGAGCCGACGGGCCGCGGTGGGGTGGAGCATGGCCGAGCCGGCCGCCACCACGTGGACGGCTCGCAGTATCTCGGCCGGGTCGGTGTCCTTGAGCAGGAAGCCGTCGGCTCCCGCGGCGAGCGCGTTGTAGACGTACTCGTCGAGGTCGAAGGTGGTCAGGGTGATCACCTTCGGGGAGTGGGGCAGTGCGCGCAGCCCGGTGATGGCGGCGATGCCGTCCATACGGGGCATGCGCACGTCGACCAGGGCCACGTCGATGCGGTGGGCCGTCGCCTGCTCGACGGCCTGGAGCCCGTCGGTGGCCTGGGCGACGACCTCGATGCCCGGATCACCGTCGAGGAGGTCGGTCAGGCCGAGGCGGACGAGGGCGTCGTCGTCGACGATCATGGCGCGGATCATGTACGGGTGCCGTTCTGTCCGGTGGCGGGGTGGGGGATACGTGCGGCCAGCCGCCAGGCGCCCCCGCCGGCGGGCCCGACATTCAGGTGCCCGCCGAGGGCGGTCACGCGTTCGCGCAGACCGACGAGCCCGTATCCGGAGTGGACGGCACCCGCGTGGGGGGTGCCGGGGGTGTTGGTGACCTCGACGACCGTGGCCACGTCCCGGTAGTCGACGCGTACGGTCACCTCGGCGCCGTCGGCGTGCTTGCGGGCGTTGGTCAGCGCTTCCTGGACGATGCGGTACACCGCCAGGCGGTGCGTGGTGGGCACACCTTCGGGAACGCCGTCGGTGGTCAACCGCACGTTCTGACCCGCGGCGCGTGCCTCGTCGACCAGCTCTCGCACGTCCCTCATGACGGGTGTGAGACCGGACTCCGGCGGCGTGGAGTCGGGGTCGCGCAGGGCGCCGAGAACGTCGCGCAGGTCGGCCAGCGCCTCGGTGGAGGTGGTGCGCAGCAGGCCGAGCCGTTCGGTGACCTGCGCGGGCATCGCGTCCGTCCTGGTGGCCAGGACACCGGTGTGCAGGGCGATCAGGCTCAGACGGTGGGCCAGCACGTCGTGCATCTCCGCGGCGATACGGGACCGTTCCGCGGTACGGGCCGCCTCCTCACGGAGCTGCGACTCCACCCTCAGGTGATCGACCTGGGAGGCCAGCGCCCGGACCAGGCGCCGACGGTTGCCCAGCCACAGACCGACCAGTATCGCCAGCAGGGGCACGAACAGAGTGGAGCCGTACCGGTCCGGCGTCCACAGCGAGGTCGCCGGGCCGGTGAGGAGGTTGGCGCCCAGCGCGGCGACGGCACAGCCCACGGCGACCCACGCCCGCCGGGCCACGGCCAGGTCGAACAGGACAACCGCCAGCAGGCCCAGCATGGGCCAGCCCCACCACATCGCGGCCGCGGTGACCAGGAGCGGCGCGAGGGGCCAGCGCAGCCGGGGCACGAGCAGGGCCGCCCCGCACAGCAGGGCCACGGCCGCGATGGGGACCACATGGTGGCCGTGGTTGGTCGACTCGTCGTTCAGGACGGCGGCCACCACCAACAACGCCACGAGCCCCACACGCCCGTACGCGGCCCACCTCGAACCCTTGCTCCTGCTCACGCTGGCCATGCTAGGCAGGCCTCCGCGCCTCCGCGTTCGACGATCTACCACGCCAGGCCCCTACTTTCGTAGGGGGAAGTGGCCGCCCAACGGCGGTTTTGATCGAAGGATCCGGTTTCTAGCGTCTCTTCCATGAATGACTGGACCACCGCTCACCACTGGGATCTGGGGCCGCGTCGAGCCGACGGCCGGACGTTCCTCGTCGAAGCGGCCCGCGATCTGCGGGCCACGGGCGTGACCGCTCCCGGCGGCAAGGCCCTGGCCCGCTTGCTGACCGATCCGGTACGGGCCCAGGCACCCCGGCCGCTGGCGGTCCTGGAAGCGGGCGCCGGCAGCGGCGCGGTCACCCGCGCCTTGATATCGCAGCTTCCCCGAGGCAGCCTTCTGGACGTCGTCGAGGCCAACCCGCTCCGCGCGGCACGGCTGCGGAAGCTCGTCGCCAACCACCCCTACCCGGCGGGCAGGCTCGCGCAGTTGAGCGTGCACCAGGCGTACGTCGACGAGCTCGACACCGACCAGCGCTACGACGTGATCATCTCCGGGCTGTCGCTCACCCACCACACCCCTGACCAGGCCCAGCGTGTCATGGCCCGGTACATGGAGCTGCTGCACCCCGGCGGAATCCTGACCTACCCCGTCTCCCGTGGCACCCGCCGGGCCCGCACCCTGCTCACCTCACGGGCGGAAGCACGTCGGCGCGCCGCGGTGCACGAGGTCATGGCCGCCTACCAGAGGGACTACGCCATCGGCCGCTGGCCGGTGTGGGCGAACCTGCCCCCGGCACACGTCTGGCAGCTGCGACGCCCCCCTGCCTCGCCCCACGAGCAGCAGCGTCCGCTGAAGGAAGCGTGGCGGTGAACAGCCTCTCCCACACCCTCGGCCACCTTCCCCCAGCCGCCGCCTACACGGTGGTGGCGCTCGCGATATTCGCCGAGTCGAACCTCCTGATCGGGACGTTGATCCCCTCGCTCGCCCTGCTGATGACGGCCGGCGCACTGGCCCGCACCGGCCACATCAGCCTTCCACTCGTCGTCGCGGCCGCGGCGGGAGCGGTTGTCGCGGGTGAGTTCCTCGCCCACCGCACCGGCAGGCTCCTGGGCCATCGGCTGCGCGCAGGCGGCATGGGCCGTCGCGTTCCCGGCGCCGCCTGGAACCGGGCCGAGACCCTGATGACCCGCCACGGCGGGCGAGCCGTTTTCCTGGCCCGTTTCGTGCCGGTGGTCCGCACCCTCGCCCCCCACTTCGCCGGCGCCACAGGCCTGCCCTACCACCGCATGGCTCCCTACAGTGCCGCCGCGGCCTGCTTGTGGGCCTCAGCCGAAGCGGGCGCCGGCTACGCCGCCGCGACATCCCTTCAACGGGTCTTCACGGTGGGCGGCCCCGCTCTTGCCGCCGCCGCGCTGATCGCGTTCGGGGGCGCGCTCCTTTGGACGAAGAGACGCCGTACTTCCCCGCAGCAAGGGATTCCAGAACCACGGGAGACGTCCCCGACCTGGTCCTCCGGGACCGGAACGCCACCGACGCCACCCAGCGCCGGCACCTGACGGCCACGGGAGGAACGGTCAAGCGAGCGGCACGGTGACTGTCGTGGGGGAGTACGCCGACAGGTGCACGGTCCGCCGCCGGTCCACGGCAGCACGGCACACGAGGGTGACGTCCCGATCGAGGGGCGAGGTGAGGACCACCCCGGCGAAGCCTTCCACCGTGTCCCACGTCAGCCCGTCGACGCTCACCCCGGTTCGCGTGGCGATGCCGCGCAGGCTGCCGGTTCGCCACTCCTGGGGCAGGGCGGGGAGGAGTTCCACGACCCCGGGCCGGGAGTCGATCAGCATCTCCGTGACCACGGCCGGCAGGCAGTGGGCGGCGCCCGCGTTGTAGGTCTCCAGGTCGGGGTTGTGCGAGGTCATCAGCGACCGGAAGAGCATGTTCCGGCCCAGGATCTTCAGGACGTTCGCCTTCACCGTCTCGCTGTCCTTCAGGCGGGCGGCGACCAGGGCACGGTGCAGGCTGCCGTGCGCGGACAGGTTCTCGTCGCCGCGCCGCAGCAGTGCCTCTCGCGCGGCGGTCGCCAGGGCGGGGGTGTCGTCGGGGGTGATCTCGTGCAACGGCCACACCGGGTAGAGGTGGCTGATGTGCCGGTGGTCGTCGGCGGTCTCCAGGTCCGGCCACGCCCACTCGGCGAGTGCTCCGTGGCCGTCGACGCGATACGGCGGCAGCCGCTCGGCCAGCGTGCGCCAGCGGTTCGCCGCGTCCTGCTCGATGCCGAGGTGCGCGCAGACGTCGGCCGCGGTGGTGAGCGCGTGCCGGGCGGCGGCCAGGTCCATGGTGGCGTTCACACCGGCGACGCCCCGGACGCCCTTCGGGCCGACCTCGGGGGAGTAGGACGGGACGAGGACGACGTGCCCGTCGGCGTCCTCGTGGGTGAGGAAGTCCTCGAAGAAGACGGCGGCTTCCACGAGCCAGGGCGCGAGAGCGCGGGCGAGGAAGTCGTCGTCGCCGGAGGCCTGCCAGTACTCGTACAGCGGGAACAGCAGCCAGTCGGCTCCGGCCAGCCACATCGTCCAGGGCCAGTCGTCGTCGAGGTGGAACAGCAGCCCGTGCTCCCGTCGGTCCGGCTCGGCGCGAGGACGCCGCGGGCGCCGAAGACCGTACGGGCGTTGGTGCGCCAGTCGTCGATCTGCGCGCCGATCAACGCGGCGTACGGCGTGATGAGTTCGGGCATGCCGGTGAGGACCGCCCCGGCCGTCTGGAGGTTGATGTTGGCGTCCGTGGTGAAGTCACCGGACCAGGCGGCGCCCCATTCCCCCAGCCACAGTCCGGTCAGCCGGGGCGGCAGCACCCCGCTGGAGCTGAGCAGCAGGTGGCGACCGGAGTGGAACAGCGCCTCGACCAGCGCGCCGTCCAGTTCCCCGGTGCCGGCGCGAGCGATCAGCTCACCCACGGCAAGTCGCCGCTCGCTTTCGGGGACGCCCAGATCGAGTTCGGCGCGGCCGTACAGCTCACCGTGGACGGGCGTGTGCCGGGCGAGCAGCGTGTCGTAGTCGGCGGGCAGTTCGGCCATGGCCGCGCGCAGCCTCTCGACGTCCGAAGGGGCCGACGACCGGTCCATCCGCGTCAGCAGGACCACGCGGCTCGCCCCCTCGACACGGACCGCGTCCCCCTCCGCCCCGACCCGGCCGCCGGTGACGACGACCCGGGTCACGCCGGCGAACCCCGCCGCGCCAGGGCCGGGCGGATACCTCCCCACGACGGCGAGCGACGCCTCACCGCGCCCCGTGGCCTCGGCGGACGTCGTGAAGGTGACCTCGGGCGGGCGGCCGGGCAGCTCACCGGAGAGCCGTAGGACCAGGTCGAGCCGCTCACCGGTGATCTCGACGACCGCGACGGCGTCGGTGCGCGACACGAAGGCCCGCAGCTGGCCTTCCTGACGCCCCTCGCCCTTCGAGCGGCCCAGGGCTCGGCGACCGTCGCCCTCATCACCACCGCCGGCATCCTCACCCCGCTGCTGCACCGCGCCGACCTGTCCACCGGCCAACTGTCCCTGGTGGCCCTCGCGATGGGCGCCGGAGCCCTCTCGCTGTCCCACATCAACGACGCCGGGTACTGGATGTTCACCAAGCTCGCCGGTCTCGACGTGGCGGCGGGCCTGCGCACCTGGACGGTCCTGACCACCGCCATGGGATGCGCCGGCTTCGCCCTCACCGCGGCCCTGTGGCCACTGGTCTGACCCGGCCCGGGTCACGCGGATACGCAAGCTGCCCGCCGAGGCCGTCATGGCACGGGCGGGCAGCTCCTACGGGCACCCCCGGACGACAGCGACAACGACGCGTGCGTTCTAGACCGGCCGGAACCGGTCCGTAGCCGCCAACACCGCCTCCGCCGTGGCATTCCCCGACAGCCCGTGCCCCTCCTCGCCGATCAGCACGAGCTCCGCGTCCTTCCACACCTGAGCCAGCCGCCACGCGATGTCCGGGGGACTGCTGATGTCCAGACGCCCGTGGATCATCACGCCGGGAATGCCGGCGAGCTTCCCGGCGTCGCGCAGCAGGGCTCCATCCTCCAGGAAGCCGGCGTGCCGCCAGTAGTGCGTGACGAGACGGGCGAAGCGCAGCCGGAAGCGCGGGTCCTCGAACCGGGGGTCGGGCTGGTGTCCCGGGTGGGTGGACACGTGCACGTCCTCCCACCGGCACCACTCCCGCGCCGCCCGCTCCCGTACGGCCGGATCGGCGTCGGCGAGCATCCGGGCGTACGCGTCCACCAGACTGCCGTCGCGCTCCGGCTCCGGTACGGCGTCGCGGAACCGGGCCCATTCCTCGGGGAAGACCCGCCCCATGTCCCGGGTGAGCCACTCCACCTCGCGGCGGGTGGTGCTGGTGACGCTGAACAGCACCAGCTCGGACACGTGTCCGGGGTGCTGCTCGGCGTAGGCCAGGGCAAGGGTCACGCCCCAGGAGCCGCCCATGACCAGCCAGTTCTCGATGCCGAGGTGTCGCCGCAGCAGCTCGATGTCGGCGATCAGATGCGGGGTGGTGTTGGCGTCCAGCGAGGTGTGCGGATCGGCGGCGTCGGGCGTGCTCCGGCCACACCCGCGCTGGTCGAAGAGCACGATGCGGTACGCCTCCGGGTCGAACAGCCGACGCCAGAACGGCCCCGCCCCGGACCCCGGCCCGCCGTGCAGGACGAGAGCGGGCTTGCCCGCGGGATTTCCGCAGGTCTCCCAGTACACTCGGTTGCCTTCGCCGACGTCGAGCATGCCGTGCTCGTACGGCTCGATGGGGGGATGGAACTCGGCCACTGGGACGCCCCTCCTTGGATTCGACGGCGCCGCACGTCCTCGAACTGCTCGACGGCGACGTGGCCAAGGTCTACCAGGAACAGGACCTCGCCGAGTACCGCCCCCGCTTCTCCCGGTCGTGCGGGCGCTGTTGCCCGAAGGCCCGCCCGCCGTCCGCGACTTGGCCGCGGGCGGCGTCCGTGACGCTCTCGGCCGCAGGGCACGGACGCGGTGCGCCGCTGCCCGTTCCACGAACGGATCGCGGCGGCGCACCGGCCCTGAAGGGACCTCCGACGCCCGCTGCCACGGGTTGCTGGGACGAGGGGCTTCCCGGAGCGTCTTCGGTCCCCGCCACCCGGAGGGATAGCATCGAGGACCTGCGTGTTTCCCAGCAGAGGCGACGTTCATGGATCCGGCCGCGGTCACTCCGCCCCCAGCGAGCATCAGCCTGCGCCAGTTGCTGATGGCGCTGGGCGACTCGCTGGTGGAGGTCCAGGCCGCCCCCGCCGGCCTGGACGTCGAGATCCGAGGTGTCGCCCTGCTGGACCCCGAGGACCCTCCGACCGCCCAGCCGGGCGAGTTGGTCCTCGTCATCGGCGCCCGCGGCCGCGCCGCCCTGCCCGCACTGCGGGCCGCCGCCCGCGACTCGGCCGCCGCAGTCGTGGTCAAACTGGACGGTCCCGGCCAGGCCGCGGCGCTCGGCGAGACCGCCGCCGAGGCCGGTGTGGCTCTGCTCTCCCTGCGCGGCGAGGCACGCTGGGAGCAGGTGAACGCGCTGGCCCGCGCCGCCCTCGACGACGCGCCTCCGGGCCGCCCCGGTGAAGGGGCCGAGGAGGGCGATCTGTTCTCGCTCGCCCAGACCACCGCCATCCTCACCAGCGGCATCGTCAGCATCGAGGACGCCGCCAACCGGGTGCTGGCCTACTCCCGCTCCACCGACTCCGACGAGATCGACGACCTGCGGCGGCGCTCCATCCTCGGCTGGCAGGGACCGGAGGCGTATCTGGCGAAGCTGCGCGAGTGGGGCGTGTTCCAGCATCTGCACTCCAGCGACCAGGTCATCGGCATCGACAGCCACCCGGAGCTGGGCATCCGCCGTCGACTCGCGGTGGCCATCCGGTCCGGGGAGCGGCAACTGGGGACCATCTGGGTGCAGGAGGGCTCGACGCCCCTGTCCGAACACTCGGAGCAGGCACTGCTGGGTGCCGCCCGGGTCGCCGCACACCACCTGGTACGCCGTCGCCGCGAGCTCTCCGAGGACCTCACCCTGACGCGGACCCTGCTGGCCGGACTGCTGGAGGGGAGCACCGGGCCCCAGCCGCTCGCCACCCACCTGGGATTCGACGCCTCCCGCCCCGCCGCCGTGCTCGGCTTCTCCTACGGAACCACGGGAGCCACCGCGGCGGACACGGGGCACATGGGCGGCGCGCCGGAGCTGACCCACGCCGAGGTCACCAACCTGATCTCCGTGCACATCGCCGCACGGCACCGCAGCGCGCTGGTCACCCAGCTCGACCCTCGTATCTACGTGCTCCTGCCGCAGTTGCCCCGCAGCATCGACACCTGCACGCTGCGCGGCTGGGGCCAGGACATCACCGACGCCGCCCGCCGCCACCTGGGCCTGCACCTGCGCGGCTCGGTCGGCTGCGTGGTCTCCGGGCTCGGGAACGCCCCCGAGTCGCGCCGGGAGGCCGATCGCATCCTCGACGCGATGATGGGCGCCGGCCTGTCCACCGCGGTCGCCGCGCTGCCGGACATCCAGGCGGAAGTACTGGTCAGCGAGATGCTCACGCTGCTCTCCACCCACCCCGAGATACGGGATCCACGACTGACCACCCTGGTGGCGCACGACAGCCGCCACCAGGGCCGACTGGCCGAGTCACTGCTGGCCTATCTCAATTCCTTCGGTGACGTCCGGGCCGCCGCCGCCCAGCTGCATGTGCACCCCAACACCCTGCGCTACCGCATCCGTCGGGCCGAGGAGCTGACCGGTCTCGATCTGGGCCGCCCCGACCAGCGGCTGCTGGCCATGCTCCAGTTGCGGCTGCCGCCCACCAGCTGAAACCGGCTCCGCATTGGCCGGCAGGACAACCATCGGGGCCGAGTTTGTACTCCGGAACCAACACCGCGCCCTCTGAGCCCCCATACGCTTGCGCAAATCAGATTCCGTAAGTGACGCGGCTCACCTCCCACAAGGAGTCGGAGCGCTCCGCGGCTGTGAACGCTTTCGGGAACGCCAGGACCATGCATGCCCGACTCATCCGTCGATCCGGGCAGCCACTCCCCATGGCCCTCCCCACCACTCACTGGATGTCGACATGACTACACGTCCCCTCGATTCGCTGCCCCCCGACGGCACTCCGCCCGCCGACGGCGGGCCTCCGGAGCAGGCAGGTCTGCGAGCCGGTCTCAAGAACCGCCATCTGTCGATGATCGCCATCGGCGGGGTGATCGGTGCCGGCCTCTTCGTGGGCTCCGCCTCCGGTATCGCCGCCGCCGGGCCCGGCATCCTGGTCTCGTACGTCCTCGTCGGCGCCCTGGTCGTCTTCGTCATGCGGATGCTCGGCGAGATGGCCGCGGCCAACCCGTCCTCAGGCTCCTTCTCCGCCTACGCGGACCGGGCGCTCGGCCGCTGGGCCGGGTTCTCGATCGGCTGGCTGTACTGGTTCTTCTGGGTCGTGGTGCTCGCCGTGGAGGCGACCGCGGGTGCCGTGATCCTGGAGGGATGGGTGCCGGCCGTACCGCAGTGGGCCTGGGCACTGATCGTGATGGTGGTGCTCACCGCCACCAACCTGGCCTCGGTCGGGTCCTTCGGCGAGTTCGAGTTCTGGTTCGCGGGCATCAAGGTCGTCGCCATCTCGGGCTTCATCATCCTCGGCGGCCTGGCGGTCTTCGGTGTGCTGCCCGGCTCCGACCACGCCGCCACCGGTTTCGACAACCTCACCGCACACGGCGGATTCCTGCCCAACGGACCTGGCGCGATCCTCACCGGCATCCTGCTGGTCGTCTTCTCCTTCATGGGCAGCGAGATCGTCACCCTCGCCGCCGGTGAGTCCCCGGACGCGCGGCGGGCCGTCGCCAAGGCCACCAGGAGCGTGATCTGGCGGGTCGGCGTCTTCTACGTCGGCTCGATCCTCGTCGTACTCGCATTGCTGCCGTGGAACGACCCCTCGATCGCCAAGAACGGCTCGTACGTGGCGGCCCTCGACACCATCGGCATCCCGCACGCCGGGCAGATCATGAACTTCATCGTGCTGACCGCGGTGCTGTCCTGTCTCAACTCCGGCCTCTACACCGCCTCCCGGATGGCCTTCTCCCTCGGCCAGCGCGGCGACGCCCCGCGGGCCTTCGTCCGCACGAACGCCCGCGGTGTACCGCAGCCCGCGATCCTGGCCTCGGTGGCCTTCGGTTTCCTCGCGGTCGCCTTCAACTACCTGTGGCCCGACACAGTCTTCCAGTTCCTGCTGAACTCCTCGGGCGCGGTCGCGCTCTTCGTGTGGATGGTCATCTGCTTCTCGCAACTGCGCATGCGGGGGATCATCCTGCGCGAGAGCCCGGAGAAGCTCGTCGTCCGGATGTGGCTGTTCCCATACCTGACGTGGGCGACGATCGGGATGATCGCCTTCGTGCTCCTCTACATGCTCACCGACGACAGCGAGGGCGGTGGCCGCAGCCAGGTCCTGCTCTCCGTGCTCGTCGCCGCGCTGGTCGTCGCGATCTCGCTCGTCCGGGAGCGGACCCGCCGCAACAACGCCAAGGAGATGGCCGCGGCCCGGTAACCACCCCGAACCGCCGTACGGCGTTCCAGGCTCCCCGCCGCTCGTTCGGCGGGGAGCCGTTCTGCTGGTGGGCCGGGTCCGTCCGTCCCGGAGGGGCGGACAGGCGGACTGAAACCGTTGAGCGCTAGCCGGAGGACTCCGCGAGTTCAGCGGTGATGCGGTCGAGCATGAACGCGGACGATTCTCGGGCGCGTTCCTCCCAGGCGAAGACGCAGGACGTCGCGACTCCGTCGAAGTCGATTTCGCGCAGGGTGCCGAAGAACACGTCCCAGTCGACCTCGCCCTGTCCGATGTCCAGGTGCTGGTGGATGCGGGCGGGCGTGCCGGGCGGGTTGAGGATGTAGCGCAGGCCGGAGGAACCCTTGTGGTTGAAGGAGTCCGCGATGTGCACGTGCTTCAGCTTGTCGCCGGCGTAACGCATCATCGCCGCTATGTCCGCCGTCGGATCGGCGCCCGACAGGTGGAAGGTGTGCGGGGCGCAGTAGAGGTAGTTCACCCAGGGCTTGTTGATCGCCCGGACGAGGTCGACCGCGGGGGTGTTCTCCTCGCAGAAGTCGTCCGGGTGCGCCTCCAGGTTCAGAGCGATGCCCTCCCGTTCGAAAAGGGGCAGCAGCTCTTCCAGGGAACGCCAGAAGGCGGCCTCGCTCTCGGCGGCACGCTCGGGACGGCCGTTGAACTCCGAGTTCAGCAGCGGGCATTCGAGGTCCGCGGTGATCTCGATCATCCGCTTCCAGTAGCGGACGGCTGCCTGTCGTTCGGTCTCGTCGGGGGAGGACCACTTGTAGAGGGGCAGGACGGAGGAGAGCTGAACGCCGTGCTCACGCAGGGACTTCTTGAGTGCGCCGATGCGTTCGTCGTCCGCCCGCGGATGCAGGAAGAACGGCATGAAGTCCTCGCGCGGCGACAACTCGATGTACGAATAACCGAGTTCGGCGACCGTGCGCACCATGTCGTCGAGGGGCAGGGCCCGGAACATGTAGGGGTCGAGGGCGATTTTCACGCGAGGCCTCCGTAGAGTGCGGGCCGGGGCTTGAGGTCTGTGGCCACGACGCGGCCCGACCCCAGGGCCTCGACGGTGGCGCTGGTGATGACGGTGGCCGCGTAGCCGTCCCATGCCGAGGGGCCGGTGGACTCGGCGCCGGCGGCGACGCCCGCGATCCACTCACGGAACTCGGTGTCGAAGGCGTCCGCGAAGCGGCCCACCCAGTCGGTGAGCACCTCGGTGCGGTTCTGTCCGGCGGTGCGCACGCCGACGGCGGCCGGGTCGGGCAGCCGTACCAGGCCCTCCTCGCCCACCGTCTCGCACTGGATGTCGTAGCCGTACTGGCAGTTGACGAAGACCTCCAGATCGACGCGGACGCCCTTCGCGGTCTCGAAGAGCATGATCTGCGGATCCTTGAGATGGGCGAACCGCTTGCTCGTGGAGCGTGGGGTGACCACCTGCGTGGAGACGATCTCGTCGTCGAGCAGCCAGCGCAGCACGTCCACCTCGTGCACCGCCGTGTCCAGGGCGGCCATGCCGGAGGTGTACGACTCCGGGACGGACGGGTTGCGGTGGGCGCAGTGCACGATCAGCGGCTCACCGATCCGACCGGAGTCGATGACCTGCTTCATCTGCCGGTAACCGGTGTCGTAGCGGCGCATGAAGCCCACCTGGACCAGGCGGCGGCCGAGCGCGGTCTCGGCCTCGACGATCTTCAGACAGTCCTCGGCGGTCGTGGCCAGCGGCTTCTCGCAGAACACCGGCTTCCCGGCGGCCAGCGCGTTCAGCACGTGCTCGGCATGGGTCGGGCCCCAGGACGTCACCAGGACGGCGTCGACGTCCTCCGCCGCGATCAGGGACGCGCCGTCGGGCAGGACCCGGGCACCGACCGGCACCGCCGCCTCCTCGGCGCGGGCCACGTCGATGTCGGTGACCGCGGTGACGCGGGCGCCTGTGACAGCCTCGGTGAGGCGCCGGATGTGCTCCTTGCCGATCCAGCCGGCGCCGATGACACCTACGCGCACAGTCATGGGTGGTGGTTCCTTTCTGGGAACAGCCAAGTTCAGGAGAAGCGCGCCCGGAGTTCCGCTTCGAGCGTTTCGAGGGTGCGGCCCTTGGTCTCGGGGACGTAGCGCTTGACGAAGGTGAGGGAGACCAGGCCCGCCACCACGAAGAGGAAGAAGGTGTTGGAGATCCCGATCCCGGAGACGAGGGACGGGAAGACCAGTCCGATCACGAAGTTGGTCAGCCACAGCACCACGGCCGCCATCCCCATCCCGAAGCCACGCATCCGCATCGGGAAGATCTCCGACAGCATCAGCCACGTCACGGGCGAGATCGCCCCCTGCTGGAAGGCGAGGAACGTGACGGTCATCGCCAGCACGGCGTACGCCCGGCCGTCGCCGGAGGGCAGCACCAGGGAGAAGACACCGATCAGCAACAGGGCCGCCGTCGTGCCCAGCTGACCGGTCATCAGCATCGGACGCCGGGGCACCCGGCCGAGCAGCCAGATACCGACGAAGGTGGCCAGCACCGAGATCACACCGTTGGCGATGTTGGCCGTGAGCGCGCTGTCGGCGGCGAAGCCGGCGTCGGTGAGGATCTGGGTGCCGTAGTACATGATCGTGTTGACACCGGTGATCTGCTGCACGATCGCGATGCCGAAACCGATGAACATCAGCCTGCGCACCCACGGCACGCCCTTGACGTCCTGCCAGCCGCCCAGCTTCTCCTGCTCGTCCTTGACGGCGAGCGCGGTCACCTCGGCGAGCTCGGCCTCGGCCCGCTGCCGGGACCGCACCTGCCTGAGCACGTCCAGGGCCTCGGTGTGACGGCTCCTCGAGGCCAGCCAGCGCGGACTCTCCGGCATGACCAGCATGCCGAACCAGAGCACGACCGCCGGGACCGTGGCGATCACCAGCATCCAACGCCAGACCCCGCCGGACTCGCCGCCCACCCGCGCGATGATCGCGTTGGACGTGAACGCCAGCAGCTGACCGCTGACGATCATGAGCTCGTTACGGGTGACCAGCGCGCCGCGCCGCTCGGCGGGGGAGACCTCCGCGAGGTAGACGGGCACGGTCACCGACGCGCCGCCGACTGCGAGGCCGAGCACGAACCGCGCCACGACCATGACCGCCGTGGTCGGGGCGAGCGTGCAGCCGAGTGCTCCGATGAAGAACAGCACGGCCAGCGTGAGGATCGTGCGCCGCCGGCCCCGCGCGTCCGACAGCCGGCCGCCGGTGATAGCGCCCAGCGCGGCGCCCAGCAGCAGCGAGCTGGTGACCATGCCCTCGGTGACCGGAGTCAGGCCCAGGTCGTCGGTCATGTACGGCAGAGCACCGTTGATCACACCGGTGTCGTAGCCGAAGAGAAGGCCACCGAAGGTGGCGATGACCGTGATGATCCGCAGCCGCCGGGAGACCGTCGGCGCCGCGTCGTCCGGGACGGTGGTGGCAGGGGTGGCCTCGGAGGTGGGGGTGGAGGCCCGGGTCGTGTCGTCGCTGACGTCCATGGGCACCTCCTACTTGTCGGCGTCGGGGCGTCGGGTTCCGGTGAGGCCACAACCGGCCAGGTACTCACGGGTGCCGACCGCGATGGGCAGCGGCACATCGGGAGCGCACGGGTACAGGTCCTGCTCGACGATCACGAACAACTCCGCGTCCAGCCGGGACAGTTCGGCCACCACGTCGGCCGGGTTCGGTACACCGGCCGGGGGCGAGACACACACGCCGCGCTTGACCGCCTCGCCGAACGACAGGTCCTCGTCGTGGACCTGGGCGAGGACCTCGGGGTCCATCTGCTTGATGTGGACGTAGCCCACCCGCTCGCCGAACCGGCGGATCAGGTCGAGGTTGTCCCCACCGCCGTAGGCCACATGCCCCGTGTCCAGACAGAGGTTGGTGTACCGGCTGTCGGACTCGTTCAGCAGCCGCTCGATCTCCGGCTGGGTCTGGAGGTGGCTGTCGGCGTGCGGGTGGACGACGAGACGCACGTCGTACTCGTCGAGCAGGAGCCTGCCCAGCCGGTCCGCGTTCCTGCCGAAGCCCGCCCACTGCGCCGCGGTCAGCTCGGGCGACTCGGTGAACGCGCCGGTCTTCTCGTCCCGGTACATCGGCGGGATCAGGACCAGGTGATGGGCGCCCGCGGCGGCCGTCAGCGCGGCCACCTGCCGGACGTGCGCGAGCATCTCGTCCCAGACCTCCGGCCGGTGCAGGGCACCGAACGCGGTGCCGCCGGACACCTGCAGACCGCGGCGGTCGAGTTCCTCCTTCAGCCGCTGTGGGTCGGTGGGGAGATAGCCGTACGGGCCGAGCTCCAGCCACGTGTAACCAGCCGCGGCCAGCTCGTCGAGGAAGCGGGTGTACGACACCTGGTGGGCGTCCTCGGGGAACCAGACGCCCCACGAGTCGGGCGCGGAACCCAGGCACAGGTTGCCCACGACGGTACGGAGCGGGGATGGCGTCGTTGCCATGGAGTGTCCTTCCAGCGGGTGGTGACGACCTTGGGGCGGGTGTGGAAGCGGATGCCTTCGAAGCCGTGGACGGGGGAGTCGCCGATGAGGGAGTCCTTCCAGCCGCCGGGGTCGTCGGAGATCAGCCAGGCACGCTCCTGCCCCGGACCGGCCATGACATCTCTGACGCGCTCTACTAGCGCGCTCTAGTGCCAGTACGATGACGCCTGTCCAAATGTCATGTCAATAGCTCGCACAGAGTGGAGTGCGGTGACTGCCCGCCGGGCATGACGGAAGCCCCGCCCGCAGAGCGCGGGCGGGGCTCACGACGAGGAACGGTTGCGGCGGACCACGGACGATAGAACGCCGAACGTCGACTCCGGGTCCCAGGGGTGCTGCCGGGCGGTGCAGGATGCCGCCGCCGCGGCCGACGTGCCCATCGGCGTGCGGGGCGGCGGCGCCGGCCCGCGCGAGAGCGGCAAGGCCGGGCGGGGTGCGGTCGGCCCGGTCGCCTTCGGCGGTGTCACTTTCGCCGCCGGTCACCGGGTCGGGCTTACGGTGGGCCCCAGCCCGGCGTCCGCGTCGCCTGCTCGGGCGACGCGGACGTGGGAGGCGTCGTACGGCGTGTCAGGCGGCGGCCTTCAGTGCGGCGGCCTTGCCCTTGGTGGCGGCGTCCTCGTGGGCCTTGGCCTTCGAGGCGTCGGCGAGCGGGACCAGTTCGGCCATGGCGGGGTTGGAGTGGGCCATGGTGAGCTCGGGGACGATGAAGTCGACGGCCATGCCGAGCATGTCGCCCAGGAGCGCCTGGAGGAAGTTCTGTACGTACTCGTAGCCCTCGCGGGGCGTGCCGGGGGCGTAGGAACCGCCGCGGCTGGCCACGATGTAGACAGGGGTGCCCTTGATCGGTGACTCCTCGACCCCGGCGGTGCGGCCCATGAGGATCACCTGGTCGAGCCAGGCCTTCAGCGTGGACGGAACCGTGAAGTTGTACATCGGGGCCCCGATGAGCACGGCGTCCGCGTTCTCCAGCTGCTGTATCAGCTCCTCGCGCGGGGCGAAGGCCGCCGCCTGCTCCGGGGTGCGGTCGGCCGGCGCGGTGAACCCGGCGGACGCGGTGAGGGCGTCCAGGTGCGGCACCGGGTCGATGGCCAGGTCCCGGTAGACGACGGTGCCGTCCGGGTGCTGTTCCTCCCATGCCTTGCGGAAGGCCGCCGTGACCGACCGGGAGGCGGAGGCGGACTCGGGGAACAGCGACGAGTCGAGGTGCAGCAGCGTTGCCATCAGAAATCTCCAACAGGGAGGGGAACGGCACGACTGATACGCGGCAGGCGCGCTGCCGTTCCGTGTGTCCCTATTGGTAGCACAGCTACTTACTTTTTTTCACCTCCAATAGGGATTGCAGTACACTCCAGGCATGGAGGAAGCGGTACCTGAGCCCTGCAAGACGGTGGACGTCTCGATCGCGCGCGTCTTCGGACTGCTCGGGAAACGCTGGACCGGCCTGATCGTCGCCGTGCTGATGGAGCGCCCGGTCCACTTCTCCGACCTGCGCCGGGCCATCCCGGGCATCAGCGAACGCATGCTGTCGGACCGGCTGACGGAGCTGGGCGCGGCGGGGCTCGTCCTGCGCGAGGTGGACGAGGGACCGCCACTGCGCGTCTCGTACCGACTGACCGACGCCGGCGCGGCCCTGGAGCCGGCCCTGAAGGAACTGCGGGGCTGGGCGGAGCGACACCTTCCGGACGCCCGGCACGATGGGCTGCAGTGCCCGGGCGAGGCGACCGCCCCGCCCGGGTGCTAGAACCCGCCGGGTGGCCTACTGGACCAGCTCCCAGTCCTGCGAGCCGTCCGAGGTCGCGTTCTGCAAGGTCAGCTGCGCCCCCGCGGACGTACCGGTCAGGTACAGGGCGGTGTTCTTGACGGACTGCAGTCTGTAGAAGCCGTCGTCGGTCTTGACGAGGTTCCAGCTGCCCGTGGTGCTGTTGTCCACCCACTGGCCGATCTTCTGACCGACGGTCGCGTTCCCCGTCCAGACGGCTGCCGCGCGTCCGCCCGACTTGTTGAGCAGCGTCACGCCACCGTTGGGCTCGGTCACGACGTGCCAGAACTGGGTGTCCGCGTTCGCCGCCGAGCCGGGGGCCTCCAGGCGTACGTCGGGGACGTCGCCGTTGCCGATGTTCGCGTCGTTGGTCTTGTTGCCGGTGCCGATGACCTGATCCGTCTTCCGGTTCACCAACTGGTAGTAGGGGCCGTCCGAGTGGCCGAGATCGACCTCGGCGAACTTGAGCGTGGACGTGCCCTGGTTGTTGAGTATCGAGACGCGACCCGTGCCCTCGACGTACTGCAGATTGCGGCTGTAACCGGCCTGAGAGGTCGTCTGGTACTCCTTCCACGTGCCGTCGCTGCGTCCGCTCTCGTTGACCCAGACGTTGCCGCTGCCCGCCGCGTTGTAGACCAGACGTCCACCGGGAAGCCTGATGAGCACGGGGCTGCCGCCGGTCGAGAGGGCATGTGAACCGGTGTCGAGAGGCAGCGAGTCGACCCCTGTGCCGGTGGGCGAGCCGGTGTAGAACTTCAGCGGGTCATCGGCGATCCGGTAGCGGGTGTTGGCTCCGCCGCCCCAGTACTCGTAGGTGAGGAGCCACTTGCCGTCCGTCGTGCGGACGACGTTCGCCATGCCCGGCCGCCCGCCCCCGATCTCCGTCTTGCCGCCTCCCCTGTCCTCGGTCAGGCCGGCGATGTCGACGACGGGGGAGCTCCACTGGGCGCCACGGCCGTCCCAGGTCCTGTGCACGAGGATCTGGCCGTGCGAGTCCGGGGCGGTGTCGTTCGCGGGGTCCAGGGTCGGGACGCCGGTGGTCGCGTTGAAGCCGAGGTAGTCGTTCTCGTCGGAGTAGTAGCAGACGAGCTTGCCCTTGTAGACCATCAGGTACGGCTCCCACAGGGGATCCACCTGCTTGTTCGTGTTCGCCGCCGCGATGTTCTGGCCGACCGCGCCCGCGCTGCCGCCCTGCCAGCCGCCCGTCGCGACGACGTTGACGACCTTCCACGTCGCGCCTTCGTCGGTGCTGGAGTACAGGGCGATCGCCAGGTCCTTGCGGTCCCCGTCGTTGGACGGCGTCCAGTTCGGGTCGGCTGCCTTGTGCTCCTTGTAGTAGTAGTCGTCGCCCGACACGACGCTCGCGAGGAGCAGCGTGCCCTGCTTCAGGTTCCCGACGTCCTGCGGAAGGACGTAGAGGTACGGGTTGGTCCAGTTGCTCGTGTACTTCGCGTACTGCGGGTCGCTGGAGAGGTACGCCGGAGCCTTGACCTCCGACAGCGGCTGCCATGTGGTTCCCCGGTCGTCGCTCTTGTAGACCGGGAGGGTCTGCTTGTCGGCGCTCCCGGTCTCCGCGACGACCGTCGACTTCTCGAACGACGCCACCAGACGTCCGCTCGGCAACTGCGCCGACTTCGGGTAGACCGCGCAGTTGCCGCGCCCCTTCAGGCACGGCTCACTGCCGAGCTGGTAGAGAG
Organism: Streptomyces sp. NPDC048751; assembly: GCF_043198595.1. NCBI lineage: Bacteria > Bacillati > Actinomycetota > Actinomycetes > Kitasatosporales > Streptomycetaceae > Streptomyces > Streptomyces sp. NPDC048751. The sequence goes on from NZ_JBICUX010000017.1 coordinate 20,938, forward strand.
TCCCGCCCGTCGGGTTGTACGCGAGCGCGCTGGACGCGGGGATCGCCAGCAACACGGATGCCCCCACGAAGGTTCCCAGCGCTCGCCCGATTCTTCTTCTCTGCATAACCCCTCCAGACGGTGCGTTCTCTGCCTGACTGCGCAGTCATGACAGCGCGGTCATGACAGCGCAGCCCTGCCGGTCCCGTCAAGGGTTCGGTACGTATTCGGCGGCACAGGGTCCGAATCCCTCGATCCGACCCGGACTACGTCAGTCGAATTCCTCGACGTACTCCTCCGGCGGCCCCAGCTCGGGACGATCCCGCAACTCCAGTACGGAGCCGAGCTGTTCCGTTTCCAGGACCGTCACGGTGTTCTCGCCCGCGTGCAGCAGCGGTGCCGGACAGTAGAGGGTGACCTGCGGCCCGGTCGCGCGGTGCCGGCCGAGCAGGAACCCGTTGACCCAGACGAGGCCATGGCTCGACCCCGGCAGCGCGAGGAAGGTGTCAGCGGGCGTGTCGACGTGGAGTGTCGCGACGGCGAACCCGGCGTGCGTGGTCGCGGGCCCGGCGCCGAGCGCGACGGTCAACTCCGCGGCGGACCACTCCTGGAGCGCGACCGGTGTGCTGTCCCAGCCCTGCACGATGCGCCGGTCGACGAGTACGGGACCGAGCAGGCCCTTGTGCCGGCCGATGCCCGGCCCGTAGTTCACCCGGCCGAGGTTCTCGACCAGGATCTCCAGCCGTACGACGGCGCCGGTTCCGTGGAGGGGGAGTTCGGGGGAGTCGGGGTCGGCGACGCCCAGCCATGTGCCGTCGGCGAAGACCAGCGCCCGGTCGCGCACGTCGGTGAGGACCAGCCGGTGCTCGCCCGCCGGGATGCGCGGGTGCGCGGTGTGCAGGACCATGCCCGCGTCGAGTCCGAGCCGTTCGAACGAGGCCGGGCGCGCAGCGGTCGACGTCGGGCCCGGCACGGCGCGCAGGCCTGCCAGCAGGTCGGCGCGGTGGACGAGCGGGACGCGGGCCGGCGGGAGCGTCGGCATGCGCGCGGGCGACCGGAGGGGCCCCCGTGCGCCGAGCGCCTCGCGCACGGCGTGGAACTTGGCGGTGAGGCTGCCGTCCTCGGCGATCGGTGCGTCGGAGTCGTAGCTCGTCACGACGGGACGCAGCCGGCCCTCGTCCTCGTTGGCGCCCGCCCACAGCCCGAAGTTGGTGCCGCCGTGAGCCATGTAGATGCTCACGCTGCCGCCGTCGGCGAGGATGCCGCGGAGCGTACGGACCGCGCTGTCCACCCCGCGCACGTGGTGCCGCCCGCCCCAGTGGTCGAACCAGCCGTTCCAGAACTCGGCGACCAGGAACGGTTCGTCCGGTCGCCGTGCCGCCAGGAGCTGTCGGGCGGCCTCGGGACCGGAGCCCAGGGTGACGGCCGTCAGCGTGCCGGGCAGGGTGCCGCCGTCCAGCATCAGCTCGGTGGGTCCGTCGGCGGTGAACAGCAGCTCCCGGATGCCCCGCGCGGTCAGTGCCCCGCGGTTCCAGCGCAGGTAGGCCTGGTCGTCGCCGAAGCTGCCGAACTCGTTCTCCACCTGCACCGCCACGACCGGCCCGCCCTCGCACGCCTGGAGCGCGGCGATACGCGGGACCAGCTCGTCGAACCAGCGGCCGACAGCGGAGGTGAACGCCGGATCCGAGCTGCGGACCGCGACGTCCCGGCCGGTGAGCCAGCTCGGCAGGCCGCCGTTGGACCACTCCGCGCAGATGTACGGGCCGGGCCGGACGATGACGTCGAGGCCCTCCTCGCCCACGGTGCGGAGGAACCCCTCGACGTCCCGCCAGCCGTCGAAGCGCGGTGCCTCGTCCTCGCGGGGCTGGTGGAAGTTCCACGGCACATAGGTGTCGACCGTGTTGAGTCCGAGGTCGGCGATCCGGCGGATCCGGTCCCGCCACAGGTCGGGGTGCACGCGGAAGTAGTGCAGCGCGCCGGACAGGATGCGATGGGGGACGCCGTGCCGGTACACGCGTCCCGCGCGCCAGGTGAGGGCTGGCGCGGGCGGCTCGGTCACGGTGGGAGCGTATGTTATCGATGCCATGCGTAACAAGACCGCTAGGATCTGAGGGAGGACGGCACGGTCCTGCCGCAGGAAAGGAGCGCCATGGTCGAAGGCACCGCGAGGCCCAGGCAGCCGAGCATGGCCGACGTGGCCCGGACCGCCGGGGTCTCCGCGCAGACCGTCTCCCGTGCGCTGCGCGGCTCGCCGAACGTCGACCCCGGGACCAGAAGGCTCGTGCTCGCCGCCGTGGAACAGGTCGGCTACCGGTTCAACAGCGCCGCCAGGGCGCTCTCCTCGGGGCGCAGCCACACCATCGGGCTCGTGCTGCTGGCGTCCGGCGGGTACTACGCGCGCTCGGCGGTGACCGCCGGGGTCGAGGCTGCCGCCGGCGCGGCCGGGTACGCGGTGAGCATCGCGACCATCGCCGCGCTCGACACCGCCCTGATGGAGCGGTCCCTGTCCAAGCTGGCGGACCAGGGTGTCGACGGGCTCGTCATCGCCGTGCCGCTCATCTCCGTGACACGGAAGATGGAGGACATCACCCGCGACATCCCGACCGTGACCCTGGACGGCTCGCGCACGGCGGGCGCCCGGGTGCTCGGGATCGACCAGCGGGAAGCGGGCCGGGTCGCCACACGTCACCTGCTCGACCTGGGGCACCGTCAGGTTTGGCACGTCTCAGGACCCGACGAGTGGATCGAGGCGCGCCGGCGCCGGCAGGGCTGGCAGGAGTGCCTGGCCGCCGCCGGGGTCGAGGCGCCGCCGGTCCTGGAGGGCGACTGGTCGCCCGACTCGGGACACCGGCAGGGACAGATCCTCGCGATGATCCCGGAGGTGACCGCGGTGTTCGTCGCCGGCGACGAGATGGCCTTCGGGGTGATCCGCGCCCTGCGCGAGCGGGGCCGGTCGGTGCCCGAGGACGTGTCCATCGTCAGCGTCGACGACATCGCCCTCGCGGCCTACTGCTCACCACCGCTGACCACCGTCCGGCAGGACTTCTACCGCTACGGCGCCGCGGCCGTGGGCCTCCTGCTCCAGAGCGACGACGCCGACCCCGACGCGTCCGCCGCCACCGCGCACCTGTCGGTACGCGCTTCCACGGCGCCGCCGCGCTCCCTCTGAGCCGGCACGGCGGCCGTTCACCGAATCACCTCGTGTGCGCCCCTTGCGCCCGCACGCGCCGGAGTGCCACCGTAAGCCTCCATGTTATCGGTGCCACGCTTACGGGCACGGGTTCTGCTCCCCGCGCTCCGGCATCGATGACCACTCACGGTTCTCGGTTCGTCTCGCCCGGCTGATCGGCCCCCCGCGGCATCAGCGGAAGGAAACCGGCATGAAGGAATCGACGTGTACGGCGCCGGCCGCGGTCCGGCCGAGTGAGCGCCAACTCACCTGGCAGAGAATGGAGTTCTACGGCTTCGTCCACTTCGGCATGAACACGATGACGGACCGGGAGTGGGGCGAGGGACACGAGGACCCCGCCGGCTTCGACCCGGCCGGACTCGACGCCGACCAGTGGGCCGCGGCCCTCAAGAGCGCCGGGATGACCGGCGTGATCCTCACCTGTAAACACCACGACGGATTCTGCCTGTGGCCCAGCGACGTCACGAGCCACTCGGTCGCCTCGTCGCCGTGGCGAGGCGGCCGGGGCGACGTGGTCGCGGAGGTCGCCGAAGCAGCCCGGCGCCACGGGTTGCGGTTCGGGATCTACCTCTCCCCGTGGGACCGCACCGAGGTGTCCTACGGATCCGGGACTGCGTACGACGACTTCTACGTCGCCCAGCTCACCGAACTGCTCACCCGGTACGGGCCGGTGTTCTGCGTGTGGCTGGACGGTGCGAACGGCGAGGGCCCGAACGGCAGGCGCCAGGTCTACGACTGGGAGCGGTACTTCGCCGTGGTCCGCGCGTTGCAGCCCGACGCGGTCATCAGTGTGTGCGGGCCCGACGTCCGCTGGTGCGGCAACGAGGCCGGGGACACCCGCCCCGACGAGTGGAGCGTCGTACCGCGTGCCCTCCAGGACGCCGAGCGGACCGCCGCCCGCTCGCAGCAGGCGGACGACCCCGCCTTCGCCCGGCGCGTACGCAGCGACGACCGCGACCTCGGCAGCCGCGTCGCGCTGGCCGGGCACGAGGACGACCTGGTCTGGTACCCGGCCGAGGTCAACACCTCGATCCGCCCCGGCTGGTTCCATCACCCGGCCGAGGACACCGAAGTCCGCTCCGTGGACGAGCTGTTCACCATCTATCTGCGCGCGGTCGGCGGCAACTCCTGCTTCCTGCTGAACGTCCCACCGGACCGGTACGGGCGTATCGGCGACACCGACGTGGCGGTCCTCGAACGGCTAGGGCAACGCATCGCGGACTTCCGGGCGCGACGGATCGAGGCGACCGCGACGGTCTCGTCCGGCACCCCGGGCGACCTCGCGACCGCATGGCCAGGCGGAGGGCGTACGCCGTGGCGGCCGGACGACTCCGACGAACTGCCCTGTGTGACAATCGCGTTGGCACGCCCCCGCCCGGTCGAGGCGGTCGTCCTGGGGGAGGACATCGAGCAGGGCCAGCGCATCGAGCACGTTGTCGTCCTGGGCCACCGGGAGGGCCGGTGGACGACACTCGCCGAGGCCGACGCCGTCGGTTACCAACGCATCCTGACGTTTCCGCCGGCAGAGACGGACGCGGTACGCGTCGAGGTGACCCGATCCCGGGGCACGCCCGTCGTCGCGTGGGTCACCACGATCGGGGCCGCGTCATGAAGGGCACCCTGCCCGGACAGGGCGCCTCGCGCAGGCCGGGCAACTCCCGCGGTCCAGGCACCTCGCGCAGGCCTGGCAACTCCCGCAGACCCGGCGCCCCCCGCAAGGCCGCCCCATCGCGTACACCGGACACCTCCCGCAGGCCGTCGCGCCGGGCCGTCCTCCTCGTCACCGGCGTGTGCCTCACCCTCGCCGCGCTGCTGGTCACCGGAGTGACGATGCTCCGCGATCACCGCGCCGACCAGGTCGCCTCCCTCGACGGGCACCCCGTGACCCGCGACGAACTGCTCTTCCACATGCGGCGACTCGCGCCGACCGTGCAGAACGAGCTGCGCAACAAGTACCGCCTGCGGGGCGCGGTCGACTGGAACGCGAAGGCCGGCGACAGGACCGCGCTCCAGCGGCTCGAGAGCCGTGCGCTCGACGAGATCTGGCGGGACAAGACGACCCTCGTCCTCGCGAAGGAGCAGGGGCTCGTCGACTCCGTGGACCACAAGGACTTCCTCGCCGACCTCGACAAGGAGAACCAGTCCCGCGCCGACGCCGTCGCCGAGGGCCGGACCGTCTACGGCGTCGCTCACTTCTCCCCCGAGGAGTACTACACACACCGGCTCACCGAGCTCACCACGAGTTTGAAGGAGCGGCTCGGCGCGCACGCCGACGGCCCGCTGCGGGTCACCGACGCCGAGGTCCGGCACGCGTTCGACGCCGACCGGGACGCCTGGAGCGCCAACGCGACCACGTACACGTACACCCGACTCGTCGTGCCGGTGCCCGCCCACGCCCCCGCGGACTACGCCGCCGGCCTCCGGCGACGGGTGACGGCCGCCGGGCGCCTCGCGTCCGTCGCCGCCGGGGAACCGGGTGCCAGGCTCACGACCGGCACGTACGACGGCGGTGGCTCCACCGGACCGAACGCCCACGACCAGGACCTCATGGCGGTGCTCGGCACCCTCGCACCCGGCCGGATCTCGGCGCCCGTCACGGGCACCGGCCAAATCACGTACTACGAGCTCGACAGCAGGAGCGTCGACGAGGACAAGGCGTTCGCCGACTACCGCCGGCGGATCCGGGAGTCGCTCGTCGAGGAGAAGTTCGACCAGTTGGTCCAGCGTCGGGTCGGCGACAGCGACATCGATGTCGACACCACGGCGATGGACGCCATCACCGCGGAGGATGTGCAGCCATGAGACCCGTCGACACCGGACCACCCGTGATACGGACGCTGTACGCGGGCCTCGTCGCCCTGCTCGCCGCGCTGCTCGTCGGATCGTCCGTCCCGCAGGCGCGAGCCGCCGCACCCCCGGATCACGTCTCCGCCAACGCCCCCACCGCCGCCCAGCAGTGGCCGGGCAACACGCCGAACAGGACCGGAGGCAAGGACTACTTCATCGACGCCACGCGGGGCCGCGACAGCGCGGCCGGTACCTCCCGGGCCACCGCCTGGCGCACCCTGGCCAAGGCCAACGCGACGACGTTCCAGCCCGGCGACCGCATCCTGCTCAAGGCCGGCGAGCAGTGGCAGGACCAGCAGCTGTGGCCGAAGGGCTCGGGCAGCGCGGGCAGGCCGATCACCATCTCGGCGTACGGCGAACCGAGCGCCGGACGGCCGTACATCGCGACGAACGGCAAGGTGCCGAGCCCGTTCAACGCGGACGGCACGAAGAACCCCGCGACCGTCGGCCTGACCGGTGCCGTCGTGCTGCGCAACCAGCAGTTCTGGGAGATCAACAACGTCGAGCTGTCCAACGACGACGACTTCGCGACCGACATCACCACGGGGTCCTACGTCCGCGACGGCATCATGGTGTCGATCAACGCCGACCTCCTGAAGAGCGGCGAGGACAGCGTCATGGACCACTTCCGGATCTCGGACGTGTACGTCCACAACCTCGACGGCCCCAGCCACTGGCAGAAGATCCACTACGGTGCCGTCGACTTCCAGGTCTTCGGCAGCAAGGGCTACAAGGCGTACGGCACCGGCGGCTACCACTTCAAGGACGTCCGGATCGAGAACAACACCTTCGAGAACGTCGAACTGCACGCCGTCCAGTTCGCGTTCAACTGGTTCGCGGCCGACGGCGCCGACGCCGGACAGTACGACGAGAACGGCAAGTGGCACGAGGGCTGGGAACAACTGTGGGTGCGCACCCGCGACCTGTACAGCCGTGACGTCTACATCGGCCACAACTACGCGCAGAGCATCGGTCAGGGCGCGATCCAGCTCGCCGACACCAAGAACATGACGGTCGAGTACAACGAGGTCAACGGCTATCTGAAGCGCTACGACGCGGTGTCCTGCGCCCTCTACCTGTGGGCGGGCGCAGACTCGGTCATGCAGTACAACGAGGTCTACGGCGGGCCGAACAACGAGTACGACGGCACCCCCTGGGACCTCGAGTACACCAACTTCAACGTGACGTACCAGTTCAACTACTCGCACGACAACGCGGCGGGCTGGATGGCCTACATGGGCAACAGCTCCAACTCGGTGGCGCGTTACAACCTGAGCGTCAACGACAACGGCGTGCTCGTGAAGAACATGCTGTCGACGAACTACTCGCCGACCTACTTCACGAACAACACCTTCGTCTACGACGGCGCGGACCTCGACTACGTCCACGACGAGACGTTCCTGAGCCGCGTCTACTTCCTGAACAACATCTTCTACAACACCTCGAAGACCACCGAGACACCCTGGTACCGCCGAACCGGCGCCCTACGGCAGGCCGTGTTCTCCCACAACGACTACTACGAGGCGAGCGGCCACCACTCCACCCAGGAACCGGCCGACCCCAGAGGCTCCCGGGCCGACCCGCGGTTCGTCGGCGACCCCGCCGACTACGTCACCGGAGCGGGCGTGCGACAGATCCGGAAGGCGGCGGCGCACTTCGCACTGCGCGAGGACTCCCCGCTCATCGACGCCGGCCGGTACAACCCGCACCTGGGCACCGAGGACTTCCTCGGCACGCACCTCTACTACGGCAGGGCACCGGACATCGGTATCGCCGAGGCGCGCGTCGGTCCGCAGGTCACCGACCCGGTCGACGACGATCCCGTCGAGGAGGAGACGGACAACCGGGTCGACCTCGCGCTCGGCAGACCCGTCACCGCGAGCTCCACCCACCCCGGGGCCAACGGGACGCTCACCGCGGACAAGTTGACCGACGGCGACCTCACGACCCGCTGGGCCGCGGCCGACGACGCGGCCTACCCGATCACACTCGATGTCGACTTCGGGGCGAACACGGCCTTCGACGAGGTCTACCTGGACGAGTACACCGACTCGGGCACCAACCCGCGCGTGCGGTCCTTCGAACTCCAGCGGTGGGACGCGGGGGCCGGTCGGTGGGTGACCTTCGCGAGCCGTGACACCGGCATCGGACACGACCTCACCGTGACCGGCTTCGGCAGCGTCACCACCTCCCGGCTCCGGGTGGCGCTCACCGGGCAGATCGCGACGGAGCAGTACACCCCGACGATGACGGAGATCGCTGTGTACCGCACCGGCGCGTAGACCGGGCCCGAGCGCGCCAGTACGGGCAAGGGTGGGGGGACGTCACGGCGTCCACCCACCCCCCTGTGCTCGGGATGCGCCGTCACCGGCCCCGGCGCAGACTGGCCGGGTGAGCCGTACGCACACGCAACGCTACGAGAGCACGCACGGTGCCGGACGCGCGGCCTCGCAGCCGCTGGCGCTCGCCGCGATGATGTTCGCGGTGGCCATGACGTTCATCGACCAGACCATCGTGTCGATCGCGGCGCCCAGCATCGTCTCCCAGCTCGGACTGTCCAGCTCGGGCATGCAGTGGGTGGTCAACGCCTACTTGCTGTCCCTGGCCGCGTTCTTCGCCGTCGGCGGGCGCCTCGCCGACCTGTGGGGACCACGCCGCGTCGTCGTGGCCGGCACCCTGGTCTTCGTCGTCTCCTCGGCGCTGTGCGGCTGCGTACCCGCCGGGGACTACGCGCTGACCTGGCTCGTCGTCTTCCGCGCGACCCAGGGGCTCGGGGCCGCGCTGCTGTTCCCCGCCGCGCTCGCGGTCGTCGTGGCGGTCTTCCCGGTGGAGCGGCGCGGACGCGCCCTGGCCCTGTTCTTCGGCGTCACCGGCGCCCTCACGGCTCTGGGACCGCTGCTGGGCGGCTGGTTGACCTCCTGGACCTGGCGGGCGATCTTCTGGGTCAACGTGCCCGTGGCGATCGTGGCGCTGATCCTCACGGCGCTCGCCCGCATCTCCGACCGGCGGCGCGACGAGCCGCTGGACGTCATGGGCGCGTTGCTGGTCGCCGCCGGCATGGGCGCGAGCGTCCTCGGCTTCCAGCAAGCGTCCTACTGGGGTTGGGACAGCGCGGCGACGTGGGCCTGCATCGTCGGCGGCCTCGCGCTGCTGTACGTCTTCTGCCGCTACGAACTGCGCACCCGCCACCCGCTGATCAACCTGTCGGTCTTCCGTGACCGCGCGTTCACGGTGGACGCGCTGGTGCTCTTCTTCTCCATGCTGGCGTTCGTCCCCGTGTTCTTCTTCGCCTCGGTCTACGCCCAGGTCTCCCTCAGCGCCTCGCCCAACCAGGCCGGCCTGTACCTGCTGTACTTCTTCGCGGGGTTCGCCATCGCCTCCCAGTGGGGCGGCCGCATCCTCGACAGCAAGGGCGCCCGGCCCTCGTTGAAGATCGGCTGCGTGCTCGGTGCCGTCGGTTTCGCGCTGTGGGCCGGCGAACTCACCGACCTGTCCATGCACGACCAGTGGCCGTACGTGGCGCTCGCCGGCGCGGGCATCGGTTTCATCCTCGCCCCGGCCTCGACGGACGCCGTCAACCGCTCGATCGACGCCTCCTACGGCGAAGTCACCGGCATCACCCAGACCGTCCGCAACTACGCGGCGAGCGTGGGCCTTGCCGTCTTCGGCACGATCCTCACGCACACCATGACCGACCGCGTCGAGGACACCCTCCGGAAAAGCGGCATCCCGTCGGACACGGCCCACTCCGTGGCGGGTGACGTCACCCAGGAGATCACGGGCCAGGCGGACGCCCGCGCCCCCACGGGCGACAGCCCGGTCGCGACGGCCATGCGCGACTCGATGCCCCAGATCCGCATGGACTTCGCCGAGGCCAACCAGTGGGTGTTCTACGGCATGGCCGTCGCCCTCGGCGTCGCCTTCCTCTGCGCCCTGCGCCACCCGGCCGGCCGGCAGCCGGCCACGGCCGAGCAGACGCCCCATCAGGCCCCGGTGGCCTAGGAGTCGCAGGACCCGGGGAAGTAGCTGTAGTCGTCGAGGTAGAGAAGGTTGACGTCGAGCGCTTCCTCGTAGCCCACCGCCCATGTCGACTGCCAGGGATCGCTCCCCTCGACATAGAAGGTCATGACGTCCGCGTCGGTGACGACGTGCCCGGAGAAGCCGGTCCTCTCGTTCTGCGCCGAGACCTCGCCCTGCGCGGTGAAGACGTACGTCCAGTGACCGTCCGGTGTGTCGTTCGCCCCACCGCACCACACGCCCACGACGCTGTCGGGAACGGACCATTCCGGGGTGCTTTCAGGGGTGGTCTCGGCGGAGTCGGGGATCACCAGGTCACTCCGGTCGGGCGGTTCGGGAGGATCCGGTGAGAAGCAGCCAGTCACGCCCACAAGGGTCAAGCTCAGCATCAGGGCGCCGAAGAACCGAGACGCCGAGACGGGCACAGCACGTCGCATGATCCCCCCTACAGATCGGATTCGCATGGGTTCCATCCGCTCTGCACGCTACGGAAAGGCAGTCGCCGGCACCCCGGTGAAATCCCCGGGGTTCAACCCTGGGTTGTACGACCCAGCTTGCCGAAGAGCCCCGTCCGCGAGGTGATGCCGAGCTTCGCGTAGGCGTTGGCGAGGTGGTACTCGATGGTCTTGACGCTGAGGACCAGTTCGCGCGCTATCTCCCGGTTCGACATGCCCCGCATGGCGAGTCCGGCGACGGTCAGCTCCTGCGGGGTGAGTCCGGCACGGGCCCCGCTGGGGCGTCTCGTCGTGCGGCCGCAGACCGCCAGCTCTCGGGCGCACCGCTCGAGATACGGCGTGGCCTGCAAGCGGAGGAACGTCCGGTGCGCGGCCTGGAGTTCGGCCACCGCCTTCCTGAGTCGGCCGGCGCGGCGCAGAAAGGTGCCGTAGGAGAGGTGGAGCAGCGCTTCCTCCCAGCACTGTTCTCCCCGCTCGCAGTGGTGCAACCCCGTCCGGAACGCCTCGTCCGCGGCTTCCCGGTTGCCGTACGCCTCTTCCAGCAGGCCCCGGCAGCGCGCGGCCGACGCCTGGTCGAGCCATCGGCGCCGCTCGGCCGCACCGTTCTCGTACGGGACGAGCACATCGAGGGCTTCGTCCTTGCGACCGAGGCGGATCAGGGATTCGGCCAGTACCGGGCGCCAGGCGACGATGCCGACCTCGTCGAGGCCACTGCGGTGGACGATCTCCCGGCTGAGGAACGGAGTCAGTTCCGCGACCGCGCGTTCGTCGTCGCCGCGGGCGGAGTGCACGAGGGCGAGGGCCGTCGCCGCGAAGGCGGCGTCGTTGACGTCGCCGAGCACCTGGGCGTGTCGCACGGCTGTCCTGGCATGGGTTTCGGCGGCCTCCAGGTCGCCCCGGCCGGCGAGGGGCAACGCGGTGAAGGCGTGGACGACCGCCAGGATGGAGATCTGGTCGGTGTCCTCGGCGAGCGACACGGCCTGGGTGCCGTGCGCGACGGCCTCGTCCCACAGCCCGGCGCGGTATTCGGCGTCGGTGAGGAAGCCCAGCGCCACGAGAGCGGCGTACGGCAGCCCGCCGCGCCGGTGCGCGGAGAACGTCTCCCGCAGATCCCGGCGGGCCTCGTCCAGCTGCCCGTTCCACAGCCGCAGCATGCCCCGCGCGAGCAGACCGTCCAGGTGCTCCGGGCTGTGCCGAGGCCCCGCGAGCGGGACGTCGGCGAGGGACCGGATGCCTTCGTCGTAGTCGCCGGAGATCGCCAGCCCGATCGCGAGGGAGTCGCGCAGGAAGGACGATCGCGTCCCCGGCGGGAGGTCGAGACCCCGGCGCGCCCACCTGACGATGCCGGCTGCGTCGCCCTGGATGAGGCACAGCCAGGCCATCTGTTCGGCGGCCTTCCGCAGGGTCTCGGCGCCTGTGGTCGCGTCGCAGCTCTCCCAGCAAGCGGCAAGTCTGCGGCGCGCTTCCTCGAGCCGGCCCGTGGTGAGGGCGAGGTGCCCCAGGACGTACTGCTGCTCGGCGCCGGGTGCCATGTCCCGGACCGTCCCCTCGTGTTCGGCGGCCTGGCTGACGTCACCGGCGAGGAGACGGTACTCGACCGCCTGGGTCAACCATCGCTCGCGCGGGCCGCTTCCCGTGGACAGTCGGGCAGCGGCCGTCGCAGCGGACGCGGCCTGCGCCCAGGCACCCTTCGCCGCCTGCCGCGCGGCGAAGCCCATGAGTTCATCCGCGAGAACGTCGTCCGGCGCGCCGGCGGCACGCACCCGATGCTGGAGCGCGGCGTACTGATCGTCCGAGCGCGCGGCCGCCACCTGGTGGAGGCGGGAGCGTTCGGCCGGGTCCAGCCCCCGGTACACGGCCGCCCGCAACAGCGGATGGGGGAAGGCGACTTTGGGCATGGCACCGGCGGGGTCCTCTTCCAGGAGTTCGTGCCGCATCGCCTCCGCCAGCGCGTCCAGTGCGTCCGGCACGGCGCCCACCTGTGCGACCTGGTGCAGGGGAGTGGACATGCCGAGGACGCTCGCGGCTTCGACCAGGCGACGTGCCGGGGCGCCGCAGCGCGCCAACTGCGCCGTGACGAGCCGCTCGTACCGGCGAGGGGCGGGCAGCACGGCGTCGCCGCCGAGGACGTCGGCCGGAAACTGCCGCAGAAGCGCCTTGGTGTGCAACGGGTTTCCATGGGTGTGCTCCCGCAGGCGGGCAACGGCCCGCCGGGGGAGGGCCGATGGAGCCACGGCCGCACTGAGCGCGACGATCTCCGACAGGCCGAGGCCCTCCAGGGTCAACCCGAGTGTGGTGTCGTCGTGCATGATGCGGTGCAGCCCCTGCGGCAGCCGGGGATCATTCACGTCCCGCGTCAACAACAGGGCCAGGACCCGGTCCTTGCGCAGGCGCCGCAGGACGAACGTGAGTGCGTGCAGCGAGGGTGTGTCCGCCCAGTGGACATCGTCGATCAGCAACACCACCGGGGCGCGGTCCTGCAGGTGACCGAGGGCGTCGAGCAACAGGGCACCGACAGCGATCGGGTCCTGCGGGACGCCGCTGTCGGACCCGCTGAGGGCTGGCTCCCGCGACATCTCGGCGGCCTCGGGCAGCTGCGGCAGGAGCTGCGCGACGAGCCCGTACGCGAGGTCCGTCTCGAGTTCCTCGCCGCTGGCCCTCACGACACGGCAACCGGCGGCGGCACCGGACAGGAAACATCGGGCGAGTGAGGTCTTGCCGATCCCGGCGGGCCCGTCGACGACGACCACCTGGGGCGCGCCGTGGGCCGCCGCGTCCAGCCGGTCCCTCATCCTCCCCAGTTCCTCTTCCCTGCCCAGGAACAGCGACTCAGGTGTCTGCCGCGGCAAATCTCGCTCCTCGTGGATGGCTCGGCGCGTCGGCGTGCTGTGGCGGGCCCGCGCCGTGAACGCCCCGTCACGCGAGGGCCTCCGACGCGCCGGGCCGCGCCTGTACGCCATCACGCGCGGCCACCGACCGGTGGTTCGCCGCCTCCGGCACGTTCACCCGACCGAGTGGTGTCCGCACGGCACGTCGACGGCACAATGGAACGCGGGTCGGCGCACCTCGGGCCCCCGGCCGTCACCAACACCGGAGACATCACGAACATGCCACCTCAGCGAGCACTGGGCGTTGCCGTCGTCGGAACCGGAAAAATGGGCGCCGACCATGTGCGCAGACTCCATGACGTCATCAGCGGGGCCCAGGTGACCGCCGTCGTCGACATCGAGGCGGAGCGCGCCAAGACACTCGCGGACGCCATCGACGGCTGTACGGCGTACACCGACGCCGCGGCGGCCATGGCGGCGCACGACGTGGACGCCGTCCTCATCGCCTCCCCGGGGCCGGCCCACGAGGCGGCCCTGCGCGAAGCCCTCGGCCGGGACCTGCCGGTGCTGTGCGAGAAGCCGCTCACCCCTGACTCGGCTTCCGCCCTGCGCGTCCTGGAGGCGGAACAGCGGCTCGGGCACCGGCGCATCCAGGTGGGCTTCATGCGGCGCTACGACCCCGAGTACATGAAGCTGAAGCGGCTCCTCGACGGCGGGGAGCTGGGCAGGGCACTGATGGTGCACCACCGGCACCGCAACCTCGCCATGCCGCCCTGGTTCACCGAGGAGATGCTCATCAGCGACTCGGTGGCGCACGAGGTGGACGCGACCCGCTGGCTCCTCGACCAGGAGATCACCGCGGTCACCGTGCACAAGCCGGCCCCGTCGTCGTACGCCCCGGCCGGTATGCGCGACCCTCAGTTCGTCCTCTTCGAGACTCGTTCGGGCGCGCTCGTCGACGTCGAGATCTTCGGTCACTGCGGCTACGGCTACCAGGTGCACGCCGAAGCGGTCTGCGAGCGGGGCACCGTACGCATCGGTGACGAGCACGGGCCGCGGCTGAGCGCCGACGGCCGCTGGGGCGGACGTATCACACCGGACTACGTCGAGCGCTTCGAGGACGCCTACGACCGCGAGATCCAGAGCTGGGTGGACGCCACGCGCCGCGGCGGGACCACCGGTCCGAGCACCTGGGACGGCTACGCGGCCGCGGCCGTGTGCGAGGCGGGCGTGCTGTCCCAGCGGGAGGGGCGACGCGTCGAGATCGACCTGATCGACCGGCCCTCGCTCTACGGGTGAGCCGCGACCACGGTGCCCCCTTCAGCTTCGGCGCCGTTCGGCGGCCTCCTGAAGCTCGCGGCGCAGTCGTTCAGGGGTCCAGCCCTCGTCGACGGCCTGCCACACGGTGTCCGCCTGGGAGGGCGGGGCGAGGCCCTCGACCGGGGGGTCGAGGTCGAGGTTGGTGGGGAAGGCGTAGCCCTCGGCGGTGGCCGCGACCACCCGGCGCAACCAGTCCTGCGAGGCGCCTTCCGCCTTGCGGCGCAGCAGCACCGGGTAGAGGGCGTTGGCCATCGCCTCGCGGTCCACGCTCTCCATGGCCCGGCCGAAGGCGGAGGAGATCTGCAGCAGGTTCGCCATGCGCCTGATGCCGGCGGAGCGGTTGTGTCCGGCGGCGTGGAAGAGCGCGGGGTTGAAGAAGACGGCGTCGCCCTGGTCCAGGGGGAGCTGGACGTGGTGGGCGTCGAAGTACGCGATGAACTCCGGCAGCCGCCAGGCCAGGTAGCCGGGCTCGTACTTCTGTGAGTGCGGCAGATACAGCGTGGGACCGGACTCCACGGGCATGTCGCAGTGGGCCACCGCGCCCTGCAGGGTCAGCACGGGGGAGAGGCGGTGGACGTGGGCCGGGTAGGCGGCGGCACGCGGGGAGGAGAGGAAACCGAGGTGGTAGTCGCGGTGCACGCTCTGCGCGGCGCCGCCGGGGTTGACCACGTTGACCTGTGAGGTGACCTGGTAGGCGGGGCCCAGCCAGGCCTCGCAGACCAGCTCCAGGACGTCGTTGGCGTAGTAGTCGGCGAACACCTCCGGCGCCCGTACGGCGACCTTGTCCAGCGCGTTCCAGACCCGGTCGTTGGCGCCGGGCTTGGCGAAGTGGTCGCCGCGGGCCGTCCCGTCGGCCCGTTCCTGCTCGATCAGCGCGCGGAAGGCCTCGGACATGCCGTCCACCACACCGGCGTCGGTGAAGGCACGCTTCAGCACGACGATGCCCGGCCCGTCCAGCATCGTACGGACCAGCTCCTCCTGCACGGCCCGACGGCCCCGCGGGGTGGCCGCCAGGGAGCGAAGCCGCTCGCTGTCGTAGAGCGGAACGTTCTGCTCGATCCGCTCCGCCGAAGGGTGGTCGGCCGGGTCGGTGCGCTGTTCCACGAGCGAGCGGAACGACTCGAGGTCGCAGTCCGCCTCGGTCAGCCAAGTCCGTGCTCCCGCACCAGTGAGGGACATCCCGGGTCCTTTCGCAGTCCGTGCGCTTCCGCATCGTCATTCTTGCGGATCAGCCGTGCGACACCCCTGCCCGATCAGGGAAGTCGCCGGACGGACCGGGCTGAGCACGGGCGGACGAGCGGCTCCGCACCCGGACGGGATCGCCGAGCGCGGTTCCAGGGCCCAGGTGGTCACGCCGCTCTACAGGCCACGGGGCGCCCCCGTCCGCGCCGACCTCCGACCGAACCCGCTGCGAGCGTCCCGGACGCCGGCGGTCACCTGCGCTTGCGCAGCCGGTCGAACAGGCTCTGTGCCTGCGCGCGGCGGCGCGGGTCCGCGGCGGCCTGCCGCGCCTTCTCGATGGTGCGGCGCCCCTGAGGGCTGCCGGCGAACTGCTTGATACGACGGATGACGCTGGACATGAGTCCCCCTTTCCCTGGATTTCCAGGATGTGATCACTTGCTTGTCCTTCTACCCGGGGCGTATCCGTTCAGGCCGGGCCGGTCGGCCCTGGCCTGTGCGGCCCGCGTGTGTGCACCAGGTGGAAGTTTGCGTGTTTTACGGTAGACCGATGCGACTTGTGCCGAGGTGGGCCTTGCTCTCGTCGGGGTGTGCGCCTGTCCTGTTGGCCGGAGGCTGGACGATCGCGGGACTGCTCGAGGGATCCGCCTACGACCCCGTCACTCAGACCATCAGCGTGTTGGCGGCCCACGGTGCTCCGGGGTTCTGGGTGATGACGGGAGCGCTGGTCGCCCTCGGCGCCTGTCACCTGCTCACCGCCTGGGGGTTGCGCCCGGCCGCCCTCGCCGGGCGCGTGGCGCTCGGTGCCGGGGGAGTGACGGCGTTGGTGGTGGCACTGCTCCCGGCGCCGGACAGCGGGGGCTCCCTGCGCCACGGTTCGGTCGCCGCGCTCGGGTTCACTCTCTTGGCGGTGTGGCCGGTCCTCGCCGCCAACCGCAGCCGAGCCGCACCGTGGGGGCTGCGCCCCGCACCCGCCCTCATGGCGACCGGGCTGATGGGTCTGGGCGCGGCATGGTTCCTGATCGAAATCCAGGGGAACGGTGCCGCCGGCATCGCGGAACGCCTCGTGACGTCCGTTCAGTCCCTGTGGCCCTTTGTGGTCGTGGCCTCCTGCGTCCGCCACCGGGATCACGACGAATTCCCGACCTGAGTGTCCCCCCCTTAATCGCCAAATGCGGGCCGGATTCCGCCGAGACGTCTGTGCGGTCTTGATCATGTGCAGTCGAGTCTGCTTGGGTGCGACCGAATCGGCTTCGCGCCCTTTCCACATCTGGAACAGACCGACGGTGACGGAGGGCGCAGCCGATGACCAGGAACGATCCGGACCCGCGTATGGCCGTCATCGGGATGGCCTTCCGGCTGCCCGGCGCCGACACCCCCGAGGAGTTCTGGCGCGTCATCCACGACGCCACGGACTGCGTCACCCGTTTCACGGAGGAGGAGCTCGCCGCGGCCGGTGTCCCCGCCGAGCAGTACCGGGCGCCTGACTTCGTCGGTGCCTCCGCGGTCCTGGACGACATCGGCGGCTTCGACGCACAGCACTTCGCGATGAGCGCCCGTGAGGCCCGACTCACCGACCCCCAGCAGCGCATGTTCCTGGAATGCGCCCAGCACGCCCTGGAGAACGCCGGCTACCCGGACGAACGGGACGGCACCCGCGTCGGCGTGTACGCCAGTACGGGCTACCACCTGTACGCCCTCCAGAGCTACCTCCTGAACAACGTCCTGCCCACGCAGCCCGTCGACGACTGGATGACGGGCATGCAGATCACGTTCGGCAACTACAGCGACTTCACGGCCACCCGTGTCGCCTACCGACTCGGCCTCACCGGCCCCGCCGTCAGCGTCCAGACCGGCTGCTCCAGCTCCCTCGCCGCCGTGCAGTTCGCCGCGCAGTCGCTCCTCATGGGCGACTGCGACATCGCCCTCGCCGGCGCCACCGCCGTCCATGTGCCCCAAGTCCTGGGCTACCGCTACGTCAAGGGCTCGATCCTCTCCAGATCCGGCCGCCTGCGTGCCTTCGACGCCGGCGCCGACGGCACCGTGGGAGGCACCGGCGTCCTGGCCGTCGTACTGAAGCGGCTGGCCAGAGCCGTCGCCGACGGCGACACCATCCACGGGGTCGTCCGCGGCTGGGGCATCGGCAACGACGGGTCCGGCAAGAAGGCGTACACCGCACCCAGCGCACAGGGCCAACGCGTTGCCATCCGCCAGGCCCTGGAACGCGCGGGCGTCGGCGCGGACACCATCGGATACCTGGAGACCCACGGCACCGGCACGCTCAAGGGCGACCCCATCGAGTTCGAGGGCGCCACCGCCGCGTACCGCGAGGACACCGACCGCACCGGTTACTGCGCCCTCGGCTCGGCCAAGGCCAACATCGGCCACCTCGACGCGGCCTCCGGACTGGCCGGACTGATCAAGGCCCTGCTGGTCCTGAAGCACGGCGTCATCCCACCGATGGCCAACTTCACCGAGCCCAACCCCGCCCTCGACCTCGACCACAGCCCCTTCTACATCCCCCGCGCCGCCCGACCCTGGCCCGAGGGCGACACGCCCCGCCGGGCGGGCGTCACCTCCCTCGGTGTCGGCGGCACCAACGTCCACCTCGTCCTCGAACAGCCTCCCGAACCCGCGCCCCGCTCCGGCACGGCTCCGCCGCCGGACGTCCTCCTGGTCTCTGGAAGCAGTGAGGACGCCCTCGCGGACAACGCCCGCGCCTTCCGCGACCGATTACGGCAGCGGCCCGGCACCCCCGTGGCGGACCTGGTCACCACCGCCGCCCTCGGCCGCACCCACGGCCGCCACCGGCTCGCCGCCCGCGGCTCCACCCCCACCGCCCTCGCCGACGCCCTCGACACCTGGCTCGCGGGCACCGTCGGGGGAGCGGTGACCACCGGGGCGACACCTCGGGAAGGCGCCCCCCGCGTGGCCTTCCAGTTCACCGGGCAGGGCAGCCCGTACGCCGGAATGGCCGACGCTCTCTACGAGCGGTTCCCCGCCGCACGCGAGGTGCTCGACACCTGCGAACACGACCACCGAGCCCTCACGGGGGGCTCCCTGCTCGCCGGTCTGCTCACGGGACAGCAAGGCGAGCCGCTGTCGAACACGGCCACCGCGCAACCCGCCCTGTTCGCCCTCCAGTGCGCCCTCGTACGGCTGTGGCACGACGCCGGCGTCGACCCGCACGCCGTGACCGGGCACAGCGTCGGAGAGTACGCCGCGCTGTACGCGGCCGGAGCCCTGTCGCTCCAGGACGGCCTGCGCCTGACCGCCCTACGCGGCCGTCTGATGCAGCAGCGTTGTGCGCCCGGCGCGATGGCCGCGGTGGCGCTCGACCGGCAGGCCGCCCTCGCCCTCGCCGCCGAAGTGCCCGGCCTGGAGCCGGCCGTGACGAACGGGGAGCGCGCCCAGGTGCTCGCCGGGCCCGTACGGGCCGTGGACCGGCTGTGCGCCCTGCTCGACGAGCGGGGCATACCGGGCGAACGATTGCCGGTGGCCCGCGCCTTCCACACCGCGATGATGGAACCGATGCTGGAGGAGTTCCGGACGGTTCTCGGCGAGGTGGCCCTACGACCGGTGCGGATCCCGTTCGTCAGCGCGCTGGACGGCGTGACCCGCCCGCCCGGCTGGACACCGGACGCCGACTACCTCGTCCGCCACACCCGCGAACCCGTCCGCTTCGACGAGGCGTTGCGCGGTATCGGCGGACAACAGCCGGACGTCCTGCTGGAGGTAGGGCCGCACACCACGCTCAGCGGTCTGGCCCGGCGGGCGCTGCCCGACGTGCGGTCGCTCCCTTCCCTGCGGCGCGGCACCGGGCTCGGCGCACTGTGGGGCGCCGCGGCGGGGCTGCACTGCGCGGGCGCGGACATCGACTGGCGCGTACTGCTCGAGGGATGCGACGGCAGACGGATTCCGCTGCCCGGATACCGATTCCAGCACCAGAACCACTGGACGGGGCCGGAACTCACGGCCCTGCCCCCGCGCACGGGAACACCAGCGAGAAATGGAGCCGAAGTGGTACAGCAAGAGGCAGCGGTCGCACGGGTCCTCCGAAGCATCGCCGAGTCGACCGCCCGGCACCTCGGCGACGACGCGTCGAGGATCAGCGGCGACATGTCCTTCTTCGACCTCGGTGCCGACTCGCTGCAGATGATCAGTGTGCTGCGTGAGCTGGAGCAGGAGCACCAGGTCAAGGTGACGATGCGCCAGCTCTTCGAGGAGACGGGCACGCCCCGCAGGCTCGCGGAGTTCATCGTCGCCCGCATGCCGGGGGTCGAGGCGTCGGTGGCGGAGCCGGAACCCGTTCGGGAACCTGACCCCGCGCCCGCCGTCACAGCCACCGCGGCCGCTCCCGAGTACGCGACCCGCGAGGAGCTGGAGGACCTCGCCCACAAGCTCCACCAGATATCGCAGATACAGCTCCAGATGATGTCCCAGCTCTCCCAACTCCTCGCCCTCCAGACCGCTTCGGCCGCGCACCAGCTCAACGGCAAGGTGGCCAAGTGACGGGCCTGAACGGCGTCTCGGAGGCCTTGGGCCGCGATCTGGCCGCCATGGAGGCACTCTCACGGCGCATCGCCGAGCAACTCGGCACCGAGGCGCCCGCCGCGGCACAACCCCCCGAGCCCCAGCGCGCCCACGGCCCCCGGGTCACCGTCCCCCGCGGCTCCGGCATGGTGCGGGACGCCTCCCCGCACTCCCAGCAGCAGCACCTGGACGACCTCGTCCGCCGCTACACCGCCAAGACCCCCACCTCGAAGCGCATCGCCCAGCGCTACCGCCGTGTCCTGGCCGACAGCCGTGCCGTCGTCGGCTTCCGCAGCGGCACCAAGGAGATGCTGTACCCCCTGGCGGGCCGCAGGGCGAGCGGGGCCCGGCTGGAGGACGTCGACGGCAACGAGTACGTCGACATCACCATGGGCTTCGGCGTCCTGCTCTTCGGCCACGATCCGGCCTTCGTCGCCGACGCCGTCCGTGAGCACCTGTCCCGTGGCGTCCAGCTCGGCCCGCGCGCCGTCGAGACCGGTGAGGCGGCGGAACTGCTGGCCGAACTGACCGGCCTGGAGCGGGTGGCCTTCGCCAACTCCGGTACGGAGGCGAACTCCGCCGCCATCCGCCTCGCCCGCGCCGCCACGGGCCGCGACAAGATCGTCAGCTTCCTGGGCGCGTACCACGGCCACGCCGACAACGTCCTCGGCCGTACCTCGGGCAGCGGCGCCGACCGGATCACCGTCCCCGTCTCCCGAGGCATCCCCGACGCCGCCGTCTCCGATCTGCTGGTGCTCGACTACGGCACCGAAGCCTCCCTGGAGACGATCGAGAGGCATGCCGACCGCATCGCCGCCGTCGTGGTGGAACCGGTGCAGAGCCGACACCCGTCGCTCCAACCCGTCGAGTTCGTACGCACGTTGCGGGAGCTGACCCGCCGCCACGGCATCGTGCTGCTCTTCGACGAGATGCTGACCGGCTTCCGCCCGGCGCTGCGCGGCGCGCAGGAGCTGTACGGCGTCACACCCGACCTCGCCACCTACGGCAAGCTGCTCGGCGGCGGCTTCCCCATCGGCGCCATCGCGGGCCGCGCCGACATCATGGACGGCGTCGACGGCGGCCACTGGACGTACGGCGACGACAGCTACCCGCCCGCCGACACCACGTTCTTCGGCGGTACGTACATCCAGCACCCCGTGTCGATGGTCGCCGCGCGCGCGGTCCTGGCCCACCTCAAGGAGCACAGCCCGCGCCTGCAACAGCGGCTGAACGCCCGTACCACCGAGCTGGCCACGACGCTCAACGGCTTCTTCGAGGCCGAGGAGTACCCGCTGCGGATGAGCCACTTCGGCTCCCAGTTCCGCTTCGAGCACCACGCCGACATGGAGCTCCTCTACCACCACCTGATGCTGCGCGGCGTGCACGTCTGGGAGTGGCGCAACTTCTTCCTGTCCACCGCCCACACGGACACCGACATCGAGTTCGTCGCGGACGCGGTGCGGGATTCGCTGCGCGAGCTGCGGTCGGCGGGGTTCTTCCCCAGCGGACGAACCGTGGCGCCGAAACCGGCGGCCGGGCGAACCGTGGCGCCCCAACCGGCGACGGGGCGAACGACCGCTCCCCAGGCGCCCGAGCCCGCCCCGGTGGCCTCCATGGCCTGGAACACCGCCGCCGTCGACGCCTCCCGCACCGCAACGGCACCCACGAGCGCGGTCGCGCCCCGCACCACCGACTTCAGCGTCTACTTCTTCGGCGACTACCCGCAGGACACCTCCACCCCGCGGCACGGCCAGTACGAACTCCTCATGGACGTCGCCCGGTTCGCCGACCGGAGCGGGTTCCACGCGCTCTGGATGCCGGAGCGCCACTTCCACTCCTTCGGCGGCCTCTTCCCCAACCCGGCGGTGCTCGCGGCCGCGTTGTCCCGCGAGACCGACCGCATCCGGCTCAACGCCGGCTCCGTCGTGCTGCCGCTCCACGACCCGATCCGGGTCGCCGAGGAGTGGTCGATGGTCGACAACCTGTCCGGCGGCCGCGTCGGCATCGGCGTGGCCAGCGGCTGGAACGCCAACGACTTCGTCTTCTTCCCCGACCGCTTCGGCCGGCACAAGGAGCTGATGTACGAACAGCTGGAGCAGCTGAGGAAGTTCTGGCGCGGGGACGCGCTGCGACGCACCAGCGGGGACGGCGAGGTGGAGGTACGGCTGTTCCCACGCCCCGTGCAGGATGCCCCGCCCCTGTACACCGCGGTGGTCGCCAACCCCGCCTCCTACGAGCTCGCCGCCCGCCACGACCTGGGCATCGTCACCAACCTGATGACGCAGAGCGTGGAACAGCTCCAGGAGAACATCGCCCGCTACCGGCGCGCCCGGGCCCGGCACGGCCTCGACCCGGACGCGGGGCGCGTGGCCGTCCTGCTGCACACCTACCTCGCGGACGACCGCGACACCGCGAGGACCGAGGCGTACGCACCGTTGTCCCGCTACATGCGCGCGTCCCTGTCGCTGTTCAGCGGTGTCACCAGCAGCCTCGGCCACAACGTCGACCTGTCCGCCCTCAGCGAGGACGACCTGGACGCGCTGTTCGGCCGCGCCTACGGCCGCTACTGCGACCAGCGGGCCCTGATCGGCACGGTGGACAGCGTGGGTCCGGTGGTGGACGCGGTGACCGCGGCGGGCGCGGACGAGATCGTCGCCCTGGTGGACTTCGGCGTCGCGCCGGACGAACTGCGCGCGAGCCTCCCGCGCCTCGACGCGCTGCGCCGCCGCTACCGGGAAGGAACCACGGCGGACTCCCTGCCGGTCGCCCCGGCCCCCGCCCCGGCAGCGGCGGAACCCGCCGCCGAGGACGCTCCTCTCTCCCCGGGCCAGCAACGGATCTGGTTCCTGGAGCACCTGCTCCCGGGGCGTACCGCCTACAACGAGATCAAGGCGGTCCGTCTCGACGGCCCCCTCGACGTGCCTGCTCTGCGCACGGCACTGCGCGGCCTCGTCGCCCGCCACGAGGCGCTGCGCACCGTCTTCCGGGAGCGCGGGGGCGAGCCGCGACAGGTGGTGCGGGCGTCCGCCGAGCCCGACTTCGACATCGTGGACGGAACAGGAACAGGAACAGGCACCGGCAACCCACGGACCGCGCTCCGGGACGTCCTCGCGGCGGAGAGCACGCGCCGCTTCGACCTGGCGGACGGCCCGCTGTTCGTCACCCGACTGGTCAGGCTCGGCGACCAGGAGCACGTACTCGTCCTCTCGCTGCACCACATCGTGGTCGACGCCGCCTCCGCCACCGTACTGACCCGCGACCTGTCCGCCCTCTACCGAGCCGAACGCGACGGCACCGCCCCCGCCCTGCCCGCGCTCACCTGGAGCTACGCCGACCACGCCAGGGAACGCGCGGCCGCCGCGGACGGCCCCGGGGCCGACGAGGACCTGGCCCACTGGCTGCGAACGCTCGGCGGGGAACTGCCCGTACTGGACCTGCCCACCGACCGGCCGCGCCCCGCGACGATGACCTCCCACGGCCGGGCGCTCTTCAGGACCCTCGACCCGGAACTCTCCCGGCGGCTGCGCGCACTCGGCCGCACCCGCCGGAGCACCCTGTTCATGACCCTGCTCGCCGGCTACGCGACGATGCTGCACCGGGTCACGGGCCAGACGGACATCGTCATCGGCACCCCGATCTCGGACCGGCCGGAACGGGCCGAGCACCTGGTCGGGTTCTTCGTGAACACCCTGGCTCTGCGCTTCGACCTGTCCGGCGACCCCACCTTCAGCACACTGCTGGACCGGGTGCGCACGGTCGCCCTCGACGCGTACGACCACGCCGGTGTGCCGTTCGAGACGGTGGTGCGCGCACTCGCCCCGCCCAGGGCGACCGACCGCACACCGGTGTTCCAGGTGCTCGCGGAATTTCAGCGCGCCGAGCCGTTCCGGTTCGAACTGCCCGGTGTCGAGGCCACACCGCTGGACGCAGGACCGGACAAGGCGCTGACCGACCTCACCGTCTACTTCACCGACCAACCGCAGGGCGTGCGCTGCCACCTGGAGTACAACACCGACCTCTTCGACCAGGACACCGTCGAGGGGTTCTTCGCCACCTTCCGGGACCTGCTCGCGGCGGCCGTCCACGCACCGGAGACACCGCTGTCCCGGCTCGCTCCGGCGGCCGCCGACGGAGAACCCGTCCCACGGTCGTGGCAGCGCGGACCGTCCCGCCCCCTCACGGACACCACCGTCCACGAACTGGTCGCCCGTCAGACCGCCGTCCGGCCGGACCGCACGGCCGTGATCAGCGGTGACACCCGGCTGACCTACCGTGACCTGGACGAACGCGCCGAGCGACTGGCCGCCGCCCTCCGGGAGGAGCAGGCGACGGGACGGACACGGGGCGACAGCGAGGTCGTGGCGCTCTGGCTGCCACGCTCCGCCGACCTCGTCGTGGCCATGCTCGCGGTCCTCAGAGCGGGGTACGCCTACGTGCCGCTCGACCCGTCCCTCGGTCAGGCACGCGCCGAGCAGGTGATCACGGAATGCGGCGCCCGGATCGTGGTGTCGACACGGGCGGGAGCGGCCGCCCTGAAGCTGCCCGGGGGAGTGACCGCCGTGTCACCCGACGCCGTACCCCGGAGCCCCGGGAACACCCTGCCCGCTGCCGGCGACGGCGCCTCCCCGTGCTGCGTCGTCTACACCTCCGGCAGCACCGGCACCCCGAAGGGTGTCGTCCTCCCGCACCGCGCCGTCGTGGACCTGTGCCAGTGGCACCACGAACGCTTCGCCTGCACCGCCGCCGACCGCAGCGCCGTGGTGTGCAGCCAGAGCTTCGACGCCTCGATCCTGGAGATCTGGCCGGCCCTGACCGCGGGCGCGTCGATCACGATCGCCGACGAGGACCTGCGCAGGGACCCGCCGGCCCTGGCCCGGTGGTACGCCGAACAGGCCGTCACCTTCTCCATCCTGCCCACGGCCCTGGGCGAGCAGGTCCTGCGGCTGCCGCCGGCCGACCAGCCGCCGCTGCGTCACCTGCTGCTCGGCGGGGACGTGCTGCGCACCCGGCCCCGGCCCGAGGCCCCCTACGAGACGGTGAACGTGTACGGGCCGACCGAGGTCACCGTGCTGTGCACCGTGGAGACAGTGACCCCCGAGGGCACCGGCCAGGACCCGGCCCGTCCGATCGCACTGGGGCGCCCGGTGGACAACGTACGGCTGAGCGTGGTCGACGAGTCGGGGAACCCCGTGCCCGTGGGCACGGTGGGCGAGCTGTACGTGGGCGGCCCGGGGGTGGCCCACGGTTATCTGCATCGCCAGGAGCTCACCGAGGAGCGCTTCCTGCCGGACCCGGAAGGCA
The DNA here is from genome assembly GCF_043198595.1 of Streptomyces sp. NPDC048751. Lineage (NCBI taxonomy): Bacteria > Bacillati > Actinomycetota > Actinomycetes > Kitasatosporales > Streptomycetaceae > Streptomyces > Streptomyces sp. NPDC048751. The sequence goes on from NZ_JBICUX010000017.1 coordinate 46,587, forward strand.
CGGCAGGCGGTCCGGACGCCCGTATGTACCGTACGGGGGACCGCGTGCGGTGGACCGTGGACGGGAAGCTGGAGTTCCACGGCCGGGCCGACGACCAGGTGAAGATCCGCGGGTTCCGGGTCGAGCCCGAGGAGGTGTCCCGCGCGCTCAACGACCTGGACGGCGTGGCCGAGGCGGCCGTTCTGGCCCGCCGCAACGACCGTGGCGAGGCGTATCTGGCCGCCTACGCCGCCCCCGCCGACCCGGTCGGTGGATCCGCCGACGACCGGCAGGCGTTCGTCGACCTCATGGCGGAGGGACTGGCGGCCCGGCTGCCGGAGTACCTCGTGCCGCGCGCCTGGCGGGTCCTGCCCGGACTGCCCGTGACGGGCAACGGCAAACTGGACCGCTCGGCGCTGCCGTCGCCCGACCTCGTCACGGCGGCACCGGGACGGGAGCCGGAGGGAGCCCTTCGGGAGCCGCGAGCAACCGGTGCCGGTACGGATGTCGAGCGGCGGGTCCGGGAGCTGTGGGCGGCCGAGTTCGGCATCGATGCCGACGGCATCGGGGCCGACTCCTCGTTCTTCGACCTGGGCGGTCACTCGATCACCGCGATGCGGCTGGTGAACCGGGTCCGCGAGGAGTTCGGCAGCGAGTACCCGATGGCGCGGTTCTACCGGGAACCGACGCTGCGGGCCATGACGGCCCATCTGGCCGACGCCGGGGACGAGTCGGGGAAGCCGCAGCCGACCGGCCCCGACGGTGGGCCCGGCACCGTGGAGCGCCGGGCACCCGCCACCGCGCAGCAGGCCCGCTTCGCCACGGTCCACGCCGACCACCACCTCCCGCAGGTCTTCAACGTGGCCATGCGGATCACCTTCTCCGGCACGCTGGACGTGCCGGCGCTGCGCACCGCCCTGAACCGGCTCGTCGAGCGGCACGAGGGCCTGCGCACGCGCCTGGCCCACAACGGGGAGGAGTGGGAGCAGGAGGTGCTGCGGGCCCGCCCGGTGGAGCTGCCCGTCGAGGACCTCACCGTAGGGCCGCCACATGAGCGGGGGATCGCCCTGGGCCGGGCCGCCGCCGAGGCCGCCGAGACACCGATCGACCCGACCCGGGGGACCCCCATGGCCCTGCGCCTCCTGCGCACGGGCGACAGCACCTGGGTCCTGCTCCTCGTCCTGCATCACTCCGCCTGTGACGGATGGTCGGTCAGCCTGTTGCTGGAGGAACTCGCCGCGCTCTACGGCTCCGCGGTCACGGGTGAACCCGCCGCTCTGTCGATCGCGCCGTACCAGCCCGTGGCGTACGCGCGGTGGCAGCGTGAGGCGGCCGACGCGGCCGCCGACGAGCGGAAGCTGGAGTTCTGGCTGCGCGAACTCGACGGTGTGCCCTTCACCGTCGACCTGCCGCTGGACCGGCCCCGGCCGAAGCGCGCGAGCGGTCGCGGTGGCGTCGTGACGTTCACCGTGCCGGCGCGGACACGCGCCGCCGTGGAGCGGCTGGCGAGGCAGCGGGGCACGACGCCCTTCGTCGTCACGGCGGCGGGGTTGGCGCGGATGCTCGCGCGGCGGGCGGGCCAGCCGGACGTGGTGTTCAACATCTCCCACGCCAACCGTGAACGCAGGGAGTTCGAATCGCTCCTGGCCTGCACGATCACGGGGTTCGCGCTGCCCGTACGCGACGGGGCGACGGGTTCGTTCGCGGCCCTGACGGACCAGGTCGCCCGTACGGCGGTCGAGTGCATGGACCGGGCCCTGCCGGTGCGCCGGATCGCCCCGGCGATGCGGGAGCGGACCGGTGTCGACCTGCCGGACCGCCTCGACGTCGGCTTCGCCTACCAGAGTTCCCTGGAGACCGATGTCGAACTGCCCGGCCTGACCACGGCCGTCGAGGACCTCGCCCCCGCCGCCGCCCGGACGGAGCTCACCTTCGGGCTCGTCCCGGCCGGCGACGAACTCAAGGGCTTCGTGGAGTACTCGGCCGACCTGTGGGACCGCACGACGATCGAGGACTGGGCCCGCCACTACGTCAGCCTGCTGAGCGAGGGGGTCGGCGAGGCCCTCGGCCACGACACGTGAGGGCGACGGTGGGCCGTGGCACTGCCACGGCCCGCTTTGATGCGCCCGGTGCCTTTGATGCGCCCGGTGTCTCCGCCGGACGTGCGGAGCGTTCGGTCGGGTGTTGCAATGGCTGAAGGGACTGTCCGTCCCGTCCGGCTGCGCCCAGGGCGCCCGCCTCATGGGAGATGAGCGAACATGCCAGGACTCCTTCGCGGTGTCGCCCGCACGGCAGTGGTCGCGGGCACGGCCACCGCGGTCTCGAACCGCGTGTCACGACGCCAGGCGGGCCGATGGGCCCAGCAGGACTACGAACGGCAGGGCTACGAGCAGCAGGCGGTGCAGCAACAGGAGGCCGCTCCCGCCGCAGCGCAGCCGGTCGCCGACGACATGACCGACAAGATCGATCAGTTGAAGCAGCTGGCCGACCTCAAGGCGCAGGGCGTGCTCACCGACGAGGAGTTCGAGGCCCAGAAGCGTCGCGTGCTCGGCTGACGTGGGAAGGCCGAGGCGGGAACACCGGGCCGTGACGGAACAGGGGCACGCCCCGGCGCACGGTGCCGGCGCACAGCCGGAAGAGGCGGACCGGCTGCGCGAGCTGGTGCGCGATCGGGCCTACCAGAAGGCGCTCCTGTTCTCCGCGCTCATCGGTGTCCCCGTAGCGCTCGCCGCGTTCTGGTTCCTCGCCGGGCTGCACGAGCTGGAGCACCTGCTGTGGACCGATTGGCCCGAGGCGCTGGGCTGGGACACCCCTCCCTGGTGGTGGCCGCTGCCGCTCCTGACCGTCGCCGGCCTCTCCGTCGGCCTGGTCGTCCGGTATCTGCCGGGCGCGGGCGGCCACGTTCCCGCGCTGGGACTGCACGCCCCGGGGCAGGCTCCGTCCGCGCTGCCGGGCGTGATCCTCGCGGCTGTGGCCAGCCTGACGCTGGGCGCCACGCTCGGCCCAGAAGCGCCGTTGATCGCGCTGGGAGGCGGCCTGGCGGCGCTCTTCGCCCGCCTGGCCCGGGCCCCGGTGACGCCGCAGAGCACGGCACTGCTCGGCGCGGCCGGTGCCGCGGCGGCTCTCTCCGCGATCTTCGGCAACCCGCTGGTCGGCGGCATCATCCTCATGGAGGTGGCCGGCGTCGGCGGACCGCAACTCTTCGCGGTCATGCTGCCCGCGCTCCTGTCCAGTGGCGTCGGATCCCTGGTCTTCACCGGGTTCGACCGCTGGACCGGGCTCTCCACGGGCAGTCTCACGCTGACCTGGGGTGTTTCGGCTCCCCGGCTCGACGGAGGGGACGTGATCTGGTCGGTGCTGATGGCTGTCGCCCTCGCCGTGGCCGTCCACGCGTTCCTGTCCACGGGCCGCCTGGCCGCCGGCTTCGTCTCGAAGCGGCCCGTCCTCCACACGGCTCTCTGCGCGCTGGCCGCCGGGGCGTGCGCCGCCGTCTACACGGCGGCCGTCGACCGTTCCCCGGCGGACGTGGCGTCGTCCGGTCAGGCCACGCTGGCCCAGCTGGCCGCGGACCCCCACGCCTGGAGCGTCGGCGCCCTCGTCGCCGTGCTGGTGTGCAAGGGAGCGGCGTACGCGCTGTGTCTCGGCTCCCTGCGAGGTGGTCCCACCTTTCCCGCGCTGTTCCTGGGCGCCGCGGCGGGGGCCCTGCTCGCCCCGCTGCCCGGGCTGGGGGTCGTCCCCGGCATGGCGGCCGGCATGGCCGCCGCGTCGGCGGCCGCGCTACGGCTGCCGGTCAGCAGCGTGGTGCTGATCGTCCTGGTGCTGGGCAGCTCCGCGATGATCCCGGTGGTGATCATCGCGGCCGTGGCGGCCTTCGTGACGGTCGAGCTGCTGCCCACCGGCCACCCGGCGCCGGCACCGTCGCCGGAGAGCCGAGCGCCCGCACCGCAGTGAGGGCCCGCCATGCGAGGGGGCGGGGCGAGGACGACACTGGAACGAGAGTCCGGCCTCGGTCGAGGAGCCCACGTGACGAATGATGCCAAGCGGTCCCCGACAGCACAGGCGCCCATGTCCGAGGCGGCCTTCCGCTCCCTGTACCGCCGGCTCCGTGACCGGACGGCGGACGGCGGACACCCCGAACGCGGAACGCTGAGCCGGATCACGCCCGAGCGGGTCGTGGCCGCCGCCTCCCAGGTGCGACACGGACGCACCGTGTCGTTGGCCGCCCCCATCGAGACCCGACCCGGCCCCGACGACCCACAGCCCGCGTCCCACCGGATGATCGCGCCGACGCACGGGCAACTGGACGCGCACGGAGAGCAGTTCGCCCGTGACTGGTTCGCCATGAACGTGCACGGGGACACCGACAGCCATCTCGACGCCCTCTGCCACGTGGTGTTCGACGGGGAACTGTACGGCGGCGCCCCCGCGAGCACGGTGACCCCACGGGGCGCCGGCACGCTCACCCTGGACCTCGTCCGCGACGGCATCGTCGGCCGAGGCGTCCTCCTCGACATCCCCCGCCTGCGGGGTGTGCCCTGGCTCGAACCCGGGGACCACGTCACCGCCGACGACCTGGAAGCCGCGGAGACCGCCCAGGACGTCACCGTCGGACCGGGCGACCTGCTGTTCGTACGCGTCGGACACCGCCGACGGCGGCAGCGCCTCGGCGCCTGGGACGCGGCGCGGTCCCGCGCGGGCCTGCACCCGGCCGCGATGCGCTTCGTGGCCGAGCGGGGCGTGGCCGTCCTCGGATCGGACGGCAACAACGACACGGCACCCAGCGCCGTGACCGAGGTCCCGTTCCCCGTGCACGTGCTGGCCGTGAACGCCCTCGGACTGCACCTCATGGACTACCTGGACTTCGAGGACCTGGTGCCGGAGTGCGAACGGCGGGCCCGCTGGGAATTCCTGTGCGTGGTCGCACCCCTGCGGCTGCCCGCGGCCACCGGCTCCCCGGTCAACCCCATAGCCGTCCTCTGACCGACTTGGCACGGGACCCCGTGCCGGAGACGGGGAAGAAGCCGTCAGTCGACCGGCTGAGCGTGCTACCGACTCACCTTTTGGTCGAGCGCCGCGTTCAGGGTGATGGCCGCGTCGACCAGGGCGAGGTGGGTGAACGCCTGGGGGAAGTTGCCCAGTTGACGGCCAGTGAGGTCGATCTCCTCCGAGTACAGGCCCAGATGGTTGGCGTACCCCATCATCTTCTCGAACACCAGCCTGGCCCGGTCGGGGCGGCCCGCGCGTGCCAGGGCGTCGACGTACATGAACGTGCACAGCGAGAACGTTCCCTCCGAGCCGCGCAGTCCGTCGGGCGAGGCCTCGGGGTTGTACCGGTAGACCAGGCTGTCACTGACCAGTTCCTGTTCCATGGCGTCGAGGGTCGACGACCACATCGGGTCCTGCGGGGTGATGAACCCGACGGTCGCCGTGCGCAGCAGCGACGAGTCGAGTACGTCACTGCCGTAGTGCTGGACGAAGGCCTGACGTCCCTCGCTCCAGCCCTTGGCCATGACCTGGTCGTAGATGTCGTCCCGCGCGGCGTGCCAGCGCGCGGTCGCGGCCGGCCGCCCGTTCGCCTCGGAGAGTCGCAGGGCACGGTCGAACGCCACCCAGGACATCACACGGCCGTAGGTGAAGTGCTTGCGTCCGCCGCGGGTCTCCCACAGGCCCTCTCCCGCCTGGTCCCAGTGGTCGACCAGCCAGTCGAGGTTCGTCAGGAGCGACGACCACCCCCGGTGCCCCACCTGGATCCCGTGCCGGTGCGCGAAGTAGATGCTGTCCAGCGCCTCGCCGTAGATGTCCAACTGGAGCTGGGTGGCGGCGCCGTTGCCGATCCGCACCGGGGCGGAACGCGCATAGCCCTCCCAGTGGTCGAGGATCTGCTCGTCCAGGTCGGAGGAGCCGTCGACCTTGTACATGATGTTGAGCGGGCCCGAGTCGCCCTCGCTGCCCGCCCGCTCCCTGACCCGGTCGCTCAGCCACTCGATGAACGCCCGGGCCTCCTCGGTGAAGCCCAGCCCCAGCAGGGCGTACACCGAGAAGGACGCGTCGCGGATCCAGGTGAACCGGTAGTCCCAGTTGCGTTCGCCGCCCAGTTGCTCGGGGAGCGCCGCCGTCGGAGCGGCCACCAGGGCGCCGCTGGGCGCGTACGTCATGAGCTTCAGCGTGATCGCCGAGCGTTCCACGGCCTCCCGCCAGCGTCCCGCGTACTGCGACTGGCCCAGCCAGGAGCGCCAGAACGTGACGTTGCGGTCGAACAGTTCCTCGTATTCGGCAAGCCGGATCTGCCGGGGCGGCCCGTCGGCGTCCGATTCGAGGGCCAGGCCGCGTTGCTGGCCCGCCTGGAGGGTCAGCGTGAGGTGCAGGTCGTTCTGCCGGTCCGTGACGATGTCCAGCAGCCGCTCGTCGTCCGGCTCGCGTATGGGGTGCACGGTGAGGGTCGTGCCGTCGTCCGCCTCGAACACCACGCCCTGTTCGGCGAGGTGCAACCGGTGGGAGCGGCGCCCGTAGTCGAAGCGCGGGGCTATCACGACCTCGAAGGTCATGGTTCCGCGCACACAGCGGACCATGCGGACCAACTGGTGCCTGGGCGTGACCGTCCTGCCCGTCACGGGCATGAAGTCGAGGACCTCCCCGGCGCCGGCCTCGGTCATGAACCGGGTGACCAGGATCGCCGTGTCCGGAAGGTACAACTGCTTGGTCGCGTACGTCGCGCCCCTCGGCCGCACCGTGCAGTGGCCGCCTTTGTCCTTGTCCAGCAGGGCGCCGAACACGCTGGGTGAGTCGAAGCGCGGGAAGCAGAGCCAGTCGACGGTTCCGTCGGTGGTCACCAGAGCCGCGGTCTGCAGATCGCCGAGAAGGCCGTGGTTCTCGATGAGTGGGTAGTCATCCATGGATGCTCCCCGTTTCGATGGCTATTCACCTGAACGCACCCATCAATCCTAAGTCGCCCTGCCGCGGTCGGCGCGACGGACGCCTCACCGGGCGAGCCGGCCGGTTCTGACGGATATTGGTGCTCGGACGACGTACCGGCCGGCGCCCGGCTGTGGCACAGGAGGCTCGATGTCCGTTTCCCGGTCGACGATGGCCCTCAGCGGCATCCTCCTGTTCGGTGCCGCACTGACGGGCTGCGCGGAGAAGCAGGCCCTGGGCACGATCGAGGCGCGCCACGAGGGCAAGCGCGTCGAGAAGATCTCGAACCCCGGGGTCGACGGGTGTCACCGCTTCATCGAGGGGGTGACCCACGTCGACAACCACACCCAGAACGACATCGTGCTCTACCCGACAGCCGACTGCACCGAACCGCCGGGCGGGGCGAGTATCTATCTGAGCACCCAGACGTCGGACGGCGTGGCCCCCACTGAGGGGCTGTGGCGCAGTTTCACCATCGTGCACTGAGGTACCCGAGGCGATCGCCATCAGTCCCCACGGCTGGAGGAGCACAGCGGGTACCGCCGCCGCACCGACGACGGAGCCGCGAAGGAGCAGCTCGATGGAGCCCGAGCCCGAGCCCGGCGAGGCGAGGCACGAGGGCGGCTCGCGTCGCCGGATCCCCGCCCTGCTGCGCGCGTCCTGGTGGCGTGACCGGGCCCATGGGCTGACCGTCTCGGCGCAGGCGTACCACGCGCGCGTGGAGCACCGGCTGCCGGTGATCACACGAGTCGTCGACCGCATGGTGTCGGTGAACATCTTCGACTCCGCCACCCGCCTCGCGGCCCAGTGCTTCCTGACCGCGGTGCCGTTGATCTTCGTGGTCGGCGCGTACGCCCCGACGGGCGTGCAGAAGCAGCTCATCGCGTCGGTGAACGCCGTCTTCGGCCTGAGCGGGAAGGCGAAGGACCAGTTGGAGCAGGCGTTCCAGCCGCCGACCGACGATCTGCAACAGGCCACCGGTCTGGTCGGCGGGCTCATGGTGCTGCTGTCGGCCACCGCCGTGAGCCGTGCGATGCAGCGGCTGTGCAGACGGGCCTGGACGACACCCCGGGCCGGGACGAGCCTCGCTCCCTGGCGGTGGTTGGTGTGGATCGTCGTCTGGCTGGTGGTGCTGGTCTTCCAGGAGCCGTTGCGCCACGGGTTCGGCCTGGGCGCATGGCTGGGTGTGCCGGTCACCCTGATCACACAGACGGCCCTGTGGTGGTGGACCCAGCACCTCCTGCTCAACGGGATCGTCCGCTGGGGCCCCCTCCTGCCGGGTGCCGTCATCACGGCGATCGCGGTCACCGCCCTGTCGGTGACCGCGCACTTCTACATGCCACGGGCCATCGAGCGGGCCCTGTCCGACTACGGTTCCGCGGGTTCGATCTTCGTGCTGCTCTCCTGGCTGATCGTGGTCTGTGTGGCCGTCGCCCTCAGCATCAGCGTCGGCGCCGTCGTCTCCCAGGAGCCGTTCCTGGCACGTCGCCTCGGTCCGCCGACCTCAGCGCCTGCGGCCGCGGGCCGACCAGCCGCTGCCGACACCCGCGAGGTGGAGGGCCAGCGCCAGCAGGCCGAGCAGCATGATGTTGGTCGAGGTGAAGGTGTCGTTGGTGGAGATGTCGGCCGCGTTGATCAGAAAGGAGATGAAGAAGAGGACTGCCGAAACGATGGCAAGCACGGTGCCCGTCCCTTCGACTGAATGGTTCGACTGAGTCGGTTTTTGACGCCGTGTCATACGACGCCTTGCCATGCGAGTGCCCCCGACGGCGCGCGGAACACCCCCGGACGGCCTTGCTCAGTCGACCGGCCACGTATGGACGGGCGCGTTGAGGTGCATGTAGTCGATGTACAGCTGCGTGGTGCGCCGCAGGGCCTCGTGGCGGCCGCCACCGTGGGAGGCGGCCAGGCGGTGGAACATCTCCTTCTGCCACACCGCGCCGTTGCGGCCGGTGACACACCGCTGCTCGATGACGCCGAGGAGCGGCTCCCGCCAGGCCGCGTCCATGCCGGAGAGCTCCAGTCCCCGGTGCGCCAGCGGCAGCAGACGCCGTAGGACGAGTTCGGGCACCGGCACCTCGCCCATCCCGGGCCAGTACAGCGGTGCCTCGATGCCGTGCCGTGCCGCCGTGTGCAGGTTCTCCTCGGCTGCGGAGAAGGACATCCGGGACCACACCGGTCGGTCCTCCTCGACCAGGGCGCGGGTGAGGCCGTAGTAGAAGGCACCGTTGGCGAGGGTGTCGGCGACGGTCGGGCCGGCGGGCAGCACCCGGTTCTCCACGCGCACGTGCGGTTTGTCGTGCGCGATGGCGTAGACCGGGCGGTTCCAGCGGTAGATCGTGCCGTTGTGCAGGGTCAGCTCGGCCAGTTCGGGGATGTCACCCCGGTCCAGCGTCTCCACGGGGTCCTGCTCGTCGCACAGGGGCAGGAGCGCCGGGAAGTAGCGCAGGTTCTCCTCGAACAGGTCGAAGACGCTGTTGATCCACCGCTCTCCGAACCACACCCGCGGCCGTACGCCCTGCACCTTGATCTCCTCCGGGCGGGTGTCGGTCGCCTGCTCGAAGAGGGGGATACGGGTCTCGTGCCACAGTTCCTTGCCGAACAGGAAGGGCGCGTTGGCCGCCAGGGCGACCTGGACTCCGGCGATGGCCTGGGCCGCGTTCCAGTAGGCGGGGAACTCCTCGGGGGAGACCTGGAGGTGGAACTGGGTGCTGGTGCAGGCGGCCTCCGGGGTGATCGTGTCGGCGTAGGTCCGCAGCCGGTCGACGCCGTCCACCTCGATCCGCAGGTCTTCGCCGCGCGCGGCGAAGACCTGGTCGTTGAGGAGCCGGTAGCGCGGGTTCTCCGACAGCGCCGCCTCACCGATGTCCTCCTGCCGCAGGGTGGGCAGGATGCCGATCATGAGCAGACGCGCGCCGACCGACCTGGCGCGTCGATCGGCGTGGTTCAGTGCCGCGCGGATCTCGGACTCCCACGCGTCGGGGCCGCCCTCCGTGAGACGGCGGGGCGGAACGTTGATCTCGAGGTTGAACCGGCCCAGCTCGGTGGACCAGGCGGGGTCGGCGATCGCCTCGAGCACGTCGATGTTGCGCATCGTCGGCTCGGCCGCGTCGTCGACCAGGTTCAGTTCGATCTCCAGACCGACCTGGGGCCGCTCGGACTCGAACCGTGCCTCGCGCAGCATCTGCGCGAAGGCGTCCAGGCACTCCTGCATCTTGATCCGGTACCGGCGGCGGTCCTCACGGGTGAAGACCAGCGCCGGGACGTCCCGTCCCATCGGTCCTCCCGCGGGCCTCCTCGGACGACACCTCTTCTCTCAAGCGTCGCACCGCCGGGCCACCCCCACCAGGCGGACGGCGATCGCCCGCCCGGCGGGCCGGTCCGGTGTCAGTGCCAGCCGAAACGGCGGTCCACGACGGCCGCGAACTCCTCCAGGGTCAGTACGGCGTCCCCGTTCTGGTCGGCGGCGTCGAACAGCGCGGAGGAGTCGTCGACGTCGCCGAGACCCCAGAACGGCAGCACTCCCGACGCGGCCAGAGACGGTCCCTTGGAGCGCAACGCGATGATCACCTCGTCGCGGGTCAGGATCCCGTTCTGGTCGAGGTCGAGCGCCTCGAACAGCTTCCGGGCCTTGTCGCTCATCTCTCGTCCTCGTTCCTGTCCCCGGCGGGGCGGGTCCACCCACCCCGCTCCCAGACGTAAACGCCTCGGCACCGGTCCGCGTTCCCCGTTCCTTCCTCCCGGAGGGGCCCGGCACCGCCGGGGTGCCGGGCCGGTTGATCGATTAGGTCCTGTCGTTTGGATCATCCCGGCGTCGCGGGGTCTGGCACGCACATCTGCCGGGTTGTCGTCGGTTGCCAACGCTCCGCGTTGACGCCCTCCTCCGCCTTGCAACTGCACGCACCAGACCCCGCTCGGGTCGGCTGCAAGGCACCGAGCCTTACAGCCGGCCTGATCCAAACGACAGGCCCTAGCCGACGACGCGGCCGAGCTCGATGCGGTCGATGTTCGGGGCCCACGCGGCCGCGTTGCCGAACGTCACCTTGTTGGAGCCCTTCCTCAGGTCGACGGGGACGCCGACGGTCCAGTAGTCCTCCAGGCTCCAGGTGTTCTTGAAGGTGACCCGGCGCGGGGCGGCGGACCCGACCGTGATGTCCGCCGTACGGGACATGATGTCGGTGTTGTAGGCGTGGCCGTTGTCGCGGCGGTCGTTGTGGGCGTAGCTGACGACCAGCACGTAGCGGCCGGACCTGGGCGCGTCGACCGTGAACTCGGCGGTGCTTGCGGCACTGTTGCCGAGCTCTCCGATGTACGACCCGGCGGAGGCGTGGGCCGAGTCGACGAGCTTGGCGCCGCCCCGGAGGGTGGCGGAGCCGGCCTCGTAGGACAGCGTGCCGGTGGAGGAGCCGTCGCCCGTGACGTCGAGGGAGCGCACGGCGGCGTGCTTGGCCGTCACCGCGACACGGTTGTTGCCCGCCACCAGGTACAGCCGCAGCGACCGGCCCGGAGCCGCCGCTACCGTCTCCCCGTGCAACGCCAGCTGGAGCGCCGCAGACGCCCGCGGCACCACCGTGTAGTAGCCGTCGCGCGGGGCGTAGACGTCGAAGACCGCCCTGTCACCCGAGCGCAGGACGAGGGCACCCGTGCCCACCCCGGCCGACGAGGAGTAGTCGTACGACGGCTTCCCGCTGACGTCCGCCAGCGTGGCCTCGTACGACGCGGAGGGCTGGGAGGCGCGCGCGGTCAGGTCGACGCGGTCGAGGGTGACCTCCTTGTCGCCCTTGGCCAGCGTCAGCACATGGGTGCCCGCCGACAGCCGGACCGTGACGTCCTTCTTGGCGCGGTAGGTCCAGTTCTCGGTGGAGGGGTAGGAGACCGTGACCGGGTCCTCGCCGTCGATCGACAGCTTCTGGGTGGCCGGTCCTCCCGACTGGTTGCCGTAGAGGATCGCCAGGTCGTACGTCCCGTCCTTCGGGACCGTCACCGAGAAGTCGACCTTGCTGGTGGCTGTGTTGAGGGAGCCGACGTCCTTCGTGCCGGAGGCGGCGTAGCCGTTGGCGTTGCTCACCGTGCCCTGGGTGTAGACCTTGCCGTCGGTGATGGCCGCGTCCTCGGCCTCGTACGACGCCGACCAGGGGACGGAGGCGGCGGACGGAGTGCCGGAGCCGCCGGGGGTGAGGACGATCCGGTACGCGGACATCTTGTGCAGGCCGCGCAGCGGGACCTTCACCGTGCCGTCGTCGGCGACCTTCAGCTTCGTACGGGTCAGGACGCGGGGCGTCGCGTGCTGCCCCTCGTAGCCGGACCAGGCGGCCTCGGCGACGGTCGCGGTGACCGTGCGGCCGAAGACGGCGCGGGAGACGTTCTCCACCACGACGTCCGCGTCACCGGCCGAGCCGCCGAGGAGCACCTGGGCCTGGCGGCGCGAGGTGTCGAGGGAGGCGAGACCCTGGAGGGTGTCTATCGTGTTGGCCTGCGGCGGGGTCACCTTGACGGTGTCGCCGGTCAGGCCCGCGTACCAACGGAAGAACCACCAGCCGCCGTTGGGGATGTTCGAGCGCACCACATTGCCGTCCATGTTCCCGGCGGCGTCCCAGTAGGCCTGGTTGGCGTACACCTTGTTCCGCTCGAACATCGAGACCCACTGCACGAGTTGCCCCGGCACGGACAGGTCACGGCGGTTGGCGTACTCATCGATGTTGATCTTCAGCGGCGCGATGCCCGCCTCGCGCTCCAGCGCGCGGTACTGGTCGTAGTGCCCCTGGAAGTCGCGCAGCGAGCCGGAGCTCAGCTCGTGCCAGGTGAACACCTGGGGCAGGACGTTCTCCCGCTTGGCGAAGGTGAGGAAGTCCTTCACGAAGCGCGGGTAGAAGCCGGTTTCATTGGGACCGGCGATCGTCGCGTCCGGGTCGATGGCGCGGATCCGGTGGTACACCGTCTTCCAGTGCTCGAAGAACCGGTCCCGCTCGACCTCGTACTGGGCCTGGTCCGAGCCGTTGAGGCTGTACCAGATGAAGTCCGGTTCGTTGAAGGGGATGTAGACGAAGCGGTCGCTGTTCGGGTCCGCCGACACCTCCTTGGTGATCTTGTCCACCTTGGTGAGGTAGTCGTCGATGCCGAGGTTCTCGTACGGCCACTTGGCGTAGATGTCCTGCATCATCACGTTGATCTCGCCGCCGCCGTTGCGGAAGAACGACTTGGAGACGGTGAGCGCGTCGCCGTTGGGATGCTGGGCGCCGCCCTCCGGCTTCTGCGAGATGCTGGTGATCTTGAGGGGCTCCAGCATGGCGTCGCTGGGGACTCCGTCGTCGCCGAGCCCGTACAGCGCGCCGTTGGCGCCGAGCATCACCGGGCCCTCGGAGGCGGCGAGATCGACGGAGAGGCGCTGTGGGTCGGCTGCTGCCGCCGGCGCTGCGGTGGGGAGGGTGCCTGCCATGGCGGCGACTCCAAGTGCGGTGGTGACAAGGGCGGTTCTGATACGGGTTCGCGTGCGGGTGGGGGTGATCACGCTGTTGGACCTCCGGTCATTTGACGGCTCCACTGGTGATTCCGGACACGATCTTTCGCTGGCCGACGAGGAACACGGCGACCATCGGCAGGCTCATCACCACGACGTACGCGAAGACGAGATGCCAGTTGTTGAGGTAGAGCTGGGCGCTGGCGACCTTGTAGAGGTTGAGCGGGAGAGTGGCCCGCTCGCCGCCGCCCAGGACGAAGAACGCGTAGAAGATGTCACTCCACGCGTAGAGCATCACCATGATCGTCGCGGTGGCGATCACCGGCCTGAGCAGCGGCAGGATGATCCGGGCGAAGATCCGCGCCGGCCCCGCACCGTCCATCCGGGCCGCCTCCTCCAGCTCCATGGGGATGGCGCGGATGAAGCCCGTCATGAAGAAGATCGACGTGGAGAGGTACATCCCGGTGTAGACGGCGATCATCCCGGGCCGGGTGTTCGCGAGACCGAGCTGCCGCAGCTCCATCACGATGGTGATGACGGCGGGCGGCAGCAGCAGTCCGCTGATGCACAGCGCGTACGCCGCCGAGACCAGCCTGGACTTCCGGCGGGCGAAGACCCAGGCGGCGCCGGCCCCGAGGAGCAGCACGAGGACGACCGAAGGCACCACCACGAGCAGCGAGTTGACGAAGCCGTGCAGCATCTCGCCCTCGCTGACGGCGTCCCGGTAGTTGCCGCCGGGCTGCCAGTGCACCGGCAGGTCCAGGTTCGGCCTGATCGCCTCCGCCTGCGGCTTCGCCGAGGTGACGACGACCAGCCACAGCGGTACGCCCACCGCGAGGGCGGCGAGGAGCAGGACGAGGGCCGGGCGGCCGTACCGCCACACCACCGCGTTCACAGCAGCTGCTCCCTTCGCCGCAGGCCGACGACCAGCGGGATCGCCACGGCGACCACGACCAGGAACAGGACGAGGCTCATCGCGGAGGCCTGGGCGTACAGGCCCTGTCCGAAGATGCGGAACATGTAGATGTTGAAGACCTCCGTGGAGGCCGCGGGCCCGCCGCCCGTCGTGGCCTGCACGATGTCGAAGGTGTTCATCGAACCGATCAGCGCGGTGGTGACGTTGAAGGTGACGGCCGGTGCGAGCATCGGCCAACGCACCGACCAGAAGGTCCGCCACGGCCCGGCGCCGTCCATCCGCGCGGCCTCCAGCATGTCGCCGGGGATGCCCTTGAGCCCGGCCAGATAGATCAGCATGGACAGGCCCATCCACTTCCAGCCGTGGATCAGGGTCACCAGGACCAGCGTCCACGTCGTCGAGCCCAGCCACGGAACGTCCGTGCCCAGCACGGAGTTGACGGCGCCGTCCTGGTCCAGCAGGGCCTGGAAGACGTAACCGGTCGCGAGCGCCGAGATGAGCACCGGGAGGAAGAAGACCGCGCGGAAGAACCGGTTGAAGCGGGTGTCCGCCTCCAGCAGCAGCGCGAGCACGAGCCCGAAGCCGTTCTGGAACAGCGCGGCCAGGAACGCGTACAACAGCGTCGTGCGGATCGCGCGCAGCAGGGAGCCGTCGTCGGCGATCGTCGTGAAGTTGTCGAGGCCGGTGAAGGAGATGTCCGCGTGGTACGAGGACCAGTTGGTGAACGGGTAGTAGAAGTTGAGCAGGTTCGGCACCAGGAAGAAGCCCGCGAAGACGGCGATCGCGGGGAGCGCGAACCACCACGGGTGGTGCACGGCGGCGCGGGGGAGCCGCCCCACGCCCTTCGGTGTGCCTGGTGCGGGTGCCCGCTTGCGCGCGGCGGGTACGACCGTGTCCGTCATGGCTGGAAACCGGGCGCGCCCTGGGCCTTGGCCACCTGCGCGAACTGGTCCTGGATCGCCTGGGCGACCTGCTGCGGGCTCTTCTTGCCGTAGAGCATGTCGGCGAGGTAGAGGTGCGTGTCCGGGGCGACGATCGCCTTGGCCTGGAAGACCCCGATCGCCTTGGGCAGGGCGGCGACCTGGTCCTTGGAGGTCTGCGGGAGCCCGTCGGGTGTCGGCACGGACGGCTGGACGGACGGGATCTTCATCGTCTTGATGTAGTCGGCGTAGTCGGGGCCGAGCCAGAAGGCGAGGAACTGCCGGGCCGCGTTCTGCCGCTTCTCGTCGCCGGTCCTGAAGGCGACCACGCCGTTGGTCTGGTCGGGGGAGTACATGCCGGTGGCAGAGGAGTTGGCGATCGGGAACCAGCCGATCCTCCGGTCGATCTCGGCGGTGGAGTGCTTGGCCTGCAACTGGGTCTGGAACGAGGTGACGTTGAGGACCATGCCCGCCTCACCGTCCCACAGGGCGTCGGCCTGCCCGGTGAAGGTGCCGGTACGGTAGTTCTTCTGGGCGAGTCCGGCGTCGAGCAGCTTCTCCTTGTACTTCTTGATCGCGGCGACGACGACCGGGTCGGTCCACTTCTCCTTGTTCTCGTTCAGACCGGCCCACCACTGCTGGTCGAGATCGGTGAGCTGGACCTGCATCTGCCACTGCAGGGGCCACTTGTCGCCGCCGGCCTCGTAGAAGGCGGCCGCGTCGGTCCTGTCCTTGACGGTGTTGCCGAGGGCCAGCAGCTCGTCGTACGACTTCGGGAAGTCCTTCTCGGTCAGTCCGGCCTTCTTGAAGACGTCCTTGTTGTAGTAGACGCCCAGCATGGACGGGCTGGTGACGATCGCCGCGTACCGCTTGCCGCCGATGACGCCGAGCGACCTCTCGGTGCTGCCGAGCTTCGAGACCCAGGGTTCCGAGTCGAGGGTGAGGAGGTTCTGCTGCGGCTGGACGAACGGCAGCGTGGAGATCGACGGCTGCCAGAACATCAGGTCCGGCCGGTCGCCGGAGGCGAGCTTCGTCGGCACGTTCTGCTCGTACAGGTCCGGGATCGCCTGCGTCTCCACCTTCGCGCCGGTGGCCTTCTCGAAGGCCTCCACGACCTGCTTGGGCGCGTTGACCGTGTTCTGCGCGGTCCACATGGTCAGCTTCACGCCGTCCAGGCGGGCCGTCGGGTTCACGGCCGTCTGCTTCCCGTCCGTGCCCGAGTCGCCGGAGTCCCCGGCCGTGGGATCGCTGCACGCGGTCGCGGCCAGGCCGATGGCACATATCAGCGCCAGGGCGGGGAGAGCTCTTGTCTTCATCACGTGCCTTTCGAGAACGGGGGGGGCTCAGGGCAGGGCAGGAGTCAGAACAGCGGTGCTCGTACGGGGAGTTCAGCGACCGGTGCGCGGCGGCCCCGAGCTCTCCCGCACCACCAGCTCCGGTACCGAGACGGGGTGCGGCGCGATCTGCGCGGAGTCCTCCAGCACCCCGTGCAGCAGGGCGAAGGCGGCCCGGCCCAGGCCGGTGAAGTCCAGGCGTACGGTCGTCAGGGACGGGGTCAGATAGGCGGCGTGCGGGGCGTCGTCGAAGCCGGCCACACTGACCTCGCCGGGGACGGACCGGCCGGCCTCGTGCAGGGCGCGCAGCACACCGAGCGCGAGGTCGTCGTTGCCGCACAGGATCGCTGTGACGGACGGGTCCTTCGCGAGTCTCCGCCCGGCCGCGTGACCGCCCGCCGGACCCCAACTCCCCTGCACCGGACGGGTCTCGGGCGCCCCCGCTTCCTCCAGCGCCTGGCGCCAGCCACTGGTGCGGGCGCTGGTGCGCCGGGTGCTGGACGGGATGGCGACGTAGTGCACGGTCTCGTGGCCGAGGGAGAGCAGATGCCGGGTCGCCCGGTAGGCGGCCTCGCGGTCGTCGGCCCACACCCAGGGGCGGTCACCCCCGGGCGGGGTCGCGGGGGTCTCGACCACACCGACGACCGGGAGTTCGGCGGGCACGGCTCCCAACGCCCGGACCCCGGCCGGGTCGTAGGCGATCACGATCAGTCCGCCGCCGGTGTCCGCCGCGCGCCGCACCTCGGCGGCGACGGCGGGTTCCTCCGTCGACTCCAGGACGCCGATCCCGACCGCGTAGGACGCGGCACGGGCGGCCTCCTCGATGCCCTGGAGGATGGAGGCGTAGCCGTAGTGGGTGGTGTTGGCGGTGAGCACGGTCACGGTCCTGGTGCGGCCGCTGGCCAGGGCGAGGGCGGTGGCGTTGCGCCGGAAGCCCAGTTCTTCGATGGCGGCGAGCACCCGCTCCCGCGTGGACGGCTTGACGCTGGGATGGCCGTTGATCACCCGCGAGACGGTCTGGTACGACACCCCGGCGGCGGTCGCGACATCCCTGATGCTCGCCGGGCGCCTTGTGTGACCGGTCACATTCATGCGAGGATTGTGACCGGTCACACAGAGGTCGTCAAGAGACCGTAATGATGGATTCACGCGACTGACGCGGACCGCCGCCGGGGCACGGGCCGGGCGGGGTCGGGAGGGGAGACGCCTTGGCCGGTACGGCGGATGCGACGAGGAAGCCCGCAGGGCCCGACTTCAGCTGGAGCCCGTCGGCTCTCGCCGTCGAGTTCGCCACCGCTTCCGACGGCACCCCGCGGCTGGTCCGGCTGGGCCCTCCCGGCGCGGCCGAGCCCGTCGACCCGGAAGCCGCCCTCCCCCTCGTCGAGCTGACCGCCCTCGGTCACGGCAGCGCCTGGTCGGGGCCCCGCTTCACCGGCACGGCCCTCGGCTCCCGGCTCCTCTACCGGGCCCACGACAGCGGCAGCCGCCCCGGCTGGGACTGGCTGACCGTCGAACTCCACGACCAGGGGACCGGCCTGACGGTGTTCGTCGAGCTGACGTCCCCCGTCGGGCTGCCGGTGCTCCGGTCCCGGGTACGGCTGCGCAACGACGGCACCCAGCCCCTGACCGTCCAGTCCGTCAGCAGCCTCCTGCTCGGCGGCCTGCCCGCCCCGGACACCCTCGATGTGCACCGGGCCCGCAACGACTGGCTCGCCGAGTGCCGCTGGTACACCGAGCCCCTGCGCGCCACCGTCGCCGACATCAACGTCGACGCCCACCAGCACGACAGCCGGGCCGCGCTGACCCTCACCGGACGCGGCAGCTGGCCCACCGACGGCCACCTCGCCATGGGAGCGCTGACGGAGCAGGACGGCGGCCGGGCCTGGCTGTGGCAGGTCGAGTCCCCGGCCGGCTGGCGCTGGGACCTGGGCGAACGGGCGCACGGTACGTATCTGGCGCTGAACGGCCCCACGGACGCCGAGCACCAGTGGCGGAGTCGGCTGGAGCCCGGCGCGGAGTTCACCACCGTGCCGGCGGCGCTGGCCCTCGGTTCCGGGTTCGACGAGGCGATGGGCGCGCTGACCGCGTACCGCCGGGCCGTACGCCGCCCCCACGCGGACCACACCGCCCTCCCCGTGATCTTCAACGACTACATGAACACCCTGATGGGCGACCCCACGACCGAGAAGCTGCTGCCCCTCATCGACGCGGCCGCCGAGGCCGGCGCGGAGTACTTCTGCATCGACTCCGGCTGGTACGACGACGACACCGAGGGCTGGTGGGACAGCGTCGGCGAGTGGCTGCCGTCACCGCGCCGTTTCCCGGGCGGCGGCATCCGGGCGGTCCTCGACCGCATCCGGGAGCGCGGCATGGTGCCCGGGCTGTGGCTGGAGCCGGAAGTGGTCGGCGTCCGCAGCCCGATCGCGTCCGCGCTCCCCGCGGACGCCTTCTTCCAGCGCGACGGGGTACGCCTCAGCGAGCAGGGCCGCCACCAGCTCGACCTGCGCCACCCGGCCGCCCGGGCCCACCTCGACAAGACGGTGGACCGGATCGTCGGCGACTGGGGCGTCGGGTATCTCAAGCTCGACTACAACATCGCGGTCGACCCGGGCACCAGCGCCCCCGGCGACCTCTCGCCCGGAGCGGGCCTGCTCGGCCACACCCGCGCCTACCTGGACTGGCTCTCCGAGGTCCAGGACCGCCACCCCGGTCTCGTCGTCGAGAACTGCGCCTCCGGCGGCATGCGGATGGACGGAGCCACGCTCGCCGTCACCCAGCTCCAGTCCACCAGCGACCAGCAGGATCCCCTGCGCCTGGCCCCCATCGCCGCCGCCGCGCCGACGGCGATGCCGCCCGAGCAGGGCGCCGTCTGGGCCTATCCGCAGCCCGACTTCGACGACGACCTGATCACCTTCACCCTGGGCGGGGCACTGCTCGGCCGCATCCATCTCTCCGGCCACCTCAATCGCATGTCCGAGCACCAACTGTCCCTCGTACGGGACGCGGTGGCCGTCTACAAGACCATCCGCGGCGACCTCGCGCGGGCCGTGCCGTTCTGGCCGCTCGGGCTGCCGGGATGGACCGACGAGTGGCTGGCCCTGGGGATGCGGGTGCCGGGCGGCCCGTCGTACGTGACGGTCTGGCGCCGGGGTGGGGCGACGGACGAACTCCGGTTGCCGCTCGGCGACTTGGCGGGTCGTGAGGTCCACGCGGAGATCCTGCACCCGTCGGCCGCGACCACCGGTCCGGTGGTCCGGGACGCAGACGCGCTGCGGGTGTCGCTGACCTCGGCACCGGGGGTGGTGTTGGTGCGGCTCACTCCCGGCGGGTAGGCGGGACCGTCCTGGTGTGCACCGGTCGTGGATCGACGTGGATCTTGGGGCCGGGGCCCCCACCGGGCGGGCGTTCGCCGGCGAGGACGGGGCCGACCTCGTCGAGGCCGACGGTGGCGGCGACGAGCGGCCGCGGGTCGACCGTTCCGGCCGCGTAGGCGCGGATCGTGGCGTCGAGGCCGGGGGATGCGGACAGGACACCCACCGCGGTCACGTCCTTCAGCACGAGCGCGCGGGTGTCGATCCTGCTCGGTTCTCCGGCCAGTCCGATGTACACCAGCCGTCCGCCCGGTTCGACCGCCCCCAGTGCTCTCGCGGGCAGAGGGGCGGCGTTCGAGGCGTCCACGACCGCGTCGAACGGCAGGTCCGGTACCGAGTCCTCCGACCACACGTGAGCGAAGCCCAGGGAGCGGGCGAAGGTGAGGGAGCCTTCGGTGGCACCCATGAGGTGCACCTCGGCACCTGCGGCACGGAGGAACAGCGCGACCAGCAGCCCGATCGTCCCCGGCCCCAGGACCAGCGCGCGGTCACCGGGCCGCGGTGCGGCGGCCCGTGCGGCGCGCAGGGCGTTGCCGCCCGGCTCCACGAGCGCGCCGAGCACGGCGTCGACGGTGTCGGGCAGGGCGTGCAACGAGGAGGCGGGTACGGCGAGTTGCTCCGCCAGGGCACCGGGCCGGCCCCCGCGGATGCCGACCTCCTGCCGCTTCTCGCACACGTGCGGGTGGCCGCGAAGGCAGCGTCGGCAGGTGCCGCAGCCGAGCATGGTGTCGCCCATGACACGGCGGCCGAGCCAGCCGGGGTCGACGCCGTCACCGACCACCGCCACTCGCCCGGCCCACTCGTGGCCCGGCCGCATCGGGTAGGAGGAGTGCCCCTGGTGGAGGTAGGCCATCGCGCCGGTGAAGAACTCCATGTCGGTGCCGCACACACCGACCCGCTCGACGTCGACGACGACCTCGCCGGGAGCGGCCACCGGCGCCGGGAGGTCCTGGACCTCGTACGCGCCGGGGGCGGTCAGGACGAACGCGCGCATCGCCGGCGGCTACCGGGGCCCGACCACATGCTGGCGCTGGGCGCCGAGGCGCCTGATGCCCAGTTCCATCACGTCACCCGGCTGGAGGTACTCGGGCGGGGTGAGGCCCATGCCGACGCCGGGCGGGGTGCCCGTGTTGATCAGGTCGCCCGGCTCCAGGACGAGGAACTGGCTGAGGTAGTGCACGATGAAGTACGGGTCGAAGATCATCGTCTTGGTGTTGCCGGTCTGCCGGCGTACGCCGTTGACGTCCAGCCACATGTCCAGCGCGAGGACGTCGTCGATCTCGTCGGAGGTGGCGAGCCAGGGCCCCGCGGGGTTGAAGGTCTCGGCGGACTTGCCCTTGGCCCACTGCCCGCCGCGCTCCAACTGGAAGGCGCGTTCACTGACGTCGTTGACGACGACGTACCCGGCGATGGCGTCGCGGGCCTCGTCGACGGAGTCGAGGTAGCCGGTACGCCTGCCGATGACGATGCCGAGTTCGACCTCCCAGTCGGTTCTGGTGGACCCGCGCGGGATGCGCACGTCGTCGTTCGGGCCGATCAGCGTGTTGGGCGACTTGGTGAACAGGATCGGCTCGTCGGGGACGGGCATGCCGCTCTCGGCCGCGTGGTCGCGGTAGTTCAGGCCGATGCACAGGATCTGGTGCGGGCGGGCGATCGGCGCGCCGATCCGCTCTCCGGCGAAGCGGGACACCCGGCCCGCCGCCGCCCGCTCGGCCACGACGGGGCGCACGCGGTCGACGCCGCCCGACCCGAAGAACGCCTCGTCGAAGTCCACGACGACGTCGGAGAGGTCGACGTAGGTCTCGTCGTCGACGCGGGCGACGGGCTTCTCGGCGCCGGCGGCACCGATGCGCATGAGGTACACGATTCGTTTCTCCAGGGTTGAGGGGCGTCCCGACGGGTCTTCAGTCAGTTGTGGGGTCGGCAGAGGGGACCGAGCAGGTGGCGGATCTCGTCGAGCAGGTCGACCAGGCCGGCCAGGGGCGTCCGGTAGGCCAGCGCGCTGATGCTCACCGCGCCGGAGGGGATGGTTGGTGAGACGAGGTACACGGGCACCGCGAGGCAGTTGACCCCCTTCTCGTTCTCCTGGTCGTCCACGCCGTAGCCGCGTTCACGCGTGGCCGTCAGTTCCCGGTGCAGGTCGGCGGCCGTGGCCAGGGTCCGGGGCGTCCGGCGCTCCAGCGGGGAGTCGCCGATCCACCTCTCGACCTCCGCCGACGACGTCAGCCGCCCCGCGAGCAACGACTTGCCGACGGCGGTGGAGTGCGCGGGGTTGCGTCCGCCGATCGTCGACGTCAGCCGGACCGCGCCGGCGGGCGGGTCGACCTTCGCGCGGTAGACGACCTCACGACCGTCCAGCACCGCGTAGTGCGCGGTCTCGCCGAACCGGCGCGCCAGCGTGTCGAGCAGGGGACGGACCCGGACGTGCTCGGGCCGGACCTCGTGATGGGCGAAGGCCATGCGCAGGAACTCGTCCCCGAGCACATAGCGGCCGCGGGAGTCCTGGTCGGCCAGTCCGGCCCGGCGCAGCGCACCGAGGGCCCGGTGCACGGTCGGCTTGGGACTGCCGATCGCCCGGGTCAGCTCCTCAAGACCCACGCCCGTGGGATACCGGGCGAGTTCCTTGAGGACGGCGAGCACCCGGTCCGAGCCCACGAGACGGCCGCTGTCGGCTCCTGGCGCGCCGTCCTCGACGGGGTCTGTCGATTCGTCGGAGGTCTGCGTACGCTTCATGGCGTTCCGAACATTAGACCGCCGTACCGACTATTGGAAGGGACTCCATGGTCAGCCTCCGCAGCGCACAGTGGTACGAGGGTCAGGGCCGCAACGCCTACATCCATCGGGCGTGGATGCGGCGGGGCGTGCCCGGGGACGCCTTCACCGGCCGGCCGCAGATCGCCATCGCCAACACCGCGTCCGACCTGACTCCGTGCAACGCGCATCTGAACGAGGTGGCCGCCTCGGTGCGCGACGGCGTGTACGAGGCGGGCGGGATCCCACTGGACCTGCCCGTGGTGTCGCTGGGTGAGACGAACCTGCGCCCCACGGCCATGCTCTGGCGCAACATGGCCGCGATGGCCACGGAGGAGATGCTGCGGGCCAACCCCGTCGACGGTGTCGTCCTGTTGGGCGGCTGCGACAAGACGATCCCGTCGCTGCTCATGGCCGCCGCCTCGGTGGACCTGCCCGCCGTCGTCGTCCCCGGTGGACCCATGCTGACCGGCACCTTCCGGGGCACGCCGCTGGGCTGCGGCACCGACGTGTGGCGGCTGTCGGAGGAGGTGCGGGCCGGCACGCTCTCCCAGGAGCAGTTCACCCGCTCCGAATCGGCGATGATCCGCAGCCGCGGGCACTGCAACACCATGGGCACCGCCTCGACGATGGCGCTGGTGGCCGAGGCGCTGGGCACGGTCGTCCCCGGCGTGGCCGGAACCCCCGCCCCCGACAGCCGCCTGCTGGAGGCGGCGCACCACACCGGCCGGCTGGCGGTGGACATGGTGGGCGCCGACCGGCGGCCCGGGACCTTCCTGACCACGGCGTCCTTCCACAACGCGATCGTGGCGCTCGCCGCCGTCGGCGGCTCGACCAACGCGGTCGTCCACCTCCTGGCGATCGCCGGCCGCCTGGGCATCGACCTGACCCTCGACGACTTCGACCGCATCGGCTCCCGCGTGCCGGTCCTGGTGGACCTCCAGCCGGCCGGCCGCTTCCTCATGGAGGACTTCCACCGCGCCGGAGGCCTGCGCGCCGTCCTGCGCGAGGTACGCGACCTGCTCGACCCCGAGGCCCTGACCGTCACCGGCAGGCCCCTGGTCGACTCGCTCGACGACGCCGAGATCTGGGACGGCGACGTCATCCGCACCCGCGCCGAGCCGCTGGTCGCCGAGGGCGGCATCGCCGTCCTGCGCGGCAACCTCGCCCCCGACGGGGCACTCGTCAAACCGGCCGCCGCCTCCCCGCACCTGCTGCGCCACCGCGGCCGGGCGGTCGTCTTCGACTCCGTCGAGGACTTCCACGCCCGCATCGACGACCCCGAACTCGACGTGGACGCCGACTCCGTCCTCGTCCTGCGCGGCTGCGGCCCGAAGGGCTACCCGGGCATGCCCGAGGTCTCGAACATGCCGCTGCCGAAGAAGCTCCTCGCACAGGGCGTACGCGACATGGTCCGCGTCTGCGACGGCCGAATGAGCGGCACCGCCTACGGCACCGTCGTCCTGCACGTGGCCCCGGAGGCCGCGGCCGGCGGCCCGCTCGCGCTGGTGCGGACCGGCGACTTCGTCACCCTCGACGTCGAGGCCCGCCGCATCGACGTCGACGTACCCGCCGACGAACTCGCCCGCAGGACCCCGGACAAGGCCACCGTCACCGGCTTCGCCAACCCCCGCCGCGGCTGGGAACGCCTCTACGTCGACCACGTCCTCCAGGCCGACACCGGCGCCGACCTGGACTTCCTCCTGGGCTCCAGCGGCTCGGAGGTGACCCGCGAGTCGCACTGACGCATCGACGACACGCTCAGACGGGCTGCCACAGCTCGACGCGATTGCCCTCAGGATCGGTGACCCAGCCGAATCGGCCGACGCCCTCCATGTCCTGGGTCTCCTGCGCCACGTCCGCTCCCTTGGCGCGCAGTTGCGCGAGCATCGCATCCAGGTCGCGGACCCGGAAGTTGAGCATGGTCTGCTGGGCGCGGGAGCCGAAGTAGTCGGTCTCGGACTCGAACGTCGCGAACACCGTCCCCCCGGCTTCCTGACGCCACAGGCCGTGTTCGTCGGCGTCCAGGCCCAGGCAATCGCGGTACCACGCACTCAGGGCCCCAGGGTCGCCGGCCCGCAGGAAGTATCCGCCGATTCCAAGCACACGTTCCATGGCGCCATCCTGCCAGGACGGCGACCGTGTGGGCAGGCACCACACCCTCGTCCGCTTCTGTCGGCCGCCCCCGCCGTGGTCGTCCGTCCGGTTCGCCGCGAGGGCCTCACGGGCGCTCACCGGGACGAGGGAGATCCGTCGTGCCTGGCCGCGGCCGCCAGGCTCGGCTGGAGGCGCCTCGCCGCCTTGAGGTGGTCGACGGTCCAGATGATGCGCACGGCGGTGTCGGAGGCCCTGCCGTCGGCGTCGCGCAGGTCGCGGTGGAGGGAGGCCACCAGGCTCGCCTCGGCCGTGGCGCTGTGCGGCATGGGGTCCCGGACCGCCGAGTGCCGGGCGAGGCTCGCGGCCAGGTCCTCGTACCAGCCGGTCACCCGGCCCGCCGAGTGCAGCAGCACCAGGCCCGCCTCGGCGCGGTCCGTACCCTCGTCGCGTTCGTCCGAGCGCTGCCACAGGCCCAGCACCGCGTTCGCGGCGGCCCGCAGGCCGACGATGCCGGTGACCAGCGTGGTCATGTTCGCCAGCGACAGGGGCTTCGCGCCCCGTTCGGCCAGGAAGCCGCGGAAGGCGTCGTCGAGCCTGCGCGCGGCGGCCGCCGCCTCGCGGCTCTCCGCCAGGGGAGTTTCCGCCGGGGACGGGTGCGTGCCACAGCGGCCCATGGCGTACTCGACGGCCCCGGCCAGATAGCGGGCGCTGTCGGTGTACGCCTCGGCGAGGGCCCGATGGACCGCGGCCGCGGCGCCGCGCGGCCAGAGGAACACGCCCACGAGCACACTCACGGCACAGCCGAGCCCGATGTCCTGGACACGCAGCAGCACGATGTGCCAGTCGGGGCGCTGGTCGATGTTGAACAGGATGGCCAGCGTGACGGTGAAGGCCGCCTGGCCCGCGGCGAACGACACGGCGGCCGGTGCGATGCCGGCGATCAGCACGGCGAGCGGCAGCAGGAACCACAGCGCGGTGTCGTGCCGACCGATGAGCTGCAGCAACGCGGCGCCGATGACGGACCCCACGAGCGTGCCGGCGAGCGCGCGGATCGCGTTCTGCCCGGTGTTCAGGGCGTTCGAGCGCAGCACCGACAGGGTGCCGAGGAGCACCCAGAACGAGTGCTGCACGTCCGTCGCCTTCACCAGGGCGACCGCGACACCCAGGCCCACCGCCCCCCGGAGGCTGTTGTGCAGCCACACCGAACCGGGCGTCAGATGGGCGAGGGCACGCGCCCGCGCGGACGCCAGCGGCCGGCCGGGCCCACCGGGTTCGAGGCCGAGCAGCCGCTCCGGCCAGCTGCGCCGTTCCGCCGCTGCCGCCAGGTCCACGTTGCCCGCGATCCGGAGCGTCGCGAAGCCCAGTTCCTGGGCGCGGAACGACAGGTCCAGGACGCCGATGAAGGCGCGCACCTCCGCTTGCGTACCGGGCCGGGGCAGGTGCGCCGGCAGCAGGGCGGTGGCGCTGCGTTCCATGCGGTCCATGGCCGCGCGCAGCCGCGTCATGGCGGTCCGCAGCGCCTCGGGCGCACCGTGCGGCGCGTCCAGCAGGTCGGCGGTCCGCTCCAGGACGACGGCGGCCGCGCGCCGCACGGCGTGGGCCTCGGGATCGCACAGCGGCTGCTCGACGGGCGGGGGCGCGCTGTCGGCCACGATCGTGCTGAGCCACGTCAACTCGTCGACCAGCCGTACCAGGGCCCGCGAGCTGGTGGACAACCCCGTGGGCCGGTAGGGAGTGGCGCCGAAGACGGCACGCAGGTCGGCCGCCGCCACGGCGGCCCGGTCGGCGGTCTCCCGGCACGCGCGCACGCTCGCCGCCTCGGCGTCGTGCGCCAGCCGGGACGCGTCGCTGCGCAGTTGTGCCGCGGCCGCGCGGCAGACGCGTGCGGCGGGCGCGCTGAGCGGGTCCGCGGCGGGCCGCGGCCACAGCAGGGAGATCGCGAGCAGGGCGGCGACGGACGCGAGGCCGGCGCCCGCGAGCCGGTCGGGCAGCACCGACTGCGGCGCGGGCGTGCTCACGGGCAGGACGAAGGCCAGCAGCAGCGCGGTCGACGCCCCGGCGAGCACGGAACTGACCACACCCGAGAAGAGCACCACGAAGCCGATCACCACGGTGAGGGTCACCGCGACCCAGTTCTCCCGGGCCGCGACGGTGCCGAGACAGATGAACACCAGCCAGGCCGCCCCGAGACCCACATGGGCCCGCAGCCGCTGCACCATCGGACCGGTGAACTCGACGAACAGCAGCATCGAGAGCGAACCGAACGCCGCGTAGAGCGCCATCGCCGGTGCGTGGAACACCTGACTGCACAGCGCGAACAGCCCCGGCATCACCACGGCGGCACGCACCGCCCTGCGGGTCGCGGCCAGCTCCGGGTCGTGCGCCCGCAGCCATGCCATGACCCTCCCGACCGGGTGGAAGCCGGATGCTGCCCGCATACGCCGCGACCTTCCGTCAGCACGAGCCCGCAGGGTCCGTCGATACGCTCAGTATCCGTCGTCACTGCTCGAAGTGCGGGGGTGGAGCGGCTCCCCTAACGTGTCGATCAGGGGTGATTTGTGGCTTTGTGCCCCCTGCCCCCTCACCCTGGAGTACCGCGATGAGCGAACAAGGACGCGCCGCGCGTTCCTCGGCCGGATACCGTACGTCACTGCCCTGGCGGATCGTCACCAGTACGGCCCAGTACGTGGACCGGCGCATCGGCTGGGACAAACTGCCCGTGCTCCCCGGTCTGCTGACCCTCCTCGGACTGCGCGTCACGCTCCGCCAGAAGAACCTCCACGACACCGGCCAGGTGCCCTCGGTCGGCGTACCCGATCCCGCGCCCCCCTCCGAGACCCACAAGGTCAACCGGACGGCCGACGGCAGCCACAACGACCTCGGCGACCCGCGCATGGGCATGGCCGGCACCCGATTCGGCCGGAACATCCCGCTGGACCGGATCGCTCCGGCCGCCCCCGAGGACGTACTGTCCCGGCCCAACCCCCGCGACGTCAGCCGCGCGCTGCTCACCCGTGACGAGCTGACCCCGGCCGAATCGGTCAACTCCCTGGTCGCCGCCTGGCTCCAGTTCATGATCCGCGACTGGTTCAGCCACGGGACGAGCCCCGCGGACCGGCCCTGGGAAGTACCGCTCATGGACGACGACCCGTGGCCGGAACAGCCCATGCGGATCATGCGGACCCCGGACGACCCGACCCGCGACCCGCACGCGCCCGCCGACACGCCCGACACCCGCGTCAACGTGTCCTCGCACTGGTGGGACGGCTCACAGATCTACGGGTCGAACGAGACCGAACAGCGCAGGGCGCGCACCGGCCGGCTGGGCAAGCTGCGCCTGTGGGACGGCGAGCAGTCCCCGGTGCCCTCCGACCCCTCCCGCGACCCCTCGAAGGTCCCCGGCTTCTGGCTGGGCCTCGCCATGATGCACGACCTGTTCGCGCGGGAGCACAACGCGATCTGCGACCACCTGCACGCCGCGTACCCCTCGTGGGACGACGAGGAGCTCTTCCAGCGCGCCCGGCTGGTCAACGCCGCACTCCTCGCCAAGATCCACACCGTGGAGTGGACCCCGGCCGTCATCAGCCACCCCACCACCGTCACGGCGCTGCGCGCCAACTGGTGGGGCCTCGCGGGCGAACGCGTCCACAAGCTCTTCGGCCGGATCAGCGGCAGCGAGGTCCTCAGCGGCATCCCCGGCGGCGCGACGGACCACTACGGCGTCCCGTACGCCCTCACCGAGGAGTTCGTAGCCGTCTACCGCATGCACCCGCTCATCCGCGACGAGTGGCATCTGCGCTCCGCCGACGACGACGCGACGCTGCGCCACTGCACACTGCGCGACATCTCCGGTCCAGGAGCGTTGAAGTTCCTGGAGACCACGGACATGACCGACCTGCTGTACAGCTTCGGCACGCTCCACCCCGGGCTGGTCACCCTGCACAACTTCCCCCGGTTCCTCCAGGAGTTCCAGCGTCCCGACGGACACTTTCAGGACCTCGCCGCCACCGACATCCTGCGCACCCGGGAACTGGGCGTCCCCCGCTACAACGAGTTCCGGCGACTGCTGCGGCTCAAGCCCGCGGCGACCTTCCTGGAGCTGACGGAGAACCGGGCGTGGGCCGAGCAGATCGAGCAGCTCTACGACGGTGACATCGAGAAGGTCGACCTCATGGTCGGGCTGTACGCGGAGAAGCTGCCGGCCGGATTCGCCTTCAGCGACACCGCGTTCCGCATCTTCGTCCTCATGGCGTCACGCCGGCTCAACAGCGACCGCTTCTTCACCGAGTACTACACCCCCGAGGTGTACTCCAAGGCCGGCATGGCCTGGATCGACGACAACAGCATGATCACCGTGCTGTTGCGTCACCACCCCGAGCTGCGCACGGCGCTCGCCGGTCTGACGAACGCCTTCACGCCGTGGCACACGGCGGGACGTACCGTGAGCTGAGCGGCGGCCCTCAGCACGCGCCCCTCATGGGCACACCCGCGCCTCTCATGGGCACACCGCACGCCCCCGCGCCTCACCGCGCGGGGGCGCCGTCCTTGCGGCTCACCCGGGCAGGCGGCGACGCTGCCTGACGCCCACCATGCCGAGAGACGCGGACACACCCTGACCGCATCTCCTGCGACCGTCGGTGCCGGACCAGTACGCATCGAAGGGAAGAGCCTCACAGTGAAGTTCACCGTCGTCACCGTCGTCACCGCGGACGAGCACCGCGGCCTGACGCGATGACCGTTCTCGACACCCGGGCGCTCAACCGCGCGACGCTCGCCCGGCAGTTGCTCCTCGATCGTGCCGAGGCACCGGTCCTCGACACCGTCGCACACCTCGGAGGTCTCCAGGCACAGGAACCGCAGGAACCGTTCGTCGGACTGTGGTCACGGCTGACCGCGTTCGACCCGTCGCGGCTGTCGGACCTGCTGGTCCGGCGCCGCGTGGTCCGCACCCACCTGATGCGCCGCACCGTCCACCTCGTCACCGCCGACGACGCCCTGGCCTGGCGTGCCCGCCACGACCCCATGCTGCGCCAGCGGGTGCTCGGGACCTACCGCCGCGAACTCGCCGACGTCGACCTCGACCAACTGGCCGCCGCGGGCCGGGCGGTCATGGCCGACGGCGAGCCCCGCTCGATGACCGAGCTCGCGCGGCCGCTCACCGGGCGCTGGCCGACGGCCGGACCCCGGGCCCTGGGGGAAATGGTGATCGCGGCCCTCGTCCCGATGGCGCAACTACCGCCGCGGGGGCTGTGGCGCACGAGGGCAGGCGTGCGCAACGTCCTGATGTCGTCCTGGCTGGGCCGCGACATCGACCCGCCGTCCCCGGACGGCTCCGATCCCGTGGGTCAGGCGCTGCTACGTCGCTATCTGGCCGCGTTCGGTCCCGCCGCCTCCGCCGACCTGCGCGCCTGGTGCGGGCTCGCCGGACTGCCGACCGCGGTCGCCGCGCTACGCGATGAACTGGTCGTCTTCCGCGACGAGCGCGGTCGGGAACTGCTCGACCTCCCCGACGCGCCGCGCCCCGACGGCGACACGCCCGCCCCGGTGCGTTTCCTGCCGGCCTTCGACAATGCGATCCTCGGCTACCACGACCGCAGTCGGATCATCGACGACGCCCACCGCGGTCTGTCGGTCACCGGCGCCCGCGTCGTCCTGGTCGACGGCCGGGTCGCCGCGACGTGGGACGTCAAGGCCGACACCGTGACGGTCACCCCGCTGCGCCGCTTCTCCCGTTCCGACCGTGCCCTGGTCACCGACGAGGGCCGGGCGCTGGCGTCCTTCCTTTCCGACAACGACAGCGACCGCGTACGGATCGCGGCGTCTCCCGGCTGAGCGAGGGCGCCCTGGTCACCGCTGTGACCCACTCTCCTGCCGGGGCGGCGGTGCCGTGGGGGGCGACGTGCGGCCGGGCACCGCCGTACGTCCCACGGCGGCCGCGAGCTTGCGCAGGCGGCGCCAGTCGAGGCGGGGCGGCGGCTCCGGAACACCCGGGCGCACGCGGGGGACCCGGACGCGCAGCGCACGGCGGGCCACGCGGCAGCGGACGGGGGTCGGCAGCAGCAGCGCCTCGCCGTCGAGCCCGACCTCCAGGTGCGGTTCGTCGGCCTCGACGACCACCTCGTGGGCGGTCAGCGCCGCGAGACCGGCCGGGTTCGGGTCCAGCAGCAGTTCCGCCGCCTCCACGGCACTGTCCACGCGGACCGAGAGGACCCCGAGCTTCCCGGAGTTCAGGCGCTCACGCCGGCCGAACCCGAAGGGATCGCCGGTGCGGTAGGGGTTGTTGCTGACCAGCACGGCCTGCGGGTCGGTGAGCGCGGTGTCGTCGGCACGGACGGTCAGCCGCGGGCCGCGCTGCCGGGAGAGCAGGTCCGGCAGCAGCTCCAGCGCGGTGCCCACCTTGTCGTCGCGGTAGCCCGGGCTCTGCACGACCGCCCCGTAGACCCCGAAGGAGGCGTTGTTGACGAAGGGGCGCCCGTCGGCGAAGCCGAGGTCGACATGGAGTTCCACCCCGTCGGTCAGCGCGTCCAGACAGGTGGACGGGTCGTCGCGGTCGAGCCCGAGGTCCATGGCGAAGTGGTTGCGGGTACCGGCCGAGATCACGAGGAACGGCACGTCGTGCTCCGCGGCGACGGCGGCGACCAGGGCCTGCGTGCCGTCGCCGCCCGCCACGCCCAGGAGGTCCGCTCCCCGGGCCACCGCGGACCTCGCCAGCTCCGTGACGTCCTGCTGCCGCTCCGGATCGAGCAGTACCACGTGTGCGCCCAGGCTCTCGGCCTTCTCACGCAGGGAGAACCGCTCGACCTTCCCGCCGCCGGAACGAGGGTTGAGGATCAGGAAGGGCCGCTGTGGCGGTGGCGTCCGGTGCTCCTTCATACGGGCCGGGCGCAGCCCCGTGCTGCGCAGGGCGTACCGGCCCGCCCACACGGCGAAGCACCACAGCAGCGCCGACAGCACGACCACCCACAACAGGTTCATCGCGGCGAACATCGCGACGACCGCGACGGGCGCGGCGACCGTCAGCAGCGCCGCGGCCACCCGGGCCGCGCCCCGGCGGGACAGCGCCCACCACAGGGCGGCAGCCGCGACGGCGAGCCCCGAGACGCCCACCGCCAGGAGCACCACGCCCCGCACCCCGCCGACCAGGACGGGCAGCAGCGCCGCCGCCGCCGTCGCGGCGAGCGCGGTCCTGGCCGCCCACGCCTGCCGATGGTGCAGTCGCTCATTCGATGCCGCTTCCATGAGCCCCTTCCCCGTGTGAGGGCCACCGTCCCTCACCCAGCGCGCGGAGGGACGCCGACAAGATCTCACGGCACGGGTCACGGGCACCACCTGCCCCCGGTGAGACCGACCTCCGCCTGCCCCTCGCAAACACGGTCACGCTCGTGAGATCAGGCCGGGGTGAACGCCTCGGTGGTGACGTCGCGTTCGAAGGTGGCGCCCTGGAAGCCGTACGTGCTGATGCGGTCGAGCTTGATGAGGAGGCAGAAGCGGTCGGTGGAGGCCAGGGAGGCGGCGATCTCGCGGTGGTTGCGCTTGAGGTAGTGGATCGCGGCCTGGTTCGCCAGGGAACTCTGGCCGCAGACCAGGAAGACGGGGCGACTGGCCTCCGGGGGCGTGAACTTGGCGACGAGGGCGTGTTCCACGTTGCCCTTGTCCCACAGGTACCGCTCACCGCCGACGACGTAGCCCACCGACTCGGGGCCCGGGCCGTACGGGAGGATCGTGACGCCGGGCAGGTGGGCGGCGAGGTGCCCGCCCGCGCGGATGTTGGCGTCGCCGAGCGGCCCGCCGATGCAGAACTCGGTCCGGGCGTCGTTGCTGCCGCGGAAGTCGTTGCCGGACTCCGTGTGGACGTCGCTGCCGAGCTGGCTGGCCAGGGTCGCCACCTCGATGATGGCGCGGAGGTCCTTGTGCGGGGTGACGCCCGGCGCGTTGTGCTTGCTGCCGATGACGACCAGGCAGGTCTCGCCCGGTACGACACCGAAGAAGTCCGCCTTGCGGCGCAGCACCCGGGACCGCTTGCCGCGCTCCCACAGCCACACGCACGCCCCACCGATGAAACTGGTCGCCAGCCCGACCAGCACATTGACCACTACCGAAAGGATGGCAGCCCCCTCGCACTCGGCATCTTCGGGGAGCCCCGGTCCACCCCGTCCGGCGAAGATCCTCCACCACGGTGCCCGGCTCGGACAACCCGTGCTCAGCTCAGCGGGTTGAGGAGGAGCAGGGCGATGTCGTCGTGGCGGGACGCGATGTGTCCGGCGGGCTGGACCAGGGTGTCGGCCAGGCTCTCCATCGTGCCCTTCACGGTGCCTTCCCCCGACCCGTCCGGGGCGCCGGCCAGACGGGCGGCGAGCTCCGCGGTGGTGTCGTCGATGTCGACGCCCGGGATCTCGACGAGTCCGTCGGTGTAGAGGGCGAGGACACAGCCCGGGGGCAGTTCGATCCCGGTGGTGGTGTAGTCGGCGTCGGCGTCGATGCCCAGCAGCAGCCCGGGGGACAGGTCCACGACCTCCGTGTGCCCGTCGGGATGGCGCAGCAGGGGCGGCGGGTGGCCGGCGGTGGCCAGGGACGCGCGGTGGCGGGCGAGGTCGAGGTGGACGCAGAGGCAGCTGGTGAACAGGCCGGTCTCGAGGTCGGTCAGCAGCCGGTTGGTGCGGGCGAGCACGTTGCCGGGGGAGGCGCCGGCGGTGGCGTGGGCGTGGACGGCCGTACGGACCTGCCCCATGAGCGCCGCCGCGGTGACGTTGTGGCCCTGGACGTCACCGATCGCCGCGACGGCCGTGGTCGCGGGCCCGCCGAAGAGGTCGTAGAAGTCACCGCCGATGCCCATGCCGCGGCCGGCCGGCAGATAGCGGGCGGCCACGTCCAGGCCGGGAATGCTCGGCAGGGCGTGTGGCAGCAGACCGGCCTGGAGGGTGCGGGCCAGCTCGTCCTTGGCGTCGTAGAGGCGGGCCCGGTCCAGCGCCTGCGCGATCAGCCCGGCCAGCGAGGTCAGGACGGCGCGCTCGGCCGGGGGGAACGGCCGGGGCCGGTCGTAGGCGAGGACGAGCGAACCGACGATGCCGCCGGAGGCGATCAGCGGCAGGAAGGCCCAGGCGCCCATGCCGTCCTGGTGGACGGCCGGCGGGTAGGCGCGCTTGAGGTCCGCGAAGGTGCCGAAGAAGCTGGGGTGGCCCGTGGCCACGACGCGGACGGCCGGGGTGTCGGAGGTCAGCGGCTCGGCGTCGAAATTGGCCATGAGCTCGGCCGGGTAGCCGCGGTGGCCGACGATGTGCAGCCGGCCCTCGTCCGCGGTCATCAGGGCGAGCGCCTGCGCGCCGAACGCGGGCACGATCTGGTCGGCGACCAGCTCGACCACGTCCCGGGCGCCGACGGCCTCGGTGAGGGCGGCGGCCAGGTGCATCAGGTGGTAGTGCGCGGTGGCACCGACCGGCTCGACGGGAGCCGATGACTGCTCCGGCACGGCCGTCAGGGGCTGGTCGGCCGGGGCGGGCGTGATGTGGACACTGATCCCGGAGGCATCCGGGTAGAGCTGGAAGCTCAGCCGTGTGTCCGGTGGGCGCAGGGCGGTGAAGGAGGTCGGCTGGCGGGCGATCACCGTGGCCCGGTAGTGGTCTTCGAACGCGGGGTCGCGCAGCCAGTGCAGCACCTCCCACGGCCTGGCTCCCAGCAGGGCTGAGGCGCCCGTGCCGAGCAGCTCGGCCGCCGCGGTGTTCGCGAAGGTGATCCGGCCGTCCAGGTCGAGCGCGCAGCAGCCCATCGGAAGGCGCTCGGCGAATTCGACGGCGGCCGCGGCGTCCAGCTGTTCCGTGGTGGCGCGAGGGGGCGGGGACAGCACCCGCGGCTCGGCCCCCGGCACCACGGGGTGACCGTCCTCCTCGGCCTCGCGCAGCAGCCGGCCCAGGCGGCGGCAGCAGGAATCGATCATGATGTGCTCGTCCGCGCTCAGCTGCGGCGGATGCCAGAGGGGCCACAGCAGCACGATCCCGCCCCACACGGCGGCACCGTCGTTGATCGCGACGGTGGCCATCATGAAGTCGTACGGCAGGACCAGCTGAAGCGCGGGATAGCGGCGCGCCACCTCTTCCCGGCTGCCCAGCCACACCAGGCGCCGCTCGCGCACCGCGTCGGCCACCGGGACCGGGGCGTCGAGCGTGACCCGCGCCCAGGGAGCGGCCAGCCGGGCGGGCACTCCGGAGACCGCCGTCAGCCGCAGGGCCCCCTCCTCGGGCGGCAGCAGGTACAGCAGGCCCACCGAGGCTCCGACCTCATGCACCAGGCGCCCGAAGGGTTCGTCGAGCCGCTGAGCGTCACCCATACGGCGACACTATGTCCGATGTGCGGCGACGGCGCCCCGGCGCGGCGATGTCCTCGGGTCGCGGGGCGTACGACGGAGCGATACGGGAGCGGCCTCGGCACGCCTGCGCCCACTGCGCAGAGTGGTCCGGCAGGGCGGTGGCCGTCGACCGTCGACCGTGGCCGAGTCACCGTGGCCGAGCCGAGGAGGAGTCCGGTTGCCGGTGTCACGCAGCGTGACGCGCGTGGCCGGGTGGGTGGGGAACTCGTCCGCGGCCGCGGTTCAGGGCCTGTCGCCGCTGCCGTACGGGGCGTACAGGTCGAGCAGGCGGACGCGGGTGGCGTGCAGGCGATGGGCCAGGACCCGGCCGACCCAGTGGTCGACGGCCTGCCCGAACTCCGGGTCCTCCGCGCACGCCAGGCGCACCGCGACGGCGTCGAACTCGTGGGCGCGGACCGGTGTCACCGCCTGGGCTCCCAGGTTCCAGACGTGCGGCTCGAACAGCCACGACCAGCCGACGAGGTCGTCGTGGCCGAGGCTCTCGATGACCGGTGAGCGGCGTCCGGGCACATGCAGGTCGAGGGCGACGGTGCCGCTGCGCACGATCCAGAACCGGTCGGCACGCCCGCCCTCCTCGAACAGGCGGGTGCCCTGCGGGATGTCGTTCTCGTGGGCGAAGCACATCAGGCGGGTCCGGTGCCGGGCGGACAGGGCCCGCAGCACGCTGGGGGTGGCGGACACGTTCATGACTGTCTCCAGAGGTGGGGCCCGGGTGGGGCCGTCCCTACCAGCGTCCGCCCCGATCCGTGCCGGGGCGAACGGTCCGGCCGGGGACGGATGTGGCCCGGACGGCCCTGTCGGGTACCCGGCGGTGCGGGGAAAGGTGGACCACGGACCGGCGACACCTCCGACCGACGAGACCGACGAGCCCGAGAGATCAACCAGACCGAGCAGCCCGGCGAGACGGAACAGCCCGACGAGACCGAGCAGCCCGGTGAGGCCTACCAGACCGGCCACAGCGACGACACCGACCAGCCCGGCGAGGCCGACCAGCCCCACCAGCCCGACGACACCGGCGACACCGACCCGGAAGGGACCTTCATGTCCGTCGACACGCAGCAGGCGTCCAGTACCCCGCTCCCCGAGGAGGAGCTACGGGCCCTGGACGCCCATTGGCGCGCCGCGAACTACCTGTCCGTCGGCCAGATCTACCTGATGGCCAACCCCCTGCTCGCCGAGCCGCTGCGCCCCGAACACGTCAAGCCACGGCTGCTCGGCCACTGGGGCACGTCACCCGGTCTGAACCTGGTCCACACCCACCTCAACCGCGTGATCAAGGCCCGCGGCCAGGACGCCCTGTGCGTGTGGGGCCCGGGGCACGGAGGGCCCGCCGTACTGGCCAACTCCTGGCTGGAGGGTTCGTACACCGAGACCTACCCGGACGTCACGCGCGACGCCGACGGCATGGCCCGTCTGTTCAAGCAGTTCTCGTTCCCCGGCGGAGTGCCCAGTCACGTGGCGCCCGAGACGCCCGGCTCCATCCACGAGGGCGGCGAACTGGGCTACGCACTCTCGCACGCCTACGGGGCCGCCCTCGACAACCCGGACCTGCTGGTCGCCTGCGTGATCGGCGACGGCGAGGCGGAGACCGGACCGCTGGCCACGTCCTGGCACTCCAACAAGTTCCTCGACCCCGTCCACGACGGCGCCGTCCTGCCGATCCTCCACCTCAACGGCTACAAGATCGCCAACCCGACGGTTCTCGCCCGCCTCCCCGAGCCCGAGCTGGACTCCCTCCTCAACGGCTACGGCCACGACCCGATCCACGTCACCGGCGACGATCCCGCGACCGTGCACCGGGCCATGGCAGCCGCGCTGGACACCGCCCTGGACCGGATCGCCGCCCTGCAACGGGCCGCCCGCGAGGAGGGCGCCACCGAACGTCCCCGCTGGCCGGTGATCGTGCTGCGCACCCCGAAGGGCTGGACCGGCCCGGCCGAGGTCGACGGTCTGCCCGTGGAGGGCACCTGGCGTGCGCACCAGGTGCCGCTGTCCGCCGTCCGCGACAACCCCGAGCACCTGCGGCAACTGGAGCAATGGCTGCGCTCGTACCGGCCCGACGAACTCTTCGACGCCCACGGCCGCCCCCGCGAGCAGGTGCTCGCCTGCGTTCCCGAGGGCACCGCGCGCCTCGGCGCCACCCCGCACGCCAACGGCGGTCTCCTGCTGCGCGAGTTGCCCCTGCCGCCCCTGGAGCGGTACGCCATCCCCGTCGACAAGCCGGGCGCCACCGTGCACGAACCGACCCGTGTCCTGGGCGACTTGCTCGAACACGTCATGCGGGCCACCGCCGAGCGCCGCGACTTCCGCCTCGTCGGCCCCGACGAGACCGCCTCCAACCGGCTCCAGGCCGTCTACGCGGCCAGCGGCAAGGCCTGGCAGGCCGAGACGCTGGACGTGGACGAAGGCCTCGACCGGCACGGCCGGGTGATGGAGATCCTCTCCGAACACACCTGTCAGGGCTGGCTGGAGGGCTATCTGCTGACCGGGCGGCACGGACTGTTCTCCTGCTACGAGGCGTTCGCGCACATCGTCGACTCCATGGTCAACCAGCACATCAAGTGGCTGCACGTGACACGGGAGTTGTCGTGGAGGGCGCCCATCGCCTCCCTCAACTACCTGCTGACCTCGCATGTCTGGCGCCAGGACCACAACGGCTTCTCCCACCAGGACCCCGGCTTCGTCGACCACATCCTGAACAAGAGCCCCGAGGCCGTACGGGTCTATCTGCCGCCGGACGCCAACACCCTGCTGTCGGTGGCCGACCACGCGCTGCGCAGCCGCGACTACGTCAACGTGATCGTGGCGGGCAAACAGCCCTGCTTCGACTGGCTGTCCATGGAACAGGCCAAGGTCCACTGCGCGCGCGGCGCCGGGGTCTGGGACTGGGCCGGCACCGAGGACGGCACCCGCGAACCGGACGTGGTGCTCGCCTGCGCCGGCGACGTCCCCACCCAGGAGGTCCTGGCTGCCGCGCAGTTGCTGCGTCGGCACCTGCCCGAGCTTGCGGTGCGGGTCGTGAACGTCGTCGACATCGCCCGCCTGATGCCGGCCGGTGAACACCCGCACGGGATGAGCGACTTCGAGTACGACGGCCTGTTCACCACCGACAAGCCGGTCGTCTTCGCCTACCACGGCTACCCCTGGCTGATCCACCGGCTGGCCTACCAGCGCGCCGGTCACGCCAACCTGCATGTGCGCGGCTACCGGGAGATCGGCACCACGACCACCCCGTTCGACATGGTCGTCGTCAACGACCTCGACCGCTACCGCCTCGTCATGGACGTCATCGACCGCGTCCCCGGCCTCGCCGTGCGCGCCGCCGCCGTACGTCAGCGGATGGAGGACACCCGACTGCGCCACCACGACTGGATCCGCTCCCACGGCACCGACCTCCCCGAGGTCGCGGACTGGAGCTGGGACGGATGACCGTCGGCGGGCGGGACGAGTGAACCTCGCCCCACCCGCCGGACCTGCAGTTCCCCGGCCCGACCGTGCTGATCGGACCGACATGACCCCCATATCGCGGGTCAGGCCCGGCGCACGGTGGGCCAGGAGATCGAAGACCGTGTGCGCGTAGGCGTGGGCGGTGCCCACGCTGATCCGCAAGCCGGCCGCGATCTGCGCGAGGGTGTCGTGCTCGCGCAGGTACACCAGAGCGACCAGGGCACGCTGCGAGGGCCGGAGCTTGCGTGCATCGGCCGAATGGCTGAGACGGCGACGGGACGGGCTTGTCGGTTTGGCGATCTCGGCCCACCTTTCTCGGACGGCTTCTCCCGGGTGTCTTCCTCGGAGCCGACGCAATGCCATACCAGAGGATGACGAGGCCCGTTCCGACATCAGCTTCAGGTGGTCAGTACTTCGGCTGATCCGGAGGGAGCGGTGCGGACCGGACGATGAAGGAGTCCCCGGCCAGGTGCGGACCGTACGCGCGCACCGGGCTGTCCGCGCCCCCGATCGGAGCAGGACCCCGTGACCACCTCGCCGCCCGCTCCCCGCACTCCCACCCTCGCCGCCCGCGCCACCGAGCTGTCCAAGGTCTACGGGCAGGGTGACACCCAGGTGGTCGCCCTCGACCGGGTCAGTGTCGGCTTCGGGCAGTCCCGGTTCACCGCGATCATGGGGCCCTCCGGGTCCGGCAAGTCCACGCTGATGCACTGCGTGGCCGGGCTGGACTCCTTCTCCTCCGGCTCGGTCCGCGTCGGTGACATCGAGCTGGGGTCCCTGACGGACCGGCAGCTCACCAAACTCCGCCGGGACAAGGTCGGCTTCATCTTCCAGGCGTTCAACCTGCTGCCGACCCTCACCGCGCTGGAGAACATCACGCTCCCGATGGACATCGCGGGCCGGACCCCGGACAAGGAGTGGCTGGACGGCGTCATCCGGATGGTCGGCCTGTCGGGCCGGCTCACTCACCGCCCCGCCCAGCTCTCGGGTGGCCAGCAGCAGCGTGTGGCCGTCGCCCGGGCTCTCGCGTCCAAGCCGGACATCGTCTTCGGGGACGAGCCGACCGGGAACCTGGACTCGCGTGCGGGTGCGGAGGTCCTGGGGTTCCTGCGTGACTCCGTACGGACGTTGGGTCAGACCGTCGTCATGGTGACCCATGATCCGGTGGCCGCCTCCTACGCGGACCGGGTCGTCTTCCTCGCCGACGGGCGGATCGTCGACGAGATGTACGAGCCCACCGCGGACGGGGTCCTCGACCGCATGAAGGCCTTCGACACCAAGTTCCGTACGAACTGAGCCGCTCGAACCGAACCGGACACCCTCCCCTCACCTCACCAGGACCACACCACCATGTTCCGCACAGCGCTGCGCAACGTCCTCGCGCACAAGGCGAGACTGCTGATGACCATGCTCGCCGTCATGCTCGGCGTCGCCTTCGTCTCCGGCACCCTGATCTTCACCGACACCTACCAGAACGCCTACAGCGGTCAGACGGCCAAGAGCTACGCCCACGTGGACGTCCAGGTCGCGGAGAACACCGACTACTCCGGCGAGTCCCCCGGCATCAGTCAGAAGACGCTCGACCAGATCGCCCGGGCCCACGGGGTCGCCGAAGCCGTCGGGCGGGTCTCCGGGAGCGCCTACGTCGCCGACAGGGACGGCGGGCTCATCGCCAGTGGCGTGTTCAACGCGGCCGCCAACTTCGCACCGGGGAAGGACGGCAAGGACCCGCTCTACGCGTTCACCGACGGCAGCGGGCCCACCACGGCCGGGCAGATCGCGCTCGACAAGGACACCGCCGACACGGGTGGCTACCACGTCGGCGACACCGTGCCCGTCGCCCTCAAGGGTCCGGCCAAGACGTACCAGCTCTCCGGCATCTTCACCACCGACGACGACCTGGTAGCGAGGGGCGGCAGCCTGGTGCTGTTCGACACGCCGGTCACGCAGCGACTGTTCCGGCGGCCGGGCTTCTATGAGTCCGTCACTGTCACCGCCGCCCCCGGCGTTCCGAGTGGCCACCTCGCCGCCGCCATCGGCAAGGTGCTTCCGAAGTCCGCGAAGGCCGAGACGGGTCGGCGACTCGCCGACGAGGAGGCCGAACTGGTGGAGGGAGACGCCAGGCTGCTCGGTGGGATCCTGTTCGCCTTCGCCGGCGTCGCGCTCTTCGTCAGTGTCTTCCTGATCGCCAACACCTTCACCATGCTGGCCGCCCAGCGCACCCGCGAACTCGCTCTGCTGCGCGCGGTCGGCGCCTCCCGCAGGCAAGTGACCCGGTCCGTACTGATCGAGGCGATGGCTGTCGGCGCGGTCGCCTCCGCCGCCGGGCTCGGAGTCGGCGCCGCCATGGCAGCCGTAGCACGTGCCACGGTCGATCTCGGCGGCGGGAGGATCCCGGACGGGCCGCTGGTCGTCACGTCGACGACCGTCCTGGTCGCGGTCGTCGTCGGTGTCCTGGTCACCATGCTGGCCGCCTGGCTGCCGGCCCGTCGCGCCGCGAAGATCCCGCCCGTCGCGGCGATCGGCAGCGCACACCTGCCCGCCACCGCCAGGTCCCTGGTGCTGCGGAACCTGCTCGGCGGCGTCACCACGCTGCTCGGCGCGGCGGTCGTCGTCGCCGGCGCCGGGGCCGGCGGCTCCGAGGGCAGGGGGCTCGTCGGGTTCGGTGCCCTCCTCGCGGTGATGGGTGTCATCGTGCTGATCCCGTTGCTGTCCCGGCCCGTGATCGC
Source organism: Streptomyces sp. NPDC048751 (assembly GCF_043198595.1). Classification (NCBI taxonomy): domain Bacteria; kingdom Bacillati; phylum Actinomycetota; class Actinomycetes; order Kitasatosporales; family Streptomycetaceae; genus Streptomyces; species Streptomyces sp. NPDC048751. Next base: position 87,860 of record NZ_JBICUX010000017.1, read on the forward strand.
GGTCGTACAGCCGCTGCTGCGGCGCGGCTTCGGGGTCTCCGGCAAGCTCGCGGGCCAGAACGCCGTACGCAGCCCGCGCCGTACCGGTGCCACCGCCTCCGCGCTGGCCATCGGGCTCACGGTGGTCAGCGCTATGACCGTGCTCGCTACCACCCTCGGCCAGTCCACGGACAGGATGACCACGGACATCGTCAGGGCCGACTACATGGCCACGGCCAGTGGGGTGCGCTTCGACACCTCGGCGGCCACCGCACTGCGCAAGGTCCCCGGCGTCACGACGGTGTCGCAGGAGCAGCAATCCTGGATGCAACTCGACGGCGTCCAGGAGGATGTTTCCGCCGTCACCCCGGCGGACTTCGACAGGGTCATCCGCCTCCCGGTCGTCTCAGGCTCGCAGGGCACGCTCGCGAAGGGGCAGGTCGCTGTCGCCGATGACGAAGCACGGGCCCACGGCTGGAAAGTGGGGGACACCCTGCCGGCGGTGTACGGGGACTCCGACAAGAGCCGCAAGGTGACCGTCGGGGCCGTCTTCGCCCCCAACGATGTCGTCATGCCGGTCGTCGTCTCCACGGACGTGATCGAACCGAACGCCACCGACACGTCTTTCGCGAAGCTCTACCTCAAGACGGATGGCAGCACGAACCAGAAGGCACTCGCCGACGCTCTCGCCGCGCGGCCCGGGATCAAGATCGATGACCGGCAGGCCATCCGCGACGAGTTCAGCGGAGCCTTCGGCACCGTGCTGAACGTTCTGTACGCACTGCTGGCGATCTCCCTGGTCATCGCGGTGCTCGGGGTGGTGAACACCCTCGCGATGTCCGTCTTCGAGCGGCAGCGGGAGGTCGGCATGCTCCGTGCCGTCGGGCTCGACCGGCGGGGCGTGACACGGATGATCCAACTGGAGGCCGTGGTCATCTCCCTCTTCGGCGCGGCGATCGGCATCGCGGTCGGAGCCTTCCTTGGCTGGGCCGTCTGCGAGGTCACGAAGGCGGACATCCCCAGATACGCGCTGGTGCTGCCGTGGGACCGGTTCGGGCTCTTCCTGCTGCTGGCGGCGCTGGTCGGCCTGCTGGCCGCCATGTGGCCGGCCCGCAGCGCGGCCCGGCTGAACATGCTCACGGCCATCAAGTCCGAGTAGGTCGAGCGGGTCACCGTACGGCTGCAGGCCACCGTGCCCGCAGCCGCACGGTCGCGTGGCGAGCAGGGACTCAGCGGCCGATGCGCCATTCCCCGCCCGGCGGTATGGAAGGACCGGAAGCTCGTCCTCATCGGTGGAAATCGTGCTGGCCATGGCGCTGGCTGAGGGGGCGGCGAACGACTTCGGATCGACGCGCTCAGTTACGGAGCGGAGTCAGTGCGCACCACTTGAGGAAGTGTGCATCCAGTGCGCATCTCGCACCTGCAGTGCGCACTGACCCGCGGATCTCATGCCGTATGCGGGGATCAGACCGCGGGGGCCGGGTACGTCGGGTACTCGACGCCGGAGACGTGCTGGACGACGCGGATGACCTGGCAGGAGTAGCCGAACTCGTTGTCGTACCAGAGGTAGAGGATCGCGTTGTCGCCGTCCACCTTGGTGGCGCCCGCGTCGATGATCGAGGCGTGGCGCGAGCCGATGAAGTCGCTGGAGACGGCGTCGGGGGCGGTGGTGAAGTCGATCTGGCGCTTGAGCGGCGAGGTCAGCGAGACGTCGCGGAGGTGGTCGAGGACCTCCTCGCGGGTGGTCTCGCGGCCGAGCCGCAGGCTGAGGATCGCGATCGAGACGTCCGGGACCGGGACGCGGATCGAGCTGCCGGTGATCGGCGCCTTGAGGTCGGGCAGCGCCTTGGCCACGGCGGAGGCGGCACCGGTCTCGGTGATGACCATGTTGAGCGGCGCCGAACGGCCGCGGCGGTCCGCCTTGTGGTAGTTGTCCAGCAGGTTCTGGTCGTTGGTGAACGAGTGCACGGTCTCCACGTGGCCGCGCAGCACGCCGTACTCGTCCGCCATGGCCTTCAGCGGCGGGACGATCGCGTTGGTGGTGCAGGACGCGCAGGACAGGATCTGCTCGTCGGGCTTGATGGTGTCGTGGTTGACGCCGTGCACGATGTTCGGGACGTCGCCCTTGCCCGGCGCGGTCAGCACGACCTTGGCGATACCGGGGCGCAGGTGCTCCGACAGGCCCGCGCGGTCACGCCACTTGCCCGTGTTGTCGATGAGGATGGCGTCCTTGATGCCGTACGCCGTGTAGTCGACCTCCGACGGGTCGCCGGCGTAGATCACCTTGATCTCGTTGCCGTTGGCGTTGATCGTGCTGGTCGCCTCGTCCACGGTGATCGTGCCCTGGAACTGACCGTGGATGGAGTCGCGGCGCAGCAGCGAGGCGCGCTTGACGATGTCCTGCTCGCCGCCGCCGCGCACGACGATGGCGCGCAGCCGCAGGCCGTTGCCGGAGCCGGCCTTCTCGATGAGCAGGCGGGCCACCAGACGGCCGATGCGGCCGAAGCCGTAGAGGACGACGTCGCGTCCCTCGCGGCGCTCGATCTTGTTCGCGCCCGTGGCGCCGGCGACGGCGTCGGCGGTGAACTCCGCCACCGACAGACCGCGGTCGTCGGTCTTGTACGTCGCGGCGAGCATGCCGAGGTCGATCTGGGAGGGCCCCAGGTCGAGCGTGGTGAGGGCCTGCAGGAAGGGCAGCGTCTCGGTGACCGAGAGCTCCTCGCCGGCGATCTGCCGGGCGAATCGGTGGGCCTTGAGGATGCTGACCACCGACTTGTTCACCAGGGAGCGGCTGTGCAGCAGGACCGTGACGTCCCGCTCGCGGTGCAGCTTCCCGATCATCGGGATCATCGACTCCGCGATCTCCTCGCGCGTCTTCCAGTTGGTGAACGAGTCCTCGTTGACAGTCACAGGATTATCTTTCGAGCTAGGCGGTGCTCAGATGATAACCACAGGCGATTTCGATCATTCAAGCGGTGTCCTGCGGGCTGACCGGCACGGGTCCGCGGGCCCCCGTGTCCGGTGCTCACGTGCGGGCCCAACATGGCATCCGCCACCCGGAGTTGAGAACGGTGGACGCACCGTGGCCGCCGGGCGGCGTTCCTCCTACCATGGAGGTCACCGTCGGGGGAGGGTGGGACGTGACGCGCAACACACCGCAGTCGTCCGGGCGTCGGCTGGAGGACTCGATCGCCTGGGCGGTCAGGAACGCGGACGGCGTCGTCGCCATCGGTGCCGCCCTGGTCATCGGCCTGCTGGAGGTGCTGGGCCCGAACTTCAACGACAACGTCGTCTCCGGGGCCACCCTGCTGGTCCTGGCCGCGCTGGTCTTCGGATCGCTGACCGAGCGTCGGCGCCGACTGGCCGACATTCGCACCGCGACCGCAGGGACGAACCGCGCGATCGAGGACCTGGCCATGGTGCGCACCCTGGCCGGCGCGGAGGTCGGCCTCGCGCACGAACACGCCCGCCGCAACACCGCCCGCTGGGTGTACAAGGGCGGCACCGGCACCTACCTGCGGGCCGTCACCCTGCCCGAGTGCGTCATCGAGGCCCAGCGGGGCCGCCGGTCCCTGAGCATGAAGATCGACATCGTGAACCCGGCCGACGACCGGGTGTGCGCCGCCTACGCGCGCTTCCGGCGCACCTTCGGCCACCGGCCCGACGGGAGAGCCCCCGGCGAGTGGACCACCGAGCGCACCCGCAAGGAGGCGTACGCCACCGTCCTCGCCGCTGCCTGGCACCGGCAGCGACTGGACACCCTGGAGGTCGACGTGCACCTCTCCTCGGTGGCGCCGACCCTGCGCTTCGACCTCTCCGACGCCGGACTCATCATCACCCAGGACGACCCGCGCCGCGTGAGCCTGTACGTGGAACGGGGCCGTCCGCTCTACGACTACTACGTCACCGAGTTGCACCAGAGCCGCGAGCAGGCGGTCAAGCTCGATCTGCGGGAGTCGACGCCGCTGAGCGACGAGCCGACCGTCGACGAGGTCAGACGCCTCTTCGACCGGCTCGGTCTGCCACTGCCGACGACTCTCACCGACCGGGACGTCGGCGACATCATCGACAAGGCGCTGCGCGCGGAGGACCCCTACCGCGGGTGAGCGCCCAGTTGGGCGAGGGGGACGACGATGGACTACCCGGCCCTGGAACGGGCCGCCCGGCGAGGGGCCGCCACCGAGCTGGTGCGCCACGCCGCATCGGAACTCGAACAGGTCGTCTCGGGCCGCCGCGCCCTGCGCGCGGTACGCCATCCCCTGGGGTTCGTCTGCCTGCCCGTCCTGCGCGACGGCCCGCGAGGGGTCTGCGTGCACGTCTTCGGCCCCGCCGATCCGGTACTGACGGACCACCAAGTCCACTGCCACAGCTGGGAGCTGACAAGCACGGTGCTCTACGGGCGGCTCGGCAACCGGCGGATGCGGATCCGAGACGAGACCGAGCACCCCACCCACCGCGTCTTCGACGTGCACAGCGACCCGTCCGGAGTGGACGAACTGCGGCCCACCGAGCGGCTGGTGCGCTGTCTGCCCGGCACCGAACAGACGAGCTCACGCGGTCAGACCTACGCCCTCCCCGCAGGGGAGTTCCACACCACCGTGGTGCCCGACGGCCGCCCGGCCGCCACCCTGGTGCTGGGGCTGACCCTGCCCGGCCGGGCCGACCTCTCCCTGGGCCCCTTGGGGGCCCCGGGCCACCGGGTGGTCCGCAGCATGTGCGACGCGGCCCAGACCGCCCGGATCGCCAGGGCCGCGGTCAGGAGGATCCATGAACCCGAGCCAGAACCCCCTGCCTGACTTCACCCCCGAGTGCCTCACAGCGGTGACCGCCGCCGAGGAGGCGGGGGCGTTGCTGCGCTCCCGCTTCCCGGACGGCTGCGCCGCCCGCCCCAAGGGCGAAGGCGGCGACGTCGTCACCGACCTGGACGTGCAGGCCGAACGCCTCGTCGTGCACCGCATCCGGGAACGCTTCCCGCACGACCGGATCCTCGCCGAGGAGTCGGGGGAGCTGAGCGGCGACGACAACGGCCGCACCTGGCTGGTCGATCCGCTCGACGGCAGCAACAACGTGGTGATCGGGCTGCCCGTCTACGTGGTGGGCATCGCCCTGTGCGTCGACGAGGCGCCGGTTGTCGGTGTCGTGCACGACCCGGTGAACGCACGCACCTGGTCGGCGCTGCGCGGCGGCGGCGCCCACGGGCCGCTCGGCAGGCTCGACGCGACCGGCGCCCCCCACCCGCTGTCGCCCGCGGGACCCCTGCTGGCCTGGACCCAGGGGCACGCCGTCCCCCGCGACGACCCCCGGGCCCGCGCCCTGCGCCACACTCTGGAGGTCCGCTCCCGGCGACTGCTCCAGCTGTGGGCGCCACTGCTGAGCTGGGCCATGCTGGCCCGCGGCGACATCGACGGGTTCGTGGGCTACCGGCCGGAGGCGATCGACCTGCCGGCCGGGGCGCTGCTGGCCTGTGAGGCGGGTGTGGCCGTACGGCACCTGGACGGCGGGGAGTTCGACGGCGGCTTCTCCGGGCCGGACACCCGGCGCTCCTTCGTCGCGGGACGTCCGGAGGCGCTGCCGTACCTCCTGGACTCGGTGGCGGCGTCCGGCCTCACCCGGCTCTCGTAGCGCTGCCTGCCATGACGCCGCCTACCCGGTCAGCGCCAGCGCCACCACCGACGCCGTGACCGCGGCGACGGCCAGCACCGCGCCCGTCCCCATCAGACGGGCCACCGGCACCCGTACCCCGTACGCGTGACACCGCTCGTACCACAGCAGCGTCGCCAGGGACGCCCATGGGGTGACCACCGGGCCCACGTTGGTGCCGATGAGGAGCGCGAGGAGCTGGTCGTGGTTGCCGAGCGGGACGGCCGCCTCACCGGCCAGATAGACGGGGAGGTTGTTGAGGACGTTCGACAGTCCGCCGCCGACCGCCGCCGCGCGGAACAGGCCCCACAGGCCGCTGTCGTGGCCGACCGCGGCGGCGAGCAGGTCGTGCAGTCCGTTGGCGTTGACCGTCTCCACCACCAGGAACATCCCGGGCACCATCACCAGCAGCCGCCACGGCACCAGCGACAGCCGCAGCACCGACCTGCGGCGCGCCGCGAACGCCGCCACGGCGACCGCCGCGGCCGTCGCGGACGCGATCCACAGCTCCACGTCGGCGACCAGGATCGCGAGGAGGAAGCCGGCGCAGGCCAGACCGCACGCCCGGAACAGCACCGGGTCCGCGGGCCGGTGCACCTCGGGCGGCGCGTAGCGGTCGGCGCCCCCGGTCCGTACGTCGTCGGCGCGGGCGGCACCGGGCCCACCGGACCGGGCACCGGCGCGACCGGGCACGCCCGCATCGGCGTCCGATGCCTCGGCCCGCCCGGCACCCGGCAGACCGTCCCCCCGTCGTCCGCGCCGCCAGTAGAACACCCACAGGCACGCCATTGTCACCCCGACGGCCGCCAGTTGCGGCGCCCACATCCGGCCCGCCAGCCCCAGCGGGGACAGCGCGACCCGGTCCGCGGCCAGCAGGTTCGTCAGGTTGGAGACGGGCAGCAGCAGGCTCGCGGTGTTGGCCAGCCACACCGTGGTCATCGCCAAGGGCACGGCCGCGATGCCGACGCGGGAGGCGAGCGCCAGCATCACCGGCGTCAGCAGTACGGCGGTCGTGTCGAGGTTGAGAGCGATGGTGGTGACGGAGGCGAAGGCCACGCAGAGCAGGAACAGGGCCGCGTAACTGCCCCGCCCGGCCCGCGCCATGCGAGCCGCCACCACGTCGAACACCTCGGCCCTGCTGGTGAGTTCGGCCAGCACGATCACCGTGCCCAGGAACGCGAGCAACGGGGCGATCCGGGTCATCGCGTCGGCCGCGGACCCGGTGGGCAGCAGCCCCGTGGCCACGCACAGGAGTCCGGTCGCCAGCAGCCCGATCGCCACCCGGTCCAGCACATGCAGACGCAGAAAGACACGCACGGGTGGAAGCGTCGCACATCCGTGCCCCGCTGTGACCGGGGCCTGCTCGGAGTGGCCGGAGAAACCGTATGAGTCGCCGCAAAACTCCATGCATCATGGGGGGATGGTGGCTCGTCAGATCGCCCCGGGGGACACCGGGCCATTGGACTTCTTCGTCAGTTACTCACCCGCCGACGAACGCTGGGCGTCCTGGATCGCCTGGACCCTGGAGGAGGCGGGTTACCGCACGGTCCTGCAGGCATGGGACTTCGTGCCCGGCACCAACTTCGTTGACTTCATGGACCGCGGGGTCAGCGAGTCGGCCGCCGTGATCGCCGTGCTCTCCCGCAACTACGAACGCTCCCGCTACGGCCGCATGGAGTGGCAGGCCGCGTTACGGGCCGACCCCGACGCCCCCGAGCGCCGGCTGCTCACCGTGCGCGTCGAGGACATCCCGGTGGAGGGCCTGCTCGCGACCATCACCTACGTCGACCTGGTCCCGGTCACCGACGCGTCGGCCGCGCGGGACCTGCTCCTCACCCGGGTCCGCCAGGCCCTCGACGGCCGCGCCCGGCCCAGCCTGCACCCCGGCTACCCGGGCGGGAACGGCTACCCGGCACCGCCCGCCCCGACGACGCCCGCGGCCCCGCCGCCCGGCAGGCCCCTCGGCCGCCCCGGCTGGGCCGGACGCCGCAGGCCGGCGGCTCCGCCGGTGTACCCGAGGCTCTCCCCGGACGCCGGTGCCCGCGCGGACGTCACCGTGCTGCATCTGGCCGGCCCCGCCTTCGGGCGCGGGCAGGATCCCGCCGAGTTGCAGGCGGCGATCTGGGGAGACCTGGTCGAACTCACCGACGCCGGCGCCCCCGCGCCCGACCTGCTGGTGGTCACCGGCGACCTGACCGCCTCCGGCAGCCCCCGGGAGTTCGAACAGGCGCTGTCCTTTCTCACCGGAATGCGGGCTCTGCTCGGCCTCGAGCCGCACCGTGTCGCCCTCGTCCCCGGCGGCCGGGACGTCAACCAGGCCGCCTGCCGGGCCTACTTCAGCACCTGCGAGGCCGACGAGCTGCCGCCCCGGCCGCCGTACTGGCCCAAGTGGCGCCACTTCGCCCGGCTCTTCCAGGAGCTCTACCAGGGCCTCGACGTCGTCTACGACAGCGACCAGCCGTGGACCCTGTTCCCCGTGCCCGAACTCCACACCGTCGTCGCCGGGTTGAACTCCTCCATGGCCTACAGCCACCGCCTCGACGACCAGTACGGCATGGTCGGCCCCGAACAGGCCGCCTGGTTCGCCCAGGCACTGCGCCCGTACGAGGACGAGGGATGGCTGCGGCTCGGCGCCCTGCGCCATCCGCTCGGCGCCGCGCGCACGACCGGCCCGGCGCGCGCCGGAGCCCAGGACGCCGCAGCACCGCTGCGCGACACCGACGTACTGACCCGGCTGACCGCGCCCCGGCTGCACCTGCTGCTGCACGGCCCGGCAGGCCCGGGCACGCCTCCCGCGCTGGCCACCTCGTCCGGCGAGGTACAGGTGCTGGGCGCCGCCGGACCCGGGCGGCACCGGCTGCTGCGCATCAGCCGGGACGGGCTGGCGGACTGGGACGGCCCCGGCGAACCCCGGCGACGCCGCGTCGAGTGGCGGCGCGCCCACCGCCTCTTCCGCCCCGGCCCGCAGGACCCGCCGGACCGCACCACGACCGACCCCTCGGCACCGGCGGAGCCGGACGCCGTCCCCACGCCCGAGCCCGAGCCGCGTGCCGTGCAGTCCCCGGCCGAGATATTGCTCGCCCGGGTCGCGGAGGTCTGCCGGACCCGCCACGAGGGGGCCCAGATCCGCCTGGTGGCCGGTCCGATCCCGCAACTGCTGGCCACCTGGACCCAGTCGGACTTCGTCCGCCAACAGCGGGTGGCCGTGCACATCGGCACCCCCACCACCGAGGACATCGAACGCTTCGCGGCCCTCCTGCACGCGGCGGACTCCGAGAGCGAGGCCGAGTTCGTCCACGACGGCCCGCCGCCCGCCCGCGACGTGCGTGACCTGGGCCGCCGCAGGGGGATCCGGGTCCGCAGCTTCACCGAGTTCCAGGGCCTGCTCGACCTGCGGGGCTACGTCGCCGCGCAGAGCGAGCGACTGCGCACCGACCCCCGCTACCCACCAGGCATGTACCTCCCGCAGCGGTACCGCGAGGTGGAACGCCTCGGCGCCGAGGACCGCGACGGACTGGTCGACGGCATGCTCCGGCTGCTCGACTCCGACCAGGGCCGGTTCCTGCTGCTGCTCGGCGACTTCGGACACGGCAAGACCTTCGCCCTGCGCGAGCTGGCCCGCCGCATCCCCACCGAACTACCGCACGTGGTACCGCTGTTGGTGGAACTCCACGCGCTGGACCGGGCCTACTCCTTCGAGGGCCTGGTCGCCGCCCACCTCGCCGCCCACGGCGTCGACAACATCGACCTGCGCGCCTTCAGGTACATGCTCCAGCAGGGCCGGATCGTGCTGCTCTTCGACGGCTTCGACGAACTCGTCAACCAGGTCACCTACGACCGCGCCGCCGAACGCCTCCAGGTCCTGCTGGACTCCGCCGTCGACAACGCCAAGATCGTCGTCAGCTGCCGCACCCAGCACTTCCGCTCCCAGGGCCAGGTGCTGACCGCGCTCGGCGAACGCGTCGGCATGCTCCCGCAGCGCCGGGTACTGGCGGTCCAGGAGTTCACGCCCCAGCAGATCCGCGCGTACCTGGTCAACCGCTACGACGGCGACGAACGCGCCGCCGACCGCCGGGTACGCCTCCTGGACGCCATCCCCGACCTGCACGCCCTGTGCCGCAACCCCCGGCTGCTCGGCTTCGTCGCCGACCTCGACGACGAGCAACTGCGCGCGGTCGCCGGAGCGGGGCGCGCGCTCAGCCCCGCCGGGCTCTACCAGGAGGTGCTCACCGCCTGGCTCCGCTTCGAGGAGGAACGCGGCACCACCGGACGGGCCCCCGGACTCGAACTGGACCAGCTGTGGAACGCGGTCACCGCGCTCGCCCTGCGCCTGTGGGAGAGCGGCCAGGACTCGCTGCGCCTCGACGAACTCACCGACGTCGCCGAGACGTTGACCGGGCTCGCCGACAGCCCTCTGTCGGTGCCGCAGACCGCGCACGCCGTCGGCTCCGGCACCCTGCTGGTGCGCACCGAGGACGGACTGTTCCGCTTCATCCACGGCTCGGTCGTGGAGTGGCTCATCGCCCGCGAGTGCGCGGTGCGGCTGGCCGCCGGGGACACCGCGCTGCTCGGCAGGCGCCAACTCAGCCGACTGGCCGTGGAGTTCCTGTGCGACCTCGCCGACCACCGCGCCTGCCAGCAGTGGGCCGAACAGATGCTGAGCGCCGGTGACTCCGGCAGCGCGGAGATCGCCCGCGCCAACGCCGTGAAGGTACTGTCCCGGCTGCGCGTGCCCGCCCACACCGACCTGCGGGGCGCGGCCCTCGCCGGTGAGGACCTGTCGTACCGCGACTTCTCCGGCGTCGACCTCACCCGCGCCGACCTCACCGACGCCCGGCTGATCGGCGCGAACCTCTCCGGCGCCGTGCTGCGGCAGGCCCGCCTGACCGGCGCGCGACTCGACGGTGCCGACCTCACGGGGGCCGACCTGCGCGGAGCGGACCTGCGGCGGGCCCGGCTGATCCGCACCGACCTGACCAACGCGCGCGTCGAGGGCGGCCGCTGGCGGCGGGCGGCACTCGTCTCGGCGACCACCGGATCCGCCCTGCGGGGCACCCCGGAACTGGCGGTCGCCGCGACGGCCCCCGGGATGCCCGTCGACTCCGGCTTCCGGCCCTCCGCGGTCGGTGTGCCGTACGGCTTCGACATGCGCACCAGCCGACTGCCCGAGCCGATCTCCTACAGCCCCGACGGCGAACTCCTCGCCGTGGGCAGCGAGGACGGCGGCGTGCTGGTCTGCGACGCCGTCACCGGCGTCCCGCTGCGCACCCTGGAGGGCCACACCGGCCGGGTCTACGCGGTCAAGTTCCGCGACCGGGTGCTCGCGACCGGCAGCGCCGACGGCACCGTACGACTGTGGGACCCGGTCTCCGGCCAGTGCAGGCACCGCCTGCCGATCCACCCCTCCGGCGTCTGGCCGGTCGTCCTCGACGTCGGCGGCTCGCTGCTGGCGACCGGCGACGCCGACGGCGTGGTCACCCTCTGGGACGCGGCCTCCGGCACTCCGCTGCACCGGCTGCACGGCCATTCCGCCCCCGTCTACACGGTGGCCTTCGGGCCGGACGGCACCACCCTGGTCACCGGCGACGCCTCCGCAGCCGTCCGGTTGTGGGACATCGCCACCGGACGGCTGCTCGGTGAACTGGAGGGGCACCGGGGAGCGGTGTTCCGCGCCCGCTTCAGCCCGGACGGAACCCGGCTGGCCACCGGGGACATGGGCGACGGGCGGTCCGGCGCGGTCCGGGTGTGGGACATCGCCGAGCGGCGGGTGCTGCACGAGTTCACCGGACACGCGGGCCGCGTCTACACCCTGGACTTCCACCCCGGCGGCCGCCTCCTGGTGAGCGGCGACACCGAGGGGGAGGTACGGCTGTGGGACCTCGCCGCCTCAGGCTCGGCCGGGCTGCTCGGCGGCTGCCGCGGCGCCGTGTACCAGGTGCTGTTCGACCCCGAGGGGACCCTGCTCGCCGCCGGGGACAGCGCCGGAGTGGTCCGGCTGTGGCGCGTCGAACCGGCGGCCGACCGGGCCCCCGGCGGCCCGCCCGCGGCCGTGCCGCTCAGCCGCCAGCCCACGGAGCACCGCGGCTCGGTCTGGGTGTGCAAGTTCCGCCCGCACGGCGACATACCCGCCCCGGAGACCGGCTCCCTGCTGGTGACCGGCGGCAACGACGGCGTCGTACGGCTCTGGGACCCCGCCACCGGACAGGGCCGACGCATCCTGCGCGGCCACGGCCGGCGCATCGGCACCCTCTCCTTCAGCGCCGACGGCTCCCTGCTCGCGGCGGGCGGCAACGACGGGGTCGTCCGCCTCTGGCACGCCGCCTCGGGGCGCAGGCTCAGGGAACTGACCGGCCACAGCGACCGCCTGGTCTCGGCCGTGTTCAGCCCTGCGGGCGGCACCCACCTGGCCACCGCGAGCAGCGACGGCGACCTGTACCTGTGGAACGCCGCCACCGGCGAGTACCAGCGGGAAATGGACGTCGAGACGGAACACGTGTGGGCCGAGGCGTTCAGCGCCGACGGCGAACTGCTCGCCACCGCCAACGACGACGACACCGTACGGCTGTGGTACCGGGCCACCGGCGCGCACGTCGCCACCGTCGACGAGCACTACGGGCGGGTCCGTTCCATCGACTTCCGGTCCGACGGCGCGGTCCTAGCGACCGGCTGCGACGACCGGAAGGTACGGATCTGGGACATAGCGGACCAGCGGATCACCGCCGTGCTCGACGGACACACCGACCGCGTGTACGCGGTGGCCTTCGCGCCGGACGGTTCCTGGCTGGCCAGTGCCTCCTGGGACGGGCGGGCGGTGATCTGGAAGGACGGCGCGGTCCTGCACCGGCTGACCGGCCACACCGGCAAGCTCTGGACGGCCGCGGTCCACCCCCTGCGCCCCCTCCTGGCGACGGCCGGCGACGACCGCACGGTCCGCCTGTGGGACGTCCGCACCGGCCGCGAGAGCGCCACCCTCACCGGCCACACCGGCCGTGTGCTCGCGGTCGCCTTCAGCCCCGACGGCTCCCTCCTCGCCAGCGGCGGCGAGGACGGCACCGTACGGCTGTGGAACGTCCCCGCGGACGCCCCGGCCGCGCTGCGTGCCACGCTGGTGGGCATGCCGGGCGGCTGGGCCGCGCTGGCGCCGTCCGGCGGTTACAAGTACGAGGGCGACGTCACCGGCGAGTTCTGGCACGCGATAGGCATGTGCCGCTTCGAACCCGGCGAACTCGACGACAGCCTGCCGGGGGTGCGGCACGTGCCGCTGGACGATCCGCTGGGGTGAGGCGAGGTCACACCTGGGTCCAGACGTCCGCGTTCCACTCCAGGTGCCGGAGCAGTTCGTCGTCCGTGGGCGGGGGAGTGGTCGGGCCGGGACGGGTGTCGTCGCGGCGGGAGATCTGTCCGCTGACGGCGATGTTGTGCTCGACGCGCGGGCGGCGCAGCGCCTCGTAGGCCGTCAGGGCCCGCTCGACGTCCGGCGCGTCCCGGAGGGCCTTGGCGAGGACGACGGCGTCCTCCAGGGCCATCGACGCGCCCTGCCCGGTCGCGGGTGAGGCGGCGTGCGCGGCATCACCGATGATCAGCACCCGTCCGGCGCGCCAGGGGGCGCCCAGAGGCATCTCTGTGGCGTGGGTGACCATCAGCCGGTCGGCGGTGGCCGCCACGATCCCCGCGGCCGGGGTGGCGTCCTCGCGCAGGAGCGGGACGAGCAGCTCGCGCCAGCGGTCCGGCGTGCCCTTCGCGAGCTCCTCGGTCGGCAGCGGCTCGCCGGTGACACGGGCGAACCAGTACGTCTCACCGGCCGGACTCACCGCGTACCCGAAGGCGGCGGCGCTGCCCCGCATCAGCGTGATGCGACCGGTCTCCTCCGTCACCGGCGCCTCAGTGGTGTAGCCGTAGAAAACCTGCTCCCCGGCGTACACGGGTCGGGTGGCCGGGGCGAACGACCGGCGCACCGTGGAGTGCAGACCGTCGGCGCCGACGAGGAGGTCACCCGTCGCGGTGCTTCCGTCCGCGAAGTGGGCGGTGACGGCGTCCGGCCCCTCCTCGACGGAAACGAGCCGGGCGCCGTGCCGGAGGCCGACGCCCCGGCGCACGGCCTCCGTCTGGAGGGCGGCGTTGAGCTCGCCCCGGCGCAGGCACCGGTACCGCAGAAGCCCGTCGTCGGACTCGGCCCCGGTGAGCGGCCGGTTAGCCAACTCGGCGCCCGTGCCGTCGAGCACACGCAGCGTGGCCAGTGGGAAGCCGGCCGCGGTGACGGCGTCGGAGGCGTCGATCTGCGCCAGGGCCCGGATTCCGTTGCTCGCCAGCGTGAGGAACGCGCCGATGTCCTCGGCGGCGGTGGGATGCGCCTCGTACACGGTGACCTCGAACCCCGCCTTGTGCAGGGCCAGTCCGGCCGCCGTACCGGCTGTGCCGCCCCCGATGACGATGATGCGCGCCACGCCTCGAACCCCCTCGCGTCCGCACGACTCCGGCGGCCGTACCACGGGTCAACGCCGTGAGACGGCCGGGAGTTCCGCCGGATCAGGACCGACGGCCCGGGTACGCCCCCGGCGTGTGTCCGAACGTCCGACGGAAGACGTCGATGAACGCGCTGGCCGACGCCCAGCCGCAGCGGTGCGCCACAGCGGTGACCGGGGTGCCCTCGGCCAGGAGCACCAGGGCGTGGTGCAGCCGCAGTTGGGTGCGCCACTGCGGGAAGGTCATGCCGAGGTCGGCCCGGAAGAGCCGGGACAGGGTCCGTTCACTGGCGCCGACCCGCCGGGCCAGAACGGCGAGGGTGCGGTTGTCGGCCGGGTCGGCGCGCAGCAGGTCGCAGAGGTCCCTCAGGCGTGGGGCGGTGGGCGTGGGCAGGTGCAGCGGTTGCTGGGGCGAGGCGCGCAACTGGTCGAGCAGGACGGCCCGCAGCCGGGCGCGCTCCGGACTCTCGTCGAGCGGGGCACGCGTGTAGGCGAGGAGCAGCTCGCGCAGCAGCGGGCCGACGGCCAGGACGGTCGGCTCACCGAGCCCGAGCGGGTTGTCGTCCGCGGGCAGACCCACCAGGTGCAACTCCAGTTCGCCGTGGGCCTGATGGGCGTGGACCGTGCCGGCCGGGACCCAGATGGCGCGCGTCGCCGGTGCCACCCAGGTGCCTCGGCCGGTGGTCACGGTCAGCACTCCGCGCCCGGCGTACACGATCTGATGGTCGTCGTGCCGGTGGGCATCGATCTCCGCGCCGGTCGCCATCCTCTGGGTCCGGGTCGGCGCGACCGGCTCATGGCGGATCTGCGTCATTGGATGGCAGTTTATTGGAAGCACGACAATCGTGTGCTGCCGACGATGGTGACGTGCCGAGAAACAAGTCGATCATCCTGCTCTCCGTCGGCCACGCCTGCGTCGACGTCTACCAGGGCGCGGTGGCCGCGCTCGTGCCCTTCCTCGTCGCCGAGCGCGGCTACGGCTACGCCGCCGCGTCCGGCGTCGTCCTCGCCGCGTCCGTCCTGTCCTCGGTCGCCCAGCCGGTGTTCGGTCTGTTGACCGACCGCTGGGCGATGCCCTGGCTGCTGCCGCTGAGCACCCTGCTCGGCGGGGTCGGCATCGCGCTGAGCGGCGTCAGCGGGTCCTACGGACTCACGCTGGCCTGCGTGGCGGTGTCGGGCCTCGGCGTGGCCGCCTACCACCCCGAGTCCGCCCGCGTGGCACGGCTCGCCTCGCGCGGCAGCCACAGCGCGATGAGCTGGTTCTCCCTGGGCGGCAACATCGGCTTCGCCCTGGCGCCGGTGCTGGTCTACGCGGTCGTCGCCACCGGAAGCCTGCGGCTGTCGCCGCTGCTGGTGCTGCCGGCCCTCGTGGGCAGCGTGCTCTGCCTGCCCGCGACGCGGGCGCGCGAGGGCCTCGAAGACGCCCGCGCCGACGCGGCGACACCGGCCCGGGGCGACGACCGGGCGTCCTTCGTGCGGCTGGCGCTCGTGGTGGTCTGCCGGTCCGTCGTGTTCGTCGGCCTGAGCACGTTCGTCTCCCTCCTCGCCGAGCAGCGCATGGGGGGCAGCAGGGCGGCGGGCACCGCGGCACTCCTGGTGCTCTATCTCGGCGGCGCGGCGGGTTCGCTGCTCGGCGGCAGGCTGGCGGACCGCTGGGACCGGGTGACCGTCTGCCGCTGGGCGTACCCGGCGACGGCCGTCGCGGTCGCCGGGATCGTGACCGTCCCCGGCCCCGCGCTCTACCTCTTCCTCGCCCTGGCCTCCGCCGGCCTCTACGTGCCCTTCTCCCTCCAGGTCACCCTCGGCCAGGACTACCTGCCCTCCCGGGTCGGAACCGCCGCGGGCATCACCCTGGGCCTCACCGTCAGCGTCGGCGGCCTGACCAGCCCCCTCGTCGGAGCCCTCGCCGACGCGACGTCCGTGGGCACGGCGTTGACGCCGCTGGTCCTGATGCCCGTACTGAGCTGGCTGCTGTTCCGGAACCTGCGCGAACCTGCCGTACCCGTGCGGACCATGACGGAGCGTCAGCCGGAGCCGGAGCCGGAGCCGGAGCCGGAGCCGGAGCCGAAGACGGAGCCGGAGCCGAAGACGGAGCCGGAGCCGAAGACGCCCGCGGCCGGTTCGGGGCGGTGAACACCGCGCGGCCGGTAACCCAGCTCGTCGGAGCGGCCCAGCAGGTCGGCCAGGTACCAGACGATGGCCAGCCACATCTCCGTGCCCTGCAACCCCGGTTCCGGGCCGGGCCCCGACCCGCCGGGACCGAAGCCGAAGCCCCGGCCGTCCTGCCAGCGGGGCAGGAGCGTGGACAACTGCCGTTCGGCCCACGCGTGGATCTCGGTCCTACGGTAGCCGCCGCCGACACCGGTCCCGAGCTGCCGGGTGCACAGCCACAGCGGGTGGGCCACGTCCAGCACGTTGCAGGCGTTCTCCTGTCCCGCGCCGAAGTGGCGACTGTCGCGGGCGTGGGCCAGGACGCCGTCCACGACCCGCTCCGGATGCGGCACCGGCAGGCCGAACTGGGCGAACGAGCCGCGCGTGAGCCGGTAGTAGCCGTTGACGACCTGGAGCCGACCGGTGCGGGGCGAGGGTGTGCCCCACATCCCGGTCTCGGGGTCGGCGCGGGTCAGGAGCCAGCCGTACAACGCTTCCAGGGTGCCGGGCCGCAGCGCGCCCTTCGTTCCCGCCTCCGGGTGCCGCCGGTTCCAGTGGGCAGCCGTGGCCCAGGCGTCGATCCAGGCGCCCGCACTCCACGCGCCCTCCCGCCACGGCAGCCCGTCCAGCCGCTCGATCAGCTGAGATGCCGTCATGTCTCTTGCTCCGTGCACCGGGTGGGGGAAGGAGGCGCCCAGCAGGTCGAGGGCGTAGCCGACGGAGAGGACGTGATAGAGGGCGGCACCCTCGCCGAGGAAGCCGTCGGCGTCCACCGTGGGCGGCTGTTCCCCGAGTTCGGGTACGAGGCCGGTGACCGGGTCCTGGGCCGCGCTCAGCCGCTCGATGTGCTCCCCGGAGGTCAACTGCTCCGGCGCGCGGCCCAGCAGCAGGTCGGCGATCTCCACGGCGTCGCAGTGTGCCCGGAGTGTGGGCGGGACGCCGGGCCGGTCGAGGTGGCGCTCGCCGTTCCAGCAGCGGGCGAGGAGGTCCTCGGCCTGGTCGCGGGCGCGGTCCGCGAAACGGTCCAGTGGCAGGTCCGCTGCGGCAGGGCCCGCCACGCTGCCCGTCCTGTTCCCCGTCCCACCCCGTGCCGCACCGCCTGCCTCGTCCCGCCGGTCCCGTAGCGGTCGTGCCGGATTACCGGCCGCGACCGTCCAGGGCGGCAGGTCCTTCGTGACGACCGCTCCCGCGCCGATGACACAGTGGTCTCCGACGGTCACGCCGTCCACGACGATCACGTTCGAGCCGATCCACACGTCGTCGCCGATCTTGATGCCTCGGCTGGTGAGCGGCTGTTGGTAAACCGGCCGGTCGGGGGACATCGAGTGGTTGAAGCCCAGCAGCGAACTGTGCGCGCCGATCCGTACGCCGTCGCCCAGTACGACCGTGCCGCGCACCGTGGCGAACGGGTTGAGCGTGCAGTGCGCGCCCGTGGTCAACTCCCCGGTGACATAGGCGTGGGCGGCGATGTACGAGTCGTCCCCGAGCCGCAGCCGGTCCGGGAACACCGCGGCGGACTCGGCGACGTAACACCGCTCACCCACCTCGCTGTCCCCACCGATCGCCCGCTGCACCTCCCGCTGCTCGGCGCGCTGCTTCTCGGTGGCCTCCGAGGCGAACAGCCAGGGGCAGTGGTCGTAGTGCCGTACGGACGGCTGCTTTCGGTGATCCATGGACGCACGCTAGGCAGCCGCGGGCGTGCGGGGGAAGGGCTCGGCCGGGCCGCGCCCCGCGAGAACGGAAAGCAGGCTTTCATGCAGGGTTTCGCCCGCGACGAGGAAACTCTCGCAGCCGGCCCGCCAGGTCTTGCCGTCCACGTCGGTGACCACGGCGCCCGCCTCCCGGGCGACCAGGACGCCGGGCAGGAGGTTGGTGTCGTCGCGGCCGAACTCCCAGAAGCCGTCGAGGCGCCCGGCGGCCGCGTCGGCGATCTGCCAGGAGGTGGGCCCTAGGTTGCGTACGGCGGCCACGTGCGGCAGTACGGCAGCCAGAGACCGCCCGGCCTGCTCGGCGGCCCCCGGCTGCCGGGCGACGAACGGCGGCTGGCTGGTGGCGAGGACAGCCGCGGCCAGGTCCGTCTTCACCGACGGGGCGACCGGCAGGCCGTTGCGCGCGGCCCCCTGCCCCCGGGCGGCCGTGTACGTCTCGCGCAGCACCGGGGCGTGCAGCACAGCCGCGACCGGCTCGCCGTCGCGGACCAGCGCGAGGCTGACGCAGAACTGCGGCAGCCCCTGCAGGAACTGCACCGCCCCGTCCACGATGTCCACGACCCACACCTCGCCGTCCGACGGCAACGTGGCCAGGCTGTCCAGTTCCTCAGCCCAGGCGGCACCCGGCCGTAGCGCCCCCAGTCGCTGCCGCACGACGGCGTCGCCCGGGGCCTCCACCTCGGTGAAGGAGGCGGCGAGTTCGTCGAAGGTGACGGCGGGCGCCGGCCGGGGCGTGGCCAGCAGCAGTTCCCCGACCTCGTGCGCGGTGTCGGTCATGGTGGTGAGCAGGTCCTGGTACGTCATTTTGTTCTCCCTGGGTGGGCTGGTGTACGTCCCCATCCTTGGCGGGGACGCCCATGGGGCGGCGCTCAAGGCCGCCGAAGTGAGCGATACTGCCGTTCATGGCGGACAAGATGGCGGATCACGTACTCGACGAGCGCGACCAACGGCTGATCGGTGCGTTGCAGTGCGACGGGAGGCTGACCGCCGAGCGGGCCGGCGAGGTGCTCGGCATGAGCGCGCGCACGGTGCACCGGCGCTGGCAGGCCCTGGCGGCGGAAGGGGTGTGCCGGGTGATCGCGCTGCCGGCGCGGCCCGACCCGGTCGGTGCGATGGTCCTGCGGATCCGGGTGCTCGGAAGCAAGCTGGACGCCCTCACGGCCGCTCTGGCGGCGCGCCCGGACATCCCCTTCATCGACGTCTCGGCGTCCGGGGACGAGATCCTCGCCGTCTCGTTGACCCGGCCCGGCACCCGGGACCACCTGGTCTTCCGGGAGCTGCCCGCCACCCGTGCCGTCACCTCGGTGACGGCGGACACGATCCTGCACGTCTTCGCCGAGGCGTCCGACTGGCGGCACGGCGTCCTGAGCGACGCGGAACGCGCGGCGCTGACCCCTCCACGGGGCGACACCCAGGGTGCGTCGGACGAGGTGGACCGCGACATCCTCGCCGCCCTGGAGGACGACGCCAGGGCCCCGGCGGCCGCGGTCGCCGCGCGCACCGGCCACCCGGACTCCACCGTGCGGCGCCGCATCGCCCGGCTCGCGGCCACGGGCCGCCTGCGCACCCAGGTCGTGGTCGACCCCAAGCGGCTCGGGCTGTGCATCGACGCGAACGTCCTGATGCGCGTCGCGCCCGACCGCCTCGACCCCGTCGGCCGCGCCCTGGCCACCCACCCGGCCGTCCACGGCGCCTTCGCGACCACCGGCACGGCCAATCTCCAGGCGGCCGTCTGGGTGCGGGACCTGGATCACCTGTACCGGTTCATCACCCGGGACCTCGGCGGCCTGGGCGTGGACGGCGTGGAGACGGTCATCATCGGCCAGGCGGTCAAACGCCCCGGTCGGTCACCTTTCCCCGCACGGCTCGCCGTCTCCGATCGCGTCTGATCACGATTCCCCGCCGTCAGGAGGATTGGCTTCCTCCGGGGTCGGGTACGCGAGGCCAGACCCCGTCCGGACAGAACACGCCGGCGGGACGCACCGCTCGCTACCAGGGGACCTGCCATGGAGACACCCGCCAACGACCACACCGCCACCCCCGCCCAGCAGGCGCTGGACGCACTGGCCCGCAACACGGAGGACACGCTGGCGCTGGACACGCTCGCCCACAGTGACGTGCTCGTGCCGGTGCCCGACGACGCCCGCGAGGAGGACGCCACCGACCCCGGCGCGGTCGCGCTGCCCGTGCTGGAGCAGCCGGGCGGGGAGGTGATGGTGCCCGTGTTCACCTCCGAGGTCGAGATGGCCGAGCTGCTGCCGTTCGTCTCCCGCTACCGCCTGGTACCCCTCGGCGCCCTCGCCTCGCAGTGGCCGTCCGGCGACCTCTCGCTCACCATCGACGCGGCCAACAACCACAGCCTGACCCTCACCTCCGAGGGCGTACGGACGCTGTTGGCGCGGTGAGCGTGGAGGCCTTGTAACCCGCTCGCCGGCCCACCGCCGCCTCGGTGCGAGCAGTGCCAGGTGGCGGGCGGTCGGAGGGCTCCGCCCGGGCGGTCGTACTGGACACACTCCAGCAGGGCGTCCGTGTACTGACTGTCATCCGCACGGCGGCTCCGAGGGGGCCCCGTTCGGCAGTAGCTTGCGCTCGGCTTCGGTGTAGTCGCGCCCCGCGCCGGCGCACAAGGTGCGGAACTGGACCTCGGGGCGCAGGTCGAAGGTCTGGCGCACGCGGTCGGTGTCGAGGGTGAGGCGGTGTCCGCGCAGGAAGCCCGTGAACCAGTACCCGCCCGCGACCGGCAGGGTGTAGGAGGCACCGTCGTCCGTCAGGCCGTAGAACTGCAGCTGATACTTGCTGTAGCGGTACATGACGATGCTGTCGTCGGGACCGAACCCCACCAGCGTGTCGTTGACCGCGCTGGGTACGGCGCGGGTGAGCTGCTTCCCGTGGTTCACGTCCCAGACGCGCACCTGCCCGTCGGTGTGCAGCACGGCAAGATGTGAGCCGTCCTCGTCGAAGGCCATCGCTCGGGTCGTGTGATGGGTGATGGTCGGGATGCTGAGGGCCTGCACCGGCCACGATGTGACGCGTCGGGGAGCCCGGACGTCCCACAGCATGATCTCGGCGCTCTGCGTTCCCTTCCTGGTGACTGCGGCGACCTGTCCGGGATGCCCTGGGCGGGCGATGAGCTGGCTCTTCGCCAGTCCGTCGCTGCCGCCGAGGCCGGCCCAGTTCGGTGCGGGGTGGACGAGGAAGGGCCGGGTGAGCACGGCCGCGTCAGCGGCGTCGACGCGGGTGAGTCTGCCGTCCACGGTCAGCAGAACGATCTCGCTGCCCTGCAGCGCGGCGACACTGTCCACTTCGCCACCCCTGAACTCACGGACACTGTCGAGTTTCTTCGCCCCCGGGACGACGTCCTCGAGCGGCACGGAGTCGCGCAGGTCCCGCACCGAGTACGACCGGTACAAGTTGCCCCCTGTGCCCCACACGACGATCCGCTGCGAGTCGGCCGTCCACGTAACCGTCCAGTCCGCTTTTCGCCCAGGCAGCGGCAGCGACACCCGCTGGTGGCGGGTGCGCGTGGCATCGAGGACCTCAAGGCGCCGGGTGGAGGCCAGGGCGACGAAGCGGCCGTCCGGCGACACGCTGTACTTCCCTGAGTTGCTCAGGAACTGTTTGCCGCCCGCCGGTTCGGCGCGCACCGCCATCAGCGTCGAGCCGACGGGCACGAGGACGGTGAGCCCGCCGCCCGCACGCGGCACGGCCGCGACACCTTTGTAGGTGGCGGGGGTGTCGCCCGAGGTCGGGATGCTGGTGCGGTAGGCCTGCCCGGTACGCAGGTCGGTGAGGGTCGGCTCGGCGTAGCCCCCGGCTCTGAGCCCCTCGTCCCAGGTGTAGGCATCGCCGTCCACGCTGTACTGCGAGGTGGCATCCGGCACAGTCCCAGCGGTCGGCAGCTCGGTCCTGTGCCCGGGTCTGGCACCGAGTGCTTGCGCGTACGAGGTGGTGGTGTCCGTCATGACGAGGACCTCGCCGCCGGCCCGCAGCCTCGCCTCGCCCGACTCCACGGTGGTGAAGGTGTACCGCAGTCGGCCGGTAGTGAGATCCCTGACCCTGACATCTCGGCGTTTCGACCCACGGGCGGAGCTGATCGTCGCGACGGTGTTCGCGTCGGAGGCGAACGCGGCCTCATCCAGTCCCGTGCTGGGGACGAGCCCGTCCGATACGGGGATGCGGGCGCGAGAGGGCACCTGCCATGCCTCGGCGAACGCTGGGGTGCACGTCCGCTTGCCTTCGTAGCACTCCGTGGAGTTGTCGGTCATGGTGAGGAGCAGCCGCTCGCCGTCACTGCTGAAGTCCAGGCCGCCACCGGCTTTCGCGGGCTGGTCGTGGTCACCGATCTCCAGGACCGCCGGGTGCTGGGGATCGTTCAACCGCCACAGCCACACCCTTCCGTCCGCGGTCACGGCGAAGAAGCGGCCGTCCGGGCTGACGGCCGTCATCAGAGGTGTTCCTTCCGGGCCGCCGCTCAGCTGCTGTGCCCGGGGCCTTCCCTTAAGAGCGCCGGTCACCACGGTGAACGTCGACCGGTTTCCGCCGCCGGGCTTCGACTGCACGACCAAGGTGTGGCCGTCCGGGCTGGCGTCCATCCAGGCGACCTGGCCTTTCCACAACCCCGGATAGCTGCCCACCAAATACTGCCCCCGCGCGTACTGGTTGAGCAGGGCCTGCCGTGTCTTGGGGTTCTGGTCGGTGTGGTACGCCGCCAGGGCGAGCTGGAGCGCGGTGGCGGGGTCGCTGCCCGGGCGGTCCTCGGCGGCCTGGGCGAGCAGGCCGGCGGCCTGAATCCGCAGCTGACGCTCGGTGGTCTTGAGGCTGCGCCAGGTGGAGAACGCCAGCACGACGGCGAGCACCGTGAGCACGGCCAGCCCCCCGACAGCGGTCTGTCTGAGGCGGGCGCCGCGCCGGGAGTGGCGGCGACTCAGCTGGATGTACGCGCGCTCCTCGGCGGAGACGTCCTCGGGGTGCTCGGCAAGCCTGCGCTGGGCGTCGGCCAGGTCGGTGCCGTTCAACAGGCGCCCCGGCGCGCGATCCTGTAGCTGCCAGCGGTGCAGGTCGGCTCGTAATTGTTCCTGCCATGAGCGGAAGTCGCGGGAGTCGACGAGCCATTGCCTCAGGCGCGGCCATAGCTCGGTCAGCGCCTCGTGCGCCAGGTCGACGATCTCCTCTCCCTCGGTGTCACCCGGGGTGCGGGAGAGGACGACGAGCTTGCCGGGCGCCAAGTCCCTGGCCAGAGCGAGGAGTTCCGGAGCGAGGTCGGCTGTGCGGGTGGGTCTGCGGGCGAAGGAGGTGCCACTTTCCCCGGGCCGGGCCAGCTGGACGAAGAGCCGCCGGGCACAGTCCTGTTGGGACTGCGTCAGCGCGGCGAAGGCGTCGTCCGCGTAGCCGACGAGAGCGCCCGCGACGCCGCCCAGGTCGTCGTAGGCGGCGTGGGTGAGCATCGAGCGGGTGCGGCGCCTCCACAGCTCGGTCAGGGTGAACTGGACCAGTGGCATCCGCCCGGGCTCGTCACCCGCGTCCATGACGATCCGCTCCGGCAGCCCCGGCTCGAACCACAGCCCCGGCACGGCGTCGACGGGCGCCGTCACCGCCCGCTCCAAGTCCTCTGCGGCCATCGGCGCGAGGAACTCCACGGCCTCGCCGACCAGGTCGGACGTGCCGGATGTCACCAGCACACCGAGGGAGTCGGGCCGCGCGGTGGCGACCACCCGCAGCACGGCCGCGCCGTCGTTGCCCGCCAGGGCGGCGAGCAGAGTGAACAGGTCGCGGGCAGCGACGGGATCGGCGCCCGCGTACTCCTCGAGCTGGTCGACGAAGAGGACGTGCCCGGCGCCTTCCCCGCGGACGAGGACCCTGCCGCGTAACTCGGCAGGCACGTCGACGCTGGTCTCCAGGAGCCCTGCCAACTCCTCGGCCTTGGTGAGCCGTTCGACCTCGCCGAGCCCCGGCTCCAGGATTCCGGTCAGCGCCCGGGCGAGCACGGCGACCGCCCGCACCCCCGGCACGGGCCGCAGTTCCGACACGTTCATGCCCTCGGCCCGTAATCGGGGCAGCACCCCTGCCCGTACGAGGGACGACTTCCCGCACCCGGAAGGTCCCGCCACCAGCGTCACCGGACGCCTGCGCACGGCCTCCTCCACGCGGGCGATCTCGCTGTCGCGGCCGTGGAACAACTCCGCGTCGTCCTCCGTGAACGCCGCGAGCCCCTTGAACGGACAGCGTGGCCGCAGTGTCCGTTCGTCGACCAGATCGGCCGACGGCACGAGATACGCGGTGGGCTCGCCCCGGTGCGCGGCGACCATCATGCCGACGACGCCGTCCTGCGCCACGTCCCACACGGGCGCCCCGCTGAACCCCTCCGCGATGCGGGGCCCCGGTTCCTGCGCCTCGATCTGCAACCAGCCCAGGCCCTGCCCGGCGCGCAAGGTGCCCGACGCCCACACGCCGTGGTCGGCCCCGGTCGGGAAGCCCAGTGCCCGAAAACTGTGCCCCCATACGCCGGTCCCGTCGACCAGCGGCACCGGCCGGGCCCCCTCGACCGCCGCGTCGAGCCGCAGCAGTGCGACGTCCACCCCGTCGCGCCGCCACGACACCACGCCGGCCCGCGCCCGGGGGCGACCGCCCAGCAGCGGAAAGTCGAGGCCCACCTGCCCCTCGGGCACGCCCTCCGCGGTGTCCGGCACCCCGAGTGCCCGGGCGACGACATGGGCGCAGGTGCACACCACGTCGGCGGCGACGAGGAACCCCGCGCCGATCACCGTACCGGCGGCACAGTAGATCCGAACCTGTGACGCCTCCAGGACGTCGCTCCCCCGTACAGCGGCCATGGACCCCCGCTCCCTGACTTGTCGCGTGGCACAGGACAAGTCAGCATCCCCGGCAGGGCCCCCAGGCACAACTCACCCCGCACGGCGCAGGAGGAAACCGGACGGGCCGCCGGTGCCCGGCCCCGGCCTACTGTCCGCCCAGCATCCGCACCAACGCGCCCCGCTGCAACGGCAGTACATCCGCGTGCAGCTCGCGGCCCTTGGCGGTGAGGGAGACCCAGACGCCGCGCCGGTCCTCGGCGCACACGGAGCGTTCCACCAGGCCGTCCTTCTCCAGGCGGGCGATGAGGCGGGAGAGCGCGCTCTGGCTGAGGTGGACCCGTCCGGCGAGGTTCTGCACGCGGCACAGATCGCCCGGTGCGGGTGCCTCAGAGGTGAGGATGTCGAGGACCTCGAAGTCGCTCGCGCCCAGGCCGTGCGGGTGCAGCGCGCGATCGATCTCGCACATCGTGCGCGCGTGCACCGACAGGATGTCCCGCCACCGCTCCTCGAGCCCGGCGTCGACGGTCTTCGATGCCATACCCGCACGGTAACACCGATCCGGCCATAGTTGACTGTGCAACTACTGGCTGTGCAACTACTGGTCCGGAGGGAGGGCTCAGGCGGCCGGATCCTGGGTCAGCCCCACCAGATTCCCGTCGGCGTCCTTCACGAAGGCGATCAGCTTGCCGCCGCCCACGTCCTGGACGTCCTGCAGCACCTCGGCACCCGCCGCCACCAGGGTCGCCAGCCGCGCCCGGATGTCGTCCACGTGCCAGTACGGCACCGGCCCGGTCATCCCCCTGGCGTGCCCGTTCGGGTCCAGTCCGACGTCCTGCCCCGCGGACTTGAAGCCGACGTAGTACGGCTCGTCCGCGTACGGCTCGACCTCCAGCAGCGCGCTGAACAGGGCCTTCGCCCGCTCGAGGTCCTTCACGGGGTAGATGATCGTCTTCAGCGCGGCGGCCATGACGTACTCCTCGGGTCGACATGAGAGCGACGGCTTCCGTCGCTGTTCCCACGCTAGGCCGGAGACCGGCCCCACCGCTTCTCCGATCCTGACCGGCCACCGCAAACCCGGCGCGCCGGCCAGGGCGGGGGGACGTTCCTGGCCGGCCGATGTTCGTCGCGGCAGGCCGGAGCATCCGTCCGTTTCCCGTGACGAATGGGAGGCTTGTGTGAGCACCCCGCACCTCACCTCGGTGCGGGTCATGCCGGTGCCCGCCGACGGACCGCGTGACGGCGGACCTTCGTCCAGTCGACCGGCTGTGGGACACCGCCCACGCGGTGACTGCCTCCCCCGGAAACGCCCTCATGTCAGCCGTGAGAGGAGTGTCCGCCCATTCCGGCCACCACAGTAGGCAATGTCGGTCGCCCCACGTCACCGAAGAATCCGCGCAGCACGCGAATCACACCCGCCACCGCTGTGAACGGTGCCGCCAGCATGTTGGCCAGCAGAATCCACCACGTGCCATACACGGTGATGAGGAGCCGAGTGCTCATCAGCTCTTCGTCGGCACCGTCGGCCGCCCCCATGACCCAGAAGAAGGTCAGCGGCACCATGACCGACCACAACAGCCAGAAGCCGCCGGTCGCCGCGCTCCAGGTCCGGATGCTGTCCACGGAACAGCGTTCGAGCCGTGTACGGAAGTACTGCAGTCCTACCAGTGCGACGATCAGGGCCACCGTCAACGGCACCCGCCACCCGTCGTCGTCCATCGCCCAGTGGTGCAGGTCTTGCCACCAACGACTGTTCTTGTCCGTGGTCGGGTGCTCACGAGCCTGCGCCTTGAGGCCGGGGCCCGCTACCGACAGCACGAACATCGGCAGCAAGCCGAACAGGCTCAGCAGCGGGTGGCCCAGTGCCCAGCTGCGTACCCAGGGCGCTATCCGGACCTGCTCTGCCGTGCCACCAGCCGGTGCAGTGCGCGTTGACCCCCTCGCCTCCTTCGACGGCGAACTGGGTGACGGCGATGGGCTTGCGTGCGTCAGGGCGGTGAGGCCGGGCCGACTGTCGAAGCCGGATGGTGGGGCGAAGCCGGATGGTGGGGCGAAGCCGGTCGGTGGGGCTGTTGCGGTCGGTGGTGCTATGGCGGTCGATGGCTCTGCCGTGGCCGGTGGATCGACGGGTGCTCGTGGGGCTGTGACCGTTGGCAAGTCGGCGATCGGGGAGTCCTCAGTGACCGTCGGCGGAACGGGTGCCACCGGGACCGCTGTGGCCGTTGGCAGGTCGGCGATGGGGGAGACGACCGTGGCCGGGGGGACGGCCACGGTGGGGGGAGCAGCCGCAGCGCGTGCTGACCCCCGGCCTCGGTCGTGTCCTGGACCCGTGTCCCGATCGGTGGCCCCCAGGCTGAGCAGTTGCTCGCTCCTTCGGGCAATCTCCGCCGCGACGGAGGCGGGCGGCCAGTGTGCGGTGTCGGTGCCGTGTTCCTCCGTCCAGGCACGCAGTTCCTCGGGGGAGGGACGGTGCTCGGGGTCCTTGGTCAGGCACTTGCGCACCACCGCCACGAGGTCGTCCGGCACGCGGCTCAGGTCCGGCTCCTGGTTCACGATGCGGTAGTCCACCCCCAATCCAGACCTGAACGGATGACGTCCAGTGGCTGCGAATGCCACGACCATGCCGAGCAAGAAGACGTCGCTGGCGCCCCGTACCTCCAGCCCCTGCGTCTGCTCCGGTGACATGTAGCCGGGCGTACCGACGGGGGAACCTGTTCTTGTGAGGGCCGTGTGCTCGGCGGCGCGGGCGATCCCGAAGTCGATCAGCAGCGGTCCGTCGGAGGACATCAGCACGTTCGCCGGCTTGAGGTCGCGGTGAATCAGCCCGCAGGCGTGCACCGTGCCCAGGGCCTCGGCAAGCCCTGACAGCAGCCGCCACAACGCGGATACGGGCAGCGGCCCATGTTGGCGCACAGCCTCGTCGAGGGAGGGCCCTGGGACGTACTCGGAGGCCAGCCAGGGCACGGGCGCGGTCGGGTCGCTGGTCAGCACCCGCACCGTGCCCGGCCCGGAGACCGCCTGCGACGCACGGACCTCGCGCTCGAACCGTTTGCGGAAGCCCGGAGCGTTGGCCCACTCCGCTTTCACCATCTTGACCGCGATCATCTGACCGGTCGGCGACCGCCCGAGATACACACGGCCCATGCCGCCCTCACCCAGGCGGCGTAACAGCTGGTAGTCACCCACCTGCCGCGGATCGTCATCAGCCAACGCCTGCACTCTCAACCCCCCCCGGCACAAAGCGCACTTGGACGATGTTCGAATGGTTACACCGCCGCGTCACTTGCGCCACCGCCCACGCGTCCCGACCACTCATCAGACGCGGGCCGAACGCCGGCGCTGCCGGACACCCTGCTGCCGCGCATCCCGTCGGCCCGTCAGCACGGCCGATGCCCGGCAGGCGGAGGCCCTGCGGTTCATTGCCCAAGATTCATTGCCCGACCCGGAGGCCGACGCGGTCGGAGGGTCCTCGATGCCCTGCAGCGCGAGGAGCGCGCCATCTTCACCCGTCCCGCGCCGAAACCGGCGTGAGCCCAGATGAAAGGAGCCTCACAGCGCCTCCAAGCGGCCCTGACGGAGACCACCGAGGAACAGTGGCAACCGCAGGTCAAGACACAGGCGAGGCAGCATGCGGCGTCATCTCGTGCCGGGCCTCCTTCGGCTTCACCGCGAACGGATCCTCGGACGAAGGCCCGGGGAGGGACATCACCGCTGTCGCAGCACGTCGGACCGGCCCCCCGCTCGGTTCCGCAGCCCGACGCAGTCGCCCCCACCGCCGCAGCGCGACAGAGCCGCCCCCGTCATGTCGAGTCCCGCTTCACCAACTCCGTAGGCAGAATCACCGCCGCCGGATCCTCGCCCCCGATCTGTGCCAGCAGCACCCGTACCATCTCGGCGCTGATGCGGTCGTAGGGCTGGCGGATCGTGGTCAGGGCCGGGGTGGCCTCCGTCGCCGCGCTGGAGTCGTCGAAGCCGCCCACCGACACGTCCTCGGGAACCCGGCGGCCCGCCCGGCGCAGCGCGGTCAGGGCGCCCTGGGCCATCAGGTCGGAGGCGACGAACACGGCGTCCATGTCCGGGGCCTGCGCCAGCAGCCGTTCGGTGCCCGCCTCGCCGCTGGCCCGGCTGTAGTCGCCGGAGGCGATGAGCCGCTCGTCGATCTCGACGCCCGCCTCCGTGAGCACCTCCTTGTAGCCGGCGAGGCGGTCGACGCCACCCGGGGTGTCCAGTGGTCCGCTCACCATCCCGACACGGCGGCGGCCCACCGACAGCAGGTGGCGCACCATGTCACGGGCGCCGTCCCGGTCGTCGGCGGCCACATAGCTCACCTTCGAACCGGGACCCATGGGCTTGCCGCACTGGACGAGCGGCACTCCCGCCTCGCGCAGTTCCTCCGCCACCTTGTCCCCGGAGTGGCTGGAGACCAGCAGCACCCCGTCGACGTGACCGGCCGTGATGTACCGCGTGATGCGCCGCCGCTCGTCCTTCGTGCCCGCCAGCATCAGCAACAGCGGGATGTCGTGCGCCGCCAGCGCCTGGGTGCACCCGCTCAGCAGCACATTGAAGTTCGGGTCCTCGAAGAACCGCTCCTGGGGCTCGGTCAGCAGGAAGCCGATGGAGTCCGAGCGCCCGGTGATCAGCGAGCGGGCGTGCCGGTTGACGACGTAACCCGTCCTCTTGATCGCGGCGTTCACCGCTTCCTGCGCGGTGGGGCTGACGTAGTGACCGCCGTTGAGCACCCGCGAGACGGTGCCCCGTGAGACACCTGCCTCGCGCGCCACGTCGTGGATCGTCGGCGGTTTTCGCCGGGCCCCCGCATTGCTCATGGTCATGACTTTACGGCCCCGGAGAGCAGATCCAGGCTCCAGAACCGCTGGATGACCAGGAACAGGGCGACCAGCGGGATCACCGCGAGGAACGCACCCGTGATCACCAGGGTGTAGAGGGCCGGGGTGTTGGCACCCTGTTCGAGAAGCGTGAACAGGCCCAGCGTGATCGGGAACCTCTCGTCGTCGCTGAGCATGATGTACGGCAACAGGAAGTTGTTCCACACCGCCACGAACTGGAACAGGAACACCGTCACAAGGCCGGGCACCATCATCGGCAGCGCGATCCGGGTGAAGATCCGCCACTCGCTCGCCCCGTCCATCCGCCCGGCCTCCACCACGTCGGCGGGGACGGCGGCGGCCGCGTAGATACGGGCCAGGTAGACGCCGTACGGCGAGAGGATCTGCGGCAGCAGCACGGACAGGTACGAGTCCGTGAGGTCCGCCTTCGCCAGCAGAAGGTACTGCGGTACGGCGAGGATCACCGGCGGCATCAGCACGCCGGCCAGCAGCACGTTGAAGATCGCCTCCCGGCCGCGGAAGCGGTACATCGCCAGCGCGTAGCCGCTGAACGCCGAGACACACGTCGACAGCAGGGCGCCGAGCACCGCGTAGAGGGCGGAGTTGCCCATCCACTGCCAGTAGATGCCGTCGCGGTAGGCGTTGAGATCCCTGAGGTTGTCCGTGAAGCCGGTGCCCGGCAGGAACGTGAACGTGGAGAACAGCTCACTGCCGGACTTGGTGGACGCGATCACGACCCAGGCCACCGGCAGCAGGCAGTAGAGCGCGCCGAGGAGAAGGGTGACGGTCGGAACCAGAGCGACACGGCGCCGCAGCGGCGGCCGACGGGCGGTGCCGGGTGTGGTGCCCGCCACCGGGGTGGTCTTGCTGACCGCAAGAGAACTCATCCTGCCCCTCCTTGACTGACGTCCCGCTTGTTCCGCCGGTTCGCGGCCCGCAGGAAGCCGAACGACAGCACCAGCGTGGCGAGGGCGATGATCACGGCCTCGGCGGCCGCCTGGTAGATGTCACCCGTGCCGAACGCGTCCCGGTACACCTTCATCAGCGGACTCCACGTCGTGGACACGGAGTTGGTGAGCGGCTTGAGGGTGGTCGGCTCGTTGAACACCTGGAGCGTCGCGATGATCGAGAAGAAGAAGGTCAGCACCAGCGAGGGCGCCACCATCGGGATCTTGATCCGCAGCGCGATCTGCAACGGCGTCGCGCCGTCCAGCTTCGCCGCCTCGTACACCTCGGCCGGAATGGCCTGCAACGAGGTGTAGATGACGATCATGTTGAAGCCGGTGCCGCCCCAGACCGCGATGTTCGACAGGGCGAGGTACAGCGGACCGCCGTCCAGCAGGTCCGGCTGCGGCAGGCCCAGCTTGTCGAGCACGAAGTAGAACGGGCTGACGTCCGGCAGGTACAGGAAGCCCCACAGCAGCGCCGCCACGACGCCGGGGATGGCGTACGGCAGGAAGATCGCGAGCCGGGTGAACGGGGCGAGCCGCACCTTGTCGGAGTCGAGCATCAGCGCGAACAGCAGCGCCACGCCCAGCATCACCGGGACGACGATGCAGCCGTAGCCGAGCACGCGCAACGCGCCGTCCACGAGTTCGCTGTCGGTGAGGGCGTCGGTGTAGTTCTCCACACCGGCCCAGACCTCCCGGCGGGCACCCGATCCCAGGCCGAGCCCGGAGACCTTCACCTTGCGGAAGCTGAGCCAGATCGCGTAGCCGATGGGCAGCGCGAAGAAGAGCGAGAAGAGGATCGTTGCGGGGAAGAGGAAGGCGTACGGGGCTCCCTTGACCCCGTACGGCTTCCGGCGTGCGCTGGTCACTCGGAGACCTCGAAGCCCTGCTTCTTCATGTCGGTGACCGTGGCCTCCTGCATGGTCTTCAGGGCGGCGGTGAAGTCCGACTTGTTCTTTGCGGCAGCGCCGAAGGCGTCCTTGAAGGAGGTATAGGCGACGTTCACGTTCGGTCCCCACGCGGACGGCGCGGTGGTCTTGGCGATCTTCGCGGCCCGGCCGTAGAAGTCGGGCTGGTTGGAGAAGTAGTCCGGGGGAGTGGTGAAGGCGCCGCTGAGCTGGGCGGACGAAGAGGCCGGGTAGATACCGCCCTCCTTCGCGAGCGCGTTGAGGGCGTCGCCGTCGGTGTTCAGCCAGGCGGCGAACTTCGCGGCGGCCTGCTTGTGGTCGGAGTCCGTGGTGACGGCGGTGGAGGAACCGCCCCAGCTGCCGGTGACGTTCCTCGTGTCCGACCACTGGGGGAGCGGGGCCATCGCCCACTTGCCCTTGGTGTCGGGGGCCGCCGTGGACAGCGTGCCCGGCGCCCACACCGCGCTGACCCAGGCGATCTGCTTGCCCGTGTTGAGCGCCTTGTTCCAGGCCGGGGTGTACATCGGCTGGTTGTCGATGGCGCCCTCCTTGACGAGGCCGCCCCAGAACTTCGCGACCTGCTCGGTCGCGGCGTCGTCGATGCCGACCTTCCACTTGTCGCCGGAGGTCGTCCACCACTTGGCGCCGGCCTGCTGGGCGAGGCCCGCGAAGAGACCGGAGTCGTTGGCGGAGAACGTGGTGAGGTCCTTGTCGGGAGCCACCTTCTTCAGCGCTCTCGCCGTCTCGGCGAACTGCTCCCAGGTCGTCGGGACCGTCAGCTTGTACTGCTTGAACAGGTCCTCGCGGTAGTAGAACATCATTGGGCCGATGTCCTGCGGCACCGCGTACACCGCGTCCGTGCCCAGCGTCGTCTGCTGCCAGACGCCCTCGGCGAACTTGTCCTTCGCGTCCCCGACGTTCTTCGCTATGTCCGCCAGCGCGTCATTGCTGACCAGCGTCGGCAGCGCCTGGTACTCCGCCTGCACCAGGTCCGGCGCCTTGCCGGCCTTGTGCGCGGTGAGGATCTTGGTGACCAGCGTGTCGCCGGACGCCTGCTTCTTCACCGTGACCGTGATCTGGTCCTTCTTCCCCGGCCCCTTGTTCCACAGGTCCACGACCTTGTCCATGCCGGGCGTCCACGTCCAGTACGTGAGTGAGACGGGCCCGGACTCGGCCGCACTGTCCTTGTCCTCCGAGCCGCACGCGGCGAGGGCGGTGGCGCCGAGCGTGACGGCGACGGCTGACGCGGCGACCTTGAAGAGCCGACGGCGCTTCGTGTTCGGCATGGAACTACTCCCCTGACCTGGGCTCCCGCCTGCTGCGAGAACCTGCCGTGCTTCTGTGAGCGTTCACAGTAGAGAAACATCCCGGACACTTGTCAATGGTTGTTGCTGTGCGGTTATGTTGGGCTCACACCGACACCGCAGTGTGTGCACGTTCCCACATGATCGACCAAACGGGAGACATCCATGCCGGAGACCACCCCCAGGGGCCTCACCAGGCTCGCCTTCGGTGGGGACTACAACCCCGAGCAGTGGCCGGAAAGCGTCTGGCACGAGGACGTGCGGCTGATGCGGGAGGCCGGCGTCACCCTGGTGAGCGTCGGCATCTTCTCCTGGGCCCTGCTGGAACCCTCACCGGGGGAGTACGACTTCGGCTGGCTCGACCGGATCATCGACCTGCTCCACGACAACGGCATCCGCGTCGACCTGGGCACCCCCACGGTCACCCCGCCCGTCTGGTTCTACCGCGCGCACCCCGAAGCGCTGCCCGTGACCGAGGACGGCACGCGCTACGAGTTCGGCAGCCGCGGCGCCATCTGCCACAGCAACGCCGACTACCGCGCCGCCGCCGCGACCATCACCACCAAGCTCGCCGAGCGCTACGGCGACCACCCGGCCCTGGCCATGTGGCACGTGCACAACGAGTACGGCGTTCCCGTCTCGGCCTGCTACTGCGACTCCTGCGCCGCCCACTTCCGCCGCTGGCTGCGCACCGCGTACGGCACGGTCGACGCGGTCAACGACGCCTGGGGCACCGCCTTCTGGGGCCAGCGCTACCGGGACTTCGACGAGATCAACCCGCCGCGCCGCACCCCCACCGTCGGCAACCCCGGCCAGGCCCTCGACTACAAGCGCTTCGCCGACACCACCATGCGCGAGAACTTCGTGGCGGAGCGGGACATCCTGCACCGCCTCTCGCCCGGCGTGCCGGTCACCACCAACTTCATGACGGCCCTCAGCCAGTGCGACTCCGTCGACTACTGGGCCTGGGGCCGCGAGGTCGACATCGTCACCAACGACCACTACCTGATCACCGACGGCCGCCGCACCCACGTCAACCTCGCGATGGCCGCCGACCTCACCCGCTCCGTCGCCGGCGGCGCCCCCTGGCTGCTCCTGGAGCACTCCACCTCGGGCGTCAACTGGCAGCCCCGCAACCCGGCCAAGGCCCCCGGCCAGATGGCCCGCAACTCCCTCGGTCACGTGGCCCGCGGCTCCGACGGCGCCCTGTTCTTCCAGTGGCGCCAGTCGCGGCGCGGCGCCGAGAAGTTCCACTCCGCGATGCTGCCGCACGGCGGCACCGACACCCGTGTGTGGCGCGAGGTCGTCGAACTCGGCGCCTCACTGGACTCCCTGAGCCCGATCCGTTCCACCCGAACCGAGGCCGACGTGGCCCTCCTGTGGGACTGGCACTCCTGGTGGGCGCAGAACCTCCAGTGGCGCCCCAGCGAGGACCACGACCCGCGCGAGCGCGCCGACGCCTTCTACGAGGCGCTCTACGACCGCCACCTCACCGTCGACTTCGCCCACCCCGAAGCCGACTTGTCGAGGTATCCCCTTGTCGTCGTTCCCGCCCTGTACCTGATGACGCAGGCGGCCGGCGACAACCTCCGGGCGTACGTCGAGAGCGGCGGCACCCTCGTCGTGTCGTACTTCTCCGGCATCGTCGACGAGCACGACGCCGTCCACGCGGGCGCCTACCCGGGAGCTCTGCGCGACGTCCTCGGCCTCGCCGTGGAGGAGTTCTCACCCCTCCTCCCGGGCGAGCGGGTGCGCGTCACCGGGCCCGACGGCTCCGAACTCGCCGGCGACGTGTGGACGGAGTTCGTGGTGCCGCGCGGCGCCGAGACCGTCTGGACGTACGCCGACGGCCTCACCGCGGGACACCCGGCCGTCACCCGGCACCGCCTCGGCAAGGGCACCGCCTGGTACGTCTCCACCCGGCTGGGCGCCGAGGGCCTCGACGCCCTCCTCGGCTGGGCCGCCGACGACGCGAGCCTCACCCCGCGCGCCGACCTGCCCCGCGACGTCGAGGTGGTCCGCCGCACGGGCGAGTCGGGCAGCTACCTGTTCGCGATCAACCACACCGCCACCGACGCCAAGGTGCCGCTCGACGCCCCCGGCACCGAGCTGCTCACCGGCGAACGCGCCGCCGGCCGCCTCGCGGTCCCGGCGGGGGCCGTCCGCGTCGTCCGACTCGACGGCTGAGCCGACTCCCCTCCGCCCGTGCGAGCCGCGAGCCGCGGGCGGAGGGGCACCTCGTTCCACGAGGGAACACCCATCCTGATCACGTCGAAGGGACGACGGACGACGATGTTCCATCCCAGACGCACCCTCCGGGCCCTGCTGCTCCCGCTCGCCGCGGGGCTGGCCCTGACCGCGCTGCCGGCACAGACCGCCCAGGCCGCGAGCACGCTCACGAACGGCGGCTTCGAAGCCGACGGCGCCGGCACGGCCACGCCCGGCGGCTGGTCCGAGTACGGGGACACCGGCGCCTCGTTCTCGGAGTCCGGCGGCCACGGCGGGAGCTACCGCCTGTCCCACTGGGCGTCCACCGCGTACAAGGTGGAGACGTACCAGTACCTGTCGGGGCTCACCAACGGCGCCTACAAGCTCACCGCCTGGGTCCGCTCCAGCGGCGGTCAGAAGTCCGCCTACATAGCGCTGAAGAACTGCGGCGGCACGGAACAGCGGACCGATCTGCCCGTGTCGACGAGCGGATGGATCCGTATCGTCGTGCCGGTCAATGTCACCGGAAACCAATGCACCATCAGCGTCAACAGTGACGCGAACGCCGGCAACTGGATCAATGTTGACGACCTGACCTTCACGTCCGGCACGAGTGGACTGTCGATCAAGGGTGCCGACATCTCCTCGCTCCCCAAGAGCGAGGCCAAGGGCGGCGTCTACAAGAACAGCTCCGGCGCCACCGGTGACGCGGTCACCATCCTCAAGAACGCCGGCATGAACTACGCGCGCCTGAAGGTCTGGGTGAACCCCGCCGACGGCTACAACAACAAAACGCGCGTGCTCGCGGCGGCCAAGCGCATCAAGGCGGCCGGCATGAAGCTGCTGGTCGACTTCCACTACTCGGACAACTGGGCCGACCCGGGCAAGCAGACCAAGCCGGCGGCCTGGGCGGGACACTCGTACAGTCAACTCAAGACAGACGTGTACAACCACACGTACGACGTGTTGAACGCGTTGAAGGCACAGGGCACCACCGCCGACATGGTCCAGGTGGGCAACGAGATCAACGGCGGCATGCTGTGGAACGAGGGATCCACCTCCAACTGGTCGCAGCTCGCAGGTCTGCTCAACTCCGGCTACGACGCGGTCAAGGCGGTCAACTCGTCCACCACCGTCGCCCTGCACCTGGCCAAGGGCGGCGACCTGGCGGGCACCCGGTGGTGGTTCGACAGCGCCGTCTCCAACGGCGTCAAGTTCGACGCGATCGGCCTGTCGTACTACGGCTACTGGCACGGTCCGCTCTCCGACTTCCAGACCACGCTGGACGACGCGGCCGCCCGCTACGGCAAGCCCGTCTTCGTCGCCGAGACGGCCTACCCGTTCCGCCTGGACAGCGACGACTCGCTCACCAACCAGATCGACACCACCGGTGAGCTCGTCACCGGCTACCCGGCGACCGTGGCCGGGCAGACCGCCTGGATGAACACGGTGGCGAACATCGTGGAGGCCGTGCCGAACGGCCGGGGCCTCGGCGTCTTCTACTGGGAGGCGACCTGGACCGCGGTCACCGGCAACGGCTGGGACCCGACCGACGCCTCCTCCGGCAACGGCTGGGAGAACCAGGCCCTGTTCGGCTACGACGACAAGGCGCTCTCGTCGATGTCGTGGTTCAGCCACCGCTGAATCCTCCGCCAGGGGCCCGGCCGGGCGTCACCGGCCGGGCCCTCGCCCGTGTTTCCGGGGAAAGGGGCCGAACGGGCCGAACGGCCCTGTCCCGTAAAGACGTTCTGTCCAGGACAAACGTGGCGGATCGGCGGACACGGCGACTTCCGCTGCGGAACAGTGGGAAGACGCGGTACGAGGAGGCCCGGACAGAGGGGAACGACATGCTGAGGACTCCTGTCGGTGAGCGTCGCCTGGACATCCTGGAATGGCTCAAGGACCCCGTCGCGCACTTCCCGCCGCAACGACACGCCGACCTCGTCGAGGACGGGGTCGGCGCGAACGCCGTGGCGGCCAAGCTCGGCGTTCGCCGCCAGGTCGCCGAAACCCACCTCACCCTGCTCGCGGACCTCGGCCTGCTGCGCGTCCGGCGGATCCGACGCCGCGCCTACTACCGACGGGACGAGGTGCGCATAGCCGAGGTGGCCAGGATGTTCGACAAAGGCTGGTAGGCGCCGGACCACGGGGGTACGTCTGCGAGGACGACCCTCCGACCCTCCCCGACACCGAAAGGCCGGCGCCCATGCACCGTCCCGAGACCCTCGTACCCCGCAGCTATGTCGACATCGGCGGCCGCGGCCCCGAGGACGTCGTCGCCGACGGCCGGGGCCGCGTGCTGACCGGCGTGGAGGACGGACGGATCCTGCGCCTCGACGGACTCACCGATCCCGGGGGAGCCCGCGTCGAGGCGCTCGCCGAGACCGGTGGCCGGCCGCTCGGCCTCGAACTCCTCGACGACGAGACCCTGCTGGTGTGCGACGCCGAGCGCGGACTGCTGCGGATCGGCCTCGACGACGGCACCGTCCACGTCCTCACCGACACGGTGGCGGGGGAGCGGCTGCGGTTCTGCAGCAACGTGATCGCCCTGCCCGACGACAGCGTGTGCCTCACCGTCTCCAGCCGGCGCTACCCCCTCGACCAGTGGATCGGCGACCTGGTGGAACACACCGGCACCGGTCGGCTGCTGCGCCTGGCCCCGGGCAGCACCACACCCGAGGTCCTCCTGGAAGGCCTGCACTTCGCCAACGGGCTCGCCCCGAGCTCCGACGGCTCCTTCGTGATCGTCGCCGAGACGGCCGCGTACCGGCTCACCCGCCACTGGCTCACCGGCCCGAAGGCCGGCCGGAGCGAGCCCTTCGTGGAGAACCTGCCGGGCATGCCGGACAACGTGTGGCGCGACGGACGGGACGGACCGGTCTGGGTGGCGCTGGCAGGACCGCGCGTCCCACCGCTCGACCTGCTCCACCGCACCCCGCCCGCCGTACGCCGGACCGCCGCCCGTGCCGCCGTCCGGGCCCCCTTCCGCCCCACCGGCACCATCGGTGTGATGGCGTTCGACGACGACGGCCGGGTCGTCCACCACCTGACCCGCCGCCGCTCCGGTTTCCGCATGGTCACCAGCGTCTGCGAGACCGACGGCCACCTGGTCCTCGGGAGCCTGTGGGAGCGCGGCGTCGCGGTCTGCGAGGCCCCCGCCGCGGGGTGAGCCCGGCGTAACCTGTTGACCGGCCGTGATCACCCCGGAAGCGGTGGTGGGGCCGAGGCAGGAGACGTACGACATGACAGTCCCGGACACCGAGAGCGTCCGCACCCCCGTCCCGCGGCGGTCGGCCCGGCGCGGGCAGCTCCCCGTCGTCGCGGTGATCGCGGTCGGCGGCGCGATCGGCGCCACGGCCCGGTACGCGGCCGCCCTCTGGTGGCCCACGCGCACCGGTGGGTTCCCCTGGACGATCTTCTGGGTCAACGTCGTCGGCTGTGCCGTGATCGGCGTGTTCCTCGTGGTGGTCACCGAGGCGATGACCACCCCCCACCGGCTGCTGCGCCCCTTCTTCGGCACGGGCGTGCTGGGCGGCTTCACCACCTTCTCGACGTACGCCGTCGATTCCCAGAAACTGCTGGACACGGGCCGTCCGGGCACGGCCCTCGCCTATCTCGCCGCGACCCTTCTCGCGGCGCTCGCGGCGGTGTGGCTGGCGGCGACGGCGACGCGTCGCGTCCTGATCCGGAGGCAGCGATGACGAGGCTGACCGGCAGCGCCCTGCGCGTGACCGTGTTCGTGGGCGAGAACGACACCTGGCACCACAAGCCCCTCTACAGCGAGATCGTCCACCGGGCCCACGCGGCCGGACTCGCCGGCGCCAGCGTCTTCCGGGGCATCGAGGGCTACGGCGCGTCCTCCCTCATCCACACCTCACGCCTGCTGTCCCTGAGCGAGGACCTGCCGGTGGCGATCGTGATCGTCGACGCGGAGGAGCGCGTACGCGCCTTCCTGCCCCAGCTCGACGAACTGGTCACCGAGGGGTTGGTGATCCTCGACGACTGCGAGGTCATCCGGTACGTCGGCCGCGAGGGCAAAGACGACAACCCGGGCAAGAAAGGTAAGAAGTCGTTGTGAACTGGCTGCTGGTCGTCGTCGGCGGAATGGTCGGCGCCCCCCTCCGCTATCTCACCGACCGTGCCGTGCAGTCCCGGCACGACTCGGTGTTCCCCTGGGGCACCTTCGTGGTCAACGTCAGCGGCTGCTTGGTCCTCGGCCTGCTGACCGGGGCCGTCTCGGCCGGTGTCGCCGGTTCCCACCTGCAGCTTTTCCTCGGCACCGGTCTGTGCGGGGCCCTGACGACGTACTCCACGTTCTCCTACGAGACGCTGCGGCTGACCGAGACCGGCGCGGGTCTCTATGCTGCCGCCAACGTCGTCGCGAGCATCGTGGTGGGCCTCGGGGCGGCGTTCGCCGGAGTCGGGGTCGCGCAGGCCCTCTGGTCGTAGGTCGGCACGGCACACCCGCGCCTGATAGGAGTGCCTCCGGCACTTGTGAGTGCCCACAGCACTGTCGACCATCCTCCAGAACTGGATCCCATGAGCGCCATCTCCGTCGGTCAGGCCGTCATCCTAGGAGCCGTCGAGGGGGTGACCGAGTTCCTCCCGGTCTCCTCCACCGGACATCTGAAGATCACCGAGGGGCTGATGGGCATCGAGGTCGACGACGCCGCCGTCGTCGGATTCTCGGCCGTCATCCAGGTGGGCGCGATCGCCGCGGTGCTCGTGTACTTCTTCAAGGACATCGTGCGGATCGTCTCCGCCTGGGGCCGCGGCCTCGCCAACCGGGAGGAGCGCTACCACCACGACTACAAGTTCGCCTGGTGGGTGATCTATGCGACGATCCCGATCGTCGTCGTCGGCCTGGCCGCCAAGCCGCTCATCGAGGGGCCCCTGGCCTCCCTCTGGGTGGTCGCGGGCTCGCTGATCGTCGGCAGCGCGGTGATGTGGGCGGCCGACCAGATGGGCCGCCACAAGCGCGGCGAGGACGACACCACCCTCAAGGACGCGATGCTGGTGGGGAGCTCCCAGATCCTCGCCCTGCTCTTCCCCGGCTTCTCCCGCTCGGGCGCGACCATGTCCACCGCCCTCATCCTCGACCTCGACCGGGTCGCCGCCACCCGCCTCTCCTTCTTCCTCGGCATCCCCGCCCTCACCGGCGCGGGCCTGTTCGAACTCAAGGACGCCCTGGGCACGGGCGTGGGCGCGGCGCCTCTGGCGGTCGGCACGGTGGTCTCCTTCGTCGTGGCCTACGCCTCCATCGCCTGGCTGCTGAAGTTCGTCGCCAAGCACTCCTTCAACGCGTTCGTGGTCTACCGCCTCGTCGTGGGCGTCCTGCTCTTCGGACTGCTGGCCACGGGCTCCCTGAGCAGCTGACGCAGTTCACCGTCAGCGGGCGGGAAGTCCTGTTTCAGACCTGAGGGCTGTCCCGTAACCCCTGGCGGGCGTGCGACGACAGCTACGGCACCTCGCCGCGTTGTCGGAACGTCCGCATACATCCAGTATGCGGACGTCCCTCCGCCTTGCGATGCACCGCATCTGACGCCGCACGCTGATCCACCAGGGATTACGGGGCAGCCCTCAGCGCCCGCTGAATTTCCCCATTCGACGCCCTTGACACCGCCCTCACGTCACCCGGAGTATCTCTCCCGTGAACCTGTCAGACAGCCAGACAGCTGGTCGGGGCCCGCGGCGCGTCAGCGCGATGGAAGCGGTGCTCACCCACCTTCGCGGCGCCATCGAGCGCGGCGAGTACGCCATCGGCGACAAGCTCCCCTCCGAGGCGGAGCTCTGCCGGACCCTCGAGGTGTCCCGGCCCGTGTTGCGGGAAGCCCTGCGCGCCCTGCAGACCATGGGCCTGACGGTCTCCAGGACCGGCAAGGGCACCTTCGTCGTCGCGAGTGCCGTCGAGGACCCCACCTTCGGCGACTACGCGGCGAGCGACCTGCTGGAGGTGCGCCGCCACGTCGAGATCCCGGTCGCCGGGTACGCGGCCAGGCGCCGCACCCCGGAGAACCTGGACCACCTGGCTCATCTCCTCGACCGCATGGAGCGGGAGACGGACACCACCGCGTGGGTCGCGATGGACACCCTCTTCCACCTCGCCGTGGCCGAGGCCGCCCAGAACCCGGTCTTCCGCCGGGTCATCGAGGAGATCCGTGACGCACTGGCGCGTCAGTCGGCCTTCCTCAACGAGCTGGGCGGACGGCGCGAGCAGTCCAACCGCGAGCACCGGGCCATCGTCGAGGCCCTGATGGACGGTTCCGAACACGACGCGGTGGAGGCCATGTCCCACCACCTCGACCGCGTCGAGACCACCCTCACCGACATCGTGCGCTCCCCGCGCACGGACATCCCCACGGAAGGCGGAACCGAGGCGTGAGCGAGCAGTTCCTCAAAGACGAGACGCGCCCCTCCCCTCATGTCGACGCGGGCGACGCGGGCTACAGCAAGTCCCTGAAGTCCCGGCACGTCAACATGATCGCCATCGGCGGAGCCATCGGCACCGGCCTCTTCCTCGGCGCGGGCGGCCGGCTCGCCGACGCCGGGCCCTCCCTGTTCATCGCCTACGCGGTCTGCGGCGTCTTCGCCTTCCTCGTCGTGCGCGCTCTCGGCGAACTCGTCCTGTACCGGCCGTCCTCCGGTGCCTTCGTGTCGTACGCCCGTGAGTTCCTCGGCGAGAAGGGCGCGTACACGGCCGGTTGGATGTACTTCCTCAACTGGGCCACCACCGGTATCGCCGACATCACCGCCGTCGCCACCTACACCCACTACTGGGGGATGTTCTCCGACATACCGCAGTGGGTGATCGCGCTGATCGCGCTGGCCGTCGTCCTCACCGTGAACCTCATCTCGGTGAAGATCTTCGGCGAACTGGAGTTCTGGTTTGCCATCGTCAAGGTCGGCGCACTCGTCGTCTTCATGTGCATCGGCATCTTCCTGCTGGTCACCCAGCACCCGGTCGACGGCGCCACCCCCGGCCCGTCCCTGATCACCGACAACGGCGGCGTCTTCCCCAACGGTCTGCTGCCCATGCTG
This sequence comes from Streptomyces sp. NPDC048751, assembly GCF_043198595.1. Taxonomy (NCBI): domain Bacteria; kingdom Bacillati; phylum Actinomycetota; class Actinomycetes; order Kitasatosporales; family Streptomycetaceae; genus Streptomyces; species Streptomyces sp. NPDC048751. The sequence continues at coordinate 129,865 of NZ_JBICUX010000017.1, forward strand.
CTGATCGTCCAGGGTGTCGTCTTCGCGTACGCCTCCGTCGAACTGGTCGGCGTCGCGGCCGGTGAGACCGAGAACCCCGAGAAGATCATGCCGAAGGCGATCAACTCGATCATGTGGCGCGTGGGCGTGTTCTACGTCGGCTCGGTCGTCCTGCTGTCGATGCTGCTGCCCTGGAACAAGTACACGGCCGGCGAGAGCCCCTTCGTGACCGTCCTGTCCAACATCGGCATCCCCGCGGCGGGCGGCGTGATGAACCTGGTCGTGCTCACCGCGGCCATGTCCTCGCTCAACTCCGGTCTGTACTCCACCGGCCGCATCCTGCGCTCCATGGCGATGTCCGGCTCCGCCCCGAAGTTCACCGCGGTCATGAGCCGCAGTCACGTCCCGTACGGCGGCATCCTGCTGACCAGCGGCATCTGCGTCCTCGGCGTCGGCCTCAACTACGTCGTGCCCGCCGAGGCCTTCGAGATCGTGCTCAACTTCGCGGCGATCGGTATCCTTGCCACCTGGGGCATGATCATGATCTGTCACCTGCTCTTCTGGCGAAAGACCCAGCAGGGCGAGCTGACCCGCCCCGGCTACCGACTGCCGGGCTCCCCGTGGACCGAAGTCGTGACGTTGGCGTTCCTCGCCTCCGTCCTGGTCCTGATGTACGCCGACGGCGGCGCGGGACGCACCACCGTGCTGTGCCTGCCGCTGATCGTCGCGGCGCTGGTCGCGGGCTGGTACGGCATCCGTGCCCGCACGGCGCGCACCTCGTCCAAGGCCGACGCCTGACCCCGGCGCCGGCCGACGCCCACCAACAGTGAACAGGCAGTGATGTACAGCAGTTCCCTCGCCGACGCACCCGCCGTCCGAGAACCCCTCCACGCTCCCGTCGCCCACCTCGTACGCGGCGGGGTGATCGAGGGCATCCACTACGGTTCCGTCGTCGTCCTCGGCGCCGACGGCGAGGTCCAGTTCCAACTGGGCGACGTCGAGGTCGCGTGCTATCCACGCTCGGCGCTCAAGCCGGTCCAGGCCGTCGCCATGGTACGGGCCGGGCTGCCGCTCGACGGGGAACTGCTGTCACTCGCCGCCGCCAGCCACTCCGGCGAGGAACGCCACCTCGCCGGCACCCGGCGCATCCTCGAACTCGCCGACGTCACCGAGGACGACCTGCGCAACGTCACCGACCTGCCGTTCGACCCGGTCGTGCGGGACGCCTGGGTCCGTGAGGGCCGGCTGCCCTCACGGCTCGCCCAGAACTGCTCCGGGAAGCACGCGGCGATGCTGTACACCTGCAAGCTCAACGGCTGGTCCCTGGAGGGCTATCTCGACCCCGCGCACCCGCTCCAGCGGGCCATCGCGGAGATCGTCGAGGACCTGACGGGACAGCACATCGCCCGCGTCACCGTCGACGGCTGCGGCGCGCCCCTGTTCTCCGTCTCCCTGCACGGTCTCGCCCGGGCCGCCGCCCGCATCACCACCGCCCCGGCCGGCACCCCCGAGGCGCGGGTCGCCGGCGCGATGCGCGAGCACGCCGAGATGGCCTCCGGCACCGGCCGCGACGTCGCCGCGCTGATGCGGGCGGTACCCGGTCTGCTCGCCAAGGACGGCTTCGAGGGCGTGGAGGTCGCCGCGCTCCCGGACGGCAGGGCCGTCGCCGTGAAGATCGCCGACGGGGCGAACCGGGCGCGCATACCCGTCACCGCCGCCGCGCTCGCCCGCGCCGGGGTCGACCCGGACCTGCTCGGCGAGTTCGCGGGGGAGCCCCTGCTCGGCGGCGGCGAACCGGTCGGCAGCGTCCGGCCGGTGCGCGCGCTCGACCCGGTCGCCTCCGCCACCTACGCCTGATCCCCTCACCCCAGGTCAACCACCTCAAAGAAGAGGACCCGCTCACCCATGACCGCCGCCGCCACCCGAAGCGAACACGACCTGCTCGGCGACCGCGAGGTCCCCGCCGACGCGTACTGGGGCGTGCACACCCTGCGCGCCACGGAGAACTTCCCCATCACCGGCACCCCGATCTCCACCTATCCGCACCTGATCGACGCCCTCGCCGCCGTCAAGGAGGCCGCCGCCCTCGCCAACGAGGAACTCGGTCTGCTGGCCCCGGAGAAGGCCGCCGCGATCGTCGAGGCCTGCCGCGAGATACGCGACGGCAAGCTGCACGACCAGTTCGTGGTCGACGTCGTCCAGGGCGGCGCGGGCACCTCGACCAACATGAACGCCAACGAGGTCGTCGCCAACCGGGCGCTGGAACTGCTGGGCCACGCCAAGGGCGAGTACCAGTACCTGCACCCCAACGAGGACGTCAACCTCGGCCAGTCCACCAACGACGTCTACCCGACCGCTGTCAAGATCGCGACGGTGTTCGCGGTGCGCGGCCTGCTCAAGGCGATGGCGGTCCTCCAGGACGCCTTCGCGCGCAAGGCCGTCGAGTTCCGCGACGTGCTCAAGATGGGCCGCACCCAGCTCCAGGACGCGGTACCGATGACGCTCGGTCAGGAGTTCTCGGCGTACGCCGTGATGCTGGACGAGGACCGCAGCCGCCTCGCCGAGGCCGTCGAGCTGATCCACGAGATCAACCTGGGCGCCACCGCGATCGGCACCGGCCTGAACGCCCCCGCCGGGTACGCCGAGTCGGCACGTCGTCACCTCGCCGAGATCACCGGGCTCCAGCTGGTCACCGCCGCGAACCTGGTCGAGGCGACCCAGGACTGCGGGGCGTTCGTGCAGATGTCCGGCGTGCTCAAGCGCATCGCGGTCAAGCTGTCGAAGAGCTGCAACGACCTGCGGCTGCTGTCCTCCGGGCCGCGTGCCGGCCTGGGGGAGATCAACCTGCCGCCGGTGCAGGCCGGTTCGTCCATCATGCCCGGCAAGGTCAACCCGGTGATCCCCGAGGTCGTCAACCAGGTCGCCTTCGAGGTGATCGGCAACGACGTCGCCATCACCATGGCCGCCGAGGCGGGACAGCTCCAGCTCAACGCCTTCGAGCCGATCATCCTGCACTCCCTGTCGGAGTCCATCACCCACCTGCGCGCCGCCTGCCTCACCCTCGCCGAGCGCTGCGTCGACGGGATCACCGCCAACACCGAGGCGCTGCGCGCGAGCGTGGAGAACTCCATCGGCCTGGTCACGGCCCTCAACCCGCACATCGGGTACACGGCCGCCACCGACATCGCCAAGGAGGCCCTCGTCACCGGCCGGGGCGTCGCCGAACTCGTCCTGGAGAAGGGCCTGCTGCCGGCCGAGCGCCTCGCGGACCTGCTGCGCCCCGAGGTGCTCGCGGGCAGCGGCACGCCCCAGCCGCTCTGACGCGGGCGTGTGAACGAACGGCACCCCGCGTGCGGCGGCTGTCCGGTGTCCCGCACCGGACCCGACACGCGGGGTGCCGTCACACCCAGGGATGAAGCGTCACCGACCCGGTGCGACCGTCACAGCCCAGCGACGGCGGGATCGTGCGAGGCGGCATTCCCCGGAGATACCGGCCGATCGGCGCAGCCCGCCTCGCCATTCTCCGGAAAGTGATATCAACGCTCATATGCTGAATTCGCGGTCCTCGACAACGGACCGTCTCCGTCTCCTGTCCTGGTGAACATCTTCCCCTACACCCTGAGCCGGGCGGAGCGATGGAATCCTTCGGTGAATCCAGGAGAATTCATGCGTGTGGTCGTGACAGGTGGCGGCGGTTTTCTCGGCTCGCATCTGTGCGAAGCACTTCTGCGGCGCGGTGACGAAGTCGTCTGCCTCGACGACTTCTCGACCGGCGATCCCGCCAACATCGCCCGCTTTCTCGGAAATCCCGCCTTCGAACTCGCCCGCGGTGACGTCAGCCGGTCGGTCGCGGTGTCCGGCACCGTCGACGCGGTGGCCCACCTGGCCAGCCCCGCCTCGCCCCCCGACTACCTCGCACGTCCACTCCAGACGCTCGCCGTGGGCAGTCGCGGCACGGAGAACGCGCTGCGCCTCGCGGCCCGCCACGACGCCCGCTTCGTCCTCGCCTCCACCAGTGAGGTGTACGGAGACCCCGAAGTGCACCCGCAGGACGAGACGTACTGGGGCCATGTGAACCCCGTCGGCCCGCGCTCGGTCTACGACGAGGCGAAAAGGTTCTCCGAGGCGCTGACCCAGGCCTACCGGACGAACCGCGGAACGAACACCGGAATCATGCGGATCTTCAACACCTATGGTCCGCGCATGCGCCCGCACGACGGCCGGGTCGTCTCCAGCTTCGTCGTCCAGGCACTCGCCGGAGAACCACTGACCGTCTACGGCGACGGAAAGCAGACCCGCAGCTTCTGCTACGTCGACGACCTGGTGCGCGGAATCGTCGCCATGCTCGACCACGACGAACCCGGGCCGGTGAATCTGGGAAATCCCGTGGAACTGACGGTTCTGCAACTCGCCGAAATGGTCCTGGACCTGACGGGATCACAGGCCGGGATCCAGTTCCATTCGCTGCCCGTCGACGACCCCACCCGACGCCGACCGGTGATCACCCGGGCCTGGGAACGCCTGGGCTGGAGCCCCGAGGTCGACATCGAGGACGGGCTGCGCCGCACCGTGGAGTGGTTCGCCGCCCGCCCCGACGACGTCACCGCCGCGCTCAGCGCGATCCGGGGCGGACAACAGCACGGCGTCGTCACCGCCGAGCCCTGGCCGGTCGGCGCGACCCCCGCCGCGTCGTGACCCGGACGGACCACGGTCCCGCGCGCGGCACAGCCCTCGACGCCGGCCGACGACCGCCGCGCACCGACGACGCGTTGCTGAGAACCCACCTGTGGATCCTCTCGGCGGGCAACGTCGTCGACATGCCGGCCGACGGACCGGTCTTCGGCAAGCCACGCAGAGCCCTCACGCCCCGCCCCGCCTCCTGGATCCCCCGCCTCGGACGCCTCGACCGGATGAAGGTGTCCCTGCTCGCGGTGTGCTGGTGGGCCGCCCTGGTCGTCTTCTGGGAGTGGTGGCTGCGCCCCGAGCACCGGGTCGGCTGGGCTGGCTTCGCGGTCAACAGCGCACTCCTGCTGTACCTGTCGGTGCTGCCCCTGTACTTCGTCGTCGTGATGGTGCGGCTGCGCACCTTCAACCCGGCCGTCGACGTGCCCGGGCTGCGCACCGCCTTCGTGGTGACCCGGGCCCCGTCCGAGCCCTGGGCCGTCGCCCGCGCCACCCTCACCGCGATGCTGCGCCAGGACTTCCCGCACCCCTACGACGTGTGGCTGTGCGACGAGGACCCGACAGAGGAGATCCTGTACTGGTGCGAGACCAACGCCGTCAACGTCTCCTGCCGACGCGGTGTCCCCTCGTACCACCGTGACGCCTGGCCCCGTCGCACCCGGTGCAAGGAGGGCAACCTCGCGCACTTCTACGACCACTGGGGCTACAGCGACTACGACGTCGTCGCCCAGCTCGACGTCGACCACGTGCCCCACCCCCGCTACCTGTCGGAAGTGGTCCGGCCGTTCGCGGATCCGGCCGTCGGCTACGTCGCCGCCCCCAGCGTGTGCGACGCCAACGCCCACACCTCGTGGTCGGCACGCGGACGGCTGCACCGCGAGGCCACCTTCCACGGGCCCATGCAGCTCGGCCACTCCGACGGTCTGGCACCGCTGTGCATCGGCTCCCACTACGCTGTGCGGACCCGCGCCCTCCAGGACATCGGCGGTCTCGGCCCCGAACTGGCCGAGGACTTCTCGACGACGTTCCTGCTGAACTCGGCCGGCTGGCACGGGGCGTTCGCCATCGACGCGGAGGCGCACGGCGACGGCCCCCTCACCTTCGCCGCCATGGTGACGCAGGAGTTCCAGTGGTCGCGCAGCCTGGTGTTCATGCTGCTGGGCATGCTCCCCAAGCACCTGCGCCGCATGCCCGGCCGACTGCGGCTCCGGTTCGCGTTCGCCCTCTCCTACTATCCGCTGCTCGCGCTGACCACCACCGCCGGCCTGGTGCTGCCACCGGTCGCCGCGGTCACCGGTCACCCGTGGATCAACGTCAACTACGCAGCCTTCCTGCTGCACTTCTGGGCCATGTCGTTCTTCCTGGTCCTGCTCACTCTGCTGCTGCGCCGACGCGGCCTGCTGCGGCCCGTCGACGCCCCGCTGCTGAGCTGGGAGGGCTGGCTGTTCGGACTGACCCGCTGGCCGTACGTGGCCTGGGGAGCCGCGGCCGCGCTGGTGCAGCGGGTACGGCCGAAGAAGGTCGTCTTCAAGGTGACGCCCAAGGTCCGCGACGGCATGGAGCCCCTGCCGCTGCGCCTGATGCTGCCCTACCTCCTGATCACCGTCGTGCTCGCCGCCGCGGCCGTGGTCGGCGAACTCACCGGCCCCGCGATCGGCTACGTGTTCCTGTGCATCCTCGGCTCCCTCTCCTACGCACTGGTGACCCTCGCCGTCGGCGTGCTGCACATCCGGGAGACCGCGAGGTCGGCGGGCGTCGGAGTGCACCGGGCCCTGCGCACCGCCGCCCTGCCGCTGACCGCGGGCCTTGTCGCCCTCGTACCGCTGACCTGGGCGCTGCTGCTGTTCCCCACGTACCTGCGCGGGTTCCTCATGGGTTGACGCCACGTGCCCGCCGGACCCCTGACCCTGCAACGACAAGGACGAGGTACCCGATGCCCGAGACGGTCCTGGTGACCGGTGGCGCCGGCTTCATCGGCAGCCACACCTGCGTCGAACTACTCACCCACGGCTACGAAGTCGTCGTCGTCGACAACCACGTCAACAGCTCTCCCCACGCCCTGGACCGCATCGCCAAGACCGCGGGACGCCCCCTCGCCGCCGCCTACCAGGTCGACGTACGCGACCGGCGGGCCCTCGCCGAGGTGTTCGCCGCCCACGAGGTGGACTCGGTCATCCACTTCGCGGCCCACAAAGCGGTCGGAGAGTCGGTGGCGCTGCCCATCGAGTACTACGACACCAACGTCGGCGGCACCTGCGCCCTGCTCTCCGTCATGCGCGAACACGGCGTCCACCGGCTGGTCTTCTCCTCGTCCTGCTCCGTCTACGGCGACGCGCAGACCGTGCCCCTGACCGAGCTGAGCCCCGTCGCGCCCACCAACCCCTACGCGTACACCAAGCTGATGTGCGAGCGGATCCTGCAGGACGTCTGCGCCCACCTGACGGACATGAAGGCCCTGGCCCTGCGCTACTTCAACCCCGTCGGAGCCCACCCCAGCGGCCTGCTCGGCGAGGACCCGCAGGGCGTCCCCAACAACCTCATGCCCTACGTCGCCCAGGTCGCCCACGGCCGACGCGAGCGGCTCAGCGTCTTCGGCGACGACTACCCCACGCCCGACGGCACCGGAGTCCGGGACTACATCCACGTCATGGACGTCGCCGAAGGACACCGCGCGGCCGTCGAGCACCTGGACGACCGCACCGGCATGCGGGTGTTCAACCTCGGCACGGGCACCGGCACCTCGGTGCTCGAACTGGTCGCCGCCTTCGGCGAGGCGAGCGGCCGCGACATCCCCTACCAGGTCGTCGACCGCAGACCCGGCGACGTCGCCGAACTCGTCGCCGACGCCGGCGCGGTGGCCGCGGCCTGGAACTGGAGCACCACACGCGACCTTGCCGCCATGTGCCGGGACGCCTGGCGGTTCCAGGAACTCAATCCCCACGGCTACGCCCGCTGATCCCGTCGATCTCGCCGGCCCCAGGACAGGAGTACCTTCATGCGGTTGACCGTCATCGGTACGGGCTACCTCGGAGCCGTGCACGCCGCGTGCATGGCGGACATCGGACACGACGTCCTCGGTGTCGACACGGACACCAGGAAGATCGAGGCGCTCGCGGCGGGCCGGGCGCCCTTCTTCGAACCGGGCCTGCCGGAGATCCTCACCAGGAACATCCGCAACGGCAGGCTGCGCTTCACCACCTCCCTGCAGGAGGCCGCCGACTTCGCCGACGTGCACTTCTTGTGCGTGGGCACCCCACAGCGCCCCGACTCCCTCGCCGCCGACCTGAGTCACGTCGAGGCCGTCGTCGACGGCCTGGCACCGCTGCTCACCCGCGACAGCCTCATCGTCGGCAAGTCGACCGTGCCGGTCGGCACCACCCGCGCACTGAGCCGCAGAGTCGCGGCGCAACTGCGCCCCGGCGTCGACGCCGAGGTCGCCTGGAACCCTGAGTTCCTGCGCGAGGGCTACGCGGTCCACGACACCCTGCGCCCCGACCGGCTCGTCGTGGGCGTCACCTCACCCCGCGCCGACCAGCTGCTGCGCAACGTCTACGACTCGATGCTGCGCGCCGGTGTCGCCTACGTCAGCACCGACTCCGCCACCGCGGAACTGGTGAAGGTCGCCGCCAACTCCTTCCTGGCGACGAAGATCTCCTTCATCAACGCCATGGCGGAGGTCTGCGACGCCGCCGGTGCCGACGTCGTGACCCTCGCCGACGCCCTCGGCCACGACGTGCGCATCGGGCGCCGGTTCCTCTCCGCCGGCCTCGGGTTCGGCGGCGGCTGTCTGCCCAAGGACATCCGCGCCTTCCTCGCCCGGGCCGAGGAACTCCAGGTCGGGGAGGCGGTGTCCTTCCTGCGCCAGATCGACCAGATCAACCACCGTCAGCGCCGGCGGACCGTCGACCTCGCCCGTCACCTCCTGGGCGGTTCGTTCGCCGGGCGGCGGGTCGCGGTGCTGGGTGCCACCTTCAAGCCCGACAGCGACGACGTGCGCGACTCACCGGCGCTCGCCGTCACGGCGGAGATCGTCGCCGAAGGCGCCGACGCCTTCGTCCACGACCCGGAGGGCCTCGACAACGCGCGGGCCGCGCTGCCCGGGCCGGCGTACTGCACGGACGTCATGGAGGCGTGCCGGGACGCCGACGTGGTGCTGCACCTGACCGAGTGGCGCCAGTACCGCGACCTCGACCCGGCGAAGCTGTCCGAGGTGGTCCGGGCGCCACGCCTGCTGGACGCGCGCAACGCCCTGGACCCGGCGGCCTGGAGGGCGGCGGGCTGGTACGTCCGGGCCCTGGGCCGCCCCGTGCACGTGCCGCAGCCCGGCCCGGGCGACGCCCTGCGGGTGACGATCCCTCAGGCCGTCGGTCCCACCTGCACGGCCCCCACACCGGGGGACCCGGTCAGCGGCGCCCCGAAGTAGTCCACGGGCCCCGGGTTCACGCCCAGGTCCCGCAGGTTCACGGCGGCACCGGTCAGCGTGCCGGCGCACCGGGAGGCCAATGCGCCGCGCGTCGGACCGGTGCCGTACAGGTTCGGGCCGGCCGTGGGCAGCGGGACCCGGGTGAGGCAGGGGTCGACGTCGGTGCCGGTGGCGCGCGGGCCCAGCGTCTCCTGCCCCGTCGCCTGACGCCAGGCGTCCAGATCGGTGAACGCGCGATCCCCCCACAGCAGGCTCCAGCCCTGCGAACTGTGGTAGTCGTTGCCCTGCAACAGCACGTCCGAGGGGACGAAGGCGCCCTGGGACTCCACCACGGGCGGGCCGTCCGTCACGAACACGTTGTTGCGTACGGTGACGTCGCCCAGGCTCTGCTGGAGCCGCAGGGCGGGCGCGCGGACGGGACCGTCGGCCGTGGTCAGCACCGTGTTGTGGTAGATCGCGAGGTTCGTCACCCGCGCCCCGAACGCGACGATGCCGCCGTAGTCCTGGAGCCTGCGGCTGTCGTTGTGGCTGATGTTGTACCGGATCGTGTTGTCCGTGTGGGCCCCGTTCGCGACCCCGGAGTAGGCCAGGAAGCCGGCCCCGTCGTTGCCGTAGGCCAGGTTGTACTGCATCACCGAGTGGGACACGTTGTTGTCCAGGCCGAACCCGCCGCCGTCCACCTGGGAGCCGGTGTGGTTGCCGTAGGAGACGTTCTTCTGGAACGTCATCCGCGTCGAGTCGTACGTCCAGATGCCCTCGGGACCCTCCAACGCGCCCGGCGAGGAGAACTCCCCGTTGTCGTGGGCCACGGACCGCTCGACCAGGCCGCGCCGGACGCTGCCCAGGACGATGCCGCTGCCGGTGTTGCGGTGGGACGCCTTCGGGTCGCCGATGTTCTGGTACGCCGTCACCCTCGACACGGTCACGTCCTCGTGCGCGTAGGCGGGCGCGTCCGCGTCGAAGGCGGGGCCGTCGGCCACGAGCCCCGCGTCCTGGTTGGTGTGCAGCGCGCTGTCGCTGATCACCACGTCCCGGAAGCCCGACGCCTGCGCGCCGCCGTGCAGCCGGATGCCGTTGCGGAAGCCCTTCACCTCGACGCCCGAGACCCGCAGGTACGGCAGCTTCCGGTCACCGGGCAGATCGCTGATGAAGGCGATGCCCTCGTGCCTCCGGTAGGCCGCCGCGTCGCCCACGACGACCAGGTCACGCAGGGCGACGCCGCTCGTGTTGTGCACCTCGATCGCGCGCGTCCCGCCGGCCAGGATAATGGCGCGGCCCTTGCCGTAGGACTCGATCACCACGGGCTTGCGGGGGTCGCCGGCGTCTCCCTGGCCGATGCTCAACGTCCCCTTGAACTGCGCGCCGCCCTGGAGCCGCAGTCGGTCGCCCGGCTTGAACCGCACGGCGTCGGCGCGCCGGAGGGTGCGCCAGGCGGTCTGCGGGGTCCGGCCGTCATCGCTGTCGTCACCCCGCGGACTGAGGTAGAAGTTCCATCCGCCCTGCGCGTTCTCCCGCACGGGGACGTGCGGGGTGGGCATGCTGCATCCGGCCAGCAGCACCGCCGTGGCGCACATGCCCACCGCGGTCCGCCGCGACAGACCGGCGACCGTCGCGGCCCTGCTCCTGTCGTCTCGCCGCACCGAGTCGGTGGCTCCGGTGCGTTCGTTCCGCTGGCGCAACATCGCTCCTGTCTGCTCGAAGACCGAACGGACCCCGCCTCACGGGGACCGCGGACCTTCACCCTGACGCGCGGGTCCGCGACCGACGGGCCAGCACGCGGAGATCCGCGCAAGACATGCCTGATTGGACGGCACGACGAGGGCGGAGCGCCCGGCACCCGGGGACCGCCCTCGGTCGGGCGTGCGGCATGATGCCGATCATGTCCTCGCAGTTCCAGCCGGTCCTCGACCGCATCCTCTCGGAGATCGAAGGCACCCCTGGGCGCGGCAGGCCCGCCGACTACATCCCGGCGCTCGCCTCCCGCGACCCGCGCAGCTTCGGCATGGCCGTCGCCGAGCCGGACGGCACGGTGTACGGCGTGGGGGACTGGCGGGAGCCGTTCTCCACGCAGTCGATCACCAAGGTCTTCACCCTCGCCCTCGACCTGGCCCGCGAGGGCGCCGAACTCTGGGAACACGTGGGACGGGAGCCCTCCGGCAATCCCTTCAACTCCCTGGTGCAGCTGGAGTACGAGAACGGCATCCCGCGCAACCCGTTCATCAACGCGGGCGCGCTGGTCGTCACCGACCGCCTCCACAGCCGTACCGGCGACGCGGCCGGCGAACTGCTGCGGTTCCTGCGAGCCGAGAGCGGCAACGCCGAGCTGTCCTTCGACAAGGAAGTCGCCGCCTCCGAGGCCGGGCACGGCGACCGCAACGCGGCCCTGGCGCATTTCATGGCGTCCTACGGCAACATCGGCAATCCGGTGCCCGAACTGCTCGACCAGTACTTCCGCCAGTGCTCGATCACCGCCTCCTGCGCCGACCTCGCCCTGGCCACCACCTTCCTGGCCCGGCACGGCATCCGCGCCGACGGCACCCGGCTGCTCAGCCGCAGCCAGGCCAAGCAGATCAACGCGGTCATGCTGACGTGCGGGACGTACGACGCGGCGGGCGAGTTCGCCTACCGCGTCGGGCTGCCCGGCAAGAGCGGTGTCGGCGGTGGCATCATCGCCGTCGTACCCGGCCGGTGCACGCTGTGCGTGTGGAGCCCGGGGCTGGACGAGCGGGGCAACTCGGTGGCGGGGGTGGCGGCGCTGGACCGCTTCACGACCCTGACCGGGCTGTCGGTGTTCTGAGCACCGAGGTCGTACGGCGTACCACCCGACGAACAGGCCCGGCTCGGTCATGCCCATCACTCGCCGGTTACACAGGCGCCGCCGTCCCGAGAGGGGAGCGTCGCCTTCCGGCCACCCCGCGTTGCCACGCTGACCGAGTGTTGGCCATGGCTTTTCCCGTCGATCTCCGCCGCTGCCAGGTGCTGGGCCTGGCCGGTACCGCCTTCCTCGCGCTGGGCGGTGAGACGGCCGGTGCCCTACCCGCCCGGGAACTGCTGGCCCCGTCCTCGCCCCATGCCGCCCTCGGCCTGGTCGGCGTGTACTTCGGCGTCGTCCTGCTCATAGCGGCCTGGCTGCTGCTCGGCCGCCTGGTGCGCAGCGCCGACCCGCCGGCCCCCCGAGCCCTGCTGCTGGTCCTCGCCGTCTGGGCGACCCCGCTGCTGATCGCGCCGCCCCTGTTCAGCAGGGACGTCTACAGCTACCTCGCCCAGGGCGCCATGGTGGACGCGCACATCGACGTCTACGCGCACGGGCCCGCCATGCTCGGCGGCCCCCTCGCCGAAGAGGTCGCCCCACTGTGGCAGCACACCGCGGCCCCCTACGGCCCGGTGTTCCTCGCCCTCGCCTCCGCGCTGACCGGTCTCACCCACGGCGAACTCCCCGCCGGACTCCTCGGCATGCGCCTGGTGGCCCTGCTCGGCGTGGCCCTGATGGCGGCCGCCCTGCCCCGGCTCGCCCGGCACAGCGGCGCCGACCCGGCCGCCGCGCTGTGGCTGGGCGCGCTCAACCCGCTGGTCCTGCTGCACCTGGTGGCGGGCGCCCACAACGACGCCATCATGCTCGGCCTGCTGGGCGCGGGGCTCGTCGCCGCGCTCGGCAGGTGGCCGATCCTCGGGGCCGTCCTCGTCACGCTCGCCGCACTGGTCAAGGCGCCCGCCGCGCTCGGCCTCGTCGCCGTCGTGATGCTGCGGATGCGTGCCGGTCACCGTCCGGCCCGGGCCGTCCTGTCGACGGCGGCCGCGTCCGCCGCGACCACGGTGGCCGCCACGGCGCTCGCGGGCACGGGGTACGGCTGGATAGGCGCCCTGGACACCCCGGTCTCCCCGCACAACTGGGCGCTCACCAGCCTCCTGGGCCGGGCCACCGGCGCACTTCTTGAGCGGCTCGGCAGCGATCTGGCACCGCTCGCCGTCCCGGCCTGGCACGTCCTCGGGCTCGCGGTCACCGGGGCCCTCGTCCTCGCCATATGGTGGCGCGGCCGCGGGCGCCCCGTGTACGCGCTGGGCCTGAGCCTGGCCGCGGTGGCCGCCTTCGGACCGGCGATCCGCCCCTGGTACGCGCTGTGGGGCCTGTTCCTCATCGCCGCCGCCGCCCCGAACACCTCGACACGGCACCGCACGGCCGCCCTGACCGGAGTGCTGGCCCTCGCCGTCCTGCCGAGCGGCGGCCCGGCGGACACCGGCCAACTGGTGCTGGCCGTCTCCGGCGGAGTGCTCGCCGTGGTCGTCCTGTGGCAGGCCCACCAGGCGGCACAGGCCCCGGCCCTGGAAGGACGCACGGCATGACCAGGACGTACGGCACGACGAGGACCTACGGCGTGACAGGGCCCCGTACCGACCGCGGCCGGCTCCTCCTCGTGCTGGCCCTCGCCACCGCGGTCACCGTCTTCACCGCGACCGTGCCCCTGCTGCGCGACTGGTTCGACCTGCGCGTCTACTACGGCACGGTCGACAGCTGGATCCACCACGGCGGGCGGATCTACGACTACCAGGTGCCCGGCACCACTTACGGCTTCACCTACCCGCCGTTCGCGGCCGTCGCGATGCTGCCGATGGCGCTGGTCGGGCTGCACACGGCCATCGCGGTCGCCCTGCTGCTCAACCTGGCCGCGCTCGCCCTGGTGGTGCGCCTCCTGACCGGACGGGCGTGGCGACGGCACGGCTGGTACGGCTGCGCCCTGGCCCTGTGCGCCCTCGCCCTGTTCGAACCGCTCCGCGACACCTTCAGCTTCGGGCAGGTCAACGTCCTGCTGCTCGCCTTGGTCCTGGTCGACGGGTGGCTGCTGGCCACCGGACGCGGCCGCTGGGCGGGCGTCGGCATCGGTCTGGCGGCCGCGATCAAGCTGACGCCCGCGCTGTTCATCGGCCTGCTGCTGGTGGCGCGCAGATGGCGCGCCGCGGGTGTCGCGACGGCCGTCGCCGCCGCGGCGACGGGGCTCGCGGCCTGGGTGGCCTCGGACGCGTCCCGCTACTACTGGACGCAGGCGCTGTGGGACACCGACCGGGTGGGCCGCCTCGACTACGTCTCGAACCAGTCGTTGCAGGGCGTCCTGGCCCGCCTCGGTGAGCCGAGCCGCGAAGTCTGGGCGGCGACCGTGCTGTTGGTGCTGGGCGTGTGGGTGTGGCGGGCGCGTCGGGCGGTGGTGGTGGGGGACTGGCAGGTCGCCTTCGCCCTCACCGGGCTGACGGCCTGCCTGGTCAGTCCCATCACCTGGGTGCACCACCTGGTGTGGCTGCTGCCGAGCTTCGCGGTACTCCTGCGTGCCGGACACCCACGGGTCACGGGCGCGCTGTACGCGGTGATGTGCAGCAGCGTGGTGTGGCTGTGGTTCGACGACGCGTCCGGCATCGACGGCTTCCTCGGCGGCAGCGCCTACACCTGGATCACCCTCGGCCTCCTGCTGGGTCTGCCGATCGGTCAGCTGTCCAGTGTGCGCACCCCCATGAGCCGCAACGCCACTGCCACCGCGGCCGCGCCCAGAGCGGCGGCACCTGCGATCGCCGCCGCCTCCGACCAGCCGGGTCCTCCCTCCGGAGTGACCGCCGCCGCGACGGGCAGCGTGACGGGTCCCTGTCTCGGCTTGACCCGCAGCGCGTCCAACGACCCCACCGGATCGACCCGCCCCCAGGCCGCGAACCCCCAGTCGAGCAGCGCGCGCGCCTCCTCGTACACGGCGAACCCGCCACCCGCCTGAGGGTTCATCACCGTCACCACCAGCGTGCGCCCGCCGCGCTGTGCCGCAGCGACGAGCGTGTTGCCCGCTTCGCTGGTGTAGCCGTTCTTGATGCCGATCAGCCCCGGGTACCGCTCGACTCCGTCGGCCCCGGTCAGCAGGCGGTTGGTGTTGAGGATCGGGTGCGTCCCGCCGCGCCGGTCCGGGAAACCGGCCTGGACCGTGCCGCAGTACCGGGCGAAGTCCGGGTTGCGCAGGCCCGCCCGTCCGAACACGGCGAGGTCGTAGGCCGACGACACCTGGCCCGGGGTGTCGTAGCCGTCGGGGGAGAGGACATGGGTGTCGCGGGCGCCCAGGGAGCGGGCCTTTGACTGCATCCTGGCGGCCGTCGCACGCCAGCCGCCGTTGAGCGCGGCCAGGACGTGCACGGCGTCGTTGCCGGAGTTCAGGAACACCCCGTGCCACAGGTCGTCGACCCGGTAGGCGTGTCCCTCGGCGACACCGACGAGGGAGCTGCCGGGCCCGACGCCCGCCAACTCCTCCGTGCTGACCAGGTGCCGGACGCCGCCGGGGAGGACCGGCAGCACCGTGAGGGCGAAGAGCGTCTTCAGCGTGCTGGCGGGCGGCAACCTGCGGTGTGCGTCGTGCGCGGCGAGCACGGCGCCGGTGTGGGCGTCGGCCACGAGCCACGACAGCGCGGAGATTTCCGGGACCCTGGGCGCCCCCGGGTGCGGCCGGACCAGTGTGCCGTGGCGCTGGAGCAGGCTGGGGTGCGGGACCGCGGTCCTCGGCCGGTCCGGCGCTCCGGGGTCGGTTCCGCTCGGTGCGGCCGCCGCGACGGGGGTGAGGGCCAGGACACCCGCCGCGCAGACCGCGCAGGTCGACGCGGCCACCCGGGATGAGAATCCGATAGTCATATGATCAACGTAGAAACGGACCTCTCCGGCACCGCGCCGACCGCGCCGAACGCCGCGCGCGAGCACCCGGATGCCGCATGTGGCGGTGCGTGCGCGCGGACGGGTCAGGTGGCTTCTTCGCGCGGACGGGCCCCCGCCGCGAGCAGCAGCGCCGTCGTCTCGGGGTAAGGCCCTTTCTCCGCCCAGTCCAGCGGGGTCAGACCGGTGCCGTGGTCCTCGCGGAGGTTCGGGTCGGCGCCGTGATCGAGGAGCGCGCGCACCGCCTCGGTGTGGCCCCAGCAGGCCGCCGCGCACAGCGGAGTGCCTTCCGAGCCGTGTCCGCTCTCGGCGTCCGGCGGGGCGCCGGCCGCCAGCAGATGGCGGACGATGTCGGCGGCACCGTGCACCGAGGCCGCGTAGAGGGGGGTGGTGCCCTCGACGTCGGGCATCCGCGGATCGGCCCCGGCCCGCAGCAGCGCGCGGACCTCCGCGCTCCTGCCGAGCATCGCGGCGAAGACGAGACGCTTCGTCAGTTTCTTCTGTCGTCGTCGGTTCACGATCAACGACACTACCGGCCCGGCACTAGGCTCCCGGCAGGGTGGGCTGGATCCGGCGCAGGAAGGTCGCGTTGTCCGGGGTCTGCCGCATCCGCTCCAGCAGCGTCTCCACGTTGGCGTGTCCGTCACGGGTCTGCAGGGCCCGGCGCAGTCCGCGGACGGCGGTCAACTCGGCCGGGGGGAGGAGGAGTTCCTCGCGGCGGGTGCCGGAGGGGTTGATGTCGACGGCCGGGAACACCCGGCGCGAGGCGAGTTCGCGGTCCAGGCGGAGCTCCATGTTGCCGGTGCTCTTGAGCTCCTCGAAGTAGTAGTCGTCGGCGCGGGAGCCGGTCTCGACGAGGGCGGTGGCCAGGATGGTGAGGGAGCCGCCCTCCTCGGCGAGACGGGCGGCGCCGAAGAACCGCTTGGGGCCGTGCAGCGCGGCCGCGTCGACACCGCCGCTGAGGGTGCGGCCGCTGGACGAGGCCGCGTTGTTGTGGGCCCGGCACAGCCGGGTGAGCGAGTCGAGGAGGACGACGACGTCCTCGCCGGCCTCGACGAGCCGCTTGGCCCGCTCCACGACGAGTTCGGCGAGCGCGATGTGCTCCTTGGGCGCCCGGTCGAAGGTCGAGGCGTAGACCTCGCCGCGCACGGAGCGCCGCATGTCGGTGACCTCTTCGGGGCGTTCGTCGAGCAGCACCACCATCAGCCGGCACTCGGGGTGGTTGCCGGCGATCGCCGCCGCGAGCTGCTGGAGCAGCACGGTCTTGCCGGTCTTGGGCGGCGCCACGATGAGCCCGCGCTGCCCCTTGCCGACCGGTGCGATCAGGTCGGCGACCCGTCCGGTCAGCCCGGACGCGGGGTGTTCCAGGCGGATCCGCTCGCGGGGGTGCAGCGGTGTGAGGTCGCGGAAGTGTCGGCGGCCGCGCAGCTCTTCGGGCGCGCGACCGTTGACGAGCTCGACCTCGGTCACGGAGTTCCGGCCGCCGCGCACGCCGTCGACCAGGTCGCCCTTGCGGAGGCCGTGGCGGCGGATCAGCGCGGGGGAGACCTGCGGGTCGGCGGGCGTGGGCAGGCAGTGCGCGGCACGCAGGTGCCCCTTCCCGCTGCCGTCGATGTCGAGGACACCGGTCACCGGCTGGGTCTGGGGCTGGGCCTGCTGCTGTACGGGAGGGGGTTCGAGTGTGGTGGTCATGAACGGTGGTCCTTTCCAGGACGGGCGGCATGAGACATGCGAGGGAAGGGGGAGAAGCCGCGAGGGGAGCCGTGTCGCACAGGCTCCGGGCGGCGGAGAACATCACCTCGGGTACGGCGGAAAAGCACTGCTCACGAGGTGTGTGGAGAGCTGAACGGACAGACCGGAATCGGTGTGCGGTTCAGCGGACTGAGAAAAGTCGGCACCGGCGCCCACGACGGGGCGTGCACGAGTGCTGGCAGCAGCGTAACACCTGCCGCTGTTGTACGACACGCTGTTCTACGACACGGGCCGTTCTGATGCGGTCAACATCGCCCGGGTCTTTCGTATTCCCGGCGCTCGCCGGAGAGGGCGGGCCTGTGCCCGCCCTGCCGTCTGCCCCTGTACTCCAGCCGTTGTGAACCCGCGCTCACGAATTCACGGCGGACCGCGCCTCCGCGTCCTTCGCGATCTCCTCGAACCGGGCGCCCATGGCCGCCGCCAGGGCCTGTGCGCCCGACAACGGGCGGACCATGACCGTGAGTTCGTCGATCAGGCCGTTCTCGTCGACATGGATGAAGTCGCAGCCGCTCAGCTCGCGGTCGCCGACCCGCGCGGTGAACACCAGCGCGTGGTCGAGGCCGTCGGCGCCGGTGAGCTCCCGGTCGTACCGGAAGTCCTCGAAGACCTCCGAGACCGCGCGCAGGATCGCCGTGGTGATCGCCTTGCCCGGGTACGGCTTGAAGACGACGGGGCTGGAGAAGACGACGTCCTCGGCCAGCAGCGCCTCCACGGCGTCGAGATCGCCCGCCTCGACCGCCTCACGGAACGCGCGCATCGGATCACCTCGTGGTCAATTAATTGAGTAGGTGTCAAAGAGAATAATCACCCGCTGTTACGGTGTCCACATGTCCCTCAAGTACGCCGTCCTCGCCGCCCTGCTGGAGGGCGAGGCCTCGGGATACGAGCTCTCGAAGCTCTTCGACGTGTCCCTGGCCAACTTCTGGCCCGCGACGCCCCAGCAGCTCTACCGCGAACTGGAGCGCCTCGCGCAGGACGGGCTGATCGAGGCCCGGGTCGTGCAGCAGGAACGGCGGCCCAACAAGCGGATGTTCACTCTGACCGAGACCGGCCGGGAGGACCTGCGGGGCTTCGCCGAGGCGCCGCCGCGCCGGCCCACCGCCATCCGCGACGAACTCATGATCAAGGTCCAGGCGATGGACGGCGGGGACCCGCGCACGACCCACGCACTCATCGAGGAACGCATGACCTGGGCCCAAGGCAAGCTCGACCGCTACCGCCGGGTGCGTGAACGTCTTCTCGACGGCCGCACCGAGGAGGAGTACCTGAGCGAGGCCGACCGCGTCGGGCCGTACCTGACGCTCCTGGCCGGCATCTCCTTCGAGGAGGAGAACCTGCGCTGGTGCGAGCGCGTACGCACCGTCCTCGAGCAGCGCGTGACCCAGGGGTGACACGGATGTTCAGCCCCGAAGGCCCCACCCTGCGCGAACTCGCGGTCCAGGCGCTGTCGTCCGTGCAGCACGGCTACGACCTGCTCGCCCCCAAGTTCGACCACACACCCTTCCGTACGCCCGACGCGGTGCTCACCGCCGTCGCCTCGGCGCTGGAGCGGACGGGACCGTACGCCGACGGACTCGACCTGTGCTGCGGCACGGGCGCCGGGACGGACGTGCTGGCGCGGGTGTGCCGAGGCAGTGTGACCGGGGTCGATTTCAGCGCCGGGATGCTCGACGTCGCGAGGCGGCACGCCGAGGCAGCGGGCACGCGCGTGGCGTGGGTGCGCGCGGACGCCCGTGCCCTGCCGTTCCGGCCCGCCTTCGACCTCGTCGTGAGTTTCGGGGCGTTCGGGCACTTCCTCCCGCGCGAACTCCCCGGCCTCTTCGACCAGGTCCACTCCGTGCTGCGTCCCGGTGGCACCTTCGCCTTCCCGGTCCTCGCCCCGCCCCGCCCCTCGTCCCCGGCGTTCTGGATGCTGCTCGGCTTCGACGCGGTGATGCGGGTGCGCAACGCGCTCTGGCGGCCGCCGTTCGTCATGTACTACCGCGCCTTCCGACTCGGCGACGTACGGCGGGAGTTGGAGCGCGCCGGGTTCCGCGTGGACCTGCACGCCCTGCCCGAGTTCGGGACGAGGGGCGACGGAAGCCCACGCGTCCGGATGGTCGTGGCGCGCCGGTCCCGCTACAACGCGCCGTAAAGGGCCTCCACCAGCGCCATCTTCCGTGGGTCGTCGGCGATGCGAGGACCCATCCGGTTCATCACATACCCCAGCGACACCCCCGCCTCGGGGTCGGCCAGACCGCAGGAACCACCGAAACCGTCGTGGCCGAAAGCCCGTGGGTTGGGCCCGTACGAGCCGTTCGGCCCGCTCAGCCACAGGCCGAGCCCGATCTCCGTGTCGTGCCCGAACCCGGCGCCCAGCACCAGGTCACGGCAGCCGCCCTGCCCCTCGCGCACCCGTTCGGCCGCCTCCGGGGAGAGGAGCCGGTGGCCGGCGTACGACCCGCGGCCCGCGAAGATCCCGTACAGTGCCGCGACGGCGCGCGCGGTGCCGTGGCCGTTCGCCGCGGGGATCTCCGCGGCCCGCCACTCGGGCGTGTTGGCCTGACTCGCGCCGACCACCGGATTGGCCAGCGCGGCGATCGCGGTCGGCGTCAACTGACTGAAGGCCGCGGCTTGTTCACTGCTCGACGTGGCCGGCGGATGCACCAGCTCGGCGGCCCGCCCTGCCTCCTTCTCCGGCAGCCCGACGGTGAAGTCGATCCCGAGCGGCCCGGTCACCTCCCGCTCCAGGAAGGCACCCGGCAGCAGCCCCGACACCCGCCGTACGACCTCCCCGACCAGGAAGCCGTACGTCAGCGCGTGGTACCCGGACCGCGTCCCCGGCTCCCACCAGGGCTCCGTCGCCGCGAGCCGGGCGGTCGTCAGCTCCCAGTCGTAGAGCTGGTCGAGCGAGTGCTGCTCACGCAGCCCGGACAGGCCGGAGCGGTGCGACAGCAGATGCCGTACGAGGACCTTCTCCTTGCCCGCCGCGGCGAACTCCGGCCAGTACGCGGCCACCGGCGCGTCGAGGTCGAGCAGGCCCCGGTCGGCGAGGAGGTGTGCGCACAGCGCCACCGGGCCCTTCGACGTCGACCACACATTGACCAGCGTGTCGTGCTCCCACGGCCGGGTGCGGGCGGAGTCGGCCCAGCCACCCCACAGGTCGACGACGGTCACGCCGTCCATGGTGACCGCGAGGGCGGCGCCCAGCTCGCCCCGCTCGCGGAAGTTCTCCTCGAACGCCGTGCGCACCGAGGCGAAGTGAGCGTCGCAGTGGCCGTGGACCTGTGGCTGCGGTTGTGACATGTGCCCTCCGTCGTCCGCCGGGAGCCTGGCCGCGACAGCGCGACCCGGACGCCCCCGAACATACCGACTGGTCGGACGGCGGGGAAGGTCACCGGCCACTCCGGTACCTGTCAGGCGTACGACCGCAGCCAGCGCACCTTGGCCTCCTCGTGGAAGGGGCCGCCGCCCTCGTGGTCGTTGAACTCGTACACCTCGATGGCCTTGTCGTCGTGCGCCCAGGCGTTGAACGCGGCGAACACGGTCGACGGCGGGCAGGTCTGGTCCTCAAGCGCCGCCGAGAAGAGAGCCGGCGCCCGGCCGCGCGCGGCGAAGTGGACGCCGTCGAAGTAGGAGAGGGTGCGCAGGGCGTCCTCCTTGCGGCCCCGGTGCGTCTTGAGGAACAGGCCGATCTCACGGTACGGGTGACGGTCCGTCATCGTCGCCGAGCGCGGGAAGTCGCACAGGAACGGCACGTCCGGCGCGATCGCGACCAGGTCCGGGACCAGACCGCCGACCGCGAGGGTGATGCCGCCGCCCTGGCTGCCGCCGATCGCCACCGTCCGCGCGGAATCCGTCAGCGGGTGCGACCGGGCCGCCTCGACCGCCCGTACCGCGTCGGTGAAGACCCGGCGGTAGTAGTACTGCTCGGGCGCCTCGATGCCACGGGTCATGAAGCCCGGGTAGGACACCCCGGCGCCCACCGGATCCGCCGTGGCGCCTCCGCCACCCCAACCGCTGCCCTGGCCCCGGGTGTCCATCACGAAGTGGGCCCGGCCGGTCGACGCCCACAGCAGGTTCTCGTGCGGCAGGCCGCGTCCGCCGCCGTACCCGATGAACTCCACGACCAGCGGCAGCGGCTCCTCGGCCCCCGCGGGCAGCTTGAGCCAGCCCTTGACCGGGTGACCGCCGTACCCGGCGAACGTCACGTCGAAGACCCGCACGGTGCTCAGGCCCGTGTCGACGGGTTCGAAGCGGGCGTCCAGATCGTGCTCGCGGGCCTCCTGGAGCGTCTTGGACCAGAATGCGTCGAAATCCGCCGGTTCGGCGGACTTGCTGCGGTACTCGCGGAGCTCGTCGAGGGGGAGATCGAACAGGGCCATCAACAACCGCCTTTGTGAAGAGCGTGGTGAAGAGAGCGTGCGGATGATCACACGGTACGTGGGTGGTCGGACCACTGACCAGACGGCCTGGCGGCCGTCACGGGTGGTCGGATCTCGGTGGGCCTCAGGTGCGGCGGCGCGTCCACTCCGGCTCCGTGCGGGCCCACTCGCGTTCCCACTCGTCCAGACGGTGCCGCATCGCGACGCGGCGGACGACCAGGTGCCCGAGCAGGATCACGGCGGCGGCACCGCCCGCGGCGACGGTGCCCATGGCCAGGGTGTGCTGCCAGACCGCGGACTCTCCCAGCGGCGGATCGACACTGCGGCCCCGGGCGTCGAACCACACGTCGACCCTGTCACCGGTCCGTGTCCCCGCCGGCACGGTCGCCTTCGTCGTGTGCGGCCGCTCCCCGGGCTCCGTCCAGCGCACCGTCACTCGGTACGACTGCTCCCCGCCGCCCTCCACCGAGGGCAGCCTGTCCGGCGTCCTGCCGACGACCTCGGCACGCACCCGGTGCCGGTCCGCGCGCTGCTGCGCGGCGACCGTCCGTGCCTCGTCATGAGCCCACCAGCCGACCACCGTACCTGCCAGCGGCGCACCCACCAGCAGCAGGACGGCCACGATCAGCACCGTCCACCTCTCCACGACGTCGCACCGGCGTCGCAGAGGGTTGGGACGCCGGCCTGCGCCGTGCACCCGGGTTCGCATGTCGACCTCCTCGCCGTCACGCGTACGAGTGCCCACATGGATGTCGTACCCCGCTCACATGACATCCTTCACCCAACATGCACAAACAGGAAGAGTCGGGTTTTTCGCCTGATAATGCGCCGGGGAGTTCCTCAGCCGAACCGCTCGATCCTGATCCGCTCCACGGGCTGGCCCGCCTCCACCAGCAACCGCGAGGCGTGCTCGGCGAAGGCGTTGGAGCCGCACACGTAGGCCTCCCAGCCACCGGGCGGCTCCTCGGCCAGCAACGGTGCCACATGGGCGGCGGCGAGCCGCCCCACCGGCACCCCCTCCGGCGCGTTCCGCGTGAACACGGGCGTGGTCTCCGCGCCGTACTCGGCCGCGTAGATCAGGTCCTCGGGGCCGCGCGCGGACACCAGCAGCCGCAGCGGCACGGACAGCTCCCGCGCCCGGTGGTGCCGCACCATCGCCATCAGCGGTACGACGCCGGAGCCCGCGCCGATCAGCAGGGCGGCCCGGTCGCCGGGCCAGGCGAAGAACCCGCTCAGCGGGCCGCGCACCTCGACCCGGTCCCCGACCCGGGCCACCGTGTGGAACCAGCCGGAGACCTCGCCGCCGTCGACGTGGTCCAGGGTGAGCTCGATGTGCCCGGAGTCGTCGGGCGCGGACGCGAGCGAGTAGTGCCGCTGGGCCACGTACCCGTCCTCGGCGGTCAGCCGCAGCATCAGGTGCTGTCCGGGCAGGTGCCCGGCCCAGGCGGGCACGGCGAACCGGAAGGTGGAAGCGCGCGGGGTCTCGCGGCGGACCTCGGTGAGCGTGGCCGTCTGCCACTCGGCGGCGGCCCGGTCGCTCACCGGGATCCGCCCGGGCACCGCGAACCGCGTCGGGGGAGTGAAGGCCGGGGGCATGGTGGTCTCAGTCACCGGAGTACCGCTGCTCCTCCCAGGGATTGCCGCGGGCGTGGTAGCCGTTCTGCTCCCAGAACCCCGGCTCGTCGTGGTCGAGGATCCGGATGCCCGCGATCCACTTGGCGCTCTTCCAGAAGTACAGGTGCGGCACCAGCAGCCGCGCCGGGCCGCCGTGCTCGGGGTCGAGCGGCTTCCCCTCGTACGTGAAGGCGATCCAGGCCCGCCTGCCGGTCAGGTCCGCCAGGGGGAGGTTGGCGGTGTACCCGGTGTGCGAGTAGGCCACGGCGTGCGTCGCGGACGGATGCGGCCGCACGGCCTCCCAGACGGCGTCCAGGGACACGCCCCCGAACCGCACCCCGAACTTCGACCAGCCCGTCACACAGTGGATGTCACCTGCGTACTCCGACGCGGGCAGCGCGTGCGCCTCGTCCCAGTCCCAGGTGCGCGGCCGCTCCACCAGCCCGTCCACCCGGAACGTCCACTCCGCGGGCGCGAGGTCGGGCGTGACCTCGGCGGACAGGACCGGCCAGTCGTCGCCGGTGTCGTACTGACCGGGCGGCAGCCCGGCGTTGGTGACGCGGGGGCGGCCGGTGAAGCCTCGGGTGACGTGCATGCGTTCCACCGTACGTGCATGTCAGGAGTGCCCGGACCGCCGCCCGCCCCTCGCTCATGAAGGCCGTATGAACACCCTCGCGCCCCGGGAATAGCCGCCGAACTGGCGTTCTTGGCTCCTGGTGCCGAGCCGGTGGAGCCTACGACCGGCCGGACGGCGACAGCGAAGGAGAACGCGAACGATGCCACAGGCGCACGTTGTCACGGAGTACGACGGTCAGGACACCGAGGTCGAGAGCGGGGCCGCGACATGAGCAAGCCCGCGCCCGCCCAGCCGCACATCCTCGACAACCCGGCCCTCGCCGCCCTCACCGGCCCGCACGCCCACTTCGCCGAGCGGCGCGGCCGGGTCCTGCGCTACCCCCTCGACGTTTCTCCGTGGCTCGCCCTGCCCGACGAGCCGGACGCGGACGACTGGGCGGACCTCGCGGCACTCGCCGGACCCGGCGCCGAGGTGCCGCTGCCGGGCTTCGGCGGGGAGGTCCCCGACGGCTGGGAGATCACCTCCCGCATCGAAGGCGCGCAGTTCGTGGACGACGGCCTGGCCGCCGCGCCGGACCCGGAGGCGATCCGGCTCGGCCCCGCCGACGTCCCCGAGATGCTCGACCTGGTCGCCCGCACCCAGCCCGGCCCCTTCCTGCCCCGCACCATCGAACTCGGCACCTACCTGGGCATCCGGCGCGACGGCACCCTGATCGCCATGGCCGGCGAACGCCTCCACCCGCCGGGCTGGACCGAGATCAGCGCGGTCTGCACGGATCCGTCCTTCCGGGGGGAGGGCCTGGCCACGCGCCTGATCCTGGCGGTGGCCCACGGGATCCGTGAACGTGCCGAGACCCCCTTCCTCCACACCGGCGCCCAGAACACCGGCGCCATCCGCCTGTACGAGTCCCTCGGGTTCCGCCTGCGCCGCACGACCGCGTTCCTGGCGGCACGGGCACCGGAGCGGCTGGGGGAGGGGCGGGTGGTGGCGGTGTCTTAGCGGGCGTCTCTCAGGTGGTCTGCTCGGCGTGGCTGCGGGCCTCCGCGGCCTCGGCAGGGGCGCCGGCCCGGTCGTAGGCGTCGGCGGCCCGGAGCCACGCGGTGCGGGCTTGGGAGGGGGCTTCCAAGGCCGCGTGCAGGAGGGCCAGGCTGCGCAGACTCCGGCCCGCCCGATACCAGTCCTCGGACTCTCGGAGGAGGTCCGTGGCGGCGCTGTACGCGGCGATCGCTTCCGTCGTGTGGTGCGCCATGTCCAGGGCCTGCCCGAGGTGGATCAAGGTGACGCCCTGGGCGTGGCGGTCGCCGACGGCCGCGAAGAGGTCGCGGGCACTGGTCAGGGCGTCGACAGCCGCGTCCGCACGACCTGACGCACTCAGGGCTAGGCCAAGACCGTTGCACGCGAGTGCCTCGCCGCGGGGTTCTCCGAGGACTCGGTGGATCTCGCGTACCCCCGTGAGGGCGGCGATCGCCTCGTCATGACGTCCCGCCTTGCGCAGGGCGTGGCCGAGGTTGGTCCGCGCGGCGGCTTCGCCGCGGGCATCGGCGATGGATCCGTAGAGGTCGCGTGCTCGGGTGAGGGCGTCGATGGCCTCGTCCACGTGCCCAGCCTCATGCAGGGCTCGGCCGAGGTTGTTCAGTGCGGCGGCCTCCATGGAGTGGTCGCCACCACGGTAGGTCGCGTCCCGGGCGGCCGTGGCCACGGCCAGCCAGTCGTCGTAGTGCCGCCGCCACGACAGGTACTCCGTCAGGGACCCGGCGAGCCGCATCGCCGCGTCGGCGAAGCGCTGCTGCCGCGCCCACTGCACGGCCGTCACCAGACCGGCCCTCTCCGCGTCCAACCATGCGAGAGCCTCGGCCCTCGTGGCGAACCGACCCGGATCCGAAAGCCCCGGCCGCCATCGAAGTCGGTCGTCGGCCGCCTCCGCACACCCGCAATACGATTCCAGCACCCGCTCTCGCGCCGCTTCACCCTCCTCGGTCAGACCGGGGTCGGCCGCCACCAGGCTCGACCCGTACTCGCGCACGAGGGCGGGCACACGCCACGCCCCGCCCACCCGCTCGATGAGATGCACGCGTGCCAGGGATTCCAGGACCCGATCCGGAGAGTCGGCACGGCCGAACAGCGCCGCGGCGACCTCGGGGCCCACCTCGGGAGCCGGAGCGAGCGCGAGCAAGCGCAGCAGACGGGCCTGATCGGGGGGCAGCCGCCGGTAGGAGGCGTCGAACGCGGCGCGGAGGCTGCGGTCGCCGTCGTCGAGGAAGGACAGCCGATCGCGGGAGGTGGCGAGTGCCGCCACGAACGACGCCACCGGCCGTCCCGGGTCCGCCGCGAGTCGCGCCACCGCGATCTGCAGCGCCAACGGCAGATGACCACAGAGGGCCGCGAGCTGCCCGGCCACCGCGTAGTCGTCGGTGATTCGGCTGTCGGACGGGTCGGCCACCCTGAGCGCCCGGTCGAGCAGCGCGACCGCCGCAACGTGCGAGAGCTGACCCAAACGGACCAAGCGAGCCCCGAGTTGGGGCAGCAAAGAGCGTGATGTAACCAGGAGGCGGTGCCGGTTGTCGTTGGGGACGAGGGGGCGGATCTGCTCGGAGGACGACGCGTTGTCGGCCAGGATCAGCATGGGGTCCCGCACCGCCAGCACCGAGCGGTACAGTGCCGCCCGCTCTTCGACCGTGGGGGGCAGGTGGTCCGAAGGGATACCGAGGGCCCGCAGCAGCGACAGAAGAGCCTGGCCGGCCGGGACGGGAGTCTCGTCGTGGCCGCGCAGGTCGACGAAGAGCACTCCGCCGGGAAACCACCCCCTGTCGAGAGCCGCGTGCGCCGCTGCCGTGGCCAGTGCGGTCTTCCCGATCCCACCGAGGCCGGAGACCGCGGTGACGGACACGAGCTGCCGAGCGTCGTGGCCAGTGGGTTCGAGGGCGTGCAGGAGCAGGTCCAGCTCTGCTTCGCGGCCGACCAAAGGCGGAGGCGGCAGGGGCAGGCTGGTCAAGGCACGCGGCAGGGGTTCCTCGTCACGCGGCCGGTGCTTCCGCAGGACGGCCATCGCCACGGATGCGGCCTGTGCGGCCGCGCGCGACAGCGCGGCCGAGGCGTTGTCCGCCCGCTTGTCCGTGTAGGCGAGGTCGCTGATGCCGCGGATCACGAGGGCGTCCAACACCCCGTTCAGATGACCCGCGCGGGCGGCGCCCGAACCCTCCATCTCGATCGCCACGGCGTCGTTGGAAAGCTCGCGGAGGCGCCGGACACCGTCCTGCCTGGCATCAGCCAGGAGAACGTCACTGGCGGCTAGCGGCTCGAAGTGGACTCGTACATCGGCCACGTCCCGTACGGCGGAACGGGCCGCGTCCACCAGGCTGTGGGAACTGAGCCATGCCCGTGGACGCACCACGAACCCCTCGGGTGTCTCCCTGCCGCCGTGGAGGTCGTACACCTTGGTGCCCACCACGACGTCACCGAGACCGACGCTCCCGCGCAAACTACCCGCGACGCCGACGAAGATCAGCGCCTCCGGACGGAGCCAGGAGGCGATCCGTGTGGCGACAGCGGCCGCTCTTTCGGCCCCTCCGTCCAGCTCCGCGATCGCGACCGTCCAGGGCGCTCCGTCGATCCGACCGCGTTCGACCCGCGTTCCGTCCGCGTGGACCAACTCCTCCGGATCGGTGAGGTGAGCGCGAACGGCGTCGTACTCGACAGCCAACGCGGTCAGAATGACCACCGCAGGACTCGACGGCACAGGCTTCCTGCGCTCCCGCGCCACATCCGGCTCGTCCTCGTCCTCGCTCTCGTCCTCCTCCTCGTCCCAGAACTCCTCGAGCTCGTCCAGCCCCAGCCGAGTTCGCATCGCCGTCCCCAGCCGGGCAAACGGCTGGGGCACCCCCTCGGCCCCTCCCACCGCCCCAGGACCGAGCAGCCAGGCCGGGAAGTCCGGCGACCTCCCCACCAGTTGCTCCACACGCTCTCCCACCCGCTGACTCGAAGCGACCAGCTCCTTCAGCGGAACCGTGTCGAGCAGTTGGTCCTTCGCCTCCGTGGTGAAGTCGAACAGGCGGTACTTCATCGGCCCCTTGGGCGGCGCCGCCACGGGCCGGAGCAGTCCGCCCAGGAAGATCTCCGCCAGGGCCGCGGTGCTGGTGCGCCCGGGCAGGCAGGACTGGACGAGCCGCATCACCGGAACGGTCACCGGCGCCACGGCCGCGAGGTGGGCGGCCAGTCGTACGGCGGTGGGTGATGCCGTTCTGGTGAACGTGCGGGCGTCGGCGGGCGATGCGGTGGCCGCGGGAGTGGCCGAGGTACGCGGCTCCCACAGGCGCAGAGGGACGGGCAGCCCCACCGTCGTGAGCGCGGTCGCCCACGCGCGCAGCCCGCTCGGCGTCAGCTCGACCACGGGCACCGGGACCCGGTCGAAGGACGACATGTCCGGCGGCAGGACGGGATCGGTGACGTGCCAGTCGGCGTTGCGGGAGCCGGGACGCGGCATGGTGACGTGCCAGGTGTCGGCGGCTGCACCGGTGCCGGGCCAGAGGTGGCGCGGCAGGACGTGGAACACCGAGGTGGGCCCGACCTTGCCCCACTGTTCCAGTGCGGCCCGCATCCGCCCGTCCCGCCAGGCGGGTGCCGCACCGTCCGTGATCACCATGATCAGGGTGCGTCCCGAGGGGTCGTTCAGCGCGCTCGTGGGCAGGGAGTTGGCCCTGCTGCCGCTCCACGGCCTCACGAGGAACACGCCGGGCCCGTTCGTGCGGCGGGGTTCCGTCCGGGTCCCGTACCCGAGCTGGTGGATCTCGATCTGCCGGAAGGCACCGCTGTGTTCCAGCACGGCTTGCAGTTCACGGCAGTGGCGCTCCCAGAGCACCATGGAGATCTCGCTGTCGATGACGAGGGCGAGCCGCAGCCAGGGTTCCGGCAGGGGACGCAGCACCACGTTCGGGATCCCGGTGTCGGCCTGCGCGGCGGCCGTGGCGTCCTCGTCGAGGACGGTGCGGGTGGTGCCGGCGACGCGGCGCTTGAGCGGGCGCAGGGCCCGGCCCAGGGCGAGTTCACTGCCCAGGACCTTGCCCCCGGGCAGCCGCACGGGCCCACCGGGCGGTGCCTTGGCGGACGGAGCGCCGGTGACCGGCGCAGGGGCCTGGGGGCTCGTGGTGGCGGTCGCCGACCGGGGGCGGACGCCGGGATCGTCGAGGGTTTCCGAGGAGGTGCCGCCAGTGCCGGTCGCGGGCTCGGGCGGCACGGCCGAAGGGGCGACCGGCCGTGGCCCCTCCGCCGCCTCCGCATCCGCGCCGTCCCGCAGACGACGTGCCAGTGGCGCGTCCGTCCCGCGAGGCATCCTCGTGGCCAGCCACAGGGCGTCCAGCAGTTCCCCGACGCTGAGATCCAGCCCGGCTGCCTCCAGGATGCGCCGCAGCTCCCCGGACACGGTTCACCCCCCGGGATTCAGCTGGTGCAGTACGGTCCGCAGAAGGCCGTCGGGGGCGAGTCGGGCTCCGCCGGCGCGCAGGAAGACGGCGTTGAGCAGCTGGTCCGTGGAGAGTTCCTTGAGCTCGCGCTGCTCCAGGAACGTGTCGATCAGATCGTCCGCGGCCGCCGCCATGTCCGCGTCCAGATGCGTCGCGATGATCTTACGGAGCCGGTCCTTGCGGGGATCGTCCAGGTGGAGCGGGAGACAGCGACGTCGGAAGGCCGGCGGGAAGTCGCGCTCGCCGTTGCTCGTGATCACCACGACCGGAAACTGCGAGCAGCGGACGAACCCGCGGCGTACCGTGGCCCGCCTGCCCCGGTCCGCCGTGAACACCTCGACCTCCGGCTGCGATTCGGGCAGTCGGGACAGCTCGGGAATCTCGAAGCAGCCCTCCTCGAACACCGTGAGCAGGTCGTTCGGCAGGTCTACGTCCCCCTTGTCGAGTTCGTCGACGAGCAGTACCCGGGGCCGGACGGACGGGACGAGAGCCGTGCCCAGGGGGCCCAGGCGCACATAGTTGCCGATGTCCGGCGCTTTCTTCGCCTCGGCGTTCGCCAGACTGCCCTCCTGGAGGCGGCCGATGGCGTCGTAGCGGTAGAGCGCGTCCTGCAGCGCGGAGCGGCTGTTGATCGGCCAGCGCAGCACGTCGCCCAGGTCGAGTTCGTGGGCGATGGCCTCAGCCAGTGAGGTCTTCCCGACGCCGGGGTGACCGGTGACGAGGAGCGGCCGCCGTAGATGCAGGGCCGCGTTGATCACGTCGACCTCGGCGTCGCCGATCACGTACCCGGACTCATCAGGCTCTCCCGCTCCCTCGGCGCGGACCTCGCCCACCCCGTCGCCCTCGAAGCAACGCCAGGGCGGAGCGGGCGGGATCTCGGCGGTGCGTTTCCTGCCGTCACCCTGGAAGATCCTCCACTCGGGCTTCTCGGCGGCCGTGCCGGTCGGGCCAGTCATCAGCAACTCGCTTCTTCTTCGGAGGCGGACTCTCGGGTCAGGGACAGCACGGGGGGCAGCGCCCGGTCGTGGTCTTCGAGGAGCAGGGCGGGCCGCAGGGGATGACGTACGCGGTCGTGGTGGGACTGCGCCCAGTACGACCGCACCCGTTCGGGCAGCTCGTGCAACGCGCCCTCCGGTTGGAGCTGGGCGAATTCGCCGCCGGTGAGGGCGCGTGAGTCCTCGGTGTCCCAGATGACGACGGGGTAGCCCAGGGCGAGAGCCGTCCGCACGAGGAGGGCGCCCGCTCTTCGGCCGGTGCGCACCACCACCCGGGCCGCGTCGGAGCTGGTGCGCAGCGTGGCGTAGGCGCGCATCGCCCGGGGGTCCTCGACGGTGTGCGATTCGTCGAGGTAGACGACGTCAGGCAGGAGACGACGCGACCACCGTTTCTTCAGCCAGAACCGGCGGTAGTCCTCCTTGTCGACGGACGCCATGGGCGCACAGCGCAGCGTGATCTGTTGTTCGACACCGAGCAACACGGGCCCGTCCGCGGGACCGCCGGCGCCGTCCCACGCCTGCACGGGGATCTCCAGGATGTCGTCGTGCTGCAGCACGATCTCCACCACCGGCTCGGTGCCGTCGTGCTCGGTGAGCGAGCGTGCCGCCCGTCCGATGAGACCCACGGCCTGCGCGGAACTGAGGGGCACTCCGTTGTCCGGGTGGGCGTACCGGGAGAGCTCTCCGGTGCCGGCGTCGATCCAGACCACGCAGGTGAAGATGTCGCCCGTGCCCTCGGGGTAGACCTGCACGACGACGCGCGCGGGGGCGCGGGATGCGTGGAGGGCCTCGTCCCACTCGGCGGCCTCCGCCTTGACCCGGGCCAGTTCGGCCGCCTCCACCCGCAGTCGCGCGGCTACCCGGTCGCCCCATTGCTCCAGCAGTTTCCGCCGGGCGTAGGACACCCTCGTCGTGCCGGTGTGGGAGACGAGGTATTGAGTGAACGCCACGACCGCGGGGACCTTGAACCCCTTCGTCACCTGACTGCGCCCGCCGGGGAATTCCTCCAGTCGCTCGATGTGGTCCATGAGCTGCGGCAGGCTGAGCGCCGGCGCCCCGTCCGCCGTCACCTGCACGCCGCAACGTGACGCCGAGGCCTGGGTCAGCGTGTTGACCACGGCCGGTGGCAGAGGGGCGGGCCACTGCGCGAGCAGGGCCCGCAGATCCGCGTACTCCCGTGGCGACAGCAGACCGGGAGATCCGTGGCGCAGAGCGAGGGTGAGGAACGCCTGTATGACCTTTTCCTTCGCCCCGTCATTGGTCAGAGCCTCGACGAAGCCGGCCATCGCCCGGGGCTTGTGCAACAGGGCCCGTGCGAACCAGCTCATGGGGTCCCTGACGGCGGGCGGTAACGGGCCACAGGCGTCGACGAGCCGGTCCACGTACTCGAGACAGGTGGTGTCGTCCTTGAGATGCCTGCACAGCGTGTCGCGGACCTGCCCGAGGGCCGCTGCGTCCACGCGGGCGAAGGTCGTGTCGAACTGCGCGCCGTTGTCGAGGGCGCGGTAATGGTAGGCCGTCGGCGTCTGCGTCGACGGGCTCCCGTTCGCGTAGCGGTCCTCGAACCACGTCCGCACGTGCTGTTCGAGCAACGTGAGATCCGGGCGCAGGTGCGGTGCCCGGTCCTCCAGCCAGTCCAGGACCGTGCTGGTGAAGAGCCCCGTACCTGCCGTGAGGTCCTGCTCGGCCTCCTGGCCGTCGCGGGCCGCGTACAGCACGAACTGTTCCACCTCCCCGCGCCCGTGCCGGGGGAACGGGACGGGTACGGGAGGCTGGTCCAGTTGGTACTGCTCCTCGAACGCGGCGCAGGCGTCGATGAAGAAGACCTGCTGGGTGAAGCCGGGCAGGTCGTCGCGGATGAGGTGGAGACGCAGGTCCTCGACAGCGACGCAGCGCAGGTCGGCGGCCCACGCGTCCGGCGTGAAGAGCAGCCGCTCCGCGCCGTTCCTCCCCATGATCCCGTGGCCGCCCCAGTAGACGTAGAGGAGTTCACCGGGAACGGACGCCAGTTCCTCGACGAAGACCGTGCGGATGTCGTCGGCCGTCCCGACGCGCCGCCAGGCCAGGTCCGCGTCCTTGGCCTCGCTCGCGACGGCCGCCTCGTTCTCGTCCAGTACGGAGAGCAGCAGCGTGATGTTCTCCTTCGGTACGCCCCCTTCGCGCAGCCAGCGCGCGAAGCGCACGGCGTTGCCGGCCGCCCCGGCCAGGGTCATCTCGATGGCCTTCGGATACTTTTCCAGTCCGACGATGACCGCGTGGATCGCGTCGGGATCGCCGCGGTTCAGTCCAGCCATGCGTGGATGGCGTCCCATACCTCGGCGTTGGACCAGTACGCGCTGTGGGAGTAAGGGAACGGCTGTCCGTTGTTGGACACCTCCACGTCGAAGGCGCGCTTGGCGAAGACCTCCGCCGCGCTGTAGGAGAGGAGGTCCCAGGGATCGTGGATGTTCAGCCACCCGGCCGGGAAGTGCGCCGGAAGCGGGTCCGGATGTTCGAACGCGGTCAGTGCTCCGCACTCGTAGAGGAACGGAGCCTGGGAGCCCACGGTGATCAGCTGGTCGACGCGGTCGAGGGGCTCCATGGCCAGCAGGTCCACGCAGGCGACCCCGCCCAGGCTGTGGGCCAGCAGGGTGATCCGGTCGCCCGGAGTGTGCTCGATGGTGCGCCGGATCAGTTGCCGGATGCCGTCGCCGCGTGCCTGGTAGCGGAGGATGTCGCCCACCATCGCCAGCGCGCCGTCGCTCAACGCGCCACGCCGGTCCACGGTCCACCGGGTGGCCGACCGCAGCGCGGACGTCTTCACCGCCTTTCCCACCTTGCCCGTCAGCGCTCGGCTGCCGCCCGACAGCTCTGTGCTGAGAGCGGCGAGCAGGGCGTCACGGGCAGGACCGGCGAGGGTGTCGGCGCCGCGGGACTGCGCGGTGGCGAGCGTGCCCGCCACGACGGCCCTCGCCGCCGTGTGCCGGTGCTCGTACCCGTTCTGGTCGACGGTGGTGGCCGCGTCACGCACCTCCGGTGAGGCCGCCACCTCGGCCAGTGCCGTGGCGAAGTCGGCGCGCAGTCCGTGCCGGTCCAGTCGGGCCAGCAGTTCCTCCGACGGCCGGTACTCCTGGACCGTGGTGAGGAACCGCTTGGAGGGCGGGATGCCGCGGATGGCGCCCGTTTTCGGCGCGGGGCGCAGGCCGAGCAGCCGGAGCTCGTACCCCGGGTCGTTGTAGAGCACTTCCCACTCGGCGACGGCGGCGTCCGCAGCGTCCTCCTTGCTGCCCCCGCCGGACTTGGCGTAGCCGGGAACCGAGGCCCCGCCGTGGGTGAACCTCGCGCCCTCCGCCGGTCCCCAGAGGCATCCTCGTACGTCCCAGTCGGGCCGGATCGAGCGGAACTCGGCTTGCACCGTCGCGAAGGTCGCGTTGTACGACTGCCGGCGTACGCCGGTGCCGTGCACGAACACGACCGACCGTTTCATGGCCACCCCCCGGTTGCAGGGCCGTGGCGACACACGACGGGTGCACCCCTGTGGCCCGCCATGATGGTAGCCAGCCAGACCCCTGCGAAAACGGCAAATGGCGAAAGTGGGAGTGAACCGGAGGCTGCCGCGGATCAGGCGGCCGGTTCAGCCCTCCGGCTCAGACCAGGCGTTGTACCGCACCAGATACGCCGCGAACCTCTCCAGATCCTCCTCCGGCCAGTCCGCCAGCCGCTCGCGGAAGGCGGTGCGGCGGCTCTCCGTCACCTGGGCGAGGATGTGGCGGCCGGCGGCGGTGAGGTGGAGGAGCTGGACGCGGTGGTCGTCGGGGTCGACGCGGCGTTCGATCAGGGCGGCGCGTTCCAGGGCGGTCACCTGGCGGCTGACGGTGGACTTGTCGAGGCCGTAGTGGGCGGCCAGGTCGGTGGCGCGGGTGCCGTCGCTCTCCTCCAGGTGGGCGAGCAGGGTGTACGAGACGAGGGAGAGCTCGGGGTGCATACGGCCCGCCGTGGCCCGGGCTCGGCGGGCGAAGCTCGTCATCTCGCGCTGGATGGTCTCGACGGCGTCGGCTGCGGTCACCTGACCTCCTGTCCACTCATGGTTGCATAGTACAACTTGGCGGGTCCGGAGGGGCGCTCCACGATAGGGTGAGCGCCCGGCTGTGGACGGACCCAGCCGTGCGGAGTCGAGGAGGTGGGACCCATTACCGCTGTGTCAGGTCGGGTGCTCTCACCTCGAGGTGGCGTGGACCGCCGCCCGTAGGCGACCGCGAGAGCGCCCTTCGGCTCTCGAAAGGCTCTCGGCTTTCCATGCCTCCACTTACCCCCGCCCCGTCCTGTGACTCCGTCGTGGCCGCGCTGCGTGCCGCGGGCTGCGTCTTCGCCGAGGACGAGGCCGAGTTGATCCTCACCACCGCCCGTACGCCGGACGAGCTCACCGCCATGGTGGAGCGCCGGGCGGCGGGCCTGCCCCTTGAACACGTCGTCGGGTGGGCCGAGTTCCACGGGCTGCGTGTCCAAGTGGAACCAGGTGTCTTCGTGCCCCGCCGTCGCACCGAGTTCCTCGTCGACCAGGCCCTCGCCCGCGCGCCCCACGCCCGCGTCGTCGTCGACCTGTGCTGCGGCTCCGGCGCGGTCGGCGCGGCCCTCGCCGCCGCTCTCGGCCCGGTCGAGCTGCACGCCGCCGACATCGACCCGGCCGCTGTGCGCTGCGCCCGGCGCAACGTCGCCGGTCAGGGGGGCCGGGTGCACACAGGTGACCTGTTCGAGGCGCTTCCCGGCCGACTGCGGGGACGGATCGACATTCTCGCCGCCAACGTGCCGTACGTCCCGAGCGGCGAGGTCGCCCTGCTTCCCTCGGAGGCCCGCGATCACGAGCCGCTGACCGCCCTCGACGGCGGCGCCGACGGGCTCGACGTGCTGCGCCGGGTCGCCGCCGGGGCTCCGCGGTGGCTGGCACCCGGGGGAGTGCTGCTGGTCGAGACGAGCGAGCGTCAGGCGCCGGGAGCTCTCGACGCCTTCACCCGCGCCGGCCTGACCACCGAACTGACGATGTCCGAGGAGCTGTACGCCCACGTCGTGATCGGCACCAGGCCCTAGCTGTCACAGGCGTCATCAGGTCGTCGCGCCGCTGTCCGACCTGTCCGACGGCTGCGGGGAGGGGGTGCGGTCGCTGTGGCCCCACGGCCCGTGCCCCCGCTTGCCACGCCAGCCGCCCGGGCCCTTGTCGTCGGAGCCCGCGCGGACGCGGACGGCGGTGCGGGTGCCGTCGTCGTCGCGCTCGCCGACGAGGAGGGCGGTCTCGCCCATCTTCACCGAGTCCGACGTGCCGTCGCGCCGGTCCGTGACGCCCTTGCTCACCTTCCACGTCCACGAGGTGCCGTCGTCGCTCTTGACGGTGACCTGGTCGCCGTCCACCTTCTCGAGAGTGCCCCGCTGCCAGATCCGTACGACCCACTCGCCGGTGTCGCGGTCCTTCACGGTCGCCTCGCCGTGCACGGCGTCGCCGCCGAGCGCTGCCCAAGGGCCGCCACCGGGGTGGCCACCGGGGTGGCCACGGGGCGTTTCGGGGGAGTGCGACGCCGAGGCGGACGCGGCCGCCGGTGCGGCTCCGCCGTCCGCACCGCCCGAGCTCGCGGCGTAGGCGACGGTGCCGCCCACCGCCAGGACGGCGACGGCCGTGGCCGCGATCACCGTCCGCGCGCGGACGGACCGGCGCTGCCACAGCTCACGCGGGGACGAGCGCTCCCGCTCCGGTCCGCCGGGGCCCGCGAGGACCTCCCACTCGCCCGGTGCGCCGCCCTCGGTGATCTCCCGATCATGATCCTGCGTCACGGCTCACTCCTTCGATCGAGGTGCCCACCCTGCTGTGATTGTGGAATGCCTTCGGTAAACAACCGGTAATGAAAACCTGTGAATCTACGTGCGCGCCCGAGCGATCAGCAGGGCCACGTCATCGTGGTTGTCGGGATGGTGCAGCGTGCGCAGCAGCAGGTCGCAGACGTCCTCCAACGGCCGCGCGGGGTCGTCGAGCAGCGTCAGCAACTGGTCCAGGCGCTCGTCCAGGGAGTGCCTGCGGGTCTCGACCAGACCGTCGGTGTACAGCACGAGTTGGTCGCCGGGCGCGAAGTCGACGGTGGTGGTGGAGAACGCCACGCCGCCCACGCCGAGCGGCACTCCGGTGGGCAGGTCGAGCAGCTCCGGCGAACGGCCCGTCCGGATCCGGGCCGGCGGCAGGTGCCCGGCGTTGGCGATCCTGCACCGCCGGAGTCCGGGGTCGTGGACGGCGTAGAGGCAGGTGGCGATGGAGTGGTCGAGGCTCTGGGTGATCCGGTCGAGGTGTTCGAGGAGGACGGCGGGGTCGAGGTCGAGGGAGGCGAGCGTGTTGGTGGCGGTGCGCAGCCGGCCCATCGTGGCGGCGGCACTGATGCCGCTGCCCATCACGTCACCGACGACGAGCGCGGTCTTGCCGCCCTCCAGCGGGATCACGTCGAACCAGTCGCCGCCGACCTCGGTGGTGGCCCCCGCGGGCTGGTAGCGGGAGGCGACCTCGAGGCCACCCGTCACCGAGGGGTGGCTCGGCAGCAGGCTGCGCTGCAGGGTGAGGGCGGTGTCGCGGGCGTTCTGGTACCAGCGGGCGTTGTCTATCTGCACGGCCGCGCGGGCGGCCAGTTCCTTGGCCAGCAGCAGGTCGTCCCGGCCGAACGGCAGGGGATTCCCGGCCCGTTTGAGGTCGAGGGCGCCGAGCACCTCGCCCCGCGCGATCAGCGGCACGGCGAGGTACGAGTGGACGCCCGCGCGCGCCAGGAGCCCGGCCGCCTCCGGTGAACGGGCGATGCGCGCCAGGTCCTCGTCCGTCACCCGCTCCACCAGGACGGGCCGTCCCGTGCGCACGCACTGCGTGACCAGCCGGTCGGGCCCGTAGCGGGCCACCTGCCCGGGCGGGTCGGCCGCCTCGAGCCCGTCCGGCGAGCGGTCCGCCTGGACGGCGAGCGCGCGGATCACCGCCGGTTCGGCGGGGCCGAGCCCGCTGCGCCGGCCGCCGACGACCGCGTCGAGCAGGTCCACGGCGGCGATGTCGGCGAGCTCGGGCACGGCCACGTCGACCAGTTCGCGGGCGGTGCGGTCCAGGTCCAGCGTGGTGCCGATGCGGGCGGAGGCGTCGGCGATCACCGCCAGGCGCCGCCGTGCGGCCTCGGCCTCGACGCCCGCCCGGTGCTGGTCGGTGACGTCCACGATGGACGCGGCCACCCCCAGCACGGTGCCCGCCGTGTCCTCCAGGCGGTAGAGCGAGAGCGACCAGGCGTGGTCCTCGTCCGGATCGGCCGGGGTGCGGCCGACGACGGACAGGTCGACGAGCGGCCGACCGGTGCGCAGCACCTCGTCCGCCCCCGACTCGAAGGTGTCCACGTCCAGCAGCGGCAGCAGCTCCCGGGGTGTGCGGCCCACGTGCTCGTCGGCCGGGAGGCCGTTGATGTCCTCCAGGGCCGGGTTGACGGAGACGTACCGCAGGTCGGTGTCCAGGACGGCGAGCCCGATCGGCGACTGGTCGATCATCCGCGTCGACAGCGCGACGTCACGCTCCAGCCGCCGCAGGGTCGAGCGGTCGGTCGCGAGCCCCAGCGCGTAGACCTGCCCCTGTCCGTCCAGGAGCCGCTGGTTGCGGAACTCCACCAGGCGCGTGCTGCCGTCCTTGCGGCGGATGGGGAAGGCGCCCGCCCAGCCCTCGCCGGTGGCCATGACGTCGGCGAACAGTTTGACGGCGAGGTCGTGGTGCTGCTCGTGGACCATGACGTCGGCCGCGTACCGGCCGAGCGCCTCCTCGGCCGGGTAACCGAACAACTCCTCGGCCTGCGGGCTCCACAGCACGATGTGCCCCTGGGCGTCCAGCAGCACCGAGGCCACGTTCAGCAGGTCGAGCAACCCGCTCGGCCGCACGGGCCCGCGATCCGGTGCACCGCCCTCGGACACCGGCGACCCGGCTGTACTCATCGCACGCATCGCCTCCGCCGTCCGCGAGGCACGCCAGTTCCCCGTGCCGACTCCCCACGTTGCACCGCGCTCAACCTCATCTCCCACGCCGACGGGCCAGGGGGTGCTGGGCGGGACTTTCAAAAACACCCCCGGACTCCACCATCCCCCGAGAGGGTGCCCGGCGTCCCGTCGACACCCCGCGTTTTCTTCTTTGGTCTGTACATGACCATCTTGGGGCGCCAGACTGTCCGCCGATCACCTCCCACCCCCCCAACCGAGGAGTCGGTTCATGCCCCTGCGCGCCGCGCGGCACCGCTGTCATCTGATCCTGACCGGCCTGGTCGCCCTCGCCACCGCCGCCGTGCTGTCGGCCGCCCCGCCCGCCGCCGCGGCCGACACCTGGACCGAGGTCGGTTCGGACCGCGCCGACCCGCTCACCGAGAGCCAGGGCCTGACGTCGGTCGAGGTCCCCGCCGGCAGCGCCAACCGGTACACGGGCATCGGCACCGTCCCCCTCGGCGTCAGCACCCGCGGCTGGAACCACGTCGGCGACCCCGACGCCTCCTACGACGGCCACTACGTCGAGCCGTACCAGCGGGACTCGGGGACCACCAAGATGTTCCGGGTGCAGGCACCGGGCGGCGGCTGGTCCGAGTACGTCCACACGCTGGGCCCGGGAGAGGCGCTGAACAACTCGTGGGTCGCGGTGTCGCCGGACGGACAGTGGATGCTGGCCGGCGAATGGGGCACCATGAGCCGGCTGCTGGTCTTCCCGACCCCGGGCGTGAATCCGGGCACCTCGCCGTCGGCGGACCTGCCGCAGGTCTCCACCGTCCGCCTCGACCACGCCGTGCGGGACGTGCAGGGCTGCGACTTCGTCGACGCGACCCGGCTGCTGTGCTCCTCCGACGACCCCGCGGGCACCCTGTTCGGCATCACCAAGCCGCTGCTCCAGGTCGACCTGTCGGCCGCGCCGAACGGCACGTCGGACGTGGCCGGCCATGTCACCGCGCTGCGCCAGCTGCCCCTGCGCAGCTCCTGCTCGGGCACCTTCGAGGCGGAGGGCATCGACTACGACCGCCGCACGGGGGCGCTGCGCGTGATCGTCGTCTCGCCCGGCTTCTGCGTCCTGACGGACAGCAAGACGTACCGCTTCACGCGGGGCTGAGGCGCGGGCGGCGCCGCCCGGCGTGTGCGGCGCCGTCGACGATGCTCTCCTGGAAGGTGGCACTTTCCCGGGGTTTCCCCAAGTTTCCCGGGGTGGAGTGCGGTTTCGCGGGGAACTCGCGGTACCGCAGTCCCGCCATGAGAGGAGCGTTCACGAAATGGACAGCGACCGTCCGCACGAGGAATCCGTCTCCGTCGCGATCAGCGATTGCACCAAGGAGGACGCGCGGGTCGTGTTCGACACCCTGTGCGCGTGCTTCTCGTCCGACCGGTGCGCCGAGGACGTACCGGAGCAACTGCACGAGACGCGACCCATGGTGTGGCTCGGCACGTTCGACGTGTCCGACGCGCACGAGGGAGCCCGCCCCGCCCACCTGCATGCCTCCGTCACCGCGGACGTACAGGGCGGCTACTGGGCCATTGAGCGGTTCCGCACCACCCTGGACGACCTGTTCTCGGTGGAGGACCTGACCACGGCCTCCGGCGACCAGGAGAGGGAGTTGCACATCCGGTTGGCGAGCCGCTGACAACCCGGCCCCACCGGCCGTTGTGCAACTAGTTGCAAAAAACTTAGTGCAACTAGTTGCACAACCGTGTGCGGGTCCTCTACAAAAAGAGGGCACGCACACCGCACGGAGGGCCCCATGAGCCGCTACCCCCACCTGCTGAGCCCGCTCGAGCTGGGCTTCACCACGCTGCCCAACCGCGTCCTGATGGGCTCGATGCACGTAGGCCTGGAAGAGGCCGAACGCGGCTTCGAGCGGATGGCGGAGTTCTACGCCGCCCGGGCCCGCGGGGGAGTGGGACTGATCGTCACCGGCGGCATCGCCCCCAACGACGAGGGGCGCCCGGGCGAGGGCGGCGCCAAGCTCACCACCGACGCGGAGGCCGAGCAGCACCGGCAGATCACTGACGCCGTGCACCGCGAGGGCGGCCGCATCGCGATGCAGATCCTCCACTTCGGCCGCTACGCCTACCACCGCGACCTGGTCGCCCCGAGCCCGATCCAGGCCCCCATCAGCCCCTTCGTGCCCCGCGAGCTCACCGACGCCGACGTCGAGCGCACCATCGACGACTATGCCCGCGCCGCCCGACTCGCCCGGCAGGCCGGCTACGACGGCGTGGAGATCATGGGCTCCGAGGGCTACCTCATCAACGAGTTCATCGCCGCGCAGACCAACCACCGCACCGACCGCTGGGGCGGAACGTACGAGAACCGCATGCGCTTCCCCGTCGAGATCGTCCGGCGGGTGCGCGAGGCGGTCGGCGAGGACTTCATCGTCATCTACCGGCTGTCCATGCTGGACCTGGTGCCCGGCGGCTCCTCGCTGGAGGAGGTCGTCACCCTCGCGAAGGCCGTCGAGGCCGCCGGGGCGACGATCATCAACACCGGCATCGGCTGGCACGAGGCCCGCATCCCCACCATCGCGACCTCCGTGCCGCGCGGCGCCTACACCTGGGTCACCAAGCGGCTCATGGGCGCGGTGTCCGTCCCGCTCGTCACGACCAACCGCATCAACACCCCCGAAGTCGCCGAGGAGTTGCTCGCCGAGGGCTGTGCGGACATGGTGTCGATGGCCCGCCCGATGCTCGCCGACCCCGACTTCGTCAACAAGGCCGCCGCCGGCACCCCCGACGCCATCAACACCTGCATCGGCTGCAACCAGGCCTGCCTCGACCACACCTTCAGCGGCCGGATCACCTCCTGCCTGGTCAACCCGCGCGCCTGCCACGAGACGGAGCTGGTCCTCTCCCCGACCCGGCTGCGCAAGCGCGTCGCGGTCGTCGGCGCGGGCCCCGCGGGCCTCGCCTGCTCCGTGAGCGCGGCCGAACGCGGCCACGACGTCACGCTCTTCGACGCCGCGAGCGAGATCGGCGGCCAGCTCAACGTCGCCCGCAAGGTCCCCGGCAAGCAGGAGTTCGACGAGACCCTGCGCTACTTCCGCCACCAGCTCGACGCCCACGGCGTGGCCGTACGACTCGACACGCCCGTCACCGCCACCGACCTCTCCGGCTACGACGAGGTCGTCGTCGCCACCGGCGTCACCCCCCGCACCCCCGACATCCCCGGCGTCGACCACCCCCGCGTGCTCGGCTACCTGGACGTCCTGCGCGACGGCGCCCCCGTCGGCGACCGGGTCGCCATCCTCGGCGCGGGCGGCATCGGCTTCGACGTCGCCGAGTACCTGACCGACGTCGGCGACAAGGCGAGCGAGGACCCGGCGACGTACTTCCGCCACTGGGGCGTCGACACCGACTACCGTGCGCCCGGCGGCCTCGCCGCCCCAGAGCGGCCCGCCCCGCCGCGCACCGTCCACCTGCTCCAGCGCAAGACCACCAAGGTCGGCGCCGGCCTCGGCAAGACCACCGGCTGGATCCACCGCACCGAGCTCAAGCACCGCGGGGTGACCATGGTCCCGGGCGTGCGCTACGACCGAATCGACGACGCGGGACTGCACATCACCGTCGGTGAGGAGTCCACCGTCCTGGAGGTCGACACCATCGTGCTCTGCACCGGGCAGGAGCCGCGCCGGGGCCTGTACGAGGAACTGCTCGCCGCCGGACGCAGCGTGCACCTCATCGGCGGCGCCGACGTGGCCGCCGAACTGGACGCCAAGCGCGCGATCAAGCAGGGCACCGAGCTGGCGGCGGCGCTCTAGTGACCTGAGTCGGAGATTCGTCGTTGGTTCGGTATGAGTCGTCCGGGTCCGAAGATTCCGCCGCTGTCACTGACTGATACCCAACGGGCTG
>NZ_JBICUX010000018.1:0-167169 GCF_043198595.1 Streptomyces sp. NPDC048751
AGCACCCGCGGCCGTTCGTCTGGACGAAAACCGCCGACGAGATCCTCGACAAAGTCGCCGCCTACTGCCGACGAATCTCCGACTCAGGTCACTAGGGCCTGTCCGGCGGATCATGCCGTAGACGCGGGGCCTGGCACGCCCATCTGCCGCGTTGTCGTCGGTCGCCGACGCTCCGCGTCGACTCCCTCCGCCGCCTTGCAGCTGAACGCACCAGGTCCCGCTCACCTGCGCTGATGGGT
The DNA here is from genome assembly GCF_043198595.1 of Streptomyces sp. NPDC048751. NCBI lineage: Bacteria > Bacillati > Actinomycetota > Actinomycetes > Kitasatosporales > Streptomycetaceae > Streptomyces > Streptomyces sp. NPDC048751. Next base: position 240 of record NZ_JBICUX010000018.1, read on the forward strand.
CGCCGTGGGTTTCCTGCGACCTGATCCGCCGGACTGGCCCCAGGGCAACAGGCCCTGGGTCACGCGTTCGGGTTGAGCCCGTTCGACAGCCCCGTGTACGCCGGCTTCGCCGCGTAGCTCTCGGTGTACGGCAGTGCGGCCCCGTAGCCGCTGAACGTCCCCGGCACCCACGAGTACCTGTCGCTGACGCCCCACACCGTCACCCCGGCGCACCGGGGCACGCCCAGGCAGTTCTCGGTGGCCGTCTTGTAGTCCGTGGACTGCTGGGCGAGTTCGGCGGAGGAGGCGGGCATCGGGATGCGGATGTCGAGCTCGGTGACGGAGACCTCCAGGCCGAGGTCGGAGAACCGCTTCAGGTTCGCCTTCATCGATGACGGCACCTGCCCGACGGTGAAGTGTGACTGGAAACCGATGCCGTGCAACGGCACGCCCTGCGCGAGGAGTTGCTTCGCCAGCGCGTACAGGGCGTCGCTCTTGGCGTTGTCCGCCTCGGTGTTGTAGTCGTTGATGTACAGCTTTGCCGCCGGGTCCGCCGCGTGCGCCCAGCGCAGGGCGTTCGCGATGTAGCCGGTGCCCAGCTTGTCCTGCCACAGCGAGCCGCGCATCGAACCGTCCTCGTTGAACGCCTCGTTGACCACGTCCCAGGCGTAGATCTTCCCCTTGTAGCGGCCGACGGTCGTGTCGATGTGGTTCTTCAGGATCGTGTTCAGCTGGGACGCCGAGAAGCCGCCGTTCTTCAGCCAGGACGGCAGCTGGGAGTACCAGACGAGCGTGTGACCCCGTACACCCTGGTGGTGCGCGGCGGCGTGGGAGACGAGCCGGTCCGCCGCCGCCCAGTTGTAGTTGCCCCGGCTCGGTTCCAGGGCGTCCCACTTCATCGCGTTCTCCGCCGTCACCGAGTTGAACTCCCGGTCCAGGACGGAGGCGTACGACCCGTCGGAGGTCAGCGGCCCGTCACCGACCGCCGCGCCGATCTTCACGCCGCGCCCGTCGGCGTAGCCCCGCAGGGTCGTCGCGGCCGAGGCGTCCGGGGTGAGGTGGGGCAGCGTGAGGGTGGCTGTGGCGACCAGCGCGCCCGCCACGGCGAGCAGGAGGGGGCGAAAGAGGCTGTGGCGGCGGTGGGTTGCTGACGCGTGCGGCATGACTTTCCTCGCGGGGTGGGGGTGCGGGTGCTTCCGCCGTACGTCGTCACCGGGCGGCATAGGGTTGCCGGGAATCCGGGGAGGGACCGAAGTGACGCATGAGGCACGTGAAGCGGACGAGCCGCTCGACCATGTCCGGCACGCGGACCCGTCACTCACTCAACCGCTGTGGCGGCAAAGGGACTTCGGCGTCTTCTGGACCGCGCAGACCCTCTCCTTCCTCGGCGACTCCTTCGCTCTGATCGCGCTGCCCCTGCTGGTGCTGGAGGCCACGGGGTCGATCGCCAGGATGGGTCTGCTGACGGCCGTCGGCGGGGCGGCCTCGGTCGTGGCGGCGGTGTTCGCCGGGGCCGTCGTGGACCGGGTCGACCGGCGCAGGCTGCTCATCGGCTGCGACCTCGTGCGCATGGTGCTCTACGGGGCGATCCCGCTGATGTGGCTCTTCGGGCCGCACGTCTGGCTGCTGTACGTGATCCTGCCGCTGGGCGAGGCCGTCGGCATGCTGTTCGCCGTCGGCTACGTCACCGTGGTGCGGGGCCTGGTCGGTACCGCCCGGCTCACCGAGGCCAACGGACGCCTCAACGCGACCGCGGCTGCGGCGGGCGTGCTCGGACCACTGGGTGCCGGACTGCTCGCCGCCTGGACCGGCCCGGCCGCCGCGGTCGGCGTGGACGCGGCCAGCTTCGGCGTCTCGGCGGCCTGCCTGGCCGTCGTACGGCTGCGGCCGCGCCCCGCGGACGACGAGCAGCCGAAGGGCGACCCGGGGACTCCCGCCCGGACCGGGCTGTGGCAGGACCTGCGGACCGGGGTGAGGTTCCTGTACGGGCACCCCGTGCTGCGCACGCTGACCGTCCTGCTGTTCGTCTTCAGCTTCTTCACCCTCGGCCTCACCGACCTGGTGATCTACCACCTCAAGCACGACCTCGGCCACGACGACGGCACCGTCGGCACCGTGATGGCCCTCGGCGCGCTCGGCACCGTCACCGGTTCGCTGCTCGTGGCCCGGATCCGCCGCCGGCTCGGATTCGGCGCGACCTGGAGCGGTTCGACCGCCGTGTGCGGACTGGCCTTCGCCGGACTGGGCTGGACACGTGGGGTGCCCGTGGTGGCCGCCCTGAGCGCTGTCTTCCTGGCCTGCGTCGCCATCGCAGGCACCTGCTCCATGTCCCTGCGTCAGGAGGTCACCCCCGAGCCGCTGCTCGGCCGGGTCACCTCGGCGTTCTGGACCCTTCAGTACGCGGCGGCCCCGGTCGGCGCGGCCGTCCTCACCTGGGCGGCCGAGCACCACGGCACCGCACCCGTGGCCCTCGTCGCGGGCACTTCCTGCGTGCTGATCGCCCTGGTCGCACAGTTCACCCCCATCCGCCGCTCACCCACGTCCTGACCGGCGGATGCCCCTCCTGCAGCGCGCTACTGGAGCGCTCCAGCCCGAGTACGATGGCCCCGGTTCACATCTCATGGACGGCGTCGGAGGGTGGGAGCACAGGTGGATGCGTCGGGGAAGCAGCGGCCCACGATGGCGGACGTCGCCGAGAAGGCCGGTGTCTCCCGGGCGCTCGTCTCGATCGTGTTCCGCAACCAGCCGGGGGCGAGCGAGGAGACCCGGGAGCGGGTGCTGCGGGTCGCCGACGAGATCGGCTACCGCCCCGACAGCGCGGCCCGGCTGCTCGCGCGCGGCCGCAGCCGCACCCTCGGCGTGATGTTCATCGTCCACCAGACCTTCCACACCGACCTCATCGAGGGGATCTACCCGGAGGCCGAACGGCTCGGCTACGATGTCCTGCTCTCCGCCACCACCCTGGGCCGCAGTGAGGCCAAGGCCATCGAGGCGCTGCTCAGCCACCGCTGCGAGGGGCTGATCCTGCTGGCCCCCGACGCGGACCCGGCGTACCTCGACGAACTCGGTCACCGCGCCGCGACCGTCTCGGTCGGCCGTCGCGCCCCGGGGGCCCGCGTGGACTTCGTCCACAGCGCCGAGGGCAAGGGCGTACGGCAGGCCATGGACCACCTCGTCGAACTCGGGCACCGGCGCATCGTGCACCTCGACGGGGGCCGCGGTCCCGGTTCGGCGGAGCGGCGGCGCGCCTACCGGGCGGCGATGCGGCGCCACGGGCTGGAGTCCGGGATGCGGGTCCTCCCCGGCGACCACACGGAGCGGTCCGGCATCGAGGCCGGCCGGCTCCTGCTGGCGGAGCGCGACCAGGGGCAGCCGCTGCCGACGGCGGTCCTCGCGGGCAACGACCGCAGCGCGATGGGCCTGTTGATGTCCCTGACCCGGGCCGGCGTCGACGTCCCGCGCGACCTGTCCGTCGTCGGATACGACGACAGCCACCTCTCCCACCTGATGCCGATCGGCCTGACCACCGTCCGCCAGGACGCGGTGCTCATGGCGGAGCACGCGGTACGGTTCGCCGTGGAGCGCCTGGAAAGGCCTGAACTGGAGCCGCGGGAAGCGGTGTTGGACCCGAAGCTGGTGGTACGCGGGACCAGCGGGCCGCCGCCGGTGCGCTGAGCGCCGGTGCGCGGCGGCCCGCTGGGCCGGGACGGCCGCGCGGTCAGCGCGTTCCCTTCGCGGCGAACCCGGCGACCGTGTCGACGTTGTCCTTGGTGATGAAGGCCGGGCCGGTCAGGACGGGTGCGGTGCCGCCTCCGCTGAAGTTGCCGTTGGTCTTGTACAGCCACAGCGCGTCCACGGCGAGGTAGCCCTGGAGGTAGGGCTGCTGGTCCACGGCGAACTCGACCGTGCCGTCCTGGACGGCCTTGACCAGCTCCTTGTTGAGGTCGAAGGTCGCGACCTTCGCCTTCGCGCCCGCGTCGGACAGCGACTGCACGGCGGTCAACGCGATGGGGGCGCCGAGGGTGACGACCTGGTCGATCGAGGAGTCCTGCTTGAGCTTCGCGGTGATCGTCGACTTCACCGAGGGCATGTCGGTGCCGTTCACGTACAGGATGTCGGTCTTGCCGCTGAAGCCCTTCTTCAGGCCGGCGCAGCGGGCCTCCAGGGCGACCTGCCCCTGCTCCTGGATGACGCACAGGGCGTGCTGGGCGCCGAGCTGGTTCAGGCGCTGCCCGAACGCCTGGCCTGCGATGTTCTCGTCCTGGCCGAAGTACTCGAGCATGCCGAGCTCCTTCCAGTCGCCCACCCCGGAGTTGAAGCCGACGACCGGGATGCCGGCCGTCCTGGCCTTGGCGATCACGTCCTTCATCGCCTGGGGCTTGGCCGCGGTGAGCGCGATGCCGTCGACCTTCTGGTCGATCGCGTTCTGCACGAGGTTGGCCTGGTTGCCGGCGTTCGGGTCGGACGAATAGACGAGCTTGATGTTGTCCTTGGCCGCAGCGGCCTGCGCGCCCTTGCGGATGAGGTCCCAGAACGTGTCGCCGGGGGAGGCGTGGGTGACCATGGCCACCGTCATGCGCGGGGTGGTGGCCTTGCCCGCCGCTGCGGCGCCACCGCCCTCCTCGGACTTCTTGCCCCCGGAGCTGCTGGAGCAGCCGGCCGCGAACAGCGTGCCGACGAGGACGGTGGCGGTCAGGGTAGCGGCTCGGCGATGTCTGTACATGTCCGTGGCACCTCGCTGTGCTGGGGGAGGGTGGGGCGCCGGGGCCCGCTAGAGCGCTTTACTAGTGCGCTCTAGTGGCACGTACTATGGAACCGCCCGCCGACGGTGTCAATGGGTTTGTCAGGACGTTCCAACAAGGCGGATGTGGTCGGGCGTCACCCGTTGACGCCCGTGTAGTGGTTCAGGCTCCACTTCCACAGCAGCCGCGCCGCCAGGTAGGCGAGCAGTCCGACGAGGGGGGAGGCGGCCGCCAGCCAGTACGGGGCGAGGGTGTCGTGACCGTGGCCGGTGAGGACGGCGGCCGGGAAGTAGGCGACGAACGCGAGCGGAAGGCCGTAGGTCAGCAGGCCGCCCACCGCCCTCGGCAGGACGTTCAGCGGGTAGCTGCCGAACGTGCCGAGGAGTTCCTCCAGCCAGCGGCCCCAGTAGTCGGCGGCCGGGAAGCGCAGCGAAGCACAGGCCACCACCGTGAACAGGGCGGCTTCCAGGAGCATGCCACCCAGCACGGCGGCGACGAGGTACGTGATCCGGCCGGGCGTCCAGTGCAGGTCGCTGCGGGCGATCGCGCCGACCATCAGGCCGGCCGCCACCGTGAGGTCGCCGATGGCGTTGGTGGGGAAGAACTGCAGCTGGACCTGGCGGTGCACCGGCATCGGACGGACCAGGTACGTGTCGATCACGCCCTCCTGGATGAACCGGCCCAGCGCGTGCACCCGGCCCAGCACCAGCACGAACAGCCCGTGCGCGAGCATGCGTGTCGCCGGGATCAGCAGGACGTCCGAGCTGTCCCAGCCGCCCATCGCGGTGAACCGGGTCAGCAGCACCGTGGCGAACACGAGCACCGACACCTGCCAGATCGCGCCGACCGCGATCATCATCAGGAACTCGGAGCGGTACTCCAGCTGGGCGCGGAAGTTGAGACGCGTGACGCGCCACGCGATCCGGACGGCGTTCACGGGCCTCAGCCTCCCTGGGAGATGACACGGCGGGCGGCCCGCCGCCACAGGAACCGGGTGATCAGGGCCAGCACGACGATCCAGCCGGCCTGCACGGAGAGCTGGAAGGCGGCGTCCGAGAGCGGGATGCGGCCCACGTACAGCGACAGCGGCACGCTCAGCGTCGCCTGGAAGGGCAGGAAGGAGCTGAGCGTGATGAACCAGTCCGGGAAGAACCACAGCGGCGCGTACACCCCGGACAGCAGGTTCTGCGCGAAGATCAGGATGAGAATCGCGGCGCCGTTGCGCAGCGTCCAGAAGCACAGCTGGTCGATGACGAGCATGACGTAGTACAGGACCCACTGGCCGAGCAGCATGCTCAGCGCGAACACCCCCGCCACGGCCGCCGAGGCGGGCGGCTGCACGACCCCGACGGCGAGACACACCGCGTATCCGGCGAGCGACCAGGCCAGCCCGTACAGCTGCTCGCCCAGGGCGCGCAGCGCGTAGTAGCGCTGGGGCGGCAGCGGGCGCAGGTACCAGTAGACGATCGTGCCGAAGTGCACGTGCTGGATGACGGTGTCACGGCCCGCGTACTGGTCGATCTCCCGCAGCCGGGACGCGAGGACGGCCAGCACGGCGTACGTGACCGCCTGGTCGCGGTCGAGCCCAGCGGTCGTGCCCGTCGCCGCGTACAGGCCGTGCCACAGCGAGGCCACCAGCACGATCTGCACGGTCAGCCGGAGCAGGGCCGCGGTCATGCGGGGCGGGGTGTGCAGCTCGCCGAGCGGGGTGACCCGGCCGACGCGCCAGGCGTGCAGGAGCGCTGTCACAGTGCCGCCTCCGCCTCCGCCTGCGCGTACGCGGCCCGCATCACGTCCTCCAGGTCCGCCTCGTCGATGGCGACGCCCGTCAGCTCGTACCGCTCGACGACCAGCTTCAGCGCCTGGTGCACCGAGAGCGCGTCCGGGCCCGGGCCCTCGGGCCCGAACACCACCTGCGGGCCCTCCCGCCGCACCACCGCGAGGCCCGGAAGGGGGGTGATCTCGGTGTGCGGGTCGGCCAGGGTCGCCCGCAGCTGCCAGGTCGAGCCGAACCGGCCGCGGATCTCGTCGAGGGAACCGTCGAGGACGAGCCGGCCGTGGTTGATCAGGACGACCCGCTCGGCGAGCCGCTCGACCTCGGTCATGTCGTGCGTGGTCAACAGCACCGTGCGGCCGCGCTCGGTGACCTGGTGGCGCAGGAACTCCCGGACCTGCTCCTTGACCACCACGTCCATGCCGATCGTGGGCTCGTCGAGGAAGACCACGGGCGGGTCGTGCAGCAGCGCCGCCGCGAGGTCGCAGCGCACCCGCTGCCCGAGCGAGAGGTGGCGGACGCGGGTGTCCCAGAACGACGACAGGTCGAGCAGCTCGTCGAACTCCTTCAGCCGGGCCGCGTGTGCGGCCTTCGGCACCTCGTAGATGTCCCGCAGGATCGCGAACGACTCGCGCACCGGCAGGTCCCACCACAGCTGGGTGCGCTGCCCGAACACCGCCCCGATGTTACGGGCGTTGCGCTCGCGCTCCTCGTACGGCACCACGCCCGCGACGCGCGCCGAGCCGGAGGTGGGGGTGAGGATGCCGGTGAGCATCTTGATGGTCGTGGACTTCCCGGCACCGTTCGGCCCGAGCAGGGCCAGGAGCTCGCCCTGCGCCACGTCGAAGGTGATGTCGGAGACGGCGTGCTTGGCGACCCGCTCCGGATTGACGAGGGATCTGAGCGCACCGGCGAAGCCGGGACGGCGGACGGTCGTGTGGAAGGTGCGGGACAGACCGCGGACTTCGATGCTGCCGGTCACTCGGCGTACCTCCGGGTCAGTGTGATCAGCCAGACGGTCGCTGCCAGGGAGGCCGCGGAGAGGCCGGCGAGCAGCAGGGGTACCGCTTGGATGCCCGAGGCCTCGATGCCCACGCCCAGCAGCGGCGGGGCGGCGACGCCGCCCACCATCGACGCGGCGATCACCCAGGCACCGGCCCGGCTCGCCTGCGGAAGGGCGCGGTTGAGCCATGGCAGGCCGGTGGGGAAGACCGGTGCGATGAACAACCCAACACCCGCGTAGGCCACCGGCGCCACACCTTTTACAAGGGCTAGAACAAGACATGCTGTCATTCCGGCCGCGCAGACCGTCAGGATGCGCTCGGGGGAGTGCTTCAGCGTGAGCGGGACGACGAGGAAGCGGCCCGCCGTCATCATCAGCCAGTACACCGAGGTCGCCGACGCGGCCGCGGTCGCGCCGTAGCCGACGGTCTCCAGATGGGTGGGCTCCCAGCCGCCGACGCCCGCCTCGACGGCGACGTTCAGGATGTACAGGGCGAGGAAGCCGACCAGGACGCGGGGCAGCCCGAGTCCGCGGCTGGGAACGCTCGGCCCGTCTTCCGCGCGCGGTGTCCGTACGCCGTTCGACCCCAGCACCGCCAGTGCCGTGGCGAGTACCGCGCACGCCCCGAAGGCGTACGCGTACCCGTCGGGGCCGACCCAGGCCACGACCGCCGGGCCGAGCACCGCGCCGATGCCGAAGTGGGCGTTGAGGACGTTCAGCATGGCCGTGGACTTCTCGCCGAAACCGACCGCGAAGAGCTGGTTGAGGCCGTAGTCGATGCCGCCGAAGCCGAGGCCGCAGAGGAAGGCGGCGGCGAGGGCCGGCGGCCAGTTCGGGGCGAGCGCGAAACCGGCGCCGCCCGCCGCCATGAGGCCGTAGCTCGCCGCGAGGAGCGTCCTGTTGCTGATCCGGGCGTGCACGGCGTTGAAGGCGAGGACTCCGGCGACACCACCCGCGAAGTGCAGGCTCAGGCCGAGTCCGGCGGCCGAGGGGGACAGGCCGTACTCCTCGCGCAGGCCCGGGACGGACGGGCCGTAGAGCGCCTGGAGCATGCCGATGAGGACGAAACCGACGCAGGAAGCGACCGCGGCCGGCCGGCTGAAGAGCCGGCCGGCCGCAGACGTGCCCAGGACCGTGTCGGTCAACGGGTCTCCGAGGTGGTTTCCCTGTCGATCGGCGAGAACACGAACGAGAACTCCGCGGGCTCGGCGCGCAGGTAGTACTGCGGCAGCGGGCCCGGGCCGCACGACTGGGAGCCGATGCCGTGCTGGCCGTGGTCGAGGTTGACCCACACAGTGTCACCGGCCGTGAGGTCGCTGCGGTGCCGCGCCGCGTCCAGCTGCTCGGTCGTCCAGCGGCGGGCGCTGAAGAAGAACTCCGGGTCGCCCTCGATCCGCAGGCCGCCGACCTCCACCCAGCGGACGTCGGCGCGGGCGCCGTTCTCCTGCGGACGCACGTACGGCGTCTGCAGATCGTCGACCGTCGACTCCCAACGGCCCAGTTGAGCCGCCTGCTTGGTGTCGGGGTAGGCCTCACCGGGACCGCCGCCGTACCAGCGCACCCGGTCGGCTGCGGGAAGGCCGAGCCGGACGCCGAGCCGCGGCAGCGGCACCGTCCAGTCGCCGTCGGGCGCCACGGACACCGTCAGCTTCAGCCGGGTGCCGTCCGAGGTCCAGCGGTACGTCGTCACCAGACCGAACTCCCAGGCGGCGGGCGCCACCCGGGTCCGCACGGTCAGCGCGTCGTCGGAGAGCTCCACCGCGCCGATGCGGTGCCGCATGCGGTGCAGGCCGAACTTGCGCCACAGCTCGCCGTAGCGGATGTCGGTCTGCCAGGCGGCGCCGTCGTCGTTGTCGGTGGTCGCCCGCCACACGTCCAGGCGCGGAGCGGTCACCTCGACCCCGCCGATGCTCCTGAGCGCACCCGTGCGGGCGTCGAAGGAGGCCGGGCCGAGGGTGATCACGCCGTCGCCGGGGACGGGCCCGTCGGTTGCCGGGACCGAGGGCAGCGGCCGCGCGGCCACCGCGAACCGGCCCCAGGCCACCGGGTGGTCCTTCGCCGCCCACGCGGTGTCCTCGGCGAGCACGGCCCGCACCGTCCAGTACGCCTCGCCGCTGCGCGCGTTCGCGGGCGGCTCGGGCAGCTTCACGTCGACCGACTCGCCGGCCGCGAGCGCCGGCACGGACAGGCTGCCCGCCTCGACGGTCTCGCCGTCCACCTGGTACGACCACTCGAAGGCCAGCGCCGACAGGTCGGCGAAGTCCTGCTTGTTGCGGACCCGCACCGTGCCGTCGGAGCCGTCGCCCTCGAAGGCGACCGGCTCGATCACCTTCTTGAACTCGACCAGGCCGGGGGAGGGGGTGCGGTCCGGGAACAGCAGCCCGTCGCAGACGAAGTTGCCGTCGTGCAGCTCCTCACCGAAGTCGCCGCCGTAGGCGAAGCCCAGCTCGGCGTGCTTGATGCCGTGGTCGATCCACTCCCAGACGAAGGCGCCCTGGAGCCGGTCGTACGTCTCGAACAGCCGCTGGTAGTCGACGAGGCCGCCGGGGCCGTTGCCCATGGCGTGCGCGTACTCGCAGAGGATGAAGGGCAGCTCACGCCTCTTGTGCGTACCACCGTCCAGCTCCTTGCCGATCTGCTCGACCTCGGCGTGGCTCGCGTACATCCGCGAGTACATGTCCGTGTCACGGCAGTCGATGTCGCCCTCGTAGTGCACGAGGCGCGAGGCGTCGCGGCCGTGGATCCACTCGGCCATCGCGGTCAGACCGCGGCCGGTGCCGGCCTCGTTGCCCAGCGACCAGATGACGACCGACGGGTGGTTCTTGTCCCGCTCGACCATGCGGGCGGCACGGTCGAGCAGGGCCGGGGTCCAGCGGTCGTCGTCGACCGGGTTGTCGCGCCAGGCCTGCTCGGTGAAGCCGTGGGTCTCCAGGTCGCACTCGTCGATCACCCACAGGCCGTACTCGTCGCACAGGTCGAGGAAGGCCGGGTGCGGCGGGTAGTGCGAGGTGCGCACGGCGTTGACGTTGTGCCGCTTCATCAGCAGCACATCCGCACGCATGGTCTCCAGGTCGAGGGCGCGGCCCTTCTCGGGGTGCCACTCGTGCCGGTTGACGCCCTTGAACAGGACCGCCTTGCCGTTGACCTTGATCAGGCCGTCCTCCAGGACGACCGTACGGAAGCCGATCCGCAGCGGCACCCGCTCGCCCTCGGTGGCGAGGACGCCGTCGTAGAGGCGGGGCGTCTCCGCCGTCCACGGCTGGACGGGGACCGTCACCGACTCGCCGGTGGCGACGTCGATGCCCAGCTCCGGCACGGTGACCCGGCCGTCCACGTCGGAGTCGACGCGCAGGGTGCCCTCGCCGCCGACGTGGTCGTAGGAGGCGTGCACGAAGAAGTCGAGGGCGCTGCCCGCCGGGCGGTGCAGCAGGGTGACGTCCCGGAAGATGCCGGGCAGCCACCACTGGTCCTGGTCCTCCAGGTAGGAGCCCGCCGACCACTGGTGGACCCGCACGGCGAGCACGTTGCCGCTGGGCTTGAGCAGGTGCCCGACCGCGAACTCGTGCGGCAGCCGGGAGCCCTTGAACTCACCGATGTCCGTGCCGTTCAGCCACACCCGGGCGCAGGACTCCACGCCGTCGAAGCGGATGACGGCACCGCCGTCCGCGGGCCAGTCCGCCGGCAGGTCGAAGACCCGCAGGTGGTCACCGGTGGGGTTCTCCGTCGGGACGTGCGGCGGGTCCACCGGGAAGGGGTAGAGGTGGTTGGTGTAGATGGGCGACCCGAAGGCCCCGTCGCCCTGCAGGACCCAGTGCCCGGGAACCGTGACCTCGGCCCAGTCCCCGGCGTCGTAGCCCTCCTCGGCGAACGAGTCGTCCTCGGCGTCGATGGTCGCCGACACGCGGAGGCGCCAGCTGCCGTTCAGCGTCAGGGACTTCGCGTCCGAGGACGCGTACCAGGCGCGGGGCGGAAGGGCCCCGCTGCCGGGCGAGACGTCCTCGACGTAATCGACGGCGGTCGTGCGGAAAGACATCGGTCTCCTCGGTCAGCCCTTGATACCGGTCTGCGCGATCCCCTGCACCAGCCAGCGCTGGAGGAAGAGGAACACGAACACCAGGGGCAGGATGGAAAAGGCGGTGGCCATGAAGATCAGATGGAAGACGACGGTCTGGTTGGTCATGTAGTTCGAGAGCGCGACCTGGACGGTCCACGAACCCGGGTCCTGGCCGATGACCAGCGGCCACAGGAAGGAGTTCCAGCCGTTGATGAAGGTGATGGTCGCCATCGCCGCGAAGAAGTTCAGCGAGTTGGGCACCACGATGCGCCAGTACGCGCCCCAGTAGCCCAGTCCGTCCACGCGCGCCGCCTCCTCCAGCTCCTTGGGGAACCCCAGGAAGTACTGCCGGAACAGGAAGCAGGTGAAACCGCTGAACAGGCCCGGGATGATGAGACCCCGGTAGGTGTCCACCCAGCCGAGCGACGAGACCAGCACGAAGCTCGGGACGAAGGTGACGGCGGTCGGGACCATGAGGGTCCCCAGAACGGCGTAGAACACCTTGTTGGCGTGCTTGTACGGGATGCGGGCGAGTGCGTAGCCGGCGAGGGAGCACACCAGCAGGACGCCGATGGTGTGCAGGGTGGCCACGATCGCCGAGTTCCAGAGGGACTGGGCGAAGGGGACCGTCTCGTCGGTGAACAGTTCCTTGACGTTGCCCCACTGGATGTTCGTGGGGAAGAACTTCCAGTTCTCTCCGGTGATCTCGGCGTCGGTGGAGAGGGCGTTGCGGACCAGCAGGTAGAACGGGACCAGGAAGAAGAAGGCGGCGATCCCGGTGGCGATGTAGAGGCCGGTGGAGCTCATCACGCCGCCACCGCGCTTGTCGCGGCGGGGCTTGCCCGTCTCCGGCGCGGTCTTCTCCACTTCGGGCATCGTGGTGGTCACTTGGACTCGTCCCCCCTTCCGAAGCCCATGAACTTGCCCTGGAGCAGGGTCACGGCACAGATCAGTACGGTCAGGATGACCGCGCCCGCGCTGCCGGAGCCGTAGTCCTGGCTCTCGCCCAGGGCCTTGTAGTACAGCTCGACGAGCGGCGGACGACCCCACGTGGTCTTCGACAGCAGGTTGAAGAACTCGTCGAAGGCCTGGTAGGCGGCGATGAGCAGCAGCAGGATCACCGCGGTGGACGTGGCGCGCAGTTGGGGCAGCGTGATGTACCGGAAGGTCTGCCAGCCCGGCTTGGCGCCGTCGATGGAGGCGGCCTCGTACAGCTCGCCCGGGATGTTCTGCAGCGCCGCGATGAAGAGGATCATGTAGAAGCCGGACTGCAGCCACAGACGCGCGGTGACGATGACCAGCCAGTACCAGGGCGGGTTGGGGTCCGCCAGCCAGGCGATGTTCTCGATCCCGAACCAGCCGAGGACCGTGTTCATGAGGCCGAAGCGAACCCCGCTGAAGATGGACATCTTCCAGATCAGCGATGCGGCCACATAGCTGCACGCGGTCGGCAGGAAGAAGACCGAGCGGAAGAACGCCCGCATGAAGCGCATCCGGTTCACCAACAGGGCCAGGCCCAGCGAGAGCGCCCAGGTGGTGGGCACGATGAACGCGGCGAACACGGTGAAGGTGACGAGCGAGCCGACGAAGTCGTCGTTCGTCAGCATGTACGTGTAGTTCTCGAAGCCGACGAACTTGTCGGGTGTGACGGTGAAGCGGGCCTCGAAGAAGCTGAGCCAGAGGCTCCAGAGGATCGGCGCGTAGACGAAGATCGCCAGGCCGATGAGGAACGGCCCGCTGAAGAGCCAGAAGTTGAAGGTGGGGCTGCCCCGCAGCCCCCGCCGCGGCTTGGCCGGTGAGGCCTTCGCCGGGGCGGGGCGCGCGAGGTCGCGCGTCTCGGTCGTCGACATGTCGTGGTCCGTCCCGCGGTCTATCCGAAGAGCTTCTTGAGCTCGCGGTTGACGGCCGCGTCGGCCTTGTCGAGGGCGGCGTCCGGGTCCATGTTCTTGCGGACGGAGTTGGCGAAGACGTCCTCGAGGGCGGTGATCATGGCTTGGGTCCAGCCGATGTTGTCGAAGTGCCCGAACTCGTTGAAGAGCTTGACGCCCTCAGCGGCGGTGCCCGACTTGAGCTTGGTGGCGGACTGCGCGAGCGAGGTGCGCGGCGGGATGTGGAAGCCGAAGGACGTGGCCCACTCCTCCTGGTACTTCTTCTGGTCGATCCACAGCCACTTCACGAACTCCTTGGCCGCGTCGACGTTCTTGCTCTTGGCGTTGACGAACATCGACCAGCCGCCGTTGTAGACCGACTGCTTGCCGGAGTCGACGGTCTTCGGGAAGGGGAAGATGCCCCAGTCGTCGCCGAGCGCGTCCTGGATCGCCGGCATCGCCCACATACCGCACCACTGGATGGCACACAGGCCCTGGTTGAACGAGGACGGGTCCCAGGAGTCGGTCGGAGCACCGAGGAGAAGGTCGCCGCTGGTGAACAGCTTGCGCATCTTCTTGATGCCCTCGATGACGCCGGGGGTGTGGTAGGCGATCTCGTTCTTCTCGTTGAGGGTGTCGGCGCCGGCCGACCAGATCAGCGGGTTGATCACGCCGTGCAGGTCGTTGCCCATGTACAGGCCCTTGACCTTGCCGGTGGTGAGCTTGGCGGCGGCCTCGATCAGCTCGTCGAGCGTGGTCGGCACGTCGACCTTGGCCTTCTCCAGCATCGACTTGCGGTAGAAGAAGAACTGCGGGTCGTCGATCATCCGGACGCCGTATATCTTCCCGTCGACCGTGTGCGACTTGATGTCGGCCGGGTTGAAGTCGCTCTTGACCGGGTCGATGATGTCGGTCAGGTCCGCCACCTGGCCGCTCTTGACCATCTGGATCTGCGGGTGGAACTCGAAGAGGTCGGGCGCGTTCTTGGTGAGCAGCGTGGCGAACAGCTTGCTCTCGAAGTCCGCGCTGGTGATCCACTGCGTGGTCACGTTGGCCTTGTCGTAGGCCTTCGCGTACTTCTTGATGGCCTGCTCGGTGCCCGCCTCGCCGTACGCGTGGAAGTACTGGTTCAGCTGGACACCCGAACCGGACCCTCCGCCACGCCCGTTGTTGCCGCCACACGCGGCGAGCGTGCCCGCGGCGGCCATGCCCGCGGCGGCCCGGAAGATGGACCGGCGGGACCAGTTGCTGTTGCTCATTGCCGACATGGCGACGTCCTTGTCTCGAGTACGGCTCACGGCTCACGGCTCCACGGCCGAGCGGCCGGTGGCTCAAATTGCTTTGCGGTGCGGGACGTTAACCTTCGGCTAAGGCTTCGGCAAGGGGTTGGACGAAGTCTGCGCGAAACGTTGTGTCCGGTTCGAAATGACGAACGCGGGGTTCGTCGGGGGTTGGTGCGGGGGGATGAGGACCACCGGGTCAGGGGCCGGCGGCCCTCGGTCAGGGGGTCGCTGCGCGGTGCTCCAGGCCCCTTGGGGGCCGCCGTCGCAGCGTCATGAGGATGGTCCGGTGCGGCTCCTCGCGGGGATGCGTTTGGCGGACCTCTGCCCGACGGACTGGAGCGAGCCCTCCAGCGCGAACGTGGCCGCGCCGAGGCACACCGGGTCGGTGGGGATCGGGGAGAGGACGATCTCGGTGGCGGCCAGCGGCCGTCGCAGCGCGTGCCGGGCGACGGCGTCGCGCACTTCGTTCAGCAGGGGCTCGCCCAGCCGGCCGGCGACCCAGCTGCTGAGCACGACCACCTCGGGGTTGAGCAGGTTCACCAGGTCGGAGATGCCGGCGCCCAGGTAGCGGGCGGTGTCACGCACCACCTTGACCGCCACCGGGTCGTGCGCGGCGACCCCGCGGGCCAGGGCGTCGATGGTGGCCGTCTGGTCCTCGGGGTGCAGCAGCGGGCTCTGCGGACTGAGCTCCCGCAGGTTCAGCATGATCCCGGGCGCGCCGACATACGTCTCCACGCAGCCGTGGTTGCCGCAGTGGCACAGGCGCCCGTCCAGCACGAGCGTGGTGTGGCCCCACTCGCCGGCGCTGTTGCTGACGCCCCGGTGCAGCCCGCTGCCCAGGACGAGCCCGGCGCCCACACCGGTGCCGAGGTTGACCACCACCGCGTCGCCGTGTCCGCGCGCGGCCCCGAACCACAGCTCGGCGACGGCGCAGGCGCGCAACGGGTTGTCCAGGTACAGGGGGTAGGCGATGTGCTCGGAGAGCAGGTCGAGCAGCGGCACGTCGTGCCAGTCCCAGTTGGGGGCGTACTCCGCGATGCCGGTGGTGCGGTCGACCTGGCCCGGCACGCTCACGCCGACGCCGAGGACCCGGGCCGCCTCGACCCCGGCCTGCGCGACCACCGAGCCGACGGCGGCGGCGACATGGCCGACGACCTGCTCCGGGCGGCTCTCGCCGGGCCGCATGTCCTCCTCGGCCCGGGCCAGCACGGTCAGCCCCAGGTCGAACAGCTCCACATGGACGTACGTCTCCGCGATGTCGACGCCGATCAACGCGCCCCCCGACGCGTTGACGGCCACGAGGCCCCGGGGCCGGCCGCCCGCCGAGTCCTCGAACCCGACCTCTGTGATCATGCGCAGGTCGAGCAGCTCGCCGACGAGGGTGGCGACCGTCGCGAGGCTGAGCCCGGTGGCGGCCGCCAGCTCCTGCCGCGACGTGGGGGACGTGGCGATGATCTGGCGCAGCACCTCATAGCGGTTCGCGGTGCGGATGTCGCGTGATGTGCGCTTCACCGGAGTGGCCCCATCCCTTTCATGCCGGGCCGGGGCCACGAAGGCACCGGCGCGCGGCAAGGCTATGGCGCGGCCCGCCTTTCGACAAGGGGTTAGGAAAGGGGTTTTATTAAGTCGCCCCCGCCATCTCGCCTCGGCTTCTGTCAGTGGCCGAGGATGTCCGCCACGAACGCGTTGCTGAACTTACCCGCGGGATCCAGCTCCCGCACCAGCGCCCGGAAGTCGCCGAGCCGCGGATAGCGGCCCCGCAGCACCTCGGCGGGCACGGTGAACACCTTCCCCCAGTGCGGCCGCGCCTCGAAGGCGTCCAGCGCCTCCTCCAGCCGCCGCACCACGGGCAGCACCGTCGCGGTGTCCTCCACCCAGGTGAAGTGCAGCGCCACGGTGTCCCGCCCGTAGGAGGGGCTGAGCCACTGCTCGTCGGCGGCGACCGTGCGCACCTCGCAGGTCTGCAGGACGGCGGCGACCGTCTCCCGGATGCCGTCGATCGCTCGCAGCGCGTCGACGGCGTACCGGCGCGGCAGCAGGTACTCCGACTGGAGCTCGGCGCCGCTGCTCGGGGTGAACTCCGCACGGAAGTGCGGCAGCCGCTCGTGCCACGGCCCCGGCACCCCGAACTGCTCCGTGCAGTTGACCGCGGGCATCCCCGGCACCGGGTGCAGCGCCTCGGTCGCCGGCGCGGCCCACAGGAAGGCGGGCAGCGGCTGGTCGGTGCGCCGTTTCAGCCAGACCTGCCGGAAGCCCGGCGCACGCCAGTCGGTGAACAGACTCACGCTGTACGCCGCTGCCGCCACCGTCTCGAAGTCCAGCCCCTCCAGGGGGAGCTCGGTGAACAGGTGCTGCTCGACCTCGAAGGCGGGCTCCAGGTCCAGGGTGAGCGCGGTGACGACCCCGAGGGCGCCCAGGGAGGTGACGGCACCGCCGAAACGCGTGTCGCCCCGGCCGACGGTGACCGTCGAACCGTCCGCCGTGACGATCTCCACCTCGCGTACGGCGGACGCGAGCGGGCCATTGGCGACGCCCGACCCGTGCGTGCCGGTCGCCACCGAACCGGCCACCGAGATGTGCGGGAGGGACGCCATGTTGGGCAGTGCGAGACCGTGCCCGTGGACCCGCCGGGCCAGCTGCGCGTACCGGATACCGCCGCCCACGCGAACCGTACGGGCCGCCGTGTCCACGTCGACCTCGGCCGGCAGGGCGTCCAGCGACAGCAGCACCCCCTCGGCGCCCGGCTCGGCGATCTCGTTGAACGAGTGCCCGCTGCCCAGCACCCGCACCCGCCCGCTCTCGGCGACGAGCGAGCGCAGTGCGTCGTGCGTTTCCGGCCGGCGCACCTCCTTGGCCGCGAACGTGATGTTGCCCGCCCAGTTCGTCACGGTCTCGGCCATGCGGTCGCCTCCAGGGCCCTCGGGTTCCGGCTCTTCCTGCCGGAACCTATCCCGTCGGCGGCAGGGCCCTCACGCCCGAGTCCCCTCGGCGCCACGCCGGGCCCCGCCCCCACGCCCGCACACGCGGAGGCATACCGTGAGGAGTCGTACGTCTGACGCCGGGAGGAGAGACGGATGGGCAGCCGCACCGAGCTGGTCGAGGATCTGATGGAGCGCTTTCCGCACGTACCGCGGGAAGCCGTCTTCAAGGAGGACCTGCTGCGCGGCGGTGTCGCCTTCGACGCGTCGGCACTCAGTGACAACGAGAACGGCGAGGTGAAGCCGAAGTCGTACTTCATCTTCTCCTTCGACCACGGCACCCTGCCCGAACTCGGCGAGGCCGCCCTCAGGCGCCCGCCGGAGGAGATCATCCTCACCGGCGGCCCCTACGACCTGCGGCGGACCGTCGTCTCCGTGCGGGTCAACCCGTCCTCGCCCTACCGCGTGGCCGCCGACGAGGACGGCATGCTCGGGCTGTACCTCGACGGGAAGCGGATCTCCGACGTCGGTGTGCCGCCCATGCCGGAGTACTACCGGCACACCCTCTCCAACGGAAAGTCGGTCATGGAGGTGGCCCCCACCATCCAGTGGGGCTACCTGATCTATCTGACCGTCTTCCGGGTCTGCCAGTACTTCGGCGCCAAGGAGGAGTGCCAGTACTGCGACATCAACCACAACTGGCGCCAGCACAAGGCGGCCGGGCGCCCGTACACCGGTGTGAAGGACGTGGAGGAGGTGCTGGAGGCCCTCGAGATCATCGACCGCTACGACACCGCCAAGGCCTCCACCGCCTACACCCTCACCGGCGGCGCCATCACCAAGACGGTCGCCGGGCGCGACGAGGCCGACTTCTACGGGCACTACGCCAAGGCCATCGAGGAGCGCTTCCCCGGCCGGTGGATCGGCAAGGTCGTCGCCCAGGCGCTGCCGCGCGACGACGTGCAGCGGTTCAAGGACTACGGCGTGCAGATCTACCACCCCAACTACGAGGTGTGGGACCGTCGCCTGTTCGAGCTGTACTGCCCCGGCAAGGAGCGCTACGTCGGCCGCGACGAGTGGCACAAGCGCATCCTCGACTCCGCCGAGGTCTTCGGCGCCCGCAACGTCATCCCCAACTTCGTGGCGGGCGTGGAGATGGCCGAGCCGTTCGGCTTCACCACGGTCGACGAGGCGATCGCGTCGACGACCGAGGGCCTGCGGTTCTTCATGTCGCACGGCATCACGCCCCGCTTCACCACCTGGTGCCCCGAGCCCACGACCCCGCTCGGCAAGGCCAACCCGCAGGGCGCGCCGCTGGAGTACCACATCCGCCTGCTGGAGGCCTACCGGGCCACCATGGACGACTTCGGCCTGTCCTCCCCGCCCGGCTACGGCCCGCCCGGCCCCGGCCGCGCGGTCTTCTCCGTCAGCTCCTTCATGGACAGCCTCCCGGCGCAGGAGCCGGTCGAGGTGTAGTCCGCCACGGCCCACAGGGCACAGCAGGGTGTCGGGTCCGGGCCGGCGGTCGTACACTCCGACCGCCGGCCGCTTCGGCGACCGCTGGATTTGAACACTCCGCTTGTCAGTTGTGTCGGAGACGTGAAAGGCTCTGGCCCTGCCGCGAGGGTCCCCCCAACTCCATTGCCGCTATGGCGAGTTGACCTCGCTTGTGGATGCAGGAGACTCATGCCCGACCTGCCGACCCCTCAGGACGCCACCGAGGCCTCGCTGTTCTCCGAGTGCTGGGACGCCGTCCTCTCCTACGCGGACCTCTGCACCTCCGGCTCGAGTGCCGCCCAGCAGCTGGCCCGCGAGGCGTTCGCGCTCGGCATCCGCGAGGCCCGCGAGGCCGAGGCCGGGACGCGAAGGAGTGCCGGCCGCCGCTCTCCCGTCCTGCCCCGCATCCCCCTGCTCCTGACCGCCGTACGCACCACGGCGGCCGCCTGGGAGGCCGCGGGCCAAGGGCACAAGCTCGACCCCGACCTGCGTCTGTGGCTCAACTCCGACAAGGCCGCCCGCTACACCGGTCCACCCCTGAGCCGCCCCATCGCCCTGCGTGGCCTGCGCGACATGCAGGAGCCCGACGCGGCCCTGCTCTGGCTGGCCGAGGTGGAGGCGCTTCCGCTGTCCGGGGTGGCCCGCCGGCTCGGCATCGACCCGGCCGCCGCGGCCGACGAACTCGACCAGGTGCGCGGCCTGTTCCGGGACCGCTGTCACCGCAACCACCTCGACACCCCGCTCGACGCGGAGTGCCGCGGCTACGTCCGCCTGCTCGACGCGGTGACCCGCTCGCCCGGCGCGGACACCCCCGAGGACCTCTCCCGGCACCTCGCCACCTGCGTGGAGTGCGCGGAGGCCGCCGCCTGCCTGCGACTGCACGGCGGGGGACTGCCCGCCGCCCTCGCCGGCGGGGTCATCGGCTGGGGCGGCCTCGCCTACCTGGAGCGCCGCCGCCGGGCCGCCGAGGTGCGCCTGGGCGTCGGCCGCCCCGACGGGCCGGACCCGGAGGGCGAGGCGGGCCACGCGGCGGCGGCCAAGGCGCGGGTCGCGCGCAACGGACTCCTCGTCGCCGCCGTCCTGGTGTCCCTGCTGGCCCTGGCGGTGTCGATGATGCCCTTCGGCGGCACCGGCGACGACGTGGCGGGCGGCACCGACGCCGACCGGCAGCCCGTCGCCGACCCCGGCCCCTCGCTGTCCCTCGCCAAGACGCCCCCGTCGGCGACCACCTCCGCGTCCTCTTCCCCCGGCCCCAGCCGCACACCCGGCGGCGGCGCCTCGACCAAGGCCGACGACAAGCACTCCCAGCCGGAGCCCCAGGGCACCTCGTCCCCCACCGCCCGCGGCGAGGACACCCCCGCGGCCCCCCAGCCCACCGAGCACGAGCACGAGCCGGCGCCGGTGACCTGCCGGGTCACGTACGACCTCGTCAACCAGTGGCCCGACGGCTTCCAGGCCACCGTCACCGTCACCACCACCGAGCCCCTCGACACCTGGCGCCTCGCCTGGTCCTTCCGCGACGGCCAGAAGGTCAACCAGATGTGGGACGCGAGCTCCTCCCAGAACGGCTCCCGCGTCACCGCCACCGCCGCCGACTACAACAAGACGGTCCCGGCCGACGGCTCCGTCTCCCTCGGCTTCCTCGCCTCCTGGCACGGCACGAACTCGGCACCGGTGGACTTCACGCTGAACGGCCGGGACTGCGGGGCTTCTTGAGGTCCACTAGGTCAAGGTGTTCGGGTCGGCGCATGATCCAATCGGTGTGCCCATAGTCGTCGATCACGCTCAGTGATGCCCGCCACAGCGGCAGACCCTGAAAGCGATCCAGAACGAAACGAGGGCGGGCGCCGTGTCGTGAGCCCGCCGCCCACCAGTCGGCGAGGCTCGCAGAGACACCTCAATGATCCACCGATAAAGGCATATCACCCTGAACCGGCATCGACCCTAATATCCTGACGCCCTCTGCCGCTGGTATGCCTCATTGGCTATGGAAGACTTGTTCGTACCCTTACGGAAAGCCCTTACTGAACCTTCACACCCGATTGAGTGGGGCGGAGTATGGTGGAATCGGATTGTCGCCTCACGATTCCACAAGGAGGGGGGCGCAACTTCGCGATCGAAGGGCTATCGATGATTGCCTTTCATGTAAGGCCATGAATGCGGCCATCCAATGCTCTCTGCATATGACGGATGGCCGGCGCGGCAACCGAGTCACAGCGAAGCTGCTGATGTACCGGGACGGGACTCGACATGGGCGTGCGTTTAACGGACATCTTTGACTGGCTCCTCCGCGAGCATGACGAGACGACATCTCGTGAGAGAGTCCTCGCATTGACTCCATACGTATTACAAGTCGCATTCGACCAGATCCCCGGCGACTTCGTGGAGGTCGGATGCTATCGAGGGGGAACGGCGCTCTGGACCCGCGCGGTCCTTGACAGTGTGGGTGAGGCAGATCGCACACTCCATGTCTACGACTCGTTCCAGGGAATGCCGGAGCCGAGATCCGTGGACATGGATCTCATGGGCAAGGGTGATCTGACGGCCAGCGTCGAGGACGTCGTGCAGGCGCACGACAGATGGCAGAAGCGCAAGCCGGTCATACATCCCGGCTGGTTCGAGGACACCCTGCCCACGCAGCTACCTGACAGGATCTGCTTCGCCTATCTGGACGGAGACTTCCACGACTCCATCCTGACGGGGCTGCGGTATTGCGTACCGAGGCTGAGTCCGGGGGCCGTGATCCTTATCGACGACTACGCGGACGTCGAAGCCCACCCGCGCGTGTGGAACGGATTTCCCGGGGTCAAGCAGGCCTGTGACGAGTTCTTCGGAAGCCCTTCGCCGGTGCGCCCGGTCATCACCGACACCGACTTGCCGTTCGGCGTCTACGTACATTCGCCATGACGGCCGTATCGACTCAGTCATGAACCGCTTCCTCAGAATTCGACGAAGGGCTGACCCCCCAAGTGACCATCGCGGTTATCATCCCCGCCCGCAACGGCGCGGACTACATCGACAAGGCTCTGGCTTCGATCGTCACCCAGACCGTTCCCGTGGACAAGGTCGTCGTCGTCGACGACGATTCGGAGGACGACACCTACGATCGCGCGACCCGCTGGGGCAGCCTCCTGCCACTTCAAGTGATCCGTCGCGAACAGACGGGGAGGAGGACGAGGTCGGTATGGCACGCCCGGCACCTGGCCGTCGAAGCGGCCGATACGGACCTCATCCTTCAACTCGACTGCGATGACCTGCTCTTACCGGGCGCTGTCGCGTGCATGACCCGCGCGTACGCGCGCCGTCCCGGACTCGTCGCACCACGGCGACTGATACTGGTAGAGGGGGAGACGGACGGCATCCCCCGCGCGGTGCAGGAGCGGCTGCCGGAGTCCGGTGATCAGTACAATCGCATGCTGGCCGGCAACTACATCGGCGTCGGCTGTCTCTACAGCCGTGATGAGTACAAGGCGGTCGGCGGGTACCGTCCCTGCTGTCACGCCGAAGACTGGGACCTGTGGCTGCGTTTCACCGCCTCCGGCGTTCCCATCTCGCTTCCCGCCGAGCCCACCTACGTCTACAACGTGCACCGCAAGAGCACATCCGGCATGGTGGACCGGGGTGTCACCGATCAGGAGGTGCTGCGGCGGTTTCTCGATTCCGGAACCGAGGCTCACCGCCGCACGGCGAAACTCGCCCTGTTACAGCGTGCCGGCCTCGACTACGTGCGAGAGCTCGAGGTGAGGAACCTTTCGCACGCGTCCGTCAACATCGCCGCCACCGGCCTGGCGGAAGACGCAGACCTCGAGGTTCGCTGGGACAAGGATCTCGGATTCGTTCTGATCGGCCGGGCGACGGCCGAAGACCTTCGCCGGCTCGTAGTTGTGTCGTCCGACGGGGCGGAGATCATTCTTCGATCCATCGTGGGGTCCTCCGGATCACTGGAATCGACCGAGGCCGACCCAGCCCTGCGCTGGGAGGCGACCGGACGAACCTGGTACGGCTGGCTGATCGAGGACGAGTGGTGGAAGGGAAACGGCGCTTCATGAAGGCTGCGCCGATCCCTCGGCGGATCTTTCAATTCGCGCACGACCCTGCGGCCGTCCCCCCGCTGTGCCGGGATTCGATGTCAAGCGTCTCAGAATTTGCCGGACGGTACGCCTACGAGTACCGACTGCTGACGCTCGACGACTTGCCGAGCATCATGGGAACCTACGACAGCGATGCCCCGCTTCACCTGATGCCGCGGTGTCGCAATTTCGGGGATCTCAGCGACGTCCTGCGCAATCTACTGATCGACCGCCACGGCGGCTGGTGGCTCGACTGGGACATGCACGTGGTCCACCCAAGGCAACTCGACGACTGGCTGAACCAGAACAGCGATTTCGAGTGGACCGGCGTCATCGATGACACGAACGACATCGTTGCCAACGGCCTGCAGGGTGGTGTCGCACACAACAAGATAAACTTGGGATTTCTTGAATGGGTGGCATCGAACCTGCACGGGCAGGACCAACACGCCTCTTTTTTCCTGGCGGGAGTCCACGAGTTCACTCGCTATTTGAAGAGCGTCGGATTCGTTGACCGAAGACTCCGGCTGGTGCCGATGAGCCACACGCTCCAGGCTTTCTACTCGGAGATCAAGGGATCTCCGGAGGGAGTGAGTGTCGAGCCGTCCCCGGCGAATCCGCAGCCCGTTTTCCATCACTGGGTGCACGGCTGGGAGGAGAATTCCTTCGATGTCCCCGCGTGGGTCAAGAGGAACCTCACCGGCTGAGGGCCAGTATGCAACAAGCAGTGCACACGCCATTGGCAAGGAGGAGCCCGAGATGTCATACGTCGCCGGGGGCTTAGATTTCCGAGTGATTCTGCTGGTGGAAAACGAACTCATCCGCCATGGCCTCGAAGCAATGATTTCCCTCATCCCGGAGGTGACACTCTGCGACGCGGGAGAAGTAGACTCCGCGCCTCAGGGGTCATCGGACTGGACGAGAGTGCTCATCGCCGACGCGCACACATGGCACACCGCGGCTCCCGGTATATGCAGGCCCGGCGCGGAGCATGAGCAACCCTGGACCCTGCTGATCGGTGACGCGGAGGACCGGCGTGGCCTCGAAGGGTGCGCATCGTATCCGTACGACGGCTTTCTCCTGGTGTCCGAGGTGCATACCCAGTCGTTGACCGACGCTCTGCACAGTGCCTGCTGGTCGACGCAGCCGGCCAACCGGTCGGGGCGGCCTTCTCGTCATCAAGTCGCCGGTGAGCGATGGGCCCTTGTGCCGCAACCCCGCCCTGCGGCCCTCACGCCTCGGGAAACCGAGGTCCTCCCCCTCCTTGTATCAGGACGCAGCAACAAGCAGATCGCCCGGGCGCTCGGAATCTCTCAGCACGGCGCTAAACGGCTGGTGGCATCCATCATGATCAAATTCGGGGCACCCAACCGCACCGCCGCCGCGGTCATCGCCGTCAACCACGGCCTCATACCCACCTCCTAAGGGGTCTTCCATTTGAGTTCGTCCCCCTCGTGGGTGGCGTAGGCATCGGCCTGGATGCCGTACAGCTCTGCGTATCGGCCGCCACGGGCGCGGAGCTCCTCGTGGGTGCCGGCTTCGACGAGGCGCCCCTGGTCCAGCACGAGGATCGCATCGGCTCCCGTCACGGTGGAGAACCGGTGAGAAACGATGACCGTGATGGCTCCGGTGCGTTCGGCCAGTTGCCGGGCCCGCTGCATGTGGCGCTGGAAGATGGCGTCCTCACTCGGTGCGTCCAGAGATGCGGTGGGTTCGTCGAGGACGAACAGCAAAGGCTCTTCCCGCATCGCCGCCCGGGCCAGCGCGACCCGCTGCCACTGCCCCTCGGAGAGGTCGATGCCACCGAGTTCCCGCCCGAGTTGGGTGCCGAGACCGTCCGGCAGGCGTGAGACGAGTGTGGCGGCGTCGGCGTCGGACACCGCGCGTTCGATGCGATCGAGATCATCAAGGTGCGGCAGGTCCCCCAGGCCTATGCCCTCCGCGAAGACCGTCTGAAAACGCCCGAAGTCCTGGAAGGCGGCGCTGAGCCTGGCCCGCCATTGATCCACGTCCAGCTCTCCGAGCTCGACTCCGTCCACACGGATCGACCCGGAGGTCGGTTCGTACATCCTGCACAGCAGCTTGACCAAGGTCGTCTTGCCGGATCCGTATTCGCCGATCACCGCCACCACGGAACCTGCGGGAATCTCCACGCTGAGTTCGTTCAACGCCTGGCTGGTCGTCCCGGGGTAACGATAGGACACCCGGTCGAAGGTGATCCCCTGTCGCAGCCGGTCCGGCACCCGGGCCCCGCTCCTGGGGCGGGCGCGCTCCTTCTCGGCGAAGTCGCGCAGCCAGAGATACGGCTCTATGACACGCTGTGCGCCCATCGCCTCGGTACTGCTGCCGACCGCTGTCTGCACGCTTTCGCGCAGCCCCATGGCGACGGTCACCGCGAGCATCACCTCGCCCGCTGTGCCATGCCCCTTCGCCGCTCGGACGGTGACCAGTCCCAGCGCGGCGATGAAGGCGAGACCGAACAGGAGCCACCCGCCGAGCTTCCACAGCGCGGCCACGAGGCGTGCCCTGACGCGGGGGCGCATGGCCTGGTCCCAGGCCGCCGCCTGCAGCGCCGCGATCCGTGCCCCCGTCCCGGCCACCCTGATCTCCTTGCCGGCACCGGCATCCGTGCCCAGCTCGAAGAGGCGCTGCTGCAACCGGTACGACTCCGCGGTCGCCACCTCGGCGGATGCCACGGCCTGCTTGCCTCTGTGGTCGAACCACAGAGGCACACTCGCGAACGGCAGCAGACCCAGCAGCCAGGGGCTGACGGACGACAGCAGGACGAGCGACACCACCAGACGCACCACGGCGAAGAGAGCGGCCAGAGACTGCCAGAGACTGGTCGCGACCACCCAGCCGGCGTTGCGCACGACCGTGACGCGGTCCAGGTAGTCGCTGCGCTCCAGGTGTTCCAGCCCTTCGATGGTGCAGATGTCCCGGTAGACCTGCGGATGCAGGTCCTGCATGGCCACCTTGTCAGCCACCGCGGCCGGCAGGTTGGAGCTGAGCCCCACCAGCGCAGCCGACGCGCCGTACGAGAGGGCGGCGGCGCAGGCCCCGGTCACCGCCATGGAGACGGAGCCGCGCTGGGTCGCGTCCACCGATGCCTGGAGGGCGAGCGCGATGCCCGCCATGGCCACCACGTCGAGTGCGTAGATCACGAAGACGGCACACGTGGAGCCCGGGGCCCGGCGCAGGGACAGCCTCAGGACGTCCCACCACAGTGCGAGATAGCGCCTCACGGCAGATTGCCTTCCTCAAGCCGGTCCTGGTGCCCGCGCCGAAACCGCTCGGACTGGATGGTGAACATCTGACAGTAGCGACCGCCGAGCGCCATGAGCTCCTCATGGGTGCCGGACTCGGTGATCCTTCCTTCGTCGAGCAGCACGATCCGGTCGGCCTGGCGGACGGTGGACAGACGGTGCGAGATGAGTACGAGACTGGCCTTCCCACGGTGCGTCGCCAGCCGGTTGAAGACCTCGAACTCGGTACGGACGTCCAGATGCGCCGTGGGTTCGTCCAGGACGAGCAGAGTGGCGCCCGACCGCACCGCGTACAGCGCCCGGGCGAGTACCACCTGCTGCCACTGGCCACCCGACAGGTCCACCCCGCCGGTGCGGGTACGGGACAAAGGGGTGTCCGAGCCCTGGGGGAGCCGGGCCAGCACCGAGTCCAGGCCCGACTCGCGCACGGCCGAATCCACCGCTTCGGGATCCGCCGGTGAACCGCCCCGGCCCAGCGTGATGTTGTCGAACGCGGTGAGGGGGTACTTCACGAAGTCCTGGAACACGGCGGCCACACGCCAGTGCCACGCGTCCGAACCGGCTCCGGTGACGTCGCTTCCGTCCGCGGTGACACGGCCCTCGGACGGTTCGTACAGGCCGGCCAACAGTTTGATCAGCGTGGATTTCCCCGCGCCGTTGAAGCCCACGACGGCCAGGAGTTCCCCGGGCCTGATCTCCAGGTCGAGGCCGTGCAGCACATCGCGCGAAGCACCCGGGTACCGGAAGGAGACCCCTTCGAAACGGACCAGTGGGGGCTCCGCCGGGACGAGCGGCGCTTTCTCCAGGACCGGCACGGCCTCGGAGCCGGGCTCGGGAACACGAGACGTTCCGCCGGGGCGCAGCGATGCCCGCACCGTGTCGAAGGCGCCCAGGACCTCGAGCCCGCCCATGCGGTCCAGGGCGTTGTCGCCGTACCGCGTGGCCCTGAACACGGCGGCACCGGCGGTCATGACGGCGGTCTCCGTCGCGATGGAGGTGCGGCCGTTTGCCGCGCTGACCGCGACGATCGTGAAGGCCGCGGCCAACGGCAGGGCCACCAGGAGGAACTGGCTCCACTCGCTGCGGACCATCCGCCGGTTGGCGGCCCAGTTGGGTGTCGACCGTGTGATGTGGTGGGACCTGATGCGGTCGACGACCCACGGGCCGATGCCGAACACCCGGATGTCCTTGCCCGTCGCGGGTGACAGCGCCACATCCTGCCATCGCTCCGCGCGCAGGTTCTCCCTGAGGCCGGAGCGCCACGTGCCGGCGAACTCGCGTGCTTGCCGAGTGCGTATCCAGGAGTTCAGGAACGCCGGGAGGACCACCAACGGCACCAGTCCCCAGGAGAAGTGGGCCAGGACGGAGCAGGAGGCCACCAGTCCGGTCCAGCTCGCGATCTGGTCGACCTGGGCCACCGCGGCCATGCCCGGAGTGCGTTGCGACCAGTTCTCCGGTTCGGCCCTCGCCAACTGGACGAGCTCTCTCACCTCGGGCCGTTCCAGATCGGCGATCGTCGGGCTGCTCGCCGCCAGCCGGGTCACCGCCTGGCGGTGGGCCCCGTCGATCCGCATGATCACCGAGTAGTCGATGGGGTCGGCGACGGCTTCGGCCGCGTGGCCGAGCACCAGGACGAGTCCGAACGCCGTCAGCGGCAACGCGACACTGAACGGCTCGCCGGCGCCGGCGTCCGCGCCTGACACCAGCGCCGCGACCACGAGGGCCACGGCGGCGGGCACGGCCCGGTCGATGATCCTGACAATGACAAGAGCGGTGACCAGACGACCACGGACTCCCCGGAGCAATCCGAGCAGTCTGAGCTTCTCCTTCAACATCCTCGTCTCTTCGTCGATGGCCCGCGATGGCTGCGATTCCCGGGTTCGCAACAGCATACGAGCCAAGTCTTCGCTGTACAGGCCTGGTTGGGCGCCCGATCGGCCAGAGCAGACGGGCATACCCGAACGGGCAGGTTCCCCGAGAGCGCCTCACCTGCCTACGTTGATCAACAACAGTGGTCGCCCATCAAGTGGCTCATCGACCGCAGCACGACAGGACAGCGCCCCTGAGCACAGGAGGATTGCCGTGTTATTCCTCGATTCGGCCGACGATGCCGAGTGCGCACACTGGGTGGCCACAGCCCTGGTCCGGGGAGTGACGACGAACAGCACCCTGCTCATGAAGGCAGGTGTGAAACGGGCGACGGCGGCTGCGGACCGCATCCTCGGCTTCGGCGCACCGGAGGTGCACGTCCAGGTCATGGCCGAGGAACCGGAACGAGCCTTCGAGCAGGCAGGTGAGCTGGCCGCGTTCGACCCCCGGATCGTGGTGAAGATCCCCTTCGTCACCGCGTCGGGCCGGCTCCGCACCGACGTGGTGGGCCGGTGCGTGGAGACCGGGATCCCGGTCAACGTGACGGCGTGCACCACGCTGGCCCAGGGCCTGGCCGCGCTGGCTGTGGGCCCGCGTTACGTGAGCCTGCTGTGGTGCCGGACCCGGGACACCGGAGAGGACCCGCGCCGGGTCGTCACCTCGCTGGTCTCACGCCGTGACCGGCTCGGGAACGGCACCCGGGCCCTTGTGGGCAGTGTCCGTGAACCGAGGGACCTCACGGACGCGCTCGAGGCCGGCGCCGATGTCGTCACCGTGCCGCCGCACGTCCTCGGCCCATGGCTGAGCAGCGATGCCAGTCTGGCGATGGCACGCCAATTCCGCGACGACGCGCTGGGCCTGGAGCTGTGAGCGGCATCGTTCCGTTCGCCGACCCGTGTCTCGGTGAAGCGGAAGTCGAAGCCGTCACCAGGGTCCTGCGGAGCAACTGGATCGGCACCGGTGCGGAAACCGCGGCCGCGGAAGCGGAATTCGCCGAGTACCTCGGCGTGCCGCACACTCTGTTGCTCAACTCCGGTACCGCGGCACTGCATCTCGCCATGGTCAGTCTGGGAATCGGCCCGGGCGACGAAGTGATCGTCCCCACCGTGACGTTCACCGCCACCGCGGCGGCGGTCGTCCACGCCGGCGCGACACCGGTCCTGGTCGATGTGGAGCCCGGCACTCTGACGGTGGCTCCCGAAGCCGTGCGCCGGGCCGTCGGTCCGCGGACCAAGGCGGTGATCGCCGTCCACTTCGCCGGGCGCATGGCCGATGTGCGCGCGCTGCGGGCCCTGTGCGACGAGCGGGGGCTCGCTCTCGTCGAGGACTCGGCCCACGCACTGCCCGCGGAGCGCGACGGAACGTCCGTGGGACGCCTGGCGGACGCCGCCGCGTTCTCGTTCTTCGTCAGCAAACCGCTGACGAGCGCGGAGGGCGGACTGCTCGTCTCCCCGAGCGCCGAGACGATCCGCACCGCCCGGACGCTCAGCGCACACGGCATAGACCGGGACGCCTTCGCCCGCCATACAGGTGGCCCGTCTCCCCATTACGACGTCGTGGCTCCCGGCATGAAATACAACATGCCCGACACGGTGTCCGCCATGCTGCGGTGCCAGCTCGAGAAGGCCGACTGGATGCGCGAGCGCCGCAGGGCGGTCGCGGAAGCCTACCTGCGCGCCTTCGAAGACGTGCCGGGGCTCGAACTGCCACACCCGGACTCCGGGGCCGACCGATCGTCGTGGTACCTGTTCGCCGTACTCCTGCCGGAGGGCCGGGACCGGGACGCCGTGGCCGCACGGCTGCGGGAGCGGGGCATCGGTACGAGTGTCCATTTCCGGCCCCTGCACCACTTCAGCTACTACCGGCGTACCTGGGTGGGCTCCGCCGACGGCTTCCCCGTGGCCGACGCGGCCTTTCCCCGTCTGCTGTCCCTGCCTGTCCACCCCACGCTGACCGATGCCCAGGTGGAGCTCGTGATCTCGGAGTTCACGGACGTGGTGAAAGCGTCCGCGTCATGACCCAGTTCGTCGTTCTGTGCGGTGGGCTGGGCACCCGAATGGTCGCCGTCACCGGTGGGGGGCAGAAGTGCCTGGTCCCCGTCGGAGGCCGGCCGTTCCTCGCCCACGTGGTCGATGCCCTGCGATGCGGTGCGGGTGACCAGGTGCTCCTTCTCGCGGGGCACCGGGCGGCGGACATCGAGGCGTTCGCCACCGGCTGGAGGGACGCGCCGTTCGGTGTCGACACCGTCCGCCAGTCCCGGCCGAACGGCACCATCGCCGCGCTCCGCGAAGCGGCCGGTCTTCTCTCCGACGAGTTCGTGCTCGTCCTGGGGGACGTTCTGCCACCCCGCCGAACGGGGCCCTGGCGTGATCTGCGAGCCGTACTGGACACCTCCGGGGCTCTGGGCGTCATGGCCACCGCGCCCGCCGAGGCCAGCGGTGATCCCGGCAATGTCGAGGCCGACGGACCGCGGATCACCCGGTACGGCGCCGGCCGCGACGCTCCGTTCATCGATCGGGGCTGCCGTCTGCTGCGCCGGGTCTGCCTGGAGCGGCAGACGGGCGACACGGACCGGGACTTCTTCGGAGGGCTCGCCGCCTCCGGTCGGCTGGCCGGCTGTCTGATCGACGAACCCATCGTCGAGGTCGGCTCGCCGGACCGCTGGGAGCACGCGCAGCGTGTACTGACACAGGTGGGCAGGCAGTCATGACGCATCCGAGCGACAGCGGATCCGCGGTGGTGTGCGAGGCGCCCATGCGCCTGACCGTGGCAGGCGGTGGGACCGACCTGCCGGAGGTGTACGGGTTCGGGCCCACCTGGGTCCTCGGCGTGACAGTCGATCTCGCTGTGCGGGTGGCGGTGGCGGACTCCCCCAGGTTCGCCACGGCCGGGGCCGGCCTCTCGACCCGGGACGCCGCGTTCGCACTGGACATGGACAGCGACGATCCCCATCCCTATCTCAGGGCCGCGATCGCCCTTCTCCAGATACGGAAGCCGCGGTTCCATGTGTCGGTCCGCTCCCACGTTCTGCCAGGCTCGGGACTCGGCGGCTCGGGCGCTTTCTGTGCCGCGCTGCTCGGCGCACTCGCCCGGTTCCAGTGCCAGGCCGTCACGGTCGCGGACATCGCCGAAGCGGCTTTCCGGCTGGAGCGGGAGCTGCTGGGGCGACCGGTGGGAAAGCAGGACGCCTGGATCTCAGCCGTCGGCGGAGCGGTACGGCTGTCGTTGTCGTCCCGGGGGCACGTGCGGACGAGGGCCCATCCCGCGCTCCTCACCGCCATGGAGCGCCTGCTCGACCGCGATCTGCTGGTGTTCGCTCTGCCCGACCAACGAGATGCGGCCCGAGTCCTGTCCGCTGCGGCGCCCGGCACGGAGCAGGCCCGTGCCGCCGCCTTGCGCGCGGCCGAGATGACCGAGCAGGCGTTCCTCAGCTGCGACACCGCCGTGATCGGCGACGTCCTGCGGCGGCACTGGGCGGAGAAGGTACGCCGGAACCCCGCGGCGGACCACGAGCTCTGTCGCAGGGTCGCCGCCACGGCCGGCCGGACCGGAATCCATGGCTTCAAACTGCTCGGCGCGGGAGGCGGCGGGCACATGCTGGTGGCGCTCGACAGCTCCAGGCGCGCGGAGGTCATGGCGTGCTTGTCGGGCCTGGGACTGGCCCATGTTCCGGTGAAAGTCACCCGGCGCGGCCTCACCGCGGCCCCTGTACGGCCGGCGACGTCCGGCGCGTCCCAAGCGTTTCCCGGCGGCTGGAGGGGCTCATGCGCGTAGGAGTCGTCGGAGCGGGGCTGCAGGCACGTCGTCGGCTCGCGGTGCTGCCGGCGGAAGCCGAGCTGGTCGCCGTGGCCGACCGGGACGCCGACAAGGCTCGAGGCCTGACGCTCCGATACGGAGGCGCCGCGCTCGGCTGCTGGCAGCGCATGCTGGAGCGCACGGACGTGGACGCAGTACTGGTCTGTACGCCGCCGGACAGTCACGAAGAGATCACCACGGCGGCGCTCGGCTCCGGCAGACACGTTCTGTGCGAGAAGCCCCTCGCCGCCTCCGCCGGTGCGGCACATCGTATGGAGCAGGCGGCTGCCACGGCCGGACGCGTGCTGTACTGCGGGTTCAACCACCGGTTCCATCCCGCCGTACGACGGCTGCGACAGATGGTGGCCGATCACTCCTACGGCCGGCCGCTCGCCGCGGCCGGGATCTACGGCTACGGGGTCCGCGAGGGATACCGCGACGAGTGGCGTGCCGATCCCGCTGTCGTCTCCGGCGGGCAACTCATGGAGCAGGGCATCCATCTGGTCGACCTGGTCGACTCAGGTCTGTGGCCGGTGAACGAGGTCGTGGCCCAACTCCAGCACAACTTCGGCCTCAACGGGCTGGAGGACGACGCTCACCTGATGCTTCGTTCGAGCGCGGGGCAAGTCGCCTACCTGCGCAGCAGTCTCAGCCAGTGGCGCAATCGCTTCCTGTTCGAAGTCACCTGCGAGCGCGCGACGCTGCGGGTGGACGGGATCGGCGGTTCCTACGGCGAACAGACGCTGACCGTGGAGGAACGTGGCGACGGTCCGTTCCAGACCCATGTCACAAGTTTCCGTGGTGCGGACGTGACATGGCAGTGCGAGTGGGAGTGCTTTCTCTCGCTGTGCCGGCAGTCCCCCATCGCCGAGCCCGATGCCGGCGGGCGTCGTTCCCTGGCCATCGTGGAGGCCGCCTATCGGTCGGTCGCTGTCGGTGGCTGGACACGGGTGACCGAGGAGGCCCGATGAACACAAGCTCCATACCGTTCCTGCGTGACAGAGCCGCGACGGCGACGAGAGCCTTGGAGGAGAAGGAGATCGTCCACGCTGCCACGGTGCTGGACGAAGTCCGCCGTACCCAGGGGATCGTGATCGCCGCGGGCAACGGCGGATCCAGCTCGACAGCGACGCATTTCGCCGCGGACCTGGTGAAGTTCACCCGTAAGCCGGATGCCCCTCACTTCCGCGCGCTGTCGCTGACCGACAACATCGCCTGCCACACGGCGTGGACCAACGACGACGATCCCCGTCTGGCCCTGGCACGACTCGCCGAGCCCTGGCTGCCCAGCGGCCCCGGGCGCAGGGACGCCGCGGTGCTGTTCTCCGTGCACGGCGGCTCCCGCTCCGGAACGGTCTCCAACAACCTGGTGGAACTCGCCCATTACGTGCAAGGGCGCGGTGGTGACGTCATCGCGATCACCGGCTTCGACGGCGGAGCCCTGGGCGATCTCGCAGACGTCCACATCAACCTCCCCGTGTCGGACGAGCCGATCGCGACACCGGCGGTCGAGTCCATCCACCTTCTGATCGCCCATGCCCTGTGCCTCGCTCTGTCCGACCTGGAGGTCGAATGAGCACACCTCGCGTCCTGGTGACCGGCGGCGCCGGATTCATCGGCAGTCATGTCGTCGACCGCCTCGTCCGCGTCGGCGCTCCCGTCGTCGTGGTCGACGACTTCTCCAACAGCGGTCGGCAGTGGATCTCGGACCATGAACGCGCCGGCGCGATCACCGTGTACGAACTCGACGTCCTGGACACCTCGAGCCTCGCCGACCGCATGGCCGAGCACCGCGTCGACCACGTGATCCACCTCGCGGCGAGCGTCGACATGCGGATCGGGCTCGAGAACAACTGGATCGACGTCGAGCAGTCCGTCATCGGCACCCGGTCGGTCCTCGAAGCCATGCGCCAGGCCGAGGTCCGGCGCATCACCTTCTCCTCGTCGTCGACGGTCTACGGCGAACCGGAACACCGCCCCACCGCGGAACACCACGGTCCCATGCTGCCGATCTCGGTCTACGGTGCCGCCAAGCTGGGAGCGGAGGGACTCATCTCCGCCTACAACCACCTGTACGGCATCCAGGCTGCGATCTTCCGTTTCGGGAACGTCGTCGGCGGCCGGATGAACCACGGCGTGATCTACGACTTCCTGCACAGACTCGCGGCTCGTCCCGACCGCCTGGAAGTCCTCGGCGACGGCCGTCAGCGCAAGAACTACTTCCTCGTCGAGGACTGCGCCCGGGCCCTCGTCGACCTCGCACCTCCCGAGCACGAAGTCCTGGTGGCGAACCTGGGTACCAGCGACACGGTCGCCGTCTCCAGGATCGCCGAGATCGTGCTGGAGGAGACCGGCGTCGACGCCGACATCGTCTACGGCACCGAGGCACGCGGCTGGCCGGGGGACGTACCCGTGGTGGAGTTCGACCTGGCACGGGCCCACGCCCTGGGCTGGCACGCGAGCGTGCCCTCCGTGGACGCGGTGCGCGAGGCAGCCCGCCGTCTGATCGCGGAGAAGACCGTTGCCTAGGGCGCTGGTCGCGGGCGACTGGCATCTCGCCTCGGTGACGGTCGCGGGTTTGCTGGAACTGGGATACACGGTCCACAGCCACGTGTCCGACGGGGAGGTCTTCCGCCGGCTCGCTGACGGCTCGCTGACGGCCAACGAGCCGGGTGTGACCCCGGTGCTCGGGAAAGCGCTGGCCGACGGCGCCCTGCTGCCCGTGCTGGAGGAGGAATCACTGCCCGCGGTGGCACGGGAGTGCGATCTGAGCCTGGTGTCCTTCGACACCCGTACGCTGGCCGACGGAACGGTCGTGGACACCCGTCCGGCCCTCGCCGCCGGCACGCTGCTGCGCGTCACAGACGGAACGGGGCCCGTGGTGATGCTGAGTCAGGTACCTGCGGGAACCTCGGACTCGGTGCTTCACACCGCCGGGCTGTCCCCTGCCTCCGCCGCCTTGGTGCACATGCCGGAGAACCTCAGGCTGGGGCGTGCCCTGGAGGACTTCCTGACCCCGCACCGCCTGGTCGTGGGATGCAACGCCCCCGCTCTCCCCGACCCCGTGGAGGAGTTGCTCGTCCGCGTCGAAGCCCGTCACGTCGTGCGTCTGTCGCTGCTGGAGGCCGAGTTGGTCAAGCACGGGACCAACGCCTACCTGGCCGCCTGCATCACCCTGGCCAACGACATCGGGACCGTCGCGGCGCACCTGGGCGCCGACCCCGTACGCGTGATGAACGGGGTCAGGGCCGATGCGCGGATAGCCGACGGCGCTCCGTTACGGCCAGGGGAGGCGTACGCGGGCGCGACGCTGCAACGGGATGTGCGAGCGCTGTGGGAAGCGGGTGCTCCGGTGGGCCGGGACGGGCTGTTCAAAGCCATCTCGCATGCCAATGCTGTCCACGCGCTGGAGCCGTTGGCCGTGCTCGATCGCTGCCTGGACGGGCTGGCCGACCGGCATGTGTGTCTGCTGGGCCTCACCTACAAACCCGGGACGTCGACACTGCGCGACTCGCCCGCCGCACGCTTCGCACGTGAACTCACGGCGATGGGCTGCAAGGTGACCGCCTTCGATCCCGTCGCCGAGCCGGCGCTGCTGGAGGGGATCGTCCGCTACGACGCCCTCGAGGACGCCGTCCATGCGGCCGACTGCGTCGTACTGACGGTCGAGCACGACGAGTTCACCACTGCGCACGGCTTTCCGCTCGGCGACACCCGGCCCAGGCGTCGTCTGCTCGTCCGCACCAGTGCACGCGAGCGGGACAGCGGGGTCCCTACTCCCGCCGGCTGGGACTCGGTCGACCTGTGGCAGCGTTAGGAGGGGACGGCTCATGGTGTGTGTTCTTCGACCGGGACGGCACGCTCAACGACCATGTCGAGCGCGACGGGCGACGCAGTTCACCGCGCAGCCCCGAGGAATGGATTCCGCGGCCGGACGCCTCGGCCGCGCTCGGCAGGCTCCGCGCGGCCGGCGGCCGCCTCGTGGTGATCACCAATCAACCGGATCTGAGCCGGGGCCTGCTCGACCCCAGGGCGTTGGACGGGCTGCACCGCGCGCTGGCCGCAGAAGCCGGGGTCGACGACGTCTTCGTCTGCCCCCACCGAGCCGCCGACAGCTGCGCATGCCGCAAACCATCCAGTCACTGGCTGTACCGAGCGGCCCGCCGCCACCGGCTGGACCTGCACCTCAGCTATCTCGTCGGCGACCGGCCGACCGACGCCCAGGCCGGCCTGAACGCCGGGACGCGGGCCGTACTGCTCACCACCATCCGGCGGACGAGCAACGTTCCCGGGCTGCACTACGCGCCTGACCTGTCGGCGGCGGCCACCGAGATCCTCAGACACCGCGCCGGCTCTCAGACATCACGCTCCACCCTCGCGCTCAGTCCCAGAGAGGAAAAACATCATGGAATTCGGCACGATTCTCGCTTCCTCGGGTGAGTTCGGAGAACTCTTCGGCGGTGACGTCTGCCAGGAGGCTCTCGACCGCGGCTGGATCAGGCAGTTCACCGAGGGGCAATATGTCTACACCGCACCGTGGGTCAAGCTGCTGCGGCACCTTCAGCGTCCGCTCCTGGAGGAAGCGCGGCGCAACGGGTTCGAGGAATGGCTGTTTCCCCGGTTGATCCCCCGCCAGGCCCTGGAGGACTTCCGGCTCACCCAGTTCGCACCGGAACTGCTCATGCCGGCCGGTCCGGACAACACGTTCGTTCTCGACCCGGTGCAGTGCATCAGCCTCTACCAGCTCCTGCGAGGCAGCACACTCCCCCTCTCCGAACTGCCGATCCGCATCGTCGAGACGATGGGCGGCTGGACTTGGCGCAACGAGCACCCGGAGGACCTGGACGGCCCGATCAAGGCGAAGGAGTTCCTGCGGGTCGAGCACATTTTCCTCGGGACCCGTGAGCAGGTCCGGGCCACTCGCGCGGCGGTCCGCGAAGGCCTGACGTCGTTGCTGTCCGGCTGGGACCTGAGCTGGCAGATCGTGGCTGCCGAAGGGTGCATGGAGATCCCGTCCATGGTGAACGCGCAGCTGGAGGCCACCACCGCGGACGAAGTTCCCGTGCAGGACATCGAAGTGCCGCTGAGCAGCAACCGGCTCGACCGCGGTCGCCCCGACTGGGCGGAGGACTTCGACGAGCGCTTCGACCTGCGCGAGATATCGGGCTGCAGCTCGGAGGGAACGCACCTGACCGACCAGTTCGGCATCACCACGGAGAACGGAGAGGAACTGTGGAGCGGCTGCTGCGGGATGGGCCTCAACCGCCTGGCCGTGGCTTTCCTCTACCGGCACGGGTTCGACGCCACTGCCAAGGAGATCGATGTCTGAACACCGGGTCGCCTTCACGATCCTGACCAACGAGGGCTTCCGGCAGTTCGAGGGAGGCGTCGCCAGATATGTGCACAACATTCTGGACGCCCGCGAACAGGCCGAGGCCGTGGCGAGGCGGCACGGCGTCAGCGTCGAGTGGCACGTCGCCGAACGCGGAGCCCGGACGGGTACCGACGCGGCTTCGCTCCAGCGCGCGCTCGACCGCTACGTCCACAACGGCTCGGTCCAGTACCACTCGTTGCTGGACCCTCGCCACGGGTCGGACACCGACCACTTCGAACACTCGGTGGCGACCGGCGCCCAGGCCGGCCAGCTCACCCTGGCCCTGGCTCGGGACGCGGACTCGGTGCTCGTCATCGGCGGCATGACCATGTTCGCGATGGCACCACGCTTCGTCGTGCGGGCGGCCGAGCAGTACGGGGTCCGCGCCACCTTCGTCCACATGACCCACGAGCCGGTGCGGCGCCCGAAGAACGACGCGGGCCTGCCGTACGCCTACGCCGACACCGTGGCAGGCCATCTGGCACGCGTCGACGACCGGGTGTGTGTCGGCTGGGAGTCGGGATGGATGCGGGAGCAGTACCAGCAGGTCTACGGCCTGCCCGATGAGAAGCTGCTCTTCGCGCGGGCGGGTGTCCCCCTGGACGACCCCAAGTTCGCGCCGCAGAAGCCGGACGAGATCGAGGCGGCGCTGCGGAACGCCGGTGTCCCGCTGGACCGGGATCTCGTGGTGTCATGGGGCCGCGGTGACGCCTACAAAGGCTTCGACCTGTTCCTCGACGCGGCGAAGGCGGACGGCGACCGGCTCGTCCCCGTGGTCCTCAATCCCCGCCCCAATCCGGGCCTGGCGGAGCACGCCCGCCGGATCGGTTCCCCGGCCGTCCTGTTGTCCGGCATGAGCGACCGGTTCGTCTCGGCGGTGTGCCAGTGGCCCCGGACCGTGACCGCGGCCTTCCTGTCCAACGCCGAGGCGGCGGCGGTCGCGCCCGTCGAAGCCGCCCTCATGGGAGGCCGTCGGGGCCTGATCGTCACGACGGTCCCCACCGGGGTCTACCCGGAACTGAACCGCCACCTGGAAACCGGTGTCGTGGCCGCCGACCGGACCGTGGCGGGGGTGGCCGAAGCGCTGCGTGCGGCGCACGGACTGAGTCCGGCGCGACGAGTCGAGATGGGCACAGCGGCGTGGGAGAACGCCCGGAAGAACCATGATTTCAAGGTCAACTGGCTGCGCTCGTTCGAGGAGATGCTGACCCGTCACCTCGCCGTCGTCGGGGGCCTGCCCGGGCCCGACCCGGGGATCACCGCCAGGCCGGCGTCCGCCTCCGTCCCACGGACGCGCGAGCAGGCCGAGGACGAAAGGCTGCGGACATGAAACAAGAGCCCAAGCGCTGCGTCGTCGTCGGCGCGGGACCGCGTGCGACGGCGCTGGCCGAGGCGATGCAAGGACACCCGGAGGTGGTGCTGGCCGGCGTCTGCGATCCCTCGTCATCCGCGGTCGAACGGTTCACCGCACGGTTCACAGTGGTGGCAGCCGCCGGCCTCGACGGCGTTCTGGCCGAGGCGCGTCCCGATTTCGCGGTGGTGGCCACCCCTCCGGAGCGGCACGTGGAGGACGCTGTCGCGCTGATCCGGGCGGGCGTCCCCACCCTCGTCGAGTGCCCCATGGTCGAAACATTTGCGCAGGCCCGGACCCTCCACCAGGAGGCCCGGCGCGGCGGCGTGCCGGTGGAGATGGCGGAGTCCTTCTGCTACCTGCCCGGCGCTCAGGCCATGAAGCAGATCGCCGCCAAGCACCTCGCCTCGGGGGAGGGGATCCTGGGCGGCGAAGGTCTGTACATCGAGATGGACTTCAGTATCACCCCGGGCAACTGGCGCGAGCACTACGAGATGACGCGCTACATCACTCACGGCCTCGGGCCGCTCCTCTACGCCACCGGCCATCGTGCCCGCAGAGTCGTGGGTCTGGATCCGCTCGGTCGGCACTCACGTTCGTCCGGGGCCCTGCTGCCGACGGTACTGGTCGAGACCGACCACGGAGCGGTGTTCTATCTGGCACACAGTGGACTCGCTCCCCGCCCCGTGACCCGTTGGTGCCTGGTCGGTGAATCCTGGTCCCTCGAGACCGACCCGAGTGGTTCCTTCGACGGCCCGGTGAGGGTCTTCGAACCAAGGGGGGAGGACCCCGCGTCCGGCCAGTGGAACACGCACCCCCTCTCACCCTCCCAGCTGTACGCGGACCAGTGGGGCAAGGGCTGGGAAGCCGAACGTCTGATGCTGAGCCGGTTCGCCCGGCAGGTGGACGGCGCTCCGGCCGAGTTGGGCATCGATCTCTCGTTGAACATCTCCCTCGCGGGGGTGGCGGCGGCCCAGTCGGCGAAGAAGGGCGGCGAGCCCGTCGCGGTGCCCGAGACCGACCATGGAGGGGTGATCGCATGACCGGCACGCGTCCCGTCCCCGCCCCGCCCCCGGAACGACAGCGCCCGGGAGAACTCCTCGGTCTCGGAACGTGGCTGTTCGGCTGGGACACCCCCGAGCAGGAGGCCAGGCACCTGATGGCGAAGGCTCTGGATCACGGGATCACCTACTTCGACACGGCGAACAACTACGGTGACGGTGAGTCGGAGCGCATCGTTGGTTCCTTCCTGCGCACCCGGCGGGACCAGGTCGTGCTGGGCACCAAGGTCTACGCTCCGTTCGGGCCGGATCCAGCGGACCGGGGGCTGTCGGGGCAGGCTGTGCGACGCGCCGTCGACGGCTGCCTGCGGCGACTGGACACCGACCGCATAGACGTCCTGCACCTGCACCGCCCGGACCCTGATGTGCCGGCGGCCGAGACCGCCGGCGTCCTTGCGGAACTCGTCCGGGCGGGCAAGGTGCTCCGGGTCGCCACCAGTACCTTCAAAGGCCAGGACATCGACGCGATCCAGACGGCGCTGCGCCGGGAGGGCGTGGCCACCGCCGTCACCGACCAGGCGCCGTATTCGCTGCTGGAGCGACAGGTCGAGTCCGCGGCCGGTGCCGCCCTCCGTGCGTGGGGCATGAGTGTGATGGCCTGGAGTCCGCTCGGGGAGGGGCTGCTGACCGGGAAATACACCGGGTCCACCGGCGCGGGTCGGCTGCGCCGGTGGAATGTCCTTCCGCAGCGACGCTTTCAACGCGGAGTCGCCACCGCCGAGCGTTTCGGCCGGCTCGCCGCGGATCTGGGCCTCGCCCTTCCCCAGCTGGCACTGGCCTGGCTCGTCCGGCGCCCCCTGGTGTCGAGCCTGTTGATCGGGGCACGCACAGTCGACCAGTTCGACACGTACCTCGACGGCGTCTCCACCGAGCTGCCCCCCGGTGCGGACGTTCGGATCGACGCCATCCTGCCGCCGGGACAGACCGTGCTCGAGCACTACGCGACCTGACGAACGCGCATGGGTGGCAGCCCTGTCGGACGGAGGACAGCAGGGGTGGACGACGAAGTGAGGCCGGGCATGACGGAACTCCCCGCCCGTCAGGACCCACGAGTGCGGATCGATCTCAACACCGACTGGAGGTTCGTCAGGACCGACGTCGCCGGTGCGCAGGCACCGGAGTTCGACGACCATGGCTGGGCCGTGGTGAGCACTCCCCACACCTGGAACGCCGACGACGGCGCCAACGGCGGTTACGACTACTACCGAGGCATCGGCTGGTACCGCCGACGTGTCGAGGTTCCAGCCGATCTCGCGGGAAGAACGCTGATGCTGCAGTTCGCGGGAGCGAACCAAGTGGCCGAAGTCTGGGTCAACGGGACGCGTCTCGGCCTGCACAGAGGCGGGTACTCCCGGTTCCGGTTCGATGCCACGGCGGCCCTGTCCCCCGGGCAGGACAATGTGCTCGCGGTCAAGGTGAGCAACGCCATCGATCCCGACATCGCGCCGCTGGACGCGGACTACACCTTCAGCGGCGGCATCTACCGCGACGTCAGCCTGTGGGCCGTCGACCGGCTCCATGTCCAGCTGCTCGACCGCGCGGGCCCCGGCGTCTATCTGCGGCAGAGCGACGTCACCAGCGCCTCGGCGCGGGTCACCGTGACGACAAAGCTGTGGAACGACGGCGACGACGCGAGATCGGTCGCTGTCCGTACCGTCGTCACCGACGGGAACGGGGCGGCCGTCTCCGACGAAACCAGTCCCGCGGAGGTCATCGGCGCGGGTGCGGGCTCCGAGATCATCCAGACCATCGACCTTGCCGGGCCGCGCCTGTGGAACGGCACGGCGGATCCCCACCTCTACCGCGCGACGGTGGAGGTCCACGACATGACGAGCGGAACAGGCGCGGTCAGGGACGTGGTCACCGAAACCTTCGGTCTGCGCAGCGTCGCCGTCGAGGCGGCCACCGGCTTCCACCTCAATGGCACCGGCCTGAGCCTGAAGGGCGTCAACCTGCACCAGGACCGGGCGGTCAAGGGGTGGGCGGTCGACCACCGGGACCACCTGTGCGACTTCGACCTCATCAGGGAGATCGGGGCCACCGCCGTCCGCATGGCGCACTACCAGCACGATCAGAAGGTCTACGAGCTGGCCGACGAACGCGGCCTGGTGGTGTGGGCGGAGATCCCGCTGATCAACCATGTCTGTGACTCGGCCGCCTTCACCGTCAGCACGGAGGACCAACTGCGCGAGCTGATACGGCAGAACTTCAACCATCCGTCGATCGTTTTCTGGGGCATCGGCAACGAGTGTGACGACGACTCCACAGCGAACAGTCTGCTCGCCCGTCTGGCCGCGGTCGTCGAAGCCGAGGACCCGGACCGGATATCCACCTACGCGTCGAACAGCGCCGACAACGCGGCGGTTGGGCTGCACACACAGACGTGCGGCTTCAACAAGTACTACGGCTGGTACGAGGACGCCGATGACGGCGTGCTCGGTGCGTGGGCCGACGCGTTCCACGAGAACCACCCCGACCGCAAGATCGCGGTCTCGGAGTACGGCGCCGGGGCCAACATCGAGCAGCACGCGTCCAGTTCGGCCGCACCGGTCTGGGACGGCCCTTTCCACCCGGAGGAATACCAGGCCCTTCTCCACGAAGCCGCCTGGCAGCAACTCGAAGCGCGACCGTACATCTGGGGCACGTTTGTATGGAGCATGTTCGACTTCGCCTCCGACAGGCGCGATGAGGGAAGCCAGCCCGGGATAAACGACAAGGGGCTGATCACCCGCGATCGGGCGGTCCGCAAGGACGCCTTCTACTGGTACAAGGCCAACTGGGCATCGTCACCCACGCTTCACATCACCAGCCGCCGCTGGAGGCACCGGACCGAAGCAGTGGCAGAGCTGAAGGTCTACTCCAACGCCAGTCAGGTTGCGGCCACAGTCAACGGCACCTTCCTCGGCACCCGGAGCAGCGCCGACCACATCTTCAAGTGGCCCGATGTAGTGCTGAAGCCCGGTGACAACACAGTGATCGTGACAGCGGCCATCGGCGACACCGTTCACACCGACACCGTCACCTGGACACTCGAGACCGGTCCACCTGAGTAGCTGCTGGGGGCACCATGAGTGAGTGCCGACAGGGGGGAGTTTCACGTGACATGATGCGCGGCCATGGGAGCGAGAGATGACAGTGATGAGGCGTACGTAGTCGGCCTGTGCAACCAGGTGCTCGGTGAGACGGCAATGACCCAGCACAAGTTCGACTGGCTGCTGGGGGATCCCGGGGCGGGCGGCCTGGATCCTTGCCCGCTCCGCGCAGGCGGCGATAGCGGCGGCCGCCGTGGCGGACGTGTTCCGCGCGGCGGCAGTCCGGGACCACTACCTGCGCCACACGGATGTGTCCCTGCATCAGTCGGGCTTCATCTCCATGATCTTCCTCTATCTGATGACTCTTGCGATCGTGCTGTTCCTCGTGTGGCTCGCCCGGGCCCGGCGCAATGCCCAGGAGCTGTCTCCCGAGGCCTCGGTCCCGAGTCGGGGCTGGACGATCGGCGCGTGGTTCATACCGGTGGTCAACTTCTTTGTCCCGCGCCAGTTCGTCCTCGACATCGGGCGCGCGAGCTCCGCGTCGTGGGGGCAGAAACGAGACACGACACTGGTGAACCTGTGGTGGGGCGCCTGGATCGCGCACGCG
Organism: Streptomyces sp. NPDC048751; assembly: GCF_043198595.1. Taxonomy (NCBI): domain Bacteria; kingdom Bacillati; phylum Actinomycetota; class Actinomycetes; order Kitasatosporales; family Streptomycetaceae; genus Streptomyces; species Streptomyces sp. NPDC048751. The sequence goes on from NZ_JBICUX010000018.1 coordinate 43,783, forward strand.
GTGGTGCTCGTGGTGGGGGGCCGGGTGGCCCCGGGGTCGATGGCCCTCCTCGTGGCGGCGGAGGCGCTCATGATCGCGGCGGCCGTGCTGCTGGGGCTCGTCATCGAGCGCATCACCGCGCTGCAGAGCGCCGCGCTCGGCACCACCGCCCCGATCGCACCTCTCGCCCAGGCGTGAGGCAGTCCCCCCCGCGGCCAGGGCTTCGGCGTAGTCGCCCGATGTCCGGTTCGCAATGAAGTGTCAGTTCGGGTGAATCGACCTGTCCGTCGAGTCCGGCTGTCCCTCGGCTTCCTCGCGTCGTGGCACGGCACGAACTCGGTACCGGTGGACTTCACGCTGAACGGGCGGGGCTGCGGGGCCTCTTGAGGTCCACAGGTTGCATCGCAGAAGCGCTTAAATGCGTTGACCCACCACCGTGGGGTCCGGATAGAGTTACGACGTCTTCGACCGCGGCCACGCGCCGCGGTCGCCGCACAAGTGAGTAGTAGGAGGTGTCGACCGATGGCTGTCACTGAGATGGGCGCTGCCCGCATCCAGGAGTTCATCAAGTCCACCTCCGTGGCCACCGGCTGACCTCACACTCCTTCGCGCGCACCACAGCGCGCTCGCCGGGGCCGCCCTTGTGAAGGGTCACCCTTGACTTCCACCCCTGCTTTCTCCGCGTTGGCCGCGTACGGCTGGGACCAGGACTGGGCCGACGCGTTCACCCCGCACGACGCCGAGGGGCTGCTGCCCGGGCGCGTGGTGCGGGTCGACCGCGGACAGTGCGACGTGGTCACCGCCGACGGGACCGTGCGGGCCGACACCGCGTTCGTCACCCCGCACGACCCGCTGCGGGTCGTCTGCACCGGCGACTGGGTCGCCCTCGAACCCTCCGGGAACCCGCGCTACGTACGGACGTACCTGCCGCGCCGTACCGCCTTCGTGCGCTCCACCTCCTCCAAGCGGTCCGAGGGGCAGATCCTCGCGGCCAACGTCGACCACGCGATCATCGCGGTGTCGCTCGCCGTCGAACTCGACCTGGGCCGCATCGAACGGTTCCTGGCACTCGCCTGGGAGTCCGGGGCACAGCCCGTGGTCGCGCTCACCAAGGCCGACCTGGTCCCGGACGCGGTCACCCTCGCCCATCTCGTCCAGGACGTGGAGACCAGCGCGCCCGGGGTCGCCGTGCTGCCCGTCAGCGCGGAGGCCGGGGAGGGGCTCGACGTCCTGGCCGCCGTGGTCGCGGGCGGGACGTCCGTGCTGCTCGGGCAGTCCGGCGCGGGCAAGTCGACGCTCGCCAACGCGCTGGTCGGCGAGGAGGTGATGGACGTACAGGCCGCCCGTGACGTCGACGGCAAGGGACGCCACACGACCACCACCCGCAACCTGCTCGCCCTGCCCGGCGGCGGCGTGCTGATCGACACCCCCGGGCTGCGCGGTGTCGGACTGTGGGACGCCGAGACCGGTGTCGGCCAGGTGTTCGCGGAGATCGAGGAACTGGCCGCCCGGTGCCGCTTCCACGACTGCGCCCACGAGAGCGAGCCCGGCTGCGCGGTCCTCGCCGCCATCGACACCGGCGAACTGCCCGAACGACGGCTGGACAGCTACCGCAAGCTGATGCGGGAGAACCAGCGCATCGTCGCCAAGACGGACGCCCGGGTCCGGGCGGAGATCCGCCGGGACTGGAAGCGGAAGGGGGCGGAGGGCAAGGCGGCGATGGAGGCGAAGCGGGGGCGCTGGCGCTAGGGGCGCCCCTGAGCCGGGGCCGGGTGGGGCGGGTGGGAACGTCGTGTCCGATTTCCGCCAGACCCGGCCCCTGATCCTCGCCCAGAATGGAGCGTATGACGGACGAGGACAGCAGGTACGAAGCCGTGCGGAGCCGGGACGCCCGGTTCGACGGGGAGTTCTTCTTCGCTGTCGTGACGACCGGGATCTACTGCCGGCCCAGCTGCCCGGCGGTGACGCCGAAGCGGTGCAACGTGCGGTTCTTCGCGACGGCCGCCGCCGCGCAGGGCTCGGGGTTCCGGGCCTGCCGGCGGTGCCGTCCGGACGCCGCGCCCGGCTCCGCGGAGTGGAACGTGCGCGCCGACGTCGTGGGACGGGCCATGCGGCTCATCGGGGACGGCGTCGTCGACCGGGAGGGCGTCGCCGGGCTCGCCGTGCGGCTGGGGTACAGCGCCCGGCAGGTGCAGCGGCAGCTCACCGCGGAGCTGGGCGCCGGGCCCGTCGCACTCGCCCGGGCGCAGCGGGCGCACGCCGCTCGGGTCCTGCTGCAGACGACGGACCTGCCGGTCACGGAGATCGCCTTCGCGTCCGGGTGCGGCAGCGTGCGGCAGTTCAACGACACGATCCGGGCGGTGTACGCCGTGACGCCCAGCGCGCTGCGGGCGGCCGCACCCCGGAGCGGCCGTGCGGCCCGTCGTGCGGCCACGCCGACCGCCGGGATACCGCTGCGGCTCGCCCACCGGGGCCCGTACCACGCCGCAGCCGTCTTCGACCTGCTCCAGCGGGAGGCCGTCACCGGCGTCGAGGAGGTGAGCGGGGCACCGGGGGACCGCACCTACCGCCGTACGCTCCGACTGCCGTACGGCACCGGCATCGTCGCCGTCGACGAGCGCCCGGGCGCCGCGAAGGAGGGGCTCGCCGCCCACCCCGGCGGCTGGCTGGACGCACGGCTGCACCTCACCGATCCACGGGACCTCAGCACCGCCGTGCAGCGGCTGCGGCGGCTGTTCGACCTCGACGCCGACCCGTACGCCGTCGACGAGCGGCTCGGCGCCGACCCGCACCTCGCCCCGCTGGTCGCCGCACGGCCCGGGCTGCGGTCACCGGGCGCCGCCGACCCGGAGGAAGCGGCCGTACGGGCGCTGGTGGGGCCCGAAGAGGCCGCACGGCTGGTGTACGCCCACGGCAAGATGCTCGACGCCCCCTGCGGCACCCTCACCCATGCCTTCCCCGAGCCGGCCGCCCTCGCGGAGGCCGAGCCGCACGGCACCCTCGGCACGCTCGCCGCCGCCCTCGCCGACGGCACCGTACGGCTGGACGCGGGCGCCGACCGGGACGAGGCGCAAGCGGCACTGCGCGCGCTGCCCGGCCTGGACCCCGCCACGGTCGCCGTCGTCCGCGCCCGTGCCCTCGGCGACCCCGACACGGCGCCACCGGACGTGGACGCCCCCGACAGCTGGCGCCCCTGGCGCACGTACGCCCTGCACCATCTGCGCGCGGCGGGGGAGACGCCGATGCCCCGGCCGGGCGAGGGCGGCCCGTTCACCCCCACAGCACGGCCACCAGCCACGCCGCCGCGATCAGCTGGCAGGTGAACAGCTCCGCCAGAATGCTCCAGCCGCCCGAGCGCATCACCGTGCGCAGGGCCGCACGTGCCGCGCCGGGGCGGCCCAGGCGGAGCCGCTCGGCCAGGTAGATGCCGCCCAGGAAGCCGGGGATCGCGCCCAGCACGGGGATCAGGAAGAAGCCGAGGAACGAGCCGGTTCCGGCGTAGACCGCAGTCCGCCGGGGGATGTCGCCCGGGCGCAGCCGTCGGGGCGGCAGGGCCCAGCGGGCCACCTGGGAGAGGAGCAGGGCCACGGTGGCCCCCACCAGGACGCCCCAGGCGACCGGCTGGGGATCCTTCAACGCCCACCACAGGACCGCGGACCACACCAGCCAGGAGCCCGGTACGCCGGGCACCAGCACTCCGCACAGGCCGAGCAGGATGACCAGACCGACCAGCAGGAGTTCCCACACTCCCATCTGTTCAGCCTGCCCGAGGGCGGGAGACCTCGCAGATCAGGCACGGTGGCCCGCGCGCCATCGGCTATCGCCCGCGCGTCACCCACCCTCGCTCGTAGGCGTGCCAGCCCAGTTGCAGCCGTGTCGTCACCCCGGCCAGTTCCATCAGCCGCTTCACCCGGCGCTGTACGGTCCGCAGGCCCAGGTCGAGCTGCTTGGCGACGCTCGCGTCGGTGAGGCCGGCGAGGAGCAGGGAGAGGATGTCCAGGTCGGTGGGGTCGGGGGCCTGGTCCTCGAGGTCCCGCATGTCGGCCGTCGCGGACCGCGAGGGCCGTGCCTCCCGCCACACGGACTCGAACAGCGCCGACAGCAGCTCCAGCAGTCCACCGGCGTGCACCACGAGCGCGGCGGGCTCCGTACCGACGCCGACGTGCGGCACCAGCGCGAGCGCCCGGTCGGCGATCACCAACGGCGTGGGGACCCTGTCCACGACCCGCACCTGCTCGTCCCGCCCGGGCGCCCCGGTCAGCGACGTGATGCCGTGCGGCCGCTCCTGTACCGGCCGCTCGATCACCACCCGGTGCCGGACCCGGCAGTCGGCCGCTCCCGCCTCCGGCACCCCGGCCAGGACGGCCGGACCCTCCGCGACCAACGCGCACACCTCCTCGCTCGCCGTGAGCCGGAGTTGCCGGAAGCGCCGCGCGATCGCGTCAGCGCCGGTCACCACTTCGACCAGGCCGGGCACGGCTGGCCCACCGGGCGTGGCCCGGTGGGCCGGCTCGTGCGTGTCGTACAGACCTGTCACTCCCTGCATCGGCTGTGACGTCCTTCCCCGGCGAACGACCGCGCGGACGCCGTCCGTGGCGGAAACCGGCCACGGCGTGAGCCGCCTCGGCACATCATCGCCGCACCACCGGTCACTCTGACAAGGCATCGCCCCAGGCGGAACCACGTGATCGTCAGTCACAGCCGATTATCAGGAAAGCGGTGCACGCCGGCCGACTCACCGGAGGGCTCTCCTCCCCTCACCCTTCGCATCACCGTTCGATGCGCCGAGTCGCGCCGGATTTTCCCGATGCCCCGTTTTCATCCGGCCCGTGCGGTGGACAATTGGGGGCATGAGCCAGCAGGGGGGAAGGCCCACCGGTCACGAGGACGACTGGTGGGGGCAGCTGTACGACGACTCCGTCGAGGACACGGGCCCCACGGCCGGGGCCGACTCGCTGGACGACCGATTCGCCTCCGCGGCGGGGACGCTGGCCGTCGAGCGGCGGGGCGCGGACGACACGGTCCCGCCCGACGACCGGTCCGCCGCGGACGCCCCACCGCCGCCCTCGCAACCACCGCCACCGCCGGAATCCCGGGTCCCCCCGCCACGGTCCCGGTCCACCGCCGAGACCGGCCCCGCTCCGAGCGCCGGAACGTCCCCGCGCCGACGCGCCCCCTGGGAACCCCCGCCCGACCCACCCCCGGGCCCCGCGAGCTTCCCACCCGGCCCCCTCCCCCCGGGCTTCGACGAGCGAACACCCCACGACGTCACCCCGGGCGCCCCCGACGACTTCACCCCGGGCGCCCCCGACGACTTCACCGCGGCCGCCCCCGACGGCCGTGCGCTGACGGATGCGCCGCCCCCGCTCCCCGGGCCGGCTGAGCCGGGCGGTCGTGCGCCGACGGATGCGCGGCCCTCCGTCCCGGCGCCCGCTCAGCCGGGCGGCCTTGCGCCGGCGGATGCGCCGTCCGCCCGCGGGCTCGGTCAGCCGGGCGGTCGTGCGCCGACGGATGCGCGGCCCTCCGTCCCGGCGCCCGCTCAGCCGGGCGGCCCTGCGCCGACCGACCCGCCGCCTCCCGTCTCCGCGCCCGCCCAGCCGAGCGGCCGTACGCCGGCCGATGCGCCGCCCCGGCCCGCGGTCGATCCGCCCGACGGCCGCGCGTCGAACAGGGGCCCGCGCGCCCCCGCCCCTGGCCGCACCGGTGATCGAACGCCCATGGGGGCACCCCCCGCAGCCGCTCCCGCCGACGCCACGGACCACGTCCCCCCGATCCCCGAGCGCCCCGCGTTCCCCCCGGGAGCCGCCGACCCGGACGGCACCCCGACAGCGCCGCCGCCCGCCCCGCCGGCCGGTGCCCGCACCGACACCGCGCTCGATCTCCCCGTCCCGGCCCCGGCTTTCAGGGACTACGTCGGCTCCGGTCCGCCCACCTACGACGCCGAGCCCACCGCGCTGCCGCCCGCGGACCCCGACGACCTGGACGACCTGGTCCCGGACACCGTGCTCGACGGTGCCCGGTACGGCGCCAGCACGCTGCGGGCGGTCTCCGTGCGCGGGGACTCCGCCCGGTACCGGGGTGAGCCGCGCCGGGACTCCCTGCTCACCGCCCGGTTCGGCAGCGGTGAGCACGCGCTGGTCCTGGTCGCGATGGCGACCGGCGCGCGGGCCACCGCCGGAGCGCACCGGGCGGCCGCCGAGGTCTGCCAGTGGATCGGGCGGGCCGTGGGCCGCAGTCACGCGCGGCTCGCCGAGGACATCCGGGCCGGCCGGCGCGGCGACCTCAAGTCGGGGCTGCACCGACTGACCGACCGCAGCCTCGGCAAACTCCGCGCCAGCGCCGTCGAACAGGGCGTCGAACCGGAGGAGTACGCGGCCACCCTGCGCTGCCTCCTGCTGCCCGTCGACCCCGACTGCCGTACACGCGTCTTCTTCGGTGTCGGGCAGGGCGGACTGTTCCGCCTCCGGGACGGCGAATGGCACGACATAGAGCCCCGGGTCACCGACGCCACCGGCGAGCCCGTCGTCGGCTTCGGTTCGCTGCCCGCCGAGACCCCCGAGGGCGACCGGCTCACCATGGACCTGGGCATCACCACACCCCCCGGCCCGTACGAGGAGGACCCCGGCCCGCCCCGCGAGCCCTTCCGCTTCCGCGCCTCCGTCGCCCGACCCGGCGACACCCTGCTGATGTGCACCGCCGGCCTGGCCGACCCGCTGCGCGGCGAGCCGGAGCTGTCCGCGCACCTCACCCGGCGGTGGTCGGGGCCCACCGCACCGGGCCTGGTCACGTTCCTCGCCGACGCCGGTATACGGGTCAAGGGGTACGCGGACGACCGTACGGCCGCGGCCGTTTGGGAGGCGTGACGGCGTTCCCTGTGAATTGATGGACCCGCAGGGATCCCCGGACACCGAAGGGGCAGCAGAGCGTCATGGCCAAACAGAACATCGCCGAACAGTTCGTCGACATCCTCGCCCGCGCCGGAGTCAAACGCCTCTACGGCGTGGTCGGCGACAGCCTCAACCCGGTGGTGGACGCCGTCCGGCGCAACGCCGCCATCGACTGGGTCCACGTCCGCCACGAGGAGACCGCCGCCTTCGCCGCCGGCGCCGAGGCCCAGATCACCGGGAGGCTCACCGCCTGCGCGGGCTCCTGCGGGCCCGGCAACCTCCATCTCATCAACGGCCTCTACGACGCCCACCGCTCCATGGCGCCGGTCCTCGCCCTCGCCTCGCAGATCCCGTCCAGCGAGATCGGCCTCGGCTACTTCCAGGAGACCCACCCCGACCAACTGTTCCGCGAGTGCAGCCACTACAGCGAGCTGATCTCCAGCCCCAAGCAGATGCCCCGGCTGCTCCAGACCGCCATCCAGAACGCGGTCGGCCGCTCCGGCGTCAGCGTGGTCTCCCTGCCCGGCGACATCGCCGCGGAACCCGCCCCCGCCCAGGCCGCCGAGACCGCCCTCGTCACCGCCAGGCCCACCGTCCGCCCCGGCGACGCCGAGATCGACCGTCTCGTCGAGATGATCGACGCGGCCGACAAGGTCACCCTGTTCTGCGGCAGCGGCACGGCCGGCGCGCACGCCGAGGTCATGGAGTTCGCCGGGAAGGTCAAGTCCCCGGTGGGGCACGCCCTGCGCGGGAAGGAATGGATCCAGTACGACAACCCGTACGACGTCGGGATGAGCGGTCTCCTCGGCTACGGCGCCGCCTACGAGGCCACCCACGAGTGCGACCTGCTGATCCTGCTCGGCACGGACTTCCCGTACAACGCGTTCCTGCCCGACGACGTCAAGATCGCCCAGGTCGACGTACGGCCCGAACACCTCGGTCGGCGTTCGAAGTTGGACCTCGCGGTGTGGGGCGATGTGCGGGAGACCCTGCGCTGTCTCATCCCGAGGGTGCGGGAGAAGAAGAACCGGCGCTTCCTCGACAAGATGCTGAAGAAGCACGCGGACGCGCTGGAGGGGGTCGTCAAGGCCTACACCCGCAAGGTCGACAAGCACGTCCCGATCCATCCGGAGTACGTCGCCTCCGTGCTCGACGAACTCGCCGACGACGACGCCGTGTTCACCGTCGACACCGGCATGTGCAACGTCTGGGCCGCCCGCTACATCTCGCCCAACGGGCGCCGCCGCATCATCGGCTCCTTCTCCCACGGCTCGATGGCGAACGCGCTGCCGATGGCGATCGGCGCGCAGTTCACCGACCGGAAGCGGCAGGTCGTGTCGATGTCCGGCGACGGCGGATTCTCCATGCTGATGGGCGACTTCCTGACCCTCGTGCAGTACGACCTGCCCGTGAAGGTCGTCCTGTTCAACAACTCCTCCCTCGGCATGGTCGAGTTGGAGATGCTGGTCGCCGGACTCCCCTCCTACGGCACCACGAACAAGAACCCCGACTTCGCCGCCGTCGCCCGCGCCTGCGGTGCCCACGGGGTGCGCGTGGAGAAGCCCAAGGATCTCCCCGGTGCCCTGAAGGAGGCCTTCAAGCACAAGGGTCCGGCCCTCGTCGACATCGTCACCGACCCCAACGCCCTCTCCATCCCCCCGAAGATCAGCGCGGAGATGGTGACCGGGTTCGCCCTGTCCGCGTCGAAGATCGTGCTCGACGGGGGAGTGGGCCGCATGCTCCAGATGGCCCGCTCCAACCTGCGCAACGTGCCACGTCCCTAACCGTCGTAGGCCATCCAGTTGCGCTCACCGGCGTCGTTCGTGCCGTACCAGTAGCGGGGCAGCCCCTTGATGCCGCTCGTGCGGAACGGGCGGCCGTGGTCGTCGATGCGGACGGTGCCGGTGCGGCCCTGGGAGGACCAGTCGAGCTCCAGGTACCAGCGGCAGTCGCAGCCTTCCGTCCGGGCGGTGACCAGCAGCACCTCGGGGTCCTCGGAGGAGACGCGGTACGGCAGTTGCACCGCCGGGATCGGAGTGCCCTCGTCGCTGCCGGCCACCGAGTGGGCGATGGGGCGGTCGGCGTCCAGGTTCACGGCGAAGTAGCGGGGGCTGATCGAGCCGCCGCAACCATGATCCATGGCGTAGGAGTTGCCGGGCGCGGGCTCCGAGCGCCCGACGACCCGGACCCGGAGCGCCTCCAGGACGACGGCCGTCGTGCTGCGCCCCTGCACCGAGATCCGCACGTTCGTGTCCCGGCCGTGCACCGCGCCCTGCGTGGCCGCCCAGGTACCGGCGTCCTGCGCGGCGGGGGGCGGCGGGACCTCGGCGGGCGGCTTGTCGATGACGTAGTCGTGGCCGCACCCGAGCTGCCACACCTGGGAGTCGACGGCCCACGCGAGTGGAACGGCCGCCGGTGCCTTCGCTTCTGCGGTGGGGCCGGAGCTGGGGGTGGGTGAGGCGGGGGGCTTCTTCCGGTCGCCGGCCGTGGGGGTGGTGCTCGGGGACGCGGAGGGGGAGGGAGACGGACTCGGGCTCGGATCGGTCGAGCGGTGGCCCTTCGACGCCGTGGGCGTGTGCGGCGTGCCGGACGCGCCGGGCGGCCGCGCGGTGTCGGACGCGGAGGGGCGGCGGTCTGACGGCAGGGCGGACAGGGTGCCCAGCGTGGCGAGTAACGCGCAGGCGACCGCCGCACTGACGACGACCCTCCGTCTGCGGTACCAAGGGCGCGTGGCCGGCGTGGCCAGCGTGGGCCGAGGGCCGGTCGTCGGTTCCATGTCTTCTGTCGGCTCCACCGGCTCCCCTGGCTGCGCCAGGTCGGCCGATTCGGCTGACTCGGCCGGACCGTCCGGGGCTTGCGCGGCGGGAAGTCCCGCACCTTCGTTCCCGCCCCGAGGCCGTTGCCGTGCCGCCACCGCCAGCAGCCACCGTCGGTGCAGTTCCAGGCGTTCCTCCGCCGACGCCCCGCAGAACACGGCCAGTCGTTCGACGGGGGCGAAGTCCTGGGGTACGGCCTCTCCGGCGCAGTACCGGTGCAGCGTGGAGGTGTTCATGTTGAGCCGGCGTGCGAGGGAACCGTAGCTGCGGTCCGTGCGCGCCTTCAGTTCCGTCAGCAGCGCCGCGAACTCCGCGACGTCGTTCCCGCTCGACACCGTAGCCCCGTGTCTCTCCGACACCATTCCCCCATGTCCCGTCGACACCGTTCCCCCGGTGTCCCCCGGCCCGGGACCCGCATCCCAGGCTCTCGTATACCTGCACGTCAGATGGGCTGGGATGGTTCCAGGCCGGCGGATCGGGCGGGGAGCGTTGCACCCGGCGGCCGTGACGGCTGATGCTTCTGGTGTCGCACCGACCAGGGCCGGACCGACCCACCGGCGTCGCGGCGACCTTCCACACCCACACACTCACCGCACTCACTCACGGGGGACACCCATGTCCAAGCGCATCCGAGCAGCCGCGCTCACCGCACTCGCCGCCGCCGGTCTCGTCGTCGCCACCGCGCTCGCCGCACCGGCGGGGGCCGCCGCACAGGCGCCCGGATTCCTCTCGGCCAAGGACCTCCCGCCGCACGCCACCTCGTCCTGGACGGCCGGGCCGGTCACGGCCGGCGTACCGGAGGTGGTGGAGCTGGACACCTGCCTGAGCATGGCGCTCGGCGGCGGCCAGGACACCTGGTACCGCGAGTTCCGGACCGACCTCGACACGAGCGCCCGTCAGGTCAGCGTCGAACTGTCGGGCCTCAGCGCGGCGAAGGGCCGCTTCTCGCGGCTGAACCAGGACATCAAGTCCTGCCCGGCCAGGATCGAGGAGGCCGACCCGGAGATCGAGGTCACGCTCAAGGACTACGGCACGCTGCCCGTCGAGGAGGGCGCCCATGTCTACGGCCTGCACACCGAGACCTCCTGGGGCGCGACCGACATCCGTCTCCTCGCGGTCGGCCGGGACGGCACGACCGTGACGGTCGTCGACTGGGGCCAGATGGGCGACTTCGCCGACGCTCCGGTGAAGGCGTTCAAGAAGACGACCACCACCGCCGTCAACAAGCTCCACTGACCGGCGGCACACGAGAGCCGGACCGCCGCCCTCCCGCCACGGGGGTCGAGAGGGCGGCGGCTCCGCACCCGTCCGACCGCCACACCCAGCAGAAGCAGCACCAGACCGGCAGAAACGGGGAACACCACCCATGTACAGCAAGAACGCCATGCGCCGTGCCGCTCTCGCCGCGGGTCTCGCTCTGGCCCTCGGCGTCGGACTGTCGGCCCAGGCGTCCGCCGGCGCACCGCGCTCGGTGACCGGCAAGCCGTCCGACTCGGTCACCCGCATCGCCGACTTCTACGGCGCCTACATCGACGCCAAGAGCGACCCGGACCACGGCGGCAGGCTGGCGACGGAGCTGCGCACGTACTACGTCAACGCCGCCTACCTCAAGGAGCTGACGGCCTGGGAGGCGAAGAACGGCGTCGACGGCGTTCTGCACGCCCAGAACGTGCCCGTCCAGTGGAAGGTCACCGACAACGGCACCGCCGACCACACCGAGGCGGGCATCAGCCTGACCTGGGGCGACGGCTCCACGACCAAGCTGGTTGTCGACATGAGCCGCAGTCACCGGATCATCCACATCGGCACCAAGGGCCTTGAAAGCCCGTCGTAACCCTCCGTCGGCGGGGACGAACGGATTCCGGCCAACTTCGCGGGGCGCGCGAGGCCCGTCGCAGCGAGGCGGCGGGCCCTCGCGGTCGTGCACCCCGGCCGTCGTGCCGGGGACGTCGTGCGGGTGGGGTACGTCCAGATCCCGGCCCTCCGGTCGGAACCACCCGGCACACGCCGCACGGAAAGGTTCAGCGGCACCCGTGGCCCGTACCGTGCGGCGGCTCTCGCGTCGGTGGCCGGACGGCGGTGTGCAGAAAGGGCCCACCTGTCCGGGGACCCGTCCGGATGCCTGCCGCACCTGCGGAGAACGTCGCCGGAATGGCCGAACACCTGGTCGTTAACGATTGGACATGACTGGCCGCGTGCCCATCGGGCATGGATCCCCGTGAACGTGTTCGACCAGGAGGGGAACCGACATCGGCACGCGGGCGGGGGTCATGAAGAGGCAGGTACGGGGCAGCGGTTCCATGGCGATCGCGAACACCTCGGCGAGGAAAGAGACGACAGAGGACGACACCGAGGGCGCCGGGGATCAGGCACAGTCGCCCCAGCTCAGGCGCGAGCTGGGGCGGGCGGACCTGCGGGCGGTGCCCGAGGCACGCCGGGCGCTGCGCGAGCTGCTGCGGCAGTGGGGGAAGCCCGGGCGGTCCGACATTGCGGAACTGCTCACCAGCGAGCTCGTCACCAACGCGCTCGTCCACACCGACCACGCCGCGGTCCTGACGGCCACCGTCGGACCGCGTGGCCTCCATGTGGAGGTGCGGGACTTCGTGGGCCGCAGACCCCGGGTGAGCGCGCCGGTCGCCGACGACGGCACGAACGGCAGGGGCCTGGTCCTGGTCGACTCCCTCGCCGACGCGTGGGGTGTACGCGCGCACGGCGTGGGCAAGGCGGTGTGGTTCGACCTGGACGCCGAGGCGGCGTGAGGCATCACCCGGAACGGGAAGGGGCGTGACCCCGCGGGTCACGCCCCTTCCCGATGTGCTCGTTCGCTCGGTCAGCCGAACTGCTGCTCCAGGTCCTTGAGCTTGCGCTCGAGGGAGTCGAGCCGCGGCAGGGCCATGGTGTCGTCCTCCGCGGTGAGGTCGACGGAACGCGCGTCAGTGCTGTGGCGGACGGGCTGCAACGAGGGTCGGGTGCGTACGGGCAGTTCCTCCGCGCCGGATATGGCAGGCTCCGCGGAGACCGGGGCGGAGGCACGCTCCAGCGCGGCGGCCTCGACCTGGCGTCCGCCGCCACGGCCGGCGAAGCCGCGGTGGCCCCGGCTGATGGCCTTGAGCTGTGCGCGCTCGACCCGCTGCTGGCCGCGCCGCCGCTGCCGGGTCTCCTCCTTCTGGCGCTTGTCCTCGCGGACCTCCTCGACCGCCTCGTCGAGGCTGCGGACGCCCTCCAGGAGCATCAGCGACCAGGCGCCGTACGTCTCGCGCGGCGCCCGCAGCCAGCGGACGATGCGGATCTGCGGCAGCGGCCTGGGCACCAGACCCTGCTCGCGCAGGGCGGCCCGGCGGGTCTGCTTCAGCGCGCGGTCGAAGAGCACGGCCGCGGAGAGCGACATGCCGGCGAAGAAGTGCGGGGCACCGGCGTGGCCGGCGCCACGGGGCGCGTGCACCCAGTTGAACCAGGCAGCGGCGAACGCGAACGTCCACACCAGTATCCGGGAGCCGAGCGCCGCGTCACCGTGGCTGGCCTCGCGCACGGCGAGTACGGAGCAGAACATCGCCGCGCCGTCCAGGCCGAACGGCACCAGGTACTGCCAGCCGCCGGTGAGGCCGAGGTTCTGCTCGCCGAAGCCGACCAGGCCGTGGAAGGAGAGCGCGGCCGCGACCGCGGCACAGCAGAAGAGGAGGACGTAGGAGGCCGTGCCGTAGATGGCTTCCTTGCGCCTGCGGCGCTCCTCGCTGCGCTCCCACGAGTCGTCCGCGCTCGTGTCCTTCCCCGTGGTGCGCTTGCCGCGCGCGAGCACCGCTACCGCCGCCAGCATGCCCAGGAGCAGTACGGCGCCGGGAAGCAGCCAGTTCAGCGATATGTCGGTCAGTCTCATCTGGGGTCCCTTGCATTGGGATAGGGCGTAACGCCCGCCATAGTGGCCCAATCCCGTCGGCCCTCATGGGTTTTCGGGGCAAGAGGCCGCCAAGGAAGTGCAAGGGAATGCCCCAGGGCGACGTTCTGCTCGAACTGCCGCTTGAGGGGCGGGAGCTGAGTTCGAGTAAGACTACCTGTACGGGTGGTTCCACGGAAAGTTCCCGTGGCAGGTGAGGAAGTTGTGAATCGCCTGTAACTCGACGGGGTGTCCCACTCGCGGGTGATCCTATGGGGCCGTCCGGGTGATTCTTCCCGCGGGGTCCTCAACTCGCGGCGGCCAGCAGTCTGGTGACCCTCTCCGTGTCACAGGTGCGCGGGCAGGTGGCGCAGGTGTCCTCGGGTCGCACCGTGTAGAACATGCAGCAGCTGGCCCGGTCCCGGGTGGGCAGCGACTCGCCGTCCGGTCCGGTCAGCTCGCGGAAGGCCGCCGAGCCGACGTACGGCTTGGTCGCACCCGGCAGCAGCAGCTCCAGTTCGCGCTGGGCCCGCGCCTCCTCGCCGAGGAGGTGGGCGACGTACCAGAGCCCCTCCACGACCTCGTCGGTGGCCATGCCCCAGAGCGCCCGGCCGCGCCGCCGCATCCGGGGCCCGAACCCGGCGAGCACCGGCTCCAGGTGCTCCGCCGCGGCGGCCCGCACCTCGTCCCGCAGCGCCTCCTCGTCCGGGACCACCCGGGCACCGGGCAGCACGCCCGCCGGGTCGTCCGGCAGGCAGGCGAACGCGGTGGGTCGTACGGCCAGGCGCATCTCGCCGGGAGTGCTCCGGTCGTACGAGACGTGCGTCACGGGGAAGCGGGGGACCCGGCGGTGCGTGAACCAGGGGACGGTGATCAGCAGGCAGGCCGGCCAGGCGTACCGGTGCAGACCGAAGCTCGCGATCACGTCGGGGCGGGCCTGCTGGCCGTAGTCGCGCAGCACCTGGGCGTCGTCCCAGGCCAGGAACGCCTCCAGGGCGGCTCCACCCCGCGCGAGCTCGGCAGCGTCCACCCAGCCGGGGCCGGCCGGAGCGGGATCGCGCGGGCCCCGCTCGGTGACCGTGAGTCCGGGATACGCGCTGGTGAGGCGGGCGTACGCGTCCGCGAGGGGCGAGCCGGGCAGAGGCATGCGGGACCACCGATTCTCGGGCGACGGTGCGGCAATGAAAGGTAAGGCATACCTTACCTGTTGACTGTGGGATTTGAACTGGCGCTCGATACGCCTAAGGTGCTTGACGGGTGAGTAACAACCGCTCGTAATGACCCCAAGTGCTGACAACCCCGTCAGGAGGACCCGTGAAGCAGGGTGCGCAGGGCCCCGCCGGCGCGGGAGCGGGCACGGCGGGCGCACCGCGCGCGGGCGGGACGGGGGCCGTCCGGGTGCCTGCGCAGGCGACGGCGGCGGACATGGAGGGCGGGCGCCGGGCCGCGGAGGGTGCCGTCCGGGGCGAGCACACGCACAGCGAGCCGCCCCTGTCGCGCCCCCGTCCCCCCGTGGTGCAGCGTTCCTCCGTGCGTGGCCAGATCCTCGACGCGCTGCGTTCCGCGCTGGTCGGAGGGGAGCTCAAGCCGGGCGAGGTGTACTCGGCGCCGGTGCTGGGCGAGCGGTTCGGCGTCTCCGCCACACCCGTGCGCGAGGCGATGCAGCAGCTCGCGCTGGAGGGCGCCGTCGAGGTCGTCCCCAACCGGGGCTTCCGGGTGGTCGAGCGCGGGACGCGGGAGCTGGCGGAGCTGGCGGAGGTGCGGGCGCTGATCGAGGTGCCGGTGATGCTGCGGCTGGCGCGGACGGTGCCGGCCGAGCGCTGGGCCGAACTGCGCCCCCTCGCCGAGGCGACCGTCCGCGCGGCGTCCACCGGGTGCCGGGCCACCTACGCGGAGTCCGACCGGGCCTTCCACCGCGCGCTGCTGGACCTCTCGGGCAACGAACAGCTGGTGCGGATCGCGGAGGACCTGCACCGCCGGGCCCAGTGGCCCCTCGCGGGCGGCCCGATCGCCCGGGGGCGCGCGGACCTGGTGGCGGACGCGGCGGAACACCTGGCACTGCTGGAGGCGCTGGCCGCGGGAGAGCTGGACGCGGTACGGGCGCTGGTGGGGGAGCACTTCACCGGGGCCCGTTGAGCGGTGGACCGGCGTTGGCGCGGCTGTCCGGCCACGCCCGGCCAGGTGGTCGGTCGGCTTTGCCGGGAGGGCGGGGCGGGGGTCGCCGGGGGTATCGGGGTGAGGCCGAGTGTGGGGGCTGGGGCGGGCCGTCAGTTTGGGCGGGAAGTCGGCGCGGGCGGCCTCCGGGCCGGGCGCGGGACGGGCCGCCGCTGTTGCCCAGGCAATCGGGGGCGTTGTTGTGCTGACCTCGCGGTGGTGCTCCCGTGCCCCGGGGGCGACCACGCGGCCCCGACGTTCAGGCCACCGACCCGATCCGGCCCACCGGCCCCGGCTCCGTGTCGTGGTGGATCGGGGTGTGCGCGCCGGTCAGGGAGACGCCGCTGCCGCCCCGCCGGTCGGCGACGATCTCCGACGCGATCGACAGGGCCGTCTCCTCCGGGGTGCGGGCGCCGAGGTCGAGGCCGATGGGGGAGCGCAGGCGGGCCAACTCCAGCTCGGTGACACCGACTTCGCGGAGCCTCTCGTTGCGGTCGAGGTGGGTGCGCCGGGAGCCCATCGCGCCGACGTACGCCACCGGCAGCCGCAGCGCGAGCTTCAGCAGCGGTACGTCGAACTTGGCGTCGTGGGTGAGGACGCACAGGACGGTCCGCGCGTCCACCTCCGTGTGCTCCAGGTACCGGTGCGGCCACTCCACGACGATCTCGTCGGCCTCCGGGAAGCGGGCCTTCGTCGCGAACACCGGGCGGGCGTCGCACACCGTCACGCGGTAGTTGAGGAACTTGCCGACGCGGACCAGCGCCGACGCGAAGTCGATCGCACCGAAGACGATCATCCGGGGCGGGGGCACGGAGGACTCGACCAGCACCGTGAGCGGGGCTCCGCAGCGTGAGCCCTGCTCACCGATCTCCAGGGTGCCGGTGCGGCCGGCGTCCAGGAAGGCGCCGGCCTCGGCGGCGACCGTGCGGTCCAGTTCGGGGTGGGCGCCGAAGCCGCCGTCGTAGGAGCCGTCGGAGCGGACGAGCAACGCGCGCCCGGTGAGGTCCGCCGGGCCCGCCACGATCCGCGCCACCGCCGCCGTCCCACCGCGCGCCGCGGCGGCCAGCGCGGCGGCGACCACCGGGCGGACCGGGTCGCAGACCCGCACCGGGGTGACCAGGACGTCGATGACGCCGCCGCACGTCAGGCCGACGGCGAAGGCGTCGTCGTCGCTGTAGCCGAACCGCTCGACGACCGACTCCCCGTCCTCCAGAGCCTGTTGGCACAGGTCGTAGACCGCGCCCTCCACGCACCCGCCGGAGACCGAGCCGATCGCCGTGCCGTCGGCGTCCACCGCGAGGGCGGCGCCGGGCCTGCGGGGCGCGCTGCCGCCGACGGCCACCACGGTGGCGACGGCGAAGTCACGGCCCTGCTCGACCCACCGGTGCAGTTCTTCGGCGATGTCCAGCATCTCTCGGTCTCCTTGACGACGGTTGTGTGGAAGGCGGTTCGGAGGGGGCTAGTGCACGCCCAGCCAGCCCTCAATGGGACTGAGGGCGAAATAGACCAGGAAGATGCCTGTGAGGGCCCACATGAACGCCCCGATCTCCCGCGCCCGGCCCTGGCCGGCCTTGATCGCGACGTACGAGACGACGCCCGCCGCGACGCCCGCCGTGATCGAGTACGTGAACGGCATGATCACGACCGTCAGGAAGACGGGGATCGCGGTGGCCCGGTCGGCCCAGTCCACGTGCCGCGCGTTCATCATCATCATCGCGCCGATCACCACCAGCGCCGCGGCGGCGACCTCGCCCGGCACGATCGCCGTCAGCGGGGTGAAGAACAGACAGGCCGCGAAGAAGAGCCCGGTGACGACGGAGGAGAGGCCCGTCCGGGCTCCCTCGCCCACACCCGTCGCCGACTCGACGAACACCGTCTGGCCGGAGGCACCGGAGACGCCGCCGATCGCGCCGCCCGCGCCGTCGATGAACAGCGCCTTGGACAGGCCCGGCATCCGGCCCTTGTCGTCGGCGAGTCCCGCCTCGGTGCCGACGCCGATGATGGTGGCCATCGCGTCGAAGAACCCGGCCAGCACCAGCGTGAACACGATCATGCCGACCATCATCGCGCCGACCTCGCCCCAGCCGCCGAACTCGACGTGCCCGAACAGCGAGAAGTCCGGCATCGACACCGCGCTGCCGTGCAGTTCGGGAGCGCCGCTCGCCCACTGCTTCGGGTCGATGAAGCCAAGTGCGTTGAGAACGACGGCCAGTACGGTGCCGCCGACGATGCCGATCAGGATCGCGCCGGGCACGCCCCGTGCCTGGAGCACGAAGACGGCGAGGAGGGTGGCGGCGAAGAGCAGCACCGGCCAGCCGGCCAGCTCGCCGGCCGGGCCGAGGGTGACCGGGGTCGCCTTGCCCTGGTGCACGAAGCCGGCCTTGTAGAAGCCGATCAGGGCGACGAACAGGCCGATGCCCATGGTGATGGCGTGCTTGAGCGCGAGCGGCATCGCGTTCATGATCATCTCGCGTAGGCCGGTGACGACGAGCAGCATGATGACCACCCCGTAGATCACACACATGCCCATCGCCTGCGGCCAGGTCATCTGCGGGGCGACCTGGGAGGACAGTACGCCCGAGACGGAGAGGCCGGCGGCGAGGGCGAGGGGCGCCTTGCCGAGGAAGCCCATCAGCAGGGTGGTGAGGGCCGCGGCGAACGCGGTCGCGGTGATCAGGGCCTTCTGGGACAGGGTGTCGCCCGCGGCGTCCTTGCCGGACAGGATGAGCGGGTTGAGGAGGAGGATGTACGCCATCGCCATGAAGGTGGTGACGCCGCCGCGCACTTCGCGCGCGACGGTGGATCCTCTTTGGGATATGTGGAAGTAGCGGTCGAGCGCGGTCCTGCCGGACGGGGCGCGGGTGGCGGTGCGGTTGGCCGCGTCCTCGGCTGTGGTGCTGGGTCGGAGTGACGGGTGGGGCATGGGGTCGTCTCCCAAGTTTCACAGGGGGTTGGGATGTGTACGACCCGGGGGACGGCCCGAGGCGAACGTGTGTTGTGCTGCTGTCGGCGCCGGTGCGGCCGTCGGGTGCGAGGTTGCCCGGCGTCGGGGGTGCCGTTGCGCCCACCCGTGCCGCCCTGCGGCACGACTGCCCGCAACGGCAGTGGCGTTGTGAGATGCCCGGAACGGCAGCGGCGCAACGGCAGCGGCGATGTGAGGCGCCCGCCACGGCAGCGGCAGCGCTGTTCAGTGCTGCGCCGTGTCCGTGAGGTGCTCGGGCCTGACCGGTGTTCTGTTCAGCTCCAGGCCCGTCGCGTTGCGGATGGCTGACAGGACTGCCGGAGTCGACGACAGGGTGGGGGCCTCGCCGATGCCGCGGAGGCCGTAGGGGGCGTGGGTGTCGGCGAGTTCGAGAACGTCGACGGGGATGGTGGGGGTGTCGAGGATGGTGGGGATGAGGTAGTCCGTGAAGGACGGGTTCTTCACCTTCGCGGTCTTCGGGTCGACGACGATCTCCTCCATGACCGCCACGCCCAGGCCCTGTGTGGTCCCGCCCTGGATCTGGCCGAGCACGGACAGCGGGTTGAGGGCCTTGCCGACGTCCTGGGCGCAGGCCAGCTCGACGACCTTGACCAGCCCCAGCTCGGTGTCGACCTCGACGACGGCCCGGTGCGCGGCGAAGGAGTACTGGACGTGGCCGTTGCCCTGGCCGGTGCGCAGGTCGAAGGGCTCGGTCGGCCGGTGCCGCCACTCCTCCTCGACCTCCACGGCCTCGTCGCCGAGGACGTCCACGAGGTCGGCGAGCACCTCCCCGCCGTCGGTGACGACCTTGCCGCCCTCGAGCAGCAGCTCCGCCGTCGCCCAGGCCGGGTGGTACGAGCCGAATGCGCGGCGCCCGAGCTCCAGCACCTTCTCCCGCACCAGCTCGCAGGCGTTCTTCACGGCGCCGCCGGTCACGTACGTCTGCCGGGACGCGGACGTCGAACCCGCGCTGCCCACCTCCGTGTTGGCCGGATGGATCGTCACCTGGGCGACGCCCAGCTCCGTCCGGGCGATCTGCGCGTGGACGGTGACACCGCCCTGGCCGACCTCCGCCATGGCCGTGTGCACGGTGGCGGCCGGCTCACCGGCGACGACCTCCAGGCGCACGCGCGCGGTGGAGTAGTCGTCGAAGCCCTCGGAGAAGCCGACGTTCTTGATGCCGACCGCGTAGCCCACTCCGCGTACGACGCCCTCGCCGTGCGTGGTGTTGGACAGACCGCCGGGCAACTGCCGTACGTCCGCGCCCTCGCTGCTCTCCCACTGGCGCTCCGGCGGCATCGGCATCGCCTTGACACGGCGCAGGAGTTCGGCGACCGGCGCGGGGGAGTCGACCGGCTGCCCGGTCGGCATGAGGGTGCCCTGTTCCATGGCGTTGAGCTGCCGGAACTCCACCGGGTCCATGCCGAGTTCCTTCGCCACCTTGTCCATCTGCGCCTCGTACGC
This sequence comes from Streptomyces sp. NPDC048751, assembly GCF_043198595.1. Lineage (NCBI taxonomy): Bacteria > Bacillati > Actinomycetota > Actinomycetes > Kitasatosporales > Streptomycetaceae > Streptomyces > Streptomyces sp. NPDC048751. The sequence goes on from NZ_JBICUX010000018.1 coordinate 63,916, forward strand.
GAAGCACGCCTGGACCGCGCCGAAGCCGCGCATGGCGCCGCAGGGCGGGTTGTTGGTGTAGAGGGCGATGGCCTCGATGTCGACGTCGTCGACGACGTACGGGCCGACGCCGAGCGAGGAGGCGTTGCCGACCACGGCCGGGCTGGCGGAGGCGTACGCACCGCCGTCCAGGACGATCCGGCACTTGACGTGGGTGAGCTTGCCGTCGCGGGTCGCGCCGTGCTCGTAGTACAGCTTCGCGGGGTGGCGGTGGACGTGGCCGAAGAAGGACTCGAAGCGGTTGTAGACGATCTTGACGGGCTTGCCGGTGCGCAGGGCGAGCAGGCAGGCGTGGATCTGCATCGACAGGTCCTCGCGGCCGCCGAAGGCGCCGCCGACGCCGGCCAGCGTCATGCGCACCTTCTCCGGTGGGAGACCGAGCACGGGGGCGATCTGCCGCAGGTCGCTGTGCAGCCACTGGGTGGCGATGTAGAGGTGGACGCCGCCGTCCTCCTCGGGCACGGCGAGGCCGGACTCGGGGCCGAGGAAGGCCTGGTCCTGCATGCCGAAGGTGTACTCGCCCTCGACGATCACGTCCGCGCGCTCCCGGGCCGCGGCCACGTCGCCGCGGACGATCGGCTGGCGGTGGACGATGTTCGGGTGCGGGACGTGGCCGATGTGGTGGTCGGTGCGGTGCTCGTGGACGAGGATCGCGTCGGGGGCGGTCGCGGAGGCCTCGTCGGTGATGACCGGGAGTTCGCGGTACTCCACCTTGATCTTCGCGGCGGCGCGGCGCGCGGTCTCCGGGTGGTCGGCGGCGACGACGGCCACCGGCTCGCCGTGGTGGCGGACCTTGCCGTGGGCGAGGACAGGGGTGTCCTGGATCTCCAGTCCGTAGTTCTTCACCTCGGTCGGCAGGTCGTCGTACGTCAGGACGGCGTACACGCCGGGCGTGGCCAGGGCCTCGCCGGTGTCGATGGAGACGATCTCGGCGTGGGCGACCGGGGAGCGCAGGATCTGGCCCCAGAGCATGTCCTCGTGCCACATGTCGGAGGAGTACGCGAACTCGCCGGTGACCTTGAGGGTGCCGTCCGGGCGGAGCGTGGACTCGCCGATGCCGCCCTTGCTTTGGGACCCCTGGGTGATCTTCGTGGGAGCGCCGTTCGTCGGCATCCTCAGACCGCCTCTCCCTGCCGGGCGGCCGCCAGGCGGACCGCGTCCATGATCTTCTCGTAGCCGGTGCAGCGGCACAGGTTCCCCGAGAGGGCCTCGCGGATGTCCGCGTCGGACGGGTTCGGGTTGCGTTCCAGCATCTCGTCGGCGGCGACGAGCAGCCCCGGCGTGCAGAAGCCGCACTGGACGGCGCCGGCGTCGATGAACGCCTGCTGGACGGGAGAGAGCGCTTCGCGCGCGGATGAGCCGGTGCCCTCGCCGGTCTGCGAGTCGGTGCCGTGGGCTGCCGACGTACCGCAGGCACGCTGTCTGGCGTAGTCGGCCAGGCCCTCGACCGTGATGACGTCCCTGCCCTCCACCTGACCCGCCGCCACCAGGCAGGAACACACCGGCACGCCATCCAGCCGAACCGTGCACGACCCGCATTCGCCCTGCTCACAGGCGTTCTTCGAACCCGGCAGCCCGAGCCGCTCCCGCAGCACGTACAGCAGCGACTCGCCCTCCCAGACGTCGTCGGCCTCCTGGGGGCGTCCGTTGACCGTGAAGTTGACGCGCATTACGCAGCTCCCTCCGAGAGGCGGCGGGCGCCGCGGTACGACTCCCAGGTCCAGGTCAGCGTGCGGCGGGCCATGACCCCGACCGCGTGGCGGCGGTAGTTCGCGGTGCCCCGGACGTCGTCGATGGGGTTGCAGGCGGCGGAGCACAGGTCCGCGAACTGCTTGGCGACCGACGGGGTGATGATCCGTCCGTTGTTCCAGAAGCCGCCCTCGTCGAGGGCGGCGTTCAGGAACTCCTCGGCGGCCTTCGCCCGCACGGGGGTGGGCGCGGCCGAGCCGATGCCGGTGCGGACCGTGCGGGTCTCGGGGTGCAGGGCGAGACCGAAGGCGCACACGGCGATGACCATGGCGTTGCGGGTACCCACCTTCGAGAACTGTTGCGGGCCGTCGGCCTTCTTGATGTGAACGGCGCGGATCAGCTCGTCGGGCGCCAGCGCGTTGCGCTTCACGCCGGTGTAGAACGCGTCGATCGGGATGCGCCGCGAGCCCCGTACGGACTCCGCCTCGACCTCGGCGCCCGCCGCGAGGAGGGCGGGGTGGGCGTCGCCGGCCGGGGAGGCGGTGCCGAGGTTGCCGCCGACGCCGCCGCGGTTGCGGATCTGCGGGGAGGCCACGGTGTGGGAGGCGATGGCCAGGCCGGGCAGTTCGGTGCGCAGGTTCTCCATGATCCGCGTGTACGGGACGGAGGCTCCGAGCCGCACGCTGTCCTCGCCGACCTCCCACTCGTAGAGGTCACCGACGCGGTTCAGGTCGAGGAGGTACTCGGGCCGCCGGTGGTCGAAGTTGATCTCGACCATCACGTCGGTGCCACCCGCGATCGGCACAGCGGTGGGATGCGCTGCCTTGGCGGCGAGCGCTTCCTCCCAGCTGGCGGGGCGAAGGAAGTCCATGACCGGCTCTCTTCTTCGTCTCGTGGTCGTACTCGTAGTCGTACGGATCGAGCCAGATCGGGTGCGGCGGGGCCGGCTCGCTTCATGCACTGTTCACGTGGAGTGAGGTCAGTACACAGCGTGGTGCTCCGACCGGGTCAGTCACGGAAACCATGAAGGAGTTGGCTGGCCAGGGCGGGCATCTTGTAGATTCGTATGAACGGAGGTCACCGGTAACCCCACTGTTTTCCCGCGGAAACAGCGCCCTCACGCTTCAACGCAGATTTCGAGACACAGAACGGCGGCGACGAGAATGCGGCTGCGCGCACTGCTGGACACCGATGCGCTGGGCCTGCGGCTGCTCGGTGGCGAGGACGAGCTGGACCGCACCGTGCGGGGTGTGATGACCACCGACCTCAGAGACCCCAGCCGCTACCTCTCGGGCGGGGAACTGGTCCTGACCGGTCTGGCCTGGCGCAGGGACGACGCGGACTCCGAGTCCTTCGTACGGCTCCTGGTGCAGGCCGGCGTCACCGCGCTGGCCGCCGGCGAGGCGGAGCTCGGTGACGTGCCGGAGGACCTGGTCGTGGCCTGCGCCCGGCACCGGCTGCCGCTGTTCGCGGTGCACGAGTCGGTGGCGTTCGCGACGATCACCGAGCACGTCGTACGCCAGGTGTCCGGCGAGCGCGCCGGTGACCTCGCGGCCGTCGTGGACCGGCACCGGCGGATGATGACCTCGGGCCCGGCGGGCGGCGGCCCCGACGTCGTCCTGGACCTGCTCGGCTCCGACCTGGACCTGCGCGCCTGGGTTCTCTCGCCCGCGGGCCGCCTCATCGCGGGGCCCAAGGAGGCGGGGGCCGCCCTGCCCGCCGACGTGTGCGCCCGGCTCGCCGCCGAGCACCTGTCCGCCACCCGCACGGGCCGGCGCGGACCGCACCGGCTGACGCTGGGCCCGACGACGTACAGCCTCTTCCCGATCCGCAGCAGCGGCCGCTCCCCGCAGGCCGCCCGGGACGTGCGCGAGACGGTGCTGTCGGACTGGCTGCTGGCCGTCGAGGCGGACGCCGGTGACTGGCCCGATGAGCGTCTGGACCTCCTCCAGGGCGTCACCCAGCTGATCGCGGTCGAACGCGACCGCCGGGACGCGGCCCGCACGGTCCGGCGGCGGCTCGCCCAGGAGGTCCTGGAGCTGGTGCAGACGGGCGCCGCGCCCGCCGAGATCGCCGCGCGCCTGCGGGTCGCCGCTCCCGTCCTGCTGCCCGGCCTCGGATCCGCCCCGCACTGGCAGGTGGTCGTGGCCCGCGTGGAGTGGGACGACGGGGACGCCGCGGGGCTCGAGGGCGGACCGGTCGCCCAGTCCCTCCTGGAGGAGATCCTCGTCGATCCGCTCGCCACCGGCCCCGAGCCCTCCGACCGCATCGCCGTGGCCCACACCGGCGACGAGGCGATCGCGCTCGTCCCCCTGCCCGCCGTGTCCACCGAGCACGACGGTTCCGGGACGGGCATCCTCGCCGACGCGCTCCTGGAGGCCGTACGGGACCCGCTGACGGCCGGGCTGGACGACGACGGCCGGCTCACGCTCGGCATCAGCGCGGCCGTGCACTCCGCGGAGGGGCTGCGCGGAGCGCTGGAGGAGGCACGGCACGCGCGGCGGGTCGCCGCGGCGCGCTCCGGCCGGGTGTGCGCGGCCGGCCACCACGAACTGGCGTCGCACGTGCTGCTGCTCCCGTTCGTCCCGGACGACGTCCGCCGCGCCTTCACGGCCCGGCTCCTGGACCCGCTGCGCGAGTACGACCGCCGCCACCGCGCCGAGCTGATCCCGACCCTGGAGGCGTTCCTCGACTGCGACGGCTCCTGGACGCGCTGCGCCTCCCGTCTCCACCTGCACGTCAACACGCTGCGCTACCGGGTGGGACGCATCGAGCAGTTGACGGGTCGGGACCTGTCGCGGCTCGAGGACAAGCTGGATTTCTTCCTGGCCCTGCGCATGAGCTGAAACCTCCGGCGCCGATGAGTCCCACGACTTTGTGAAATCCTTCACCCACCCTCTTGGCCGGGCTGGTCGATCCGTGTTGAGATGCCGCCACCACTCAAAGCTCGATGGCGTGCTCGGGAGGGCAATGTGGCGCATCCTGCCGTGTCTGGTACCGGAACGACCGCAGGTGACGATCCCCTCCAGACCGCGGTATGGCGGTTGCGCTCGCGGGCCTGCTGGGCCGACGCGGCGGCCCTGCTCCAACCGGTCACGGCGGCGGCCGCGGTGCAGCGGACCGCGCTGCTCGTCGAACGGTGCCTGTACACCGAGCGGGGCTGGGAGGAGGCCGAGGACGCGCTGCGTACGGCGGAGGCGCTGGCCCACACCGACGAGGAACGGGGCGCCGCGGCCTGCGAGCGCGGCCAACTGGCCTACGCCGCCACACTGCACGGGGTGCGCGACCGGGCCGACGAGGCGCGCGCCGCGCTGGGACGGGCGGCGGCGCTGATCGCTCCGGGGGCGCCTGGGCGGGCGCTGCTCGACTTCCGGCGGGGCCTGCTCGCGGAGAACCTGGCCGACTCCCCGCAGGCGGCCCGCGCCGCGTACCGCCGCGCCCACACGGGTGCCGCCGCGCACTCCGACGCCCTGCTCCTCTCCTTCACCTGGCGTCACCTCGCCGGACTCGCCCTGCGCGACGGCGAGTTGACCGAGGCCCGGCACGGCTTCGCCGAATCCCTCCGTATCCGCGAGGAGTTGGGCTACCTGGTCGGCACGGCCCCGGCACTGGCGTCCCTGGCGGACGCGGAGGTGGAACCCGAGGCGTCACGCCTGCGGGAGGAGGCCCGCCGCCTGTTCCGCCTCCTGGGGGGCGTACCGACGTGGCTGGCCCGCCAGTTGGCCCCACCGGCGGCGACGGCGTGAGGTGCCGCGCGAGCCCTTAGAGTGACGTAGACCACATTCGGGGGTGCGGATGTCACACCTCGATGCCCGGGGCGCTCTCAGTTGCGAACGCATCAGTGACGAGAGGCCCCGCGATGTCCGACACCCCGCCAGACCCATCGGCGAACACCACCACACAGGTGTTCCACGACCACCGTGAGCTGCTGTTCTCCATCGTCTACAACATGCGCGGCACCGTCGCCGACACCGAGGACGTGCTCCAGGAGACCTGGCTGTCGTGGACGACCAGGCATCAGGCGCCGAGCGTCGAGCGGATCGACAACCCGCGCGCCTACCTGGTGCGGATCGCGGTCAACCGGGCCCTCGCCCACCAGGCCACCGTCAGCCGCCGCCGTGAGACCTACGTCGGCCCGTGGCTGCCCGAACCGCTCGTCGGCCCCCTCACCGACACCCCGGCCCCCGATGACGCCGCCGACGCGGCGGTGCGCGCCGAGTCGGTGTCGATGGCGCTGCTGGTGGTCCTGGAGACCCTCACCCCGCTGGAACGCGGGGTGTTCGTCCTGCACGAGGTGTTCGGATACGCCCACACCGAGATCGCGGAGATCCTCGGCCGCAGCCCCTCGGCGATCCGCCAGCTCGCCCATCGCGCCCGCGAGCACGTCCACGCCCGGCGCCCCCGCTACGAGCCCGAGCCGCACGTCCGGCAGCAGGTGACCGAACGGTTCCTCGCCGCCGCGCTCGGCGGTGACCTGGACGCCCTCCTGTCGATCCTGGCGCCGGACGTGACCCTGTGGAGCGACGGCGGCGGCAAGGCCCGGGCCGGCCTGCGGCCGATCCACGGCCGGGACAACGTCGTCCGCCTGATCGCCGGTCTCGTCCCCCGCTCCGGCAAGGGCCTCGACATCGCCTACCGCAGCGTCAACGGCGCCCCGTCGGCCCTGCTGTGCGCCGACGGCTCCCCCTACGCCGTTCTCGTCCTGGACCTCACTCCGGACGGTGACCAGGTGTGCGGCATCTACACCGTCGCCAATCCCGACAAGCTCTCCCACGTCAACTGACCGCTCGACTGACCACTGAGGAATCCGCATGGTGAGAAAGCTTTCCTCCCTGCCCAGTGGCCGGGTGACGAAATGGGTCGTCCTCGCCCTCTGGGCTGCCCTGCTGGTCCCGGCCCTCCTGCTGGCCGGCAAGCTCGGCGACGTCGAGGAGAACGACAACTCGGCCTGGCTGCCGGGCAACGCGGAGTCGACCCGCGTCGTCGAGCGCGCAGAGAGGTTCCAGCCCGCCGACACGCTGCCCGCGATCGTGGTCTACGACCGGCCCGAGGGCGTCACCGCCGCCGATCTGACCAAGGCCCGGGCCGACGCCGAGGCATTCACGGGCGTCGACGGTGTCGTGGGCCGCCCCCAGGGCCCCCTGAAGTCCCAGGACGGCAAGGCCATCCAGACCGTGGTCCAGGTGCACAAGGACAGGACGGGCTGGGAGGGGATCGGCAAGGTCGTCGACGCGATGACCGAGGTCGGCGAGGAGAACGCGGACGGTCTCGGGTTCCATGTCACCGGGCCGGCCGGATACGCGTCCGACTCGATCAAGGCCTTCAGCGGGGGCGGCGCCCTGACGACGATCACCGCGGCGGTCGTGGTCGTGATCCTGCTGCTCACCTACCGCAGTCCACTGCTGCCGTTGCTTCCCCTGCTGACCGTGGGCGGCGCCCTGGTCACGTCGGAAGCGGTGATCTACCTGCTGGCCAGGAACGCCGGCCTCACCGTCAACAAGCAGACCAGCTTCATCCTGACGGTCCTGGTGTTCGGCGCCGCAACCGACTACGCCCTCCTGCTCATCTCGCGGTACCGGGAGGAGCTGCGGCGGCACGAGGACCGGCACGAGGCGATGACGGAGGCCCTGCACCGCTCCGGTCCCGCGATCATCGCCAGCGCCGCGACCGTCGCGGTCAGCCTGATGCTGCTGATGCTGGCCGACCTCAACTCCACGCAGGGGCTCGGGCCGGCCTGCGCCGTCGGCGTCCTCGTCGGACTGCTCGCCATGGTCACGCTGATGCCGGCCCTGCTGGTCATCTGCGGCCGCTGGGTCTTCTGGCCGGTGAAGCCGTCGTACGGATCGGCCGAGGCGGCCGAGGCGGGCGTCTGGACCCGGGTCGGCACCGGCGTCTCCGGCCGGCCGCGGATCGTGTGGATCGGCACCTCGCTGGTCCTCGCCGCAATGGCGCTGGGGGTGTTCGGGCTCAGGGCCGACGGACTCGCCAACAAGGACCAGTTCACCGACGAGCCGCAGATGGCCGTCGGCGAGCAGATCCAGTCCCGGCACTTCCCGGCCGGGTCCGGCGATCCCGTCTACGTCGTGGCGAGGGCCGACTCGGCGGAGCAGGTGAAGGCCGCGCTGTCCGCCGTCCCCGGAGTCGCCGCCGTCTCCACGCCGATGGTCAAGGACGGGGAGGCCATGGTGCTCGGGGAGCTCAGGGACGATCCCAGCAGCACGGCCGCGATGCGCACCGTCGAGCGGGCCAGAACCGCGGTCCACGCGATCGACGGCGCCGACGCGCAGGTCGGCGGCAACACGGCGATCGTCCTCGACACGCAGGAGGCCGCCGCCCGCGACTCCGAGGTGATCATCCCCATCGTGCTGGTCGTGGTGTTCCTCGTCCTCACGCTGTTGCTGCGGGCGATCGTCGCCCCCTTGCTGCTGATGGCGACGGTGGTGCTGTCGTTCGGAGCGGCCCTCGGCGTGAGCAGTCTGATGTTCAACCATGTCTTCCACTTCGCCGGCGCGGAAGCGTCCTTCCCGCTCCTGACGTTCGTGTTCCTGGTCGCGCTCGGCATCGACTACAACATCTTCCTGGTCACCCGGGTGCGCGAGGAGGCACTGCTGCACGGCACCCGGCGCGGCGCGCTGACAGGCCTGTCCGCCACCGGCGGTGTGATCACCTCGGCGGGTCTGGTGCTGGCCGGCACCTTCGCGGCGATGGCCTCGCTGCCCCTGGTGTTCGCGGCCGAACTGGGGTTCGCGGTGGCGTTCGGCGTCCTGCTGGACACCATGATCGTCCGCTCGGTCCTGGTCACCGCGCTGACCCTGGACGTGGGCCGCTGGATGTGGTGGCCCAGCGCACTGTTCAGGCACTCCGACGCGCCCGAGGCGCCGACGGGCAGGTCCGACGCCGAGCGGGGGTTCGCACGGGCAGCGAGGTGACGGCCGCGGACTAGGAAACGGCCCGGCCGGGCAGCACGAAGCAGCGCACGCCGCCCGGCTCCAGGTCGTACCAGTGGCCCCGCCCCCAGCCGCCCGTCAGAGCCGCCACGTCATCAGGGGTCAGACCGATGTGCCGGCGCTGCTCGGGCAGGCGATCGGCCAGCGAGGACGTCACCAGCCAGACGCCGTCCGGTGCCAGCAGGCGTCGTACGAGGTCCGCGATCGCCGCCTTGTCGGGCAGGAAGGCGAGGACCAGGCGCATCGTCACGAGGTCGAAGGCTCCCGGCGGCAGCAGGGACTCGACCTCGGCGGGGTCCGTGAAGTCCACACGGAGGGCGCGCAGTCGGGGCTGGAGGTCGGCGTACCGGTCGCGGGTCGCCGCGACCGCCGAGTCGGCCCAGTCCACGGCGAGGGTGCGGTAGCCGAGGGCGGCCAGGGCGGCGGAGTACGTGCCCAGACCGCAACCGATGTCGAGCGCACGGGCGTCGGGGCGGACCGGACCCACGGCCTCGGTGAGCAGGCGCAGTTCGTGGTCGTCCGTGCCGAGGAAGCCGTGTCCCGCGGCGAAGTGGTCCTCCCAGTGGGCCCGTTCGGCGGGCATCAGGGGCGCCGCAGGAGGGCGTTGGCCGCCCGGCCGAACATCGAGCGCGCGGCCGCCTCGAGGACCGGGTCGGCGAACCCGGGCAGGAAGCGGACCCGCAGCTCCTCGCGCCACACCACGCGGGTACGGCCACCCGGGCCAGGGCGTACCTCGATCTCCGCCCAGCCCAGGACGACCCGGCCCCGCTTCTCCAGCCGGCACAGGCCCGGCTCGCCGTCCGCCGGAGGGTGCCACACCGTGACCTCCATGCGGTCGTCGAAGGAGAGCGGGCCGAGGCCGGAGCGGGCCACGAACACCGTGCCCTCGCGCGTGGGCGGGGGAGTGACCACGCTGACCCGGGTCAACGGGACCACGTCGCCGTGCCGGGGCCACTCCGTGAGCCTGCGCCAGGCCTCGTCGAGGGGGAGCGGTGCCGTGCGTTCCAGGAGGAAGGTGACCACGGGAGGATATTAGGCGGCCCGACAACGCTCGGCCCGACAACGCTCGGGCCGACAACGCTCAGGCCCGCCGTCGTCAGGGCCGGTACACCTTCCCCGGCTCCGCCTTGCCGGGGGCCAGCAGCTGCGGCACGGTCACGAACACGTACCCGCGCTCCCTCAGCGCGTCGATGATCCCGGGCACCGCGGGCACGGTCCCGTCGTAGATGTCGTGCAGCAGGATGATCCCGTCGCGGGACGCCTGGGCGAGGACGCGCTTCTGGATCAGCGCGGAGTCGTTCGTCGTGTAGTCCTTGGCGGTCACGCTCCACAGGACCTCCGCCATGCCCAGCTCGCGGCAGACGTCGTGCACGGTGTCGTCGGTGCGGCCCTGCGGCGGGCGCATCAGCGTCGGGCGGCGGCCGGTGAGGCGCTCTATCTCCTTGTTGGGGCGTTCCAGCTCCTCGCGTATCTCCGCGGGCTTCAGCCGCGTGAGGATCTTGTGGTCCCAGGTGTGGCTGGCCACCTCGTGGCCCTCGTCCGCCATGCGTCTGACGAGCTCCGGGTACTTCTCGATGTGGCGTTTGCCCAGCAGGAAGAACGTCGCCGGCACCTGTCTCTCCTTCAGGATGTCCAGCAGGCGGGCGGAGTTCTCGCTGGGCCCGGCGTCGAAGGTCAGCGCTATGCACTTGGCCTGGCGACAGTCGGCGGTCCCGAAACGGGCCTGTGCGGCGGCGGCGCGCGCGGAGCTCGGCGCGGTGGTGTCGTGGCCCGCGCAGCCGGTGAGCGCCAGCGCCAGGGCGACGGCCGCCGAGAACGTCCCGGCGGCTCGGAACGGGGTCCCCGTTTTCTTCGTCTTCTTGGTCGGAGAAAGCATGCCGGGACTATACACAGTGAGTATATATGGAGTGTATAGTGGGTGTTTTGTCTCAAACTGTCGGCAAGCGTTTGAGACAGCTTCCCGCGCGGCACCCGCGTATCCATGCGCATCCTCGGCCTCGACGCCCCGTTCCACGACCCGGCCGCCGCCCTCGTCGTCGACGGACGTGTGATCGCCGGACCGGAGCGGCTCCGCACGATCAAGGAACGGCCCCGCGCGCTCATGGACCGGCGCGCCACCGGACCGTACGTGGACCGGCGCGCCACCGGACCGTACGCCGAGCGCACCGGAAGGGGGCACGCATGAACAGGGACTACGCCGTGGTCATCCCGACCTCCGTGCGGGACACACTCGCCGACTGCCTCGCCGCGCTCGCCGCGGCCACCGGGCCGCCCCCTGAGGAGATCATCCTGGTCGACGACCGGCCCGACCCCGAACCGGGCCCGCTGGAGCACCCGTTGAGCGTCCTCGGCGACCTGCGCGAGCGCACCACCGTGCTGCACAGCGACGGCCGCGGCCCCGCGGCGGCCCGCAACACCGGCCTGCGCGCGGTCACTTCGCCGTGGGTGGTGTTCCTCGACGACGAGGTGCAGTGCGGCCCGCACTGGTACGAGCAACTCGTCCACGACCTCGCCGACGCGTCCCCCGACACCGCGGGCGTCCAGGGCGTGCTCGCCGTACCGCTGCCCGGCGAACGCCGGCCCACCGACTGGGAACGCGGCACCGCCGGACTCGCCCGGGCGCACTGGGTCACCGCCGACATGGCCTACCGCACCGAGGCCCTCAAACAGGTCGGCGGCTTCGACGAACGCTTCCAACGCTCCTCCCGCGAGGACGCCGACCTCGCGCTGCGCGTCCTCGACGCCGGCTGGCGCATCCGGCAGGGACGGCGGACCAGCCTGCACCCGGTGCATCCCGCCGGCCGGTGGGTGTCGCTGCGCGTCCAGCGCTGCAAGGCCGACGACGCGCTCATGCGGAGCCTGCACGGCCCCGACTGGTGGCACCGCGCGCTCGCCCCGCGCGGCCGGCTGCGCAGCCACGTCGCGATCACCGCCGCGGGCGCGGCCGCCTGCGCGCTCGGCGCGGCCGGACGCCGCCGCGAGGCCGTGACGGCCGGGCTGGTCTGGGCGGCGGGAACCGCCGAGTTCGCGTGGTCGCGCATCGAGCCCGGCCCGCGCACCCGCTACGAGGTCGACACCATGCTCGCCAGCAGCGTGCTCATCCCGCCCGTGGCCACCTGGCACTGGCTGCGGGGGCGGTGGCGGCACCGCGGCACCGCCCCCTGGCGGGAGGTGGCGCCGTGACCCGGGTGCGGGCCGTGCTGTTCGACCGTGACGGCACCCTCGTCGAGAACGTCCCCGACAACGCCGACCCCGAGCGGGTCCACCCCGTAGCAGGTGCCCGCCAGGCCCTGGAACTGCTGCGCCACCGGGGCCTTGCCACCGGCTTCCTCACCCACCAGCCGGGCATCGAGCGCGGGACCCTCACCGAGGCCGACGTGCGCCGCGTCGACGCGAGGGTCGACGAACTCCTCGGCCCGTTCGACGTGCGGGGCGTCTGCCCGCACGGCCCCGACGACGGCTGCCACTGCCGCAGCCCCGAACCCGGCCTGCTGCTGTGGGCCGCCGGCCGGGTGTGCACCGGGCCCGAGGGGATCGTCGTGATCAGCGGCCGGGGCGCCGACGTCGAGGCCGCACGCCGGGTCGGCGCCCACGGGATCCTCGTACCGGCACCGCACACGCCCCCGCGGGAGACGACGGCCGCCGAACACGTGGCGCCGGACCTGCTGACCGCCGTCCGCGCGGTGCTCCTGGGGCCGCCGCGCGGGCACGTCCTGGTCGACGAGCGGCCCATCGAGGAGGCGTACGGGACCGGGGCACCCGGACGCCCGGGAGGGCCGCGGTGAACAGCGACAACCACGAGGAGAGGGCCCGATGAGGATCGCCATGGTGTCCGAGCACGCGAGCCCGCTCGCCGCGCCCGGCGGCACCGACGCCGGCGGCCAGAACGTGTACGTCGCCCGGCTCGCCGAGGAACTGTCCCGGCGCGGCCACGACGTCACCGTCCACACCCGGCGCGACTCCACCGACCTGCCCGACCGGGTGCCCCTGCCCGGCGGCGGCGAGGTGGACCACGTGCCGGCCGGGCCGCCCGACGTCCTCCCGAAGGACGACCTCTACCCCTACATGACCGGCTTCGGCGCCCACCTCGCCCGCGCCTGGGACCGCGAACGGCCCGACGTCGTGCACGCCCACTACTGGATGTCCGGCGTGGCCGCGCGGATCGGCGCGCACCCGCACGGCATCCCCGTCGTGCAGACCTTCCATGCCCTCGGCTCCGTGGAGCGCCGCCACCAGGGCCGACGGGACACCAGCCCCTACGAACGCCTGGGCTCCGAACGCCAGTTGGGCCGTAGCTGCGGGCGCGTCCTGGCGACCTGCACCGACGAGGTGTACGAGCTGGCCGAGCTGGGGGTACCGCCCCGGCAGGTGTCCGTCGTGCCGTGCGGAGTGGACGTCGAGCACTTCCGTCCCGGCGCGCGCCACTCCGACGTGCCGGAACGGCAGCGCCGGCACCGGCTGGTCGCCTGCGGCCGGCTGGTTCGCCGCAAGGGCTTCGACCGGGCCGTCCGCGCCCTCACCGAGATCCCGGACGCCGAACTCCTCGTCGCGGGCGGGCCGCCCGGCGACCTGCTGGAGACCGACCCCGAGGCGGAACGCCTGCTGTGGCTGTCCGACCGGGCGGGCGTCGCCGACCGGGTGCGGCTGCTCGGCGCCGTGGATCCCGCCCGGATGCCCGCGCTGCTCGGCAGCGCCGACGCGGTCCTGTGCACCCCGTCGTACGAGCCCTTCGGCATCGTGCCCCTGGAGGCGATGGCGTGCGGGGTGCCCGTCGTCGCCACCGACGTGGGCGGCCACCGGGACACCGTGGCCGACCGGCGCACCGGCCGGCTGGTGCCGCCCGGGGACACCCGGGCGATCGCCTCCACCGTCCGCGACCTGCTGGGCGACGACGAACTGCGCCGCCGCTACGGCGAGGCGGGCCGCGAACGCGTCCTCGCCCGCTTCACCTGGCAGCGCGTGGCGGACGGCGTGGAACACGTCTACCGGCAGGTCGCCGTGGGCCATGAGCCGCCGTCGCGGGTGGCGTGAACGACGATGCCCCGGGACGTTCCCGGGGCACCGTCACTCACCAGAGGTTCCTCACTGGGCGTAGAAGGTCGCGTCCGCCTTGTCGAGGGTCGTGCTCGGCGTCTGCACGTACAACAGGTAGTTGTAGTGGCGGATGTAGCGTCCGGCGGTGCCGTACGACTCGTAGGAGACCCCGGCGGAGTCGGCCAGACCGGCGCGCTTGTAGAAGGTGGCGTCGGAGGCGAACTGCGTGCTGCCGTCGTTCTTCTCCACCCACACCTCGCCGCTCTTGCTGCGCAGGTAGTAGCCGGGGAAGTTGGCCGACTCCAGGGAGACCGTGCCGCTGCCCGTCAGACCGGGAACGACGCGGAACTGGGAGTCGGCGAGCGGGGAGACGTCGGCCTCGATCTTGGCGCGGAACTCCCAGTGGCGGATGAAGCGGTCGGCGAAGTTGTACGACGAGAAGCGCTGCGGGGTGACCCCGTCGGCGACCGGGATGCCGAAGTCGGGTGTGCCGTCGGCCTTCCAGTACACCTTCTGGACGCGGGTGCGGCGGTTGGGGTCGTTGAGCGGGTCGCCGGTGATGTCCTTGTAGCTGCGGTCGTGGTAGACGAGGATGTCGGACTTGCCGTCCTCGGAGACGGTGAAGGAGTTGTGGCCCGGACCGTACTGTGAGGTCGCGGCGCTGGTCTGGAACACCGGCTGCGAACCCTTCGTCCAGGACGCCGGGTTGGTCAGGTCCGCGCTCGCCGACGCGGTCAGCATGCCCAGGCAGTAGTTGGCGTCGGTCGCGCTCGCCGAGTAGGTCATGAAGACCTTGCCGCCGTGCTGGATGACCGCCGGGCCCTCGTTGACCTTGTAGCCGACCGTCTCCCAGGACAGCGTGGGCTGTGAGATCTCCGCCGGAGTGCCGGTGATCGTCCAGGGGTTGGCCATCTTCGCGATGAACAGGGACGTGTTGTTGTTCTCGGCCGGGTTGCGCTGCGCCCAGGCCAGGTAGCGCACGCCGTTCACGACGAAGGTGGTGGAGTCGAGGGAGAAGCTCTCCCACGTGGTCTTGATCTGGCCCTTCTCGGTCCAGGTGGCGGTGAGCGGGTTGGCGCCGGTGCCCTCCAGGACGTACATCCGGATCGCCCAGATGTCGTTGGTGGCGCCGGCCGCGAAGTACACGTACCACTTGCCGTCGATGAAGTGGATCTCCGGCGCCCAGATGTGGGCGCCCATCACACCGCTGGCGTGCTTGGTCCAGATGGTGACCTCCGGGGCCGTCGACAGGCCCTGGATGGTCGTCGCCCGGCGCAGCACGATGCGGTCGTACTCGGGGACGGTCGCGGTGAAGTAGTAGTAGCCGTCGGTGTGCTTGAAGATCTGCGGGTCGGCGCGCTTCTCGGCGATGGGGTTGGTGTAGGTCACGGCGGGGGAGGCGGGCACGGCGGCCTGAGCGGGGGAGGCCGGGCCGACGAGAGCGGCGGCAAGGGCCACCAGGACGGCCATGAGCAGCCGAACGGCGTTGCGTCTCAAGGTGTTTCTCCGGATCAGAGGGGGAGCGATCAGGTGGTGGGGACGAGCTTCCACTGCTGGCAGTTGTTGTTCAGCCACGTCCACTGCCGTACGTCGGTGCCGTTCGCGGTGCCGCAGTTGGCCACGTCGGCGACCTTGCCGCTGTTCTCGTTGACGATGCGCACGTAGTCGCCGCTCGCGGTGAACACCAGGCGGTAGCGCTGGCACTTGTTGTTGAGCCAGGACCACTGCTGGATGTCGGCGCCGTCGGCCGTGGAGCAGGACGCCGTGTCCATCACGCCTCCGGTGGCCACGTTCACCAGCCGGTTGGTGTCGTCGGCGAGGTCCTCGATCCGCCACTTCTGGTTGGCCCCGCCGGTGCAGGTCCACTGGAAGATGTTGG
Organism: Streptomyces sp. NPDC048751; assembly: GCF_043198595.1. NCBI lineage: Bacteria > Bacillati > Actinomycetota > Actinomycetes > Kitasatosporales > Streptomycetaceae > Streptomyces > Streptomyces sp. NPDC048751. The sequence continues at coordinate 79,504 of NZ_JBICUX010000018.1, forward strand.
TGCCGTTGGCGGTGTTGCCGCCCTCGAGGTCCAGGCACTTGCCGCTGTTGCGGTTGACGAGGGTGTACGAGGTAGGGGTCGCCGCGGTCTCGCCGGACGGACCGGGCAGTGACGTGCCGAGCGCGACGGGCGTGCCGAAGTTCGGGGTGCCGTCGGCGTTCCAGGTGAACTTCTGCGCCCTGGTGGTGCGTCCGTTGCCGCAGCCGCCGTTCGAGGCGGAGTTGGCGTGGTAGACGATCCAGTTCTCGGTGCCGTCCGGCGAGGTGAAGAAGCCGTTGTGTCCCGGGCCGTAGACGCTGTTGGCGTCACTGCGCTGGAAGACGGGCGTCTGCTTCTTGGTCCAGGACGCGGGGTCGAGCGGATCGGAACCGGTGAGCTCCAGTTGGCCGAGCTTGTAGTCGGGGGTGCCGCAGAAGCTGGCGGAGAAGGTCAGGAACGTCCGGCCGTCGTGGTACAGCGGTTCCGGCCCCTCGTTGACCGCGCCGCCGGAGGTCTCCCAGCTCAGCGTGGGGCTGGAGATGACGGTGAAGGTGTCGCTGGCGAGGGTGTACGGATTGCTCATCGGCGCGATGACCAGGCTCTGCTTGCTGCCGCCTGTGAACCCGCTGCCGACGAGGTACAGCTTGTTGTTCGCCTGCAGCACGGTCGCGTCGATCAGCCAGCCGCCCGGTGTGAGGTTGGAGCCGGTGAGCGAACCCTTGTAGGTGTAGGGGCCCAGCGGGTCGGTGCCGGCGCTCTCCAGGACGTGGGTGCGCTGGGAGTCGCAGCAGGCGACGCCGCTCTGGCCGGCCGAGTAGTACAGGTACCAGTGGCCGTTGAACTGGTGGATCTCCGGCGCCCAGATGTTGGTGTTGCGGGTGGACGTGGTGTCCGACCACACCTGCACGTTGGGCGCGGTGGCCAGACCCGCCAGGGTCGGCGACTTCCGCATGCCGAGGATGCCGGTGAACGTGGTGGTGATCAGGTAGTAGTTGCCGTCGTAGTACTCCAGCCAGGGGTCGGCGCCCTTCGACGACTTCAGGGGGTTGGTGTAGGGGCGGCCGTCGGCCGCGGACACCGGCTGGGTCGCCGCGACCAGGGCGACGAGGAGGGCCAGCACGCAGACGAGCAGGGATCTGCTCCCGTGCGTGCGAGGCGACCGAGGCAACCGACGCATCCGAGGCATAGATGACCGTCCTAGTTCATGCCAAGTTCGTGATTTCGAACACAGTTCGTAACTTCGGCCAGAAGATAGGGGGCCCGCATGTTCGCGTCAATGGTTTGGACAGGAGGTGCCTTATGAGCCATTCGGCCTCGTCCGCAGGGCCCTCGCTCACGAAGTCGTTCAGCGTGGTGCCGGAAGAGACGAGGAGGGAAGATGCCCCACGGCGTGCGCACCACCGCGGCCGGTACCCGGCGGCCCGGAACACGCGCGGTCGACATCACGCCCCGGCGCCCTTGGCGCTCGTGGCGATCCTGGAACGACGGGTGGCTCGCCCTGGTCGCGGCCGGCTTCACCCTCGCCCAGCTCGCGCTGGTCCGCCCCGGCATGGGCCTCGGCTGGGACGAGTCGGTCTACGTCAGCCAGGTCGCCGACCACGCCCCGGCCGCGTTCTTCAGCGCGCCCCGCGCCCGAGGGGTCCCGCTGCTGGTGGCCCCGGTGGCCGCCTGGTCGTCGTCGACCCCGCTGCTGCGGATCTACCTGGCGCTCCTGTCCGGCCTCGCCCTGTTCCTTGCGCTGCGCGCCTGGCGGGGACTGTTCCCGACCCGGGTCGTCGCGATCGGCGGCGCCCTGTTCGCGAGCCTGTGGATCACCCTCTTCTACGGCCCCCAGGCCATGCCCAACTACTGGGTCGGGATCGGCGCCCTGATCTGCGTGGGCTCCTACCTGCGGGCCCGGGCCGCCCCGGGCGACCGGGCGGCCCCCTGGGGTGTCTTCGCGGGCGCGGCCCTCATGGCCCTGATGCGTCCGATGGACGCCGTCTGGACCACGCTCCCGCTGCTCGCCCTCTCGATCGCCGTACGGCGATGGAGGCGCCCCCGGCTGCTCGCGGCCCTCCTCGTCGGTCTGGCCGCCGGGGCGACGCAGTGGATCGTCGAGGCCTACCTCGACTACGGCGGCCTCGCGCAGCGGCTGTCCGACGCGTCCCGCATCCAGGGCGGGCTCGGCTGGAACCTCGCCTTCGACGACCAACTGCGCAGCATGGGCGGACGCACCCTGTGCCGGCCCTGCGTGGGCTCCATGCCCCACCCGGCCGTCACCTTGTGGTGGTTCGTCCTGCCCGTGCTCGCCGTCCTCGGTCTGGTCGTCGCGGTCCGCGCCCGGCGCACGGCACGCACCCTCGTGCCCCTCGCCTGCGCCGCCACCGCCGCCGTCCCCTACCTCCTGCTGATCGGCTACGCGGCCCCCCGCTTCCTGCTGCCCGCCTACGCGCTGCTCGTCCTCCCGGTCGCCGACGCGCTGGTCCACCTGGTCAGCGCGGCGCGCGGCGCCTGGCGCCCCGTGACGGTGACCGGGATGGCGCTGGCACTCGCCGGGCACCTGGCCGTCCAGTTCACGGTCCTGGAACGCACCGTGCACCGCACCACCGCCGCCCACCGCGCCTGGGACCGCACCGCCACCGACCTGCACAGCCTCGGCGTACGGCCCCCTTGCGTCCTCACCGGCCACGAGGCGGTCCCGATCGCCTTCTACACCGGCTGCGCCTCCCGGCAGCCCCGCGGTCACGACACGTCGATCACCGAGGCCGGTCTGCTGCGGGCCGCCCGCGCCACCCCGCTCGCCGTCCTCACCGAGCCCGGCACCCGCCCACCCGCCTACGCCCGCACCTGGCCGGCGCGGCGGGCGGGCGACCTGACGGCTTATGTGGCGCCGTTCGTTCTCCGCGAGGGATGAGACCGGCTCCCCTCGGGCGGGGCTCGCTCAGGCGCGCACCAGCGGGGTGTCGACCAGGTGTTCCGCGAGGAACCACGCCTGGAGCTCGCCGGTCCTGATCACCTGGGACACCAGCAGGTCGTTGGTGCCGTCGTCGCCCAGCTCGGCGGCGCGGGCGGCGGCGTCGTGCGCGTCCACGAGGATCGCCTCGTGGGCCTCCAGGAGCCGTGACAGCATCGCGGGCACCTCCTCCACCCCGTCCGGCGGGCGCGGGATCGAGGTGATCTCGGCGACGTGCCGGGGGTCGCCCACCGCGACGCCGCCCAGCGACTGCACGCGCTCGGCGACGGTGTCGACGATGGCGAGTTGTTCCCCCGCATGCTTGTCCAGCACCAGATGCAGCTGGTAGAAGGTCGCGCCGCGCATCAGCCAATGGTGCTTCTTGTACAGCCCGTAGAGGATCTGCGTGTCCGCCAGGACCCTGTTCAGGCGCTGGCAGGAGTACATGCGGGCCTCGTAGGACAGGCCGATCGGGAACTGCTTGACGGTCCCGAACTCCTGGATCACCTCACCCTTCTGATGCAGCCAGGGCTGGCTGCCGCTCACGGGCTGGGAGTTGCTGGTCATGATCCGCCTCCTGCGGTGCTGTGGTGCCGGTCGTACTCCGGTGACGCTAGGCGCGGGGACGGGAGCCGGGTGGCCCGGCAGCGCACGCGCAGGTGCCCAGTAGCGCACTTGGCGGAGGGCGACTCAGAAGAAAGGGCCGCGCGGACGGACGCCGTGCTCGGGTCCGTCCGCGCGGGTTCAGGCGGTGTGCGTCAGCCGGTCGCGCGTACCGCGTCCAGGACCACGGTGGCGACCTCCGCGGGACGGGAGACGGCCACCGCGTGCGAGGCGCCCTCGATCTCCACGACCGTCGAACCGGCCCGCTTCGCGCCGAAGCGCTGCACCTCCGGATTGATCGCCTGGTCCGCACCGGCCACGATCACCCAGGAGGGCTTCGACTTCCAGGCGGCGACCGACGCGGGCTCGGTGAAGGCGGCGGCGGCAAGCGGGCGTTGGGACACGGCGAGTACCTCGGTGACCGCGGCCGGGACGTCCGCGGCGAAGATGCCGGGGAAGGCATCCGGTGCGATGGTGACCTCGACGGCGGGCTCGGCGCCGCCGACCGGGTACGTCCACTCCCGCAAGTTGTCGACGAGCTTCGTCAGCGGGAAGCGGCCCTGCAACTCGCCGAGGCTTTCGCCCTCTTCGGGGACGTAGGCCGCGACGTAGACCAGCCCGACGACGTTCTCCGCCGTGCCGGCCACGGAGATCAGCGCACCGCCGTAGGAGTGGCCGACCAGGACGACCGGCCCGTCGATCTGGGCGGTCACGGAGGCTATGTACGCGGCGTCGGAGGCGACTCCGCGCAGCGGGTTGGGCGGTGCCACGACGGGGACGCCCGCGTCGCGCAACTCCGTGACGACGCCGGCCCAGCTGCCGGCGTCCGCGAAGGCACCGTGTACGAGAAGCGCGGTGGGGGTGGTGGGCATGGCTCGATTCTCCTCTTCGGCTCTGTCCGCGTCCGGGTCAGCGGCCGTGCAGCGACGTACGCAGCGTGTCGACGGCCATCGAGATCGCGGCCTCGGCGGCGTGCGTCTCGCGCAGCGCGTTGAGCATCACGAAGTCGTGGATGATGCCCTGGAAGCGGACGGCGGTCACGGAGACGCCCGCCTCGCGCAGTTTGTTGGCGTACGCCTCGCCCTCGTCGCGCAGCACGTCCGCCTCGCCGGTGATGACGAGGGCCGGCGGCAGGCCCGTGAGCTGCTCGGTGGTGGCGCGCAGCGGGGAGGCCGTGATCTGGGCGCGCTCCGCCTCGTCCGTCGTGTACTGGTCCCAGAACCACTGCATGCCGTCACGGCGCAGGAAGTAGCCGGTGGCGAACTGGTGGTACGAGCCGGTGTCGAACGCGGCGTCCGTCACCGGGTAGAACAACACCTGCTGGACCAGGGGCACATCACCGCGCTGCTTCGCCATCAGCGTCAGCGCGGCCGTCATGTTGCCACCGACCGAGTCGCCCGCCACAGCCAGCCGGGAGCCGTCCAGGTCCTTCGACGCGCCCTGCTCGACGACCCACCGGGCCACCGTGTAGTTCTGCTCGATGGCGACCGGGTAGCGGGCCTCGGGGGAGAGGTCGTACTCGGGGAAGACCACCGCGGCATTCGCGCCGACGGCCAGCTCGCGCACCAGCCGGTCGTGGGTGTGGGCGTTGCCGAACACCCAGCCCGCGCCGTGGATGTAGAGGATCACCGGCAGGGTGCCCGTGGCCCCGGCAGGCTTGACGACGCGCACCCGGACGCTGCCCGTGGGACCGCCCTCGACGGTGATCCACTCCTCGTCGATCCGCGGCTTGTCGATCTCGCCGGACTGCACCTCGTCGACCGCCTTGCGGCCCTCGGCGGGCGCCAGGTCGAACAGGTAGGGCGGGTTGGCGGTGGCCTCGGCGAACGCGGCGGCCGCCGGTTCCAGGACCGGCACGACCGGCTGGACGGGCTCGGTGATTTCTGACATGTGGTTCTCCTGAGATCTCGGGTGTGAGGTGAGTATGCGTTGCGCAGCACGGTAAATCCGGTAAGTCGAGGGGAATGGTCCGCGAGTGCACCGAAACCGGCCTCACAGCGCACGGAAAAAGGACATCCGCCCCGCTGGGAAAGCGCCAGTGCACTGTCAGTACGCATTCGGTGCGCCGACAGGACACCGCGGTGAATCGCTCCCGAATAGCGTGACGACTCCGATGAAAGCCGTTCGCCCCGAGGAGGTAGGCCCACGGTGTCCACGATGCCGGTCGGCGGGCTGGTTCCCCGCGCCACCGACACCGCCGCGGACCTGGTCGTCCGCAACGCGAAGATCCACACCGCAGACCCGTCCCGCCCGCACGCCGGAGCCCTCGCCGTCCGCGCCGGGGTCGTCACGGCCGTCGGCGACGACAAGGACATGGCCCCCCTCGTCGGCCCCGGCACCAAGGTCGTCGACGCGCTCGGCCGCCGCGTGGTGCCCGGCCTCAACGACGCCCACCTGCACGTCATCCGCGGCGGCCTGAACTACGTACTGGAGCTGCGCTGGGACGGCGTTCCCACCCTGCGCCAGGGCCTCGAGATGCTGCGTGAGCAGGCGGCCCGTACGCCCAAGGGGCAGTGGGTGCGGGTGGTGGGCGGCTGGTCGGCCGAGCAGTTCGCCGAACGCCGGCTGCCGACCGTCGCCGAACTCAACGCCGCCGCGCCCGACACCCCGGTGTTCGTGCTGCACCTGTACCAGTCGGCCGTCCTCAACCGCGCCGCCCTCAAGGCCGCCGGATACACCCGGGACACCCCCGACCCCAAGGCCGGCCAGATCGTGCGCGGCCGCGACGGCGACCCCACGGGAATGCTGCTGGCGGCCCCCAGCGCGCTCATTCTCTATTCGACGCTCGCAAAGGCCCCGGTTCTTCAGGGCGAGGAAAAGAAAACCTCCACCCGGCATTTCCTGCGTGAACTGAACCGATTCGGACTCACCTCGGCGATCGACGCGGCCGGCGGATTCCAGAACTTCCCCGACAACTACAGCACGGTCGTCGAACTGGCCGAAGCCGGCCAGCTCTCGCTGCGCATCGCCTATCACCTCTTCCCGCAGACCCCGGGCCAGGAGACGGCCGACCTCGCCCGCTGGATCGAGTCGACGAGCCCCGACGACGGCGACGCATGGCTGCGCCTCAACGGCGCGGGGGAGAACCTCACCTGGGCGGCCGCCGATTTCGAGAACTTCACCCAGCCGCGCCCCGAACTCACCGACTACGAGCCGGAATTCGAGAAGGCCGTACGGCTCCTCATGGAGAACGGCTGGGGATTCCGGCTGCACGCCACCTACGACGAGACCATCCGCCGCGATCTCGCCGTGTTCGAGAAACTCGCCGCGGAGGGGCTCTTCCCGGCCGGCAACCGCTGGCTGTTCGACCACGCGGAGACCGTCTCCGCCGCCAGCCTCGACCGGATCGCCGCCCTCGGCGGAGCCATGTCCGTGCAGAACCGGCTGTCCTTCCAGGGTGAGGCGTTCGTACGCCGCTACGGCCTCGGGGTCGCCGCGGACGCCCCGCCGATCCGGGCCATGCTGGACCGCGGCCTGACCGTGGGCGCCGGCACGGACGCCACCCGCGTCTCCACGTACAACCCGTGGATCGCCCTGCACTGGCTGGTCACCGGCCGTACCGTCGGCGACCTGACGGTCCGCCCGCCGCACAACCGGGTGGACCGGCGCACGGCCCTCGCGATGTTCACCGAGGCCGGTGCCGCGCTGACCGGCGAGTCGGACGTCAAGGGCGTCCTGCGCCCCGGCTTCCTCGGTGACCTCGCCGTCCTCTCCGAGGACTACTTCACCGTGCCCGAGCCGGACATCGCCCACATCGAGTCCCTGCTGACGGTCGTCGGCGGCCGCATCGTGTACGCCGCCGCCGAGTACGAGGGCCTCGACGAGGAACTGCCGCCGGTCAGCCCCGACTGGAGCCCGGTGGCGCACTACGGCGGCTACCAGGCCGCACCCCGCACGGGCCGCACGGGCCCCCGCCAGGCCGAACTGCTCGGCCAGGCCGCCCTGGAGTCCGAGCAGCACCGCCAGTGGCGGGCCCGCCGAGGGCTCGCCCCCGAGAACGCGAACCCGGTCGCCCTCGACCCCTGCTTCGCGCTCTGACCCGACCCCGCCCCGAGAAAGGCACGTTCCCATGGTCGACATCGACAACGTCACCGCCGCCCCCGGCCCCGACCTCCTCACCCCCGACAACGCCGCGGTGCTGTTCGTGGACCACCAGCCGCAGATGTTCTTCGGCACCGGCAGCGGCGACCGCACCGCGATCATCAACGCCACCGTCGGCCTGGCCAAGGCCGCCAAGGTCTTCGACGTGCCGGTGGTCCTGAGCACAGTCGCCGCGGAGTCCTTCTCCGGCCCGCTGCTGCCGCAGCTCGCGGACGTCTTCCCCGACCACAAGGTCATCGACCGCACCACGATGAACGCCTGGGAGGACCTCGCCTTCGTCGAGGCGGTCAAGGCGACCGGCCGCAAGAAGCTCGTCATCGCCGGCCTGTGGACCGAGGTCTGCATCGTCCTGCCCACGCTGTCCGCGCTCGCCCAGGGCTACGAGGTCTACGTCGTCACCGACGCCTCCGGCGGCGTCAGCCCCCAGGCCCACGAGCACGCCGTCCAGCGCATGATCCAGGCCGGCGCCGTCCCGGTGACCTGGGTGCAGGTGCTGCTGGAACTCCAGCGCGACTGGGCGCGTACCGAGACGTACGCCGCCACCACGGAGGTCGTGAAGGAGCACGCCGGCGCCTACGGCCTCGGTGTCGTCTACGCGCAGGCCGTCATCGGCGCCCACGCGGCGGGCTGAGACAGCTGATCCCAGAGCGTCAGGAACGGACAGGAACACAAACGCAATGGACACCGGACTGTTGGTGCTCCGGCTGGTGGTGGGTCTCCTCATCGCCGGGCACGGAGTGCAGAAGGTCAGTTTCCGGCTGGGCGGCAACGGCCTCGCGGGCGGCACCGAGGAGTTCCGCCACGACGGCTTCCGCGGCGGCCGGCTCACCGCGCTCGCCGCGGGCGCCGGCCAGATCGGCTCCGGTCTGTTCCTGGCGGCCGGCCTGCTCACCCCCATGGCGGCCATGGCCGCCATGGGGGTGATGACGGTCGCCGGCACCGTCAAGTGGCACAACGGGCTGTGGGTGCAGAACGACGGTTACGAGTATCCGCTGGTCCTCGTCGTCGTCGCCGCGGTGCTGGTGCTCACCGGCCCCGGTCGCTGGTCCGCCGATCACGCCCTCGGGCTGACCCCGTGGCCGCTGTGGATCTCCCTCGCGGCCCTCGTGACCGGCCCGGCCGCCGGACTGCTCACCCGTGTGGTGCTGCGCCGCCCGCCCGTTCCCGGCAGGAGGACGCCGTATGCGCAAGCTGCTGACTGACGCGGCCCGCACCCTCGCACCGCCCCGGCAGGACCCGCACGGACCGCTGCCGCCGCTCCTGCTGACGCTGACCGTCGTCACCGGACTGGTCGACGCCGTGAGCTATCTGGCGCTCGGCCACGTCTTCGTCGCCAACATGACCGGCAACGTGGTCTTCCTCGGCTTCGCCCTGGCCGGCGCGGAGGGACTGTCCGCGACCGCCTCCGTCGTCGCGATGACCGCGTTCCTCGCCGGGGCGCTGGCGGGCGGCCGGTTCGGCACCCGGTTCGCCGCCCACCGGGGACGGCTGCTGGCCGCCGCCACGGCCCTCCAGGCGGTGCTGGTCGCCGTCACCGTCGCTGTCGCGCTCGTCCCCGACGACGACGGCGACGTCACCACCCGGGTCCGGTACGCCCTCATCGTGCTCCTCGGCCTCGCCATGGGCCTGCAGAACGCCGTCGCCCGGCGCCTCGGCGTCCCCGACCTGACCACCACCGTCCTGACCCTCACCCTCACGGGCCTCGCCGCCGACTCCACCACAGCCGGCGGAGCGTCCCCCCGCCCCGGCCGACGCGTCCTGTCCGTCCTCGCCATGCTCGTGGGCGCCCTCACCGGCACCGCCCTCCTCCGCCACACCGCCCTCGCCCTCACCCTGACCCTGGCGCTGCTGCTCCTCACGGCGGTGTCGGCGACGGTGTACCGCCTCTCGACCGCCGCCCCGGCCTGGACGAGGCCGCAGTCCTGACCCCTCCGTCTCGGGAGATCAGGCGCCGGCGTGCAGGTAGGCGGCCCACAGAGAGGGATTACCGCGGCGTATGTCGCGGATCGCCCGGACCGCCTTGTGCAGGGCCAGGGCGGAGCGGCGGGAGTCGAGTGTGTGCGGGCCGGTGCGCAGATGGGTGTAGAACATGTCGGCGACGACGACCGCGATCCCGTCGTTGATCTCCCACAGGGTGCCGATGACATGGGGGTATCCGGCGAGTTGGAACGCCGAGGTCAGATGGATGGCCTCGTCGACCAGGTCCGCGGTGTCGATGGCCGCGGTACGACATGCGGACAGATAGGCCAACTGGGCCTGGTCGAGCAGGACGGGGGACAGGCTGGCGACGGTGAGCGGGGCGTCCTTGTGGTCGTGGAGCAACAACGTGCTTTTCGACGGGTCGGTGGGGTGGCTCCGGCCGTGGCAGGCGAAGTGGGCGATCGGACAACTGGGCAGATGCGCGAGGACGTTGTCCCTGGTCGGTGTCTGCGGCGACGCGTCGACGGACTCGTCATGAGGTGGATCGGGCTCCAGGAGCAGGACGAGCTCCGAGGCGTGGTGCCGCAGGCGAGCGACTTCCGCGCCGACGTAGTGCAGCCGCCCGTTCTTCCTCAGGTGCGGAGTTGTGGGCATGGCCACGACCAGCGCCCGTGACGGTGCGGCAGGCGCCGGGGGACGCTGACGGGCGTGGCGCAGCGCGCGCACGGTGGGAGTGTAGGAGGACACCACCCGGTCCAGGACCGTGCGCCGTTCCGGGGCGTCGGCCGGGTCGGTGTGGTAACCGGCCGCGTGGACGGGCAGCAGGCCGAGCAGTCCGCCCGGTGCCCACCACACCCGGGGCCAGGTCGTCTCCGGCGCGGGCACGCCGTGGTGGCCCAACGCGGACAGGACGGGCCCGGTGGCGGCGTCCCACAGCCATTCGAGGATCTGGGTGAGAGTGGCCTGGGCTTCGCGCCGCTCGGATTCGTCTTTGCCCGACGCCGCGGTGTGGAGGGCCTGGTGGAAGGTGTTGACCTGGTCGATCAGAGTGTCACGGCCGAGTTCGGGCAGGGAGAGGGCGTCGATCCCGCTCGCGGTCAGCAGGAGGGCGTGGCTGCCGTGTCGGCTGGTGTTGAAGACCACGACGGGGCCTTGGTCCGCCTGGGCGAGAAGGGCGGCAGTGGTGGGCGGCAGCCCGAAGGAGGCGAATCCGTCGCGTGTCCTGATCTCGTTCAGTGTCGCGGCGAAGTCGAGGGCCAGCCGTTGGCGGTCCGGCTCGCGGCGGTCGTTCTGAACCCGGGGCTGTGTCTTCGAGTGATCGCTCCGCTCCGGGGCCCTGGCGAAAGTGTCCACGGGCTGGTCGAGCTGTTCGCGCAGGTCGACGAACCGCGTGGCCAACTCGGGGGCTGCCTGGCGCAGATCGGTGAGATCGCTGCGAGTGTCCATCGCCTGGCTCAGCAGAATCGCCCGGCCTCCCTCCAACAGTCTCAAAGCCCGGGTGGCGCGTTCTGCCCGCGTCCCCCTGGTGTCGGCGAGGGCCAGCGCCGCGGCGTCACCGGCCAGGCCCGCGAAGCGGCCGAGCGCGAACTGCTGGTCATCGCGGCCCAACCGGCGCGAAGCGACCTCGGGCAGCAGCCGTACCGCGGTCTCCAACAGGTCAACCGCCCGCCTCACTTGTGACGTCGCGAGCAGACGGGCTGCCTCCTGGGCCCCGCTGATGCGGGCTGAGGGCGGCGCCGAGGAAGACTCGCACGCGGTGGCGTGGACGGAGGCGGCGTGGCGCAGGTCTGCGGGATCTGCCGACTGTCGGAACCGCCTCTGCAGCGCGCTTCCCAGGTTGTTCAGGTAGTAGCCTCGGTCGGAATGGCCGGAAGGGGTGACGTCGACCGCTTCTTGGAGAGCGTCCACGGCCGCGTTGAGATCCGCTGTGTCTCCCTCTTCCGGCGTGTGGTCGAATCGACTGAGCAGAGCGATCCCCAAGTTGGACAGGAACATGGCTCGGTTGGGGGAACCGGTGGGCGTGGCCCGGTCGACATCCCGGCCGACGCGGATGGCTTCGTCCAGGTCCGACCGATCTCCGTTGCGCTCGTACCGGCCTCGCAGCGCGAGCGCCAGATTGGAGAGGTAGCCTGCTCGGAGCGGGTCGTCGGTGGGTGTGGCCCGGATGGCGTCCCTGCCGACGCGGATGGCTTCGTCCAGGTCTGCTCGGTCTTCGGTGCGCTGGGACCGGCGGTGCAGCGCGGCACCCACGTTGTTCAGGTGCCACGCCAGGTCGGGGGAGTCGGCCGGAGTGACCCGTACCGCCTCTCGACCCAAGGCGATGGCCTCGTCGAGGTCTGCTTGGTCTCCGGTGCGTTCGAACCGTGCCTGTAGCCTGCCGCTCAGGTGGTTCAGGTGCCACGCTCGGTCGCGCGGGTTGTCCGCGGGAGTGGCTTGGACCGCCTGCCGGCCGAAGTTGATGGCTTCGTCGAGGTCTGCCTGGTCTCCGGTGCGCTCGAACCGCGTTCGCAGTGCGTTCCCCAGGTTGTTGAGGAAATTCTCCCGGTCGCGATAGCCGGGCTTGGCAGTCTGCACCGCGTCGCGGATGAGGCTGATGGCTTCGTCCAGATCTGCGGGATCTCCGAGGAAATCGAACTGGGTCTGCAGCCCGCTCCCCAGATGCGCCAAGTACCCGGCCCATTGGGGTGAGTCGGCAGAGGCAACCTGGACCACGTCACGGCGGACGCCGATGGCCGCGTCCAGATCGGCCAGGTTGCCGGTGTGCTTGAAGCGTGCATGCAGCGCGTTCGCCAAGTGATTCAAACGTCCGGCTCGGTTGGGGGAGCTGCTGGGAGTGCCTTGAACCGCTTCCCGGCCGACGCTGATGGCTGCGTCCAGATCGGCCGGACCGTCGGTGTGCTTGAACCGCGCCAACAGGGCGTTCCCCAAGGAGGACTGGAAAAGCGCCCGGTGGGGGGAGCCGGCGGGAGCGAGCCGGACCGCCTCCCAGCCGGCGTCGACCGCCGCGTCCGCGTCCGCTCGGTCTCCGTTGCGCTCGCCTCGCAGGCGCAGCGCGATACTCAGGTTGTTCAGGCGCCCTGCCCGGTTGGGCGCGTCGGGAGGAGTGGCCCGGACCACCTCCTGCAAGGCCTCGACGGCCTCGTTCAGATCAGCCGGGTCCGCGGTGCGCTCGAACCGCAACCGCAACGCGTTACCCAGGTTGCCGAGGATCTTCTCTCGACCGGGGTCGCGGGTGGAGGCGGTCTGGACGGCGTCGCGGCTGACACGGACGGCTTCGTCCAGATCCGCCCCGTCTCCGACGCGCTCGTAGCGGGTCTGCAGCGCGATCCCCAGGTTGGCCAGCGTGCCCGCCCGTCCGGGATCGTCGGCGGGAGTGGTGGCGAGGATGCGCTGCCACAGGTTCACCGCGGCGGACAGCCACGCCGGCTCGGCAGAGGACATCGCTTGTAAGAGCGCGTGGTCGGCCGACGGCACGATGGCGTCGCGGAGGATGGGAAGCAAGGCTGCCGGCAGAGCGTCGACACCGTTGAGGAAAGACGGTGTGAACAACTCGATCGCGGTGTCCAGGTCCGCGTCGCCTTCACCTTCGGGGAGTGCTGCATACCGGTACCAGTGCAACCAGCCGAGTGCCTGCCCGACTTCGAGGTCCAGGCCGTCGGCCAGGAACGGGGCGAGTCGTCGGGCCTCACTCCACGATTGCAGCTCCAGTGCCGCCCCGTGATCGCCGGCGTTGATGCGTCGTAGCCGTGCCTGCACCGCGGCGAGCCACTGCGCTCGCTCTCCTGAATGACTATGCACGCAAAGTGAGACTAGTCGCACAATCAGTAAGATGAGGCATGTTTGCCTTTTCTCGCCACTCGCTGGGGGACAGCCCATAGGCGGCGCGGAAGACGCGGCTGAAGTGGGTGGCGCTGAGGAAGCCCCATCGGCCGGCGACGGCGGCGATGGTCTGCCGCCCGCGGAGCCGGTTGACGAGGTCGCGGCGGCACTCCTCCAGGCGGCGGCGCTGGATCCAGCGGCCGACCGTGGTGCCCTCGTCCTGGAACAGCTTGTGCAGGTAGCGCACCGAGATGTGATGGGCCCCGGCGATCACCTCGGGGGAGAGGTCCGGGTCGGCCAGATGCAGGTCGATGAACCGCAGGATGCGTGACAGCAGCGGCGACCGGGCCTCGGGCATGCCCGCCGCGTCCTGGCCCAGCTGGTCCGCGGCCAGGGTGGCGAGCAGGTTCACGGCGTTCCAGGCGAGCATCTCGCCGACCGACGGCTCCGACGAGGAGACGGTGTCGGCGAGCTCCGACAGGAACGGCGACAGCAGCGAGCCCAGCCGGGACGACCGGCTCACCGGGGCGGCCATCACCCGCCGTACGTCACGTTCCTGAAGCCCCAGCGACTCGCGCGGCACGAGGAAGACCTTCAGCCGGCAGCGCTCGGGGAAGTCCAGCACGGGCGGCCGGTCCGCGTCGTAGAAGCAGATGTCCCCGGGCTCCAGCAGAGCGGTCGCGCGCTCCGGCCCGTCCACGGCCCGGCCGCCGCCGCGGATGGCGACGAAGAGGTACTCGCCGCTCGCGTGGGCGGTCAGCCGGCGGCCCGGTGACCACGGCCCGTCGCCGGGCAGCCGGGCCGGCTCCGCACCGGTGACGACGACGTCCAGACCCATCGGCATCCGGCACACCGTCCCGTTCATCATCGTCGCCTCCGAGGCCACCCGAACAAACCGCCCTTCACCTCGACGTCCACTGCGAACGGAGCGTAGAAGGGCGGATGTGCAAAAGAAGTGACGGCGAAGTGACAGCGGCGGCCGTACCACCGCACTACCCGCTGCCCGTGGCCGCCAAGTGGTCGAGCAACCGCTGCCGTGCCGCCCGGCGCTCCGTCAGGGAATCGTGTGCGGCGCTGAGTTCGGCGGCGAACGCGCGCAGCAGGTCGTGGGGCGCGTACCGGCCCGGTGCGTGTTCCGTGACGAGGTGGGCCTCGGCGAGGTCGTCGAGGATCAGCCGTGCCGTGCGCGGGGGCACGGCGGCGAGGGCGGCGGCCGTGGCCGGGGTGAGGTCCGGGCCGGGATGCAGGGACAGCAGGCGGAACAGCCGGGCGCTCCCGGGCGGCAGGCACCGGTAGGAGGCGGCGAACGCCAGACGGGCGTCAGGGGCGCCCGCCGGTCCCGCGAACGCGTCGAGACTGCCCCGGGACTCGCGCAGCTCCGCGGCGATCGCCGCGAGCGGCAAGCCCGTGCGCCCCGCGACCCGGGCGGCCACGATGGCCAGGGCCAGCGGCAGCCGGCCGCAGCGCGCCACGATCTCGTCCGCCGCCGCGGGCTCCGCGGCCGGCCGCTCGGGCCCGGTCCGCAGGGCCAGCACGGCCCGCGCGTCCGCGGCCGACGGCAGGTCCAGACGCAGCGGACGGGCACCGGAGGCGACCAGTCCGGGCAGGCCGTTGCGGCTGGTCACCAGCGTCAGACAGCCCGGCGACGCGGGCAGCAGCGGCCGTACCTGGTCGGTGTCGAAGGCGTCGTCCAGCAGGACGAGCACACGGCGCCCGGGCAGCACGCTCCGGTACAGCCCCGCGAGGGCGTCCAGGCTCCCCGGGAGCCGACCGGCGGGCACCCCGAGCGCGCCGAGCATCCCGCGCAGCGCCTCGGCCGGTTCCAGGGGCGTCCGGGACGGGGCGAACCCCCGCAGCTCGACGAAGAGCTGACCGTCCGGGAACCGGTCGGCGACCTCGTGCGCCCAGCGCACCGCGAGCGTGGTCTTGCCGATGCCCGCCATCCCGCCGATCAGCACCGTCGCGGGCGCCCCGGTGGCACCGGCCGCCGCCTCCGTGATCTCCCGCAGGTTTCCCAGTTCGGCCCTCCGGCCGGAGAACACCTCCAGATCCGGCGGCAGTTGGGCAGGCCGCACCGGCTCGGACACCACCGACCCTGCCGCCGACGTCCCCCGCCAGGAAGGCAGTCCGCCCGGCCGCAGCTCCTGACGCAGCACCCGGCCGTGGGCGGCGGCCAGCTCCGCGCCGGGCGACACCCCCAACTCCTTGGCCAGCAGCCGTCGTACGCCCTCGTACGCCGCCAGCGCCTCCGCCTGCAGCCCGCAGGCGGCGAGGGCCATGACGAGGCGGGCGTGCAGCGACTCGTTCAGCGGATCGAGTTCCACGGCCTGGCGCAGCCGGGGCAGCACGGGCTCGGTTCCGCCGCACAGCAGGGCCGCGTCCGCCGCCATCACCGTGGTGTGCACCAGCTCGCGCTCCACCGCGGCGAACACGGCATGCCCCCGCACCGAGGAGGGGATCCCCATCGCCACCGGGCCCCGCCACTCGCTCAGCGCCTCCACGAAGTGCCGCAGCGCCACCTCGGGTCTGCCCGTGGCGGCCGCCCGCTTGCCCCGCTTGGTCAGACCGCGGAACCGCAGCAGGTCGACGTCGTCCTCGTCCGCCTCCAGCAGATAGCCGCCCGCCCGGCGCAGCAACCGACGGCCGGGCGCCCGGGGCGGCAGATCGGGTTCGAGCAGCCGCCGCAGCGCGCCGACATACCGGCGCACCACGTTCAGCGCGCTGGCCGGCGGCCGCTCGGGCCAGAGCACCTCCACGATCTCGCCGACCGGCACGGGCCGCCCCGCCCCCACCAGCAGCAGCCCCAGCAGGGCCCGCTGCTGGGGGAACCCGAGATCGAGCTCCCGCTCCCCCTCGCAGACCCGCAGCGGACCCAGCACCTCGAACCGCGTCAACTGTTCGCAACCCCCTGCCGTCGACCCCCTGACAGCAGGGTAATGAGCCCGGCCGACGGAACGACCCGCCGCGCCCCGTACGCCTCCGCCCACCGGTGAACCGAACCGGGGTCGGATCCCCGTACGGGAAGGCGCTACAGCGCTGCCGCGGCGCCGTGCAGGTTCTTGGCGGCCAGGGCCAGAACCGCACCGACCCCCGCGAGGTCGTCCTCACCCCCCACCTCGTCGGCCGCGGCACCACGGCCGGGCCGGCCTGACCCGACGTACCCTCGATGTGCGGGAGCGCATCCGGGCCGTGTGCCGGCTGGAGGGCAGACGCTGATCCGGGTGGACCGGCCCGAAGAGTGAGACCCGGGGACGACGAGGACGCCATGAACCCACTGATCAGTGCCATCGAGTCGGAGGTCGCCGCGTGAGGATCTCGCAGCGCGCCGGGGCCGTCGCCCCGTTCTACGCCATGGAGTTCGGCAAGCATGCCGCGACACTGGAGTCGCAGGGGCACCACGTCGTCAAACTCAGCCTGGGCGAACCGGACTTCGGCGCACCCCCGGCCGTCCTCGACGCGATGCGCGAGGCCATGGACGGACGGCCCATGGCCTACACCGCAGCCCTCGGACTGCCCGCGCTGCGGCAGGCGATAGCGCGGTTCTACGAGGTCCAGCACGACGTCGACGTCGACGCGTCCCGCATCGTCGTGACCGCGGGAGCCTCGGCCGCCCTGGTCCTGGCCACCGCCGCCCTGGTCGACCCCGGCGACGAGGTGCTCATCGGTGACCCCTCCTACCCCTGCAACCGGCAGATCGTCGAGAGCTTCGGCGCCCGCGTCACCCTCGTCCCCACCACCGCGGCCTCGCGCCACCAGCTGGACGCGGCATCCGTGCGCGCGCACTGGACGGACTCCACGCGCGGCATCATGATCGCCACCCCGTCGAACCCGACGGGCACCTCGGTCCCGGCCGACGAACTCGCCGCGATCTGCGACCTCGCCCGCGCCCGCGACGCGTGGCGCATCGTCGACGAGATCTACCTCGACCTCAGCGACCACGACGCCGCCGGCCGACCGCCGCGCAGCGCGCTCTCCCTGGACCCCGACGCCGTCGTCATCAACAGCTTCTCGAAGTACTTCGGCATGACCGGCTGGCGGCTCGGCTGGTGCGTCGTCCCCGAGCCCCTCGTGCCGGCGATGGAGCGCCTCGCCCAGAACTACTTCCTCTGCGCGTCCGCTCCCGCCCAGCACGCCGCCCTCAGCTGCTTCACCCCCGAGTCCCTCGCCGTCTGCGAGGCCCGCCGCGCCGAGTTCGCCGAGCGGCGCGCGCTCGTCCTCGACGGCCTCGCGTCGATCGGCCTGCCGGTCCCCGTCCCGCCCGACGGCGCGTTCTACGTCTACTTCGACGTCAGCGACACCGGCCTCACCTCCTGGCAGTTCTGCGAACGAGCACTCCAGGAGGCCCACGTCGCCCTCACCCCGGGCCGCGACTTCGGCACGGCCACGGCCGACACCCACGTCCGCCTCTCGTACGCGGCCTCTTCGGACGACCTGCGCGAGGGCATCACCCGGCTGGGGAAGTTCGTGGCCACCCTGCGCTGACCGCGCTAGTGCCGTGACCGGAAAGGTTTGCCGGGAAGCTCGCGGCGTCCGGTGCGGTGCATCGCAAGGCGGAGCATCGCCCGAGTACTGGACGTACTCGGGTGATGCGACAACGCGGCGGTGGGGGCCCCTCCCGCGCGAGCGAAGCCGAGCGTGGGGGAGCCGTGCCGGGCGCCGCGAGCCGGTGAACCTTTTCGGTCACGGCCCTAGCGCACCGGCGCGGTTTCCAACAGTGCGCGGGCCATGTCCCGCGCGGGTGCCTCGGTCTGCTCCGCGACGCGGCGGAAGGTGTCCTGCGCGGGGCGGGCCGGCCAGGCCGGAGGGAGGTGGCGGGCCGGGAGCCGAGGGTCCGTGCGGATGGTCCAGAGCCATTCGCTGACCAGGCGCAGCCGGGTGCCGATCGGGTCGTCCCCGGAGCCCGCACCCAGGTGGGTGGTCCAGCGCTTGTCGAAGGTGACGTAGCGGGCGGCGATGCTCTCCAGGTCCCAGGTGTCGCGAACCATCAGCTCGATGTTCGTGGCCTCGTCGGCCCGGGCGTGGAAGATCTTGACGTGGTCGGCGAGGTCGAGTTCGGAGACGATGGCGGCGGCGTCGACGGTGCCCGGGGCGATCCACAGCCCGCTGTAGAGCGCGCCGAATCCGGACCAGGTGAGCCGTGAGCGCAGGTCGTGGCGCTGGCGCTTCCAGGAGTCGGGGAGGGAGAAGCCCAGCAGGGTCCAAGAGCCGTCCCAGTCGTCGTTGACGGCGCCCTGTCTCCAGATGCGCGTACGGCCGTCCTCCAGGACGCGGGTCGCCTGAGGCGTGAGGCCGAAGTACATCCTGCGGCCCTCGCGCTGGCGCCGCAGCAACCCCCGGTTGACCATGCGGGTCAGCGTGGACCGTACGGCCTGCTCACCCACCCCGGCGCGGCCGAGGACGTCGATGATGCTGCCGGAGTAGACGCACAGGTCCCCCTCCTCCAGGACGTGGTTGCCGAAGAAGGCGAGCATGAGCGACTGCGGACGCGACTGCGGGCCGTCCGAGGTGTCCAGGATGTCGTCGTTCTCCACGACGGCAAGAGTACGGCCGCCCACCGACACCGCGGCGGGCGGCCGTACGCCGTCACTGGCCGTCGGCGGGGTGCGCAAGGTCGTACGGCCGCAGGTACGGGGTGGGGCGGTAGGCGGTGTAGCGGGTGGGGGTGGAGGGATCAGCTGCCGTGGCACGGGCGTTGAGGGACTCGGGGTCGGTGCCCTGCCACCTGCCGGTGGTGAGGCGGTCCTCCAGGGTGTGCAGGGCGGCGAGCTGCTCGGCGGGGCTGAAGGTGCAGTGGCCGGCGTTGTCGGTGTACGCCTGACGCAGCAGGGGTGCCGAACCGGCGGCGGTGACGGCCCGGCGCAGGGCGCTCTCGGTCTGGACCGGGACCAGGGCGTCGCCGATGGTGTGGACGCTGAACTGCGGCTTGGTCAGCCTGCCGGTGAAGGAGCTGGTGCGGCTCATCCACGCGACGGCGGCCGGGTCGGCGCTGATGCGCGGAGCGCGGTTGAGGGTGGCGAGGTCGGCCTTCAGGGACAGCCCGGCCTTCTTGTACAGCTCGGTGACCTCCTTGCGGACCGACGACCGGCCGAGCAGCTGCGCGTAGTCGACCCCGGTGTTCCAGGACATGTTGCCGCCCGCCCGGACCTCCGCCTCCTGCCGCCGGTTGAAGGCGGCGATCTTGAGCAGGCCCTTGACGGCGTCGTACTGGTTGGCCTGCTGAGCGTCCCAGTCGGTCGCGGCGGGCCGGGTCTGTGTCGGCTGGTTCCAGACCGGGATGTTGTGCAGGGCCGCGGCCAGGGCGACGCGGGCCCGCCCGGCGGGCGTCGACTGCGCCGAGTCGACCACGGATGTCAGGGCGTTGGCCGCGTCGGTGGCGGCCGTCTGGTCGGGCAGGCCGGTCAGGGGGATGTCGGAGTCGGGTGCGAGCAGCGTCTTGAGGGCGAAGGCGGGGTCGAGGGTGTTGTTCCAGTTGGCGACACCGCCGTGCACGAGCCCGCACAGGGAGAGGGAGCCGTCGATCCGCTCCGGGTGGCGCTCGGCGATGGCGGTGGTGACCAGTCCGCCGTACGACCTCCCCCAGGCGATGGTGCGACGGGCCGCGCCGAAGCGGTCGGTGAAGGCGGACAGTGTGGCGAGCTGGTCGGGGACCGCGTCCGTCACCGCCCAGCCCGTGGTGGCGTACGAGGAGCCGACGAGCGCGTAGCCCCGCGCGAGCAGGAGCGCCTTCGTGGCGTCGTCCGGGGCGTCCTGGGCGGGGTTGGGCGCGCCGGCCTGGGTGTAGCCGTGGCTGAAGAGCAGGACGGTGCCGTTCCAGGCCGCGGGCACGTCCATCATGTACGTGGCGCCCGAGGCGAGTCGGCCCTCGACGTGGCTCGGGTCGGAGGGGGCCGCCGCGGCCGACGTGGGTACGGCGGTGACGGCGAGCAGCAGGGCCGCCGTGCAGGCGGTGCGTCGTGCGGTACGGGTGCGGGTGCGGGGCGTCATGCGGAGATCTCCTGGGAGTGGGGGGAGGCGGGGCGTTCGGCGGTGCCGGCCAGGGAGGTCCGGCTGGTCTCGCGTACGAAGCAGACCGTCAGCGCGGTGACGAGGGAGCCCCCGCACACCAGCAGGGCGACGGGCGTGCCGCCGCCGCTCTCGGCCACCAGGCTTCCGGCGATCATGGGGGAGAATCCGGCGCCGATGAGGGTGGCGCCCTGGTAGCCGAGCGAGGCGCCGGTGTAGCGGACCCGGGTGCCGAACATCTCGGTGAGCAGGGCGCCCAGCGGGCCGTACATCGTCGACTGGGCGATGCCGTGGCCGAGGACGACGGCGAGGATCAGCAGACCGGGTGACTTCGAGTCGACCAGCGCGAGCACGGGGAAGGCGAGCGCGGCCGAGGCGAGGGCGCCGACGAGGACGACCGGGCGGCGGCCGACCCGGTCGGAGAGCGCGGAGGCGCAGGGCAGGACGACGAGGGCGACGCAGGCGGAGACGGTGAGCGCGGTGAGCACCTGCGGGCGGGCGTAGCCGATGCCGGTGGCGTACGCGATCAGGTAACTGGTCAGCAGGGACTGGGCGGTGAAGGCGCCGATGCCGACGCAGCAGGCGAGCAGCACGGGACGCGGGTGGCGCAGCACGTCGAGGATCGGCAGCCGGGACTCGGCGCGGTCCTGCTTCACCTCGGCGAACAGCGGGCTCTCCACCACCTTCAGCCGTACGAAGAGCCCGACGCCGAGCAGCACCACGCTCAGCAGGAACGGCACGCGCCAGCCCCAGGCCGCGAACTCGTCCTTGGGCAGGGTGACGACGAAGGTGACGACGGCGGTGGACAGCAGGGAGCCGAGCGGTGCTCCCATCTGCGTGAAGCTGGACCACAGTCCGCGCCGCCGCTCTCCGGCGTGCTCGACGACCATGAGGGTGGCACCGCCCCACTCGCCGCCGATGGCGACGCCCTGGACGACGCGCAAAGTGATCAGCAGGACCGGCGCCCACACGCCGATCGTGTCGTACGTGGGCAGCAGGCCGATGAGGAAACTGGCGCCGCCCATCAGGCCCATGGTGAGCAGCAGCATGGACTTGCGACCGAGCCGGTCGCCGAAGTGACCGAAGAGGATGCCGCCGAGCGGGCGGGCGACATAGCCGGCGGCGAAGGTGCCGAACGCGGCGACGGTGCCCACGGCGGGGTCGGCGCCGGGGAAGAACAGCTCGCCGAAGACGAGGGCGGCGACGGTGCCGTAGACGAGGAAGTCGTAGAACTCCACGGCGGTGCCGAGCAGTCCGGAGAGGGCCACTCGGCGCAACTGCCGGTTTCGTTCGCGGTCGGGGGGCGGTGATGCGAGGGGGGACGGGGGCATCGCGGTCTCCCTTGACGGGGGAAGGACACCGCGAAATTAGGCTCTCTTTCTACCGGCGTCAAGAAAGTGCACAACATTGGCTGGTGGGAGGGCGGGCCCGCCACGCCTCACAGCGCCACGGCGGCGGCCTCCTGCCGTCGCTCCACCCCCCGCCCGAACCGGCGCAGCAGAAGCACCGCGGTCGTGGCCAGTCCGATGAGCAGCCCCAGCCAGATGCCCACGGTGTCCCAGCCGGCCGCGAAGCCGAGCAGCGCGGCGGCGGGCAGGCCGACGAGCCAGTAGCCGACCAGTGTCACCCGGAAGCCGCCCTTGGTGTCGTCGAGGCCGCGCAGCAGACCGACGCCGATGTTCTGGGTGCAGTCGAAGAACTGCATCACCGCGGCGACCAGCAGGAGTTGGGCGGCGAGGTCGGTGGCCGACTTGTTCTCGCTCTCGAAGAACGGCGCCAGTACGAGGTCCGGCACGGTGACGTAGATCAGGGCCACCACCGCCATCACCGCGGCGGCGCACGCCAGCGCGGTCGACTTCAGCCGCTGGGCCGCCGCCGTGTTGCCGAGGGCGAGTTCGCGGCTGACGCCGAGGGAGGCGGCGTGGGAGAGGCCGACCGCGATCTGGAACACGATGTACACGAGCTGGTTGACGGCCGTGTGCGCGGCCAGCGCGGCCGTGCCGAAGCTGCCCACCAGCAGCGCGACCACGGAGAAGAAGCCCGCCTCCGAGCCGTAGGTCGCGGCGATCGGCGCGCCCAGACCGGCGAGACGGCGCAGGGTCGCCGGGCGGGTCCTCCAGATGCTCAGCGACAGCACCGGTGCCAGCGTGGGGTCGCGGCGCGCGGAGACGTACAACGCCAGGAACGACAGCGCGTGGACCGAGGTCGTGGCCAGTCCGACGCCGGGCAGGCCCAGCTTGGGCAGCCCCCAAGTGCCATGGATGAAAACCAAGTTGAGGCCCGCGTTGACCGCGATCGAGGCGATCGTGATGCGCAGCAGGGCCTGCGGGCGGCGCATGCCGACGGTGAACTGGCGGATCGCCTGGAACCACAGGCAGGGCACCAGGCCCGGAGCCATCGCGTACAGCACCGGCTTCGCCGCGTCGACGACGTCGGGGTCCTGGCCGAGGAACACCAGGGCGTGCCCGATCAGCACCATCAGCACCGCGCCCGCGAGACCGGCGAGCGTGGACAGCAGCAGACTCGCCCGGACCAGGTCCCGGACCTCCTCGTGGGCGCTCCCGGCGTCGGCGCCCTCCTTCTCGGCGCGCGCGTCCGCCGCGGCGACCTGGTTGCCGACGGCGGTGACCAGGCCGACGCCCATGGTGCGCAGCTGGTTGAAGACGACCATGGCGAGACCGCCGGCGGCCAGGGCCTCGGTGCCGATGAGGCCCATCATGACCGTGTCGGTGGTGGTGAGCGCGACCTGGGCGAGCTGGGTGAGCGCGAGCGGGACGGCGAGCGTGGCCAGGGCGCGGCCGTCGACGAGGAGGCGGGTCAGGGCGGGCGGCATCAGTTCGTTGCCTGCGGGGAGTCGGGCGCGGTGGTGCGGCGGAGTTTGGTCAGCAACTCGTCGACCTCGCGCTCCACTTGGGGAGAGAGGAGATCGTGTGCGGCCATCCAGTCGTCGTCGAAGACGGTGTCCATGTACTTCTCCCCGCCGTCGTTGACCAACGCGACCATAGTCGTGCCCGGCGCCAGGGCGGACATCCGGGCCAGGGCCTCGTACACCACCCCGCCCGCCGAGCCGCCCAGGAGCAGGCCGGTGCGGCGGGCGACGGCCCGGGCGGTGGCGAACGCCTCCACGTCCCCGACCTTCGCCCCCTCGTCCAGCAGCGAGTAGTCGACCATCGCCCCGATCGTCGCGCCCTCGGGCGTGCCGGTGCCGGACTGGTAGTAGTCGTGCGCGGGCGGCCCGAAGGCGATCGAGCCCTTCGGCTCGACCCCGACGATCCGCACCCCGGGCACGGTCTCGCGCAGCACGCTCCCGGTCCCGAACAGTCCGCCGCCGGTGCCGACGGCGCCGATCAGGATGTCGACACGGCCGTCCAGGGCGGCGTCGAGCTCGCGGGCCACCGGGTGGTAACCCACCCCGTTCGCCGGGTTGTTGTGCTGCTCGGTGAAGTAGGCGTTGTCGGACTCGGCGGCCATCTTCTCCGCGAGCTCCTCGCGGGCGGCGGTGGCCAGTTCCTCGTCCCCGCCCGCGGCGACGTAGACCAGCTCGGCGCCGAGCGCCTTCATCGCGCGCAGCTTGTCGACGGCCGCGTGGTGGTCGACCACGGCGGTGAAGGTGTAGCCGCGCTCGGCGGCCACGACGGCCAGACCGAGCCCGGTGTTGCCGGAGGTCGACTCGATGATCCGCCCGCCCGGGCGCAGCAGACCGCGCTCCTCGGCGTCGATGACCATCTGCCGGGCCATCCGGATCTTGGCGGTGCCGGTGGGGTTGAACTGCTCCAGCTTCAGCAGCAGCCGGGCATCGCTCTCCGTACGGCACAGCTCGAACAGCGGGGTGGCGCCGATGAGTTCGGAGACCTGCCGCACGACGGGCGGCCGGTGCAGGGGGTCGTCCATGGAGGCTCCAGGAAGGTTCAGACGGGGCGGCGGTCGAGGCGCCAGCGGAAGGCGGACGAAGAAGACGAGGCCGAGGGCGAGGCCCCGGCCGGGACCGAGGGCTCCACGACGACCTTCGGCGGCAGCGGAAGCTCGTGGAACGGCGACTCGTTGGAGTCCATCTGGTAGCCCGCCGTGTTGAGGTACACCAGCAGGTCGCCGACGGCCGGCCGGACGGGGAAGGGGATCTTGCGCCAGGTCAGCAGGTCCGACTCCAGACAGGTGGCCGCGCCCACGCACGCCGGGTACGGGCCCGCGTCGGCGACCGGACCGGACCCGGCCGGCACAAGCACCGGGTCCGGCAGGAACTCGCTGTCGAACCACTGCTCGGACAGGCTGAGGCTGCTGCCGTCCACGGTGAGGATCGCGTACCCGTCGCGCTCCTTCACGCCCCGCACCCGGAACACCGTGAACCCGGCCTGGTCCAGCAGGGCCCGGCCCGGCTCGACGAGCAGGGCGACACCGGCCGCCCGCAACAGCCCGGCGAGGTCCGTACTCTCACCGGCCGGGGTGGCCGCCAGGATCGTACGCAGGGCGTCGGCGCCCGCGACGGGGGAGTGGTACGGGTAGAAGCCCCCGAAGGACTTGCCCGCGTGGAAGTGTTCGGGGCGCCTGCTCTCCTCGAACCGCCGCCAGTCCTCGGCATCCACGTAGTCGACGGCGAAGCCGCCGCCGATGCTGATCCGGTCGGCGCGCAGGCCCAGTGTGCGGGCGTCCGCGCACAGACTGAGCAACTCGGCTGCCAAGTCGGCGCGTTGGCGGGTGTCGTAGCCGGAGAGGTGGAAGCTGAAGCCCTCCATGTCGACCCGCCCGTCGGCGCACCGCCGCAGGGCGCGCCGCACCTCGTCCTCGTCCAGACCGAAGCGGCTGTGCGGCTGCTCCGGGGGCAGGCGGCGCAACAACACCCGTGGCGTACGGTCGAGTTCGGTCGCCAGCGTGAGCAGGCGGTCGAGCTCGTCGAGCCCGTCCACTGCGATCAGCGCGCCCTGGAGCACGGCGACGCGCAGCAGGTCGTCGCCCTTGGCGGGACCGGTCACCACCAGGTCCTCGCCGCGCACCCCGGCCGCCAGGGCCTCGCGCAGCTCCCCCTGGCTCGCCACGTCCACGCCCAGGCCCGCCACGGCGGCCCGTTCGGCGTAGACGGCCGCCTTGTTGGCCTTCTTCGCGAAGTACACCCGGCCGTCGACGCCGGCCTCGGTGAACACCGCGCGGAACGCGGCCGCGTTGGCGTCGAAGCGCCCCGGGAACAGCACGTGGTACGGGCCGCCGAGCCCGTGGCTCAGCTCGTGCGGCAACGTCCCGGCGAGGAGCGAGCGCACCTCGGGCGTGGTGTGCGAGGGGAGCGCCGTCGTCACTTCCACAGCGGGACCGCCGTGCCCAGCCCCTGGGCGAGGGCGAGTTGGGCGAACCGGTGGCCGAGCGCGATGTCGGTGACGACCAGCCCGCTGTTGTACGCGAAGATCCGCTGGCCCGCGTCCGTGCGCCCGGCGGCCCGTCCGGCCAGCACCTCGGGGAACTCGGCGTCCACGTCCCGCAGTCGGCCGTCGGCGTCGGCCATGTCGGTGCCGGTGACGCGCATCTGGGCGGCGCTGGTGGCGATCACGCGGTCGGCCCGGTGCAGGGTCGAGGGGGCGATGCCGTAGCCGATGAGGACGGACAGCGCGGCGGGCTTGAGCCACTCCGCGTCCACGGAGGCCGGGGTGTTGGGGCCGGCGGTGGCGAGGACGACATCCGCGTCCCCGGCGGCCGCGCGCAGGTCGGTCACGACCTCCAGCTCACGGTCGGGGAAGTGGGCGTGCAACTGCTCGCGGACCGCCCGTATGCCGTCCGGATGCGTGCCGAACAGCATCAGCCGCTCCAGGTCCGGCAGCGTGGTCAGCAGGAACGGCAGCGCGAGCCGCCCCTGGGTACCGGTGCCTATGACGAGCGCGCTGCGGGCGTCCGGTGCTGCCAGCTCACGGGCCAGCAGCGCCGAGACCGCCGGGGTGCGCAGCGCGCCGACGCGGCCGCAGTCCAGCATCGCGACGGGCAGCCCGGTCTCGTCGTCGTACAGGGTCAGCGTCGTGTAGTAGTGCTGCTTGTCGCGGTCCTCGTGCAGCCCGTACTTGTACGACGTCTTCACCGCGACCACGCCCCGCACCCCGTCGCGGCCGAGCATCGCGTACGCGACGGAGTGGCCGTCCTCCGGCTTGACGGTGAGCTTGCGCGGGTTGTCCGACCTGCCCTCGGCCAGGGTGCGGTACGCCTGCTCCACCACGGAGACGACGTCGGACAGCGTGATGTCGATACCCGCCACGTCGCTGGTGCTGAGGATGCGCAGGGTCGTGTCGTCGGTCACCGTGGTGCTCCCCGTCCTGTCGTTGTGGGTCATGCGAACGCCTCCACGGCCGCCTGGCCGTAGCCGTGCTCGAACCGCTCGGCCTGCGGGCGGCTACGACGGCCGGACACCCGCACGGAGGAACGTTTCAGCCAGCGGTCCGTGCCGTCGTAGCGGGCCTTGAAGGGGACCCGGCCGTGGACGACGAGGTCGTTGTCGACGACCAGGACGTCACCCGGGGTCAGGGCCACCGCCACGGAGACCCGGGAGAGTTCGGCCTCGAGCCGGCCGTAGGCCGCGCGGTGCTCCTCGGGCGCCTCGTCCAGCGGGGTGTAGGCGGGGTCGAAGCGCAGGGTCGGTCCGTCCGGCGACTGCCACACGGTCGGCACGCGCGGCGGGGCGCCCTGGTAGCCCTGCGCCTCGGCGTAGGCGTCGTCGGGCAGGATGGGCAGCACCGGGCGGCCCAGCAACTCCAGGTCGGCGGAGTCGAGTTGGATCTGCCGAACGCTGGCCGCCGTGGTGGCGACGGCGTCCGGGTTGCGCAGGCAGCCCAGGACCAGCAGATGGGCGCGGCCCGGGTGGAAGGCGTCCTCGGTGTGCGGGCTGAGCAGCACGCTGCTGCTGGCGCCGGTCTGTTCCTCCTCGTGGCCGGGCGAGGGCACGATGTTGTGCACGAACCGGCCGTCCTGCTGCCCCTCCCAGGCGAGCGGCGTGCCCATCACCGTGGAGAGCAGGAGCAGGACCACGTCGTGGAGCGCGCCGGCGTTCCGGGCGGTCGACCAGTGGTCCGGGGTGGGGCCGATCGCCTCGTCGTCGACCGGCAGGCCACGCAGGACGAAGAGGCCGTCGGCGGTGTCGACGGGGCGGCAGGCGTGGCGGACTTCTTCGCTCAACGCTGCTGCGGCTGAGGGGACTTGGGCGAGCAGCCCCGGGTGGGTGGAGACGCCGTCGAAGGCGTCGAGCAGAGTACGGGCCGTGCTGAGCAGTTCGGTCACGGCCTGCGGGTGAAGCTGACGTACAGGCATGGCTGCCGTCGGCATGGTGAACCGTCCGTTCCGGTGCGGGTGGGGGTGCGGGCGGTGGGGCTTCCGGAGAGGGAAGCCGCATGGACCGGACGGAAACATAGCCAGTCCACAGGTAGTAGGCAAGGCTTACCTAAGTTTGATCTAGATCACGCCGCGCGCCCCCTTGTGCACACGGTGTGAATCAGGGTAGGCAAACCTAAGCAATCGAGCCGCGTGTGAAATCGAGGACGAAGTGGACCTGACCAGACGTCAACTCCTGTGGGCAGGTGGCGCCATGGGCGCGACCGCCCTGCTGGCCGCCTGTGGCGGCGGCGATGACGCCGAGCCGGCCGGGTCCGCCACCGGCGGGTCCGAAAAGCCCCGCAAGGGCGGCACCCTGCGCGTCGGCGCCCTCGGCAGGCCCGGCGCCATCACCCGCGACCCGCACGGCTCCCAGGCCAACGAGAGCGACTACCTCATCATCAGCCTGGTGTACGACACGCTCACCGTGCCCGGCGCCAAGCCGAACACCGAGCCCCGGCTCGCGGCCGGTTGGCAGCCGTCCGCGGACCTGAAGACCTGGAAGTTCAAGATCGCCCCGGGGGCGAAGTTCCACGACGGCTCCCCGGTGACCGCCAAAGACGTCGTCTTCTCGCTCAAGCGCCTGCGTGCCACCCCGTCCGGTGCCTCCCGGCTGCCCGGCATCCAGGCGAAGAACATCACCGCCGAGGGCACCGACACCGTCGTCCTGGTCTCCGACTACGCCAACGCCGAACTGCCCCTGCTCACCCGCCTCACCACCTTCGTCGTCCCCGACGGCACCACCGACAAGGACATCGCGAAGGCCCCCGGCACCGGCCCCTTCAAACTCGACTGGTTCCGCTCCGGCAACGCCCGCCTGGTCCGCAACGACGACTGGTACGGCGACGAGGTGCACCTCGACGCCATCGAGGTGAAGATCTTCGAAAGCCCGCAGGCCATGGCCAATGCGCTGCTGGCCGGCCAGATCGACCTCGCCTCCAACGTCGGCGCCGTGGCCGCCCGAACGGCCAAGGCCCGCACGGACGTTCAGACCGTCCGCCGCCCCAACGACATGGCGATGCCGATCGTCATGCGCACCGCCGACGGCCCGTTCGCCGACCCGAAGGTGCGTGAGGCGCTCCGCCTCGCCGTCGACCGCAAGGCCATGGTCGACCAGGTCCTCTCCGGCTACGGCACCGTCGCCAACGACATCCTCGGCACCGGCGACCCCGCCTACGACAAGGGCGTCCCGCAGCGCACCCGCGACCTCGCGCAGGCCAAGAAGCTGCTGAAGGAGGCCGGGTTCGACACCTCCAGGACGTACGAACTCCTCACCACCGAGGACATATCCGGCCTCGCCGAGTCGGCCACCCTCTTCGCCACCCAGGTCCGCGAGGCCGGTGTGAAGGTGAAGGTCGTCAAGCAGGAGTCGGCCGTCTTCTGGGACAGGACCTGGCTCAAGGGCGACCTCTACACCAGCTACTGGGGCACCAACGACTCCGTGGTCTTCTTCGCCAGCAAGACCATGGTCTCCGAGAGCGGCCAGAACGAAGCCGGCTGGAAGTCCAAGGAGTTCGACGCGGCCTACCAGAAGGCCATCGGCACCGCCGACGCTGCCCGGCGCACCCAACTCCTCAAGCAGCTCCAGCAGATCGAGTACGACAGCTCCGGCTACCTCCTGTGGGGCATGGCCGACGGCATCGACCTCGCGGGCGCCAAGGTACGCGGACTGCCCACGCTGCCCGGATACGGAAGGGTCCAGCTCGAAGGCGCATGGCTGGCCAGTTGACACCCGACACCGCCACCCCGGCCTCCTCCCCGCTCCCCGCGGAGCGGAGGCCGGGCCGCGGCCCCGCCCTGCTCCTGGCCCGCGTCGCCACCACACTGGCCCAGCGGGTCGCCTTCCTGGCGCTGCTGCTCGCGCTGGTCTTCGTCACCGTCGAACTGCTCCCGGGCGACGCCGCCAAGGCGACCTCCGAACGCGGCGAGAGCGCTGCCGACCTCGCGGCACGCCGAGAGCTGCTCGGGCTGAACCGCCCCGTCCTGGAACGCTTCTGGGACTGGATGACCGGCCTGCCCACGGGCGACCTCGGCACCTCGGCGCGCGGCGAGAAGGTCACCGACCTGCTCTCCACCGCGTTCCCCAACACCCTGCTGCTCGGCGGCATCGCCCTGCTGCTCACGGCTGTGCTCTCCCTCGCCCTCGGCTGCTGGGCCGCCCTGCGGCCCGGCGGGCGCCTGGACCGGGGAGTGTCAGGAACCGCGACCGCGATCCTCGCCCTGCCGGAGTTCGTCGTCGCGGTGGCCCTGGTCCTGGTGCTGTCGCTGTGGACCGGCTGGCTGCCCGCGGTGACCCTCACCGACGCCGACGGATCCCCCGCGTCCTGGGAGATGCTCGTGCTGCCCGTCCTCGCCCTGACCGTTCCGCAGGTCGGCTGGAACACCCGGATCGTGCGGGCCGCCCTCGCCGACGAGGCCCGCGCCCCGCACGTCGAGACCGCCGTCCTCGACGGACTCCCGCCCCGCCGCGTCCTCACCCACCACGTGCTGCCCGGCGCCCTGCCCGCCGTCGCCGCGGGCCTCGCAACCTCCACCGGCATGCTCCTGGGCGGCGCGGTCGTCGTGGAGACCATCTTCAACTACCCCGGCGTCGGTACGGTGTTGACCTCAGCGGTCACCGACCGCGACAGCCCGGTCATCGCCGGGGTCACGGCGCTGTCCGGCGCGGTCATCACCGGCGTGCTGCTCCTGGCCGACCTCGTACGCGACACGGTGACCGGAGGCCGACGATGAGGGAGAAGACCGCCCGCGCCGGGGTCGGTCGCAGGGGCGTCGTCCTGCGCGTCCTGCCCGCCCTGCTCCTGACCGGCCTCGCCCTGGTCGGGCCCTGGATCGCGCCGCACGCCGTGGACGTCCCGGTGGCCGCGCCGTACGCCGAGGCCGGGGCGGACCAAGCCCTGCTCGGCGGCGACCAGCTCGGCCGGGACGTGCTCAGCCGGCTGCTGGCCGGCGGGCGCGAACTCGTGTTGTCCTCGTTGCTCGTCGCGGTGCTCGTCACGGCGGCCGCCGCGATCCTCGGCGCGATCGGCGCCCTACGGCCGTTCGTCGGGCGGATCGTGGAACGGACCGCCGACGTGCTGATGCTGCTCCCCGCCGTCCTCGGGATCCTGCTGGTCACCCTCTCCTGGCCCGGCGGCGGCCGACTCGCCGTCATCGCCGCCGCCGTCGTCCTCGGAGTGCCGTACGCCGTCCGGCTCGCGGCGAGCGCGGCGGCCCCGGTCGCCGAGGCGGGCTACGTCGAAGCGGCCGCCGCCGGCGGCGAACGCCTCTGGTACCTGGTCGTCCGCGAGATCCTGCCCAACCTGCGCGCCACCCTGCTCGCCCTGTTCGGCCTGCGCTTCGTCGCCGCCGTGTACCTCGTCGCCACCGCCGGATTCCTCCAGGTCGGCCCCCAACCCCCCGCCGCCGACTGGGCGTTGATGATCCGCGAGAACTCTCCCGGCATCCTCCTCAACCCCTGGTCCGTCGTCGCACCCAGCATCGCCATCGGCCTGCTCGCCCTGAGCGTCAATCTCGCGGCCGCCGCCCTCGCCCCCCAGACCGGCCGGAAGGCGGTGACCGTCCTGTGAGCCATGTGCCCGACCGGTACGCGAGGCCCGAGGGCCCGCCCGGCGACACACCCGCCGTACGGGTCACGGACCTCGCGGTGACCGCGCCGGACGGCCGGTTGCTGCTGCGGGACGCCTCCCTGACCGTCCGCCCGGGCCGACTGGTCGCCCTGACCGGACCCTCCGGCGCCGGCAAGACGACACTCCTGCGCGCCGTGACCGGCATCCTGCCGCCCGGCACGACCCGCACCGCGGGCCACGTCGATGTCCTGGGCCACGACGTCTTCGCCCTCACCGAGGGCGACCTGCGCACCCTGCGCGGCACCCGCCTCGCCTACGTCGGACAGGACCCCGGATCCGGCCTCAACCCCCGGATGCGGGTCCGCAGCCTCGTCCGCGAACTCTCCGCCGACCGCAGCCCGGAGGCCGTCGCCGCACTCCTCTCCGAAGTCCGCCTCCCGACCGACGCAGGCCTCACCGCCCGCCGCCCCGGCGCCCTCTCCGGAGGCCAGCAACGCCGCGTCGCCCTCGCCCGCGCCCTCGCCCGCCGCCCCGACGTCCTCCTCCTCGACGAACCGACCGCCGGCCTCCACCCCGAACTCCGCGACGAAATAGCAGACTTGCTCCGCCACCTCACCCACGAACACCACCTCGCCGTCGCCTTCTCCTGCCACGACCCGGCGGTGGTGGAACGGGTGGCGGACGAGGTGGTGGAACTCGGGGGCGGGGGCGGGCCGCAAGGGGAGGGGGTGCCCGTACCGCGCCGCGCGTCCACAGTCCTGAATACCAACGCCCCGAACACCGAGGCAGGTTCACCCATCCTCGAGGTCCGGGACCTGCACGTGCACTTCCGCGGCACACCCGCCCTCACCGGCGTCGGGCTCACCGTCGCCGCGGGCTCCGCGGTCGGCATCGTCGGGGTCTCCGGGTCGGGCAAGACCACCCTCGTCCGTACCGTCGTAGGACTCCAACGCGGCACCTCCGGCACGGTGCACCTGGCCGGCACCGCCCTCAGCACCGGTCTGCGGGGCCGCACCCGTGAGCAGCGGCGCGGGCTGCAACTCGTCACGCAGAACCCGCTGGGCGCGCTGAACCCCAGCCGAACGGTCGGCGCCGCCGTGGGCCGGCCGCTGCGTCTGCATCGCCGTTGCGCCTCGGGGGAGGTCCGGGACCGGGTGGCCGACCTCCTCGAACAGGTGGGTCTGCCGCCCGAGTTCGCCGACCGCTACCCGCACGAGCTGTCCGGCGGACAGCGCCAGCGGGTCGCCGTCGCGCGAGCGCTGGCCGCCGAGCCCGACGTCCTCATCTGCGACGAGATCACATCCGCCCTCGACCCCGAGACGGGCCGCTCCCTCATGGACCTCCTCACCGACCTGCGTGAGCGGCGCGGCACCACCCTCGTCCTCATCAGCCACGACCTCCCCCTGATCGCCGACCGCACCGACACCGTCACCGTCCTGCACGCCGGCCGGGCCGTGGAGTCCGGCCCCACCGCCGACCTCTTCGCAGCACCCCAACACGCGGCCACCCGAGCCCTGTTGGGCACGCCCACTCCGGTGGCGCGCCCCTGAGAGCGACCGCGTCGGCCGGTGACCGCCCCTCCCCGAGCGACGGCTTCAGCCGCCGAACAGATCACCCATGAGGTACTTGAGCCCGGTGTCCGGGGCGACCGTCACGACCGTGTGCCCTCCACCTGTCTCGCCGGCCAGCCGGACCGCGCCGACCACGTTGAGGGCACCGGACGTGCCGGTGAAGACCCCCTCGCGCCGGGTGGCGAGGCCCTCGACGCGAGGACCGGCCGTGCCGGCGGTCAGCATGGGAGAGGAGGCCGGCTCGAGATCGACGACACGCGTACCGCCGCCGTCCCCGCGCAGTGCCCCGGAGACCCCGGCGAGCATCCCGCCGGTGCCGACGCCCGCGCAGAAGACGTCCACGGTCACACCGCTGCTCCGCGTCTGCCGCAGGATCTCCCGGCCCAGCTCCTCGTAGCCGGTGAGCGCGGGGGCGAACGCGTCCGACGACACGAGCGACAGGGGTGACCAGCACCTGCGCGGCCCCGTCCGGTACGACGTCACGCAGCCGCACCAGGGGGTGTCGCCGATGGCCTGGAGGACCGACTGCTGGACACCGGGATGGCCCACAGCACGAATGCAGCCTCGCCCGGTCAGCCGCGCGTGCGGACTCGGGTACGGCTGCTCAGGCCGCCCGGGTCGTCATCGGCGCCCTGTTCCAGGCGGCGATACTCTGCGCCGCCCACCACCGCCTCTCCGGCCGCCTCCCGCGCCGCACCGGCACGTACGGCTCCTGACCGGGTCGCACCGCGCGCCGGCCGACGCGCGATTGTCAGTGCCGGGTGTCACGCTGTTGTCACAGAGCTGATCTCGAACACAGGATCTGCGAAAGGGCATCGTCGTGATCACCACTGACCTCACCCCCGGCACCCCCTGTTGGCTGGACCTGGGAGCCCCTGACGTCCAGGCCGCCGCGGCCTTCTACGCCGCGGTGCTGGGCTGGGAGTACGAGTCCATGGGCGAGGGCATGGACGGCGGGATGTTCCGGAAGGACGGCAAGATCGTCGCCGGCCTCGGCAAGCTCACCGAGGAGGGCGCGCGCTCGGCCTGGATGATCTACTACACCGTCACCGACGCGGACGCCACCACCCAGGCCGTGGAGCGCGCGGGCGGCACGGTGCGGGTGGCGCCGAGAGACCTCGGCGAGTGGGGCCGGATGGCGCAGTACAACGACCCGGCGGGGGCCCAGTTCGCCGCCTGGCAGCCGGGGCAGAACGCGGGCTTCGAACTGGCGGACGAGCCCGGCTCGCTGTCCTGGACCGAGCTGTACACCAGCGACGCCGCGGGCGCGAGGGAGTTCTACGGGGATGTCTTCGGCTGGCAGTTCAACGACA
This sequence comes from Streptomyces sp. NPDC048751, assembly GCF_043198595.1. Classification (NCBI taxonomy): domain Bacteria; kingdom Bacillati; phylum Actinomycetota; class Actinomycetes; order Kitasatosporales; family Streptomycetaceae; genus Streptomyces; species Streptomyces sp. NPDC048751. The sequence continues at coordinate 113,648 of NZ_JBICUX010000018.1, forward strand.
TGGACCTGCCGGGCGGCGGGGGCACGTACACCCTCATCACCCCCGCCGGGCTTCCCGAGGAGCGCATGCAGGGCGGCCTCATGGAGCTCCGCGCGGAGGACCTCTCCCTGACGAACGGGCGGCCCTACTGGCACCCGGTCTTCGCCGTCGCCGACTCTGACGCCGCGGTCGCCAAGGTCACCGAGAACGGCGGCAGCGTGCAGATGGGACCGGCGGACGCGGAGGGCGTGGGCCGGCTGGCTGTCTGTCTCGACCCGTCGAACGCGGACTTCGTGGTGCTCACACCGGCCCAGCGCTGACGCCCCGCCGCGTTCCACGGGGAGGCCGGATCAGGCTTCCGGGGGACGCCGGATCAGGCTTCCTGCAGAACCGGAGCAGGGCGCTCGCCCGAGCCCCGAACGATCAGCCGCGTCGGGACGGTGACCGTGCGGGTGCGGGAGCGGTCGCCGTCCAGGCGGGCCAGGGCAATGGTGGCCGCCGTCCTGCCGATCTCCTCGGGGTCCTGGGCGACGACGGTCAGGGCCGGTTCGAGTGCCTCGGCGAGCGCCACGTCGTCGAAGGCGACGACCGCGACGTCCTTGCGGTCGCTGCGGGCGAGCTCGGTGACGATGCCCAACGCGACGATGTTGTTGCCGGCGAACAGGGCGGTGGGCGGATCCGCCAGGCCCAGGAGCTGGGAGGTGGCGGCCGAAGCCCCGTGCTGGTCATGGGCGTTGGTGACCAGCGAGCGGTCGTGGGGCAGGCCCGCTTCCTGCAGGGCCGCGCGGTAGCCGGCCAGGCGCTCGCGGCGCGTGTACAGCCTGGTGGGAAGGTCGCCGACGAAGCCGATGCGTCGGTGTCCGTGGGCGATCAGGTGGGCGACGCCGTCGTGCGCGCCCGTGCGGTTGGAGCTGACGACGCTGTCCGTGGCCAGGCCCACCGCCGGACGGTCGAGGAAGACGATGGGCAGGCCCGCGCCGCGATGCGTCTTGAGGTGGGCGTGGTCCGCGCCGACGGACGGCACGACCATCAGGATGCTGATGCGCCGGGCGAGGAACGTGTCCGTCAGCGCGCGTTCACGGCCGGGATCGTCCGCGGAGGATCCCATGAGCAGGGTCAGGCCGCGGTCGCGGACGGTGTCCTCGATGCTCCGGGCCACGGCTCCGAAGAAGGGGTTGCCGAGGTCGGGGACGACCAGCCCGATCGTGGTGTCGGGTCCGCCGACGCGGATGTTGCGGGCCATCAGGTTCGGTTGGAAGCCGAGCTTGGCCACGGCGGCGAGCACCTGTTCCCTCGTCTGCGCCGAGGCGGGACCGTCCTCGTTGAGGACCCGGGAGACCGTTTTGGCGCTGACGCCCACTTCGCGGGCGACGTCTGCCAGGGTGGGGCGGCGGTTCGCTGCCATGGAGCAACCAGTCTCCTGTGCTTGTCGGTTCCGGCCGCGGCCCCGGCCGGAACCTGTGAGTGTTTCGGGGTCGTGCCGTCAGCCGGCCTGGACTCCCGCGGCCTTCGCCGCCTCGGAATCCGCTACGACAGTACCGCCGGCCTCGTCGACGGTGAGCGCGCCGGTCATGATGGCGACGACCTCCGCCATGGAGTAGTCGGACGGCTTGATCACGGCGGCCCGCCGGCCCAGCCGGTGGACGTGGATCCGGTCGGCGATCTCGAAGACGTGCGGCATGTTGTGGCTGATCAGGACGACCGGCATGCCCTTGTCCCGGACGCGGCGGATGAGGTCCAGAACCTGACCGGACTCCTTCACGCCGAGGGCGGCGGTCGGTTCGTCCATGACGACGACGCTGCGGGCCCAGGCGACGGAACGGGCGACCGCCACGGCCTGCCGCTGGCCACCGGAGAGGGTCTCGACCGACTGTGTGAGCGAGCGCAGCCCGATCTTCAGGTCGGCCATGTGCTCGGCGGCCTCCTGACGCATGCGCTTCTTGTCCAGCATGCGGAAGACACTGCCGAGGACGCCGGGACGGCGGAGCTCGCGCCCGAGGAACATGTTGGAGGCGATGTCCATGGAGGCGGCCACGGCCAGGTCCTGATAGACCGTCTCGATGCCGTGGGCGCGGGCACTCTGCGGCCCGGAGAACTGGATGGGTTCGCCGTTGAGCCGTATCTCGCCCTCGTCGGGGACGACCGCGCCGGTGAGGGCCTTGATCAGGCTGGTCTTGCCGGCTCCGTTGTCGCCGATGACGGCGAGGACCTCGCCGGGCATCAGGTCGAAGTCGGCACCGTCGATGGCGGTGACATGGCCGTAGCGCTTGACCAGACCGCGGGCCTGCAGCACGGGCGTGGGGGAGGAGGTGGCGGTCATCGGGCCTTCTTCCGGGAGATCTGGTCGACGGTCACCGCGAGGATCACCAGGATTCCGGTGATCAGGGTCTGGTAGATCGAGGCGACACCCATCAGCTGAAGGCCGTTGCGGAAGACGCCGACGATGAGGACGCCGATGAAGGTGCCCAGGACCGATCCGCGCCCGCCGAAGAGGCTGGTGCCGCCGAGGACCACGGCGGTGATGCTGTCGAGGTTGTCGGTCTGGCCCGCCTGCGGGTCACCGACGCCGGTGCGGGAGATCAGCAGCAGGGCGGCGACGCCGTAGAGAAGGCCGGCCGTGGTGTAGACGCCGATGGTCAGCCGGGAGGTGCGGATGCCGTTCAGGCGCGCGGCTTCCTGGCTGTTGCCCAGCGCGTAGACGTGGCGGCCCCAGCCGGTGCTGCTCAGCGCGTAGGCGAGGAGGAGGAACAGGCCGATGGTGACCAGGGAGCCGTAGGTGATGTCGGTGTGGCCGAGCGGGAACGTCTCGCCGAGGGCCGTCAGCGGGCCGGGCAGGTTGCTGACCGTCTGCTCCTCGGAGTAGATGTGGGTCAGCGCGAAGGCCACGTTGAGCATGCCGAGGGTGACGATGAACGGCGGCAGCGGGATCTTCTGCACCAGCAGCCCGTTGAGCAGCCCGAAGCCGCCGCAGACGACCAGGCCCAGCGCGATGGCGACGAGCGGCGGCACGGAGCCCTCGGCGGCCATCTTCGCGATCACGATGCTGCCGAACGCCATCACGGCACCGCACGACAGGTCGATGCCCGCCGTGAGGATGATCAGGGTCTGTCCGATGGCGAGGGTGCCCACGACCATGACCTGCTGCACGATCAGCGAGAAGTTGCCGCCCGTGAGGAACTGGTCGGTCGAGAAGGAGAAGAAGGCGCAGGCCAGGAGGAGGGCGACCAGGGGGCCGGTGGTCGGTGCCGTGAGCAGCCGGCGGGCCGTGGTCGGTGCCTTGAGCTCGGCGTACGGCGTGGACGTCGACGGTGGCGTGGACGTGGCAGTCATGCGGAGTCCTTGTCGGAAGACAGAAGCCCTTGCCCGTCCTTGCCGGACGGCAACGAGGCGAAGAGGGCGAAGAGGACGAGGGGGCGGCCGTCCCCGGTCGGGGAGGAGGGGCCGGCCGCCCGCTGAGGGGAAAGACGGCGTCGAACAGCTCCGGGGGCGGCTCAGCCCCAGCAGTTCTCCAGGCCGTAGGCGGTGTCCTTCGACGTGACCCCGTCCTGCGGCTTGTCGGAGATCAGGGTGACGCCCGTGTCGGTGTAACCGGACGCCTTCTTGCCGTCCTTGGCGTACGTCACGACGGCCTTGACGCCCTCGGCGGCCATCTTCAGCGGGTACTGCTGCGACGTGGCGGCGATCTTGCCGTCCTTGACGGCCGTGGTGCCGGTGCAGCCGCCGTCGACGGAGACGATCAGGACGTCCTTCTCGCGGCCCTTGGCCTTCAGCGCGGTGTAGGCGCCCAGGGCGGCGGGCTCGTTGATGGTGTAGACGACGTTGATGCCGGGCTCCTTCTGGAGGCAGTTCTCCATCGCCGTCTGGCCCTTGGACTGGTCGCCGCCGGTGTCCTGGGCGCAGGCGACGTCCTTGTCGGTGGCGCCGAAGCCCTTCAGGAAGCCGTTGTGGCGCTGGACGCCGACGGACACGCCCGGCGCGAGGTCGAGGGCGGCTATCTTGGCGGTCTTGCCCTTCATCGCCGCCTTGGCGTACTCGCCGATCAGCTCGCCGGCCTTGAGGTTGTCGGTGGCGAAGAGGGCGTCGACCGCGCTCTCCGGCTCGGTCGGCGTGTCCAGGGCGATGACCATGACGCCCTTGGCCTTGGCCTTCTCGATCGCGGGCACGATGGCCTTGGAGTCGCTCGGGGTGATCAGGATGCCCTTCACCCCGGAGGCCACCATGTTCTCGATGGCCGTGACCTGACCTGCGTTGTCGCCGTCGAACTTGCCTGCGGCGGTGACCAGTTGGGCGCCGTTCTCCTTGGCGGACTTCTCCGCGCCCTCCTTCATCTTCACGAAGAACGGGTTGGTGTCGGTCTTGGTGATCAGACCCACCTTGACCTCGCCCGAACCGGTGCTCGCGGAACCCGATCCGGAGCCGGAACCGCAGGCCGTCAGGGTGAGGGCCGCGATGCCCGTGCACGCGGCGACTCTGAGGAGGGAGAGGGGAAGACGAGGGGTGCGAGACATGAACGACTCCTGCGGGATTACGAGCGGCGCGGCCGGCATCGGAGCATGCCGTCCCGAGGTGTCATCGTTGACTTATGTCATCGTTGACACTGCATGGCGAGGATGATGGACTCCGTTTCCCGGAAACGTCAATGCCTTGCACTCGTCACAAATCGGCAACGCTCGCGGCAATCCCCCCGGATCCTGCCCGTCGCCCGAGCGCGCCGCGCCCCACCTGTTGACGTGCGGGACGGATTGATTCCATCATCGGGCCACTCGATGTCATCGATGACACAAGTCAACGATGACATTCCCGGCAGGCGTTCTTCGGAGACACCATGAGCTCTGCACGTGTACCCCGCCGTGCCCGCACCCGGATGATCGCGGCGGTGGCGACGGTTTGCGCCCTGTCCGCGGGCGCCCTGTCCGCGACCCCGCTGTCCGCCCCGGCCGCCGCCGCGGACGACCCGCCGTACACCGAGACCTACCGGCCCCAGTTCCACTTCACCCCGCAGAAGAACTGGATGAACGACCCCAACGGGCTCGTGTACTACGAGGGCGAGTACCACCTCTTCTACCAGTACAACCCGAACGGCAACTCCTGGGGCGACATGTCCTGGGGGCACGCGGTCAGCAAGGACCTCGTGCACTGGAAGGAGTTGCCGCTCGCCCTGTCGCACGACGACACGGAGATGGTGTTCTCCGGCAGCGCGGTCGTCGACCGGAACAACAGCACCGGCTTCGGCACCAGGAAGAACCCGCCCATGGTGGCGATCTACACCAGTCACAACAAGTCCACCGGCGTACAGGCACAGGCACTCGCCTACAGCACCGACCGCGGCCGCACCTGGACCAAGTACGACGGCAATCCCGTCCTCGACATCGGCTCCAGGGAGTTCCGCGACCCCAAGGTCCAGTGGTACGAGCCGACGAAGAGCTGGCTGATGACGGTGTCGCTGTCCACCGAGCACAAGGTGCGCTTCTACTCGTCGAAGAACCTCAAGGACTGGGACCTGCTCAGCGAGTTCGGGCCGGCCGGTGCGACGGGCGGCGTGTGGGAGTGCCCCGACCTGTTCCCCCTCGCGGTCGACGGCGACAAGAGCCGGATCAAGTGGGTCCTGGTCGTCAACATCAACCCCGGTGGCATCGCGGGCGGTTCGGCCGCCCAGTACTTCGTCGGCGACTTCGACGGCAAGAAGTTCACCGCCGACGACAAGGGCACCTACACCCCGCCCGCCGGCACGGTGACGCAGGACTTCGAGGGCACCGACTTCGGTACGTGGACCACGACCGGCACCGCGTTCGGCGCGGGACCGGCGGCCGGGGCGCTGGACGGACAGGGAACCGTCGACGGCTTCGACGGCAAGGGCCTCGCCAACAGCTTCCACGCGGGCGACGGCACCACCGGCACCCTCACCTCCCCCGAATTCACCGTGGACAGCCGCTACTTGAACTTCAAGGTCGGCGGTGGACGACACCCGCACGAGCCCGGCACCGTCATGGAGCAGGGACCCCCGCCCGAGGGCACGGTCCTCGCCGACTTCGAGGGCGGCACCTACGGCGACTGGACAACGACCGGCGACGCCTTCGGCTCGGCACCGGCCACCGGCACCCTCCCCGACCAGCAGGAGGTCTCCGGCTTCCTGGGAAGCGGCCTGGTCGACACCTACCGCAACGGCGACTCCACCACCGGCACCCTCACCTCGCCCGAATTCACCGTCGACAAGAAGCACATCAACCTCCTCATCGGCGGCGGCCACCACCCGGCCGGCTCCGCCGACCCCACCGCCGTGGAACTCCTCGTCGACGGCCAAGTGGCGCGCAGCGCCACCGGACAGGACGCCGAGGCACTCAACTGGGCTTCCTGGGACGTCAGCGACCTCGCCGGCAAGAAGGCGCGGATCAGGATCGTCGACGACAACACCGGCGGTTGGGGCCACCTCAACGTCGACCACATCATGCTGTCCGACACCGAGGCCCGGCCCGTCTCCCGCGAGACGTCCGTCAACCTGGTCGTCGACGGCCAGGTCGTCCGCAGCGCGACCGGCTCCAACAGCGAGACCCTGGACTGGGCCTCCTTCGACCTGCGCCCCTACGCCGGCAAGAAGGCCCGCCTCCAGATCGTCGACATGAACACCGCGGGCTGGGGCCACATCCTGGCCGACCGATTCACCACCGCCGACGCCCCCGCCAGGTCCGTCCCGCAGCGCGCCGACTGGGCCGACTACGGCAAGGACTACTACGCGGCGGTGTCCTGGGAGAACGCTCCCGGCGGCAAGCGGTACATGATCGGCTGGATGAACAACTGGGACTACGGCGGCGCCGTCCCCACCTCCCCCTGGCGCGGCGCGCAGAGCGTCCCGCGCGAGATGGCCCTGCGCACGGTCGACGGCCGTACACGACTGACGAGTGCGCCGGTCGACAGCCTGGAGTCCCTGCGGCACAAGAGCCCCGCGACGGCGACCGGCGTCACCGTCACCAGCACCTCGAAGCCCCTGACCGTCCCCGCGGCCCGGGGCAGGGCACTCGACATCGAGGCGACCTTCTCCCTCGAAGACGCCGAACGCTTCGGCCTGAAGGTGCGCACCGGCGCCGGGGGAGAGGAGACCGTCATCGGCTACGACACCACGGCACAGGAGCTGTACGTCGACCGCACCCACTCCGGAGCCGTGGACTTCAACAGCACCTTCCCCGGTGTCCAGACCGCCCCCCTGAAGGCGAAGAACGGCAAGGTCAGGCTGCGGATCCTCGTCGACTGGTCGTCCGTCGAGGTCTTCGGTGGCAGCGGGGAGGCCGTGATCACCGACCAGGTCTTCCCCGACCCCGCCGCCCAGGGAGTACAGGTCTTCGCGGAGAACGGCTCGGTGAGGCTGGACCGGGCCCGCGTCTGGCACCTCGACTCCTACCGCGACTGATCCCGCACCGAAACGACCGCCCAGGCCGCCCAGATCGTCCAGCTCGCTCAGATCACCCCTGTCGCCCAGATCGCCCCGACCGAATCCACCACGAAGGACACCACACCGTGAACAAGACCCTGCTCGCCGAGTTCACCGCCCGCGAGGGAGCGCAGGACGAGGTCGCCCGCATGATCCTGGACTACGCCCGGAAGGTGCGCGAGGAAGAGGGCAACCTCGCCTTCGAGGTCTACACCAAGACGTCCCACCCGCGCGCCTTCTGGATCTTCGAGGCCTACCGCGACGAGGACGCCTTCCAGGCCCACCTGAAAGCCCCCTACGGCGGCCCCTTCAACACCGCCCTCGCCCCGCTGATCGAGGAGGACGCCTCGGTGCTGACCTTCCTCGACCCGGTGACCTGAGGACCCCGGATCCGGGCCGCCGGATCACTCCGGGTGGGCGAGTGCCTCCTTTTGGAGTTCCACCGCCGCCAACAGGCTCAGCCCGGGCTCCGCCTGGCGCAGCGCTTTGATCGCCCTCATCGAGGTGATGTCTCCCGTGAAGCCGACCGAGGCCAGCCGGGAGCGGACCCAGTGGGCGCGCAGCCGGCCGTCGGTGGCGGCGGCGGTGGACTCGACGAGCGCGGCGGCGCGTTCCAGGCCCGGGCGTTCCTCGGGCGAGGCGTCCGCCAGCGCCTGCCGCAAGGTTGCTGCGACGAGGTCCGCGTCCCGGATGAGCAGCACATGGTTGTGCTTCTTGTTCAGTCCTGTAATCCCTGCCATGTGGATCATCGTGGCGGTCATGTCCGGCCCCCGCCAAGCGACTTGAGGAGCTTCAGAGGCTCGGAGAGTTGCGGACACCCCCTGTCCGCGACCCCCGCTAACGTGCTCCGCATGACGAAGACGACGTCCGGGACGGCCCCCGTGCTCGACGCCCGCGCCCTGAACCGCGCGACCCTCGACCGGCAACTGCTGCTGCGCCGCTCGACGCTGAGCGCCGAGGCGGCCGTCACCCACCTGGTCGGGCTCCAGGCGCAGAACGTGAAGCCGCCGTACTACGCCCTCGCCGCCCGTCTCGACGCCTTCGCCCCCGAGCAGTTGTCCGGGCTCATGGCGGAGCGCCGGGTCGTCCGGATCGTCACCCTGCGCTCGACCATCCACACCCACACCGCCGACGACTGTCTCGCCCTGCGGCCGCTGGTCCAGCCCGCCCGGGACCGTGAGATCGGCATCTTCCGCAAGGGGCTCGTGGGCGTCGACCTCGACCGGCTCGCCGCGCTCGCCCGCGACCTCGTCGAGGCCGAGCCGCGCACCATGAGACAACTGCGCGAGGCCCTGCTCACCGAGTGGCCGGACGCCGATCCGCAGGCCCTCGCCATCGCCGCGCGCTGCAGGCTGCCGCTGGTCCAGGTCACCCCGCGCGGCCTGTGGGGCAGGAGCAGTCAGGTCGCGCTCACCACCGCGGAGCACTGGCTCGGCCGCGCCGGCGAAGAGGCGCCCGCCCCGGACACGGTGGTCCTGCGCTACCTCGCCGCCTTCGGACCCGCCTCCGTCAAGGACATGCAGACCTGGTCCGGTCTGACCCGTCTGCGTGCCGCATTCGAGCGGCTGCGCCCGCGATTGGTCACCTTCCGGGACACGGGCGGCGTGGAGCTCTTCGACCTCCCCGACGCACCGCGCCCCGATCCCGGCACCCCGGCCCCGCCCCGCTTCCTCCCCGAGTTCGACAACCTGCTGCTCTCCCACGCCGACCGCACCCGCGTGGTCCCCGAGGAGTACCGGGGCCGCAGCTGGCAGGGGAACCTCGCGTACTCCACCCTCCTCGTCGACGGCTTCCTGGCGGGCGTGTGGAAGCTGGAGGAGGACGCCCTGGTCGTCGAGCCCTTCGGTCACTTCACGAAGGCCCAGCGGGACGAGGTGCGGGAGGAGGCGGAGCGGATGCTCGCGGTGATGCATCCGGGGAACGCGTACGACATCCGGTTCGGGACCGTCGTACGACAGTGAACCGGTGCATGGACAGGGGGCGCTGCGGGCCGCTCGTGGAGGCTCGCAGCGCCCCCTGGTATCTCACCTGAGGGGTGCTCAGGAATTCTTCCGGGTCACGAGTTGACCTGTGCGGTCACCAGGCTGGAGAAGGTGGTCAGCCGGGTGTAGATACCCGGGTAACCGGCCTGCGCGCAGCCCTCGCCCCAAGAAGTGATCCCTGCCAGGACGCCCCCGATGAGCAGGGGACCGCCGCTGTCGCCCTGGCAGGTGTCTGTGCCGCCGGAGGTGTATCCGGCGCAAACCATGTCGCTCGCGACGAAGTCGGAGCCGTACGAACTGCCGCAGCCGGCGTTGGACACGATCGGCACGGTCGCCGTGCGCAGCTGGTTGGAGGAGCTGCCGTTCTCCGAGGTGGTGCCCCAGCCGAGGATGCGGGCGGTGGTGCCGGCCGCGTAGACGGACGTGTTCGAGGAGGAGACGTACTTCGCCGTGGTGTACGGCATCGACGTCGACAGCGTCAGGACGGCCACGTCGTCGCCGTTGGTGACGTCGGTGTAGCTCGGGTGGATCCAGATCTTGCTGACCCTGCTGACCGTGCCGTTGGTGCCGTTGAGGTAGGTGCGCCCGCCGACCACCCGGACGCTGCTGGTGGTCTCGTCGACCATGCAGTGCGCGGCCGTGACCACCTTGGTGGGGGAGACGAGGGTGCCGCCGCAGAACTGGTCCTGCGAGGCGTCCGTGATCTGCATGACGAACGGGTACGCGGTCGTCGTCGTGGTCGTGCCGCCCACGATCGGCTGGGGCGCGGCGACGGCGGTGGGGGCACCGGCGATCGCGGTCGCGGCCGCGGCGGCGGTCGCGACCAGGACCGCCGCGGTCTTCTTGGCACGGGTGAGCCCGAACATGAGTCTCCTCAGTGGGGGTCTTGCCGGTGGGGGGTCGCACGGGCGTGGGGGGTGGTGCACGGGGGTCGCGGGACCGACCCCCGTGTGCCCGGGCGAGCGGCACGTCCCAAACGCTATGGCCCGGCACACCGGATCCCAATGAGGGAACCCCCTACCGCCTCAGGGAGTCGGGAAGGGAAAACCCTCGGTGACCCTCCGGGAAACCCGCGAGAACGGGTTGCCTGTCGCGAGGGCGTCGACCCCGCGCCGCCCTCACTGCGCCCGGCGCCCCGCCGCCAGTCGGACGATGTCCACCCGTGAACGGATCCCCAGCTTGCGGTAGACCCGGGTGAGCGTCGCCTCGACCGTCTTGACGCTGATGAACAGCCGCGCGGCTATCTCCCGGTTGGTGGCGCCCTCCATGACCAGCGCGGCGACCTGACGCTCCATCGAGGCCAGCCCCTCCAGCGCGCCCGACGCGGTGTCCCGCTCGGGAACGGCGGCCGGCGGTGCCTGGACCGCGGTCGTCGCCGCGTCCACCTGACGCAGCCAGGGCAGCGCCCGGCACCTCCGGAACAGCCGCGCCGACTCGTCGTACGACGTCGGGCCCGGCTGCCGCGTGCGCAGCTGGGCGAGCGCGAACGCGGCCCGCGCCTCCTCCAGGCCGTAGCCCAGTTTGGCGAAGCGGTCCTGTACGGACGTCAGCCGCGCCAGTGCCTCCTCGTGCTCCCCGCGCGCCGCCCGCACCAGCGCCTCCGCCCGGTCCAGCACGGCGAGGATGCTCTCCCGGCCGAGCCGCAGCGCGCGTTCGCGCGTCACGTCGATCACGTCCTGGGCCTCGCCCGGCTCCCCGATCCGTACGAGGGCCTCGGCGAGGTCGCCCTGCCAGCGGCCGCGCGCCGGGTCGGTGATGCCGAGGCCCAGCTCCAGCTCCCGTACCCGGCGCAGCGAGCCGACCGCGCCCGCCGCGTCGCCGGCCACCGACTGGGCGTAACCGAGGGCGGCCAGGGCCCGTGAGAGGTACATCTGGTCGCCGTCCTCCTCGGCGCGCTCGACCGCCTCCCGGGCCAGCGCCAGCGCCCGGTCCACGTCGCCGCCGGAGGCCTCCGCGAGGGAGGTGAGCATGGCCGACGCGCCCAGCCCGATCCCGGAGTCCCGGGCCAGCCGCAGGGACTCGCGGGCCAGGTCGAGGGCGCGACCGCAGTGCCCGGAGCGCAGTTCGGTCTCGGCGAGGAAGCGCTGGAAGTGCACCTCGCTCTCGACCATGCCGCGCCGCTGCACCTCACGCAGCAGCGCGGTGATGGTCGTACGGGCCTCGGGCAGCTGGTCGCTCATCAGCAGCCAGCGGAACCGGGCCACGCCGACGCCGTTGTGATGGCACGCCACGTAGGGGTCCTGCGGCTCGCGCAACGCCTGTTTGATGGTGGCGGGCGCGTCCGGGTGGCCCATGAGGGTCTCGGTCGAGGCCTGGAGGGACAGGGCCATCAGCTCGGTGCGGCGGTCCTCGCCGCGCGCGGCCAGCTCCGCCGCGTGCGCGGCCTGCCGACGGGCCTCGGCGAAGTCGCCGACGACGACCAGGCCGCGCCAGGCCAGCCGGTAGTGGACCAGGGCGAGCAGCCGCGGGTCGTCGCCCGCGTCGGCCAGCACCTGCGGGAAGACGGCGTCGACGTCGCCCAGGGACTGCCCGGCCGCCTCGATCACCACCTCCCAGGCCCGCACCCGCTCGGCGGGCACCGTCGCCCGGGTCAGCACCTCGCGCGCGATGTCCCGGGCGAGGTCCACCTCACCGGCGGTGATCGCGTCCTCCGCCGCCTGCAACCGGCGCTCGTCCGGGCCGGGTTCACCGTCGGCCGGGGTGTGCCGGGCGGCGAGCAGCCCGAGCGAGGCCGCCACCGAGGGGGCACCCCGGTCCCGGGCCAGCGCGGCGGCCTCGGCGAGCCGGGCGGCCACCTCCGGGTCGGTTCCGGTGGTCGCCAGGGCGAGGTGCCGGGCCCGCTCGATCGGGTCGGAGGCGGCCGTGGACAGCGCCGCGTGCGCGGTCCGCCGCTCCTGCGCGCTCGCCTCCGCGTACAGCGCCGCGGAGATCAGGGGATGCGCGAACCGCAGGGCCGGACCCTCCGGCTCCGTCGCCAGCAGCCCGAGCGCGGCGGCCTGCGCGGTGTCCGCCTCGGCGTTCTCCAGCCCGGCCGCGTGCAGCAGCGCCAGCGTCGGGCGCGCGCCCGCGCTGGCCACGAGGAGGGTGCGGCGGGCCTCGTCCGACAGCATGTCCAGGCGGCTGAGGACCAGGGCGCGCAGGGACGTGGGCACCGGCAGCGGCTCGCCGGGGCGCGGCGGGGTGGGGTTCTCCGCCAGCGCGCGGCCCAGCTCCAGGGCGAAGAGCGGGTTGCCGCCGCTGGTGCGGTGGATGTCGCGGACCGTGGAGCGCGGCAGGTCGGTGTAGCCGCGGTGGTCGAGCAGCGCGGAGACCTGGACACGGGAGAGCGGACTGAGCCGTACGGCCAGAGTGTCCGGCGGGGACGCGCGTAGATGGCGGTCGTACTCCTGCCCCTCGGTCCGTACCGCGCACAGCAGCTGGACCGGGGTGTCGCCGAGGCGGCGGGCGGCGAAGCCGAGGAGTTCCGCACTGGCCGAATCCAGCCACTGCAGGTCGTCGGCGACGATCAGGACGGGGCCGTGTGCGGCGAGCGCGCGCAGCGCCGACAGCACGGCCAGCCGCAGGGCGAGGCCGTCGCTCTGCAGGGTGGACTCGCCGCGTCCGGTGAGCGCCGATTCCAGGGCCGTGCGCTGGGCGGGGGGCAACTGGTCGGAGACCTCGCCGACGACCAGTCCGAGGAGGTCGGCCAGGGCCAGGAACGGGAGATGGGATTCCGACTCGGTCGCCGAGCAGCGCAACACAATCCGTGCCGTATCGGCGTATTCCGCGACCAATGCCCGCAGGACGGTCGACTTTCCTATTCCGGCGGGGCCGTGGAGCAGCACGCTGCCGCCGCGCGCGAGCTGCTCACGCGCCGCCGTCGTCAGCTCGTCCCTGCCGATGACCAGGTCGGGGCGGCATCCCGCAGGCTCCTGGAACTCCCGTCGCACGGTCACCGCTCCCCTCCGTATGTCGTGTCCTGGCCAATATTAGGCAATCCTCCTTTGGAATTAGGACGTACGGCGTGGTGAGGCAAATAACAACGTCGGGGCATAGGGAAATTCAAAGCCTGCGTGAATGAATGAAAAGTCGTCGCCCCTGGGGCCCCGGAAGGTCGTACGACGCCCCCTTCCCACAGCTACGGCGCCCCCTCCACCCGGCACTACGGCAGCACCCCCGCCCGGCGCGCGGCGGCGACCGCCTCCCCGCGCGTGTGCGTCCCCAACTTCCGCATGGCCGACCTGAGATACCCCTTCACGGTCTCCGCGCGCAGCCCCAGCCGCTGCGCCGCCACCGCGTTCGTCGCCCCCTCCGCCACACACGCCAGCACGTCCACCTCGCGCGGCGCGAGGCTGATTCCCGCCGTGGGCGAGCCCCCCGACAGCAGCCCGCAGGCGGCGAGCAGCTCGGCCCGCAGCGCCGGGTCGGCGATGCGCGGGGCGAGTGCCCGCAGGGCCGCGTGGGCCTCCCGCACCTGCTCCCAGGCGGCCCCCGGGCCAGAGTCCCGGCGGACGGGCTCCGTCCGCACCGCCGTCAGCAGCGACCCCGCCTCCTCCCGCACCACCAGCGCCTGCTCCACGTCCCGCGCCGCCGCCACGGCCGCCGACAGCGCGCGGTCGCCCAGCGGCTGGGCCGTGCGCAGGGCGCCGTACAGCACCCCGCGCACCCGGCGCCGTACCACCACCGGCACCGCGAGCACCGAGCGCAGCCCCTCGGCGGCCACCGCGGCGTCGTACTCGTGGCTGATCTGCCGTGAGAGCGAGTAGTCGGTCACCGCGCACGGGCGGGCCAGCGCCACCGCCTTGCCGCCGAGGCCGTTCCCCGAGGTCACCGTGACGGTACTGAGCGCGAGCGTGGTGTTGCCGCTCAGTTCGCTGATACGCATCTGCTGCCGTCCGGCGCCCACCAGGCCACCGAAGGCCATCGGGAGGCCGGTCGTCCGGCGCAGCCGGGCCAGCGCACCCTGCATCTCCGGCACCCCGGCCGCGTCCGCTGTCACCTGTTCGCCCTTTCGATGCGGCCGACTCGTGACCCACACCCCCGTATGGGGGTAGTGAGACCTGCATCACGGATTACACGATGACAGAGAGCCGCCCGGCAATGGTCCGGCAACGATCCGGAAGCGAGCCGCAAGGGCGCGCCGGCCAGAAAATCGGAGGACAGATGACGACGGCGACGGAGCAGTTCCGCAGGGCGCGGGACTTTCTGCTGGCCCACCGTGAGGACTACGCCACGGCCTACGAGGGCTTCGCCTGGCCGCGTCCGGAGCACTTCAACTGGGCACTGGACTGGTTCGACGTCATCGCGGACGGCAACGACCGCACAGCCCTGCACATCGTCGAGGAGGACGGCTCGCAGACCCTGCTCTCGTTCGCCGAGCTGGCCGAGCGCTCCAACCGGGTCGCCAACCTGCTGCGCGAGCGCGGGGTCGGCGTCGAGGACCGCATCCTCGTGATGCTCGGCAACCAGGCCGAGCTGTGGGAGACCGCGCTGGCCGCGATGAAGCTGCGCGCCGTCGTCATCCCGGCCACCCCGCTGCTGGGCCCCGCCGACCTGCGCGACCGCGTGGCCCGCGGCCGGGTGCGGCACGTGATCGTGCGCGCGGAGGACGCGGCGAAGTTCGACGACGTGCCCGGCGACTACACCCGCACCGCCGTCGGCGGAGTCCCCGAGGGCTGGCAGCCGTACGAGGACGCCCACGCCGCCTCCCCGGAGTTCCTGCCCGACGGCCCCACCCTGGCCGACGACCCGCTGATGCTCTACTTCACCTCGGGCACCACCGCCCGGCCCAAGCTCGTCGAGCACACCCACACCTCGTACCCCGTCGGGCACCTGTCGACCATGTACTGGATCGGCCTCGAGCCCGGCGACGTGCACCTCAACATCTCCTCACCCGGCTGGGCCAAGCACGCCTGGTCCAACCTCTTCGCGCCGTGGAACGCGGAGGCGACCGTCTTCATCCACAACTACACGCGCTTCGACCCGGCCCGGCTGATGGCCGAGATGGACCGGGCGGGCGTCACCACCTTCTGCGCGCCGCCCACCGTCTGGCGCATGCTCATCCAGGCCGACCTGACCCAGCTGCGCACCCCGCCGCGCGAGGTCGTGGCCGCCGGTGAACCGCTCAACCCCGAGGTCATCGAGCAGGTCCGGCGCTCCTGGGGCGTGACCGTCCGGGACGGCTTCGGGCAGACGGAGACGGCGGTACAGATCGCCAACAGCCCGGGCCAGCCGCTGAAGACCGGCTCCATGGGGCGCCCCAGCCCCGGCTACCGCATCGAGCTCCTCGACCCGGTCTCCGGCGCGCCCGGCGCCGTCGAGGGCGAGATCGCGCTGGACCTGTCGGAGCGGCCGGTCGGCCTGATGACCGGCTACCACGGCGACGCGGACCGTACGGCGGAGGCGATGGCCGGCGGCTACTACCGCACGGGGGACATCGGCACCCGCGACGCCGACGGATACCTGGTGTACGTGGGGCGGGCGGACGACGTGTTCAAGGCCTCCGACTACAAGATCAGCCCCTTCGAGCTGGAGAGCGCGCTGCTGGAGCACGAGGCGGTGGCCGAGGCGGCCGTCGTGCCCGCACCGGACGAGCTGCGCCTGGCCGTCCCCAAGGCGTACATCGTCCTCGCCGCGGGCTGGGAGCCCGGGGCCGACACCGCGAAGGTGCTGTTCGAGCACTCCCGCGAGGTCCTCGCCCCCTACAAGCGCATCCGCCGTCTGGAGTTCGCGCCCCTGCCCAAGACCGTCTCCGGCAAGATCCGCCGGATCGAGCTGCGCGAGGCCACGGCCGCGGGCTCGGCGAACGAGTACCGCGAGGAGGACTTCCGATGACGACGACCGACCTGTCGTACACGCACGGCACGAGCGGGACCCCGCTGCTCGGCGACACCATCGGCGCCAACCTCGACCGCGCGATCGCCGCGCACCCCGACCGCGAGGCCCTCGTCGACGTGCCGTCCGGGCGGCGCTGGACGTACGCCGAGTTCGGCGCGGCGGTCGACGAGGTGGCGCGCGGGCTGCTCGCCAAGGGCGTGGAGAAGGGGGACCGCGTCGGCATCTGGGCGGTCAACTGTCCCGAGTGGGTCCTCGTCCAGTACGCCACCGCCCGCCTCGGCGTGATCATGGTGAACATCAACCCGGCTTACCGCGCCCATGAGTTGGAGTTCGTGCTGAAGCAGGCGGGCATCTCGGTGCTGATCGCCTCGCTCACGCACAAGTCGAGCGACTACCGGGCGCTGGTGGACCAAGTGCGCGGCAAGTGCCCCGAGTTGAGGGATACGGTCTACATCGGGGACCCCTCCTGGGACGCCCTGACCGCGGGCGCCGCCTCGGTGCCGCCGGAGCGACTCGCGGAGATCGCGGCGGAGTTGAGCTGCGACGACCCGGTCAACATCCAGTACACCTCGGGGACGACCGGCTTCCCGAAGGGAGCCACGCTCTCCCACCACAACATCCTCAACAACGGTTACTGGGTCGGCGAGTTGGTCGCCTACACCGAGCAGGACCGGGTGTGCGTCCCGGTGCCCTTCTACCACTGCTTCGGCATGGTGATGGGGAATCTGGGAGCGACCTCCCACGGGGCCTGCATCGTCATCCCGGCACCGTCCTTCGAGCCCAAGGCCACACTGGAGGCGGTCCAGCAGGAGCGCTGCACCTCGCTGTACGGCGTGCCGACCATGTTCATCGCGGAGTTGAACCTCCCCGACTTCGCCGCGTACGACCTCTCCTCCCTGCGCACCGGCATCATGGCGGGCTCGCCGTGTCCGGTGGAGGTGATGAAGCGGGTGGTCGCCGAGATGCACATGGAGGAGGTCTCCATCTGCTACGGCATGACCGAGACGTCCCCCGTCTCCCTGCAGACGCGCAGGGACGACGACCTGGAACACCGCACGGGCACGGTCGGCCGTGTCCTCCCGCACATCGAGGTGAAGGTCGTCGACCCGGCGACCGGAGTGACCCGACCACGCGGCAGCGCGGGCGAGTTGTGCACCCGCGGCTACAGCGTGATGCTCGGCTACTGGAACGAGCCCGAGAAGACCGCCGAGGCCGTCGACGCGGGGCGCTGGATGCACACGGGCGACCTCGCGGTGATGCGGGAGGACGGGTACGTCGAGATCGTCGGCCGCATCAAGGACATGATCATCCGGGGCGGCGAGAACATCTACCCCCGCGAGATCGAGGAGTTCCTCTACGGCCACCCGAAGATCAGGGACGTCCAGGTCGTCGGCGTACCCCACGAGCGGTACGGCGAGGAGGTCCTCGCCTGCGTCATCCCACACGACCCGGCCGACCCGCCGACCCTCGAGGAGTTGCGCGCCTACTGCGAGGGGCAGTTGGCGCACTACAAGGCACCGAGCAGGCTGCGGATCCTGGAGTCGTTCCCCATGACGGTGTCGGGGAAAGTGCGAAAGGTGGAGCTACGGGAGACGTACGCCGACTGAGCGCGCCCCCGCCCGGCTCTCTCATCCTCTGCGCATGCACACCCGCGGCCAGCGGTCGAGGCCGTGCTCGGCCTCCGCGGCGCGGATCGCGCGCAGGCCGCGGGTGAGGTCGGCCTCCGGCAGCATGCGGAAACCGAGGCGGGTGTAGTACGGGGCGTTCCACGGGACGTCCCTGAACGTGGTCAGCGTCAGCCCGGCCGGCCCCTCGGCCCGGGCCTGGCCGTCGGCGTGCTCGATGAGTTCGCGGCCCACGCCCCGGCGGGCGGCACACGGATGCACCGAGACCTGCTCCACATGGAACGCCCCGTCCACCGGCTCCCCGACCAGATACGCCACCGGTCGATCCCCCTCACCGACGGCCACCCAGGCATGCCCGGCCCTGCGAAAGCGCTCCAACACGTCCACCGTCGGCGGCTCGTCCTCCGCGATCTCCACCATGCCGAGCTCCCGGAACGCCGCGCCGGCGGCCCGCTCGATGTCCTGGAGAGCGGGGAGTTCGGTGGAGGCGGCGGGGCGGATGCGCATGGGCCGAGTATCGGGGCGGGCTGGGGCGGGCGTCGCCTGGTTTTGTGGCCGGAGGGCGTCCCACCAGGGGATTCGCGCATCGCCCGTTACGCCCCCGTCGCGTCCAGCCGTCCCGCAGGGGCGTTCACCGGTTGCGGGACGCCTGAGAGGTCGAGGACGAACAGGGGGATGTCCAGGCCGTCGGCGCGGGCGCGGGCGGCGGCGGTGTAGCCGGCGAGGGAGAAGTAGACGCAGGCGGCGGACTCCGTCATGGCGGTGAGCCACAGGCACTCCACGTCGCGCAGGGAGGCGGGGCGGATGGCCGGGTCGACCTGGGCGAGCAGGCCCCGGGCGGCGAGTCCGATGCCGGACGGGGGGCGCTGGTCGGCCCGGCGTATGTTCTGGTACCCGAGGCTCCGGAGGTACAGCGCGGCGGCGGTGACGGCGTCACGGGCGGTACGGATCGTGACCGGCTGGAGCGCCCGGGGCACGCGGACCGGTGCGGCCGGGGCGCCCGGGGGCCGGGTGTCGGTCGTGGTCGGGGGCGGTTCGTCGGCTGTGGTGCCGGGGGGCGGTGCGTCGGCCGTGGTGTCCGGGGGCCGGGCGTCCGCCGGGGCGCCCGAGGGCCCGGTGTTGGCAGTGGTCGGGGAGGGGACCTCGGTCGCGGAGCCGGAGGGCAGGGCCTCGGCCGTGGTGCCGGCAGGCCGGGGCTCGGCTGTGGCGTCGGGGGAGCCGGTCTCGGTCGTGGGGCCGGGGCCCGTCACCGGGACCCTCAGTATCGTCCCGCACGGGCACCCGAGTTCCGGGCGGGGCCACTCGTCGCGGCGGCCGCAGGCCGGGCAGCGCACGGCGAGCCACTGCTCGTCCCACACCTGGTGGGTGACCGCCGTGGCCGTCCCCGTGGTGTCGAGCGGCGGATGGACGGGGACGCCGCACACGCACGGGTACGTCGGAGCGGCGTAGAGATGCTCGCGCCGACAGGCCGGGCAGCGTACGGACACGCTCTCGGACATGGCCCCATCGTCGCCCACGAAACCCCCGCCTGTCCGTCCCTTGGCCCCCTTCGGCCGACCCTCACCGCATCCTTCGGCCGACTCTTGACGGTCTCCGCCCCCGCACCTACATTTCTTCCAGATGGTAGAAGTTATTTTCCACTATACGGAAGTGCTCATCGCGGGGCGCGACGGAGAGCCCATCCGGCAGCCGAAGCAGGAGTACTCCATGGCTCGTATGACCGCTGCCCGCGCGGCAGTCGAGATCCTCAAGCGCGAGGGTGTGACCGACGCGTTCGGCGTCCCCGGCGCGGCGATCAACCCGTTCTACGCCGCCCTCAGGGCCTCCGGCGGTATCCACCACACCCTCGCCCGCCATGTCGAGGGCGCCTCGCACATGGCCGAGGGCTACACCCGCACCCGCCCCGGCAACATCGGTGTCTGCATCGGCACTTCGGGTCCCGCCGGCACCGACATGATCACGGGCCTGTACTCCGCCATCGGCGACTCGATACCGATCCTGTGCATCACCGGCCAGGCCCCGACCGCCGTGCTCCACAAGGAGGACTTCCAGGCCGTCGACATCGCCTCCATCGCCAGGCCGGTCACCAAGATGGCCATGACCGTCCTGGAGGCCGCCCAGGTGCCCGGCGTCTTCCAGCAGGCCTTCCACCTCATGCGCTCCGGCCGCCCCGGTCCGGTCCTGATCGACCTGCCGGCCGACGTCCAGCAGACGGAGATCGAGTTCGACCCGGAGACGTACGAGCCGCTGCCCGTCCACAAGCCGGCCGCCAGCCCCGCCCAGATCGAGAAGGCGCTCGGCATGCTGCGTGCCGCCGAGCGCCCGCTGATCGTCGCCGGCGGTGGTGTCATCAACGCCGACGCCTGCGAAGTCCTCGTCGAATTCGCCGAGTTGACCGGCACACCCGTCGTGCCGACCTTGATGGGCTGGGGCGCCCTCCCCGACGACCACGCGCTGAACGCCGGCATGGTCGGCCTGCAGACCTCGCACCGCTACGGCAACGCGACCTTCCTGGAGTCCGACTTCGTCCTCGGCATCGGCAACCGCTGGGCCAACCGCCACACCGGCCGCGTGGACGTCTACACCGAGGGCCGTACCTTCGTCCACGTCGACATCGAGCCCACCCAGATCGGCCGGATCTTCGCTCCCGACTACGGCATCGCCTCCGACGCGAAGGCCGCGCTGGAGCTCTTCGTCGCGCTGGCGCGGGAGTTGAAGGCCGAGGGCGTGCTGCCCGACCGCTCCGCCTGGGCGGCGGCCGCGCAGGAGAAGAAGGCCCGCCTCCAGCGCCGTACGCACTTCGACGACGTCCCGATCAAGCCGCAGCGCGTCTACGAGGAGATGAACAGGGCCTTCGGCCCCGAGACCCGGTACGTCACCACCATCGGCCTCTCGCAGATCGCCGGCGCCCAGCTGCTGCACGTCTACCGGCCGCGCCACTGGATCAACTGCGGTCAGGCGGGACCGCTCGGCTGGACCGTCCCGGCGGCGCTGGGCGTGGCCAAGGCCGACCCGGAGGCCTCGGTGGTCGCGCTCTCCGGCGACTACGACTTCCAGTTCATGATCGAGGAGTTGGCGGTCGGGGCGCAGCACCGGATCCCGTACGTCCATGTCCTGGTCAACAACGCCTATCTGGGCCTGATCCGGCAGGCACAGCGCGCCTTCGACATCGACTTCCAGGTGAAGCTGGAGTTCGAGAACGTCAACGCGCCCGAACTCGGCGTCTACGGCGTCGATCACGTCAAGGTCGCCGAGGGCCTCGGCTGCAAGGCGATCCGGGTGACCGACCCGAACGAGCTCGGCGCGGCCTTCGAGCAGGCCAAGAAGCTCGCCGCCGAGTACCGGGTCCCGGTCGTCGTCGAGGTGATCCTGGAGCGCGTCACCAACATCGCGATGTCGACGACCAACGACATCGGCGACGTCGTGGAGTTCGAGGAACTCGCGACCGAGCCGGGCCACGCGCCGACCTCGATCAGGACGCTGAAGGTCTGAAACGCCCACGCCTGGGTCGGCCCGTCCTCGGGGAGGGGCCGACCCCTTTCGTGTGCTCAGTCCGAGCCGCCGCCCCCGCCGCCACAGGAGTAGTACGAGGAGTAGGAGACCCCGCCCGTTCCGCCGCCCCGTGGACGGCCGTGGAACCCCTTGTCCGCGACCTCGGCGCGGGCGAGAAGGCCCGCCCGCAGGGCGAAGCGCGGGAAGAGGGCGCGCAGGGCCGCCTCGCCGTGCAGTGCGACGGCGAGCAGCTTGTCGTGGTCCGTCAGACCGCGCCTGCTCGTGGGGAGAGGGTGCTGCCGCTGAAGGTCGCGCACATGGCGGCGGGCGGCGCGGGTCGGGCCGAGCATCGGGTAGCGCAGCAGACCGGCCGTTGCGAGCGGGACACGCATCAGGGCCACCGCCAACTGGACGTCCGACCGCTTTGCCAGCTTCCGCGGCGCGCGCGGCTCGTCGAGGCAGGCGCGTACCGCGCTCTCCAGCGGCGGGAGGGGAGGCGAGGAGTGTGCGGGGACCGCGTCGGTGACGACCGGCTCCGTCGTCCGTGTCGTCCGTGTCGTTCCCGGTCGGCCGGGCTCCACCTCGCCCCGCAGGTACAGGCCCACCACGGCGACCGTGACGGCGGCGCGGGGACCGCCCCGCAGCAGCGCGATCTCGTGCGGCTCCAAGGGGACCGTCACCGCGTCGCCCATCACATCACCCCCGTGCGGGGCCCGTCGCCCCCGTGCCGACGGGCCCCGTGTGACGACAATGTGCCCTACCGCGGGGGTGGTTGAAGCCTTTCGGGGCCGGTTCAGAGGTTGATTTGAGGGTTCCGTAGCCGCCCTACGACCTCTGCCGTACGCGGGTTCAGTCCTGGTGGTGCTCCGACAGCCCCGGCCAGTCGTCCGGGCCGCCGCCCTGCCACTCGATCAGGTCGCTCTCCTCGACCTCGATCCGGTCCAGGTCGGCCAGCCGAAGGATCTCCACGACGTCGTCCAGATGCGTGGCGATGCCGAGGGTCTCGTCGCCCAGGGTGACGCGGCGGGATCCGTCGAGGGCCGGGGCATGCACCACGATGTGCGGGTACTGCGTCGGATTTCCCATGCCCTCAGGCTGCTGCGCGGGGCGCGGATCCGCACGCCGGAAGGACCGTGGCGGCGCGACGGAACCGGCGGCCGGCTTCCCTCAGGTCGAGAAGCGGGCCCCGGACCTTGACCACCGCACTGGCTCGCAGGCCGCCACGGTCCCGTTCGGTCCGCCCCCGGACCTCGACAGTTCGTTGCCGACGGGGGCAGGGGTTGGTTCCGGGCGACGCCGCCGCCTGGGCGCGACAGACAAGTGTCGGCTGCGGCGCCGCCCGGGGTCTCTGGGGTGTCAGACCCGGGCGCCGGAGAGGCGTTCCACCGACCGAAGCAGGGCCGAGTGGTCCAGGCCGCCGTCGCCCTGCGCGCGCAGGCTCGCGACCAGCTGGGCCACCACGGCGCCGACGGGCAGGGCCGCGCCGACGGAGCGGGCGGCGTCCGTGACGATGCCCATGTCCTTGTGGTGCAGGTCGATGCGGAAGCCCGGCGTGAAGTCGCGGTGGAGGAAGTTGTCCTTCTTGCGCGTCAGTACGGTGGAGCCCGCGAGGCCGCCGTTCAGGACGTCGAGCGCCGCCTTCAGGTCCACGCCCGACCGCTCCAGGAAGACCACGGCCTCGGCGCACGCCTGGATGTTCACGGCCACGATCAGCTGGTTCGCGGCCTTCACCGTCTGGCCCGAGCCGTGCGGACCGCACAGCACGATCGTCCTGCCGAGCGCCTCGAAGATCGGCTCCGCCGCGTCGAAGTCCGCCTGTTCGCCGCCGACCATGATGGACAGCACCGCCTCGACCGCCCCGGCCTCACCGCCGGACACGGGCGCGTCCAGGACGCGGATGCCCTTCTCCCCGGCCGCCTTCGCCAGGTCGATCGAGGTCTGCGGGGTGATCGAGGACATGTCGATCAGCAGCGCGCCGGACCGCGCGTTCTCCAGGATGCCGTCGGGGCCGTAGGCGATGGCCTCGACCTGCGGGGAGGCGGGCACCATCGTGATGACGACGTCGGCGTCGCGCACGGCCTCGGCGATCGAACCGGCCGCGGTGCCGCCGGCGGCGGCCAGGCGGTCGAGCTTGTCCTGTTCGAGGGTGAAGCCGGTGACGTCGTAACCCGCCTTGATCAGGTTCTCGGACATGGGGGAGCCCATGATGCCGAGGCCGATCCAGGCGACCTTGGGAAGGGTGCTGCTCATCGGGGTCATCGGGGGGTGCCTTTCGGTACGGGGATCAGCGGGGCAGCCAGTCGAAGGCCTCGGCGCTCGGACGGTCGCCCGGCTTGTACTCCAGGCCGACCCAGCCGTCGTAACCGGCCTTCCCGAGCCGGTCGAGGAGGTCCGCCAGCGGCAGCGAACCCGTGCCGGGTGCGCCACGGCCGGGGTTGTCGGCGATCTGGACGTGACCGGTCCGCGCCGCGTACGTGTCGATCACCCGGGGCAGGTCCTCGCCGTTCATCGACAGGTGGTAGAGGTCCATCAGGAACTTCGCGTTGCCCAGCCCGGTCGCCGCGTTGACCTTGTCGACGACCTCGACCGCCGCGGGCGCGCTCACCAGTGGATACCGCGGCGACTCCAGCGCGTTGAGCGCCTCGATCAGCAGGATCGCGCCGATACGGTCGGCGGCCCGGGCGGCGAGCACCAGGTTCTCCAGGGCGAGCGCGTCCTGCTCGGCCGGGTCGACGCCGTCGACGCGGTTGCCGTACAGCGCGTTGAGGGCCGTACAGCCGAGGGAGTGCGCGAAGTCCGAGGCCACGTCGATGTTGGCGCGGAACCGCTCCGACTCCTCGCCCGGGACCGACAGGGCGCCACGGTCCGGGCCCGGGAGCTGTCCGGCGTAGAAGTTCAGGCCCGTGAGCCGCACGCCGGCGCCCTCGATCGCGTTCTTCAGGGCGTCCAGCTCGGACCGCTCGGGGGTGGGGGAGCCGACCCAGGGCCACCACAGCTCGACCGCGGTGAAGCCGGCCGCGGCGGCGGCCGCGGGGCGTTCCAGGAGCGGGAGTTCGGTGAAGAGGATCGACAGGTTGACGTTGAAGCGCTGCGCTGCGGCTGTGTCCCAGTCAAAACCTGGCATGGGGACGGCGCTCCCTTCCGGGATTCCGTATCGCGGAATTTCATTTCTACTTATTGGAAGATTGTCGTCGCCTGTCGGAGCTTGTCAAGAGGGAGCGGCGCAAGGTGGCACCGATCAAGTCGGGCGAGTGATGCGAAGAAGCCCCGCCGGGCTGCTCGGCGGGGCTTCTTCGCCCACCAGTCCACGTGGGTGCGCGGCGTGTCAACTGTCCGACGTCTGCTCTTCGGCCCGTGGCGCGCGGTGCGAGGGCCGGCCATGGCCTGGCGGCAGTTCGCCGCCGGCCTCCGGGTCGGTGAGCAGAGCGGTGAAATGGGTGACTGGTACATGGGGATCGCGTGCCAGGGCTCGGTCGATGAGAGCCAGACGCATGGAACGGTCGGGGTCGCGATGGCGGCGGGCGGTCCGGGCCAGAGACGTCACGGCGATGTACTCGGGCGTGCGGTGGCACCGGATCTCATACAGCTTCGTCAAGCCGGTGAGCAGAGCGAGGGTGCCGCTGATGCCGTACAGCAGCAGCACCGGCATGAGGCCGGCGTCCGCGGGGAACTGGGCGGCGACGCCGCCGGCCGCGGTGAGCACCGAAGTGCCGCCGGTCGCGGCCATCGCGCCGCGGAGGTTCACGGTGTTCGGGTTTACGCGTGCCATGACCTGCTCTTCTCCTTCGAGGCTGGGGGCCTGACGAACTCCATGCTGGAGCGCGAGAATTGAAGTGAGGAGGGCCTGAAATCCTGAATCCCGGAAGGTCGTCTGACGGCACTTCACGATCCGCTTCACGATCGGCGTCACGGTGTCGGGCGACTGCGCCCTCGACACGTCCGCGGACCTCTACTGTTGACGCGTGAGCGATGCCGCCGAAGAGTCCCGTCTCGCCATCAACGTGCTGGGCGAGCTGGAGTTCGTTCCGAACCCACCGGCGTTGACCGGCCTGAAAGACAGGGCCCGTGAGGTCCTGATCCTGTTGGTCCTCGCCATGGACGCCGAACGCAGCGCGCGGGAGTTGTCGCAGAAGCTGCGTGCCGATCCCGAGCTGGACATGTCGACCGTTCACCATTACCTCAAGCCCCTGCGGGACGCCGGGATCGTGAGGCAACGTGGCACCAAACCGGAGCGGTATTCACTGGATCCCGGAAAGGTGACGGTGGACGCGTGGCAACTGATCGAGGGCGTGACCGCCGATCCCACCCCCGACGACATCGACCGGTTGGCGCATCTGTGGCGGGGCGATCCCGAGAAAGTGCACCCGGTCGACCCCCGGTTGTGGAGGCGGGTCCAGCGGGCTCGCGACGACCTGATCCGGCTCATCAAGGAGCTCCCCCGTGCCGAGCGTCCTCGCGACGCGGTACTCAGGCGGCTCGCGCCGGAACTCGTGGGCGCTGCCCCACCGGGCGCACGCCGTGCCGACCTGCCGTGCGTCCTCGTCATCGACGATCTGCATGCCGAGACCGTCGCTCACCAGGCGCTGGCGTCCAGCTGTGAGTGCCGGTGCGAATTGATCACCTCGTTCCGCGAATGGGACGAGTTGAGAAGCGAGGTCGATGTCGGCACGGAGTACCAGGCGGCCCTCGTGGACCTGCACCTGAACAATGATCCCGGGTTGGACGACAAGCTCGGCCTGGGGATCATCGCATGGCTGCGGGATCACACGGAGATTCCCGTGGCCGCGGTGAGTTCCGCACCCGGTTCGGGGCTGGATCGGGAACGGGCCCAGTTGCGGGCCGAGTACCGGCTGGTCGAGATCGTGGACAAGGGGCGGGAGAACCGGTACCTCAACGAGATCCCCGACGTGGTCAGCCTGTTGCTGGGCCGGGGCGAGGCCAGTCGACGGGCACGCCTGGAAACCTGGCTGATGCACGCTGAGAGGCGCTGGCGACGTGACGCGTTCGAACGGCGCACCTGCGGCGAAGAGCTGACACGTATGAGCAAGGAGTACCAGGCCGCTGACATGGCTGTACGGCACGGGGCGGTGGACGAGGCCGAGGTACTCGTCAAGGCGTTCTGCCGGACCTGGAAGACCGACGGCGACGGCGTGCTCTGAGCCGCGGTCAGTCGCCGAACGCCTCGCAGAGCGGCAGCCGCACCCGGAACCACGCGCCACCGAGGTCGCTTTTCCCGGCGGGGATCTCCAGATCCCCGCCGTAGTTCTCGAACCACAAGCGCGAGTGGAACAGGCCGATGCCACGGCCGCGGGTGCTCGGTACCTGCTGCCTGGCCTCCAGAAGACGACGACGCTCCTGCGGCAGGCCGCCTCCCGAGTCGGCGATGTCGACCGTGCAGTGCGAGCCGTCCGAGGTGACGATCACCCGCATCGTGCCGAAATCCGCACCGGTCTCCTGGATGGCCAGACGCCCGTTGTCGAGCATGTTGGCGAACGCCTGGCCGAGCAGCCACCTGTTGGCCATCACATGGAGGTTCGGCGGGCAGTCCAGTCTGACGCGGACGACTCCCTGACTGCGCCAGCTCTGCGTTTCCCCCATGGCGTCCAGCAAGGGGCGCAGTGCGCACGGCTCCGGTGGCCGCATGGCGCGGTCGAACTGGTCGTCGAGGTGCTGCCCGGTGTCGGCGTAGCGGCGTACCCGGGCCACGGCGGCCTGCAGTTCCGGGTCCTGGGTCCTCTCGATGAGGGTGAGTTCGGTTCTGATCGCCGACATGGTCCCGCTCATCATGTGGCTGATCACCCGGATGACCAGGGCACCGATCTCTGCACGCTGTTGGGCGGTCTCGGCGAGGTACCGGCGGTGGGCTGCCACGGCGGCGTCCTCAGCATGTTGCCGTACCCCGTTGCCGTCGGGCCCCAGGGGCAGCAGGTGCCGCACGCCGTCGTCGGCCAGGGAGTAGCCGGTCTCGGAACGGCGCTGGAAGAAGCCGTCCCGGACCAGCCGCTCAGCGGCCGCGGGGAGGCTCGGGATGCTCTTCAGGTGCGCGGCGGCCTCCTTGTCGGCGGCGACGACGGCGATCCCCGCGCGGAGATCGTCCACCGTGAAGCCCTCCTCCTGGTCGGCGTGGAACATGACGGCCACCAGGAGCAGCAGCCCCGCATGGTCGTCGCGGTAGGGGTCCAGGAGCGCCTCGAACGTACGGGCCCAGGAGGTCCGACGCGCTTCCTGCAGCACCGCCGGGCTGAGTACGGCGCGGCCGCCGGGCTGGGAGAGCGCTTCGGCCAGGAGATCGACGATGAGGCGCGGGCGCCCACCGCTTTCGTAATGGAGGGTGGCCGTCATGTCCGGCGTCGACGGCAGACCAAGAAGTTCGAGCAGATCGGTGACCTCGGACAGTGACAGGGCGGTTCCCTGATCCTTCACCACCTCGGTGACGGAGCGCTGCGAGCAGATGAGCCTGAGCAGCCCGTGCAAGCGGGCACTCGACCCCGTTTCGGTGACGGCGAGGTCCAGCAACTGGTCGCGGGAGATACGTGCCAGGCCGGGCAGTGAGGGGTCACTCACGTCGGCGTCCGTGACGAACCAGGCCGCCGGCGCGGGTGCGCCGGACGGAGGGCGGTCACCGGGTGCGACCCAGAGGATCAGGCCCTCGTCGTTGGGCAGGGCGAGCCATCGTGGCAACCCCGGCCACTGGGAACGAACGCTGACGACGATGCCGCCCGCCGCGCTGTGTACGTTGTAGTTGGGAGCCACCGCACCGATGAGGTCGCCCAGAGCGCGTACGAAGTCAAAGGCCGTGTGCTCGGTGAGTTCTGCCTCCATCGCGCCCAGTGCGGTCGCCAGGGCGGTGCCCTGCTGGTCCAGGCCGGAGACGGGGTCGCCGTGGTCGGGGTGCGGCTCCGGTCTGCCCGGGCCGCCCACCAGCAGTCGACGGGCCGCGTACAGGTCTCTGGTGGCGAGGCTGGAGCGGACGTCGTCGAGCCAGAGGGTGGCGGCGTCGCCCGGGCCGGCGGCCGCGGCGGCGGCGGTGGCCCGCGCCCACAGTTCACGACGGACGTTGTCCTCCGCGTCGCTGATCTGCCGGTCGGCGTGGTCCAGCACGACGGCAACGGTCGGGAACGACCGCCTGGCCTGTTCTTCCAGCTGCACCGCGTCGAGGCTGACGGGCCGCTCAGCCAGCTCCCCACGGCGCCGCAGGGAGGCGAGCTGGTAGCGGAGGTCGGTGACACGGCGTGCCACGGTCTGGTCGAGCTCGGCTTCCAGCGCGGCCCGGTCGGCGGGATCGAGGGGCTCCTCGGCCAGCAACTGCCGCGCCGTCTCGAACTCGCCCTCGCCGATCAGTTTTCGACAGGCCGTGACCGGAGTGTCGAAGTGACTCAGGTCGGTGAGGAACGCGTGGACCAGATCGTCGGGCCCGGGAGTCTCCCGGTCATCGGCCACCGCCAGCATGGTCGCGGGGTGCCGCCACCGGGCCGGCCATGTGCGCAGGGCGGTCACGAGGATCTCGGTCTGCAGATCGGTCGTCATGGCACCTCTGGCTCGGTCATGCGGAACACCTGCTGGAGCGCGTGCACGGCGAGACCGGTCTCGGGGTGGCTGAGGCCGTGGGCCGCGGTGGTCAGGTCGGCCGACAGGTCCTGGATGCGGGTGGCGAGGGCGTGCACCGCGTCCTGGTGCGCCGAGGCTGAGGTGACCCCCGGATGGCGGGAAAGACTCTCCTCGGCGTCGAGCACCTCCCGGGCGGCTGCCAGAATCGCCACGAGTCGCACACTGAATGCCTTGCGCAGGGAGCCCTGCAGGGCGATCGGGCTGACCGTCACCCCGAACCAGATGTCGTCGATGATCGCATCGACGGCGCGGCCGTCGGAGTGGTCGAACGCCGAGTGGGAGGCCAGGAACATCCGGACGGCGTCGACGTCCCGGTGCTCGGCAGCCGCTTCGAGGGCGCCGAAGGGGCCCGACCTCTTGAACAGAGCCACCTGGAGACGCTTCAGGTCGATGAAGGCGGGCTGGGTGCG
The DNA here is from genome assembly GCF_043198595.1 of Streptomyces sp. NPDC048751. Classification (NCBI taxonomy): domain Bacteria; kingdom Bacillati; phylum Actinomycetota; class Actinomycetes; order Kitasatosporales; family Streptomycetaceae; genus Streptomyces; species Streptomyces sp. NPDC048751. The sequence continues at coordinate 142,983 of NZ_JBICUX010000018.1, forward strand.
CTGAGCCCGGTCGACGGCACGGGCCAGCTCCTCCCACGCGACGCCCAGGCGCCGGGCCCGGGCGGCGCGGTCGACGGCCGGCCGCAGCAACAGCTCGGGGGGAAGCCCGCGTGCCACGGCGTGATAGCCCAGCACCGCGTCTCCCAGGTCCCCCCAGGGCGAGGGGACGTGGGGGACCAGCCTCTTGAGGATGTCCGTGTGGTCGTCATCAGCCGTACGCAGTGATTCGGCCGCTGCCACACAGAGCAGGGCGGCGTCCTCGGCGGGGGAGCGGGGGGTGTCCTCCAGCGCGGTGAGCAGGGCGATCGTGGAGACTTCGGTGCCGAACGCTGCCGCGACCACGGTGAGGGAGGAGCGCGGCGAGGCATCGGACGGGTGACCGAGGCGGAGCAGAGCGGCCTCGGCGAAACGGCCGGACAGCCACAGGCGCTGGATGAGCCACTCCCGCCACCGGTCGAGTGTCGTCGCGTCCGTCCGGTCGGCACTGCGTGTGAGACACCACGCCACGGCTGAGCAGAGCAGGTCGTCAGGGGTGCCGGCGGTGTCTACCGCGACACCGATGTCCGAGGTGGCACGGTCCGTGAGGTCGGTGTCGCCACTGTCGTCGGAGTTCTCGGAATTATCGGCGTTGTCGGAGGCGAACTCGGATGCGCCCGGTTCGAGTGGTGGTTCACCGTGGGCCGGGATCCCCATGAGGCAGTCCAGCACCGGCCACGGATCGTCCTCGGCGACCAGCGGCGCGAGAGCCTCCTCCATGGTGCTGCCTTCGTGCCATCGGTTACGGATGCGCTGCGCGACATTGAAGGCCCTGATACGGGTGAGTGATCGCGGAGGGCCGGAGTGAGCCGACGGGATGCTCGTGACGCGATCGGTCACGATCGCCGGTTCACCCATGGCGGTGGCGATCCGGTCGGCGATGGCCGCTCCGGTCAGCCACAGCCCGAGCGACGACCGCCCGGGCCCGGCGGCAGTCGCCGAAGGCACCGAGGCCAGGGGGTCGGTCGCCAGCAGCACGCAGTCGTCGTCCCACACGACGGCTCGAGCACCTCGGGGGGCCTCGATCAGGAGCAGCGTCTCCGGGAACTCGGCGGACAGCGCGTCGAGTCCGGGCGGCCGTAGGTGGCGGGGCACGCTCGGGTGCGCCAAGGTCACGATCACACCGCGCTCCAGCCGGCCGCGCAGCAGGGCGAGGAAACGGTCGTCGACCACGCGGTCGGAGATCCGGTTCGAGGCGATCACCAAACGCCGCTCTACCGTGCGCAGAGCGTGCCACAGGAGGTTGTCGTGAAGGGCGCCGGTGACCCAGCGGGTCTGGGGAAGGGAACGGGACCGCAGGAGCTCCCGGTGCCCCTCGGCGTAGGCCCGCCACGCCGCCTCCCACGCCGCGGTGGCCGCTCCGCTCGTGTCGTCGGGCGGAGGCGGCTCAGGCAGCCGGTCGACACCGGTGGCCTCGGGCGGGGTGGTGTCGGGGGCCGACCAGGAAGGGCGGGGCAGGATCGCCTTGGCGGTGGTCCAGTCGGGAGCCACCGTGCGCACCCAGGACAGCAGCGCGCGGACGGCGGGGCAGACGCCGCCGCCCGGGGCGCCCAGCCGAAGCCCGAGGGTGCAGTCGCCCCGCAGAACGGTTCCGGCGAGGACCAGCGCCATCTCGTCGTCCATGATGACCAGCCCCGCCTGCGCGGTGGTGGGCTGCCGGGGCAGCACCAAGCGAGCCGGGTGCTCCGAACCCGCCAGGGCCAGCAGGCCGGCCGACACGGACTCGAGGTTCTCGAGCAGCAGTACCACCTGAACGCCCCGGTGCACAGCTCCCGCCAGATGCGCTTCGAGTATCCGTGACGAGGACGGGGTGAGCCGGGAGGCGAGGATGACCACCTGGGTGCGGGCCTCGTCGATCAACTGTGCCGCAGCGCCGACGAGGCTGCCACCGCGCAACGGTTCGACCACGGCCTCGTGCTCGATGCGTGCGGCCATGCTCTCGCCGAGCTGGACGGCGGCTTCGGTGAGCTGCTCGTGGTGCCCGGCCCGCTGACCGGCCTGCAGCCCTGCGAGCCGACCGGCTCGCCGGGCCAGGTTGTCGGCCAGCCCCTCGACGGTCGGCGCCGTCAGAGTCTGGCTCACCGCGTGCGAGCGCAGGTGCCGCGTGAACCGTGCGTCCGGCCGGTCCGCCACCAGCTGGGTCAGCCGGGTCGAACCTGCTTCGCGAGCGGCGGGCGGCACCCGGGGATCGACGACGGTCACACCGAGCGTGCCGGTGGACTGCCCCAGCCAGGGCCGCACCAGGACGGGGCGCCAGTGCCGCACCGCCGGACCGTGCTGGACGTGCACCTCCAGGACGCGGCGACCCCGCATCGCCCGCTGAGCCACCGCCGAACCGTGTTCCGTTTCCCCGTGCAACGCCGCTGCCGCCGCCCGGCGCAGATCGGCGGAGGAGATCTCCACGGGATCGACACCTCCGCGGAGCGGCTCCACGCGTTGGTCCTGCGGCGCCCGTCGACCGGGCTCCGCCGGGAGCGCCTGTCCCAACAGCGGGTCGATCATCAGCGTGAGTGTGCGTTCCTCGCGCACGGCTCCGCTCAGCTCGTTCATACGTCCGGCCGCCACGGCGTCCGCGGTGCCGGGGGAGACGACCAGGTCACCGCTGTCCGGTACGACCGTCAGATGACCGATGCGCCACAGGGCGTGGACCATGTCGGCGATCACCGGCCTCGGAAGCGCCAGCAAGTTCGCGAGCTCCTGGACCGGCATCGGCTGGACGGTGAGCGCCCGGAGGACGATCTCCTCGACGGCGGAGACGCCCGGGCCGAAGTCGAGCGTCGCGCGCACGCGGACGACGTCGCAGGGGAGGAACAGGGTGACGGAGCCGTCGGACATTCACCCCTCCTCGGCCGGGAACAGGGCATCGGCCGGGATCACGGCGTGTTGCTCCACGACGGTGCGGCAGATCTGCCTCCAGGCGGTTGTGCCGTAGCCCGCGAAGTGCTCGAAGTCGCCGACGAGGACCAGCAGACTGCGCGCGCGGGACAGCAGCACGTTGACGAGCTGAGGTTGGCTCAGGTGGCCGAGGCTGAGCCACGGCCGTGCCTCGTCGAGCCCTTCAGCCCCCCGCCGGGTGTCGCGTACCAGCGACACGATCACCGTCTCGGCCTCCCGGCCCTGGAAGGAGTGAGCGGTCCAGACGCGGCCCGCCAGCGCCGGCCAGCGCAGCAGCAAATCCCGCTGTCTGCGGTACGCGGTGAGGACCGCCAGCCGGTCGAGCCCGTGTCCCGGTGCGACGGGTGCGGAGGACGGCATGACCTGTTCGGCCAGCCGTGCGGTCAGGGCGGCCTCTCCAGGGTTGGCCCACGCGGGCTCGTCCCGGCAGTCGGGGCGCCCGTGCGTGTTCAGCCACACCACTGAGCGTCCCGCCAGCACGGCTGGGACCCCGGGCGGCGAGCTCCGGGGCGGTCCGCCGTACAGCAGCCCGCTTCTGGGCGGCTCGTCGGCCGCGGAGTCGATGGGGTAGAACGCCTCGCCGACCAGCTGGGAGATGGGCCCTGCCATGCGATACTGCACCGTCAGACGTCGTACCGGACGTTCTTCGGCGCCGAGGCCGAACTCCGTGTCGAAGAGATTCCGGAACAGATCGAACACCCGCCCGTAGGAGTGACGGTCCTCCGGGGGGATTCCCACCTCTGCCAAGGACTTGGGGTCTAGGCCGTTCAGAAAGCGGTCCAGTTGTTCTCTGCCGTGGGCGGGCAACTGGCGGTGGTCGCCGAGCAGGGTCCAGCGCGACGCCCGAGTGAGCGGCAGCGCCAGCTCCGTCGGCCAGGCTCGGGCCGCCTCCTCGACGACCACCCAGTCGAAGGTGTCCCTCTCCCGGTTCGGGCTCAGCACCGAGGGCCGTGACATGGCGCAGGTGGCGAACACCAGGTTGGCCGAGTGTGCCAGACGGTCGGCCAGCTCCAGCACGGTACGAGGATCGTTCGACAAGTCCTGCCAGCGCCGCAGAACCTCCCGCATGCCGGGTTCGACGCCACTGGCGAGCGCTGAGGTCACCTCCGTACGGCTGTGGCGGATCACGCGCTCGGTGAGTTGGGGACCGCTCCACGCACGCGCCGACGGACTGACCCGGTTGTCGTCGGCGACTGTCGGGCGCCAGGCCAGAACCGTGTCCTCCCCCGTGGGGCGGCCGTCCCGCTCCAGAGCGCCGACCTCGGTCAGGATACGTTCGGCGAGGGTGTCCACCGCGGCGTTGGACTGCGCGGAGATCAGAATGCGGCTGTTCGGGAAGGCTCGCAGCCATGCGGCCACCGCCTTGGCCGCGATGGTGGTCTTGCCGGATCCGGGCGGGCCCTGGAGTGCGTAGAAGGGCGAGGAGGCGAGCATCTCCCGAACCGCCACGGCGGACTCGCTCTGCAGGGCACCGGCGGCGGAAGCCCATCGCTCAGCGCCCCGGCTGTGCGACATGGGCTCACGCAGTTGCGACCGCAGCTGCGGCATCCGTACGAGTTCCTCCACGGCCAGGGCCTGTGCCTTCAGCTGTGCCGCGGTCGCGGCGTCCTCGGCGGGACGGATCCAGCAGTGCGCGGGGGGCGGCCGGTTCCCCGGATCCGCAGGGCGCAGCAAGACCCGGTCGGGACCGGTGGGCGTGGCGAACCAGCGGGACCTGTGTTCGGACGATGCGGGACGCCCGTTCAGGTCACCCACCAGCTCCACGACCGGGGGGCCATCGGCTTCCAGGCGGGCCAGCAGGTCGCCGAGTTCCGGCCGGTTGCCCGGGGATCGGGCGTACTGGAACAAGAGCGGGTTCTCGAAGAGCCGCGCGCGGTCGCGTTCCTCGTCGAGGCGTACTTCCATGACCGGCCCCTCCCGGGCCGCGGTGCAGGCGTAGGACCGGGCCCGTAGGAGAACCGACTGATAGCGCAGCAGCCAGGTGACGGCCTCGTGGAAGAGAGTGTCCTCGGACGAGACACCGTCGGCGGGCGTGCGCAAGAGCCCCGCCCAGGACGGCCGGTTCGTCAGCGTGGACTCGTGCAGCGGCTTGACCAGGGCGAGCGGGACGACGTCGACCGCCGGGATCCTCACCCGGGGACTCTCACGGAGCAGCGCTTCCAGCGCGCGGGAGGGGAGCTCAACGAGGTACTTCACCACAAGAGCATCGTCGCGGGGCTCACCTCTTCGTGCGATGACGTCGGGCTGCCGGAACGGCGCGCAGAACCAGGCCACCGACTCGCCGATCAGGACGTACCGCGCCTCACTGGCCCAGGGCGGTGCGCCGGGCAGGAACGGGCCGGCCCCCCGGGGGGAGTACACGAGCTGCCCCCGCCGTAGATCGACGGCGATCACTTCCGTCGTCTCCCAGCGCTCCTGCGCCGTGCCGGGCTGCGCCCCGATCAGCCCCAGGTTGGCGAGCGAACGGCCCGTCTCCTCCCAAGGACAGAACAGCAGGTACGGCCTCTGGGCGTGAGGAACGTCGGCTACCGCGACGACGTGCTCCACATCGCGCAGCCGCTCGGCCACCTCGGCCGCGGGAGGCCGCGTGGCAGCGGGGCCGAGCATCCGCGTCAGAAGCTCCTGGAGCACCGCTGGAATCAGCGCCCCCTGCCGTGGAGCGGAGTCGTCAGGTGCTTCCTCCTGTGCCCTGCCGAACCATTCCCGCGCGATCGCGGCCAGGCTGTAGACGTCACTCCGGGCGACCTGGTCAGGCGGCAGCGCTGTTGCCGCCGTGCGCATCTCGGGCGCCGCGTAGGGAACGGCCTGCGTGTGGAGGGGCAGAGGACGCCGTGCGAGGCGTGCGTGGTTGGCGACGAGAGAGGTCATCTCGAAGTGGGCCAGTCGGCACTCGACATCCGTGACGTCCGAGCCCGTCACCGTCACTTGTACGGCTCCCGGCCATAGAGAACCGTGGACCATCCCTTGGTCGTGCAGTTCGGCCATCGCTTCGGCGAGTTGGGTGAAGGCGCGGACGGCGCCGGTGCGGTCACGCGCCATCTGTGAGAAGACGTCCTGGTCGGCGAGCGTCCGGTCAGCGGCGCGGGTGGCCACCACGGCCAGCCCGTTGACACCCGGCGCGATGCGGCGGAGGTCCTCCGTGCCGACGAATCCGCCCTCCAGCACTTCCGGCAGACCGGACGATCCGCGTCCCAGCTGAAGCAGTCTTCGTACCTCGAAGTCCCACACAGTGCCGCCGCCGGGTCCCAGCCCGACGCAAACCTGCAGGTCCACGGGGAGTCCGTCCGCATCGGAGACCCGGTACCGCCATACGCTGCCCGGCAGCAGCTCCGTCCCGCAGTGGGAAACCACTGGGTCTTCGGGCATGGCATAGGGGCCGAACCGACCGCTCTGTGGCGCACAGCAGAAGAAACGGACCAGCGTGTCGACGTCGGTCCGTGATGCCGTCATGAGAGGCCGCCTCCAGGCTGTGCGTATGGGGCCAACTCTTGCGCATCGAGCCCGTGGACGGGCAGGAATCCGGACGATTCCCCGTCCTTGCTGTCGATCGGCTGGCGCTTCGGGAGCGAGGTCGTGTCGGCAACTGGGTACTCGGACGCTGCGACGACCCTGAACGTCTACAGTCATCACCTGTCCGAGTCGTGGTACACCCCAGGGTGGCGGTGCAGGCTTTCGGGGCCCCGACACGGATTGTGCCCCCCGGAATTGCCCTATTGGCCGGAGGGTCGAGAGATGGTGCAGGTCACAGGCGAGGTCAAGGGGGAACAGTGCGATTGAGAGTGGAGTTCACCACCGAACCCTTCGACCTCGACGACGTGCCGGCGCATGCGCTGGTGGCGCGCGAGGTCGTCGAGGCGGCGGATCTGGACGCCGTCGACGTGGGCCCCTTCGGCAACACCGCGGAAGGGCGTGCCGACGCGGTGCTCGCCGCGGTGGACGCCCTGCTGCGCAAGACCCTGGAGGCCGGTGCCACCCGGATCTCGTTGCAGGTCAACGTCCTCGGGGAGGGCGAGTGACCGGCTCCGGGGACGAGCCGTTCATCACGGCCGTGAAGCCGCTGGTCGACGCCATGGGGGGCGAGATGCTCCCGCCCGACGAGGCCGGCCCCGACGACGTAGTCCTCGCCTGGGAGGGTGCCGACGTCGTCGCCGTACGCCTGCCGCAGCTCGCCGACTCCCTCGACCACATCCTGGCCGCCATGGAGCGCAAGAAGGGCAAGCCCCTCGCCGACCTGGACCGCAAGGCGAAGCAGGAGGTCGTACGGATGCTGGAGGCGCGCGGCGCCTTCTCCGTACGGCACGGCGTCGAGACCGTGGCGAGCGCGCTCGGGGTGAGCCGCTTCACGGTCTACAACTACCTCAACCGCGACAAGGGCTGAGCCGTCGGAGGGCCCGGCCGCCCGGGGCGGATTTCAACAAAGTGTTGACGTCGGGTTGTGGGGAGGCGTTAGCTGGCTCCGTGACTTCGACCTCCATGCCCATGGGCCTGGCCCGGTTCAATGAACTCGAGGAGTCGGCGGCCCTCGTCGCCCTCCACGAGGTGTGCGCCTCCACGGCGTGGGCGGCGCGCCTGCTCGCGGCCCGCCCCTACGCCACCGCCGACGCCCTCCACGCCGCGAGCGACGCCGCCATGGCCGAGCTGACCACAGCGGACCTTGAAGAGGCGATGGCGGGGCACCCGCCGATCGGCCGCCCCGAGCCGGGCGACCCGACCTCGGCGCGCGAACAGCGCGGCATGGCCGACGCCACGGAGGAGCTCAAGGCGGAGATGCTGGAACTGAATCTGGCCTACCAGGACCGCTTCGGCCACGTCTTCCTCATCTGTGCCACCGGCCTGACCGGCGAGCAGCTGCGCGACGCGGTCAGGGAACGGATCGGGAACCCGCCGGAGCGGGAGCGGGAGATCGTCCGCACCGAGCTCGGCAAGATCAACAGGATCCGGCTCGCCCGTCTCGTCGAAGCGAACGAAGAGAACTGAGAGCAGCATGAGCACCAGCACCACCGCCTCCGTGTCCACCCACATCCTGGACACCAGCGTCGGCCGCCCCGCCCCGGGTGTCGCCGTCCGCCTCTCGGCCCGCAGCGGCAGAGAAGCGGACTGGCGGGCGCTCGGCGGTTCCGCGACCGACACGGACGGACGGTGCAAGGACCTTCCGGCCCTGCCGGAGGGGACCACCCACGTACGGCTCGACTTCGAGGTGGAGCCGTACTGGGAGACATCCGCGAACAGGCAAGCCGATGCGCAGCAGGACGCCCCCGCGAACCGGGACAGCGGTGCCGGCGCGTTCTTCCCGGAGGTGGCGATCACGTTCGCCGTCGTACCGGGCGAGCACTACCACGTACCGCTGCTGCTCAACCCGTTCGGCTACTCCGTATACCGAGGGAGCTAGCTACATGCCCATCCTGGGACCGAACCAGTACGGCAAGGCCGAGAACCGAGTCGTCAAGATCACGCGGGACGGCGCCACCCACCACATCAAGGACCTGAACGTCTCCGTGGCGCTCTCCGGCGACATGGACGAGGTCCACTACTCCGGCTCCAACGCCAACGTCCTGCCGACCGACACCACCAAGAACACGGTGTACGCGTTCGCCAAGGAGCACGGCATCGAGTCCGCCGAGCAGTTCGGCATCCACCTCGCCCGCCACTTCGTGACCAGTCAGGAGCCGATCCACCGGGCCCGGATCCGCATCGAGGAGTACGCCTGGGAGCGCATCGAGCACTCCGGCGAGGGCGCCCACTCCTTCGTCCGCACCGGTCAGGAGACGCGGCTCGCGCAGATCACGTACGACGGATCGTCGTGGGAGGTCGTCTCGGGCCTGAAGGACCTGGTGGTCATGAACTCCACCGACTCCGAGTTCTGGGGCTACGTCAAGGACAAGTACACGACGCTCCCCGAGGCCCACGACCGCATCCTGGCCACGCGGGTCTCCGCCCGCTGGCGCTTCAACTGGACCGACGACGCGACCCCGACGCCCGACTGGGACGAGTCCTACGAGCAGACGAAGCGGCACATGCTCCAGGCCTTCGCCGAGACGTACTCGCTGTCGCTCCAGCAGACCCTGTACCAGATGGGCGCACGCATCATCGACCACCGCGCCGAGATCGACGAGGTCCGCTTCTCCCTCCCGAACCAGCACCACTTCCTGGTGGACCTGCAGCCGTTCGGGCTGAAGAACGACACCGCCGACGGAGCTGTCTACTTCGCCGCCGACCGCCCCTACGGCCTGATAGAGGCCACCGTCCTGCGGGACGGGTGCGCTGCGAAGATCCCGGCGGACCTCACCAACCTCTGAAGGACGAACCATGGCAGCAGCCCAGCGCATCGTCATCGAGAACGCGGCGATCGCGACCGTCGACGCGAACGACACCGAGCATGCCTCCGGATACGTCGTCCTCGCGGGCAACCGCATCGAGTCGCTCGGCGGGGGACAGGCCCCCGAGGGCCTGGAGAACGTCGTACGGCGCATCGACGCCACCGGCCACCTCGTCACCCCCGGCCTGGTCAACACCCACCACCACTTCTACCAGTGGATCACCCGGGGACTGGCCACCGACCACAACCTGTTCAACTGGCTCGTCGCCCTGTACCCGACCTGGGCGCGCATCGACGAGCCGATGGTCCGTGCCGCCGCCCAGGGCTCGCTCGCGATGATGGCCCGCGGCGGTGTCACCACCGCCATGGACCACCACTACGTGTTCCCCGAGGGCTCCGGCGACCTGTCCGGCGCGATCATCGGCGCCGCCCGCGACATGGGCGTACGCTTCACCCTCGCCCGCGGTTCCATGGACCGCAGCGAGAAGGACGGCGGTCTGCCGCCGGACTTCGCCGTCGAATCCCTCGACGGCGCCCTCGCCGCGACGGAGCGGACCGTCAAGGAGCACCACGACACCTCCTTCGACGCGATGACCCAGGTGGCCGTCGCCCCCTGCTCACCCTTCTCCGTCTCCACCGAACTGCTCAAGCAGGGTGCCGAGTTGGCCCGCCGCCTCGGCGTACGGCTGCACACCCACGGCTCGGAGACCGTCGAGGAGGAGAAGTTCTGCCACGAGCTGTTCGGCATGGGCCCGACCGACTACTTCGAGTCCACCGGCTGGCTCGGAGAGGACGTGTGGATGGCGCACTGCGTCCACATGAACGACTCCGACATCGACGCCTTCGCCCGTACGAAGACGGGGGTCGCCCACTGTCCCTCGTCCAACGCCCGCCTGGCCGCCGGCATCGCCCGCGTCCCCGACATGCTCGCGGCCGGCGTCCCGGTCGGCCTCGGCGTCGACGGTACGGCCTCCAACGAGTCCGGCGAACTGCACACCGAGCTGCGCAACGCGCTGCTCATCAACCGCCTCGGGGCCCACCGTGAAGCGGCCCTGAACGCCCGTCAGGCGCTGCGCCTCGGCACCCACGGCGGCGCCCAGGTGCTGGGCCGCGCACGGGAGATCGGCTCCCTGGAGCCGGGCAAGCTGGCCGACCTGGTGCTGTGGAGGCTCGACACCCTCGCCCACGCCTCCATCGCCGACCCCGTCACCGCGCTGGTCTTCGGCGCGGCGGCACCTGTCACGGCGTCCTTCGTGAACGGCCGTCAGATCGTGGCCGACGGCCGGCTCCTCACCGCCGACGAGGACGCGATCGCACACGCCACCCGCGAGGAGGCCCGGCGCCTGGCACGGATCACCGCGCAGGGCTGAGCCTCCGAGAGCTCCGGCCGAGGGGGACGGCCCTCGACCGGAAGCCGTTGCCGGGGCGCGCGTGCGGCGCGCGCCCCGGCAACGGACACAGACTCCTCGCTCCGCGCCCTACGCCTGACAGGGCCGGGCCTCGGGCAGCCGCCCCGTGAAGAAGGAGCGCGGCGGCACGCCCATCAGGGTGCGGAAGTCCGACGTCATGTGCGACTGGTCGTAGTAGCCGGTGGTGGCCGCGAGTTCGGCCCACGGGGCCGTCGACGCGTGGGTGAGGACGTGCCGTACGCGGTCGATGCGGGCGTAGTGCTTGGGGGAGAGGCCGACGCCCTCGGAGAAGAGGTTGCGCAGCTGCCGCTCGCTGACCGCGAGGTCCCGTGCCACGTCCCGCACCTGGGCCGGGGCACGTCCGGTCCGGGTCGACAGCGCGTCCACGGCGGCCCTCAGCAGCAGGGTGCGCGAGCGGTCGACGGCCGGGGCCAGCCGCTCGGGCAGCACCCGCGCCAGGTGCGCCGGTATGTCCTCCGGCGTCAAGTCGGCCAGCCTCCGCGCGAGTTCGCGTGCCGTGGTCGTCGGCAGTGTCGCCAGGGGCAGCGCCTGTCCGACGAGGTCGACCGCCGGGGTGCCGAGCAGTGGGCGCACCGTGCCCGGGCCCAGGCGCAGTTGTACGCAGGACCGCACCCGCCGTTGCGCGTCCGTGTGGTACGAGGCGCGGGCGCGCGGGCCCACGACCAGCGTGTCACGGCGGCCGCCCTCCTCGACCCGCACCACCAGCTTCGTCGCGGGATCCGGCACATGGGTGAACGACTCCGGCAACTCGCCCCGGACGGACGTCGATTCGATGTCGGCGATCCAGGGACGCAGCGCGTCGGGGACGGTCAGGGTGCGCTCGGCAAGGGCGTTGGTCACCTTCTCAAGGTAAGGGCGCGGACCGCCCGCGCGGGCACGGCGACCGTGCCGGAATTTCCTAGAGCCCGGGGACCGCGGCCCGCCACCGTAGAGGCATGATCCTGGTGACGGGTGCCACGGGCACCATCGGAAGTGATGTCGTACGACAGCTCGCGGCGCGCGGTGAGAAGGTGCGCGCGCTGACCCGCGATCCGGCGCGGGCACAGGTGCCGCCCGGGGTGGAGGTGGTGCGCGGGGACTATCTCGACCCGGGCTCGCTGGAGGGGGCGATGTCGGGCGTGACCGCCGCCTTCCTGGTCGGGGTGCCGGGCCCGAACACGCGGCACGACGAGGATCTGGTGGCCGCGGCCGGGGCGGCGGGGGTGGGCCGGCTGGTGAAGCTCTCCGCGATCGCGACGGGTGACCCCGGGGTGGGTCCGACCGGCACCTGGCACCTCGCCGGGGAGCGGGCCCTCCGGGAGAGCGGGGCCGAGTGGACGGTCCTGCGCCCCTCTTCCTTCGCCTCCAACACGCTGAGCTGGGCGCGGCCGATCGCGGCGGGCGAGCCGGTGCCGAACATGACCGGCGACGGGCCGCAGGGCGTGATCGACCCACGGGACGTGTCCGAGGTGGCGGTGCGGGCCCTCGTCGAGGACCGGCACTCCGGGCGGACGTACACGCTGACCGGTCCGGAGACGATCAGCGTTCCCGGCCAGGCCGCCGTCCTGTCGGCGGTCCTCGGCCGCCCGGTCACGACCAACGACCTCTCGCCGCGGGAGACCCGCGAGTTCCTGAGCACCTGGGGCCTCGACGAGGCCCAGGCGGAGGGCGTCCTGGCCGGCACCGCCTTCGTCCGCGAGGGCGGCAACGCCGTCGTCACCGAGGACGTACGGGAGGTGCTCGGCCGACCGGCGCGCACGTACCGGGAGTGGGCCTGGGACCACAGGAAGGCGTTCGCGCCGGAGTGAGAGCGGTGGCGCGGTGGTCGGTGCCGTGTTCCCGAGCCCCTGCCGGCGGCGGGCGGTCAGTCGCTGCTCGGGGCGGGTCGTGTCGCGCTAGAGGCCGAACAGGCCGGGATCCGCGGCGAGTTCCTTGAAGTACTGCCGTGGATCCGCCACCAGCCTGCGCTGCTCCAGATCCAGCAGTCCGCCGACGGCCGTGACCTCGGCCGCCATCGTGCCGTCCGTCTTGCGGATCGCCTGCCGCATACGGAACGTCTTGCCCTCACCCCACTCGAAGGCACAGGTCACCTGGACCTCGTCGCCGGCGAGCAGCTCCCGGTGGTAGCGGATGGTGGTCTCCAGGGCCACCGGGCCGACGCCCTTGCCGATGAGCCCGGACTGGCTGATTCCCGCCGCTTGCAGCAGCGCCCAGCGGGCGTGCTCGGCGTAGTTGAGGTACACGGCCTGGTTGAGATGCCCCTGGACGTCGGTCTCGTAGCCGCGAACGGTGACGGGGACGGAGAACGGCTCGGTCATGACTTCCCCTTTCGATGGATCTTGGCATGCTCATCTCGCGCGGCGCGGCGACGCCAGTAGATATCGAGCCCTCGTACGCGGCTCCGTGTGCGCGCCGACCTGCCAGCCCGCCGCCTCCAGGGTGGCCTCGTAGGCGCGCAGCTTCTCGGGGTCGGGTTCGCGCACGGCCACGGCCTCCGGCTGAGGGGTGGCGCGCACCCGGTAGCCCTCGCCGTCCGGCCCGGCGGGGTGGTGTCCGGCGGCCTCCAGGGCGAGTGCGGCGGCCTGCACCAGATGCGTGCGCTCCCAGCCGCACGGCCGGTCGGTGGCGCCGTCCTGGTTGGTCATCCGGCGCAGCTCCAGCAGGCCCTGCCAGGCGCTGTGCACCTCGCGGATGCGGGCGGGGGAGGTGTCCGGCGTCTCCTCCTCGCCGCCGACGCGCGCGGTGAAGACGCCGGTCGCCGGGGCGGGTTCGGCGGGGGAGGGCACGGGCGTGTCCGGGGTCGCCTCGCGTATTCGGTGTCCGGCCGGGGTCAGGAAGTGGTCGTGGGGCGGGCGCGGATGCCGGAAGGCGAGCCCGTGCCTCACCAGGGCCGCCAGCTGCGCCTCCGTCCCGCGCAGGCGGCCGGTGACGGGGTCGGCGGCGTCGATGACACGTCGTTGCGCGGCGGTGGGCGGTCGCGTCACGGCGTGCTCCTTCCCGGCGAGGAGTCCTCGGCCGACCTGGGCGAATCCGACGGGATCACCCGCGCCGAAGACCTGAATCACCCACTGGGAAGACTACGACCCGGGTCTGACATTCCACCCGGCGATCACCGGCCGCCCGTGCTCCGTACCCAGTCGGCTCACCGTCCCCGTCGCCAGCTGGAACAGCGCCCCGTGCGACGCCGAAAGCCCCAGTCGCCGGGCGGTGAGGACGCGCAGGAAGTGCCCGTGCGCCACGAGGACGACCGCGCCCTCGGTGTTGGCGAGTGCCGCGTCCGCCTTGGCCAGCACACGGTCGGCGCGCTCCCCGACCTCGTCCGGGCTCTCCCCCGGGTGGTCCGTCGGCCCGGGCGCCACGCCGTCCGTGAACAGGAACCAGCCCGGTCGGGTCCGCTGGATCTCGGGGGTCGTGACCCCCTCGTACCCGCCGTAGTCCCACTCCCGCAGGTCCGCGTCGACCCGTACCTCGTGCAGTCCGACCAGCTCGGCCGTCTCCCGCGCCCGTTGCGAGGGGCTGACGAACGCGGCGCCGATCCGGTGCGAGCGGATCAGCGGAACCAGCCGCCGCGCCTCCTCCCGCCCGTGCTCGGTCAGCGGGACGTCCGTCCACCCGGTGTGCCGCCCGGACCGCGACCACTCGGTCTCACCGTGCCGGACGAGAAACAGGTCGCCCACGTGCGCCCTTCCTGTCGTACCCCTCGCACACCGTGGCACAGGACATCCGGCCCACGCAGGCCGTACTGGACCGGACGGCGGTCACCCGCAGCGGCCCTTATCCGGTCGGCTTCACGACATGGCCGCAGACGGTGCAGACCACGCCCAGGATCAGGAGCGTCCAGGAGTAGGTGAGCAGGCTCGCGACTTGGAGCAGGAGGCCGATCCCCCACAGTCGGGGGTTGCGCACGATGCGGCGCAGCGGTCGGCCGGGCACACGGTTGCGGATGAAGGCATGAAGGCCCAGCGAGCCCACGCACACCGAGACGAAGACGATCAGGCCCAGACCGAGCAACATCATCGAACCGAAGGTCATGCCACGCTCCCCGACCAGGTGGTCCTGCACGAGGACACTACGTCAGGACGTGGCAGCGGCCGCTACTGGCGGTACCCGCTCAGGAATCGCCCGATCCTGCTGATCGCCGCGTCCAGGTCGTCCGCGTGGGGCAGTGTGAGGATGCGGAAGTGGTCGGGGGTCGGCCAGTTGAAGCCGGTGCCCTGGACCACCTGGATCTTCTCGCGCAGCAGGAGGTCAAGGACGAACTTCTCGTCGTCGTGGATCTTGTGGACCTTGGGGTCGAGACGGGGGAACGCGTACAGCGAGCCCTTCGGTTTCACGCAGGACACTCCGGGGATCTCGTTGAGTTTCTCCCAGGCCACGTTGCGCTGCTCGTGCAGACGGCCGCCGGGCGCCGTGAGCTCGTGGATGGACTGCCGGCCGCCGAGCGCGGCCTGGATGGCGTACTGCGCGGGCGCGTTGGCGCACAGCCGCATGGAGGCCAGCATGGTCAGGCCCTCCAGATAGTTTTTGGCGTGCTGTTTCGGGCCGGTGACCACGAGCCAGCCCGACCGGAAGCCGGCTACCCGGTAGGTCTTCGACAGTCCGCAGAAGGTCAGGACGACCAGGTCGGGGGCGAGCGCGGCGACCGAGTGGTGCACGGCGTCGTCGTACAGGATCTGGTCGTAGATCTCGTCGGCGAAGACCATCAGGCCGTGCCGGCGGGCGAGGTCGAGGATGCCCTCGATGATCTCCTTCGGGTAGACCGCGCCGGTGGGGTTGTTCGGGTTGATGATCACCACGGCCTTGGTGCGGTCCGTGATCTTCGACGCCATGTCGTCCAGGTCCGGGTACCAGTCGGCCTGTTCGTCGCAGAGGTAGTGCACCGCCTTGCCGCCGGCGAGGGTCGTGACGGCCGTCCAGAGGGGGAAGTCGGGGGCCGGGATGAGGATCTCGTCGCCGTCCTCGACCAGTGCCTGCACGGCCATCGAGATCAGCTCGGAGATGCCGTTGCCGAGGAAGACGTCGTCGACGCCGACCTCCAGGCCCAGCGTCTGGTAGCGGCCCGCCACCGCGCGGCGGGCGGACAGGATGCCGCGCGAGTCGGTGTAGCCGTGCGCCTGCGGAAGCATCCGGATCATGTCCTGGAGGATCTCCTCCGGCGCCTCGAAGCCGAACAGCGCGGGGTTGCCGGTGTTCAGGCGCAGCACGCTGTGGCCCGCCGCCTCCAATGCGTCGGCGTGCTCGATCACCGGGCCGCGGATCTCGTAACAGACCTCGCTGAGCTTGTTCGACTGCCGGAACTCCATGCGCGCTCGCCCTCCGGTTCGGTGTGTTGCTTGGTTTTACCAAGTACCAGCTTGGAAAGTCCAACGACATGTCTAGACTGCGCTCCATGTCACCTCGCCGAAGCTACGACCAGTACTGTTCCGCCGCCCGCGCGCTCGACGTCGTCGGCGACCGCTGGACCCTGCTGATCGTCCGGGAGCTGCTGGCCGGTCCCCGCCGCTACACGGACCTGCATGCGGACCTGCCCGGCGTGAGCACGGACGTACTCGCCTCGCGGCTGAAGGACATGGAGCGCGACGGGCTGACCACCCGGCGTCGACTGCCCCCGCCCGGCGCGGCCTACGTGTACGAACTCACCGCTCACGGGCGCAAGTTGCTGCCGGTGCTCCAGGCGCTGGGGGAGTGGGGGCGGGCCGAGCTCGGCGAGCGGCGCCCCACGGACGCCGTCCGGGCCCACTGGTTCGCACTGCCGTTGTTGAGCTCCCTGGAGGGTGAGGGACTCGTCGAAGTGCGGCTGGAGGAGGGGGAGTTCCACCTGTACGTCGGCGCCCCGGACGGCCCGGTCTACGGTGAGGGGCCCGCGCCCGCGGAACCCGACGCGAGGCTCGCCCTGGACGGCGGGACCTGCATGGCGCTGGCCCGGGGGGCGTTGCGCCTGACCGACGCGGTGCGCGACGGGCGGGTCGAGGTGAGCGGCGAGGGCACGCTCGCGAAGATGCTGCGGGAGGCATGAGCGAAGGCCCGCTGCTCCTCACGGCAGCGGGCCTTCTCAGTAGTGGTCTTGACGATGCATCAGGCGCCCGGCGGCACCCTCGACGGCCGTCCCGAGCCGCGCGTCAGCGCGTACCCGCCGATGCCCGCCAGCGCGGCCAGCACACCACCCACGCCGGTCCACACCCACCGGTCGGACCACCAGCCGGAGGACCAGCCGTCGTCGGGCTCGATGGCGGACAGGACGGCGGAGTCCTTCCCGTCCTTCTCGTCCTCGCCGTCCTTGCTCGACGTGACCGCGATCCCCGGCACCAGCGGCTCGGAAAGCGAGCCGTCCACCGCCGCCGCCCCGCCGATGTCCTTGTAGTCCGCCCGCACCTCGGCGCTCACCGGGAGGCCCAGGTCGGACGTGGGCAGACCGACGACGGTCAGCCGGACGTAATAGGTGCCCGGCAGCGGGTCGTCGGCCCACGGCTCCGACCAGGCGCGGACGGTCCGCAGGACGCAGGCGAGCTCGACGGAGGACGCGCTCTGCGCGGCGGTGCGCGTCTGGGCCCCGTACTGGCAGGCCTGGCGGCGCCGCAGACCGTCGTACACGTCGATCTGCCAGGTCTGCGAGGCATGCGCCTCGGGGAGCTTCACCGTCGCCTTCACCGTCGGGCGCTGCCCGGTGTCCGCGGGGAACGACCAGTACAGGTAGTCACCGGTGGAGCCGCTCGCCGTCGCCGTCTGCCCCTGCTCGATCTCCGTCGCCGTACGGAACGACGTGCCCGCCCGGGTCGGCGCGGAGCCGTCGTCCGAAGGGCTCGCGGACGGCGAGGAGTCGGCCGCCGCGGGGCCCGCGGCGACACCGAGCGTCAGCAGGGCCGCGCTCAACGCACGTGTGAATCTCATCAGTTGGTCCTCCAGACCGCGACCCGCCAGCGCGACAGCCAGCCCCACAGCAGACCCGCGACAAAGCCCACCAGCACCAGTACGCCGAGCAGCCACCAGCCGCGCCCGAGGCCGAAGGAGGCCACGTCGCTCGCGTTGCTCGGCCCGTCCACCACGTCGATCGTCAGCTCCAGCGGCATGCCCGGAGTGGTCTTCACCCCGGAGGCCGCCGAGAAGGAGTTGGTCACCTGCAGGCACACGGTCTCCGCGGCCGGCTTGTCGCTGTCGTCGTCGTCCCGTTCGGGCTTCGGGTAGCGCAGCCCGGTGGAGATGACGTCCGTACGGCCGTTGCCCGCGGCCTCGCCGCGCACGATCTCCCGGCCGTGCACGGTCACGGCCCGCAGCAGCGTCCCGTAGTCGGGGTTGACGGCCCGGTCGGCCGCCACACTCACCGAGGCACGCAGCTCCTGGCCCGCCTGGACGTCCACGCGGTACCAGCGCTCCTGGCCGAACTCCTCGCGGTCGGTGTACAGACCCGACTTCAGCGTGGGCGCCTTCGCGCACGCGTCGGCGCCCTGCGTCGCCACCGGCGTCACCACCGGGTCGGCGGCACGGTCGACCAACTGGTTGACGCGATCGGTGAGTTCGTCGGTGTGCTCCACCGAGGTGTACGTGCCGCCGGTCGCCTCGGCGATACAACTGAGCTGCTGGCTCAGCTTGGTGCTCGGCACCAGGCCGAGCGTGTCGATGGTGAGGCCGATGCCCTTGGCGGCGATCTCACGGGCCACCTCGCAGGGGTCGAGCGGGGCGCAGGTGTCCTCGCCGTCGGTGATCAGCACGATCCGCTTGGAGCCCTCGCCGCCGTCGAGGTCGTCGGCCGCCTTCAGCAGGGCGGGACCGATCGGCGTCCAGCCGGTGGGCGTGAGGGTGGCCACCGCCGTCTTCGCGTCGGTGCGGTCCAGCGGGCCGACCGGGTAGAGCTGCGCGGTGTCCTTGCAGCCCGTCTTGCGGTCGTCGCCCGGGTAGTTGGCGCCGAGGGTGCGGATGCCGAGTCTCACCTCTTCCGGTGTCGCGTCCAGCACCTCGTTGAACGCCTGCTTCGCCGCGGCCATCCGCGACTGGCCGTCTATGTCCTTGGCCCGCATCGAACCGCTCACGTCGAGGACGAGGTCGACCTTCGGCGCGTTGGCTGTGGTCTCGTCGGCGGTCGCCGCGGCCGGGAACGCGATCCCGGCGGCGAGCGCGGCGAGCAGGGCGCAGACGCCCGCCGCCAGCCGTTGTGTTCTGATCATCGGCGGATCTTATTGATCAGGGGCGTCCCGCTTCAAAACGAGTCCACGCCAGGGGGTTGGGCAGCTCCGCCCACTGGTCGCCGGACACTCCCGGTGACAACCGCATCAACGTCAGCGCCTTGACCGGCAACGGCTCTTCGCGCAGCGCCCCGAGGTCCGGCGTGCGCGGCAGGTCCTGTACGGCCGTCTCCAGTGCCGCGCGCAGCGCCTCACCCGAACCGGCCGCCCCCGCCAGCGCCCCCGCCACGAGCGACCCGAACAGCTTGCGCCGCAACGTCGTCACATCGTCCGTGACGACCCGCCCGGTCAGCTCCGGGACCGGGACGCCGTGCCGGGCCAGCCGGGCCGGGCTGACGCGGACGTCGGCCAGGTCGCGGTAGACCAGCCGCAGCGGGGCCCCTGTCGCCGACACCACGACGAGCAGGTTCTGGCCGTGCGCCTCCAGCGCGACCCCCAGCTCCAGCAGCCGCAGCCCGACGGTGAGGGCGAGCCGCGCGAAGTCGGCCAGCCAGCCGGGGGAGCCGGGCAACCCCGTGGCGGCCAGGGCGGCCACCGGCACGACATGCTCGCCGGGCGCAGCGTACGCATCCGGTGACTCCCGCAACACCGCCGCCAGATCCGGGGAGTTCGCCGTGGCCGCACCCAGGGTGCGGGTGACGTGCAGCAGCCCGTCCGTGCGCGCCGCCAGCGACTCCGCGAACGCCGACAGCGTCGCGGACAGCGCGATCGACCGCACCGAGATGTCCCGCACCGACGACGTCAGCCGGGCACTCAACGCGGTCTTCACATGCGGCCCGCCCGGCACGGCGAGGGTGCGCAGCGACATCAGCGGATGCGCCGAAATCCCCTCGGCGGCCGGCATCTTGAGTACATGCGCCGCCTGCCACGGATGCACGGGGATCAGCAGCCGCCCCCCGTCCCGCATCCCCTCCGGCCACGCCCCCGCCACCAGACACTCCGCCACCGGGACCGGCATCAGCCCCAGCTCCACCACCGGCCGGTGCTCCGGCCCGTACGCCAGCTGCTCGGCCACCGAGAACCCGGGCCGGGAACGGCAGTTGGGGTGGTACGGATGCCCGTCCACCACCCTCTGTTCCCACTGCCACCCGTGCGCGGGCCACTCCTCCGAGCGGGGCGGCTGCCCGGCCCGCGACAGCGCCAACGACGCCACGCTGTGGCCGAGTTCCGCCGCGAAGGCCGCTCCGTGCGGCACCGCGAGGTCCGCCATCAACGGTGCCGGACCGTCGTGGGCCACCTCGTCCAGCCGTACGGCGGTCACGTAGGGGGAGGTGGCGTACGGGTCCGGGTGCGGGCCGTGCAGGCGCCGGCCGTCGGCGAGGCGCAGGGTGAGGCCGTCCCGGCCCCGGTCACGGCCCGTGACCCAGGGCAGCGGCTCATGGGTGAGCGCCCGCCACAGACGGGTCAGCACGGCCGCCCGGGCGCCCGGCAGCTCGGCCGAGTACCGCGCCCCGAGCTCGGGGCGCACGGCGGCCAGGTCGGCCGCGACCTCGGCCTCGGCGGCGGTGGCAGGGTGCACGGGCGGGCTCCTCGGGTACGAATGGGGCGTCACGGTGTGACGTGACGACGGCGATACTGATCATCTCCGTCCGACTGGACCGTAGGGAACGAGTGGATCGCGTGGACCTCCTGCCCCCGCCCGCAGGCGACGACGCCCCGGCGCACGATGATGCCGCAGCGCGGCTCGCCCGGCGCGCCGACGTGTACGCCGCGGCGCCGCTGCTCAACTGTCTCCTGCGGGAGGTGGCCGAGCCCCTGCCGGACGGAGACGGACGCCGGGTGTACCGACTGCCCGGCGGGCGGCTGCTGCGGGTGCGGGGCGGGCGGCGGCCCGCCGGGCCGGAGGTGTACACGGCGGGCGTCTGGCACCCGCTCGGCCACACCGAACTCGTCAAGCTGGTCACGGAGGAGCTGCGCCACCACACCGGCCTGTCCAACCACGAACTGCCCGCCGAGATGATCGACAGCCGCGACGCGGTCGCCGCGCTGCTGGCCGCACGCGCGGGTGCGACCCCGCCCGACGACCCGTATCTGCGCTCCGAGCAGTCCCTCCTCACCGGCCACCCCTACCACCCCGCGCCCAAGGCCCGCGGCGGCGGACCCGTGGCCACCTGGCTGCCGTACGCCCCCGAGGCGTACGCCCGCTTCCCGCTGGTGCTGCTCGGCGTGCGCGAGGACACCGTCGTCGAGGAGGGCGACACCGCCGCCCTCGACGCCCTCGGCGAGGCCCCGCCCGGCTACCGGCTGCTGCCCGCCCACCCCTGGCAGCTCGACCTGCTCGGACCGGAGCTGGCCGAGGCCTTCGCCGACGGCCGGCTCGTCCGTCTGGGCACGACCGCGTTCGAGGCCTGGCCGACCGCCGCGATCCGCACGCTCTACGCCCCCGACCGCGACCTCTTCCTGAAGTTCAGCCTGGATGTCCGCATCACCAACGACATCCGCCGCCTCTGGCGCCACGACCTGCGCAAGCTCCAGCGGACGGACAGGGCCGCACGCGAGGCCTTCGCGAAGTCCGACGGCCCGGCGGCCTGGCTGAGCGACCGCGGCCACCGCACGGTGGACTTCGCCTTCGAGGAACTCGCCGTACTGGTGCGGGACGGCCTGCGCGCCCATCTGCGGCCCGGCACGACCCCGCTGCTCGCCGCGGGCCTGGTGGAGGGCTTCGCGGGAAATCCCCTGGAGGACACCACCGACGCGGGCGCCTGGTGGGAGGCGTACCTGGAGGCGGTCGTTCCGCCCGCCCTGGCGGCCTTCGCCGATCACGGGGTCGTCCTGGAGGCACACCTCCAGAACACCCTGGTCGCCGTCGACGCCGACGGCGTCCCCGCGCAGGCGCTGTTCCGGGACGCCGAGGGCGTCAAGCTGCTGCCGGACGTCTCGCGCGCCGCGGGCTGGGAGCGCCTGGTGTACTGCCTGGTCGTCAACCACCTCACCGAGATCGCCGGCGCCCTCGCCGAACACCACCCGGGCCTCGACCCCTGGCCCGCCGCCCGCCGCGCCCTCGCCCGCCGCGCCCTCGGCCGCCACGACCTCCCCGAGATCACCGACCTCCTCACCGCCCCGACGCTCCCCGGCAAGACGAACCTCCTGCTGCGCTGGACGGGCGCGGACGGCGCCGACGCCCGCTACCTGCCGCTGCCCAACCCGCTCGCCGCGGATCCGGGGTGAGCGCCTGCCTCGTCCGGGTGCTCGTCGTGCCTCAGCGCGCCTCGCGCACGACCGCGACACCGCCTGCGGGGACGGTCACGGAACCGCTGACGGCCTTGCCGGTGAGGAGCTCGACGCCGTCCGCGGGGACTTCGGCACCGCTCCCGCTGTGGTCGATCAGGAACAGGTAGTCGGCGTCGGCGCCGCTCCGCCGGACGGCCTCGACGCCGGGCTGCGGAGCGGCGAGGACCGGCTGGACCCCGGCCTCGTCGCGGATACGGTCCAGCAGGGCGGCGAGGGTCGCGGGGTCGGGCCGCGTCGCCAGGTACCAGGCGGTTCCGGCACCGGGGGTGTGCCGGGTGACGGCCGGTCCGCCCGCCAGTGGTCCGTCCCCGTAGGAGGCGACCGGCGCCGCGCCCGCGAGCCGGACGCGCTCGGACCACAGGTCGGCGGTGGCACCCGCCGGGACGTCCCCGGTGAGGTGGAGCGTCTCCCCGGGCAGCAGGGGGAAGAGTTCGTCGGTGCGCACGCCGAGGACGTCCCGGAAGGCAGCCGGGTAGCCGCCGAGCCGGACGTGGCAGTTCTCGTCGACCGCGCCGCTGTGGAACCCCACCGCCAACGTGCCGCCGCGCTCGGCGAAGCCCGCCAGGTTGGCCGCGCCCGTGTCGTCCACCAGATAGAGGCTGGGCACGAGCACCAGGCGGTACGCGGACAGGTCCGCGTCGGGGCGTACGAAGTCCACGGCCACTCCGGCCCGCCACAGGGGCCGGTACCAGTCCCGGACAAGGTCCTGGAAGCGCAGCTCGCCACTGGGCTGGGAAGGCAGTTCAAGGGCCCAGCGGGCGTTCCAGTCCCACACCACCGCGACCTGGGCGGTCGGAGTGCTTCCGCGCACTTCCGCCAAAGCCTTGAGATCCGAGCCGAGTTGGACGACGTCCTCCCACACCGCGCTGTCGGTGCCGGCGTGCGGCAGCATCGCCGAGTGCCACTGCTCGGCGCCCGCCTTGGCGGCCCGCCACTGGAAGAAGGCGATGCCGTCGGCACCGTGGGCGACGTGGGCGAGGGCGTTGCGGCGCATCTCGCCGGGCAGCTTGGCGCGGTTGACGGGCTGCCAGTTGACGGCTCCGGTGGAGTGCTCCATCAGCAGCCACGGCCCGCCGGCCAGCGAACGCACCAGGTCGCCGCTGAGCGCGACGTCGACTTCGGACTCCGGGTCGCCCGACATCAGGTAGTGGTCGTTGGAGACGATGTCCAACTCGGGTGCCCAGCGCCAGTAGTCCAGCGCGTCGAAGTTCTGCATCACCATGAAGTTGGTGGTGACGGGGACGCCGGGTGTCGCCTCCCGCAGAGCGTCCCGTTCCGCCGTGCACAGGGACAGCAGTTCGTCGGAGCAGAAGCGCCGCCAGTCCAGCCGGTGGGTGGGGTTGGGGTCGGCGCCGGTGGCGCGGGGCGGGATGATCTCGTCCCAGTCGTAGTACCACTGGCTCCAGAAGGTGGTGCCCCAGGCGTGGTTGAGGGCCGTCAGGTCGTCGGAGTAGCGACGGCGCAGCCAGGTGCGGAAGGCGGCGGCACTGGCGTCGCAGTAGCAGGCCGCGTTGTGGCAGCCGTACTCGTTGTGGACGTGCCACATCGCGACGGCCGGGTGGCCGGCGTAGCGCTCGGCCAGAGCGCGGGTGATGCGCAGGGCGGCCGTGCGATAGGCGGCGCTGGACGGGCAGAACGTCTGGCGGCTGCCGTACGAGAGCGTGCGGCCGTCGCGGTCGACGGGCAGTGCCTCCGGGTGGGCCCGGAAGAACCAGGCGGGTGGCGCCGCCGTCGGGGTGGCCAGATCGGCGGCGATGCCGTTCTCGTGCAGCAGGTCCAGCAGCCGGTCCGTACGGGAGAAGTCGTACCGGCCCTCGGCGGGCTCCAACAACGCCCACGAGAAGATGCCGACGCTGACCATGGTCACCCCGGCCTCGCGCATCAGGCGCATGTCCTCGGCCCAGACCTCCTCGGGCCACTGCTCGGGGTTGTAGTCACCGCCGTAGGCGATGCCGGGCAGGCGGAGGCGGCGTTCGGTGCTCACTGGTGGTACTCCGGAAGGTGTGGGAGGTACGGGAGACGTGTGGCTCAGCCCTTGTTGGCGCCGAGGGTGAGGCCGCTGACGAACTGGCGCTGGAGTGCGAAGTACACGATGAGGGTGGGGATCGCGGTGAGGAGGGCGC
>NZ_JBICUX010000019.1:0-154863 GCF_043198595.1 Streptomyces sp. NPDC048751
GCATACATCCAGTATGCGGACGTCCCTCCGCCTTGCGATGCACCGCATCTGACGCCGCACGCTGATCCACCAGGGATTACGGGACAGCCCTTAGGCCGCGCTCGTGCGGTGGTCCGGCCTCACGAGGGTGTACATGACGGAACGCTGCTGCTTGTGACGCCTGATGCGCCCCTTGGCGACCAGGGATTCGAGGGTGTTCCGTACGACCTGCGGTGTCGGGTTGCGGTCCGGGTGCTGCTCCAGGAGCTCGTCCCGCAGCTCCTTCGCCAAGCGCGGCTCGTCGTGCTTGCCGAGCAGGTCCGCCAGCAGGTCACCGAGCAGAGGCCGGCGTGACTTCCCCTGTGCGCCGGCCTTCGCCGTGTTGTCCGCCGGAGCCGTCCTGGCGGGTGCCGAACGCCGTGAAGTGGCTTCGGCGGGCTTCTTCGCCTTCGCGGCGACGGGTTCGTCCTGCGCCTGCTCGGGCAGACGTGACGCGTCCGTGAAACCCTCGTACCGCTCCGCGAGGTTCAGGATGTCCGCCAGGAGGGACTCCTCCTGCTTCAACACCGCGAGCTTCTCGGTCAGCTCCTGCTGCCGCCGACGGTTCTCCTCCAGGTCCGACGCGGCTTGTTCCACGTACCGCGCACGGAGCGTGCCGGCTGGTTGGCTGGTCACAACCGTTCACTCCCTCGATGTGGATGGCGTGTGCGCATGGTACTCACGCCGAGGGGCCCGTGCGGACAAGTGTCGGCGCCGAACGGTTTCCCCCGGGCATGTTCACTCCTGCGAGCGGATACCGTGTCCCGGGGGCACACATATGTGCCGGTCAGCGCGCGGTCGCGGCCGGTGAGGTCTTCTTGCGTGCGCGGTAGGCGGCCGCCTTGATCCTGTTGCCGCACGACTCCATGCCGCACCACTGCCGCCGCATGCCCCGGGAGCGGTCGATGTAGACGCGCGTGCACTCGGGGTTGCCGCACTCCTTCAGCAGCGGGACGTCCGGGCCGCTGAGCAGCTCGACCGCCTGCCGGGCGACGGTGGCCAGGGCCTGCCCGGGGGTTGCGTCGGTGTGCCGGCCCGTCAGGGTGAGCTGCGGTGTCACAGGGGTCCTGCGCGCGGTGGCGTTGACCACCGCGAGCGCTTCCCGGTCGAACTCCTCACCGAGACGGCGGTTCGTGACGAGCCGGTAAACGGCCTCGCGCACGGTGGTCGCCTCCCGGACGTCGTCCTCCTCGCCGGGCGTGATCGCGTCCACGAGTCCGGACTCGAGATACCAGGCGTTCAGCCGTTCCGGCGTCACGAACATCTCGAACCGCGTCGAGCGCCGGGCACGGAGGGTGGCCGCGAAATCGAGGACCGGGTGCCCGCATACGAAAACATGGTCAAGATTCACATCACCATCTTGACAGGTGACTGTTGTGAAACGCAAGGAGCGTCACCGGGCCCCTCTCGTTCAGGAGGGTGTCAGACACGTGTGAGAGCCGGCGCACTTCAGGCTGTTGACACCTCCGAGAACGCCATGCCAGCATTGTCACCTGTTAAAACGGTGACGCATTGAGTTGCGGCAGAGCCGGTCCACACCTATTTCTTGGATGGAATGCATGAAACGACTCCTGACTGTCCTCGCGGCCGGTGTGCCGCTCGCTGCCGCGGTGTACCTGCCGTCCGCGTCGGGGGCACCCCTGAACGACTCCGCCGCCACATCGCTCAACTGTTCGGCGCCGTTGGTGAAGGCCCCGGCCGGTACCGAGGTGGAGTCCGTGACGGCGGTCCGGCAGGCGGGCGGCACGGTCCAGGGCACCGGCATCCTGGGCGGCACGGTCACCGGTGTCCCGTCCTTCTGCGAGGTGACGGTCACTCTCACCCACCCGGGCGACGGCGACCACGCCCAGGTGCGTACCTGGCTGCCCGTGAGCAGATGGAACAGCCGTCTCCAGGCGTTCGGTGGCAGCGCCTACCTCGCCGGCGACAACAATGTCGGGCTTGCCACCGCCGTCAAGAACGGCTACGCCGCGACCACCACCGACGCCGGTGTCGGCGACGCGCTGGACACCAGCTGGGCGCTGAACAGCAAGGGTCAGGTCAACACCGCGCTGCTGAAGAACTTCGCCTCCCGCTCCCAGCACGAGGCGGCGGTCGTCGGCAAGGAGGTCGTCGACGACGTCTACGGCAGGCGCGCCTCCCACGCCTACTTCAACGGCTGCTCCACCGGCGGACGTCAGGGCTACATGGAGGCCCAGCGCCACCCCGACGACTATGACGGCATCCTCGCCAACGCGCCCGCCGTCAACTGGGACGAGTTCGAAGTCGCCACCCTGTGGCCGCAGGTGGTCATGAACAACGAGAGGACCTACCCGACCGACTGCGAGTTCGCCGCCTTCACGGGCGCCGCCGTCAAGGCCTGTGACTCGCTCGACGGCCTCAAGGACGGCCTGGTCGACGACCCGACCCGCTGCGACTTCGACCCCCGCCGTCTGATCGGCACCAAGGTGGTGTGCAAGGGCAAGGAGCTGACCATCACGGCGGCCGACGCGGCCGTGGTGCGCAAGATCTGGGACGGCCCCCGCACCGCCTCGGGAAAGAAACTCTGGGCCGGCGTCCCGATCGGGGCCGACCTGGCGGCCCTGGCGGCCGTCAGTGATCCCGACGCCAACGGCAACGTCACGGGCGTGCCGTTCCAGGTGCCGGCCGTCTGGGCCCGGACCTGGCTGAAGAAGGACCCGTCCTTCGACATCTCTACGATCACCTACAGCCAGTTCACGCGGCTGTTCCAGCAGTCCGAGGCCGAGTACGACGGGATCATCGGCACGGACGACCCCGACCTGTCCGCCTTCCGCAGGTCCGGTGGCAAGCTGTTGACCTGGCACGGCCAGGCCGACCAGTACATCCCCACCCAGGGCACCGTGGAGTACCGCAAGCAGGTCGAGCGGGAGATGGGCGGCTCCAAGCGGGTCGACGACTTCTACCGCCTCTTCCTCGCCCCGGGCACGGTCCACTGCGGCCTCAACAAGGGGGACGGCGCGACCGACGACCTCGGTGCCCTGGTGGCCTGGGTCGAGCACGGCAAGGCCCCCGGGACGCTGCCCGCCACACTGATCGACGCAGACGGCGAACAGGTCGCCCGTGACCTGTGCCGCTACCCCCAGGTGTCCCGCTACAAGGGCCACGGCGACCCGGCCGCCGCCTCCAGCTTCCGGTGCGTGTCCCCGTCCCGGCGCTGACGGACCACCCACCACCCGACGACCTCCTTCCTGGGCTCCGCCCCGGTCATGCGGGAGCGGCGCCCGGCTCGTCGAGCACCTCCAGGAGGAAGTCGTCCCAGTCCAAGCCGTCCCACTCCGCTTCGGCCGGGGTGCTCCGATAGGTGGCGGCGAGCCACTCCGCCAGCGGCTCCGTGGGCAACTCGAACAGGGCCTCCACCTCCCGCGACTCCAGGAGCAGCCATGACGAGGGCCGTTCCCGGGGCAGCGCCGGCCACATCCGTACGTCGCCGGAGCCGCTCATCGAGGTCAGGCCGCCGTGAAGGAGCTCGCGGCCGATGCGCCAGGTGAGACCCGGTCCTCGTTCCGACAGGAACTCGACCGCGATCACCGCGGGCAGGTCCGGGTCGAAACGGAACTCCGCCCTGATCGGTGTCCGAGTGAATTCGTCGAGCTGCTGGTCGAGGCCCAGGAACAGCGAAGGCACGTGCTCACGCGCCGACGGCGCCCGCAGTCGTGACGGATCACAGTGCATGACAGGAGTTCCCCTCCGTGGGACGAAGTCTGGGTCACCCACTCTCCGCCGAGGCCGGAGCCCGCCACATCGGTCAGTTGACGGTCAATGCGCGGGCCACGGCCGGCAGGCCTCTTCCCGCCGGAGGAGTCGTTCGACTCAGGTCGAGTCGCGGACGACCAGTTCCGGTACCGCCCACGCGCCGTCTCCCACCGCCGGCTCTTTGCCCTGGAGCATCTGTGCCACCTGCTCGACGGCGAGGCGTGTGCATCGACAAGCGCCAGGTCGGGCCCGTTCACCCCGTACGTCCGCCCGCAGGAGAGCGGTGGGCGGTGCGGGGTGAGCTGGTTCGCCCTCACGGCGCAGGACGGCTCCGCTCCCGGCCTGACCGTCCACCTGGACGTCCCCCGGCAGGTCTCCCTGACCCACTTCACCCCCGCGGACCTGCACGCCGCCCACCGAGGAGTGGGCACGGCCTCCTGCGGCCCCGACACCCTCTCTCCCTACCTGCTCGGACCGGGCCGCCACCACTGGTCGTGGACCCTGGGAACAGAGCCCACCGTGAAGCGCTCGTGACTGCTGGCGCGTTTTCAGTGGCGGCTGACGTCAGACCGATATAGCGTTGTGATCAGCAGTCGTGGTTCCGAAGTCTCGTTCGCCCGTGATCGCCATCACGGGCGTTCTCGCTGTTCAGCACCTCTCCGGACCAGGGCGATCACCTCCCGGGCACGCAGGGTGCGGGCTCGGTTTCCCTCGAAGGAGACGGTCATGGCCAAGGGCACAGTCAAGTGGTTCAACAGCGAGAAGGGCTTCGGCTTCATCGAGCAGCAGGGCGGTGGCCCTGACGTGTTCGCGCACTACTCCAACATCACCGGCCAGGGGTACCGCGAGCTGCAGGAGGGCCAGACGGTGGAGTTCGACGTCACCCAGGGCCAGAAGGGCCCGCAGGCGGAGAACATTCGCCCTGCCTGATCGCATCAAATCCCGCCGACCCCGGCGTTCCCACCGCGGAACGCCGGGGTCGGGGACGAATGATCATGTGATCGCCGACGCCGACCACGCCGCCCCCCGACAGCGTCCGAGGACGCTGCAGCCGGGGCCACCGGCTGTAGCGCTGCCGGGAGCTTGGCGCCCACCAGCCTGCACGAGTCGGTCACCAACTCCTCGACGAGTCCCGTGCCCTGGGACGGCGCTCCGACCTGCACCACGCCCTGCGGCGCAGCCTGCTGGAGGCCCTGCTCCTCCGCCTCGTCACCGGTCGGGTCGCAGCGTTTCTCTCAGCCCTCGCTCGGTGTTGCTGACGTGCAGCAGCGCGGCGGCCTGGGAGAGGCCGGCGTCCCGGGTGGACAGAGCGTTGAAGATCGCCTCGTGTTCGGCGAGGGTGCGGCCCGCGGCCTGGGCGTCGACCAGGCCGCGCCAGATGCGGGCGCGCAGGGTGCGGCCGGAGATGCCCTCCAGGAGCGTGAGGAGCGTTTCGTTGCCGGTGGCCGCGATGACGGCGCGGTGGAAGGCGGCGTCGTGGGTGTTGAGCTGCTCGACGTCGTCCGCGGCTTCCCGCATCGCGTCCAGGTGCCGCTTCACCTCGGCGAGCTGATCGTCGGAGATCCGGGTGGCGGCCAGGGCCGTGGCCACCGGTTCCAGCAATCGCCGTACCTCCATGAGGTCCTGCAGCGCGGCCGCGTCGCCCTGCAGCAGTTCCACCGCACCGCCCAGCCCCTCCAGCAGCAGGCTCGGCTGCAGGCTGGTCACATAGGTGCCGTCACCCCGCCGGACCTCCAGCACCCGGGCGACGGCCAGCGCCTTGACCGCTTCGCGGGCGAGGTTGCGGGACAGGCCCAGCTGGGCCGCCAGGTCCGGCTCGGGCGGAAGCTTCGAACCCGGGGGCAGGGCGCCGGTCCGGATCAGTTCACGTATCTGCGCGATGGCCTTGTCCGTCAGAGACAACGCGACTCACTCCCCCCGGCCTGCCCTTCGGGCATGTCCGATCTGATCAGCCCCTGAGCGCGGAGATCGTCCCAGAGACCGTCCGGGATGTGCTGACCGTGGAGTTCCACGTTCCGCACGACCTGTTCCGGACTCCGCATACCGAGGGTGACATTGATGATAGTGGGATGCGTGTGGGGAAAGGCGATCGCGGCGGCGGGCAGCGTGGTCCCGTGCGCCGCGCAGACGTCGGCGATCGCCCGGGCGCGGGCGACCAGAGCGGGTGGGGCGTCCTGGTAGTCGTACTTCATGCCCTCGGCGGGCCGGTCCCGGGACAGCAGCCCTGAGTTGAACACGCCCACCGCCACCACGCTCTTGCCGAGTTCCAGCGCGGCGGGCAGGACATCGTCCAGCGCCGACTGGTCCAGCAGGGTGTAGCGTCCGGCCAGCATCACCACGTCGGCGGCGGTCTCGCGCAGGAAGCGGGCGAGCATCGCCGACTGGTTCATGCCGGCGCCGATCGCGCCGATCACCCTCTGGTCGCGCAGTTCCGCCAGGGCGGGCATGGCCTCTTCGGCGGCCTGCCTCCAGTGGTCGTCGGGATCGTGCAGATAGACGACGTCGAGGCGGTCCAGGCCGGTGCGTTCCAGGGTGGCCTCGATGGAGCGGAGCACTCCGTCGCGGCTGAAGTCCCACCGCCTGCGCAGATCGTCCCGCACCAGGAAGCCCTCGCTGTCGACGCCGCTGGGCCGCTCGTTGGGGACGAGCAGGCGGCCGACCTTCGAGGAGACGACGTACTCCTCGCGTGGACGGTCCCGCAGGGCGGCTCCCAGACGGCGTTCGGAGAGACCGAGCCCGTAGTGGGGCGCCGTGTCGAAGTACCGGACGCCGGCGTCCCAGGCCGCGTCGACGGCGGCCGACGCCTGGTGCGCCGGCGTCACGCGGTAGAGGTTGCCGATGACCGAGGCGCCGAAGCCGAGGTCGGTCAGCTCCACGGGAGTGTTGGTGATCTTCCGGTGTCGCAATCTGTGCTCCTGGGAGGTGCGCCGGGCGGAGGCCGGTGGTCCGGTGGGTCAGCGGCTGACCGCCGCCGAGGCCCCCGCCATGAGGGCCTCGACCTCGGCGAGGGAGGCCATCGAGACGTCCCCCGGGGTGGTCATGACGAGGGCGCCGTGGGCGGTGCCGTAGGCGAGGGCCCGCTCCAGCGAGGCGCCGGTCAGCAGGCCGTGGATCAGTCCGGCGGCGAAGCCGTCGCCGGAGCCGACGCGGTCCAGGACGTGCAGGCCCGGCATGCGGGGGCCGGTGACGTACCCGGTCGCGGAGGACCAGGCCGCCGAGGTCCAGTCGTTCACGGCGGCCGAGGGCACCTCGCGCAGGGTCGTCGCCAGCACCCCCGTTTCGGGCAGCAGGGCGGCCACGGCGGCGAGGGCGTCCGGCACCTCGTCGGCCCGCAAGCGCGTGGCGCCTGGACGCCGGCCCGCAAGGCCCAGGGCGCCCACCACGACGTCGGCGTGGCGGGCGAGCCGCAGGTCGACCTCGCGCGCCCGGTCGGCGCCGCCCCGGTCGGCCCACAGACTCGGGCGGTAGTTGGGGTCGTAGGAGACGGTGACGCCGTGCCGGCGGGCGGCGGCCATCGCTTCGTCGGCGACATCGGCGGTGGTGTCGGACAGTCCGGCGAAGATGCCGCCGGTGTGGAACCAGCGCACTCCGGTCGCGAAGACCGCGTCCCAGTCGACGTCCCCCTTGCGCAGCTGGGACACGGCGGTGTGGGCGCGATCGCTGACGCCGAGCGCGCCGCGGATGCCGTAGCCGCGCTCGACGAAGTTCAGCCCGTTGCGGGCGGTGCGGCCGATGCCGTCGTCGGGCACCCAGCGGATCAGCGAGGTGTCGACGCCGCCCTGGAGGACCAGGTCCTCGACGAGGCGGCCCACCGCGTTGTCGGCGAGGGCGGTCACGACGGCCGTACGCAGCCCGAAGCAGCGGCGCAGACCCCGGACGACGTTGTACTCGCCGCCGCCCTCCCAGACCTGGAAGGTGCGGGCGGTGCGGATCCGGCCCTCGCCCGGGTCGAAGCGCAGCATCACCTCGCCCAGGGCCACCACGTCGGTCACGGCGCGCTCCTCTCCACGGCCTCGGCGGTGAGCCGACGGATCTCCGCGTACTCGCCGCCCTCCAGGTGGGCGGGCGTGGCCAGCCAGCTGCCACCGACGGCGAGGACCGCCGGGTCGGCGAGGTAGGAGGGCAGCCGCGAGGCGTCGATCCCGCCGGTCGGCACGAACCGCATCCCGGGGAAGGGGGCCGCGAGCGCTCGGAGCGTCCGCAGACCACCGAGCGGCTCGGCGGGGAAGAGCTTGACGGTGTCGAGGCCGGCGCGCAGGGCGCGCATCAGCTCGGTGGCGGTGGCGACACCGGGCACCACGGGCACCCCCAGCTCCCGGCACCGCGCGACGACGTCCTCGTCGTAGCCGGGGGAGACGACGAAGGCGGCTCCGGCGGCCACCGCCCGCTCCGCCTGCTCGGGGGTGAGCACCGTGCCGGCGCCGACGGCCAGGCCGCCGTGCGCAGCCATCGCCTTGAGCACCTGCTCGGCGTCCGGGGTGCGGAAGGTGACCTCGGCGCAGCGGGCGCCGCCCGCCGCGAGCGCGTCGGCCAGCGGACCGGCCGTGGCCGGGTCGGGAACGGTCAGCACCGGCAGCACACGGGCCCCGGCCAGGACGGCCTTCAGATCGGCGGTCATCGGCCCAGCCACCCGCCGTCGACGGGCAGGACCGTGCCGTGGACGTAGGCGGCCGCGTCCGAGGCCAGGAAGACCGTGGCACCGGCGAGGTCACCGGCCTCGCCCCAACGGCCGGCCGGGATGCGGTCCAGGATCGCCCTGCTGCGGGCCGGGTCGTCCTGCAGGGCCTGGGTGTTGTCGGTGGCGATGTACCCCGGGGCGATGGCGTTGACGTTGACGCCGTGCGGCGCCCACTCGTTGGCCAGCGCCTTGGTGAGACCCGCGATGCCATGCTTGGCGGCGGTGTATCCGGGGACGGTGATACCGCCCTGGAAGCTGAGCAGCGACGCCGTGAAAATGATTTTTCCCCGGCCGCGAGCCACCATCGCCCCGCCCACCGCCCGGGTGAGCGCGAACTGGGCGTTGAGGTTGACCTGGAGGACCAACTCCCAGTCCGCATCGGTGTGTTCGACGGCAGGCGCGCGGCGGATCGTGCCCGCGTTGTTGACCAGGATGTCCACCGGCCGGTCGCGCCCGGCGAGGTCCGCGCCCAGGGCCCGTACGGCCTCGGGGTCGGCGAAGTCGGTGCGGATCGCCTCGAAGGCACGGCCTGCCGCGACGACGTCCTTCTCGACGTCGCTGCCGGACTCCTCCAGCGTGGCGCTGACGCCGATCACGTCCGCGCCGGCCTCGGCGAGGGCACGGGCCATGGCCCGGCCGATGCCCCGCCGGGCGCCGGTGACGACGGCGAGCCGGCCGTTCAGGTCGAAGAGGGTCATGCGCGGGCTCCCGTCGGGTCGTTGCCGCAGTCCACGAGGATCTTCATCACGTCGCCGCCCGCCTCCAGCGCCTCGAAGGCCGAGGGCGCCTCGGCCAGTGGGACGACCTTGCTGATCAGCCGGTCGGCGGGGATCGTGCCGTCGGCGACCAGGGCGACTGCCTTCTCGAAGTCGGAGCGGTCGTACAACCGCGCCCCGACGAGGGTGAGTTCGCGCCAGAAGAAGCGGTGCAGGTTCACTTCCCGGGGCCGGGGGTGGATGGCGACGAGACACAACCGGCCGCGCACGCCGAGCACGTCGACCGCCGTGTCCACGCCGCCCGCCGCGCCGGAGACCTCGAAGGCGACGTCCGCGCCCGCGTCGCCGGTCCACTCGCCGACCAGCGCGGGCACGTCGTCGGCCGGGTTCCAGGCCGTCAGGCCCAACTCCTCGGCCAGCAGCCGACGGTGGGCGCTCAGCTCCACGACCCGGACCTGAGCGCCCGCGCCCCGCGCGACCAGCGCGATGAGGATGCCGACGGGGCCGCCCCCGACCACGACGACCTTCTCGCCGTCGCGCACCTGGGCCCGGCCCACGTCGTGCACGGCGACCGCCGTCGGCTCGACGAGCGCGGCCCGGTCCAGGGCGAGGGAGTCGGGCAGCCGGACGAGCGTGGCGGCGGGTACGGTCCAGCGCTGCTGCATCGCGCCGGGGGAGTCGATGCCGATGAAGTCGAGGTGCTGGCAGACGTGTTGGTGGCCCTTCCGACACGCCGGGCAGCTGTCGTCCCAGCGCAGGGGCATCACGGTGACCGCGTCCCCGGGCCGCCAGCCCTCGACGCCCGGTCCGACGCGGACGATCCGGCCGGACATCTCGTGTCCGAGGACGGCGGGCGCGTGCACCCGGGCGTCCATGTCGCCGTGGAAGATGTGCAGGTCGGTGCCGCAGATACCGACGTAGGCGGGGGCCAGCTCCACCTCGCCGGGGCCGGGCGGGGAGGGCTCGGCGGGTGCCGTGTCCAGGGTGCGCGCGGCGGTGTAACGGACTGCGAGTGTCATCGTGGAGTCAGGGTCCCTTCAGCGCGGACGCCGATGGTCAGCAGCAGGTTGGCGTAGGTGCGGGTGTCGGCGGTGACGACGGCCAGCGCCAGGTCGGGGGAGCGGGCGGCGTCGTAGAACTCGAAGCGGCCGAGCGTCTCGACGGGGACGGGCGCCAGCATCGAGCGGTACTCGGCGATGGCGGGCGGCTCGGGTTCGCCCTCCGGCGGCACCATGACGTGCGCCGACTCGACGGGCAGGGCCCGCAGCAGGACGTCGAGCACGGTGGTGACGTCCAGCAGACCGGGGGCCAGGTTGAGGTGGACGGTCCTGGCGCGTTCGCCGGTGGCGGTGCTCGCCGGATAGTGGCCGTCGGCGAGCAGGACGCGAGCGCCGTGACCGGCGCCGGCCAGGGATTCGAGGATGCCGGGGTGGAGCAGTTCGGTCAGGAGCATGACGTCCCCTCCTTCAGGCGGTAGAAGTCGGTCGCGGTGCCGGCGAGGACCGCTGCGGTCTCGTCGGCCGAGCAGTCGGCCAGGAGTTCCTCGACGGTGGCGGCCCAGCGGTTCCAGCCGCCCGCCAGGACACTGACGGGCCAGTCGGAGCCGAACATCAGCCGGTCGGGGCCGAAGGCCGAGAGCAGGACGTCCCACACCGGGCGGATGTCGTCGAGGGCCCATGTCTCCCAGTCGGCCTCGGTGATCAGCCCGGAGACCTTGCAGCGCACCTGCGGGCATCCGGCGAGCGTGCGCACCTCCCGCTCCCAGGCGGCCAGATCGTGTCCGGCGACGGGGGGTTTTCCGGCGTGGTCGAGGACGAGCGGGAGTCCGGGGAAGCGCTGCGCGAGGCGGACGGCCTGCGGGAACTGGTGGGCGCGGATGAGTACGTCGTAACCGAGCCCGAGTTCCTGCACCACCCCCAACCCCCGCTCGACGTCCGGGCGTTGCAGCCACTCGGGGTCGGACTCGCCCTGGACGAGATGGCGTACCGCCCGCAGGTACCGCCCGCCCGGCCCCGACCGCAGGTCGTCGAGCACGTCCCCGATCGCGGGGGAGGTGAGGTCGGCCCAGCCGACGACCGCGCCGATCAGGGGGTCTTCGGCGGCCAGGGCGAGCAGTTCCCGGGTCTCGGGAACCGAGGTGACGCACTGGACGACCACCGTGCGGGTCAGGGTCCGTCCGGCGACGGCCCGGGTCGCGGAGCGACGCAGGTCGTCGGGGCGGAAGGTACGGCGGATGGGCTCGTGGCCGGGTTCCTCCAGCCAGGGCTGGGGACGGTGGCCCGGATCCCACACGTGATGGTGGGAATCGACGAGTCCCTGGATGTCAGACACGGGCGGACCAGACCGGGCCGTCGGGGTAGAGGTACTCCTTGAGGGAGTCGGGGTGCATCTGGGCGCTGAGTCCGGGGAGGGTGGGAGCGACGTAGTGGCCGTCCACGACGCGCACGGGGTCGACGAAGTGTTCGTGCAGGTGGTCGACGTACTCGATGACCCGGTCCTCGACGGTTCCGGAGACGGCCACGTAGTCGAACATCGACAGGTGCTGCACCATCTCGCACAGGCCGACCCCGCCGGCGTGCGGGCAGACCGGCACCCCGAACTTCGCGGCGAGCAGCAGGATGGCGATGTTCTCGTTGACGCCACCGACCCGCGCGGAGTCGATCTGCACGATGTCGACCGCTCCGGCCTGGAGGAGCTGCTTGAAGACGACCCGGTTGGCGATGTGCTCACCGGTGGCGACCTTGATGGGGCTGACGGCCTTGCGGACCGCGGCGTGGCCGAGGATGTCGTCGGGGGAGGTGGGCTCCTCGATCCAGTACGGGTCGTAGGGGGCCAGCTCGCGCATCCAGTCGATGGCGGGCTGGACGTCCCAGCGCTGGTTGGCGTCGACGGCGATGCGGATGTCGGGGCCGACGGTCTCGCGGGCGGTGCGCATGCGCCGCACGTCGTCAGCCAGATCCGCGCCGACCTTCAGCTTGATCTGCGGGAAGCCGTCCGCGACCGCCTCACGGGCGAGACGGGCCAGCTTCTCGTCGGAGTAGCCGAGCCAGCCGGGGGTGGTGGTGTAGGCGGGGTAGCCCTGGTCGAGCAGACGGCCGATGCGGTGTTCGCGGCCGGGTTCGGCGCGCTTGAGGATCTCCAGGGCTTCGTCGGGGGTGAGGGCGTCGGACAGCCAGCGGAAGTCGACCTGCGCGACCAGTTCCTCCGGGGACATCTCGCCGAGAAGGCGCCAGACGGGCTTGCCGGCCCGCTTGGCGGCCAGGTCCCAGGCGGCGTTGACGACCGCGCCGGTGGCCATGTGGATGGCGCCCTTCTCCGGTCCCAGCCAGCGCAGTTGGGGGTCGTGGACCAGGGAGCGGGAGAACGCTCCGAGGTCGGAGCAGACTTCCTCGACCGACAGGCCGACCACGTGCGGGGCGAGTGTCGCGATGGCTGCGGCCTGGGCGTCGTTGCCGCGTCCGGTGGTGAAGGCGAGCGCGTGGCCCTCCAGCCCGTCGCCAGCGTCGGTGCGCAGGACGACGTAGGCGGCGGAGTAGTCGGGTTCGGGGTTCATCGCGTCCGACCCGTCCAGGTGCTCGGACGTCGGGAAGCGCACGTCGAGGACGTCCAGAGACGTGATGCGGGCAGCAGAGGACATGGCAGCAACTCCTGAGGGAGCAGGGGAGAACATGGCCCCTGCGACGTGATGTGGGAACGGCGGAGAGTGCGCGGCGGCCTCGACGGCCACCCCGTTCACTCCTGGACCTTGCCGCCCGTGATGCGTGAGATGGTCAGCGCGACCAGGATGATCAGGCCGTTGAGGGCGCCGATCCACTGGGCGGGGACACCGGCCAGGGTGAGCACGTTCTGGATCATGAACAGCAGCAGGATGCCGCTGAAGGCCCCGAACATGGTGCCCTTGCCGCCGTTGAGGCTGATCCCGCCGATCACGGCGGCGGCGAACACGGTGAAGATGTAGCCGTTGCCCTGCGCGGAGGCGACCGAGGCCAGGCGTCCGGAGAGCAGCAGTCCGGCCAGGGCGGCCAGCACGCTGCCGGTGACGATGACGATCCACAGCACCCGGTCGGTACGGATGCCGGCCGCCCTCGCCGCGTCGACGTTGCCGCCGATGGCGTACAGCGAGCGCCCGAAGCTGGTCCAGCCCAGGACCACGATGGCGACGGCGAACAGGGTGAGGCAGATCCAGATCGAGGCGGGCATCCCGAACCACTGGGCCGTGCCCGGGTAGAGCATCGACTGCGGCAGCTGGAAGAACGTCTGGCCGCCGGAGATGCCGGTCAGGACACCGCGCAGCACGATCAGCATGCCGAGGGTGACGATGAAGCCGTTGAGCCCGAAACGGATGATCAGCACCGCGTTGATCACACCGACGAGCGCGCCGACGGCGAGGGTGACGGGGATGGCCCACCCTCCGGGGAGGAGTCCGAGGCCGTGCCCCGCGCCGGTGGGCACCACCAGCCAGGCCGCGACACCGGGCGCGAGGCCCATGGTGGACTCCAGGGAGAGATCCATCTTCTTGACGATCAGGATCATCGTCTGGGCGAGGACCAGCAGGGCCATCTCGGACATGGTCTGCAGAACGTTGATGAGGTTGTCCGCCTGCAGGAAGACCGGGTTGACGATCTGCCCGACGACCGCGATCGCGATGATCGCGGGGACGAGCGCGAGGTCACGCAGCCGGGCCAGGGGTATCCGGCCACCGAGCAACGCGGTCCGCTTGGCCCGAGGCTCCGAGGCCTTGGGGGCGGGCGGGTCCGCGAGGACGGTTTCAGACATGGAGGTCCACTCCTTCCATCGCGGCCACGAGGTCGTGGTCGTGCCAGCCGCGGGCGATCTCTGAGGTCACACGGCCCTGGAACATCACCAGGACCCGGTCACACATACGCAGGTCGTCGAGTTCGTCGGAGGCGATGAGCACTCCGGTGCCGGTCCCCGCGGTCTCCTCGACCTTGCCGAGGAGGAACTCCTTGGAGCGCACGTCCACGCCCGCGGTCGGATTGATCAGGACCAGCAGCCGGGGGTCGTCGGCGAGGGCGCGGGCCATGACGACCTTCTGCTGGTTGCCGCCGGAGAGCGCGGAGACGGGCAGTTCGGGGCCGGGTGTCTTGATCGCCAGGTTCTCGATCATGCCCTCGGCGAGCCGGTCCCGGCGGCTGCGGCTCAGGAACCCGTTGGGGCCGAGGCGCTTCGGCACGGACAGCGTGGCGTTGTCCGCGATCGACATGTCGGGCACGAACCCCTGGTGGTGCCGGTCCTGCGGGACGAACCCGGCCCCGGCCGCGAGCGCGGCCGGCACACTCCCGGGCCGCGGCCGCCTCCCGGCGATCTCCACGTCCCCGGACGCCGCCGCGCGCAGTCCCACGACGGTCTCGGCGACCTCCGTACGACCGCTGCCGGCGGCCCCCGCGAGGCCGACGATCTCCCCGGCCCCCACCTGGAAGCTGACGTCGTCATAGGCGTCGCCCCGCAGAGCGCGGACGTTCAGTGCGGCCGTGGCGCCGGCGTCGAGGGTGCTCGCCCGTTCCGCGCGCCCGTCGGCCGCCGCCTCGCCGGTCATGGCGGCGACGAGGTCGGCGCGGGAGAGCTCCGCGACCGGCGCGGTCACGATGTGCCGGGCGTCCCGGAACACCGTCACCATGTCGCAGATCTCGTAGATCTCCTGGAGGTGGTGGCTGATGAACAGGAAGGTCACGCCCTGGCGTTGCAGGTCGCGGATCCGGTCGAAGAGCCGGTTGATCGCAGCCCCGTCGAGCTGGGCGGTCGGTTCGTCGAGGATGATGAACCGCGCCCCGAAGGACAGCGCCCGGGCGATCTCCACGAACTGTCGCTGCTCGACGTTGAGATCACCGGCCGGGGTCTGCGGGTCCACGTCCACGGACCAGGTCGCCAGCAGTTCCTGAGCCCGGCGGCGTACGCCCGGCCAGCTGATCAGCCGGCTCGGTCCGTGGTCGTGCCGGTTGAGGAAGAGGTTCTCGGCGACCGTCAGGGTCGGGATGATCGTCGACTTCTGGTAGACGCAGGCGACGCGCTGCCGCCAGGCGTCGCGATCGCTGAGCCGGGGGGCCGGGGTGCCGCCGAAGGTGACCGTTCCCTCGTCGGGGGCCTGGAGGCCGGTGAGGACGGACACCAGCGTCGACTTGCCGGCTCCGTTGCGGCCGACGAGCGCGTGGGTCTCGCCGGCTCGGATGGTGATCCGGGCGCCGTTCAGGGCGACCGTCGGACCGAATCGTTTGACAATGCCCGCCGCCTCGACGACGGGCGGGTCCGCCGGGGCCCGTCCGTCGTCCGCGGGGGCGGATGCGGGGGTCACTGCTCGTTCCCCGTCGCTCATCTCAACCGCCTTGTGTGAGCTTGCCGTTGGTGGGCCTGACAGAGCGTCAGCCGAGGTTGTTGCCCCACAGGGACTTGTCGTCGCTCTTGACGCTGGGCACACCGCCGTAGGTGCCACCGTCGGCGGTGACGAGCGGAGCGGAGAGCTGGTCCTCCAGCAGGCCCTCGCGGACCTGGATGATGGTGCTGTCGTGGTCGGTCTTGCCGGGCTTGAACGTCTTCCCGTCGATCGCGGCCTTCAGGTAGTACAGGGCGTACTTGGCGTAGAGGTCGGCCGGCTGGGAGACGGTGGCGTCGATCTTGCCCGCGGCGATCGACTTCAGTTCCTCGGGAATGCCGTCGTTCGACACGATGAAGACGTGCTTCTTGTCCTTCGGGTCGACCAGCAGACCCTTCTGCTTGAGGACCTGGAGCGTGCCGGACAGGGCGAAGCTGGACTCCATGTAGACGCCCTTGATGTCCGGGTTGGCGGTCAGGTCCGTCTGGAGCTTCTGCGCGGCCACGGCGCCGTCCCAGTTGGTGGCCTCACCGAGCACCTTGATGCCCGGGTAGTTCTTCTTCATGCAGTCGTTGAACGCCTCGGTGCGGTCGCGGCCGTTGATGGAGTCCAGGCCGCCCTCCAGCATCACGACCTTGCCCTTGCCGCCCAGCTTGGTGCCCAGGTACTGGCACGCCTTCTCGCCGTACGCCCGGTTGTCGGCACGCACCACCATGAACACATTGCCGCTGTCCGGGCGGGTGTCGACGGTGACGACCGGGATCTTCTTGGCCTCCAGCTGGGACAGCGTCGGCGCGATGGCCGCGGTGTCCTGCGGGGCCATCGCCACGCCCTTGACGCCCTGACTGATGAACGTCTGCGCGTTCGCGGTGAGCTTCGCGACGTCGTTCTGCGAGTTGGTGGTCTTGAGGTCCAGGCCCAGCTCCTTGGCGTACTCCGGCGTGTACTTGATGTACGAGTTCCAGAAGTCGGTGTCGGAGCGCGGGTAGTCGACGCCGACCAGCGGCTTGTCGCTCGACGACGCCGACGTGCTGGCCCCACCGCCGCAGGCGCTGACCAGCGCCAGTGCGGACAGGGCTGAGGCGGTGGAACAGAGGACGGTTCTGAGTCTCATCGATGCTTCCTCGCGCTGGTCCCGTAGCGGGAGACGTTCCGCCTGGACGACATCTGTGTGTCGCCATGCCGGAGAGATGGGATGTTTATAGGCGCGCCTCAGGTTCGCTGTCTAGACCCTCGCTCAACTCTGGAGAAACGCGCAGATGGCTGCCCACTCCGTATAGGGAGACGGCATCTCGGAGAGGCGATGCATCCCATCAATCATGTCCATGTCGTGGAGGGGCGAGCCGGGTGACGTCTCACAGACATGGCATGTCTAGGTGAATACAATAGGGATAATTAGAAGAGAAAGCGATAAAACGCCTTCCCGTCGGACACTTTCATCCCTGTACACCCGTTGACATCTCCGGGTCACATGGCCGACCTTCATGCGTAACAACCGGCGCCCCGGGCTCCGAGGGCCGCGCCGACCCCTCTTCCCTGCCTTCCCCCTCT
This sequence comes from Streptomyces sp. NPDC048751, assembly GCF_043198595.1. NCBI lineage: Bacteria > Bacillati > Actinomycetota > Actinomycetes > Kitasatosporales > Streptomycetaceae > Streptomyces > Streptomyces sp. NPDC048751. The sequence continues at coordinate 17,006 of NZ_JBICUX010000019.1, forward strand.
CCTTCCGCATCAGGGATGTCCCATGTCGAGTTCGATCAACAGACGCCACTTCCTGGCCGGTGCCACATTCGTGGCCGCGGCGGCCGTCGCCGGAGGACTGTTCGGCGCGGGCGGCGCCCAGGCGGCTCCCAGCACCTACACGCCCGACTGGAACTCGGTGGACCAGCACCCGCCGGCCCCGGAGTGGTTCCAGGACGCCAAGTTCGGCATCTACTTCCACTGGGGTGTCTTCAGCGTCCCTGCCTACGACAGCGAGTGGTACCCGCGCAACATGTACCAAAGCGGGAGCAACGCCAACAATCACCATGTTGCGACCTACGGCCAGCCGTCGGCGTGGCCGTACCACAACTTCATCAACGGGGCTCAGGACCTGGCGGGCAACTTCGTGAAGTTCGCGCCGAAGCTGAAGTCGGCGGGCGGCAACTTCGACCCCGCCGAATGGGCGCAGCTTTTCGCCGACGCCGGAGCCAAGTTCGCCGGCCCGGTCGCCGAGCACCACGACGGCTTCTCCATGTGGGACAGCCAGGTCAACGAGTGGAACTCGGTGAACAAGGGGCCGGGACTGAACCTGCTCCAGCTCTTCACCACGGCCATCCGGGCCAAGGGCATGAAGCTGCTGGTGGCCATGCACCACGCGTACAACTACAACGGCTTCTACGAGTTCGCACCCGCCCAGACGGACCCCAGCCTCAAGAAGCTCTACGGGCAGCTGGGTGCGACCGCGGAGAACCAGCTCTGGTACGACAAGCTCAAGGAGGTCATCGACCGCGCCCAGCCCGACATCCTCTGGCAGGACTTCAAGCTGGACGCCGTCGACGAGCAGCAGCGCCTCAACTTCCTCTCGTACTACTACAACCAGGCCAACAGCTGGGGCCGTGAGGTCGTCGCCACCTACAAGGACGGCTTCAACAGCAGGGGCGAGGTCTTCGACTACGAGCGCGGCGGCCCCGGCGACCTGACCACCCCCTACTGGCTGACCGACGACAGCATCTCCAGCAGCAGTTGGTGCTACACCCAGGGCATCGGCTACTACAGCTTCCAGCAGATGCTGCACTCGCTCATCGACCGGGTCAGCAAGAACGGCAACATGCTGCTGAACATCGCGCCGATGGCCGACGGGACCATTCCCCAGGGGCAGAAGGACATCCTGCTGGCCATCGGGGACTACCTGAACCGCTTCGGCGAGTCGGTGTACTCGACGCGCGCCTGGGAGGCGTACGGCGAGGGGCCGACGAAGATGGGCGGCGGCGCGTTCACCACCCCGCACGCCGGCACGGCGCAGGACATCCGCTTCACCCGCAACAAGGCGAACAGCGTCCTGTACGCCACCGTCCTGGGCTGGCCCGGCAGCTCGCTGACGATCAAGACCCTCAGCTCCGACCAGATCAACCTCTCGTCGCTGACGTCGGCGAAGCTCCTCGGCGCCACCGCCGGCTCCTACATCGATCTGCCCACGCCGGTCCAGAGTGCGTCCGGCCTCACGGTCACCCTGCCGTCCTCGGCTCCGTACAGCGCGGGTGCCTACGTCCTGAAGCTCTCCTTCTCGGGCACGATCCCGTCCCTGCGGCCGCAGACCGGGTTCATCGGCTACCAGGACGTCGACTACACGGGCACCGCCGCCGTGCTCGGCCTCGGCGACTACACGGCGGCCGACCTGGGCACGGCCGGCCTGGGCGCGCGCGCCCTGTCCTCCCTGCGGTTGGCCTCGGGCTACCAGGTGATCGGATACTCCGGCGACAACTTCACCGGAACCTCCTGGACCTTCACCGCCGACAACCCCGACCTCCGCGTCAGCGGCAACAACGACCAGGTCACCTCGCTGAAGGTGCAGTTCAACCCGGCGAAGTACTTCCGGATCACCAACGTCACCGACGGCCTCGCCCTGGACAGCGGCGGCAACGTCGCCTCCGGGTCCAATCTGAAGCAGTGGACCTGGGACAGCAGCAACAACCTCCAGTGGCAGGCCGTGGAGGTCGGCGGCGGCTACTACAAGCTGGTCAACCGCACCAACGGCATGGTCGCCGACGGCTGGGGCGCCACCGCGGACGGCTCGGCCGCCCGGCAGGCCGCCTGGAACACCGGGTCCAACCAGCAGTGGAAGATCACCCACCGGGGCGGCGGCCGTTACACGATCGCCAACCGCACCACCGGCCTCGTCCTCGACGGCGGCGGCAACGTGGCCTCGGGCTCCGTCACCAAGCAGTGGACCTACGGCAGCAGCACCAACCTGCTGTGGACCTTCACCGCCCTCTGATCCTCACACCGGCGTGACCAGCGGCTGCGGAGGTGCGATCCCCATGCACCTCCGCAGCCGGGAACGTCGAGTCGCTGCAGAGCCCGGGCCCACCGACCACGGCTCCACCATCGTCCAGCTGCCCAACGGGCTGGAAGACCAGCTGCCCGCGCCACTGGTGACCAAGACGAACGTGGACGACGACACCCTGTGGGGCAACAACATCTCCAACTGATCCGCGGCCCGTGGCGTAGCCGATGCTGCCGGCGCCGACGAAGCCGGTGTCGGGTGGGGCGGGTTCGCCGGGTCAGCGCAGGAAGTCCAGCACTGCCGTGCTGAGTTCCTCCGGTGCCTCTTCGGGCAGGAAGTGACCGGCTCCGGGGATGACCAGTCCGGTGACGTCCGTGGCCACCAGGCGCATGGTCTCCTCCGGCATGGTGCCGGTGCTGTACTGACCGCCCACCGCCAGGACCGGGATGGACAGCGGTCCCTCGTCGCGCCAGCGCAGGGCGTGCTCGGCGGATGTCTCGAGGGTCCGGTAGTACTCGAAGCTGGCGCGCAGCGCGGCCGGGTCGCGCAGCTGGTCGACGTAGACATCGATGGCCTGCTGCGGGATGGCGCCGGGGGAGGCGGTCTTCGACGTGAAGGTGTGGCCGAAGTAGATCTCCTCACGGCCCGCGACCATGCGCTCGTTGATGTCCTGCAGCCGGTTGAAGGCGAAGTGCCACAGGAGTTCGTTGGTGGCCGGGTCCGACATCAGCGGCGGGGAGGGCGAGAGGCCCGGAAGGATCGACTCGGCGCCGACAAGGCGCGTGACACGGTCACGGTGGCTCGCGGCCAGGGCGTAGCCGACCAGCATGCCCAGGTCGTAGCCGACGACGGCGAAGCGGTCGTGCCCCAGGGCGGTCATCAGGCGGGCCATGTCGTCGGCGAGTGTGGCGGCGTCGTAGCCGGTGGCGGGCTTGTCGCTGGCACCCATGCCGCGCAGATCGGGGGCGACGACGGTGAAGCGCTCGGCCAGGGTCGGCATGATCAGACGCCAGCTGTACCAGAACTGGGGCCAGCCGGGCAGGAGCAGCAGCGGCGGCCCGTCGCCGCCGACCACGGCGTGCAGGGTCAGGTCGCCGGTCTCGACGGTGTGGCTGGTGAACGTGTCGGTGAACCCGGTGGGCAGGTCCGGCACGTCGGTGACGGTGAACGGCACGGGGATTCCTCCTTGTGGCGCTGGGCAACCACAGAAGTGGATGATGTATCCGTTTCACGGTAGCACAATCGGATGACTCATCCGTTTAAGCTGTGCGCATGACGAGTGCACCGATACGCAAGGACGCGGCCCGCAACCGGCAGCGCATCGTCGACGTGGCCCGAAAGCTCGTCGACGACGGCACCCCGCTGCAGCTCAACGACGTCGCCCGCCTCGCCAAGACGGGGGTGGCCACCGTCTACCGGCACTTCCCGACGCCCGAGGCTCTGATGGAGGCCGTGGCCGGCCCGGGCCTGGAGGCGTTGGTCGCGCACGCGGAACGGGCGCTGACCGAGGAGGATCCCTGGCAGGCTCTGACCGGCTTCCTCGACGTCACCTTGGAGGCGCAGCTGACCGACCCCTCGATCACCATCGTGCGCGCCGCGCCGGATCGCGTCCTGCCGCGCACCGAGGAACTCAGCGCCGCTCTGGACTCGCTCGCCGGCCAGTTGCTCGATCGCGCCCGGGGGGTCGGCGCCGTGCGCGGCTCGGTCACCTGGGACGACGTGCTGCCGCTCATGTGCGGGATCGCCTTTGCCGCCAACGTCCATGCCGCTGACCAGCAGACGCGTCTGCAGTCCGGGCGCCGCTACCTGGGGGTGATGCTGAAGGGGCTGCAGGGCTGAGAGCCGCATCTCCGGTGCAGGTCGAAGACCTCTGGGCCCGCCTGGACCATGGGATCGGTGGGCAAGCCGGAGGCTGGCGATGGTCAGCCCGGCCTCTTCGGCGAGTGCGACAGCGAAGGTGTCAGCCCCGACGGGCCTGGCGGGGGGCGTCGGTGAGGAGGGATCCGCGGTGTCCCATCAACCGCATACCCTGCTTGTAGGCCCACACGGCTCGTTCGCTCTCCCCGCTCTTCTCCAGAATCTCGCCCAACTCCGACCAGGCGAAGGCGGCTTGCCGCCCGGCCTCGGAGGCTTCGAGCAGGAGAGCGCTGCGCTCGTAGGCGGCGTGGACCGCCTCGTGGTCCTCCTGGATCAGGTAGGCCGCAGCGAGTACGAGATGGACGCGCGCGCTTTCCAGCCGATGCTCGGGCCCCAGTAGACCGAGGGCGATCTCGGCGTGCCGGACGGCGTTCTCGGGCTGTCCGAGCATGACCTCGGCACGCGCGAGCGCCGTTTCGACGTACGCCACGTCGAGACTGCTGCCCAGCGTCCGCAGGGTGGCGGCGCTCTGTTCGAGGAGTGTCTTGGCCACTTCGGCGTCGGGACTCTCCGACTGCAGCAGCACCGTGGCCTGGGCGTTGCGCACCCGGGCCAGGGCGCGCTCGTCGTCGCCCTCGGCGTAGATGGCGACAGCCTTCTTGATCAACTCCAGTGCCTCGGTCGACCTGCCACGCCGGTGCAGGACGACGCTCGCGTTCCAGTAGGCGCCGCCGAGGGCCCTGCGGTCGGACATGACCTCGGCGCGGCTGATCGCCTCGCCCGCCAGGAAGTTCGCCCGGTGCAGGTCACCGCGCTCGGAGTAGACGCCGATCAGCGTGGACAGCAGTTCCAGCTGCGCGACCGTGGGCGGCAGGTCCGCGGCATCCGCCTCGGACAGCGCCGACTCGGCGACATCGATGGCGTGTGAGAGATCGCCCAGTTCGCGGTAGCACCGGCACAGCAGCATCACGACACCGAGCCGGTCCAGGAGCCCGCGCCCCTGTTCCGCCGACTGGTGCAGCAGCAACTCGAAGCGGCGAACGGCCTCCTCCAACTCCCCGTGGTGCTCGAGGCATTGGGCGATGCCGAGCTCCACCGAGAAACGCAGGTCGGCCTTTCCGCCCGCCGGGAGCTTCGACTGCAGGGCGGTGAAGGTCTCCAACGCCGTTCGCGAGTCGCCGTTGCGCAGGGCGAGCTGTGCGTAGTTCAGCTCGATCTCCAGGTCCACCGAGTCCGGTGTGGTGATCATGCCGATGAGATAGGCGGGATCGCAGTTCAGCCGCTCGGCGAGCTGCGCCAGCACCTCTTCGGAGGGGACGCGCTTGCCGGCTTCCAGAAGTGAGATGTAACTGGGGGACAAATTGGGCTTCGCCAGTGCCTCTTGGGAGAGGCCCGCTGTTCTACGGAGCCGCCGAATGCGTGAGCCAAGACCTTCGTTCGCGGTCATTGTGACTCCTCACTTGACAAGTATTGCGCGTGTGCCAGTCCGTCTGTGAGCGACGACCTGATCTGCGAGATTGTCGAGATACGGACGACACGAGCCTTTTGACTGAAGGAGGCACACATGGTCCAGTCACTATACTGACAACGTCAGTAACATTTCAATCACGCTCCAGTGAAGATGTCTTTGGTGCCGGAGACTCGGCAGGGGCCCGACCGGAGGCGGCGCGCTCCCGAGCCCATTCCTCCTGAAGCTCCGCGATCTCTTCGGCCGAGAAGCCCGACAGGGTGCGGTCCTCTGCGTTGATGGGGATCACATGACGCACCGGCATGTCATGTTCGGCCAGCAGATCGCGTACTCGGGCGTCGAGCGCGCGTACCTCGTCCGTACCTCCGAGAAGTTCCTCGAGCCAGTGGTTGGCGTTGCCGACGTGCGTGACCTCGTCGGCGTTGATGTAGTCGAAGATCGTGGCCGTCCGGGTGTCCCCGATCTGCCGGAGCCAGCGGTAGACCCGCAGACCGCCGTCGAGTCCGACCCCCTCACCGAGCCGCTGTTCGATCAGGAGACGCTCGGGAAGGGTTCTGCCCAGACGGAACTTGTCCCAGATCTGGAAACGAACGGGGTGCGAGCCGACCGTGCCACCGAGTTCCCGCATCCGGGTGATCAGCAGTTCGAAGTGCCGTCCCTCGTCGCGCACTTGGCGGGCGAGGTCGTACCGCAGGCCCCAGGGGGCCTCGGGGTGCAGCGCCAGGAGGGCGGCGCAGATTTCCGCGGCACACAGCTCGATCTTGAAGGCGACATCGTGCAAGGGGTCCGTGATGTCGATCGAGGAGGACAACTCGCCCACGCCGGCCGGGTCGACACCCGGGCGGTGTTCGCGTAGCCGCGGGTCGCGGCCGGGGCGGACCGGGATGTCCTCGAGAGCGGGCAGGCTCTCCACCGTGACCGGGGAGGCAAGTTCGGCCCGTCGCCCGGCGCAGCTCTCGAACAGCGGCGAGGGGCCGCCCTCCTCGTCGCCGCCGACCGGACGGTGCAGCGTGCCCAGCCGGTCCAGTACCCAGGTCAGGCTCTGGTGGCCGGCCTCGTCGACCAGGGGATCGACCCGGACCAGGACGGCGGCGGTGGCCGCCCGCAGATCGGCGTAGGCCACGCGAGTCAGCTGATCGAGCTGACGGGTGGGGTCCTCGATGGCCACCATGTCGTTGCACAGCCGTACGAAAGCCGCGTTGAGAGGCCGTGCGGCCTCCTTCTTCGACCGCAGCCCGGGAAGGCGCTGCCCGAGGGTGTCCGCGCACTGGGCCAGTCCCCAAATGTCCTGCGAGAGCGCCACCTTCGCCTCCGTACTTGTCGTACGGACCAGGACGGCGGAGGCGATCTCCATCAGGCGTATGCACGCGAAGCGGAGCCCTTCCGTGAGGTACTGGTTCTCGTTCACCAGCGGCATCTCGGACGCGGCCGTGTCGATCACAGGGTCTGCCTTTCCAAAGGTGTCGTCGCCACCCGTCAGCGGGGGACTGGCGCGGGGGAGGGGATGCGGGGCGTCAGCCGCGCACGACATCGAGCGGCAGCAGCCGGCGCCGGTACGGGACGACCTCGTCGCCGTCGAACGCGTACGTCTTGGGCAGCACGTCCGCCTGTTGCCAGATCTTGCATCCGCCGTAGCACTGGCCGTCCTTGCGCCAACCGCAGTCGACACACTGCTCGAACGGATAGAAGCGAAGTTCGTCCCGGTACTCCTTGGGGCGGCCCGAATGCCACATCTCCCAGAATTCCTCGGGTGTGAGCAGTTCCAGGTTCTCCCGGTCCTTGTAGATGTTGATGAGAGGGTGGTCCACCCAGTGGGAGCAGCCGAGGACCTTGCCACCTGGCTCGATGACCACGGTATTTCCCTGGGCCGCCTCGCAACCGGTGCCGATCACCTGGTCGGCGAACATGTCCTTGAGCGTGGCATGGTCGAAACTGCACAGCGGGATCTTGTTCTTCTCCCGATTGAAGATGAACCGGACACCGAGTTCCGGCTGCAGACGGAAGAGTTGTTCGGTCAGCCGGGCCAGTGCCTCGGGCCCGGACGCGACGCCGGTGTCGAGCTGCTGGACGACGTTCGGGACGCCGTAGTTGACGTAGATGGTCCGGCACCCGAGGGCGACCAGGTTCTCCACCACCCGCAGCACGTTGGGCAGATTGGAATCCATCACCGTGAGCATGGGATACAGCGGCCAGCCGCGCTCCACCGCGTGCCGCACGGCCGTCATGGCCTTGTCGTAGCTGCCTGGTATCCGGGTCGCTTTGTCGTGCTCCTCCGGGGTGTGACCGTGCAGGCTGATGCAGCCGCCTTTGAGCCCGGCGTCGATCATGGACTGCCCGAATGCGGGATCGGACACCTTGACGCCGTTGGTGACGACCCAGGCCCCCATGTTCTTCGCATGCGCGTAGGCCACCACATCCAGCAGATCGCGGTGGATGGTCGGTTCACCGCCGAGCAGGGTGAAGGTGCTGATACCGATGCTCTCCATGAAGTCGATGCCCTTGTACGCCTCGGCCGAGCGCATGGTCTTCGGACTGCCGAAGACCTCCGCCCCCGCGTAGCAGAACGAGCATTTCAGGTTGCAGGCATAGGTCATGACGAGCACGCCCTTGCCCATGGTGATCTTCTGGTCAGCCGGCATTACGTTCTCCTGTCGGGCCGGTGGGAGTGGCGATCGGAAACACAGCGGACGGGCCACGTACGGGTTCTGACGCCGGGCCCGGTGCGCCGGTGGCGGGAGCGGTCCTACCCGGAGGCCTCACGCAGCAGTTCCGCCTGTGTCCGGCAGCCTTCCTCCACCGTGGCGATGTCGTCCGCCGACAGGTCGTCGACGAACGGTCGTGAGTTGGGGGTGGGGGTCGCGGACGCCAGGGGGAAGCGCTTGGAGGGGTCGCGCCTCGGTGTCCCGTCGGTGTCGGCCAGCATCACCTCCGGAGGCAGTTCCAGGTAGCGGGCCAGCCGCTTCACCTGGTCAGCCCGCTCAGTGGTGGAGGTGAGCCGGTCGTAGTCGACGATGAGCAGTTGTTCCGGCGCGCAGGCGGCGAAGGCGTGGGCGGCGCGTGCGCTGTCGCACCAGTCGCGGACGAAGGCGGCGCTCGACATGACCAGCCAGGCCACGCTTCCCATGGGTGGCCGACCCTTCAGTTCCGTGCGAGCGCGGTGGACCATGGAGGCGAACACGTCGACGGGCGACCGGTGGATGAAGACGAAGCGCGCTTCGGGGAGCGCCGCGGACAGTTCCGCGAACCGGTAGTAGTGGAAGGGGAACTTGTCCAGGACCCGTTCCGAGCCACTGGCCCGCGCCGCGAGTTCCAGGAAGTCGCGGACCACCTGCGTCCGCCCGCTGATCCGCATGGCGGCCCGTCGTAAGGGCAGCCGGCGGTCGGCGCGGGACCAGCCGCGTACCGCGACGCTGTCCACGTCGCTGGTGAACCGTTCGAAGACCCTGTCGTGGAAGACGTAGGAGCCCAGCACACGCTCCAGCCATTCCCTCGGCAGGCTCGGACGGCCCCGGCGGGCGAGGTACGCGTCGACGCCTGCCTTGCCGCCCAGCGCCTCGTCCCAGTGGGGCCAGCCCTGCCGGTGAATCCTGTCGAAGTCCAGCAGAGGGCTCATGAAGAAGCTCAGCGCGGTCTCGTGCGCGGAGTCCCCCATGGTCATCGCTCGCTCGGCGGCTCCGAACTCCGGGTACCGGGCGAGCATGCGGTAGAGCAGCGTGGTGCCGCTGCGGGGGTATCCGGCGATGAGGACCGGGGCGTTGCGCAGCACGGAGGACGGCGCGGTCGCCGCCGCGGTCATCGTTCGACCTTCCAGCTCGTGGCCGTGCGCCGGCGGAAGAGCAGTTCGAGGCTGCCGGTCAGCGGGCCGAGGCTGCGGATGACGAAGGCGGCCGAGGCCGCGACGAGGGAGGTCAGCAGCAGACGCGCGGGGAACTCCCTGACACCGGACAGGTCAGCGGCACCGGGCAGCGTGTGCAGATGGCGCCAGGTCTGGAGGAACCCGCCCTGGACGTAGGCGAGGTGGAGGCCGACCAGCACCGCGGACAGCGCCCACCGGCCGTCGGCCACCGCCAGTGCCGTGGCCGCCACCCAGGCGGCTGCCCGCCAGGCCCAGGCGATGTTGCGGCCGTGGCCGACGGCCAGCAGGTACCACCACTGGAGGCGGCCCGGGCGCACACCCAGGTCGGCTCGGAAGGCACGCAGATCGGCGGCGAACCGGGCCGACCCGTGGAACCAGAACCGGGACTGCCGGACGGAGGACAGTGAGTCGGGCGCCACATCGCAGTAGTCGAGAGCGGGGACAGGACGCACCTGAGCGCCCAGCAGGGACGCCTGGTAGCCGAGAGCCAGGTCGTCGTTGGGACTCAGGGTGGGGAAACCGTCGATCCTCTCGAGGAAGTCGAGGGACACGAAGCAGCCGTGTCCGATGCAGTAGGCGAGCGGCCGCAGCCTTCCCCTGACGGCCTGCCGTGTGTACCTGCGGAAGAGGTCGTACTCGAAGCCGAGCGCCCAACGGGTCTGGGCGATCGCGTCCGACAGCCTCAGCGCGGCACGCATTCCGCGCATGGCGCCCATGCCACGGCAGTAGCAGGAGACCTGCTGGAAGATCTCGGGCAGCGGACGGCCCGTGCTGGTCTCGGCGCGAATGACCTGGGCCATGGTCTGGAACGCCGCCGGGTCCGGCTTGGAGTCCGCGTCGTAGACACCGACGTAGACCGGAGCCTCGCGCTGCCCGCCATGTCCGGCCGACCACCAGCGCAACGCGGCGTTGAGCTGGCCCACCTTGCCCGTGGCGTCGGCCGGCGCGGTGGCGTGGTGGAACACCTCGCGGCCCAGCGACGCGTTGAGTTCCGCGATGACGTCGGTGGCCGCCTCGGCGGTGGTGGGCCGCTGCGACTCATCGAGGAGCCGCACGGCCTCGCCCTGTCGCCCCGCCTCCAGCGCGTGCCGGAACGGCGCGTGAGCCGTCGGCACCAGAGCCCGGACCAGCGCGCGGTCCAGGTCGCGCGGAACGCGGCCCGAAGCCGCCGCCCGGAGATCGGCGAGGGCCTCCCGCCGTTCCTGGTCCTCCCGCTGTGTGGTGGCGACGACGACTTGCAGGGCGACGCCGTCCTTCACGGCGCGCAGCAGGTGCTCACAGGCCTCTCTGACGACCCGGTCCTCGCGCAGCATGGGCATGAGGATCACGAACTCGGGCTGCGGCGAGGGCTGTGCGCCGGTGCGGGAGTTCCCGGACGCGGCGCGCTCGCGCTGCCCTTCGTGCGCCGCACGGCGCAGCTCCCTGACCGTGCGCGCCTCGCCCAGGAACGCCCGGGCGGTGGCGTAGGCGAAGTATCCGGCGGTGGGAAGGCCCACCAGATAGGTGACGAAATCGAAGGGGCTCATGGATTGCGCTGCCTCCTCATCACACGTCCTCGGTTCCGGGCGCGGTGTGCTCGTTTCGGCAGGGGACCCACTGGTCCGAGGAAAGCGACGTCGATACGGCGAAGGTCTCGTCCGTGAGCCGGATCAGGTGGTCCCAGTCCTCCTCCGCACCCCGGCCGGCGCCCAGATCGCCGAGGTAGTCCCGCATGGCGTGGCCGAAACTGTCGGGGAACCAGCTGACCCCCAGTTGCTCGCCCGGGAGGGTCTGGCCGGGGCGGGGGAGGTGCCAGACGCGGACGGTGTTGCCACCGAGGCCCGCCAGCTCCACCCGTTCGCTGCTCGCCCGGATGACGCCGGAGGAGCCGGAGATGACGACCTCTTCGAAGGGGTGACCGTTGCCGAAGGAGAATTCCGGCATGGTCCAGTCCTCCAGCAGCTGCACCACGACGGCGTCCGGGTACTCCAGGGTCGCGCTGATCCAGTTCGCCTGTTTCAGCAGCTGGCCCGGGTGTGCGCCGGCCCGCCCGGTGACCTTGACCGCCGGACCGAACCAGTAGGCGCACAGGTCGAGATGGTGGATCGCCATCTCGAACACGATGTAGTTCTCGATCGTGTGGTCCCAGCGCCCGGGTTCACGGTCCCACCAGTCCCGGTTGCGGACGGTGCACAGGTACGGCCGCCCGATCGCCCCCGAGCGAAGGAGGTCGTGGACCTTGCGCCAGGCCGACACCTGACGGCCGGTCATGTTGAGCCGGACCCGGGCGCCGCGGTCCCGCAGCCGCCTGATGCCGGCGAGCTCGGCCGGCGTGGTGCACAGGGGCTTCTGCACCAGCATGGGTTTGCCGGCCTCCGCGACGGCCGTCATCAGCTCCAGATGGCTGGCCGGCGGCGTGGCGATGTCGACCACCGCCACGTCCGGGTGCGCCACGAGCTCGGCGGCGTCGCGGAAGCAGTGCGGGATGTCGAACTCCGCGGCGACGTCGGCCGCCACGGCCTCGTCGACGTCACAGACCGCCGTCACGTTCAGTCCCAGGCGGCGGTACGCCGGCAGGTGGGCATAGCGGGCCACTCCGCCGACCCCGATGATGCCGATCCCCTGGCCGGTGGCCGGCGCTGCCGGGCGGGCGACGGTCGAGGCGCCGGTCACGGGAACTCCCGGTGGGCGTCGAAGTTGTTGACGAAGTGGATGATCTTGTTGAGCTCGTGGCCCTTGCACAGCGGCGGGCACCGCTTGACGTCGATCATCGCGAGCACCGAGCGACGCTGCTCGCCCTCCCAGATCTCGGTGAACCGGCGTTCGTTGATGTTGCCGAACGACCAGTTGCTCTCGCCCTTGAAGGCGCAGCACACGTCGACCGATCCGTCCGCCCCGACCGTGGCGAGGAGTTCATTGCCCCGGCATACGTCGTAGGTGCGGCCGTAGTCCTCCTGCCGGGTGACGTCGTCGAACTTGTGGTCGAGGTAGCGGATGTCGAAGCGCTCGTCGCGCAGTTGGTTGACCTGCGCCATCTGCTCCTCGAGGACCGTCCACAGCGACGACTCCTGCTCGAACTGCTCGTTCGACCGTTCGTAGTGAACGATGGGCTTGACCTGGAAGTAGTCGACACCTGCCGACTTGGCCTGGCGCGCCCCCTCTGCGAGGTCGTGGACGTTGGACTCGTCGACCAGGTAGGAGAAACCCATGACGAGGCCGGAGCCCGCGGCGTCACGCTCCGCCGCGAGGGTGGCGATGTTGCGCAGGACCACCTTGTAGATCGCCTTGTTCACCCGGTGGGTGCGCGCGTAGACGTCCGAGGTGCCGGCGTCCACGCTGAAACGTATGTAGGAGAAGTGCTGTACGAGTGTCCGGCGCAGCCGGGGGCCCAGTTTGACGCCGTTGCTGTTGATGCCCTGCCGGAAGCCCAACTCGGCCGCCCGCTCGACGACCTCGTCGAGGTCCTTGTGCACGGTCGGCTCGCCACCGCCGGTCCAGGTGACCGACTGGACGCCGATGTGCCTGGCATCCTCCAGCAGTTCGAGTATGCGCTCCTTGTCCAGCACCTCCTTGCGCTCGTGGAGGTAGCCGTACGTACACCACGTGCAGCTCTGGTTGCAGATGTTGATCGGGTTGATTTCCAGATTGATCGGCCGCATGGGTTCCGGCTGCCGAGCGGCAACCAGAACCTCAGGGTGGGCCAGCAACTTCATGGTGGAGAAGTTGTCCGAGGTGTCCAGGAGCGCTCGCCGCGCCTCCGGCTCCACTGCATTGCTCATGGGGTCGGACCATACAGAGAGCAGTGACACGCTGTCAATGAGATATTGACTAGTTATTGACTCTCGCTCTGCCGGTCGCCATGGCAACCCTAGTCGCAGGCGAGTGGAGTGTTTCGGCAGGTCAGGGGCGCATTATGCGTCGCCCCTCGGGCGTTGGCCAGGGTCAGTCGTTGCCGCTAGTCAATAATATGCGTATGCTTTTTGACAGGTCAGTCAAGGGTGGGGGCGGGCAAGAAGGATGAGTGTGGAGCACCAATTGGCGGACGAGCTGGTCGACCAGCTCGGGCGGCGCTTCGGTCACCGCAGGGTCGAGCCGCGGAGTGTCGTGGCGCCCGCGGACGAGTCCACGCTCTTCGTGTCCGCGGGGATACAGCTGTGGCGCGACTGGGCGCTGTCCGACCGGTCCGGATGGGAGGGCCGCGTGGGACTCCAGTGGTGTGTCCGCACCAACCGGACGGAGACGCCGGCCCGGCCCGGCGTCTTCACCTCCTTCGCCATGGTCAGTCATGTGTCGAGGGGGCCGGTCGAGCGCGAGCGGTACTTCGAGGGGCTCTTCGGGGCCTTCCAGGCCGTGGGCCTCGCGTCGGACCGGCTGGCGTTCATCGCCAGCACGGACGAGTCCGGCCGCCTCCGCGACACGGCGTCCGTGGACGCGCTGACCCGCATGGGATTTCCGGCGCAGCGGATCGGCTCGGCCGCCCGCCGCTTCGCAGCTCCCTTGGCCGGCGGCCCGTTCGGGCCGAACCTCCTGGTGCTGGCCGACAACGGCGTCCCCTGCGGGCCCGGTTGCTCGTCGACCTGTTCGTGCGGCCGGTGGTTTCACTTCTGGAACTGCGAATTCCTCGACTTGAGCCAGGAGGGACCCGGGCCGGCGGCTTCCGCGCAGGACCCCCTCGTCGACTCCGCCGGAGGTGCGGACCGCCTGGCCGCGGCGGTGCTGGGGCTGTCGGACATCTACCAACTGCCCACTCTGCGGTCGCTGTACGCGCAGGTGGTCGCGGTCTGTGAGGGTGACCGCAGCCATGACGCGGCGACGGCGCAGGGGCTGCTGCGCCAGGTCGCGGACCATGTCCGGACCGTGGCACTGATCGTCGGCGCGGGGGTCTCTCCCGGTCCCAAGCGCCAGGGCCACGTGCTGCGTCGACTGCTGCGCCGTGCCTTCCTCGGCCTGGAGTTGCTGGGCAGTTCTCCGCATCGACTCGTCGGCCCCGTCGCCATGGCCGCGGCGGCATACCGTCGTTGGCGCGGATTCCCCGGACTGGTCGACTCCGCGCTGGACCTCGTACGGGCGGAAGCCGAGAGTTTCGGGGCGCTGGTGACGGCCGGCCGACGGGAGTACGAGAATCTCACCCGTGACGGTTCCGCCATCTCCGCCGAGTCGCTGTTCCGGCTGAAGTCCGAGCGGGGCATCCCGGTCGAGCTCGTGTGCGCCTGGGCTTCGCGCGACGGAACTGAACTGGATGCTTCCGGAATGGCCGGTCACATCACCGCGGAGCAGTATGCGTCCCGCGACCGGTTCGTGCCCCGCAGGCCAGCCCCCTGAGGGCCTGACAAACCATCAATCATGCCGTTCGACGGGCGGGTTGCTGCCCACCTTGCTGAACTCCATCACTCCCTCCGAGGTTCCGACCATGAAGCACATCGACTCTCCCGACCAACTGCGCACCAGCTACCTCGACTTCTTCGCGGAGCGCGGGCACGCGGTGATCCCCAGCGCGTCACTCGTCCCGGACCGCGACCCGAGCGTGCTGTTCACGACGGCCGGGATGCACCCGCTCGTCCCCTACTTCCTGGGCGCCGAGCACCCCGCCGGAACGCGCCTGGTGGACTACCAGAAATGCGTCCGGACGAACGACATCGAAGAAGTGGGCGACCCCACCCACCTCACCTTCTTCGAGATGCTGGGCAACTGGTCGCTGGGCGACTACTTCAAGGAGGACTCCATCCGGTGGAGCCACGAGTTCCTCGTCCGTGAGGACTGCCTGGCCATCGAGCCGGACCGGCTGTGGGTGACCGTCTTCGAGGGCAACGACACCGTTCCCAGAGATGAGGAGTCGGCCGCGCTGTGGCGTTCCCTGGGGGTCGCCGAGGAGCGCATCGTCTTCCTGTCCGAGGAGCACAACTGGTGGGCCGCCGGCCCCGAGGGACCGTGCGGGCCGGACACGGAGATCTTCGTCGATCTCACCGGCACCCCGTGTCCCGACGAGGACGCCGCCACCTGTCTGCCCGGGCTCTGCGGCAACGCCCGCTTCTTCGAGATCTGGAACAACGTCTTCATGACGTTCGACCGACGCGACGGCGCCATCCAGCCCCTGCCCAAGCGCAACGTCGACACCGGCATGGGACTCGAGCGCACGATCGCCGTGCTCAACGGCGCCGCCACGGTGTACGAGACCCCGTGCTTCGCGCCGATCATCGACGCGATCGTCGCCAAGGGCGCCTTCGCACCGGAGGAGGTCCGCTCGGACGCGAAGCTGACCCGCGCGCTGCGTATCCTCAGCGACCACCTGCGCACCTCCGTGTTCATCCTCGGGGACCGCGGCCTGGTCTCACCGGGCAACCAGGGGGCGGGGTACGTACTGCGGCGCCTCATCCGCCGCGCCGTCCGCTACACCCAGCACCTGGGCGTCAAGGCGTCCGACTGGGTGGCGACCGCCGACGTCGTCGTCGAGATGTACGGCGGGGCGTACCCGGAACTCGTGGAGAACCGCACGAGGATCCTCACCGAGCTGGCCAAGGAGCAGGAGCGCTTCGAGCAGACCATCGAGCGGGGCACCGCCAGGCTCTCCCATGCCCTGGAGGAGCTGCGGCAGTCCGGCGGCACCACCCTGCCCGGCGAGGTGGCCTTCCAGCTGTACGACACGTTCGGGTTCCCGGTGGAGTTCACCGTCGAGATCGCCGCGGAGTCCGGTGTCGGCGTCGACACCGACGAGTACCGGCGGCAGTTCGCGCTGCACCAGGAGCGCTCGCGTTCGCAGGCGGCCAAGAGCGGCCTGGCCGACGACAGTGAGCAGAGCACGCGCTATCACACCGCGACCCATCTCCTGCACGCGGCCCTGCGCCAGGTGCTCGGCCCCCACGCGTTGCAGAAGGGCTCCAACATCACCAAGGACAGGCTGCGCTTCGACTTCTCCCACCCCGCGGCGATGAAGCCCGAGGAGATCCGCGAGGTGGAGGGCCTCGTGCAGAGCTGGATCGACGAACGGATCCAGGTGACCCACTCCGTGATGCCGCAGGCCGAGGCCCGGGCCGAGGGTGCCATCGGCGTGTTCGACGAGAAGTACGACGGCACGGTGTCGGTGTACCGCATCGGTGAGCGGTCGCTGGAGTTCTGCGGCGGACCGCACGTCCGCAACACCGGGGAACTCGGTCACTTCCGGATCGTCAAGGAACAGTCGTCCGGCGCCGGTGTGCGTCGTATCCGCGCGGTTCTCACATGACCGGAACCGCCGTACGGCACGTCGGTGGTCACGGCAGCCGTGAGGCGACCGCCTCACGGGTGTCCGGTGCGACCCGGGCGCCGGGCGAGAGCGGGACGACGGGTCCGCCCCCCGGCATTCGGCACGGCCAGGCCGTGGTGGCCAGTGCGCCGCTGCGTATCTCCCTGGCAGGCGGCGGCACCGACCTGCCCAGCTACGCCGACCGGTTCGGCGGCTCGGTGGTGGGAACGGCGATGGACCGGCGCGTGTGCGTGATCCGGTACCCGGGGCTCTTCGGGGGCGGGGTGCGGGCCGCCTTCGAAGAGCT
Source organism: Streptomyces sp. NPDC048751 (assembly GCF_043198595.1). Taxonomy (NCBI): domain Bacteria; kingdom Bacillati; phylum Actinomycetota; class Actinomycetes; order Kitasatosporales; family Streptomycetaceae; genus Streptomyces; species Streptomyces sp. NPDC048751. The sequence goes on from NZ_JBICUX010000019.1 coordinate 33,955, forward strand.
GGACCAGGTGGCGCACGTGTCCGAGGTGCGCAACCCGTACGCCCGGGCCTGTCTGGTCCGGGCGGGCAGCCCGCGCGACCTCCAGATCGGCTGCTACAGCGACGCGCCGGCCGGATCGGGTCTGGGCGGCTCCGGCGCGTTCACCGTCGCCCTGACCGCGGCACTGCGGTACCCCGAAGCGCTCGTGCGGGCGGACATCGCCGAGCAGGCGAGCGCCGTCGAGATGGTGGATCTGCGGCGCCCCGTCGGGAAACAGGACCACTACCTCGCGGCGTTCGGGGGCGCGTGTCTGCTGCACATCGGCCGGGACCGCTCGGTCGAGGTGGAGCGGCTGCGCCCCCACCCGGCGGTCGCCCGGTACATCGAGGAACGGCTCATGCTGTTCCGCCTCGGCGCGGCGCGAGACGCCGGACACGCCCTCGCCGCGCAGGCCCGCGGCGCGCGGAACGCCGACCCCGTCGTCCTGCGGAGCCTCCACGGCATCAAGGACCTGGTGGCACCCGCCGTGGAGGCGCTCCGGTACGGCCGGATCGACGAGATCGGCCCGATCCTGGACGCCCACTGGGCGCTGAAGACCAAACTGTCGTCCGGCACGGCGGACGACAGCGTCAAGAACCTCTACGCACTGGCCCGTGACAGCGGCGCCGACGGGGGAAAGGTACTCGGCGCCGGCGGCGGCGGGTTCCTCCTCCTCAGCTCGGCTCGCGGACGCCAGCAGGACGTGCGGGCGGCCATGGCCTCCCGTGGACTGCCGGAACTCCCCTTCAGCGCGGACGGCGGGGGCGTGTACGTCGGCCCGGTCGTCACCACTCCGGGGACGCCCGCGACGTGACAGGGCCCCACTGACGCCGCCCGTCCGCGCCCCGGCGATCCCTTCCCCACCCACCCCAGACGAAAAAGAGGTGGCCATGACAGTGAGCCGGCCCGACACCCACCCGGTGGATCCGCACGCCACCGCCATGTTCGACTACCTGCGAGGCCGCTACCAGCCGCCGTTCTGCTACGTGCGCAGTGACGGAAAGGTCTCCGAGGATCCGATCGAGCGACGTTTCGAGGACCCGGTGGATTTCCGGGACTACGAACTGCGGGCCTTCGACAAGACATCCGGCAGGGTCCTCGACATCGGCTGCGGCGCGGGCAAACACCTGCTCCCCTTGCAGCAGGCGGGCCTGGACGTCGTGGGAATCGATGTGTCCCCGCTGGCCGTGCGGGTCTGTCAGGAACGCGGCGGACGAAACGTCCGGGTCATGGACGCCCTGCGGCTCGAGTTCGGTCCCGAGACGTTCGACTCCGTCCTGCTGTTCTCCAACGGGCTCGCCATGGGCGGCACGCCGGCCGGTGTGAACCGACTGCTCGCCGAATGCCGTCGCGTCACACGGCCGGGAGGACGGGTACTGCTCAGCAACACCGATGTCGCGCTTTCGACCGATCCGGCCGATCTGGCCTATCAGGAGGAGAACGTGCGCCGCGGGGACCCACGGGGACTGGTCCGCATGCACACCTCGTACCGCGGGGTCGCCGGCGACGAGTTCAACTGGCTGTTCATGTCCCCGGCGGAGCTCTCGGCCGCCGCGGCCGACACCGGCTGGAGCGTCACCGATGTCGACGCCTCGACCTGGGGAGGCTACGCGGCGGTGCTCACCCGGGAGTGAGACACGGCCGGACGCCTCAAGTGCCCATTCGAATCAAGCCATGAGCGCCATCACATCCAATGTATGGCTTGGCTGCCAGGACGCCGATTGGGCTACCAACCGGTAGGGGAAAGGAGTTTGTGTCGCAAGGCTAGACACAGGCAACATCCATATCCGTTAATCCATCCCATGTATCAAAGGAGAGTGCCGACGGGTCACCGATCCTCACTGACGTCGGGCCTCCTTGCCGAGCCGCTCCGTCGTCACCGAAAGGTGCACAATGTCTTCCTCCGTCAGTAGACGGCGCCTCCTGCAACTGGCCGGGGCCACCGCCGCCGCCTCTGCCACCGGATCCCTTATCGGCGCATCTCCCGCCCATGCGGCCGCACCTCCCGCCAGGGCTGACATCGGGGTCTCCGCGCACCCCTTCGAACTCGGCCAGGTCCAGCTCACCGCAAGCCGGTGGCTGGACAACCAGAACCGCACCCAGAACTACCTGCGGTTCGTGGATGTCGACCGGCTGCTGTACAACTTCCGCGCCAACCACAAGCTGTCCACCAACGGCGCGGCCGCCACCGGCGGCTGGGACGCGCCGAGTTTCCCTTTCCGCACCCACGTCCAAGGGCACTTCCTCACGGCGTGGGCCCAGCTGTACGCCGTGACCGGGGACACCACCTGCCGGGACAAGGCGACCCACATGGTTGCGGAGTTGGCCAAGTGCCAGGCCAACAACAGCGCCGCCGGTTTCAGCGCCGGGTACCTTTCCGGCTACCCCGAGTCCGACTTCACCGCCCTCGAGCAGCGGACCCTGAACAACGGCAACGTGCCGTACTACACCATCCACAAGACCCTCGCCGGCCTGCTGGACGTATGGCGCCACATCGGCAGCACCCAGGCCCGTGACGTGCTCCTCGCCCTGGCCGGATGGGTCGACTGGCGCACCGGCAGACTGACCGGCCAGCAGATGCAGGCCATGCTGCAGACCGAGTTCGGCGGCATGAACACCGTGCTGACCGATCTCTACCAGCAGACAGACGACGCGCGGTGGCTCGCCGTCGCCCAGCGGTTCGACCACGCCGCGGTGTTCGACCCCCTGGCGTCCAACCAGGACCAGCTCAGCGGACTGCACGCCAACACCCAGGTACCCAAGTGGATCGGTGCCGCCCGCGAGTACAAGGCCACCGGCACGACCCGCTACCGGGACATCGCCACCAACGCCTGGAACATCACCGTCAACGCGCACACCTACGCCATCGGCGGCAACAGCCAGGCGGAGCACTTCCGCGCCCCGAACGCCCTTGCCGGCTACCTGAACAAGGACACCTGCGAAAGCTGCAACACCGTCAACATGCTCACCCTCACCCGGGAACTGTTCGCCCTTGACCCGAACCGCGTCGCGCTGTTCGACTACTACGAGCGGGCGTGGCTGAACCAGATGATCGGCCAGCAGAACCCGGCCGACGACCACGGCCACGTCACCTACTTCACCCCGCTCAACCCCGGAGGACGACGGGGTGTGGGCCCGGCCTGGGGCGGCGGCACCTGGAGCACCGACTACGGCACCTTCTGGTGCTGCCAGGGCACGGGCCTGGAGATGCACACCAGGCTGATGGACTCCATCTACTTCCACAGTGACAACACACTGATCGTCAACCTGTTCGTGCCCTCGGTGCTCACCTGGTCGGAGCGCGGAATCACCGTCACCCAGACCACGAACTACCCCGTCAGCGACACCACGACCCTGCGGGTCACCGGCAACGTCAGCGGAACCTGGGCGATGCGCATCCGCATCCCGGGCTGGACCACCGGGGCCACCGTCAGCGTCAACGGCGTCGCGCAGAACATCACCACCACGCCCGGCGGCTACGCCACCCTGACCCGCTCGTGGACCTCCGGCGACACGGTCACCGTCCGCCTGCCCATGCGGGTCGTCATGCGAGCGGCCAACGACAACGCGAACGTCGCCGCGATCACCTACGGCCCGGTGGTCCTGTCCGGCAACTACGGTGACACCTCACTCAGCTCCCTGCCGTCGCTGAACACGTCCTCGATCAAGCGGACCGGCAGCAGTTCGCTCGCCTTCACCGCCACCGCCAACGGCTCCACCGTCAACCTGGGCCCGTTCCACGACGCGCACGGCCACAACTACACCGTCTACTGGAACACCACCGGCAATACCGTCCGTCTCGCCAACGTAGGCAGCGGGCTCCTGCTGGGCATCCAGAACATGTCCACGGCCGACGGTGGCCGCGCTCTGCAGTGGTCGGACAACGGCACCGCCGACCACAACTGGGAAATGATCACTGACGGAAACGCGGTCCGCTTCCGCAATGCCAACAGCGGCAAGGTGCTCGGTGTACTGGACATGGCCACGACGGACGGGGCGACCGTCCTGCAGTGGTCGGACAACGGCACCGCCGACCACAGATGGACTCTGCTCGACCAGGGAGACGGGACCTACAAGATCCGCAACGTGAACAGCGGCAAGCTGCTCGCCATCGCGGGCAACTCCACCGCGGTCGGCGCGTTCGCGGTCCAGGAGTCGGACGACGGCACCGCCGACAACCGGTGGCGTGTCTTGGGGAACTAGGTCCGTCTCGGCACTTGATCGTTCTCCGCCCCTCCCGTTTGCTCGACAATTCGACCATTGTTCGGTATGCCGAACGTACTGGAATCGCGAGGTCCTCATGCGCAGACCAACTTCACTCCGCAGACGTCCGTCTGCGGTGCTCGCCGCCGCGATCGCGGCCCTGGTCTCTTTGGCGGCGCTGCTCGTCGCCACTCCCGCCCAGGCGGCCACCAGCGGCGCCCTGCGCGGCGTCGGCTCCGGCCGGTGTCTCGATGTGCCGGGCGCCGGCCAGACCGACGGCACGAACCTGCAGATCTGGGACTGCTGGGGCGGTGCCAACCAGCAGTGGACGCTGACGGACAGCAACCAGCTGACCGTCTACGGCAACAAGTGCCTGGACGTCCCGGGCCACGCCACCACGGCCGGGACCCGGCCGGTGATCTGGTCCTGTAACGGCGGTACCAACCAGCAGTGGCGGGTGAACGCGGATGGCACGATCGTCGCCGTGGAATCCGGGCTGTGCCTGGACGTCTCGGGCGGCGCCACGGCCAACGGCACGGCGGTGCAGCTGTGGAACTGCACCGGCGCCGGCGGCCAGAAGTGGACCGGTCTGTCCGGCACGACCAACTCGTGTGCTCTTCCATCCACATACCGGTGGACCTCGACGGGTCCGCTGGCGCAGCCGGCGAACGGATGGGCCTCGCTGAAGGACTTCACCACCGTGACGTACAACGGCAAGCACCTGGTCTACGCGACCTACTCCGACGGATCGTCGTGGAAATCGATGGGGTTCGCTCCCTTCACGAACTGGTCGGACATGGCCTCGGCCGCCCAGATCTCCATGCCCTCGTCCGCGGTGGCGCCCACCCTGTTCTACTTCGCGCCCAAGAACATCTGGGTGCTGACCTCAAACGGGTGGGGTACCCAGTGGCCCTTCGTCTACCGCACGTCCAGCAACCCCACCGATCCCACCAGCTGGTCCGCGCCGCAGCCGCTGTTCACCGGCAGCGTCCCCAACGGCAGCGCGATCGACCCGACCCTGATCGCCGACGACCAGAACATGTACCTGTTCTTCGCCGGTGACAACGGCCAGATCTACAAGTCGACCATGCCGATCGGGAACTTCCCGGCCAGCTTCGGCTCGTCGTACACGACGGTCATGAGCGACACGGTGAAGAACCTGTTCGAGGCGCCGCAGGTCTACAAGGTCCAGGGCCAGAACCAGTACCTCATGATCGTCGAGGCTCGCGGTGCGACGGAGCAGCGCTTCTTCCGCTCGTTCACGGCCTCCAGCCTGAACGGTCCGTGGACCCCGCAGGCCGCCACCGAGTCCAACCCGTTCGCGGGCAAGATCAACAGTGGCGCAACATGGACTAACGACATCAGCCACGGTGACCTGGTCCGCAACAACCCCGACCAGACCATGACCATCGACCCCTGCAACCTGCAGTTCCTCTACCAGGGCCTGTCCCCCAACACCCCGTCGGGCACCGACTACATCAAACTGCCGTACCGCCCGGGCCTGCTCACCCTGCAGCGCTGACCCGCGCACACCTGACCACAAGCTGGTGACCGTGCCTGCCGGGCACGGTCACCACCGGCTTCCGCTCTGTCTCCCCTAAAACGCCAGGCCCTAGTCCTCACGGAGCATGCGGGCGGCCACCGTCGGCTCCAGGGGGTTGACCATCACTCCCGAGCCGTGTTCCCCGGCGGCGATGTGCCGGCGCCTCCCCGGTGCGTGCCAGAGGCCGGTCACGTGCAGATGCAGATGGGCCTGAGGCCAGTGGCCGCGGGTGGGCCGCTGGTGGATCCACATCATCGACGGCATGGTCCCGCCCCCCACCCGGTCGAGCCGGCGCAGCGCCTCGCCGAGCATCCACGCCAGTTCGTCGCGGGGCCCCGCCGTGAGTGACGGCAGGTCCGGCAGGTGTTCGCGGGGCGCGAGGCGCAGCTCGTACGGCCAGGCCGCCGCCCGGGGCACCCAGGTGCGCCAGCCTCGCGTTTCGAGCACGACCAGTTCGTCGGGCACCCTCTCCGCGCACAACGCGCATGTGCTGGAGCTCAGTTCACGCATGGGGAGGTCGGGCGGCTCGGGGAACGCGAAGATCTGGCCGTGCGGGTGGTCCACGGTCGCCCCGGCTTCGCCGCCGCGGTTCTCGAAGACGAGCACGTAGCCGGTGTCCGCCCGCCGCCCGAGTTCCCCGGTGCGCTCGGCCCACAGATCGACGACCTTGCGCACTTCCCCTTGGCTCAGTTGGGCCAGGGAACTGGTGTGACGCGGTGTGTAAAGGACGACTTCGCTGGCTCCGGGCAGCGCGGGCCAGCGGTTGGGGAAGGCCCTGACGTCGTACGGATCGGGGGCCTCCGTGCCGCCGGGGCAGAACGGGCACTCCGCGGCCGGCGTCTGCGGTCTGCCCTGTCGGTGCCCCGCGATCAGCACCTGCTGGCCGGTGAGGGAGTCGCGCAGCACCCCACGGCCGGTCGGCGTGCCCGGGTCCGCGATCCGCGCGGAACTCTCGATCGGTGGCGCGTCGGTCATCCCGCACCACCCGGCATCCGCGCCGGACCGCTCACGGCACCGGCCGTGTGCGGAACGCCCGGCCGGCCTCCGGCCACCGTCTCCAGCCGCACGAGTCCCCCGCGGGCGACCTCCAGAAGACCGGTCGCATGGGTGCGAAGGTCGGTGCCCGGTTCCGGTGCGGGAAGCACCTCGATGGACAGCGGTCCGCGGTAGCCCGCCCGGTGGGCCGCGGCCAGCAGGTCCGCCGTCGACTGCCGGCCGCGGAAGGGCGCGGTGCGCGGACCGCTGTCCGCGGACCGGGGCGTACCGTCCGGAATCCCGCTGACGTGCAGCCAGCCGACCGCGTCGTGGGGAAGCGTGCTCAGCCACTCGGGCCCGAGTCCCGCCCGGTAGAGGTGGAAGGTGTCCACCAGCAGCTGGGGTCGATGACCGGTCGACTCCTGCGCGGTGCGCAGGATCTCCGGGGCGGCGGCGAGATGGTGGGTGTCGTTGAGCTCCAGGCACATGCGCAGCCCATGGCGGGCGGCTTGCGCGGCGAGCCGCCCGGCCCGGTCGGCGAGCCGGTCACGGGTCAGCGCGCTCATGCCGGGGCGCTGCCCGTTGAAGAAGGCGGAGACCCGCGTGCCGCCCGCCTCGGCGATGAGGGCGAAGATCCGTGGGATGTCCCGGAGGCGCTGCTCGAACACCTCGTCCGGAACGCTCCCGTTGTACGGCCCCGACCACGGGCAGGAGAAGACACCGGCCCGTACTCCGTTGCGGGCACACAGCTCGGTGAGCCGGCGCGGCCCGATCGCGACGAGTTCGGCCACGGGGACCTCGATCACGTCGTAGCCGGAGGACGCGCTGACCGCCACGTACTCGGCGAACGGTACATGGAATCCCAGGGTGCCGGGGTCAAGGGCCCAGCCGGCGAAGGTGGCGGCCTGTGTCATGGCCGGCTCCCCACGGGTACCGCCGACGCGGTGAACGCGCGTGCCGCGGGCAGGGCGCGGAGCAGGGCCCGGGCGATGTCGGCGGCGTCGTCCGGGGTGATGCCTTCGTTCCAGTTCAGCACGAAGCTCTCTCTCAGGAAGCGCTCGGCGTGGGGACAGTCGCCCGGGCGGTAGACGGGCGGCTCCGGGTGCAGGGTCCAGGGCAGGCCGTGGCGCCCTTCCGCGCCCCGGCGCTGGAGGGCGGCGCTCAGGTACAGCGGCGAGGTGCCGATGTAGCCGGGGGCGAACGGTACGCCGTCGGCCTGGAGCGACTTCTCCACGGCGGCGGCCAGCTCCGGTTCGTCGGCGAGCTCCGGCCAGCGCACGCACAGGGCCCACCAACTGGCCCGCTCTCCTGGGCGTTCGGTGGCGATCACCGTCCCCGGCTCGTTCTTCAGCGCTTCGACGACCACGGCGTACGACCGCCGCCGTCGAGCGATGATCTCGGTCGCCCTGCCGAGCTGGCACAGGGCCACCGCCGCGGACAGTTCCGGCATGCGGTAGTTCAGGCCGACCATCGGGTAGGCCCGGCCGCCCTGCCGGCCCCTGAGCCACCCCTTGTTCTGGAGAAGTTCGGTGCGCTCGTGGAATCGGCCCTCGGCCACGACGATCCCGCCTTCGCCGCAGCTGACCACCTTGGACTGCTGGAGGCTGAAGCAACTGATGTGACCATGCGTTCCCGCGAAGCCTTCGCGGTCGTAGCTGAAGTGCGCCTGGGACGCGTCCTCGACCAGGTAGACGCCGCGCGCGTCGGCGAGCGCACGCAGTTCCGCGGTGTCGGCACATCGGCCGAACAGGTGGACGGGGAGGATCGCGCCGGTGCGCGCGGTCATCGCCGCCTCCACCGTCTCGCAGGTCACCATCCCCGTCTCCGGCGCCACGTCCGCGAAGACGGGCACCAGGTTGGCCTGGACGATGGCGATGATCGTGCCCATGTCGGTGATCGGAGTGGTGACCACCTCGGATCCCGGCGCGAGGTCCAGCGCGGCGAGGGCCACATGCAGCGAAGCGGTCCCGGACGACACGGCGAGGGCGTGCGGGACGCCCAGGCGTTCGGCCCAGGCACGTTCGAGGGCGTCGACAGCCGTGCCTCCCCAACGGGTGAGCGTCCCGCGGCGGAGCACGGCCCGTACGGCCTCCTCCTCCTGGGGGCCGAAGAGCCTGCCGGAGCCGTTGTACGCCACCGGCAGCGGCGCGGTGCGGACAGGTTCCCCGCCGAGGAGAGCGGGGAGGCCGGTGTCGCGGAACAACTCGCCGCTCAACGCGCCACCTCCGCTCTCGCCCCCAGGCGTACCGACTCACCGGTGCGCGAGGACTCGTACACCGCGTCGAGGGTGCGCAGCACGTCGACGTGGTGGACCGCGGCGAGTTCGCTCTCCCGGCCCTCCGCCAGCGACGCGAGGAACTCGGCCATGGGTCCGGCGAAGGCGTCCGGGAACCACGACGTGGCCGTGGTGAAGGTCTCCTCGCCGGCGTCCGTGGTCACCCGCAGATCCCTCGGCGTGGCGACCAAGGTGCCGGCGGGGCCCGAGACGACGATCTGCTCGGCGTCCGGGTGGTAGTGCCATACGCCGTCGTCGCGGCAGGCCCAGTCCTCCACCAGGTTCGCCACGGCTCCCGACGCGAATCTCAGCACGATGATCGCCACGTTGTCGCCGTCGACCCCCAGTCCCTCGACATTGCGGACCACGGAGTACACCGAGGTGACCGGCCCGAAGGCCCAGTGCAGGAGATCGACGTGGTGCACGGCCATCTCGTAGGCGATCAGCCGGGGGAGACGGCTGCGCCACTGGTCGCCGTCCTTGCGGTTCAGACCGCGATTCACGAACGAGACGAGGGGATCGGGCCCGACCACGCCGTGCGCGAGCAGCTCACGCGCCTTGCGAAAGGTCGGCACCCAGCGGCCGTTGAGGTTGACCGCCATCGGGACGCCCAGGGCCGCGGCGCGGTCGGCGAGGTCCTGCGCTGTCCGGCTGTCCTGCGCCAGGGGCTTCTGCACCAGCAGCGGCGGGCAGGCCCGCCCGCAGGTGTCGAACAGCTCGGTCAGGAACGCCTGGTGGAGGGGGGACGGCAGGGCGACGTCCAGGACGTCCAGTCCGAGGGACGGCAGTGCCGCGGCGAACTGCGCCCCGGAGGTGAAGACCCGGGGCCGTGGCACGTCCCCCATCGCGTCGAGCGCACGGTCGATCGCGAACGGGTCGTTGTCGAAGAGGACGGCCGGGGTCAGGCCGAGCTGCAGATAGGCGGGGATATGGGCGTAACTCGCGATACCACCCGCCCCCGCGATACCGATCCGGGTCCCGGCCGCGGGCCGGGAGAAGATCGGAGTTTCATCCAGGGACCGGACATGGTGCCCGGTCCGTGAGGGCATGGACAAAATTCCTCCTGCGAAAAGAAGCAAGCGAGCTGGTGTTCAGCAGCGGAAAAGGGTCGACACTTGATTGTGACTGACGACTGTGACAGCCTGTCAAGGCGCGATTGTATGTGCAGTCATGATGCGCGGTTGTGAGGATGTCGTACGCGAGGGGAATCGGGATGCCGACCGGTCAGGCCGACGGACACCACCAGCTGGAGAGCTACCTGGGGGAACTGGGGCACGCCCTGTCCCTCCTGGACCGATCAGCCGTGGTCCGCTACGCCGAACAGCTGAGCCTGGCGCGGAGGGAGGACCGGCAGGTGTTCGTCCTCGGCAACGGCGGAAGCTCCGCGACAGCGAGCCACCACGTCACCGACCTGCTCAAGACCAGCGCCGTCCAGGGCTACGCGCCGCTGCGGGCAAGCTGCCTGAGCGACAGCACCCCCCTCACCACCGCCATCGCCAACGACATCGCCTACGAAGAGGTGTTCGCCTACCAGCTGGCCGCCTACGCCCGTCCCGGGGACCTGGTCGTCGCACTGAGCTGTTCGGGGACCAGCCCCAACGTCGTGCGCGCGGGGGAGACAGCCAGACGCAACGGCCAGCGGCTCGTCGCCCTGACAGGTGACACCGCCGTCGGCGTGGCTCCCCTGGCGGACATCCACATCCGGGTGGCCAGCAGCAACCACGGCATCATCGAGGACGTCCACATGGCGGTCTCCCACGCGGCCGCACAGATGCTGCGGGGAACCCTGGAGCGCCATGCCGCTCGGCATGCCCCGGTCGCCTCCCCGAAGCGCGAGGACGGCTCGCCCTCGCAGACCCCACTGCTCAACGTGCCGGAGCCGGCGTGACCCTGGGTCCCCAGTCCGGGGCGCGGCCGGCGGTCTTCCTCGACCGGGACGGGACGCTGATCCGCGAGGTGCCGTATCTCGGCGACCCCCGACAGGTGCAGCTGCTGCCCGGCGCGGGCGAGGCCCTGCGCCGGCTCACCGCCGCCGGCTTCGCGACCGTCCTGGTGACCAATCAGTCCGCCATCGGCCGGGGGCTGATCAGCGAGACGGCGTACCACGCGGTCCACGCGGCCCTGGAGCGGCTGCTCGCCGACGAGGGGTGTCGCCTGGACGCCTCGTACTTCTGCCCCGAGGCCCCCCGTACCGCGGAGCGGACGGTGATCGAACACCCGGACCGGAAACCGGGCCCCGGGATGCTGCTGCGGGCTGCGGCGGAGCTGCGCCTGGACCTCGCGGCCAGCTGGATGGTGGGCGACATGGTGAGCGACGTACTCGCCGGACTGAACGCCGGCTGCCGAGGCGGCGTTCTCGTGGGAGCGCCGAGGGGCGGGGGAGTGCCGGCCGCCGGGAAAGCGCCGGCGGGCTTCGTCCGGACCGCCCCCGATGTGGCAGCCGCGGCGGGCCTCGTGCTCGCTTCCCTCCACGCCGGCCCGCCCTTACCCGAAGCCGACCCCGGCGACGTCCGGGAGTCCGAAAGGAGCAGAAGGCAGTGACCCACCCCATGTTCGACGACTACTCGGTGAACGATCCGAACACCGCCATGCACGGCATGAGCGAGACCGTGTCCACCTACGAACCGACGATGAAGGCCTTGTTCGTCAACACCTACGACGAAGTGCGGGCCCTGCTGCGTGAACGGTCCCTGCAGAACGCCAAGATCAGCGACCCGCTCATGCAGATGCTCCCCCCTGAACAGTACGAACTGCACCGGCCCATCAAGGAGTTCCTGGCTCTGTGGCCGCTCTTCTCCCACGGCGAGTACCACGCCGCCCTGAAGGAAGGACTGCGGCCGGCGTTCACCAACGCGGCCCTCGAACCGGTCCTTGACTCGGCACGGGCGCGCTGTGCGGAACTCGTGGAGGCGGCCCGTGCCGCCGGCACCACGGAATGGGTCGACACCTTCTCGTACCCCTTCGCCCGGCACCTGATCGCCGCCCTCTTCGGAGTTCCCGAGCACCGGCTGCGGCCGGCCGTCTCGGCGGCCGATGCCATCGTGCAGTACATGGCGAAGCCGTTGTCGCTGACCGACGACGACCTGGCCCTGACCACGCGGGAGGCGCTGGACCGACTCCGCTCGGAGATCCTCGGCACCCTGCTGGCGACCGGACACGGTCCCGCGGCGGAGGCGCTGCGCGCCATCGAGGCGTCACCGGATCTCGGCCCCGAGGCCGCGGTGGCGGCCGCCGCGCAGATACTGACCGGGTCCCTGGACCCGCTCGCCTCGCTGCTCACCGACGCCGTCCGCCACTGGGCCCGTACAGAGACCCACGGCGACCACGGCGCCGACGCACTCACCGAGGAGACCCTCAGGCTGGGCTGTCCCTTCCGCTTCGTGCAGCGCCATGTCAGCGGTCCGCTCACCGTGGACGGCCACGCGCTGAGCCGCGGAGACCGCATCCTGCTGGGGCTCGGGCCCGGCAATCTGGACCCGCGGCACTTCTCCGACCCCCTGGCCTTCCGCCCCGGCGACGACCGACTCGCCCATCTGTCCTTCGGGTTCGGGCCGCACTACTGCCCCGGAGCCTCCCTCGCTCGCGGCAGCATCACAGCGCTGTTCGACACGCTGCGGCAGTCCCGCGCGGTGGTGACCGTCGACGAGAGGGAACTGCGTCGCTCGCCCTACCTGTCGGTGGGCAAGGTCCTCGCCCTTCCGGTCACCTTCCACTGAACCGCCGCGGCCGGTCAGCTCCGCCGGGGACCCGCGTCCGCGCCGCCGGGCGGCTCGTGGCCCTCGGGCCCGGCCGCCGGCATCGCGGCCCCGGCCGCGGCCAGCCCGGTCACGGACAGCGGGGGAGGCGTTGCCGGAAGCTGGGCGAGCCGGGTGCGGCGGGCGTGCCGGACGAGTGCCTCGGGCGAGAGGGCGTCGATGCGTGAACGGACGTGCTCCAGCATGGCCTTCGCGCAGGCCAGAACCGCGTCGTCGTCCAGTGGCCGGGTCTCGAGGGCCATCTCCCCGGCCGAGATCTTCTGGAGGCTGCGGAACAGGTCGCCCATGTGGACCTCGCGGATGGTCAGCGAGAGATGAGCGGACAGTCCGCTGTCACCGGTGGCCCGATGCGCGTAGCCGCGGGGGATGTACAGCACTTCACCCGCCCTGAGCGTGGCCTGCATGACCTCGGGCGGCGGGTCGTCGTCCACCCGCCCCTGCTGCCAGTTGCCGTCGGCCGGACCCTCGTGCACGTGCCAGTGCTTGCTTCCGTTGATCTGGATGACGAGCACGTCGGCGTCGTCGCGGTGGATCGGTACCCCCTGCCGGCCGGCCGGGGTGACGAAGCAGAAGGCCTCCACGGGCAGACCCATCTCGTCCGACAGGGCGGCGAGCAGCTCGCGGGTGGGCCCGTGCCACTGGTCGACGCGACGCATGAGCAGCGTCGCGCCCTGCTCGAGCAGCAGCGCGATCTTCCGCTCGTCGGCGAACCCGTCGTGCTTCGCGCTGTACATCGTCCGTGACGACAGGTAGGCCGAGGGGCTCAGTGCCGTGTCGGAGCGGGTCATCTCGACATACGGATCGCGGAGCAGACCCGTGGCGAACGCCGCGTCGACGTCGGCGAGAGTGAACGGACTGAACGCCCCTCCGTCCGGCCGGAACACCCCGGGGCGCCGGCGCCAGTACGTGGTCATGAAGGCGCTGGTGTCCCCCACCCACCGGGCGAGTGTCGGAGCGTGCATCGGCCCTCCTCATGAGCTGCGGAGCTGCCCGACGAAGTGCCGTCGGCTCTCCACCGGATCACACTGACGTCGAGAGTGACAGCTGTTATGACTCGATGTCAACTTTGCAGTCAAGGCTTTCTTTCCGGGCGTCCTTTCGGGTACGGTCACGTTGCCGCGTTCGACCCTCGGGTCTTCTGCGGAGAAATTGTCGCGCATCCGCGCCACCAATTCGAGAAAGGGAAAGACATGACCGACAACCAGGTCGACATCGACATCACCAACCTCTCCGACGAGGAACTCGACGACATCGTGGGCGGCACCTTCGTCCTGTCCAGCAAGTGCGTCATCTGAAGTAGCTGAACCCGTCGCGGGCTCCGTCCGACGGAGACCGCGCGTCCGCCCCAGGCGTCGCAGCCCGGCTGCAGCGCCTGGGGCATCGGTACGGAACGTGCCGCACGAACTGGTCGGCGTGCCGGAGTCACACACTCCCGGCACGCTGCCGCGGACCGGAAAGGGCAGGAGGATGTCGGCAGATTCGCGCTTCCGGACGGAGGCGCTGGAGCACCATCGACGGGCTGATGGTCTGGGCCCGGTGTTCGGGCATGACGCCGGGGCGCATCGACCCAAGGGGCTCGGGGCCGTCGTCGCAGCCGCCCGGGAGGGGTTCCGCCTTTCCCGTCGCAGGCGACTGTCCGTCTGCTACCAGACCCAGGTCAGCGACTGCGGGCCGGCCTGTCTGGTGACCACCCTGCGCTACCACGGCATCGAGGTGGACCTCGACATGGTCCGCGCACGCGCGGATTCGGGCCGCAACGGTTCGTCCGCCCGGACGCTGCTGGAGATCGCCCGCTCGTTCGGCCTGCGCGGCAGAGGCGTGCGCGTCGACCTCGACGCGCTTCCCAAGCTGACCCCCGGCGCCATCCTGTTCTGGAACTTCAGCCACTTCGTGGTGCTCGAGGCGGCGACCAAGGACTACGTGGACGTCATCGACCCGGCGTTCGGGCGCCGACGGCTGAGCCGCGCGTCGGTGGCCGAGGCGTTCACGGGCGTGGCGCTGGAGTTCGAACCTCCCCTGGCGCAGACCCGCGTCAAGGAAGCCGGAACCACGGGACACGGACCATGGAGGCAACTGCGCCAGTTCCTCCCCCGCGGCCGGGAACTGACACAACTCGCTGTCGTGTCGGGCGCACTGATGGCCTTCGAGCTGGCACTGCCCCTGACCACCGGCTTCCTGGTCGAGCAGGTGGTCCCGGACCGGTCCGTCAGCGGGCTGTGGTTGGCCGCGGCCGTTCTGGGCGCCCTGGCGCTCCTGTTCCTCACCCTGCAGGTGGTGAGATCGTTCCTCGTGACCAAACGGCAGGCGGTCATCGAGAAACGCCTGACCCTGGGCATCGTCGACCACCTGGCCTCGCTGCCGTACGACTATTTCACCGTCCGCAACTCCGGTGATCTGGCGATGAGGGCCCGGACCAGCAGCGTGCTGACCCAGGTGCTCAGCCTCACGGCGGTGTCCGCCACCTTCGACGTCCTGCTGACCGTGGCCTATCTGACAGCCATCGTGCTGGTCAACCCCTTCCTCGCCTCGGTGGTGATCACGCTGATCGCCGTCCAGGCGGGTGTTCTCGTCCTCACCTGGCGGCGGCAGACGGTGCTCAGCCAGGAGGTCCTGGAGCGGCAGACGAGGTCCCAGGAAGAGCTCGTGGAGATGCTGGAGAGCATCACCAGTCTCAAGGCCAGTGGCATGGAGGGACGTTCGGCGGAACGCTGGTCGCACTCACTGGTCCGCGAGGTGAACAAGCGACTCCACGCCCGCCGCAGTCTCGCTCTGACCACGTCGCTCAGCCGCACCATCCAGTTCGGGGCCCCTGCCCTCGTTCTCCTGCTGGGCGTCCGGCAAGTGATCGACGGACAGACCTCGCTCGGCGCCGCGCTGGGTTTCATGACTCTGACACTGGCGCTCTTCGTCCCGCTTGTGGGGGTGTTCGACGCCGCCTCCCAACTCGCCATGATCCGGCCCACGTTGGCACGGCTCGACGACGTCCTGCGTACCCCGCCGGAGCCGCGCGGGCTGCTGGCCGACACCGGGGTGGCGGAACCGGGCCGGATCACCGCGACAGGGGTGGCCTTCCGCTACGCCGGTGCTCCCGTCCCCACCCTGAAGGACGTGGAATTCGCCATCGAACCCGGCCAGTTCACCGTGGTCGTGGGCAGATCGGGGTCGGGCAAGTCGACCCTCGGCATGCTGCTGGCGGGGCTCCACCTCTGCACCGCGGGGACCCTGACCGTCGACGGCGTGGACCTGGCGCAACTGGACCGGCCCACGTTCCGGCGGCAGATCGGCTACGTCAACCAGGACGCCCGGCTCTTCGGTGGCTCGATCCGCGAGAACATCGTCTTCGGAGCGGACGAGGACCTGGGCAAGGACGAACTGATCGACGCCGTGAAGCTGGCCCTCGTCCACGACGAGATCGAGGCCATGCCGATGGGCTACAACACGCTGGTGGGCCCGGGCGGACACGGGCTTTCCGGTGGGCAGCGGCAGCGGATCGTCCTGGCGCGGGCACTGGCCAAGAAGCCGCGCCTGCTGATCCTCGACGAGGCGACCAGCGCCCTGGATCCGGCGCTGGAGAAACGCATCCTGGAGGGACTGCTCGCGGCCGGCGTCACTGTGGTCGTCATCGCGCACCGTCTCACCGTTCTCGACCAGGCCGACCAGGTCATCGTCATGAGCGGCGGGCGGATCGTGGAGTCGGGCGCACCCGCCGAACTCCGGGCGAGGGGTGAGGAGTTCGCGTGTCTGATCTGACCCTGCCGCAGAACTCCTCGGACCGCCCGCAGGACGGCACACCGGGGAGCCCGGGCCCGGCTGTGGTGCCCCTGACCTTCGAGCAACAGCGCTACCACGCGAAGATCAACCAAGCCGGCTGGATGCACAAGAACGTCCGCATCTCCTTCGAGATCCAGGGTGATCTCGACACCTCCCGGCTCGTCGAGGCCCTCGGCTCGTTCGTCCGTCGGCACGACGCCCTGCACATGAGGCCGGTCCCCGGCCCCGATCTGCCGCAGGGCCAGCAGGCCCACCCTGTCGGCGCCGACGAGCAGGTGGTGAGCGTGCGGAGTGTGCGCGCCGCCTCGGCCGAACAGTTCTCGCGGTACGCCTCGGCCGTACTGTCACGCGACGTCGTCACCCCGTGGGCGGCGGGCGCCCGCCCGTTCACCCTGCGCCTGCTGAGTCAGGACGACCGGCACCACGCGCTGCTGGCGACATTCCAGAACCTCGTCTTCGACGGCCGCGCGCACCACCTGTTCGCCCGGGAGGTCTGGCGCGACTACGAGGCCCTCGGGCGAGGGGACACGGTGCCGTCCACAGCCCCCTCGTTCGCCGCCGCGGCGATCCGCCGGCGCGAGGGCGCGACCCCGGAACGGACGGCCCGGGCCCGGCAGGACTGGCGCCGACGCCTGGCCTTCGAAGCCGTCAACAGCTGGACGCGGCCACCTGAAGCCGTCAGCACCGAGGACGGCGTCGTGCGGGTCGAGTTCCCCGCCGAGATCGTGGGACAGCTGCGCCGGCTCTGCGAGCGAGAGCGGTGCACGGTACCCCAGTGGGTGGTCGGCTCCTTCGCACGGGCGGCCGGCCGGGCGGCCGGGCGACAGCGACTGGCGATCTGGACCACGTTGGACACCCGGTCCACACGCGAACGGGACCTGGTGGGGATGCTGGCAGGCTCCGCCCCGCTGTCACTGAGCGGACTGGACCAGAACCTGCCCGGCGTGGTGGACCAGGTCCGCGGTCAGCTTCTCAACGCCCTGCGTCACCAGATCATGACGTCCCAGGACATCGCCGCCTGCACCGCCGAGCTCCCACCGGGCATCGCCGCGCGGGACGGGCAGCAGATCATCGTCCACCTGCGCACCTTCGAGGGCGACTACGCGGCGACACGCGACACGGGACCGTCGAGGATCACCACCGACGCCTACCCCCTGGTCCGCATCAGCTCGACGCAGGACTCCGCCATGCTGCTGAGCTGCAACGCCTACCACGACCGCCTGTTCATCAGTCTGCGCTTCGACGGAGAGACGGTCGGCAGACCGCTGGCCCGGAGCATCCTCCACGCCATGGCCACGGACGTGGTGGACACCGTGGCGCGCGCGAGCGCCTCCGCCGCTCCGCGGCCGGGAGCGGCCCGCACCGAAGTGCCCCGTCCCGCCGTACCTCTGGTCCGCTGAATCGATGCCCGCGGCCACCGCCCCACCTGATGTCACTGGAGAATCAATGCCCGACACCCCACTCGGTCATGTGCTGACCGCCGCGTCCGACATCCTCATGCGGGAGGTCGGGCCCGGGGACGACTTCTTCTCGGCCGGCGGCGACTCCGTCGCGGCCGTGGAACTCGCCACCGAGCTGGAGAAGGTCTTCCGCACCGAGATCGACGTGGAACTGGTGCTGACCCAACCGGACTTCGCGGCTCTGGCCACCGTCCTCGCGGACGCCTCCGCCGACCGGGACAGGTGAGACGGGTGCAGCCCTATCTGTGCGATCCCTGGACGACGGCGGACCGGTTCCCGGACCGCCCGGCAGTCCTCGTCACTGACACACAAGAGGCGTACTCCTTCAGGGAGTTGACGGTACGAGCCGACGCGCTGGCCGAGGGACTGAAGAGGGCGGGTGTACCGGAGGGCGCCATCGTCTCGACGGACATCCCCACCGGACCGCGGTTCTTCGCCCTGGTACTCGCCGGGCTGCGGTACGGCTACGGAGTCTTTCCCGTGGGCGGCCACCACTTCGGCACCTCGACGGCCGCCACGCTGCTCACCGACACCGCCGCGGCCGTCCACGTCACCGACGGCGGACGGCCCCTCGGACCGCTGCCCTGCCCGGTCCTCCTCGACGACGAACTGGCCGCCCGGTCCGAGCCGGCGCCCGCCTCCCCCGAGTCCATGGACCGACCGCGGGCCGGATACCTGATCTTCGCCACCTCGGGCACCACCGGCGAACCACAGGCCGTGCTCCGTCCGCGCCCGCCGCGTCCGTACAAGGGCGTCGCGGTCGCCGAGCGTTATGGCGCCGGGACCGACCGCGGCCCGCACATCATGGCCAACCCGACCTACCACCTCGGAACACTCGGACCGGCTCTCTACGCCCTCCAGGCGGGCAGTGCGGTGGTCGTCCAGCGCGCTTGGTCGCCCGGAAACTTCGTCGCGACGGTCGACCGCTACGAGGCGGACAGCGCCATGCTGAGCCCCGACCGGCTCCTGGAACTGGTGGAGCATGGGAAGGCCCCGGAGCACCGGCTGCGGGTGGTCTTCCACGGCGGGTCGGCCTGTCCGCCCGAGGTCAAGCGGAGCGCCGTCGACCTGCTGGGTCCCGTGCTCCACGAGTACTACGGCACCTCGCGCGGCACCCTCACGGAGATCAGCTCGGACGACTGGCTCAGACATCCGGGCTCCGTCGGGCGACCACTGCCGGGCATCCGCATCGAGATCGTGAGAGACGGGCACACCGTACCGGCGGGCGAGGTCGGCGAGATCTGTGTGAGCCTGCGCGGAGCCGATCGGAGCAGTGACGAGGACCGCTTCATGGGCACGGGGGACATCGGGTTCGTCGACAGCGACGGCTTCCTCACGGTGGTCGGCAGGGCGGACGCGTCGGGGGACCCGGACCAGGCGCGTCTCGAACACGAGATCCGGCTGATCCCAGGGGTGACGGACGTCGCCGTCGTCGGTGGCGACCTCACCTGTTACGTGGAGGTCAGCAAGCGTCGGTCGGCCGACGTGACGCCCGGCATCCGCGCGGCGGCACAGCGCCTCGGCCTGACCCTGCACGGCGTCGTCACAGGTCCCACCGGCTCGCTGCCCCGCACCCCCAGCGGCAAGATCGCACGGTCGTCGCTCGGCACGGCCCGGCCGGCCGACGCGGACACCGGCCCGGGGCGATGAACCGGGGCACGCTGGTACCGACGGTGTACGGCTGGCTGCGAAACCACGCACGGCGCCACCCCCGCAGAACAGCCGTGACGACATGGCGGGACGGAGCGGTCGGCTCCCGGACGACTTTCGCCGGACTGGCGGAGCTGGCCGAGTCCCGCGTTTCCGCCCTCCGCGCGGAGGGCGCGGCGCCCGGCGACCGGGCCCTCCTCGTCCTGCCGAACGACGCCTCCTTCACGGCCGCCTTTCTGGCCGTCGTCGGGGCGGGGCTGATCGCCGTGCCGGCACCCACTCCGGAGGTGTCGCGTCCGGAGGCGTTCCGCGACCGGCTCCAGGGCATCGTCCGGGACTGCGATCCCGCCCTGGTGATCACGACGGACCGGTGGCACAAGGAGATCGACTCGCTCCTGGACGAGTGGGGCGCCCGGTGCGCCGTACGGTGTTGGGAGAGCGTCGGCGCGTCCAGGATCGCGCCCCGGGACACAGCCACCCACGCGGCGGCGGACGACATCGCCTTCCTGCAGTACACCTCCGGGTCGACGGCCGACCCGAAAGGGGTGGCCATCAGCCATGGAGCTCTGCTGGCGAGTTGCGGCCAAGCCGCGCAGGTCTACCAGGAGCGGCCCGCCGACGTGGCAGTGAGCTGGGTGCCGCTCTCTCACGACATGGGCCTGGTGACCGGCGTCCTCCGGCCGATCTTCACCGGGTACGAATCCGTGCTGATGTCGCCCCGCGAGTTCGCGCGGACACCGGCGTCCTGGATGTCGGCCGTCAGTGAGTGCCGGGGCACGCTGTCCAGCGCGCCGGACTTCGGCTACGACCTGTGTGTGCGGCGCGTCAGGGACACGGAGGTCAGCGCCCTCGACCTCTCGTCGTGGAGAGTGGCCCGCAACGCCGGGGAGGTCGTCCGGCCCGACACGATGAACCGCTTCGCCGCCCATTTCCGGCCCGCGGGGTTCCGCAACAGTGCGTTGTGCCCCTCTTACGGCATGGCCGAGGCCACCCTCACGGTCACCACGAGCACACCCGAGCGGCCCGCCCTGCGCCTGACGGTGCTGCGCCGGGCTCTGACCGAGGGCTCGGTCGTTCCCCTGGACCGGGGGAGGGACACCGGCGAGCCCATCGCCTCGCTCCTTTCCTCGGGCACCCCGCTGCCGGGCACGCGGGTGGACATCCAGGGCGCGGGAGAGGGAGCTGTCGGCGAGATCCTCGTCCAGGGGCCCCAACTGTTCACCGGCTACTGGCGGCAGGACCCGGCGACCGCCCCCGCGCCCGACGGCCGAGGCCGGCACGCCACAGGTGACCGCGGCTTCCTGTACCGGGGTCACCTGTTCGTCCTTGGCCGCGCCGACGACGTGCTGGTGCACCACGGGAAGAAGTTCCACTCGGCGGACGTCATCGCGGTGTGCGCCGGCTTTGCCGAAGTCACCCCCGGCCGCTGCGTCGTCTTCGCAGCGGAGGGAGTCGACGACCCGCTCGGCGGGCGGGGAGCGCGCGTGCACCTCGTGGCCGAGCTCCGCGTCGACCGGCCCCCGGCCGAACTGGCCGGGCTTCTGCGGCGCCGACTGGCAGGGGAACTCGACCTTTACGTCTCGCAGGTGCACTTCGCGCCACGCGGCAGCCTGCCCGTCACCACCAGCGGGAAGCTCCGGGCAGCCGAGGTCAGGCGCCGTGTCCTGGCGGGTACGCTGCCCCTGCTCGAGTAACAGGCTCAGCAGCAGAGCGGGAGGTCGTCGTCGCCGGGCCCGCCGCCGGCCGGCGCGGCCGCAGGAGTTCCCGGGGCGCCCGTCGGCAGGGTGGGGAGCGCTCCCATCGTCGTGACGCCTGCGGACAGCAGCACGATCAGGGAAAAGGCAGCAAGAGTACGCACGGTGGACCTCTCCATCACTTCGGCTTTGCGCCGAGCGGTTCGACTGCAGAGAGCTTGACACTCCATGACTGGCCCAGTCAAGAATTGAATGACAGGTTTGAAATGCCCTCTGGAGTGGGTTTTGTGTAAGTTGGCCGCCCTGAAAAGTGGCCTTCGGGCGGCAATGTGCGCAGGTCTTTGACGATGATTTTTCCTTGTTACATTGCGAGTCATAATTGAGTCACTATGTAATCGGGGGATGGTAAGATTGGCCGGAGCGTTGACGGACATTCAGCAGGTGTCCGACGTACTCGCCGCCCAGGGCTACCGTTGGCAGCCGCCGCCGCCCCTCGTGCCGTCCGACCGCGCCGAACTGTTCCCGAGCCACCTCGCGCCCTCCTGGATCGATCCGCTGCTCGGCTCGTTGGCGCACGCGCGCGGGGGCGTCCACACCGTGCGCTGGTCGATCGCGGCGCGGCACCTGGACGCGGTACCGGTAGCCATGCCCCCTTCGGCCCAGCGGGTACTGAGTGCCGTCTGGGCGGGGCCGCGTCCGTTCCACGTCTCCATCGAGCATGTCACCCAAGCGCTCGCCGGCGTCGGGGTCTGCGCGAACGAACTGGCCTTCGTCGTGTCGGCACACCCCTCCGGCTCGCATGCCCTGCGTGAGGCCCTCGCCCGCCTCGGAGTGAAAGACCGTCAGATCGGGTTCGACTGGCGCACCGTGTCGCCTGTGAAACGGGCCGTGCTCGCCGGCGGGCCGCACTTGCGCATCGAGTTCCCCGTCGGATCCCCCTGTTGGGGCACGTGCGGTCCCGGATGCCGTTGCGGACGCTACCTCGTGCTCGCCCACCTGCAGTTCAGTCCGGCGTCCCAGGTGCGCTCCCTGCTGGAGGTCGCGGTCCTGGAAAGCGAACTCCTCAGCGCCGTGGACGACACGCGTGAACCGTTCGGCGTGCGACGCTTCGAGGCGTTGGTGAAAAGCGTCCACGAGGTGCTGCCGGCGCACGGGACACCGCGCGCACAGGCCCAGCGTGTCCGTCTGCTCGTCGACCGCGCCTTCACCGCCGCCCTGTTGATCGGATCCGGCTTCCTGCCGGGCCCACGGGGGCGGCCGCATGTGGTGCGCCGTCTGCTGAGGAACGCGGCCACGGAGCTCGCCCTCACAGGTGTGTCCCTGACCCGGCTGGAAGGCCTGGTCAAAGTGGCCGACAGGACCGTACGCACCCCACTGGGCTTCACGCCGCTCGCCGATCACCTGCTGGAGACGGTGCGCGAGGAGCGCGAACGCTTCGCACGCGTGCTGGCCAGAGCGCCCCTGCTCCTGGAGGGCGCTGTGACACCCCGCCACCAGCCCGCCGAACGAGCCCGGGCCCTGCTGCGCCTGCGTGGCGACCACGGCGTCCCACTCGGAGTCGCCGTCGCGTGGTGCCGGGAGCACGGCATCGCCGTGTCCCTGCGGCACCTGGCCCGGCTCGACCGTGATCGGCACGTCGAGTGGCCACACCTCGAGCGGTGATCAGGTCGCAGGAAACCCACGGCGACCCATCAGCGCAGATGGGCGTGCCAGGCCCCGCGTCTGCGGCATGATCCGCCGGGCAGGTCCTAGGGTCCTGTTGGCTGCAAGGAAAGAAGCACACTCCAGGTGAGCAGGCGTATCGGGTTGTACCCGCGTGTTCGTGTCGAGGGCGGTGGCAGTGGGGTGGTCTCGCAGGCCGGAGCGGTGGTGTTGGTCGAGACGGTTCGCAGGGTGGGCCTGGACACCGCGATATCGGCGCCGCCGACGCCGTGGCGCAAGCCGCGGACGGTGCGCGACCCGGGCAAGGTCCTGCTGGATATCGCGCTCGCGACGGTCCTGCGGGACTGCCTGGCCGATGTCGCCATGCTGCGGGCCGAGCCCCACGTGTTCGGTCGGGTGGCGTCCGGCCCGACGGTCTCCCGGCTCGTCGACGTCCTCGCCGCAGCAGGGCCGAAGGCGCTTACCGCGATTCGTACGGCGCGAGCCGAAGTGCGCGATCAAGTCTGGGAGTTGGCCGGTGCGGACGGTCCTGCCGCCGAGGGCAGCGGATCGTGGACAGACGGTGTGCTGGTGCTCGCGTACTCCGAAAAGCAGGACGCCACCGCGACCTGGAAGAAGATCTTCGGCCACCATCAGCTCGTCGCGTTCCTCGACCACGGCCAGACCGGGTCCGGGGGGCCGGTGGGCACCGAGCGGCCCGGTGCCTGGGTCGCGGAGATCACCGACATGCCCGACCTGAGCACGTGGCCGAAGGGGATGCAGCTGATCGTCCCCAAGGAACGCCCGCACCCCGGCGCCCAGTTGCGGTTCACCGACCTCGACGGTCTGCGGCTGACCTGCCTCGCGACCAACACGCATGCGCCTGTTCTCCGTCGCCGCCCAGCTCGCGAAAGGACCCACCACACAGCCACAAAGTCCCCGTCAGCAAGCTGATGCGGACTCATGAATGATCGAGGTCAGGGGTTGTTTTCTGCCTCAGCCGTAGTCAGCCGTCTCTAAGGTGTGCGTCAGGGAAGTCCACTGATCGTCCCGGAGGCGTCATGCCCTTGCAGATGAAGTTGAGCGCGATAACCCTCGACTGCCCGGATCCGCTGGCCTTGGCGGCGTTCTATCAGCAGGCCACCGGCCTGGAACTCCATCCCAAGTCGAACGCAGACTTCGCCGGTCTGGACTGTGAGGACGAAGTCTTCATCGGTTTCCAACGGGTCGATGGCTACCGGGCTCCGCGCTGGCCTGAACAGACCGTTCCTCAGCAGCTTCACATGTGTTTCAAGGTCGAGCAGGACTTGGACGACGTCGAAGCCCGGTTGCTGGAGCTGGGTGCGGGTAAACCGGAGCATCAGCCTCATGGGGCCAGGGCGCGCGTTCTCACCGATCCAATTGGGCACCCCTTTTGTATCGTTGAGGAGGCTGATTGAGCTCGGCGAGCGAAGTCAGTTCCGGACAGTTGGCTAGAACGGCCTTGAAGTGGGGTCCTCACGGGCGGCGGCGCTGTCCGTCTCCGCAGCGTCGCCGCTGCCGTACCGTCGCAGCAACCACACCCCGAACGCGACGTGGAACACGTACACGCACACCTCCCACCAGTCCGCGATGGCACCCGGCGAGCGGATCTGGAAGAAGTCATCAAGTCCATGGACGAAAACCATGGGCCAGACCGAGCCGATCGCGTAGCGCAGCGTGGCGCAGGTGAAGCCGAAGAGCCCGGCGGACAGCACCTGCCACAGCGTGTCGTCCAACGCGGCCCCGAAGAACACATAGTTCTGGAAGTGGCCGACGCCGAACAGGAAGCCGACGGCGAGTGCCGCGCGCGTCGCCCCGAGCGGGGTGAGGGCCTGCTGTACCAGACCCCGGCTGTAGACCTCTTCGTTGATGCCGACCCACAACAGCGACACCAGGGAGCTGACGAGCAGGCTCGTGCTGGCGTGAAGGCCCGGGGCGGCGTAGGAACACGCGACGACGAGCATGGGCACGGCCAGCCACCAGCGCCGTACCCGGCCGAGCGTCGCGACCCCGGACCGACGCAGCCACCCCCACCGCCACAGCACGAACCAGACGCCCACGAAGCAGACCGCGTTGACCGCGCTGGCGCCGAGATCGGGAAACCAGGACGGGGCCAGCGGCGGCAGGATCACCTTGGCGAACAGCACCAGCACCACATGCCAGGCGAGCGTCAACTCGACGGCCCCCCACAGCGGATGGCGCATGACATGGCCTTTCCACCGGCTCACCACGCATCGAGCTCAGCCGCGAACTGTGGCCGAAGGCGGTGTTCAGCAACGCGAGCGCAGCTTCTCGTCCTCCCTGCGATCGTCCGACCGCCACAACCAGCGGAGGGCATCGGGAAGCAGGACCCCGCCGTGGTTGGGGCTGTGGCCGCCGTCGCCCAGGACGAGGCGGAAGTCGTAGCCGCCTTCCGCGAGCGCGGCCGCCACGCGCAGGTTGTTGGCGAGCCAGTTGGCCTCGGGTTCGTTCCAGCGCAGGTCACGATGGCCCGCTTGCATGAAGATACGCAGCGGCCTGCGCGGGACGCGGGGAATGAGTTCGGGGTATGGGTTGCCGCCCGGCATCTGCGCGAAGCTGGACAAGTACCCGATCACCCGGCGGAACTTGTCCGGGCGCAGCCAGGCTGCGGTAAAGGCGCAGTTGCCACCGCTACTGCCACCACAGATGCCCCACCGGTCGGGGTCCTCGGCGATCGAATAGCGCTTCGTGACCTCAGGGATGATCTCTGTCAGGAGAAAGCTGACGTACCGATCGTCGTAGGCGTCGTACTCGGTGTTGCGGTTCTTCGGATCCTCAGCGTCTGGGAAGACACCCGGGTCGACGAACACGCCGATAGTGACCGGGATGTCACCGCGGTGGACCAGATTGTCCAAAACGATCGCGCCTCGGACCTCCCCTTCAGGGTCCAGGTACCACCATCCGTCCTGGAACACCATCAGCGACGCCGGCTCCGAGGGGTCGTACCGCGCGGGCGCGTGCAACCAGAACTTCCGTGCGGTTCCCGGGTAGATCGCGCTGTCGCTCCAGTCGAACTCGATCGTCTCGCCGGCCGGTACGCCTGACTGCACGGCGGAGTCGGGGCCATGGGCGTAGCGCACGTCTGACTGGTGAATCGGAAGCGGCTCGTAGGGCACCTCGATCGTCACGCGGCCCAACCTAGGAGAGATCAGGAACGGCCTCAACGGTGTTGCCCGGAGTTGGTTCGTCCGGGGCCTCGAAGCACGAGGCCCCTCCAGACGGGCGCGGTCCGGCTCGTAGATTGTGCCCATGATCGAGGAGACGTCGCCCGAGCGATTAGAGCGGTCCACAAGACGGAGGCACGCTGCCCCGAGGGGGGTGAAAGGCGGGGGACTGCTGCGTTCGTCCGCGCTGATGGCGGCGGGCACCGTGGTCTCGCGTGCCACCGGCCTGATACGGCTGGTGCTGCAGGGGACCGCGCTGGGCACCGGGCTACTGGCCACCACCTACAACCAGGCCAACACGGTGCCGACCAGTTTGTACTTCCTGATGATCGGCGGCGCACTGAACTCTGTTCTGGTTCCCCAACTGGTCCGGGCGCGCGCGGAGGACCCCGACGGTGGGGCGGCCTTCGAACAACGCCTGGTCACCCTGGTGTTGTGCGTCCTCGGCGTGGGGGCCGCGCTGGCCGTGTGGGCCGCTCCGGAGATCATCAGCATCTACCAGCGCGACACTCCCGCCACGCACGACGCGTTCGAGCTGACCGTGGTCTTCGCCCGGTTCCTGCTCCCGCAGATCTTGTTCTATGGCGTGTTCAGCATCCTCGGACAGGTCCTCAATGCTCGGGACCGGTTCGGCGCGATGATGTGGACCCCGGTCCTCAACAATCTCGTCCTGATCGCCATGTTCGGCCTCTACCTCGGCCTGATGACGGCCCCCGAACGGGTCTCGGACATCACTGATGCCCAGGTCAGGATGCTCGGGGTCGGGACCACACTCGCTCTCGCCCTCCAGTCACTCGCCTTGATCCCTTACGCGCACGCGGCCGGTTTCCGGTTCCGGCCGCGCTTCGACTGGCGAGGAACCGGCCTGCGTAAGAGCGTGAACGCAGCCCGGTGGACCTTGCTGTTCGTGCTGACCAACCTCGTGGCGAGCACGGTCGTCACGCGCCTGGCCTCCTCCGCCGACGCTGCGCTGTCCCAGGACGGCGTCGGCTACACCGCCTACAGCTACGCCCAGCAGATCTGGATGCTGCCCCAGTCGATCGTCACCGTCTCCCTCGTGACGGCCCTGCTGCCGCGCATGAGCCGGGCAGTGGTTGAGGACCGTCTCGACGACCTGCGCGCCGACCTGTCACGCGCGCTGCGGGTCAGCGGTGTCGTCATCGTCCCGGCCGCCTTCTTCTTCCTCGCCTTCGGTCCGCAGATCGCTCAGCTGCTCTTCGCTCACGGCCCCGCCGGCGCCGCGGCCACTGCCCCCCTGGGCCACATGCTGCAAGCCTTCGGCTTGGGACTGATCCCGTTCTCGGCCCAGTACCTCCTGCTGCGGGGCTTCTACGCCTTCGAAGACACCCGCACGCCGTTCCGGATGGCGTTGTGGATCAGTGGCATCAACATCGTGCTCGCCACCGCCTGCCACCTCCTGTTGTCCCCGCGCTGGGCGGTCACGGGCATGGCTGCCGCCTACGCTCTGTCCTACGCGATCGGCCTGCTGCTGACCGCCTTGCGCTTGCGGCGACGCACGGAGGGGCTGCTGGACGGTCGGCGTATCTGTCGCACCTACGCGAAGCTGACCGCGGCCGCCACCGCTGCCGGGGGCGCCGGTTGGCTCGTCACCCGCTTCTGCGGTCAGAGCCTGGCAACAGCCACTTGGGCACCGGCGCTTGCGTTGACCGCGGGCGGCGCCGCAATGCTCCTGCTGTTCCTGCTCTTTGCGCGGATCTTCCGGATCGGGGAGCTGCGCAGCCTGCCGGGGCTGCGATGACAGACGGGCCTGATCGGCTCGTTCACCAGGCAGTTGACCGGTCGGCGCCGCGCGCGTGCGGAGATTCCGTCGGTGGACGACCCCGACCTTGCCCAAGCGCTGTTTCCAGGCCTCCCCGGAACGCGACCCCTGATCCACTGCGCCGGGACTCTCGGTCCCCCGCTACATCGCCTTCCACGTGCCGTCGATGAGGCGTTGAGCGAGTGCGCGGTGGGCGTTGCCGAAGATCTCGATGTGGCGTTGCACTCCGGCGGTGCCCATCAGCAGGGGGGCGCCGACGGGTCCGCCTTGAGGGCGCGGAGATGGCTGTAGACGGCGCCCTGGTAGGCGTGGGTGTTGATGAAGGCGTCCGCCCCCTCCTGGCCGGCGATCCCCTGGACGAAGTCGGCGGAGATCGCGTACTGGGCGGCGGCCTCGATCGAGGGAATGGTTCCCTGAGGACCTCGTGTTCGGCGGACCGTACGCTAGCGGGCGTATGGACGGGGAGGAGGGGACGGGGGAGGCCGAGCGGGGGACCGGCGAGGTACCTCCGTGCGAATGGTCCGCTCGATGATCGAAACGAAAGCCGCAACGGCGCGGCGGGCCCCGTCTGGAGATCTTTAAAGGTCTGGGTTACGTCGGGGCGCCAACGCGGTCCGCGCCAGATCGCGTAGCCAGACGTGTGCGGGGTCGGTGTCATAGCGCTGATGCCATGACAGGTACACCGCGGCCGGAGGCAGGTCGACCGGCAGTGGGAGCAGGGTCAGACCCAGAACCGTGGCCGCTGCACGCGTCGTCGATTCGGGGGCTGTGACGAGGAGGTCGGAGCCGCGCACGAACTCGAACGCGGCCCCTTCGGTGGGCGCGGTCGCCACTACCCGTCGGGTGAGGCCGAGCCGCGCGAGAGCGTCGTCGAGGGCGTTGCCGAGCCTTCCGCGCCGCGAGACGGTGATGTGCTCGGCCGCGGCGTACCGCGCGGCGGTGACAGCCTTGACTCGGGTGAGCGGGTGCCCTCGCCGCACGACGATGACGTGCTGGGTCTCAGCCACCCGTTCGGCGCGAATGTCGGGTGCGGTCGGGCGGTTCGCGTTCGCCTCCAGGTCGATCTCGCCGCGACGCAGCTCGGGGGTGTCGGTGCTCGATTCCGCGATGAAGCGCAAACGCACGCCCGGCGCCTGCTTGCGTACGGCCGTGAGAAGCGCGGGGCCACTGAGGGCGACGAGTGCATCGTGCCAGCGGAGTGTGAAGGTGCGATCGAGCGTCGTGAGGTCGAGTTCGCGGCTGGGTGCCAGCACGCCCTGGACCTGCTGCAGCAGCTCGTGCACCTGTTCCCGGACGGAGATCGCGTACGGCGTCGGGGTCATCGTGCGCCCGGTACGCACCAGGATCTGATCCCCTGTCGTGCGCCGGATCCGGCCGAGGCTTCGACTCATCGCGGGGGCGGTGACGTGCAGGCGCTCGGCAGCTCCGGCCACGCTGCCTTCCTCCAGGAGCGCATCGAGGGCGGCGAGGAGGTTCAAATCCAGTTGCATGAGAGTCATCCTAGCCGTGCTTTACATGCACTTGCAGTTAATGATGGGCCCTCCTACCTTCGAGATGCGGGCACGAAAGAACCACGGTTTCGCCTGGTCCGCCTCGCCATCCCCCCTGCTCAGATGGGAGCACCGCCATGCCCGAGTCGATTCAGACCACCGGAATTGCCGCCACCGCCACCGCCGGCTCCGCGTCCGACGCCGACCTGCTCGCGCAGACCGCCGTCGCCGTACGCGCGGCGGCTTCGGCGCTGCGGGAGCGTTTCGGCGACGTGGTCCGCTACCAGACCCGCGAAGAGCTGATGCGCGCGCTCGCCGCCAACGACGACGTGGTCCTCGATGTCCTGCGCCCCCGCCTCACCCTCCTGCGCCCGGACGCCCGCGTGGTGGAGGACGAGCTCGCGGGCGGGGCCCTGCCTCCCGGCGAATGGTGGGTCCTGGATCCGGCCGAGGGCAACGTCAACCATCTGCACGCCCTGCCGGAGTGGGCGGTGACCGCCACTCTCGTGCGCGACAACCAGCCGGTGCTCACCGCGGTTCACCTGCCGTTGACCGGTGAGACCTACACCGCACTCGCCGGCGCCGGCGCCCACCTCGACGGCCGCCCGCTGCACGTGTCCCGGACGACGGACCTCGGCCTGAGCCTCGTCGCCACGAGCCAGGCCAGGCCGGACGAGGACGAGAAGGTCGTGCGGCGCATCGGCTCCTCGATCACCGCGATGCTCTTCGACGCGCTCGTGGTGCGGACATCCGTGCCCGCCACCTTGCACCTGCTGAACGTGGCCGCCGGCCGGATCGACGCGTTCTGGCAGTTCGCCGGCGCCCGCGCGGACCTGCTTCCCGGGGCGCTGCTCGTCACCGAGGCCGGCGGGCGGATATCCGACGCCGAGGGCCGCCCCTGGACCCCGGAGAGCGAGAGCTTCCTGGCCGCCGCGCCCGGCGTGCACACGGAAGCCGTCACCACTCTCTCCCGCTGACTCCCACGAGAACCACAAGCACCGGAAGGACCACATCAGCATGACCATGATCGCCGTTCTCGGAAAGGGCCGCGTCGGCGGCAGCCTCACCCTGGCCCTCACCCGCGCCGGGCACGAGGTGACCGTGGCGGACCGCTCACCAGGCTCTGCCGCCGACGCCGCCCGGACAGCGCGGATCATCATCAACGCCACGCCGGGCGCCGGCTCGCTGGAGCGGCTCATCGCGCTGCGCGAGGAACTGCAGGGCAAGATTCTCGTAGACGTCTCCAACGCCACGGTCGACGGACCGGACGGACTACCGGCCGAGCTGCTCTACCCCGGCTCGAGCCTCGCGGAGCAACTTCAAGAAGCTCTCCCCGACACGCGCGTCGTCAAGACGCTCAACACGATGCTCTACACGGTGATGACCGCGCCCGCCGCGCTCACCCAGACACCGACCGCCTTCCTCTCCGGCAAGGACCCGGGGGCCAAGCAGGTCGTACGCGGGCTTCTCGCCGACCTCAGCTGGCAGCAGGAGTGGATCACGGACCTCGGCGGGATCGAGACCGCGCGGGCCGCCGAGGCCGCGATCCTGTTCGTACCACACGTGATCCGATCCAGCGGATTCGCGCCCTTCGCAATCTCGATCACCCGCTGAAAGCCCGCCGCAGCTCTTCCTGAGGATGACCGTAAGAGGTGGCGAGCCGGAGTGCCCGAACGGCTGTCAGGGCGGTGGGGGTGTCAATTCAACGGCCCTGTCTCGCATTGGCGTTGCGCCAGCGCAAGTAGCCGTGCAGCCGACGGGTCTGGACAGTGTGGTTCGGGTGGTTGGGGTTGGCCAGTGTGCACCGCCCGAGCGGTCCGAAGTGCGCCTCGATCGGGTTGGCCCAGGAGGCGTTGGTCGGGGTGAAGTACAGCTTGACCTTGTTCTTCCGACCTGCACGGTCCGTCAATGTAGCCCCCTTCACTTGGACGGGCACCTTGCTCCCGCGGTGCGCAGAGTGCACGAACTGGCGAGTCACAGTGCGCGCATTGGTGCCCCCGGCCCCCAGCCCGAGCCTAAGGTGACCAACGAGCGATGCACCGAACTTCGTCGGGAAAGCGGTACTTTCGCGTCGGCACCACCGCGGGCAGGACCAGGCACAGTCTGGTGCCGAACTCATGGCACAGCCGCCGGGAGGACGGTCGATGACTGCCCCTTCACCCCGGCGCTCCATCGCCAAGTCACGATCTCAGGGGGAAACACTTATGCGTGGTCGCAGTCTCGGCATCCTCGCCGCAGCATGTGCACTCGCCGCATCCGTCGGGGTGTCCGCCCCGGCCTCGGCCGACGTCTCCCATCCCACCTGTCCCAGGGGTGCCTTCTGTGCGTACTCCGGAGACTGGGAGACCGGTCGGCTGCTCCTTGCAACCCAGGGCAACTGGTCCGGCACCATCCACAACGTCCAGTCCACCTTCAACAACGGTTACCCCGACCCCGGTGCCGACCACGTCCAGCTCGGCTACGAGGCGAACGGCATCAGCTACTCCATCTGCATCCATTACGCTCCCGGTAGCGGCCAGTACGAGCACCACTGGACCAACATCACCATCAAGTCCGTGAGGTGGCGCGGAGAGTGCTGATGCGGCCCACCGCCATCGCGTGACACAGAGAAAACGATGAGCTCGAGCTGGATCCGGAAGGCCAACTCTCGTGGGGAGTACGTATTCCTCCGCCAGTCCGGCCCTCGTCACGCCTGTCAAACCGGCGAACCTTCCCGGTCCACGCACTAGCCCTGCACGGTGAGCCGGGCCTGGTCGAAGCGTAGGGCGGCGAGGTCCTCGGGGCGAATGAGCCAGTAGAGAGTGCCCTGTTCGCCCCACACCATCTTGGCGTCTCCGTCGCTGTCGAACTGGGCGAGCAGTACCCAGCGCTCGGCTTCCTGGTCCCGGGGCTGGTCGCCCCACGCATGCATGCCGCCGAGCGTCGCGTTCGCGATGTCGTACTCCGCCGGCCCCTGAACGGGCACGGCGTGGCCGCTGACCTGGTGACCGATCCGGGTGCGCAGGCGACCGAAGGCACGGAGGAATGACTTGAGCTCAGCCGGGGTCTCACGAGGGTGAGGCCAGTGCCGGGTATCGCCGAGCAGGGCCTGCCGGACCTGGGGCAGCCACAGGTCTGGGGCGCTTTGCTCCGTGTCTGCGGACAACTCCACCTGTGAGAACGCTTCCAACTCCGGGGGCGCCTCTGTCGGGACGACGGGGGTGTTCTCCGGGACGTACAACACCTGAGCCCCCGCCCAGGTTTCGGGGTCGTCGGCCGAAACGAAGACGTCTTCGTCGACCTGACCGTCGAAAAAGAAGAAGAGCAGGATCCCCTCCTGCGGGAACTGCTCGGCAAGCCCTTCGCGGGGGAGTGCGGCACACCGCACCGAAGCGACGAAGGACAGTGGTCCGTGTCCGGGCCACTCCGGCCAGCCGACCCCTGCCGGAAGTTCCGGGTTCCCGCCGAGGGCAGCCACGGTCTGCTCGCCGTCCGCTGCCCGACGAAGGCGTATGCAAGGCCGCAGAAGCGCTGTCCAGCGCTGGGCAAGGTCGCCGGGAAGGTGCTCGGCGGCAAGCCGGGAGTATCGCTCATCAGTCATGCAGCGCATCATCTCTGCCGTCACTGACAACGCGGGGAGTCGACCTCACGCGGCACGCCACGGGTCGTGTCCAACGTGGGACTCCAAACCGAAACCGGTCCGCGACCCGAACAACAGGGCGACCTCCCCAGCACTGGCGCTACGCCTCTCACGCCCCAAACGTAGTGATCCATTTCGATACAGGCCGGCCCTTTGGAGCCTGGCGTTTCTACGGGACTATCCCACCCCTGCGCAGGCCCGTCGCGTCGGTCCCGAGCGGATGAAAGCGTTCACCGGTCGACACGGATACTCAGGACGCACCCGTCCAGACGTGCTCATGGAGCGTCTGCGCACCCACCTGCTGACCGCGGCCCCGGGCACGGTCGCGGGCGCGTAGCTGACCACCATGCTCTTCGCCGAGCAACTCGCTCTGCTCAACGAGCATGTCCGCATCCTCAACAAGAGGTATCGGCTGACCCGGCGTGGTGGCATGGGTTGCAGCATGGCTGTCGTCTGTCTGCACCCGCACGGGAACAGCCTGAACCTCACCCTGCTCTTCTCGGCGCGGGCCCCCGTTTCGTGGACGACAGGGGCCGGGCGACGGGGTGCGGCGGACGCCGGCCATCACGTCCCTGCAGGGCGGGGGGCGTCTGCGTCGAGCTGGCGCTCGGCGTGGTGCCAGGTCAGGCGAGTGTCAGGAAGAGCTTTTCCAGCTCTTCCTCGGACAGCGGCGGGGCGTCGGTGGAACCGTCTGCGGTGACGCATTCACGCAGGCCGCTGGCGATGATTTTGAATCCGGCGCGGTCGAGAGCGCGGGACACGGCAGCGAGCTGGGTGACGACGTCCTTGCAGTCGCGGCCTTCGTCGATCATGGCGATGACGCCGGCGAGCTGTCCCTGGGCCCGGCGCAGACGGTTGCGTACCTGGGTGACGGTGTCCTGGTCGCCGATCATGCCTGTGCTCCTTGTTCGATGCCGGCGGTCATCATACCCCGGTGGGTATGCCGGGCCTTGGTCCTCATCACCGGGCCCAGGTGGGTTCAGTCGTGCGCGAAGCTGATGTCGGGGAGGATCCGGCGCAGCCAGGCCGGGCTGCGCCAGGCGCTGTGTCCGGTGATCCGGAGCAGGACCGGCAGCAGCACCAGCCGGATCAGCAGTGCGTCGAGCAGGACGGCGATGCCGAGGATGATCCCCATTTCCTTGGGCGGCAGGGGGTCGGCCAGGGCGAAGGTGAAGAACACGGCCACCATGACGCCGGCGGCTGCGAGGATCACACGGCCCGAGTGGGCGAGGCCCTCGACATGCGCCGCACGCGCTGTGCCGGTCGTCTCGTAGTGCTCCTTGGCGGCCGAGAGCAGGAAGACGGTGTAGTCCATGGCGATGGCGAAGATCATCGCGAAGAAGAACACCGGTGCCCAGCCGTCGAGGAACCCCTGCGGGGTGAATCCGAGCAGACCGGCGCCGTGCCCGTCCTGGAAGATCAGCTTGGCGGTGCCGAACGCCGCGGTCGTGGACAGCAGGCTGACCACCGTGCCGAGCAGGGCGATCAGCGGTGCCTGCAGCGCGACGAGCAGGAGCAGGAAGCCCAGGGTCAGGATGACGCCGACGACCAGGGGGAGGTAGTCATCAAGCGCGGTCTGCAGGTCGAGGTTCTCCGCGGCGGCCCCGCCGACGAGCGCCCCGGAGGGCAGGTCGGTGCGGAGCTGGTCGAGGGTGTGTGCCAGGCGGGGGCTGGAGGGGTCGTCGGCGGGCATGACCTGGATCATGCTGTAGTCGCTGTAGTCGCTGTAGTCGCTGTAGTCGCTGTAGTCGCTGTGGTCGGCGGCGGGCTGCGCCGCCATCACCGCGGCCACGCTCGGAGTGTCCCGGGCCGTGCGCAGCACGGAGTCGGCGCTGTCGCTCGGGGTGACGATCTGCAGCATGCCCGGGGCACCCTTGCCCATCGCCTGCTGGACGGTCGCGTAGCCCTGGCGTACGGGTGCGTCCTCAGGGACGACCTGGATGGAGGGCATGCCTACCTTCAGCCCGAGGACCGGCACGCTCAGGAGCACCAGCACGGCCAAGGCGCCGGCGGCGAAGGGCCAGGGCCTGCGGTGGAGCAGCTCGCCCCAGCGGGCGAAGGCCGGGGAACGGTGCTCCTGCTTCCTGGACCACGGCAGGGAGGCCGCGTTCACGCGGTGTCCGAGCTTGGCCAGTACCACTGGCAGCAGGGTGAGGGTCGCGACCAGGACGAAGACCACCGCGAGCATGATGCCCACCGTCATCGTCCGTACCGCGGGCGCCGGTACGAGGAGTACCGCCGACAGGCTCACCAGCACGGTCAGCCCGGACAAC
This sequence comes from Streptomyces sp. NPDC048751, assembly GCF_043198595.1. Lineage (NCBI taxonomy): Bacteria > Bacillati > Actinomycetota > Actinomycetes > Kitasatosporales > Streptomycetaceae > Streptomyces > Streptomyces sp. NPDC048751. The sequence continues at coordinate 69,308 of NZ_JBICUX010000019.1, forward strand.
AGGACCGCTTTGCCCGCGGTCTGCAAGGTCTCGGCGACGGCCGCCAGCGGGTCGCCGTGGCGGCGCAGGCCGGCGCGGAAGCGTACGACGAGGAACAGGGCGTAGTCGATGCCCAGGGCGAGGGCGAACATCATGGCGAAGTTCATCGCCCATACCGAGATGGGCGTGACCTCGTTCAGCAGGACCAGTCCGCCCGCCGAGGCGACCAGGCCGGCCAGGGTGAGGAGCAGCGGAAGGCCGGCGGCGACCAGGGAGCCGAACGCGAGGACCATGATGGCCAGCGTCACCGGCCAGGACAGCATCTCGGCTTTGATCATCGTGTCGTGGTTGGCCTCGTTGAAGTCGCTCCACAGCGCGGAGGCGCCGGTCGGGCTGACCTGGACGTCATCGGTGGACAGGCCGGTGAGACGGTCCTTGAGATCGTCCACCGCGCGGACCATCTCGTCGCTGTCGGCACCCGCCCCGCCGAGCACGATGGCGGTGTGGCCGTCCCGGCTGATCGTAGCCCCCGGCTGCGGCGGAACCACCGAGGCGATGCGGTCGTCCTGGTGGAGCATTCGGGTGACCTGGGTTGTCACCTCGCTCATGGCGGGGGCGTCGGCGGTGAATCATTCGGAGTGGACGACGACTTGCAGCGCGGTGGACCCCTGGCCGCCGAAGTGCTCGCGGGCCAGTTCACGCACCTTCACCGACTCGGAGCCATTGGCTTGCCAGCCGGCACCCGCCAGTGAGGAGAAAACGCTGGGTGCCAGGGAGCCCAGGGCGATGACGACGATGCCCCACGCCAAGAACACCCAGCGGGCACGGGTGGCCATCGCGACGCCCCAGCGGCCGAGCAAGCCGCCCGGGGGACGAGGGGGAGGAGACGTATGTCGGACGGTTTCGGGTGAGGTCACCATGACAGAGCTGTCAGCCTTTCATCGTTGCTGGCACGCCGAACACACTCGTCGGCGACGTGGTGGTTCCGTCTGTGCGCCGCTACCGGTACGGGCGGCAACGCCCGGCGAGGGGAACCGCAGGGCCGGAGGTCAAGAGCGGGGGCTGCGGCCCTTCCACGGCCACCACCGCACGGAGTGGGGCCGGGCTTCCCGCGGATGGCCGTCACACCACTGACCGGCCGGTACGGCTGCCTTGACCTGGGCCACGTGCATCCCGCATCCGGCCCATGTGGTCTTGCCACAGGTGCGGCACTTCTTCGCCTGACACATCAGAACTCACGCATCCCGCACCCGAGTTCCTCGTCCAACAGCGCCAGAGCAGCCTCCAGGCGCTCCGCGGCCTCCTGCGCGACGGCCGCCACACCCGGGGCGTCGGTGACTTCGGCCATGACAGCCGGATTGACCGCCTCGACCACGGTCACCGAGGGATCCGCAGCGTCCTGCCGTACCACCACGTTGCACGGCAGCAGCAGTCCGATCTGCCGGGTCGCCTCCAGCGCACGGTGGGCCAGAGGCGGATTGCACGCACCCAGAATCACGTACCGCTCCCACGCGACGCCGAGTTTCTCCCGCAGCGTTCCCTGTACGTCGATCTCGGTCAGCACCCCGAACCCGCACTCCGCCAAAGCGGCCCGAGTCCGCTCCATCACATCGTCGAACGGCTTGCCGGCGTATGAGCGCGACAGTCCCGGACTCGTCAACATCACTTTCTCCTTCATTGAATACCCCCAGGGGTATTGAACATACCACGGGGGGTATCGGATCGACCTCGGGTCCCGGCCCGGCGGCGGGCAGGGAGGCACTGATGAAGAGCGCGATCACCCCGATCGACCTGCTCTCCGGCGGCTTCCTCGCTTCTCGGGTACGGCCCAGTGGTGAGCGTTCTGTGAGAGCTCTGGAGGCGATCGCATCCGGGGGTCGCCGTTCTCGGAAGCCCTCTCAACATCGAGGTGTCGCGTGAGTGGGTTCTGACGGGCTGCAGAGGTGGAGGTGACGCCCCATCGCGCCGCAACGTGGTAGAACCCGGCGACTGTCCGAAGTGAGAAGCCCCCGCCAGGAGCCCGTGCCGGAACCTGAATGGGAAGACGGCGACGAAAGATGCGGGTGATGCCGTGCGCGTGACGCTGGACTCGCCGCCGCCGGCCGCACGCGCGCCGACTTCGACATCTGCCGGGGCGCCGAGGTGGCGTTCACCGAGGACGAGGACGCCCTGCACGCGATGGTGGCCGGCCGCAAGAAGGAGCTGGCGTTCAGCGTCGGCGGCATGGGCTCCGCGACGACGAGCGCGAGGCCGGGGTCGACATCGTCCGCTTCTATCCCGCCGGGGAGACGTTTGGTTTCGTCGGTGGAAGCGGGCAACGTTTGTCGACGGTTTCGGGTAACAGTTGGCGATCAGACAGCTCGAAAATGTCGATGAGAACTGACAACGCCGCGAGCTCTTCCCGGTGTCAGCGGGAAGCGCATACTGTGCGGTGTGGCGACTTACAACAGCATCGGTGCGACCTACGCTGACACCCGGCGACCGGACCCCCGAATCGCCGCCAGGATCCATCAAGCCCTCGATGGTGCCACCACTGTGATCAACGTAGGAGCCGGCACCGGCTCCTACGAACCGTCACACACGGTGCTGGCTGTTGAACCCAGCTCAGTGATGATCGCCCAGCGCCCAGCCGGATCCGCACCGGCCCTGGAAGCATCCGCGGAGTCAATCCCTCTCGCCGACGACTCGGCCGATGCGGCGATGGCCCTCCTGACCGTGCACCACTGGAGCGACCTGGAAGCCGGCATCGGCGAACTCCTCCGCATCGCCCGGCAACGGATCGTCGTCCTCACCTTCGACCCCGACATCAACCACAGGTTCTGGCTGCTGGAGGAGTACCTGCCCGAAGCAGCCGCGTTCGACAACACACGAGCCGTCACGGTCGACCGCTTGGCCAGGCTCCTGGGAGGCGCCCGCATCGAAACCGTCCCCATCCCGCACGACTGCACCGACGGATTCCTCGCCGCCTTCTGGCGCCGACCCGAGGCATACCTCGACCCGGAAGTGCGGGCCGGTATCTCGCTGTTCGCCCAAACCAGCGACGAAGTCCTCCAGCCGGGCTTGGCCCGGCTGTCAGACGACCTGTCCTCCGGCCGGTGGCACCAACGCCATGCCGACCTGCTCGACCGCGAAGCCCTCGATGCCGGCTACCGGCTTCTCGTGGCCGACCTGTAGAGCCAGGCGAGCCGTCTGACTGCACACTCAAGCCTGCGAGAAAGGGCCGGTCACGGCGGTGCGCCAGAAGTGATCAGCTCGCGGCGACGTCCTGCCCTCGGGCCGCCCTGGTGCTGGCGAGTCGGTAGGATTCGGTGCCGGTCTCGATGATGTTCCCGCCGAAGGTGAGACGGTCGACGATGGCCGCGCAGAGCCGCGGATCCGTGAACGTCCTGGTCCAGCCGCCGAAAGACTCGTTGGAGGCGATGGCGACGCTGTTCTTTTCCTCGCGTTCGGTGAGCACCTGGAACAGCAGCTCAGCGCCCCTGCGGTCCAGCTCCATGTAGCCGAGTTCGTCTATGCAGAGGAGATCGACGCGTCCGTAGCGGGCGATGGTCTTGGTCAGGACCTTCTCGTCCGCCGCCTCGACCAACTCGTTGACCAGCTTGGTGGCAAGTGTGTAGCGGACCCGGAAGCCGGCCATGGCGGCCTCGGTGCCGAGCGCGATCAACAGGTGGGACTTGCCGGTGCCCGAGTCGCCGATCAGGCAGAGCGGCAGGCCCTTCTTGACCCACTCGCAGGTCGCCAGAGTGTGAATGACGGCTGCGTCGACGTTCCCGTTGGCCTCGAAGTCGAAGGCCCGCAGCGACTTCTCCCGCGGGAACTGCGCCGCCTTGATGCGCCGTTCGGAGCGGCGGCGGGCCCGGTCGTCGCACTCGGCCATCAGCAGTTCGGCGAGGAAGCCGCGATAGGACATCTGGTCGCGGGCGGCGGCTTCGGCCAGGTCGGGGAACTGGGCCCGGATAGTGGGCAGCCGCAGCATGCGGCATGCCTGGTCGACGGCGGCGGTCGCGGCCTGTTCGGTCAGCCCACGGTGGCGTTTGAGTGTCACGGCATCTCTCCCTGGATGGCGGGGCGGTCGGCCGGCTGCCGGGCTCGCAGCAGCTGGTCGTAGGCCGCGACCGAGGGCAGCGGCCGGGTGTCGGGCGGCAGCTGGGCCAGCCGCCGTTCGGTCAGCGAGGTCACGTTCGTCCGTTCCGGCTCCGCAAGGACAACCGGAGCCGCGACCTCGTCGGCTTCGGCAGCCTTCCGTGCCTCCAGGGCGACGGCGTCCGCGGTCAGCGCGCCGGCCCTGAGCGCGGAGGCAAGCCCGGCGACCAGGTGCTCATGGGGAACGTGGCGGCCCATCAGCAGGACCTCGACCAGGGCCCGGGTGCCGTCCCGCTCGCCGTGTGAAGCCTTCGCCGCCTCCCACCAGGCGTCATGGACGGGCGTGAACTTCCCTGCGGAACGCGCCTGTTCGAGGGCGGTGGCCCCGGGAAACGCTCCGGGCTTGCGGACCAGGGCTTCCAGGTAGTGGTCCAGATCCAGCCGGGCCTTCCCCTTGGCGATCAGCCGTTCATGACGGGCGACCTCCCGCTGGCCGTCGTAGACCACCAGCTCGGACGCGTGCAGTATCGCTCTCACCGTCCGCCCGATCAGCCGCACCGGCACGGAGTAGCGATTGGTGCGGACACTGACTTGGCTGGAGCGATCCACCCGCAGGCTGAACAGCCGTCCCGTCTCAAAGGGTTCGTCCGGTAACGGCTGCAGCAGCGGCTGTTCGACGGCGAAGTACTCGCTCACCGGCCGTGGCCGGGAGCCGATCCGGCGCCGTTCGTCCTCCTCGTCCCACTGCTCGATCATCGCGTTGAGCTCGGCGAGGGAGGCGACCTCGGGGACGGGGACCATGTGATTGCGGCGGAACCAGCCGATCTGCCCCTCCACCCCACCCTTTTCGTGTGCGCCTTCGAGTCCCGGGCGGCAGTACATGCTTTCGATGCCGTAGTGCGACCGGAACGCGGTCCACCGGTCGTTCTCCACGCGGGAGCGCGAGCTCAGCACCCGGGAGACCGCGGCCTTCAGGTTGATGCCCCTATGGATGTCAACTCACGGCTCCAGCCGGGCCCCGTGGGCAACAGCCGTTCTGATGGGGATGATCAGCCGGTAGATCTCGCGCGCGACGTACCGCTTCAGGCAACGGATGATCTCTCGGCGCGTTTTGCCCTCGGCCAGCCGTGGCCGTAGGTAGTCCTGGGAGCGGTCGTCCCAGCGCAGGCGGCTGAGGACGATTCGGTAGAGGGCGGCGTTGGCCTGGCGATCGCCTCCGCGGTTGAGGCGACGTCTCTGGGTCTTGCCGGAGGACGCCTCGACAGGGCTGGTGCCGCATAGGGCGGCGAAGGCCGCCTCGTTGATGAGGCGCTCGGGGTTGTCGCCGGCCGAGATCAGGAGGGCGGCGGCGCTGTCCGGGCCGACGCCGGCCACGTCGAGCAGGCCGGGAACGCTGGCCTCGACACCCTCGGCTATGCGCTTGTTCAGATCGTCGATCTCCACGGTCAGGTGCTGGATCCGGCGAGCCAGGAGTTTCAGAACATGCCTGGCGGTGCCCGGCGGCCCTGCGGTCCATGGGAGTTATGACGTAAGTCGGCCCTTGCGCTGGGCCGGCCGAGGGGAAGGCGCCTGGCGGGCAAAAGCCCAGCTCAGGCGCCTTTTTTCGTGCCTCTAGAAGAAGCCCAGCTTCTTCGGTGAGTACGACACCAGGAGGTTCTTCGTCTGCTGATAGTGCTCCAGCATCATCTTGTGCGTCTCCCGGCCGATCCCCGACTGCTTGTAGCCGCCGAAGGCGGCATGTGCCGGGTAGGCGTGGTAGCAGTTGGTCCAGACGCGGCCGGCCTGGATGGAGCGGCCCGCTCGGTAGGCGGTGTTGATGTCGCGGGTCCAGACGCCCGCGCCGAGGCCGTACGACGTGTCGTTGGCGATCTTGATGGCGTCGTCGAAGTCGTCGAAGGAGGTCACGGAGACCACCGGCCCGAAGATCTCCTCCTGGAAGATCCGCATGCGGTTGTCGCCCTCGAAGATGGTCGGCTGGACGTAGTAGCCGCCTTTCAACTCTCCGTCGTAGTCGAGGCGTTCACCGCCGGTGAGGACCTTGGCGCCTTCCTTGCGGCCGATGTCGAGGTAGGAGAGGATCTTCGCGAGCTGCTCGCCGGAGGCCTGCGCGCCGATCATCGTGTCGGTGTCGAGGGGGTGGCCGGGCTTGATCAGTTCGGTGCGGGCGACGGCCGCCTGGAGGAAGTCGCCGTAGTTGCCTCGCTGGATCAGGCCTCGGGACGGGCAGGTGCACACCTCGCCCTGGTTGAGGGCGAACATGGTGAAGCCCTCGAGCGCCTTGTCGCGCAGGTCGTCGTCCTTCTCCCACACGTCGTCGAAGAAGATGTTCGGCGACTTGCCGCCGAGCTCCAGCGTGACCGGCTTGAGGTTCTCCGCGGCGTACTGCATGATCAACCGCCCGGTCGACGTCTCGCCGGTGAAGGCGACCTTCGCCACCCGCGGGCTGGAGGCGAGCGGTTTGCCGGCCTCCGGGCCGAAGCCGTTGACGATGTTCACCACGCCCGGCGGAAGCAGGTCCGCGACCAGGCTCATCCAGTAGTGGATGGACACCGGCGTCTGCTCGGCGGGCTTGAGGACGACCGCGTTGCCCGCCGCGATCGCCGGGGCGAGCTTCCACGTCGCCATCAGGATGGGGAAGTTCCACGGGATGATCTGCGCGACCACGCCGAGCGGCTCGTGGAAGTGGTACGCCACCGTGTCGTCGTCGACCTCGCCCAGCGAGCCCTCCTGCGCGCGGATCGCGCCCGCGAAGTACCGGAAGTGGTCGATGGCGAGCGGGATGTCGGCCGCCAGCGTCTCCCGGACCGGCTTGCCGTTCTCCCAGCTTTCGGCGACCGCCAGTGCCTCCAGGTTCGCCTCCATGCGGTCGGCGATCTTGAGAAGGACGTCCGAGCGTTCGGAGGCGGACTTGCGGCCCCAGCCGGGCGCCGCCGCGTGCGCCGCGTCGAGCGCAGCCTCCACGTCCTCCGCCGTGCCGCGCGCGACCTCGGTGAAGGGCTGCCCGTTCACCGGGCTCGGGTTCTCGAAGTACTGTCCGCGGGCCGGAGGCACGTACTCGCCGCCGATGAAGTGGTCATAGCGCGCCTGGTAGGAGACGATCGCGCCCTCGGTGCCGGGCGCCGCGTAACGTGTCATGCCGGTCTGCCTCCTTCAGCAGCGCTGCCCGCCGTTGGGCAGCTCTCGGCGGCGAGGCTAGGGAAGCGGACGTTGCGACCACGTTGCGCCGCCGTCAGGGCGGCCAGGGGGCCGCCAGCTCGGACTCCAGGGCGGCCAGCCGGGACCGTACCGTCGCCGTCGGCCGCGCCGCCGCCAACGCACGCCACACCTCGACGTCGTCCTCACCCCACGGCGCGTGCGCCCAGTCCGCCAGCAGGTCGGGGTCGCGTCGGGCTAACAGCGCGGCCCGCAGCCCGTCGGTGAGGCGGTCGCGGATCCGAGCCACGGCCGGTGCCCGCGAGGCGGGCAGCAGAGGACCGGCGTACGCCGCCGCGGCCGCCGTCACCGCCCCGGCCGCCAGACGCCGCTCCACGACAGTCAGGTCCGACTCGACCGGCACGGTGAGCCGGTACGGCCGCGAGGCCAGCAGCCCCGGACCCAGGACCCCGCGCAGGCGGGCCAGTTCGGCGCGCAGGGTCACCGGCGTCACCGACTCGTCCTCGTACAACGCGCACAGCAACTCGTCACCGGTCAGCCCCTCCGGATGGCGGGACAGCAGCACCACGATCTCGCTGTGCCTGCGGCTGAGCCGGATCTTGTGGCCGCCGAAGAGAAGCAGCGCCTCGTCGCGTCCGAGCACCGTCAGCTCGGGCGCGTCGACGGCGGGCGGCTCCGGGGCGAGCAGCGCGAGGTGAGCCTCCGCGGCGCGCGCCACGGCCTGGACGAAGCCCAGGCTGTGCGGGTGCGCCAGACCGTCTCCGCCGGTGACGTCGACGGCGCCGAGCACTCGCCCCGTTCGCGGATCGTGCACCGGCGCCGCCGCGCACGTCCAGGGCTGCACCCGGCGGATGAAGTGCTCGGCGGTGAACACCTGCACCGGGCGGCCGACGGCGACCGCCGTACCCGGAGCGTTCGTCCCGACCGCGGACTCCGCCCACCGCGCGCCCGGGACGAAGTTCATCCGCCCCGCCTGCCGCCGTGTCGCGGGGTGGCCCTCCACCCACAGCAGTCGGCCGTGCGCGTCGCACACCGCGAGCAGATGCGCGCCGTCGGAGGCGAACGTGCCCATGAGTTCCCGGAACAACGGCATCACCCGCGCCAGCGGATGCTCGGCGCGCACGGCGTCGAGGTCACCGTCCGCGATCTCCACGCTCGCGGTGCCGTCCGGCCCGACGCCGGCCCGCGCGGAACGCCGCCACGAGGCGGCCACCACCGAACGCACCGGCCGCGGAACGGTGCCCACCTCGGTGAACGTCTCGTGCGCGCGACGCAGGGCCCGCGTACGTTCGACGGGGTCGGCCCCGGGGTCCAGGGCCACCCAGGGATCGGTCAACTCGGCCTCCTGGAGCGATACGGATGGGGACATCGTCACGCCGGGTGCCCGTGCCGACAACCGTTTCGGCCGGTGTCCCCGATTCCGGGTACGGTCAGGCGAAGTTGACCATCCTCAGATAGCGCACCCAGTCCCAGAGCGGCCCGGGGTCGGTGTGATCGGTCCCCGGCACCTCGACGTGGCCGATGATGTGCTCCCTGTCCTTGGGGATGCCGTATCTGTCGCAGACCCACGCCGTGAGTCTCGCCGACTCCTCGTACATGACGTCGGTGAAGTACGCCGGCTGGTCCACCCACCCCTCGTGCTCGATGCCGACGCTGCGTGTGTTGTAGTCCCAGTTCCCCGCGTGCCAGGCGACGTCGGCCTCCCGCACGCACTGCGCCACGTGCCCGTCGGCGGACCCGACCACGTAGTGCGCGGACACCTTCTTCTGGGGGTCCTGGAAGATGGACAGGGCCGTGGCGTAGGTGGTCTGCGTGACGTGGATGACGACGCGGTCCACGGAGTACTCCGTGGGGCGGTCCGACAGCGTGTAGTTGAGGGGGGTCGCGGGCTGCCACTCGGCGAGCGGGTAGTCGACCGCCGCCCGTGCGTCGGCCCGGGTGCCGTTGAGCAGCGTGTACGGCACGGCGGCGAGTGCCGCGCCCTTCAGGAGCCGTCGCCTGCTGGGGAGCGGCCTGGCTCGTTCCATGGAGGGTCCCTTCGGTGCTGGGGTGAGGCGGGGGTGGAGGTCACGCACGGCGAGGGGAGTCGGGATATCCGGGACCGGACGGTCGACATGCTGGGGTCGCTCATCACATGGGCTCCGTTCTGCGCACAGCGGGTGCGTCTCGTGTGCATCACGGTACGGCGCTCCCCGATCACGCAGACGGGAGCGGCGCGTTTCCGTGGACAGCCACGGGCTTGTGGACAACTTGCCCACCCGAATGGGTGACTCCGTTTTCCTTGCCGTCTTTTGACGGCTGGTCAGGACCGGTCCGCCGCGACCGCCGCCACCGCCGCCGGATCGTCCAGCACGGCCCGCACGACCGAGTGCGCGGCCCCCAGGAGCGGCCCCTCGGAGCCCAGTCGCGACACCGAGACCGGGCAGGCCGGCCCCGCCGTCCGCCGCGCCAGTTCGTCGCGCAGGGCCGGCAGCAGCCATGGCGCGAGTCCGGCCAGTGCACCGCCGAGCACAACGCTCTCGGGGTCCAGCAGGTTCACCGCCCCGGTCAGTGCGATGCCGAGCGCCGTCCCGGCCTCGTGCAGAGCGCGCCGTACGTCCTCGTCGCCGTCGGTGGCGCGTCCCGCCAGCAGTCCGACGCGGTCCTCGCCCAACTCCAGACCGGCGGCGCGCAGCACCGCCTCCTCACCGGCGTACTGCTCCAGGCAGCCGCGCCCGCCGCACGCGCACTCCGGCCCGTCCGGCCGCACCGGCACATGCCCCAACTCGCCCGCGAATCCCCGGGTTCCGCGCAGCAGCGCACCGTCCACGACCATCGCCGCACCGATACCGATCTCGGCCGACACATGAAGGAAGTCCCGTGGGGTGTCCTCGCCGAGCCAGAGTTCGGCGAGCCCGCCGAAGTTGGCCTCGTTGTCCACCGTCAGCGGAAACTCCACGGGCAACAGGGCGCCGAGGTCGGTGTCGTGCCAGTCGAGGTTCGGGGCGCGTACGACGGTCCGGGCGTCGCGCGCCACCAGACCCGGCACGGCCACGGCGATCCCGGCCGGCCACAACTTCTCCCGCTCCGCCTCGGCGACGACCCGGCGCACCAGGTCGGTGAGCTCCCCGATCACCGGTTCCGGGGTGCGGCCGCGGTTGGTGCCGTGCCGCACGGCACGTGCCCGCACCTCCCCGCGCAGGTCGACCGCGCAGACCGCGAGGTGGTCGACGCCGACCTCGGCGCCGATCCCGGCGGGACCGTGCCCGCTGACAGCCAGGGCCGAGCCCGGGCGGCCCACTCTTCCGGGCCGTGCCGCTCCCGGGCGGCCCACCCTGTCGGGCCGCTCGGGGCCCAGTTCCTCCAGGAGGCCGGAGCGTATGAGCTCGTCGACGAGGGTGGAGACCGCTGCCCGGGTCAGCCCGATGTGGGAGGCCACCGCGGCACGGGAGAGCGGCCCCTCGGCGCTGACGGCGTGCATCACCCTCGCCAGGTTGCGGCGGCGCATGCCCTGCTGGGTGTCGGGCAGCGCGCGTCCGTGACCGGCCGAGTTGTTCTCGTGCAGCGGTGCGGTCATGCCTGTCGAGTCCTCAGTGGGCGTCCGTGCTCCGCTCCAGCAGCGGGGCCGCGTCGGAGAGTACCCCGGCGATCCTGGCCAACGTCTCCTCGTCCCGTTCCACGGCGTCCAGGACCGGTCCCCGGGCGGTGTTCCAGCGACGGGCGACGGCGGCCGGATCCTCGCCGGTCAGCAGGCCGGCGGCCTGGGCCGCGGCGCCCAGCGCGACCAGCTCCTTGGCCTCCGGGACCTGGACGGGGCGCCCCGACAGCCGCCGTACGGTCTGCTGCCAGGCCGTGCCGCGGGCGCCGCCGCCGATCAGCAGCAGCGGGGCCGAGCGGTCCGCGTCCTCGTCGAGGACCAGGTCCAGCGCGCCGAGCAGCGAGTGGACGGCACCGTCGTAGGCGGCCTGCAGGAGCTGGCCCGCGGAGGTGTCGTGGCGCAGGCCGTGCAGGAGTCCCGAGGCGCTCGGCAGGTTCGGGGTGCGTTCGCCGTCGAGGTACGGCAACAGGGTGACACCGGCGGTCGGCTCCACGGCCTCGCGGTCCAGGCCCAGCAGGGTGGCGACGCGGTCCACGGCGAGCGTGCAGTTCAGGGTGCAGGCCAGCGGCAGCCAGTCCCCGCAGGCGTCCGCGAAGCCCGCCACGGTGCCGGTCGGGTCGGCGGGGCGCCGCTGGGAGACGGCGTACACCGTGCCCGACGTGCCCAGGCTCAGTACGGGCGTACCGGGACGCAGCCCCAGGCCCAGCGCGGCCGCGGCGTTGTCGCCGGTGCCGGGGGCCACCAGGGTGCCCTTGGCGAACGGCAGGTCGTGGCTGTCGCGGACGGTGCCCGCCACCTCGCCGGGCCGCACCACGCGGGGCAGCAGCGCCGGATCGAGCCCTACATGGGTGAGGATCTCGGCGTCGTACGACTCCGTCCCGGACGCCCACCAGCCCGTCCCCGAGGCGTCGCCGCGGTCGGTCGTGCCCTGACCGGTGAGGCGCTCGGTCAGGTAGTCGTGGGGGAGGCGCACGGCCTTCGTCGCGCGGACCGCCTCCGGCTCGTGCTCGGCCAGCCAGGCCCACTTCGTGACCGTGAAGGACGCGCCGGGCACACTGCCCGTGCGTTCGGCCCAGGCCTTCGGGCCTCCCAGCTCCTCGATCAGCCGACGTGCCTGCGGCGCCGAGCGCACGTCGTTCCACAACAACGCGGGGCGCACGGGCTCGCCCCGCTCGTCGAGGGTGACGAGACCGTGCTGCTGCCCGCCGATCGACACCGCGGCGGCCTCGTGCGCCGCGTCACCACACTGGCGCAGCGCCTCGCACAGGGCCTCCCACCACTGGCGCGGGTCGCTCTCCCGGCCGGCCCCGGAGGACACGGTGTGCGAGGCCTGACCGCTCGCGACGACCTGCCCGGTGGCCGCGTCGACGACGAGCACCTTGGTGGACTGGGTGGACGAGTCCACGCCGACGACGAGCGGACCCTCGGCTGCTGACATCGGGCTCTCCCTTTTTCCGCGGCTCCGCAGGCTCTGACCTGCTTGTTCTTCGTCCGTCCCGGGTCGCTGCGACACGGAACCCACCCCTCGGGGACATCTTGTCCCTTCCCAGAGCTGCGTCGGCATACTAATTTGTAAACGGCCATGACGAAATAGTCAGCAGCAAGGAGCCGCGGCATGAGCTACCAGCCCACCCCCGAGCACAGGTTCACCTTCGGCCTGTGGACCGTCGGCTGGCAGGGAAGGGACCCGTTCGGCGACGCCACCCGCCGCGCCCTCGACCCGGTCGAGACGGTGCAGCGCCTGGCCGAGCTCGGCGCGTACGGGGTGACCTTCCACGACGACGACCTGATCCCCTTCGGCTCCTCGGACTCCGAGCGCGAGTCGCACATCAAGCGCTTCCGCCAGGCGCTCGACGCGACCGGCATGACGGTCCCGATGGCCACCACCAACCTGTTCACGCACCCCGTCTTCAAGGACGGCGCGTTCACCGCCAACGACCGCGACGTGCGCCGCTACGCCCTGCGCAAGACGATCCGCAACATCGACCTCGCGGTCGAGCTGGGCGCCAAGACGTACGTCGCCTGGGGCGGCCGCGAGGGCGCGGAGTCCGGCGCCGCCAAGGACGTGCGCGTCGCGCTCGACCGCATGAAGGAGGCCTTCGACCTCCTCGGCGAGTACGTCACCTCCCAGGGCTACGACCTGCGCTTCGCCATCGAGCCCAAGCCGAACGAGCCGCGCGGTGACATCCTCCTGCCCACCGTCGGCCACGCGCTCGCGTTCATCGAGCGCCTGGAGCGCCCCGAGCTCTACGGCGTCAACCCCGAGGTGGGCCACGAGCAGATGGCCGGGCTCAACTTCCCGCACGGCATCGCGCAGGCCCTGTGGGCGGGCAAGCTCTTCCACATCGACCTCAACGGTCAGTCCGGCATCAAGTACGACCAGGACCTGCGCTTCGGCGCCGGTGACCTGCGCTCGGCATTCTGGCTGGTCGACCTGCTGGAGAGCGCCGGGTACGACGGCCCGCGCCACTTCGACTTCAAGCCGCCGCGGACCGAGGACCTCGACGGTGTGTGGGCGTCGGCCGCGGGCTGCATGCGCAACTACCTCATCCTGAAGGAGCGGGCGGCGGCGTTCCGCGCCGACCCGGAGGTCCAGGAGGCCCTGCGTGCCTCCCGCCTGGACGAGCTGGCACAGGCCACCGCGGCGGACGGCCTGCAGGCACTGCTCGCCGACCGCACGGCCTTCGAGGAGTTCGACGCGGAGGCGGCCGCCGCGCGCGGGATGGCCTTCGAGCAGCTCGACCAGCTGGCCATGGACCACCTCCTGGGCGCGCGCGGCTGAACGCACACGCGCGTGGCCCGCTGCGCGCGTGGACTGCGGTGACCGGCCCCCGCGTGGAATGCTCCGGAATCGTGCGATCCATGGCATGAGTCCGTACCAACTCCCGCGCGGGGGTCGCCCCGTGACCGGTTCGAGGCAGACTCTGGGTGGTATGGCCATGCCGCCCGTACCACCCCAGCCGCCCGGACCGCCGGGTGACATGCCGCCTCCGGGCGACTTCGGACCGCCCACCCTGGGCTACGACTCCGGTGGCGGTCCGCGAAGGCGCCCGAACCCCCTCTTCGTCCTGCTGACGGTCCTGGTGGCGGTCGCAGCCGTCGCCGCCGTGGTGTTGATGGTGTCCGACGGCGACTCCCCGGACGGCAAACCGTCCGGAGGCAGCGGCACCAGCCCCAGCGGCTCGGCCGATCCCTCGTTCAGCATCCCCACCGAGTTGCCCAGCAGGTTCCCGAGCCGGATTCCCTCCCTGCCGTCGCAGTTCCCCAGCGAACTGCCGAGTGGGGTGCCGAGCGATCTGGAGTCACTGTTGCCGTCGTTGGGCGACCTCCTGCCTGACTGATCGTTGCAGACCGAGGGCTCCGCGCAGTTCGAGGGCACGCGCGTGTGTCGCGTGCCGGCTGTGCGTGCTGTGCCCGCTGTGCGTGCTGTGCCCGCTGTGAAATTGGATCTGGCCGCACCGGCCGACAGCCCGTGGGCGGCTCTGCTCGGCACGCAGCCTGACCTGCCCTGGGTACCGCAGGCCTCAGCGCACGACCGTTCGCGCGATCGTCGCTTGGCCGCCGACCCGGATTCGGTGCTCCACGCCGTCGTGGTGAACGGTTGCTGTGATGGTCGACGGGCAGCCGAGGTGGTCGCCCATGTCGACGATGAGGCGGTCCGTACCGGATCCGGCCGCGTGCGCGGCCAGGCAGGCCGTGCTGTTGGCGTTGGCGATGTCCTCGGGGACTCCGATCGACGGCGCGAACATCCGGGCTGCTGCCCGGCCGTGCCGGTCCGGGAGCGAGTAGGCGTAGCAGCCCAGCAGACCGTGGCGGTCGCAGGCGGCGCGCAGCAGGGTGAAGTCCGGAGTGAGTTCGGCCAGCACGGCGCGGGACCAGACGGGCAGCAGAAGCCTCGGCCGCCCGTTCGACGCCACGCAGGCGTCCCCGGCGACTGCGTCCTCGGGCAGTCCGAGGCCGTGTGCGATCGCCTCCAGTTCGGGCCCTTGGGCGTCGCTCAGGCTGACCGGGCCTGGATCGAACGATGCTGTCAGGCTGTCACCGTTTCGGGTGGCCCGGCCGTCGAAACTGCGGTGGGTCGTCCGCAGGACGGCGCAGTAGTCGTCGCCGCCTTCACGTTCGGCGAGCAGCGCGAGGGCGGCGACGGTGCCGTGGCCGCAGGCGGGCAGTTCGCCTGCGGCGGTGAAGAACCGGAGGGTGTACGACGGATGGGCGCGCTCGGTTCCGGTTGCGCGGAGGAAGACGGCATGCGACGTTCCCAACTCCGTGGGAACACGGCATCGTTCCTCGTCGGTCAGCGGCGCGTCGTCAAGAATGGCGGTCGGGCTGCCACCCCTGCGCTGTCGCTGACACGCGTCGACGATCGCTACCTCGGGCATGGCACCGGGCCGGTGGTCAGCAGCATCGTCAGGTCGAGTGCGGGCGCGCTGTGTGTCAACGCTCCGACCGAGATGAGGTCGACGCCCGTTTCGGCGATGGCGCGGACACTGTCCAGGCGGACGGTGCCCGAGGCCTCCAGCAGGATCCGGGGAGCGTCGGCCCGTCCGGCCCGGATCTTCACCACCTGCTCGATGTCGGCCAACGGCATGTTGTCGAGCATGATCCAGCGAGCCCCGGCATCGAGCGCCTCAGCGGCTTCTGCCACGGTCTGCACCTCGACATCGACCTCCACCGTCTGCCCGGTACGCGCCATCCCGCGGCGAACCGCCTCGATCGCTGCGGTCACCCCGCCCGCCGCGGCGATGTGGTTCTCCTTGAGCAGGACCATCGCCGCGAGGTCGAGCCGGTGGTTGCGGCCACCGCCGACGGTCACCGCGTACTTGTCGAGGGCACGCAGTCCCGGTGCCGTCTTGCGGGTGTCCAGAATGCGGGTCTTGGTCGCGGCCACGGCCTGGACGTAGCGGTCGGTCAGTGTCGCGATGCCGCACAGGCGCTGCAGGAAGTTCAGCGCCGTGCGCTCGCCGGTGATCAGGCTGCGCGCCGGACCGGACAGGCGCATCAGGACGTCGCCCTCGGTCAGCCGGGCGCCGTCGGTGACGCTGGTCTCGATCTCAACCTCGGGATCGACCTGCGCGAAGACCTCGGCGACCACGGGGAGGCCGGCGGCAATGCCGCTCTGCCGGGTGCGGACTTCGGCCGTGGCCGCCAGGTCTTCGGGAACACTCCACGCGGTGGTGATGTCTCTCCCCGAGGCGTCCTCGGCCAGGGCGGCGGCGACGGCGGCCCGTCCCGCAGCCGAGGGAAACTGTGTCGTGGTCATCTGCTCTCCATCTCCGAGGGGGCGACGGTGATTGTGGGATTCCGCAGCGCACGGTGCGGGGCGACGCGGGTGGGTGGTTGCCACGACAGCCCCCTTCGTTTCGTTTTCCGAAGCGATCGTCGATGGTAGCGTTTCGGAATCCGAAGCATCAATCTTGGAGGCTGGACTCCACGCCATGCCAACCCCAAAACCCGGCAAGCCAGTTCGTGGTTCGACCACCGGTCGCCCCCTCATGGCCGCACTCGACCTGTTCGGACGACGGTGGAGCCTGCGCATCATTTGGGAGCTGCGCGGGGGCCCCCTTGGGTTCCGCCCCCTGCAGAAGCAGTGCGACGACATGTCCTCCAGCGTGATGCGGCAGCGCCTCACCGAACTGCTGGATGCCCACGTGGTTCACCAACTACCCGACAGCCGGTACGAGCTCACTCCACTGGGGCGGGATGCCTGCCTCGCGCTCGGCCCCCTCGTCCAGTGGTCGGAGCGCTGGGCGGCGATGCTCGACCCGCAACCGGCGCACCGCAACGAGCGGCCCGCCGACGGCACTTCGTATCCCGACGCCGGGGACGACAGGACGCCCGAGAGGGGTTCTGCCGGTTGACGCCCGCGCGGCCTGGGTTGACGGCACGCTCGGAACCTCCGCCGGCACCTAGGTCCTCGCCAAGCTGGGTGAGGTGATAGGCGTCGCCGTGCAGAGTGGGCACGCGGGCGCCGGTCAGCTCGCCCAACCGGGTGCTGAGCGCGCTCGATGACATGCGTTCACAACGGCGCTGCAACTCCCGGAAGCCTGCCGGGGCTTGGCTCGGTTCTCACAGGATGCGCAGCGTCCAGCGCCGCCCGAGCAGATCGAGTGCAGCCATGACCGGGCGGCGCCCTGAATCCGACCCTCGTACAGGCCGGACTGAGCCAGGAACAGCTCCAGGCCACCACCGACATCGACGAACCATCAGCTACCTGGCCAACGGGCCCCTCCTGGAGGAAGAGCCCTGGGGTGCCCCGTTCCCGGCGCAGTGAGCCCTTTCCAACTTCACGCTGAGCTGGCCAGATGTGGAGCGAGGACGGCTTGGGCGGGACATCGTTCACGACTTCATCCAGACAGGGATGCCTGGTGAACTGAGCAATTGGTACGAGTTGTAGGCAGGGCTCCATCGCCAACTGAGACATCGTCTTATCTCGACAGCACACCACAATCAGCCAGTCCCTTGCGAACCGCCCTCTGAAGTGCCCGGTGATCCGTCGCCGGGGCCGATCAATCTGAGTGTCGACTCGAAGCCTGGCACGCTTGTCCGAACACAGGAGGTTTCCATGGCCAAGGGCTACTGGGTCAGCGTCTACCGCACCATTTCCGACCCCGAGAAGCTAGCCGCCTACAACAAGCTGGCCGGTCTGGCCGTCCAGGCCGGGGGCGGGCGGGTGCTCGCCCGCGGCGGTCGGGTCGTCGCCCACGACGCCGGAATCGCCGAGCGCACCGTCCTGATCGAGTTCGACACCTTTGAACAGGCGGTCGCGGCACGCGAGAGCGCGGCATACCAGGAGGCGTTGGTCGTCCTTTCCGACACCGTCGAGCGCGACTTCCGCATCGTCGAAGGCGTCGACTGACCGGCGCACTGATGTTCAGGCCGGCCTGGCGGCCCCGCTGGCCTCGTCGGCAGAACTCACGCTCGCCCGAAGCGAACCGCGAACCGGTACACAAGCCTTACCCGTCCGAGGCGAACCCCTCGGACGGGTAGAACAGGTCGCAGACTCAGTCGGTCTCAGTCTGCAGGGACCCGGTAGCCGGCTCTCTCGTTGGACGACGCACGCCGGAAGGCAGGACATCAGGCTGAGCAGGGAGGCCAGGGCTGCACCAGTGCGCACGTTGACGGCGCGTTGGGGCACCTGTGCGCCCGCGGCGACCATGTGGGCGCCGCGCCATCATGCGGGCTGGGTGGTGATGGTGCACAGGCGCTTGGTGGCCCGGGTCAGGGCCACGTACAGGTCCCTCTCCCCGCCGGGGCGGGCCGTGATGATCTCCTCGGGGTTCAGGACGACGACGCCGTCGAACTCGAGGCCACGTGCTTCGGACGCGGGCACGATGCGTGCGTGGTCGGCGATGCCGTGAGCCGTCAACTGGCTCACCCGGGTGTCCGCGCAGATCACTCCCAGGAGTTCGTCCGGCTGCGCGGTGCTCTGGGCGCGCAGTTCCTCCACGACGGCGGTGACCAACCCGTCCCCATGTGTGGTCACGGTGCGCGGGCTCTCACCGCTGCGCAGTGACCGTGTGGGCCGCTGGTCCGGAGCGATCCGCGCGAGCAGGTCCCGGACGCTCTCCAGGATCTCCTGCGTGGTGCGGTAACTGACCGTCAGGTCGTGCAGTCTGAACCGCGTCCCGACATGCGGGCTCAGGGCTTCCTTCCAGTCGCGTGCCGTCGTGGCCGGGCCCGACTGGGCGAAGTCACCCACCAGCGTCATCGCCCTCGCCGGGCAGCGGCGGACGATCATCCGCCACTGCATAGCGGTCAGTTCCTGCGCCTCGTCGACGACGACGTGCCCGTACGTCCGCTCGGGCGGGCCGTCGACCAGGTTTGCCGCCTCGTCCAGCAATGGCACGTCCGCATCGGTCCACGGGGCGTCCGGGGCACGCAGGAGAAGGGACCGCTCCTGCGGGGTCAGGGTCGGCAGGCGCTCGGCCAGGGCGTCGGCATCCGTCAGCAGTGCCTTCACGAGGTCGCCGGGTACCAGCCTCGGCCACAGCGCCTCGACCGCCCGGTCGACACCTGCGTCGTCGAGGAGATCGGCCCCGATGGCGTCCAGGTCCAGTTCGTGGACCGGACCCGGGTCGGCGGCGCCCTCGGCACGGCGCTGGGCGACTCCCGTGAACCGGTCAAGGTTCAGGCCCGTCATCTGCTCGGCATCGGCGTCGATCTGTTCCAGGAGGTCGCCCATGTCCCGTTGCATCGCGTCGGTGACGGCGTCGACCAGGAGTTCCTTGAACGCCTGGCGCGCGGGGTTGTGGCCGGATGTGGCCGCCAGGGCGGCGGCGCGTGCAATGGCGACCTCCTTCTCGGACAGGTGGACCAGTTCCCGCCCGACCCGGACGGTGAAGTCACCGGCGGGGGCCTGGTGCTCTCGCAGCAGGCCGGCCAGGGCGTCGGCGAGGTCCAGGCCGCCCTTGAGGCGCGCCGTGTCGAACGGGTCCACCGCGTCCGGGGACACTCCGGCCAGTTCCTGACAGGTCGCCAGATCGACGTCGTTCTCCCCGAGCGAGGGAAGGACCTGGGAGATGTAGTCGAGGAAACGGGCGTTGGGGCCCACCACGAGGACGCCTTCCTCCGCGGCGCGCGGGAACGCGTACAGGACGTAGGCCGCCCGGTGCAGGGCGACCACCGTCTTGCCGGTGCCGGGCCCGCCCTGCACCACGGTCACCCCGCGGTGGGCGGAGCGGACGATCTCGTCCTGCTCGGCCTGCAGCGTCGCGACGGCCGCGTGCATCCTGCCCGTACGCCGTGCCGACAGAGCCTCGGTCAACGGGCCGTCCCCCACGATGTCCTCGTCGGTCGGAGCGGACCCGTCCAGCAATTCGTCGCTCACCGAGACGACCGTGCGCCCCTCGAGGCGCAGGTGCCGGCGCCGCCGCAGATCCATCGGGTGGACCGGTGTCGCCTCGTAGAAGGGCCGCGCCGCGTTCGCGCGCCAGTCCACGAGCAGCGGCAGGTCATCCTCCTCCGTCTGCAGTCCGATCCGCCCGATGCGCAGGGCCGTGCCGTCCGTCCAGTCGATGCGCCCGAAGACCAGCCCCTTCTCGGCGCCCTCCAGCCGGCCGATCTCCTTGGTCAGACGCTCGGCGGCGATCTCTCTCTCGTATGCCTCGCCGGCGCTGTCCGCCTGGGCCTTCAGCACACTCGCCCGGTTCGCTCGCGCCTCCGAAAGCCGCTCGGTAAGCAGCTCATACAAGGAGGACACGTAACCCTGCTCCGATTCAACCGCACGCACAGCAGAATCATTTATTTTTGACAACAAGGGACTCCTTCGATTCGAGCCGCACCATACGGCCAAAGTTCCCTAAAGGTAAGTCTTGACTTACTTGTTGCACCTATGTCCTTACGGCTGACCGCACTTCGTTTCATGCATTCCTTCGTTTCCCTTGAATGCCGGTGATACTTTCCCGTGCACTGGAAAGGAAGTGAATCCACGGGAAAGGTTCGTGGTCGCGTCACAGACCGGGACGGGGCTGGCCTGCATTCCAAATGCGCACACCGGCGGCCGCCGTGATCCGGTTGTGCGACGCGGCGAGTCGGGTGATGTTCCCGCCGTGTGCGGCCCGGATGCCCGACCTCGACGACTCGACATCACGGTTGAGGCCCCTGGGCCAGTGCACGTCCACGCCGGCACCGGCAAGCGCTCGGGTGGCCTCTCCGAGGAGCTCGGTGACCTCCCCGTCGGCGAGGTCGACGGCGTCCGGCACGGTGGCCGAGAGCAACGGGGCGAGCGCGGGCCAGGCCCGGGCGGCGCGGCGCAGGGCGAGCAGAGCGTCCATCCGCGCGTGCGGGCCGAACGCCGCGCTCGTCGCGCCGGAGTCGCTCCACACCTCGGAGGCGTCCGCGACGAGCGCGGGGTCGTTCAGGCTGTGCACCTGGAGCACGGCCCGGAACGTGACAGCGGTGTCGTCCGCTTCGGCGATGTCGAGGTCGTTCGGCTTCGTGCCGGCCAGGCCCACGGACGGATAGGTACCCATCACCTTGGTCCCGGCCAGGCCCGTGCCGGCCACGTCCTTGCCGGCCAGGCCCGCTCCAGCCGCATCGGTATCGGTCAGGCCCGCGCCAGTCACCTCCGTACCGTCCAGGCTGACACCGGTCACCTCGACCCTGAGGGAGATCCGCACGCCCGCGTCGTGGCCCGCGGCGACGTCGGCGGCCCAGGCGGCTGCTCGGGCAGGTGCTGCGGCTCCTGCGCCGCGTAGGCCGGCCCGCCCGTCATGAGGGACGCGGCGGGGGAGCGCGGCAGGGCGTCGGCCACCGCGTCGAGGAAGGCCCGCAGCAAGAACTCCGGGTCGGGCAGTCGCAGCGGCTCGGGGGCGTCCACGGGTACGGCGTGTGCCTCGGGCGGCATCGCGGCGGCGAGGTCGCGGACGCGCTCGATGTCGTCCGTGCCCAGCGGGCCCACCCGCCAGGCGTCATGGTCACTCGCCGGCACCCCCGGCAGCAGCAGCCCGCGCGCCACGAAGTGCAGGGCCAGTACGGCGGCCGTGCCCCAGAACGCGGTGGCCCGGTGCCCGTGTGTGTCGGCACGCGCGCGCGTGAGGACGGGCAGGGCCGCGCGCACCGGCGGTAGCAGGGCGGGGACGCTCACCGCCTCGACGCCGTCGTCGCCGGGCAGGGCGACGACCAGTTCCTCGACGGATCCCGTCACGAGGGGCGGGGGAGCGCCGCCGTCAGGGCACCAGAAGGCGACGCTGCCGGTACCGGCCGGATCGCCGGGCACGAACGCGGCGCAGCAACGGGCCAGTTCGGAGATCTCGGACGGTGTTGCCTCGGAAACCCGCTCCGTGGTGATGAGCCCGCTCCTCAAATTTGACTACTCGGTCGAAGTCGCCGAGGTTACAGCACCTTGGCCGCCTACCGCGCTTGACCCTCTTGTGATGCGAGTCACTCTCATCGGTAGGCTGGGGCTCACTCAGGGACAGGTAAGGGGTGCGTATCAGGGGCGTCTCAGGGTCGCGGTTCGGAACTGCGGAAAGTGCGGGCCCGTTTTCAGGACAGAGAGCGGCAGTGGCCGCGAAGGAGGCGACGCACATGTCGAAGAACGCGAAGATCGCCGCAGGGGGAGTGGCGGTCGGGCTCCTACTGTTGATCTGGTTGCCCTGGTGGGCCGCGCTCCTGATAGTCCTGGGAGTTCCGGCGGCCGCCTATCTCACCCTGGACCCCTCGCAGAGGCGCAGGCTGCGGCGGGTGACGCGCAAGGAACTCGGCCGCTGAGGCACCGCCGTCCCGGCGGGAACCACCGCTCAGCGTGCCCGAGCCGGCCAAGGCCACCGTCCGCGGGCCCACCGCCTGTACGGCCCGCGGACGGCATGGCGCGCACCCCACCGCGCCGACCCCGAAAATCCCTTTGCGTCCAGACCCGAAAATCCCTTTGCGTCCAGAGGTGACCGCACACCACCATGGCCCGCATGACGTATGGAAAGGAGGCCCAGCGACTCCACGGTGAGCGCTGATGGCCCGACACGAGGCGTCCCCGACGCCGTCCCGACAGCCCCAGACCCAGCCGGCGCCCCTGACGCCCGCCTGGCTGAGGGCACACTTCGATCCCCTGCCGTACCCGGCACGCATGAGCGCCCTGGCGCGCTACGCGCGCACCCTCACCCCGCACGCCTACACAACCCTGCACCACGCACTCGACACCGGTGACTCGGACGACCGGCACACCGCCTTGTTCCTTGCGGTGACGCGGCGCGACCTGCGACGGGTGACAGCGGTCCTCGACGACCCGGTGCTCGGCCGCCGCGCACGCTCGGCGGCCATCCGGCTGCCCGTCCCGGAACAGGCACTGGAACGCCTGGCGCTGAGCGACATCAGGGCGACGCGCCGCGACACCTACCGACTCCTCAGGCTGAGCCGCCGGCACGCGCTGGCCGCAAGGCTCCTGCCCCTCGTCCGCGAACGCCACGGCGCCCGGGAAGCGGCCGCGCTCCTGCCCGCCTGTCCCTCCGACACCGTGGCCGCCTGGCTGCCCCGCGTCGAGCCGACGCCCGGCACACTCAACGCCCTGGCCCGCTCTGCACCGCGCGCGCTGGCCGCACATCTCGCAGCCGCCCACGAAACGTGCCCGCGACCGGACGCGTACGGATTCGTCCGCCGCAACCGCGCCGTGGCGTCCGTCGCCGCACGCCGGGACCCCGACGCGGCGCTCGTCCTGCTGGAACGGGCCCCCGACCTGCTCACCCCGGGCGGAGTTCTCGCGGCGCTCCACCGACCCGCCGAAGCACTGGCCGTCCTGCGCACTCCTCACCCCGACCCGGACCCCGACACGTACCCCCGAGAACGCCGGGTCCCCGCCGGACCGTTGCCGCCGGCACTGCGGCAAGTGCTGCGGGGCCTGCCCGAGCCGGACCTCGTGGACCTCGCACGGCACTGCTCCGCCGCGGGGAGCTTGGCGCGCGGTGCGGGCCGCCACGAAGTGACCCCCGACGGGCTGCTGAGCCTCCTCCCGCCCGCCGCCCGGCGACGCGTCGTCGAGAAGAACACGACCGGCCGCGGGCGGCTGCGCGGAACACCGGTCTCCGTCCTGACCGCACTCGAACCGTCCGACCGGGCGGCCCTGATCCTTCCCTGGCTGGAGGCGCACCGAGGCAGTCCGTGGTCCACGGCTCGACTGGCCTCGGCGCTTTCCCTCGCCCAGGGCGAACCTCTGCTGAGGCGGCTCGCCGACGAGCGCCGCGTGCACCTGCGCGCCCTGGCCTGGCCCGCCCTGCTGGTCTGCGCCGAACTCGAAGGCGACCCGGACGGGTTCGCCCGGATCGCCGCCGACTGCGAGCGGGCCTGGCACGACCGGGACGAAGTGCGCGGCGCGACACTCCGACAGCTCGCCGGCACGGCTCCCCGCCTGCTCGCCGCTCTGCCCGGGAGCGTGCTGCGCGACGCCGTCCGCACCGCGATCCAGTCACGCGACTCGACGACCGGCACGCTCGGCGCCACCGAACTGCTCCTGCGCCGCGTCGTCGAGCGAGCCGCCGCGACCGGCGACCGCGAACGCGCGGCGTACGCCGTCGGACTGCTCGGCGAAATCGTCACCGCCCCGCGGCACGCACCAACGCCGACCGCCCTGAACGTCGACGAGGCGACGGCTCGCGCCATCTGGGAGGCGACGGCCGCGGCGGCACTGCGCCGACCAGAGGTGACCACGGCACTCGCTGAACTCCTCGGCCCTCATCTGACCGCGCTGCCGGACCTCGACGCCGAGGCGCGGCGCGTCGCCGTCGAGCACGACGACCCGCGTCTCGCGGCCCGTGCCGCCGCGGCCTGGGTACGACCGGCGAGGCTGCGTGAACAGCGCTGCGCCGAACTGATCGCCCTGGACCCCACCTTCGCCACGGTGACCGTCGTCCTCGGGACCGTCACCACCCGGCGGACCGACCTGCTCGATCCCCTCCTCGACGCCGCCCGCGACGCCTTCAGAGGCCGTCTGCACCCCCGAGCGACCCCCTGGACGCCGAAGGTCCGCCCAGCGGTGACCGGCCGCTGGCTCCCGCGTCAGCGGGCCGCATGGGGTGAACACCACGCGCGCGTGGCCATGGACGAGGAGTCCTCGCTGCACATCCGTACCGACGCGGCACAGCTCGTGAGAGACCTGGTGCGTCTCGAGGAGCTGGTACGGGAGGCACCGCAGCCCGTGGCGGCGGCGGCCCTCACGGCTCTCGGTGAGGCCGCGGCGCGGCAGGAGGGGGTATCGGGGGCCGTACCGGGCCGAGCGGCCGTACGCGACCTGCTGCTGAGGCACGCGGGCACCGGCGGCGTCCGTGGTCGTGCCGCCATGGCGGCGATCCGCCGACTGTTGGAACGACTGCCCGACGGCGACGCCGTGCCGCTCCTGGCCCCGGTGGCGTCCGCCCCCGACGCACCGGTGGGCACGCGCAAGGAGGCCGCCCGCGCGCTGGCCGCCCTCCCGGGCGAGGACGCATTCGAGGCACTCCTCGCCGCCTGGGACGCACCACGTCAACATCCTGATGTGCGGGCCGTGCTGGCCCCCGCGCTCCTCGCCGCGATGGACAGGCCCGGGGTGGCGGGGCGTCTCCAGCAGTTCGTGCACGAGGCCGCCGTGCGCCAAGCGGTGATGCACGCGCGCGTGCACCCCGTGTCCGACCCCCGTCGGAAGCCCGGCAGGGACTTCCTCGCGCGGCTCGTGAAGGAGGGCGACGAGGACACCGTCGTCGCCGCGTGCCAGGCCCTCCCGGCCTGGCTGGTGCCCGACGCGAGCGACGCGATCAGCGCACTCGTCGGCGCCGTGGTGGCTCAGGCGAGTCCCCGCGAGGTATGGGAGACAGCGGCGCGTCAGCTGGCCCGTCTCCCGGCGGGGCCGGTCGTCGAGGCAGCCGTACGGGGCGCCTTCACGGCCTTGGGCGAGCGCGCCCGCGCGGGTGACCCGGAGGTGCGGGCCGACGCGCTGCGGCGACTGCACGGGTGCGCGCAGGCCGTGCACCCGGGCGGGAGGGCGCTGCACCTCCTGGACGTGCTGGCCGACACCCTCGACGACGCCGGACTGCACGCCGACGCCGCGCACCTCAGCTGGGACCTGGCCATGGACTCCGTACGCCGTGGACGGCACGAGGAGCACCGATGGGAGAGGCTCGTGCGACTCTGCGAGACGGGGCCCGGGCGCCTGCCGGGGCCGCTCCACGTGTCCATGGACCTCGACCGACCAGGCGTGCCTGCCGCCGCACTCGCCTCGGCGCGAACCCTGCGGGCCCGCGGAACCGCGGTGTCGGGTCTGCTCGCGCTCGCCCTCGTGCGAGCCGGAGGCCAGGCGTCGGCCTGGGACGAGCCGTGGCGGGCCGAGCTGATGGCCCTGCGCGACCACACCGCCCCGGACACCGCCATGGGGGCGCTGCTCCTCGACGTGGACAGGCAACGCTGATCGGGGCTGCACGGGATCCGAGGACGTGCTGGGCCCGGGCTTCGCGCCCAGGCCCAGCACGTACACGCGGGCAGATCGGCGGTCGGCGGCGACCTCAGCTGGGGCGTACGGCCATTTTGTCGAGCGCCTCCAACAGACCCGGCAGCTCCGGGCCACGGCCGACCGGCAGCACTTCGCCCGGCTCCTCGTCGAGCAGGACGAACGCGATGTCGTCGGTGCGGGCCACGAGCGACCAGCCGGGCCCGTCCGCACGCAGGGTGCGCGCGTCACCCGACGCGAAGGCCGACCGGACGCGTCCCAGGGGCGGCGGCGTGTCCACGTAGGCCCGCGCCTCCGCGAGGACGCGCCGGACGCCGCTGTGGCCCTTCGGCGCGCCCTTCGCGCCCTCCTCGGTCTCCGCCAGGCCGTCGGAGGTCGCCGACGGCTCCTTCGGGGCCGCGAAGTCGGCGTCGTCGATCTGCTCCCGCCACGTCGCCCACTGCAGCGCGATCTCGTCCGCGCCCAGGCGTCGCTGCGCCGGACCCCAGGTGGTCGCGTCGGGCGGGGTCAACGCAGGACCCTCTGCGGCCTCCGCGTCGGGGTCGTGCGGCGCGGGAACGCCGGGGGCCGCGACGGCGACCGCCAGCGGCCAGCCCGGCAGGCCGGCGACGACCGAACGCTCGTCGGGCGAGAGGTCGTACTCCATGCCGCAGTCCCAGGACGCGATGGCGACGGCCACCAGCGACACGTCGTCGACGACGACCGTCCACCGCGCGCCGTCCCCGTCCTGGCCCAGCACCAGGCCGTAACCGTCGGCAAGCGGTGGGAGCCCGAGCGCTGCGCAGGCCTCCGGGTAGTCGTCGCCCAGCACACTCGGGAACTTCGCCGGCGTCAGTAGCACCGCCGTGAGCACATAGAGCGCATCGTCCTCGGCGGCGACGGCGTCCTCGTCCGTCCCGGCCATCCCAGCCTCCCCTTGGATTGGTCCAACGGCGCGCACCCTAGTGCGACCAGAAGGCGCTTGTCACGACTCCGCAGCACACCCGGAGCTGCAGGTTTCCACCTGGACGGGGCGAATCGACCACCGACCCTCCGGTTGATCAGGCGGCGGGCAGGCCGAGAAGCGCACGGGCGACGGCTCGCGGCGACTCGTCGCGTTCCCGCGCGAGCGCGATCACCGCGCGGCACGCCAGCTCGTTGACCCCGAAGGACAGCGCCTCCGGCGACACCCAGCCCGCGGCCTCGTCCATCCGTTCCTGGTCGTCCTCCGCGCAGGCCGAGACGTACGCGGACGCGGCCTCGAAGAGGTTGGGAGTGCGGCCCTTCTCGGTGCGCCGCTCCTCACCGGTGCCCGCCCCTGCCCGCCCGGTCTCCTCCGCCCGCGTGCCGTTGAACACTCGGGCACAGGCCTTGCGAACCCTGTCGAACACGACGACCACCTTCCCCTGTGCGGTTGTCTCGCTGATCACTCAAATACTGCCACTCAACGTAGAGTTGAAGCTTCGGCGGCAGAAGGGGGAGGGCGCGGTGCAGCGCTTCGATCGGCTCGCGCAGATCACCGCAGTCAAGACATCAGCAACGACGAGATGCGCTACGTCCTGTCGACGTTCGTCGTGATGCCCAAACGGTGGATCGACGCCTATGGCTGGCGCAGGATGTCGCGCCAGGAGATCGTCGCCTCGGGTGCCGTGACCAGGGCGCCGCTGCGCCGAGCCGTCCGGCTGCTGCCGCCACGCCGCGCGCCCCACCACGCGGGGCAGAACCGGGAGATCAAGGGGTACCCGGACGGCTACCGGCTGGAGGAGCTCGGCACCCGCCCGGTGCCCCGCGTCCGGGGCTGCCCCGTGCGGCACGTGGGCGAGTCAGCCGCCCAGTGAGGCGAGCGTGTCCCGCAGCCAGGTGAGTTCGGCCCGGGACGTGGCGCGGGCGATGGTGAGGACGCCGCGCCGGAAGGGGTCGTCCAACTCCTCGGCGCGCAGCGGCCGGTCGCCCTCGTAGAAGAAGCTCGCCGGTTCCTCCAGGAAGGCCAGCCTGCGCCGCAGTACGGCCGACTGGGCGGCGGGGTCCTCCAGGTGCCGGAGGAAGGCGAGCACCGTGAACCAGCGGTTCTCGTCGGAGATGTCGCGCTGTACGGGGTCGGCGAGTCGGCGGCGCAGCTCACGTCTGCCGTCCTCGGTGAGCGTCAGCGTGTGACGTGGGGCGGCCACGGCGCCGGGCTCTGTCGCGCGAGCCAGGAGGCCCCCCTTCTCCAGCCGCTTGATCGCGGGGTACAGCGTGCTTTCGGCGACAGGACGTACGTGCCCTGTCAGTGCCGTGATCCGTTTGCGCAACTCGTAGCCGTGCAGCGGGGCGTCGTACAGGAATCCGAGGATGGCGAGCTCCAGCATGTACGCATTCTCTCCCATACAGCTGTACATCGCTTGCGTGATACTTCGGTTCCTGCATACATCGGTTTCGATGTATCTTCATTTGTGTGCCGTGCACGGCGGCGAGGCCACGAGGGAGGACGCGATGAAGCAGGCCGAGTTCGACGACAAGGGGAGCCACATCCGCTGGACGGAGGTGCCGGGAGCCGAACCCGCGCGTGTGTACGTCCACGGGCTGGGGGCGGCGTCCGGCGTGTACCACGCGCACATCGCGGCACGCCCCGAACTCGCGGGCCGACGCAGCCTGTTCGTCGACCTTCCCGGGCACGGCATCAGTGACCGGCCCGCCCACTACGGGTACACGCTGGAGGACCACGCCGACGCCCTGGCGGTCGCCCTCGACGCGGCGGGCGTGGCGGGTGCCGAGCTGATCGCGCACAGCATGGGCGGCTCCGTGGCCGTCGTGCTCGCCCACCGCCGACCCGATCTGGTCTCCCGGCTGGTCCTCACCGAGGCCAACCTCGACGCCTTCCCGCCGCCGACCGCGGGGAGCAGCGGCATCGCCTCGTACGAGGAGGAGGAGTTCGTCGCGGGCGGGCACACGCGCGTGCTGGAAAAGGTCGGCCCCGTGTGGGCGGCCACCATGCGCCTCGCCGACCCTCGCGCCCTGCACCGAAGCGCCGTCGGCCTGAGGCGGGGATCGGACCCGATCATGCGCGAGATCCTCGAAGAGCTGGCCGTCGAGCGCGTCTACCTCCAGGGCGGGCTGAGCGGGGAACTCGCCGGCAGACAGGCCCTGGAGGCGGCCGGCGTGCGCGTGGTGACCGTGCCGGGCGCGGGCCACAATGTCATGTTCGACGATCCCGACGCCTTCGCGGCGGCGGTGGCCGGACAGGTGTGAGGGGCGGTCACGCCTCCCGTACGGCCAGGGCCAGGAACCGCGCGTCCTCGTCGACGTACGACGTCATCCGCCACCCGGAGCCGGCCAGCAGCGGGCGCAGGCGGGCCTCCGCGCGCAGGTCGTCCGGTGTGATCCGGCGGCCCTGGCGTGCCGCGAGCGCCGCCCTGCCGATCGGGTGGAAGAGCGCCAGCGCGCCGCCGGGCCGCACCACACGCGCCAACTCCCGGAGATTCTCCGCCGGGCGGGGCAGGTGCGCGATGAGCCCCGCGCCGAACACCGCGTCGAGCGATCGAGCCCGCAGCGGCAGCGCGGCCACGTCGGCGAGCACCAGGTGCCCGTCCCGGCCCCGTCCGGCCCGTACGGCTGCTTCCAGCATGGCCGCGGTCAGATCGGCCCCGACGACCACTCCCGAGGGCCCCACGGCCGCCCGCAGCGGTGGCAGCGCGCGCCCTGTGCCGCAGCCCGCGTCGAGCACGCGGTCGCCCTCGTGCAGGGCCAGCTCGGCGACCGCGGCCTCGTAGGCGGGGCCGTCGTCGGGGAAACGGCTGTCCCAGTCGGCGGCCCGGGCGGTGAAGAACTCCTGGACGTGCGTGTGGTCGTCGCTCATGTGCCGCATGATCCCTCACCGGCACGGATGATGTCCCTGCGCGCATGTTCGAGCGGGACGCGATCGTTCCGGCGCATTTCCGCGTCACATTCCAGCACCTTTCGAAACGCGCCCCCTACGTGCTCCCATGCCCCCTAGCGTCCCTGGGCCATGGGACACCTGGACCACGCCACCTTCGGCTGGCTGACCCCCGTGCTGTCGTACGCGATGGCCTGCACCGGCGCCGCGCTCGGACTGCGCTGCACCGTCCGCGCGCTCGGCGCCACCGGCAGGGCGCGCCGCAACTGGCTCGTCACCGCCGCCTCCGCCATCGGCACCGGCATCTGGACCATGCACTTCGTGGCGATGCTCGGCTTCGGCGTCAGCGGCACGGACATCCGCTACGACGTACCGCTGACCGTGGTCAGCCTCCTCGTCGCCATGATCGTCGTCTGCGCCGGGGTCTTCGCCGTCGGCTACGGCCGCGACCGCACGCGCGCGCTGCTCCTGGGCGGGCTCACCACCGGGCTCGGGGTCGCGAGCATGCACTACCTCGGCATGGCCGCGGTAAGGCTGCACGGTGACGTGACCTACGACCCGGTGCTCGTCGGAGCGTCCGTCCTGATCGCCGTGGTCGCCGCGACCGCGGCCCTGTGGGCGGCACTCAACATCAGGTCGCCCCTCGCGGTCACGCTCGCCTCCCTCGTCATGGGGGCTGCGGTGAGCAGCATGCACTACACCGCGATGTTCGCGGTGCACGTGCGTGTCACGCCCTCCGGCCAGGTACTGCCCGGGGCCACGGCGATGCAGTTCATCTTCCCCCTCGCCGTCGGCCTCGGGTCCTACCTCTTCCTGACCTCCGCCTTCGTCGCGCTGTCGCCCACGACCGGGGAACGCGAGGCGTCCGCCTCCGCCCAGCGACCGGTAGAGCGCGTCGCCGGGTAGTGGCCGGGCGCGGACCACGACGGAACCGCACCGCAGGCGCCGACCCACACGGCCCGCACCGCACGCCCGAACCACTCCGAGCGAGGAGGCCATGCGTACATCCCGTAGGACCCCCACAGCAGGCGCCGAGGCACCGACCCCCGTTCGCGGCCGCCGTGCGCACGCCGGACCGCCCGCGGACGAAGGGCTGGACGAGCACATGGACACCGTGACGCACGACGCGCCCCCACGCGCGGGGCGATGGCGGATACGCCCGCGCACCGTCCGGGCCAAGATCGTCTGCCTGCTGATGGTGCCGGTCGTCTCCCTCCTCGCCCTGTGGGCGTACGCCACCGTCAGCACCGCCCAGGACGTCGCCCGCCTGCGCCAGCTGCAGCGTGTGGACTCCCAGGTCCGGGCCCCCGTCGCCGCCGCGGTCGCCGCGCTCCAGGCCGAGCGGGCCGCCGCTGTCGAACACGCGACCGCTCCCACCGCCGGCCGGGGTGACGCGTACAAGGAGCTTTCCGAGCGCACCGACCAGGCGGTCGCGAAGCTGCGCCTCGGCGACGACAGCACCGTCGCCGACAGCCAGGAACTGCCCGCCGGAGTCGCCCAGCGCCTCGATGCGTTCGTCACCGGCGCCGAGGAACTGCGCTCCCTGCGCGGCGCGGTGCTCGACGGCAGCGCCAACTGGGACGAGACGTACGGGCGGTACACGAAGAGCATCTCCGCGGCCTTCGCGGTGGGCGGTGCGCTCTCCGGCATCCAGGACGCCGAACTGGGCTCCGACGCGCGTGTGCTGCTCGAGTTCTCCCGCGCGGGTGAGGCTCTCGCCCAGGAGGATGTCGCGCTCTCCAGCGCGCGGCTCACCGGCCGCCTCGACGGCGCACGACTGCGGCTGTTCACCGGCGCCGTCGACACCCGGCGCGTGCTCACCGAGTCCGCCGTCGCGGACCTGCGCGGCCCCGAACGCGCCGCCTGGCAGAACCTCGCCGACGACGGCGTCTACGCCGCACTGGAAGCCGCCGAGGACAAGGTGCTCGCGGGCAGGCCGGGAGCACACGCGATCGCCGCGGTGCCCGAGGCAGGCTGGGACAAGGCGCACACGCGTGTACAGGACGGCATGCGAACCATCGAGGAGGACGCCGGACACGGTGTCGCCCGCCGGGCCGACCCCTTCGGCCGCGGCCTGCTCACCGCGGCCGGCGCCGCCGTCCTGTTCGGTCTCACCGCCGTCGCCGCGTCGCTCGTCATCTCGGTACGCATCGGACGCGCCCTCGTCGTCGAACTGATCAGTCTGCGCAACAGCGCCCTGGAGATCGCCCGGCGCAAGCTCCCCGAGGCGATGCGGAAACTGCGTGCCGGCGAGGAGATCGACGTCCGGGCCGAGGCACCGCCCGGACCGCCCGCCGAGGACGAGACAGGACAGGTCGCCGAGGCGCTCGGCACCGTGCACCGCGCCGCGCTGCGCGCCGCCGTGGAGCGCGCCGAACTCGCCAGCGGCATCTCCGGGGTCTTCGTCAACCTCGCCCGGCGCAGCCAGGTCCTCGTCCACCGCCAGTTGAGCCTCCTCGACAGCATGGAGCGCCGCTCCGAGGACCCTGACGAACTCAGCGACCTCTTCCGCCTCGACCACCTCACGACCCGCATGCGGCGCCACGCCGAGAGCCTGATCATCCTGTCCGGCGCGGCGCCCGGCCGGGCCTGGCGCATGCCGGTCTCCCTGACCAACGTGGTCCGCGCGGCGGTGTCCGAGATCGAGGACTATGCACGCGTGGAGGTACGACAACTCCCTGAGGCCGCCGTCATCGGCGCCGCTGTCGCCGACCTCACCCACCTCCTGGCCGAGGTCGTCGAGAACGCCGCCCAGTTCTCGCCGCCGCACACACGGGTGCGCATCACCGGTGAGCCCGTCGGCAACGGTTATGCCGTCGAGGTCGAGGACCGGGGCCTCGGCATGGGCCAGGAGACCCTCGCCGACGCCAACCGTCGCATCGAACAGTCCGAGGCACTCGACCTGTTCGACAGCGACCGGCTCGGCCTGTTCGTGGTCAGCAGGCTCGCGGCACGGCACGGCATCAAGGTCCACCTGCGGACCTCGCCCTACGGCGGCACCACCGCAGTCGTCCTGTTGCCCACCGCGCTGCTGCACAGCGGCGCGACGCGACCCACGCCCCGCCGGGCGGCCGACGCGGAACACGAGTACGCGCGCGTGCCCGACTCCGTTGCGCACCAGGAGGCCATGTCCGCCACCGCCGACCGGCCCGCCCTGGTCGCCCCCGTCCGGGCCGTCGCGCCGACCGCGGCCGAAACCCCACCCCCCGGAGTCACCACCTTGCGCCTGCACCGCCCGCCGGACGACTCCGAAGGATCCGACGACCTACCGCGCCGGGTGCGGCAGGCCAGCCTCGCGCCCCAACTCCGCGAGCCGCGCCCCGCGGAGCCGGCACCCGCGCCGATTGGGGCGCACGACGACCGGCGCACCCCAGAAGTCGTACGGGACCGCATGGCGGCCTACCGCGACGGCTGGGCGCGCGGAGGAGGCAGGCAACCGGGCCGCGGAGCCACACCGGATTCCGCGCCGGACAGCGACAGCAGTGAAGGAGAACCCGCATGATCCAGGACCCGAGCATGAGAGCGGCCGCGGGGGTCCCCCCGCTCGAGCGAAGCCGAGAGTGGGGGAGGTCCGGCGAACTCGACTGGTTGCTGGACGACCTGGTGATGCGCGTGAGCGAGGTACGTCACGCCGTGGTGCTGTCCAACGACGGCCTCGCCGTGGGCGCCTCGACCGACCTCAGGCGTGAGGACGCCGAACACCTGGCCGCGGTCGCCTCCGGCTTCCACAGCCTCGCCAAGGGCGCGGGACGGCACTTCGGCGCAGGCGGTGTGCGCCAGACCATGGTCGAGATGGACGACGGCTTCCTGTTCGTGGCCGCCGCGGGCGACGGCTCCTGCCTCGCCCTCCTCACCGCCGTGACCGCCGACATAGGCCTGGTGGCGTACGAGATGGCACGGCTGGTCAAACGGGTCGGTGAGCACCTCTACACGCCGCCGCGCGTCGGTGCGCGGCCACCCGCCGCAGGATGACCTGGGAGGGCTGTCCGCACCGATGACCGAGGACATGACGAACGCTCCGCGCGAGCCGGGCAGCCAGTGGTACGACAACGAGGCCGGCCCCCTGGTCCGCCCGTACGCCATGACGGGCGGCCGCACGAAGCCCGGGCCGACCGGGGTGCGCTTCGACCTGATCGCCCTCGTCACCCTGGACCCGGCCGCACCCGCCGTCGACGACGACCTCGCGCTCGGCCCGGAACACCGGGCCCTGATCGACCTGTGCCGCACCGAGACGCAGTCCGTCGCCGAACTCGCCGCGGGCGCCGACCTTCCCGTGGGCGTCGTGCGGGTGCTCATCGGCGACCTCCTGGAACTCGGCCGCGTCACTGTGAGCCGCCCGGTTCCCCCCGCCCAACTCCCCGACGAACGGATCCTGCGCGAGGTGATCGAGGGACTGCGGGCCCTCTGATCGAGGGACGCGGGCCCTCCGGACGAATCTCGCGCACCTGTTGCCGGCACTCCCGAGAGAAGTGATCGATGATCTCCGAGTACTCCGACGCCACGGCCGACGACACGGCCCCACTGGCGTTGAAGATCCTGGTCGCCGGCGGGTTCGGCGTGGGCAAGACCACCCTGGTGGGCGCGGTCAGCGAGATCAGACCACTGCGGACCGAGGAACTGCTGAGTCAGGCCGGTCAGTTGGTCGACGACACCGACGGCGTGGACCAGAAGGTCACCACGACCGTGGCCATGGACTTCGGGCGCATCACCATCCGTGCCGGCCTCTCGCTCTACCTGTTCGGCACGCCCGGGCAGGACCGTTTCTGGTTCCTGTGGGACGAACTGTCCCAGGGGGCCCTCGGCGCCGTGGTCCTCGCGGACACGCGGCGCCTGGAGGACTGTTTCCCGGCCGTGGACTACTTCGAGCACCGGCGTATCCCGTTCGTGGTCGCCGTCAACTGCTTCGCGGGCGCCCGGACGTACGGCTCCCAGGAGGTCTGCCGAGCTCTCGACCTCGACCGGGGAACCCCCGTCGTGCTCTGCGACGCCCGCGACCGCGACTCGGGGAAGGAGGTGCTGATCCGCCTCGTCGAGTACGCCGGCCGCGTGCACACCGCCCGGCTGCTCGACTCGGTCGGCTGACCGTCCGGCCAACCGCTCAGTCGGCGACCGCCTTCTGCGCCAGCACCTTGTCGATCCTCACGCGCACCAGCAACTCGCCCGGAACGCCGTTGCGCGCGCCGAACTCCTCGGCGCGTTCCTCACCCATGTACCGCGCGCCGATCCGGGCGGCCCAATGCCTTATGTCGTCCAGGTCCTCCGAAATGCGGGCGCGGCCCTGCAGGACCACGAAGTCGAACGGCGGCCGGTCGTCGTCCACACACAGGGCGACCCGGCCGTCCCGGGCCAGATTGCGCCCCTTCACCGTCTCCTTCCCGGTGTTGAACACCACGTCGTCCCCGTCGATCAGGAACCAGATCGGGGCCACGTGCGGACTCCCGTCGGCCCGCACGGTGGACAGCTTCGCGGTGCGGGTGCCGTCCGACACGAACGCCCGCCATTCCTCATCGGTCATCTTCTGTGCCATGTCCCCATTCTCCTTGCCCGGCGGTTGGTCGTTGGGGAAGGCTGGCGGAGAAATCCTCCGGCCAGGGGGAGACGTCACACGGGGAGATTTTCGGATCATGGCGCAGAACCAGGGACTCGGCTGGTTGCTGGACGACCTGACCGAACGGGTCGAACACGTACGACACGCACTGGTCCTGTCCAACGACGGGCTGGTGACGGGGGCGAGCACGGGACTCAGGCGCGAGGACGCGGAACACCTCGCCGCCGTCTCGTCCGGACTGCACAGCCTCGCCAAGGGCTCGGGACGGCACTTCGGGGCCGGCAGGGTCCGCCAGACGATGGTGGAGTTCGACGACGCGGTGCTCTTCGTCACGGCCGCGGGCACGGGCAGTTGTCTGTGTGTGCTCAGCGGCGCCGAGGCCGACATCGGCCAGATCGGCTACGAGATGACGCTGCTCGTCAACCGGGTCGGCGAGCACCTCGCCGTGGACGCCCGGCAGCCCGAACGGACTCCGACAGTGGACATGTGACCTGCGGTTTCGCCGTCCCCGTGGAGTTATCCACAGGCTCGCCACGAAAAGCGCCGTATTGGCTACGGTTTTTTCACGGCGAACGCACTCGGCGTGAGCCACCCACTCCACGGGGGAGACCTACCATGTCCGGCGACACGCTCACCACACCGCACGACCTGTCCCACACACCCAGCCGCACGGCACGGGAACTGGGACTTAAACGCAGCGAGTTCGACCTCGCGGTGCACCTCGGACGCATCCGGACCGTGCCCGACGAAGGAGGCGGCGGGCGCCGTCGCGTCACCCAGGCCGAGATCGAGCGGCTGCGCTCGGCAGACGGCTTTCCCGAAGCGCTCCGCGAGAGCGTCAGGGCCGTGGGCACCACGGAGGGCGCGGCCATCCTGGAGGTGACGCCCGCACGGTTCACCCGCCTGGCACGGCTCGGCCTCGTGGTCCCGGTCAAGTTCTATCTGAATCGCTATCGCGCCGTCGTCTGGCTCTATCTCGCCGAGGAACTCCAGCAGTTCGCCGAGGGCCAGGGCAACGACCAGCTGCTGAGCGGCCGCACCCCCGAGAGGCTGCGGGACCAGCTGGCGGCGGGTCTGGACCTGCGGCCCCGGACCTGGCGAGGGCGGTACCTGGGATTCCTGCTGCGGCAGACCGACGACCCCTGGGAGTTCGCCGGGGCCGTGGCGGCCCTGCTCGACCCCGTGCAGATCGCGGAGATCGTCCACGACCCCTACGAGCGCGCGTATCTGAACCGGTTCCGGCCAGGGCCGCCCGCCCACGGCACTCCCGGCTCACCCGCCGCGCACCTCGTCGAGAGGATCACGACGGCGGACGACCCGGACGAGATCAGCTGGCTGCGGTCCGACCTGGAACAGGCCCTGGACCAGGCACGCGCGTACCGGCCTGCCCCACGCCCCGGCCCCAGGCCCACCCCACCGACCAAGTCGGACCCGCCACCCCAGCCGATGGCCACGACGGAACCGAACCAGTTCGAGGAGCCGCGGCGCCCACGCGGCCTGCTGGGCTGGCTACGCCGCAGAAGCTCCTGAACGCCCTCGCGCGCTGAGCCTCAGTGCGCTAAAGAGCCCGGAACAGCCCCTCCTGGACGACCGACACCAACAGGCGTCCCTCAAGGTCGTAGATCCGCCCACGCGCCAGCCCCCGACCGCCGGTGGCGATCGGCGACTCCTGGTCGTACAGGAACCACTCGTCCGCGCGGAACGGCCGGTGGAACCACATCGCGTGGTCCAGTGACGCCATGTCGAAGTTGCGCGGCCCCCACAGCGGCTCGACCGGGAGGCGTACGGCGTCCAGGAGCGTCATGTCGCTGGCGTAGGTCAACGCGCACGTGTGCACCAGCGGGTCGTCGCCGAGCGGCCCGACCGCGCGCATCCACACGGCA
The DNA here is from genome assembly GCF_043198595.1 of Streptomyces sp. NPDC048751. Classification (NCBI taxonomy): domain Bacteria; kingdom Bacillati; phylum Actinomycetota; class Actinomycetes; order Kitasatosporales; family Streptomycetaceae; genus Streptomyces; species Streptomyces sp. NPDC048751. Next base: position 106,268 of record NZ_JBICUX010000019.1, read on the forward strand.
CTGCGCGGCTCGGCGTCCTTGACGTCCTCGGCACTCCAGCGCAACCGGTCCACATAGCGGATGTCGAAGGGCTGACGGCGCGCCATCCGCTCCAACTGCTCGGGCAGAGCACCCAGATGCCGCCGGACCTCTTCCGTGACCGTCGGCAGGGACTCCGGATCAGGTACCTCGCGGGCCGGCGGCAGCTGGTGCTCGAAGGATCCTTCCTCAGGCTTGTGAAAGGAGGCGGTGAGATTGAAGATCGTGCGGCCCTGCTGCACGGCGGTGACCCGGCGGGTCGTGAACGACCGGCCGTCGCGGACCCGCTCGACCTGGTACACGATCGGCACCCCAGGCCGGCCGGGGCGCAGGAAGTACGCGTGCAGCGAGTGCACCGGACGCTCGCCGTCCGTGGTGCGGCCCGCGGCGACCAGCGCCTGGCCGGCCACCTGGCCGCCGAAGACCCGCTGCAGGGACTCCTGCGGGCTGCGGCCACGGAAGATGTTGACCTCGATCTGCTCCAGGTCGAGCAGGTCGACCAGCCTCTCCGCAGGATTCGTCATGACTGGGCTTCTCCTTGATTCACAGCTGGCCGACATCGGTGACACGGACGACGGCACGGCCCTCCGCGTCGGAGGCGGTGAGGTCGACCTCGGCGCTGATGCCCCAGTCGTGATCGTCGTTCGGGTCGTCGAAGATCTGCCGGACCCGCCACAGGCGGTTCTGCGGCTCCTCCTCGATCACCAACAGCTTGGGGCCGCGCGCGTCGGGGCCGGTGCCCAGGTCGTCGTACTCGTCCCAGTACTTGTCCATCGCCTCGCCCCAGGCATCGGCGTCCCAGCCCGACTCGGCGTCCATCTCGCCCAGTTCCCCGACCTGGTCGAGGGCGGCGAGCTCCACGCGGCGGAACATGGCGTTGCGGACGAGGACGCGGAAGGCGCGCGAGTTGCTCGTGACCGGCTTGACCTGGTCGGCCTTCTCCTGCGCCTCCTCGGCGGTCATCTCCTCCGGGTTGGCGAGCTGCTCCCACTCGTCCAGCAGGCTGGAGTCGACCTGGCGCACCATCTCGCCCAGCCACTCGATCAGATCCTGGAGGTCCTCGGACTTGAGGTCGTCCGGCACGGTGTGGTCGAGGGCTTTGTAGGCGCTCGCGAGGTAACGCAGCACGATGCCCTCGGTGCGCGCCAGCTCGTAGTGGGACACCAACTCCGTGAACGACATCGCCCGTTCGTACATGTCACGGATGACGGACTTCGGCGACAGCGGGTGGTCGCCGACCCAGGGGTGACTCTTGCGGTACGTGTTGTACGCGTGGAAGAGCAGCTCCTCCAGGGGCTTGGGGTAGGTGACGTCCTGGAGGCGCTCCATACGCTCTTCGTACTCGACGCCGTCCGCCTTCATCGCGGCCACGGCCTCACCGCGCGCCTTGTTCTGCTGGGCGGCGAGGATCTGCCGGGGGTCGTCCAGCGTGGACTCCACGACCGACACCATGTCCAGCGCGTACGACGGCGACTCCGGGTCCAGCAGCTCGAAAGCGGCCAGCGCGAAGGTGGACAGTGGCTGGTTCAGCGCGAAGTCCTGCTGAAGATCCACGGTGAGGCGGACGATACGGCCCTCCGCGTCCGGCTCGTCGAGCTTCTCGACGATGCCGCCGTCCAGCAGCGAGCGGTAGATCGCGATCGCGCGACGGATGTGCCGCAGCTGCTGCTTGCGGGGCTCGTGGTTGTCCTCCAGGAGGTGCCGCATCGCCTCGAAGGCGTTGCCCGGTCGTGCGATCACCGACAACAGCATCGTGTGCGTCACCCGGAACCTGGAGGTCAGCGGCTCCGGTTCGGAGGTGATGAGCTTGTCGAAGGTGCTGTCCGACCAGGCGACGAAGCCCTCAGGCGCCTTCTTGCGGACGACCTTGCGACGCTTCTTCGGATCGTCGCCCGCCTTCGCGAGCGCCTTCTCGTTCTCGATGACGTGCTCGGGAGCCTGCGCGACGACGAAGCCCGCCGTGTCGAAGCCCGCCCGCCCGGCCCGCCCGGCGATCTGGTGGAACTCACGCGCCCGCAGCGTGCGCACACGGTTGCCGTCGTACTTGGTCAGGGCCGTGAACAAGACCGTACGGATGGGAACGTTGACACCGACGCCGAGCGTGTCCGTACCGCAGATGACCTTCAGCAGACCGGCCTGCGCCAGCTTCTCCACCAGACGCCGGTACTTCGGCAGCATGCCGGCGTGATGGACACCGATGCCGTGCCGTACGTAACGGGACAGGTTGCGGCCGAACTTGGTGGTGAAGCGGAAGTTGCCGATCAGCTCGGCGATCTGCTCCTTCTCCTCCTTCGAGCACATGTTGATGCTCATCAGCGCCTGCGCCCGTTCCACGGCCTGCGCCTGCGTGAAGTGCACGATGTAGACGGGGGCCTGCTTGGTCTGCAGCAGTTCCGTCAGCGTTTCCGTGAGCGGGGTGCGCTGGTACTCGTACGACAGCGGGACAGGACGGGTCGCCGAGCGGACCACCGACGTCGGGCGGCCGGTGCGCCGGGTGAGGTCCTTCTCGAACATCGACACGTCGCCGAGCGTGGCCGACATGAGGATGAACTGCGCCTGCGGCAGTTCCAGGATCGGAATCTGCCAGGCCCAGCCGCGGTCCGCCTCCGCGTAGAAGTGGAACTCGTCCATGACGACCTGGCCGACGTCCGCGTCCCGGCCGTCGCGCAGCGCGATGGAGGCCAGAACCTCGGCCGTGCAGCAGATGACGGGTGCGTCGGCGTTGACGGACGCGTCGCCGGTCAGCATGCCGACGTTCTCCGTGCCGAAGATCTTGCACAGTTCGAAGAACTTCTCCGACACCAGCGCCTTGATGGGAGCCGTGTAGAAGGTGACCTCGTCACGGGCCAGCGCGGCGAAGTGCGCACCCGCCGCGATCATGCTCTTGCCGGAGCCGGTGGGGGTCGACACGATCACGTTCGCGCCGGAGACCACCTCGATCAGCGCCTCCTCCTGGTGGGGGTAGAGCGTGAGACCCCGCTCCTGCGCCCACGACTCGAAGGCTTCGTAGAGGGCGTCGGGGTCGGCGGTCGGCGGGAGCTGATCGATGAGGGTCACGCACCCATCTTGCCTGCCCACCCCCTCGATGGGGGAATCGGCTGCCGGCCCGAAGATCACGACCGCTACGCTGTGTCGCCGACGGAGCGTCATCGCACCCGGTCAACTGGACAGCGGCGCACGAGGAATGGGACGGGCAACGGTCATGATGGGACCAGCACACTCACTGTCGGGCGCCGCGGCCTGGCTCGGAGTCGGGGCGGCGGCCGCCGCGGCCGGACACACGATGCCCTGGCCGGTCCTGCTGTGCGGTGCGCTGATCTGTGCCGGCGCGGCACTCGCTCCGGACCTCGACCACAAGGCCGCCACGATCTCCCGCTCCTTCGGCCCCCTCTCCCGGTGGCTGTGCGAGATCGTCGACAAGCTGTCCTACGCCGTCTACAAGGCCACCAAGAAGCAGGGCGACCCGCGCCGCTCCGGCGGCCACCGCACCCTCACTCACACCTGGCTGTGGGCGGTCCTGATCGGCGCCGGCTCCTCGGCCCTGGCGATCACCGGTGGCCGGTGGGCGGTGCTGGCGATCCTCTTCGTGCACATGGTGCTGGCCATCGAGGGTCTGCTGTGGCGGGCGGCCCGTGGTTCCAGCAGCGACGTCCTGGTGTGGCTGCTGGCCGCGACCAGTGCCTGGATCCTCGCCGGAGTGCTGGACAAGCCGGGCAACGGCTCGGACTGGCTGTTCACGGCACCGGGCCAGGAGTACCTGTGGCTGGGACTGCCGATCGTCCTGGGCGCCCTGGTGCACGACATCGGGGACGCGCTGACCGTGTCCGGCTGCCCGATCCTGTGGCCGATCCCCCTGGGCCGCAAGCGCTGGTACCCGATCGGTCCGCCGAAGGCGATGCGGTTCCGGGCCGGCAGCTGGGTCGAGCTGAAGGTCCTGATGCCGGTGTTCATGCTGCTCGGGGGAGTGGGCGGCGCGGCCGCGCTCAACTTCATCTGAGGGGCGCCGGTGACCGCGTCGGCGGCTCAGGTGGTGGGGGCCCCGCCCTCGCCGTAGCGCCGCTCGAAGCGGGCGATGCGACCCTCCGTGTCCACCGTGCGGGCCTTGCCCGTGTAGAAGGGGTGGCTCTCCGAGGAGATCTCCACGTCCACGACCGGGTAGGTCTCGCCGTCGTCCCATTCGATGGTCTGGTCGCTGCTCGCGGTGGACCGGGTCAGGAAGGCGTATCCGGCCGCGCGGTCACGGAAGACGACGGGGTGGTAGCCGGGGTGCTTGTCCTGCTGCATGAGCGCTCCTCGTGCGGTGGGGGCAGGGGCGGCGACGGGCCCGGGAAGCAGGGATCAGCCGGAGAGGGCGTCCCCGTCGACGATGTGCACCGCGGCCTCCTCGGCGGAGGCGGCGGCGCCGTCGATGCCGACGTCGGTGGCGACCAGCGCAGCCTCGTCGTCCTCGTGCACGCCCTCGTCGGGAGCCACGAGTCGACCGGAGCGGGCGGCGCCGACCTCGTTGTCCAGCGCTTCGCCGTCGGTGCCGTCGACATCGCCGATGCCGTCCCCGTCGGGGGCGGTGAGGTCCGGAAGCTCCTCGGCGAGCCGCTGGTCGAGGGTCTCGCCCTGTCGGCGCTCCGACGCCGTCACACCGGAGTGCTCCACGGCCCAGGGCCGCTCCGGAGGGGACCAGCCGCGGTCCAGCGGGTCGTCGACACCGTCGTTGTCAAGCGTGTCCTCGGCGTCCAGCAGCCCCGCGTCGTCCTGAACCTCGGAGGCGTCGGGCTGGTACACGTCGTCTCCCCATCCGTCGGCGCTGTTCACGGGTACCTCCAGGGGGTGGGGACGGGCCCGTACCGGCCGCGGTCTGCGCCGGACCGCGACTGCACGGGACACCGGCTGCGCGCGACGCGAACCGAGACATTCCGGGACGCTTCCCGAGCGGGTGCCGCTTCCCAGCGTTCCACTCCGGATCGGGACCGCGCAACGGCAGACGGTAAGGAAGGCACGACGGCGGACGGCGAGGAAGGACGGCGGACCGCCCCGACCTGCACGGCGGAGCCGTGGCCGCGGTCTCGGGCCGCGCGGGGGCACCGTCCGCCGCCGTGTCCGGCAGCACGCGGGGCCCGCCTCGCGGGAGGCGGGCCCCGGTCGGGTGAGCCGTGGATGAGGCCGACGGTGGCCTCGCCGGTGTCACGGTCAGCCGTGCCAGGACCTCCACAGCGCCGCGTACGCGCCGTCCGCCGCGACGAGGTCGTGATGGCTGCCCAGCTCGCTGATGCGGCCGTTCTCGACGACCGCGATGACGTCCGCGTCGTGGGCGGTGTGGAGGCGGTGGGCGATGGCGACCACGGTGCGTCCGTCGAGGACGCGGGCCAGGGACCGCTCCAGGTGACGGGCCGCGCGCGGGTCGAGGAGGGAGGTCGCTTCGTCCAGGACCAGTGTGTGCGGGTCGGCCAGCACCAGTCGGGCCAGCGCGATCTGCTGGGCCTGGGCCGGTGTGAGGGCGACCCCGCCGGAGCCGACCTCGGTGTCCAGGCCGTCGTCGAGAGCCCGCGCCCAGTCGTCCGCGTCGACCGCGCCCAGCGCCGCCCACAGCTCGGCGTCCTCCGCGTCACCGCGGGCGAGGCGGAGGTTGTCGCGCAGGGAACCCACGAAGACGTGGTGCTCCTGGTTGACCAGGGCGACGTGCGAACGGACCCGCTCCGCCGGCATCCGGGACAGTTCCGCACCGCCGAGAACTACGCGTCCGTCGCGGGGCGCGTAGATCCCGGCGAGCAGTCGGCCCAGCGTCGACTTGCCCGCGCCCGAGGGGCCGACCAGCGCCAGCCGGGTGCCGGGGGCGACCTCCAGGGACACCTTTCGCAGCACGTCCACGCCCTCGCGGTAGCCGAAGTGGACCCGCTCCGCGAGCACCTCGCGTCCGTCGGGCGCCAGCGTGTCGTCCCCGGCGTCGGGTTCGATGTCGCGGACCCCGACCAGCCGGGCCAGCGACACCTGCGCCACCTGGAGCTCGTCGTACCAGCGCAGGATCAGGTTCACCGGGTCGACGAGCATCTGCGCGAGCAACGCGCCGGTCGTCAGCTGACCGACATCGATCCAGCCCTGGAGGACGAAGGCGCCGCCGAGCATGAGGACGGAGCCGAGGACCGTCACATGGACGATGTTGATGACCGGGAACAGCACCGACCGCAGCCAGAGGGTGTAGCGCTCCCAGGCCGTCCACTGCCGGATCCGCAGCTCCGACAGCTCGACGCGACGGTCGCCGAGGCGGTGGGCCTCGACGGTGCGCCCGGCGTCGACCGTCTCCGCGAGGGCGGCGGCCACGGCGGCGTATCCGGCGGCCTCCGAGCGGTAGCCGGCCGGGGCCCGCTTGAAGTACCAGCGGCAGCCGACCACCAGCAGCGGTACGGCCACCAGCACGGCGGGGGCGAGCGGCGGCGCCATGACGACGAGTCCGCCGAGCAGCAGTCCCGCCCACATCACGCCGATGGTCAGCTGCGGCACGGCCTCACGCATCGCGTTGGCGAGCCGGTCGATGTCGGTGGTGATCCGGGAGAGCAGGTCGCCCGTGCCGGCCCGCTCCAGGGCACCCGGTGGCAGCCGGACCGACCGTACGAGGAAGTCCTCGCGCAGGTCGGCCAGCATCCGCTCACCGAGCATCGCCCCGCGCAGCCGCACCTGCCGTACGAACGCGGCCTGCACGATCAGCGCGAGCACGAACAGCGTGACGGTGAACTCCAGGTGGAGCTCCCGGGCACCGTCCGACACACGCTCGACGAGGTCGCCCAGCAGCCACGGGCCCACCATGGAGGCGACCGTGGCGGCCGTGTTGACGGCGACGAGGAGCAGGAAGGCACGGCGGTGCCGACGCAGCAGCTCGCCCACGTAGGCGCGTACGGTCGTGGGGGCGCCCACGGGCAGGGTGTTCGCCGTGGTGGGGGCGGCCGGGTCGTATTCCGGTGGCGCCACGCCGATCATGCTGTCTCCTCGATTTCTTCCAGTTCCTTCAACACACCGTTGAGGGCGGCACCCTCGCCGCGCAGTGCGACCTCCTCGTCTCGCGACGCGCCTGCCTCGCCATGCAGCGCGACCTCCTCCTCGGTCTCGCGTGTCACCACGGCCCGGTACCGGTGGTCCTCGTGCAGCAGTTCACGGTGCACGCCCACCGCGGCGACCTCACCCTCGTGCACGAGGACGACGCGGTCCGCGCGGTCCAGGAGCAGCGGTGAGGAGGTGAACACGACCGTCGTGCGCCCCGCCCGAAGGTCCCGCACGCCGGTCGCGATCCGTGCCTCGGTGTGCGAGTCGACGGCGGAGGTCGGCTCGTCCAGGACGAGCACCCGCGGGTCGGTGATCAGCGACCGGGCCAGGGCCAGACGTTGGCGCTGGCCGCCCGACAGGGACCGCCCACGTTCTGTGATGCGGGCGTCCATCGGGTCCTCGGCGTCGACCGACCCCTGGACGAGCGCCTCCAGGACGTCCCCGCACTGCGCGGCCGCGAGCGCGTCCTCGGCGGCGACGTCGCCCGAGGCGGGCACGTCGAGCAGTTCGCGCAGGGTGCCGGAGAGCAGCACGGGATCCTTGTCCTGCACGAGGACGGCCGACCGTGCGCAGTCCAGCGGCAGTTCGTCCAGCGGGACGCCGCCGAGCAGTACCGACGGACCGTCCTCCGTGGGGTGGCCGCCCAGCCGTTCGGCGAGCCGCCCCGCCGCGTCCGGGTCGCCGCACACCACGGCGGTGAGCCGGCCGGTGGGCGCGAGCAGACCGGTGACTGGGTCGTACAGATCCCCGGAGGGCGTGTCGGCCGCGCGAGATCCGTCGGCGTCCGTCGCCCGCTCCAGCGACAGCACCCGGGCCGCCCGCTTGGCCGACGGGCGGGAGAAGGAGTACGCCATGGCGATCTCCTCGAAGTGCCGCAACGGGTAGGTCAGCACCATGACCGAGCTGTAGACGGTGACCAGCTCGCCCACGGTGATGCGGCCCTCGTGGGCCAGGTGGACGCCGTACCAGACGACCGAGACGAGCAGCAGCCCGGGCAGCAGCACCTGGATGGCCGAGATCAGCGACCACATGCGGGCGCTGCGCACGGCGGCGCGGCGGACCTCCTGGGAGGCACGGCGGTAGCGGTCGAGGAACAGTTCCTCGCCGCCGATGCCACGCAGCACGCGCAGGCCGGCGACGGTGTCGGAGGCGAGTTCCGTGGCATAGCCCGCCTTCTCGCGCTGGACGTCGGCACGGCGGGTCGCGCGGGGCAGCAGGGGCAGCACCGCGAGCGCCAGCACGGGCAGGCCCACGGCGACCACCAGTCCGAGCGTCGGCTGGTAGACGGCCAGACCGACGCAGACCAGCACGACGGTCAGCGCGGCGGCGGTGAAGCGCGAGACGGCCTCGACGAACCAGCCGATCTTCTCGACGTCACCCGTGGAGACGGCCACGACCTCGCCGGCCGCGACGCGCCGGGTCAGCGCCGAGCCGAGCCGGGATGCCTTGCGGGCGAGCAGCTGCTGGACGCGGGCCGCCGCGGTGATCCAGTTGGTGACGGCGGCACGGTGCAGGAAGGTGTCACCGATGGCGATACCGGCGCCGAGCAGGGCCATCAGCCCGCCCGCGAGGGCGAGCCGGCTGCCCGAGCGGTCGACGACGGCCTGGATGGCGAACCCGACGCAGAACGGCTGAGCGGAGACGGAGAGGAAGTGCAGCAGGCCCCAGGCCAGTGACTTCAACTGACCGCCCAGCTGGTTCCGGCCGAGCCACCAGAGGAATCGGGGCCCCGAGCGCACGTCCGGCACACCCGGGTCGGGATACGGAAGGTCGTGGATCTGCATGTCGTCCCAGTGGCTCGTGTCAGGGAAGGGTGGGGGAGGCGAAAGGAGGCAGCGGACAGCGCCGAGCGCATGGCGATCGGCGGCAACAAACCGTGAAAGGTTCGCGTCGCAGGGTGGTCAAAATCAACCCGTTTTCCGCGGCACCGCCACGATCCGGCTACGGTCCGTCAGGAGATGCCACCATGGACCGATGCGGAGTCGTGGAGTACGGCATGCTCTGGTCGCGATGACGGCCCTCGGAACCCTCTCGGCGTCGCTGGCCGCGTGCGGCGGAGGGGGAGCGGTGGCCGGCGGCGGCTCCAAGGCCGCCCGCCCCGCCCGCACGACCAGCGGCGATCCGACCCGCGTCCCGGATGTCGGGGACCGGTTGCAGCGCCGGATCCCGGCCGATTCCCGCCAGGTCGTGGCGGTCTACGGCGACGGCAGGAACTCCGCGAACGCGACGGTCGTGCTGTACACGAAGGACGGCACCGCCTGGGAGCGGACCCGCAGTTGGCCCGCGCACAACGGCAAGAAGGGCTGGACGACCGACCACCGCGAAGGCGACAAGCGCAGCCCCGTCGGCGTGTTCACGCTCAGCGACGCGGGCGGCGTGCTCGCCGACCCCGGCGCGCGACTGCCGTACACACGCTCCGCCTCCTTCGCGGCCCCGCGCTCATGGGCCCCCTCCCACTGGCACGACTTCGACTACGTCATCGCCATCGACTACAACCGGGTCAAGGGCACCCCGCCGAACGACCCGACCCGCCCCGACGGAGAGGAGAAGGGCGGCAGCATCTGGCTCCACCTCGACCACGGCAGCGGTACGTCGGCCTGCGTCAGCCTGTCCAAGCCGGCGATGGAGTACCTGTTGCGCACGCTCGACCCCGACCGTCATCCCGTGGTGGTCATGGGAGACAGGGACGACCTGAACGCCTAGGGACATCGAGGGAGGCGTCATTGCGGAGGGTGCCCGACTCCCCGTAGAACACCGGCCATGAGAAGCCGGATCATCATGTCCATGCTCGCAGGAGCGACCCTCCTGGCGGGCACCCTTCTAGGGACGGGCCCCGCGCAGGCGGCCCCGGACCGGGGCCTCGGCGCGCCGGGCCGATCTGCGGACGTTCCCGCGGAGTTCGGGAGTGACTGGCATGACCCCGTCACCGCCGCCCCGCCCGTCACCCGGCCCGCCGGGAAGTCCTGCCAGGTCACCGTCGCCGAGGCGCAGTTCCGGGACTTCACGCCGTACAAGGGCGCCTACACCCCGCCCGAGGGATGCGGTGACCGCTGGAGCAAGGTCGTGCTGCGGCTCGACGGCAAGGTCAAGGGGCGGCAGTTCGACCGGCTCGGGTATCTGCACGTCGGCGGGGTGGAGATCTTCCGCACGTCGACGCCGGAGCCCTCGCCGGACGGCATCGAGTGGTCCGTCGAGAAGGACGTCACGCGCTACAGCGACACCTTCCGCGCCGGCCACGACGTGGAGATGCTCATCGGCAACGTCGTCGACGACACGTACACCGGGGTGATCGACGTCAAGGTCACGCTCACCTTCTACGAGGGGAGACGGGCCGCGGCACCCGACCGCGTCCTCACCCTCGCCGGCGACTCGACCGTCACCACCCCGCGCAACAGCGAGCGCGTCGTCGCCGAGGTGTACGCGACCGGCTCCGGCGGCGGCTGCGAGGAGTACTGGTATCTGGCGGTGCCCAAGGAGGCGCCGTACTCCTGCCAGGCCGACGACGGTCCCTACCGTGAAGTGCAGATCAAGGTCGACGGCCGGCTCGCCGGCATCGCGGCGCCCTTCCCGCACGTGTGGACGGGCGGCTGGTCGAATCCCTTCCTCTGGTACGTCGTTCCGGGTCCGCGCGCCTTCGACATCAAGCCGATCGAGTACGACCTGACGCCGTTCGCCGGAATCCTCAACGACGGCCGCGCGCACCGCGTCGAGGTCTCCGTCGTCGGCGTGCCCACGGGACAGAGCGGCTGGAGCGCGCCCGTCAACGTCCTCGTCTGGCAGGACGCGAAGAAGGCCCACGTCACCGGTGGGCTCACCGAGCTGCGGGCGAGCGGCCTCGCCAACTCCTCTGCGTACACGCCAGGCACGGAACACCGCCTGGACACCGAGGGCGGCCACCGGCTGACCGTCGCCGGATACCTCGACACCTCTCACGGACGGGTGACGACCACCGTCGCACGAACCCTGGCGAGTTCGTCCGTGCACCGCTGGACGGACGGTGAGAACCTCGACGGTCTCGACGCCAGATGGACGGACGACGAGTCGGTCACCGTCGACGGACGCGGACCGGCCCGCACGACGCGCACCCAGCGGACGTACACCATGAACGGCACGACCACGGTGGGCGCGGACGACCGGCTGCGCACCGTGCTGACCCTCGGGGACCGCGCCGCCGTCGTCGAGGCGCGCGGGCAACGGCGCACCGCGTGGTCGCGGCTCGACGACACCTACACCGGCGACGCGACCTTCACGGTGAACGTGCCCAGGGACCAGCGGCACGCGGTCGGTACGACGAGCGAGCACTACCGGCTGTACGGCTCGGCGGGCTGTTACGACCGCTCGCTGACCACCGTTCAGGGGGTGCTCACCGAAGACCGAAGGGGCTGCTGAGACCGGCTGGGGGCGGACTGCTGAGGCGGTTGTGTGCCGTGCACCACTCGTGACGGATTTACACGGATGCAACGCAGGGGTCTTCCGCAGGATCAAGAAAGCCACCAGAGTGGCCTTCAGCGGAAGCCGCTTTCCGTATCGCAGAAGTCTCCCCGGGCTTCTGTGCTCCACGTCCCTCTAGGAGTGCTCGTGCCGCAGTCCGTCCCCTCTCTGCCGCGACGCCTCGCACGCTTGCTGCGTACCTCTCTCTTCACGCAGGTCGCCTGCGCGCTCGTGCTCGGCATCGTCTTCGGGAAGTTGTGGCCCGGTGTGGCCACGGACCTTCAGCCGCTCGGCGACGGTTTCACCCGGCTCATCAAGACGATCATCTCGCCGCTCGTGTTCTGTGTGGTCGTCGTCGGCATCGCCAAGGCCGGTGATCTGAAGGCGTTCGGCCGGATCGGGCTCAAGGCCCTGATCTGGTTCGAGGTCGCGAGCACGCTCGCCCTGATCATCGGCCTCCTCGCTGCCAACGTCGTCCAGCCGGGCTCGGGGATGAACGTCGATCCGTCCACGCTCGACGCCTCGGCGGTCGATGCGAAGACGGGCGGCGGTTCGCTGCCGTCGACGACGGAGTTCGCCCTGAACGCGCTGCCCACGAGTTTCATCGGTGCCTTCGCGGAGAACTCCCTGCTCCAGGTGCTCATCCTGGCCTGTCTGGTGGGCGCCGCCCTGCTGCACCTCGGCCACACCAAGGTGCCGCAGGTGCTGCCCGCCATCGAACAGGCCCAGGAGATCATCTTCGCGATCGTCGGCTTCGTGATGCGCCTGGCCCCGATCGCGGTGTTCGGCGCGATGGCCGTCCTGATCGGTCAGTACGGGCTCGGTGTGATCGAGACGTACGCCAAGCTGATCATCCTGTGCTACGTGGCAGCCGCGCTGTTCATCGCGCTGCTCGCCGTCGCCCTGCGGATCGTCACCGGGCTGAGCCTGTGGAAGTTCCTGCGCTACATCCGTGAGGAGATGCTGCTCGCGCTCGGCACCGCCTCCACCGAGGCCGTCATGCCGCGCGTGATGCAGAAGCTGCGCAAGGCGGGCGCCCGCGACGACGCCGTGGGTCTGGTGCTGCCGACCGGCTACTCCTTCAACCTCGACGGCGCCTCGCTCTACCTGTCCATCGGCACCCTGTTCATCGCCCAGGCCGTGGGTGTGGACCTCAGCCTGGGCCAGCAGATCACCGTGATCCTCGTGCTGATGCTCACCAGCAAGGGCATGGCGGGCATCCCCGGCTCGGCCTTCCTCGCCCTGTCGGCGACCGCCACCTCGCTCGGGGCCATCCCGGCCGGCGCCGTCGCCCTGCTCCTCGGTGTGGACCGCATCATGGACTCGATGCGCGTCGTCACCAACCTGCTCGGCAACTGCGTGGCCGTGCTCGCCGTCTCCCGCTGGGAGGGAGCGCTGGACACCGCACAGGCGAAGAAGATGCTGAACAGGGAGATCGAGTTCGTGCCGGACGCGGACGAGCCGGAAGCCACCGTCGGGGTCACGAAGCCCGAGGCGCCCGCGTCGACGACCGCGCCGGTGGACGGGATCCCGGCCCAGCCCGCCCAGCAACCCGCCAAGGAGCCCGCTCCCGAGGTCGGTTGATCGAGGCCTCGTCACAACGGCCGTGCGCCCCCGCTCCGACGGTCCGGAGTGGGGGGCGCACGGCCATTCGCCTGAAGGGGAACCTCAACAACCTCGCAAGGGCACCCCGTCGATCAGCGTGTCCAGCAACGCGCCGAACACCTCCCGCTGGTCGTCCGTCAACGGCGCGAGGATCTCACGCGCGGCGGACCGTCGCGCACCGCGCAGCTCCCGCAGGGCCTTGCGGCCGTCGTCGGTGAGCTCGATCCGGATCACCCGGCGGTTGGTCGGATCGGGCACCCGGCGCACCCTGCCGCCCGCCTCCAGCCCGTCCACCAGGGAGGTCACCGCCCTGGGGACCACCTCCAGGCGCTCGGCGAGGTCGGCCATGCGGGGCGGGGAACCGTAGTGCGCCAGCGTGCGCAACAGCCGGGACTGGGCCGGGGTGACGCCCAGGCCGCACTGCTCGATGTGCCGCTTCTGGATGCGATGTACGCGGCGCGTGAACCGCAGCAGTTGCTCGGCGAGCATGCCGTCGGGATCGGCGGTGGTCATGCGGGAACAATATCAGGATGCCGTTCATTGTGAGTATAGGTAACAATGAGCTAAGCTCCGCCAGACTTCGTCCTCTCACTCCCCGTAGGAGCCCATGCATCCCGATCGAGAACCCCGTTGGACACCACCCGCCGACACCGCGGAGCAACCCCGGCAGGTGCGGCGCATCCTGAAGCTCTTCCGCCCCTATCGCGGCCGGCTCGCGGTCGTCGGTCTGCTCGTCGGCGCCTCGTCGCTGGTCTCGGTGGCCACGCCCTTCCTGCTGAAGGAGACCCTCGACGTCGCGATCCCCGAGGGGCGCACCGGCCTGCTGAGCCTGCTGGCCCTCGGCATGATCCTCAGCGCCGTCCTCGCCGGCGTCTTCGGGGTCCTGCAGACCCTGATCTCCACAACGGTCGGCCAACGCGTCATGCACGACCTGCGCACCGCGGTCTACGACCGCCTGCAGCGCATGTCGCTCGCGTTCTTCACGCGCACGCGTACCGGCGAGGTGCAGTCCCGCATCGCCAACGACATCGGCGGCATGCAGGCAACCGTCACCTCCACCGCCACCTCGCTGGTCTCCAACTTCACCAGCGTGGTCGCCACGATCATCGCGATGGTCGCCCTCGACTGGCGCCTGACGGTCGTCTCGCTGCTCCTGCTGCCGGTCTTCGTGTGGATCAGCCGCCGCGTCGGCAACGAACGCAAGAGGATCACCACCCAGCGCCAGAAGCAGATGGCCGCCATGGCCGCCACCGTCACCGAGTCGCTCTCGGTCAGCGGCATCCTCCTCGGCCGCACCATGGGCCGCTCCGACTCCCTCACGCGGTCCTTCGGCGAGGAGTCCGAGCGTCTGGTCGACCTCGAGGTGAGGTCGAACATGGCCGGCCGCTGGCGCATGGCCGTCATCGGGATCGTCATGTCCGCCATGCCGGCCGTCATCTACTGGGCCGCGGGCATGGCCCTCCGGCTCGGCGGCCCGGACGTCTCCCTCGGCACCATCGTCGCTTTCGTCTCCCTCCAGCAGGGCCTGTTCCGCCCGGCGGTCGGCCTGCTGTCGACCGGCGTCCAGATCCAGACCTCGCTCGCCCTCTTCCAGCGCATCTTCGAGTACCTCGACCTGCCGATCGACATCACCGAGCGGCCGGACCCGGTCCACCTCGACCAGGTCAAGGGCGAGGTCCGCTTCGAGAACGTCGAGTTCCGCTACGACGGCAAGGGCAGCCCCGTCCTCGACGGCATCGACATCACCGTCCCGGCGGGCGGCAGCCTCGCGATCGTCGGCCCGACCGGCGCGGGCAAGTCCACGCTGGGCCACCTCGTGCCCCGGCTGTACGACGTCACGGGCGGCCGGGTCACCCTCGACGGCTTCGACGTGCGCGACCTGGACTTCGACACCCTCGCGCGTGCGGTCGGCGTGGTCTCGCAGGAGACGTACCTCTTCCACGCCTCGGTCGCCGACAACCTGCGCTTCGCCAAGCCGGACGCCACCGACGAGGAGCTGTACACCGCGGCGCGCGCGGCGCAGATCCACGACCACATCGCCTCCCTGCCCGACGGCTACGACACGGTCGTCGGTGAGCGCGGCCACCGCTTCTCCGGCGGCGAGAAGCAACGCCTGGCGATCGCGCGGACGATCCTGCGCGATCCGCCGGTGCTGATCCTCGACGAGGCGACCAGCGCCCTCGACACCCGCACCGAAGCGGCCGTCCAGGAGGCCATCGACGCGCTGTCGGCCAACCGGACCACGCTCACCATCGCCCACCGCCTCTCCACCGTTCGGAGCGCCGACCAGATCGTGGTCCTCGACTCCGGACGCGCGGTCGAACGCGGCACGCACGAGGAGCTGTTGGAGCGGAACGGGCGGTACGCGGGCCTCGTACGCCGGGACGCCCAACTCGAGTCGACAAGCTGAAGATATGCCGGGTTTGTGACGATATGCGGGTTACCGTGCCCGCATGCAGATGAACACTCCGCCACGGAGCACGATTCGACTGACGCGCCGGGGCCGTTTCGCCCTCGTCCTGGCCGGCGCCGTCGTGGCCGGCACCGCCGTGGCGGTGCCGCTGCTGATGCTGGACCACCAGGAGCAGGCCAAGCCCACCACCCTGGTGATCCCGGAGGGATGGCGGGCCGGGCAGATCTACGAAGCCGTCGACAAGGTGCTCGAACTGCCCTCGGGCACCGCCAAGAAGTCGCTGGAGCGGGCCGGCCTCAGGCTCCCCAACGACGCCGAGGGCAACCCGGAGGGCTACCTCTTCCCGGCGACGTACCCGCTCGGCGCGAAGGCGACGCCCGAGTCCCTGCTGAAGGCCATGGTCGACACCGCGAACGCCAAGTTCCACAAGGCCCCGATCGCCGCCGGCGCCCAGCGCAACGCGATGAACGTCTACCAGGCCGTCACCATCGCGAGCCTCGTCCAGGCCGAGGCCGCCACCAAGGCCGACATGGGGAAGGTGGCCCGAGTCGTCTTCAACCGGCTGGAGCGCGGCATGCCGCTCCAGATGGACTCCACCATCAACTACGCCCTCAACCGCAGCACACTGCGCACGACGGAGGCCGACACCCGGATCGACAGCCCCTACAACTCCTACCAGCGCATGGGCCTGCCCCCCACCCCGATCGACAGCCCCGGCGAGGACGCCCTGCGCGCCGCGATCAGCCCGACCCCGGGCGACTGGCTGTACTTCGTCACGGTCAAACCGGGCGACACACGCTTCACGGCCGACTACGCGGAGCACGAGCGCAACGTCGCCGAGTTCAACCGCAACCAGCAGACCGCGCAGACCGCGTCGGTGTCCGCCGGCTGACCCGGCCGACCGGCGTACCCAGCCGGAGGCTCAGGCCGCGACGGTCTCCTCGGTCAGCAGTCGCCTGATGTCCCGCACAGCCGAGCGCCCGGCGCGGTTGGCACCGATGGTGCTGGCCGACGGGCCGTAGCCCACCAGATGGACCCGTGGATCGGCGACCGCGCGGGTCCCGTCGAGCCGGATGCCGCCGCCCTGCTCGCGCAGCCGTAGCGGTGCCAGATGGTCGATGGCGGCCCGGAAACCGGTCGCCCACAAGATGACATCGGCGTCGACCCGCCGACCGTCGCTCCACTCCACACCGGCGGGCGTGATCCGGTCGAACATGGGCTGCCGGTCGAGGACCCCGTTCTCCAGCCCCTGCCGGATCGCGTCGTTCAGGGGCAGCCCGGTCACCGAGACGACGCTCCGGGGTGCCAGACCCTGGCGGACCCGCTCCTCCACCAGGGCGACCGCGGCACGGCCCGCGCCCTCGTCGAAGGGGCCCTCGCGGAAGACGGGCGGGCGACGCGTCACCCAGGTGGTGGCGGCCGCGTAAGGGGCGAGCTCCAGGAGATGCTGGGTGCCGGAGGCGCCGCCGCCCACCACGATCACCCGCTGCCCGGCGAACGCCTCGGGCCCCGGATACTGCGCGGTGTGCAACTGTCGTCCGCGGAACGTCTCCTGACCCGGATAGCGCGGCCAGAACGGCCGGTCCCAGGTGCCGGTCGCGTTGATCAGCGCCCGTGTCGCCCACACACCGGCGGACGTCTCGACGAGCAACCGCCCCTCGGGGCCCTCCCGCACGGCCCGCACGTCGACCGGCCGTCGCACCCGCAGGTCGAAGGTGCGCTCGTAGGTATCGAAGTACGCGGCGATGACCTCGGACGACGGCCGCCCGGCGTCCGCACCCGTGAGCTCCATGCCGGGCAGGGAGTGCATCCCGTGGACCTTGCCGTACGTCAGCGACGGCCACCGGAACTGCCAGGCGCCGCCCGGGGCGGGGGAATGGTCGAGGACCACGAAGTCGCGCTCCGGTTCAAAGCCGCTGCGCCGCAGGTGATAGGCGCTGGACAGACCCGCCTGCCCAGCGCCTGTGACCACCACCTCGACCTCGCCCATGTCGTTCACGTTTCTACTAACAGTGGCGAGGTCATGGAGCTTCCCGCACGGTCAGGTCACTGCTCCTTGAAAACGCGCGGAGCGGTCGTGGACGGCGGCAGGTCGCCGTTGTAGCGGGTGTCGACGAAGTCCCCGAAGTCCACCTTGCGCGGGATCAGCTTCAGGCTTGTGAAGGTGTCCGCGATCTCCTGCTCGGAGGCGATGAGCGGCCTGTCGACCGCGACCGGAACACGGGAGGCGAGGGTGCGCTTCACCGCGGCCAGCGCCGACTCGTACGGCAGCCCCGTGTCCTCGGCCCACACCTTGGCCCACTCCTCGGGGTGGTCGTACACCCAGGCGTAGGCGCGGCGCAGCCGGTTCAGGTAGTCCTTGACGGCGGCGGACTTCTTCTTGTTCTTCAGCGCGTCGGGCGACGCCACCTGGAAGGTGAGGCCGTTGGTGATGCCGTCACCGGTGGTGAGCACGCGGCCCTGCTTGGCCTCGAGCACCTGCGAGGTGTACGGGTCCCACACCGCCCACGCGTCCACCTTGCCGGACGTGAACGCGGCCAGCGCGTCGGCGGGCTGGAGGTACTTCACCTTGACGTCGTCGAAAGTCAGCCCGGCCTTCTTCAGGCTGGCGACCAGCTGGTAGTGCGCGGAGGAGCCCTGCGCCACGGCGATGGACCTGCCCTTGAGCTGCCCGGGGTCCTTCAGCTTCGAGTCGTTGGGTACGAGGATGGCGTCGCCCTTGGACGTGCCGTGCCAGGCGGCCACCACCGAGATCCTGGAGTTGGCCCCGGCCGCGAAGACCGGCGGGGTGTTGCCGACGCCGCCGATGTCGACGGCCTTGGCGTTGACCGCTTCGAGGAGGGGCGGGCCCGAGGTGAACGTGGACCACTTGATCTTGTAATCGAGGTTCTTGAGTTCGCCGGCGGCCCGCAGGATGGCCTCCGAACCACCCTTCTGGTCACCGACGTCGAGCGTGAGCGAGCCCTTGCCGTCGGTGCCGCCGCCCGTCGAGGTGTTCGCCGCCGAGTTGCCGCCGCAGGCGGTGAGCACGAGGGCGAAGGGAAGGAGCAGGGCGGCGGGGGCGAGGCGTCGTCGCATGAGGGGATCCGTTCTGTGGTGTTGCTGTGGTGCCCGGGGGAGAAGGGGGGGATCAGGCGGCCTCGGCCTCGGCGGCGGTGTCGACGCCCAGGCGCTCCAGGAGACCGGCGCGCAGTTCGGCGAACCGGGGGGCGGCGATGTCGCGCGGGCGGTCGAGGTCGATCTCCTGCTCGTGCGCGATGACACCGCCGTCCATCACGAGGACACGGTCGGCGAGCAGGACCGCCTCCTCGACGTCGTGCGTGACCAGCAGTACGGCGCAGCCGCGGCGCTGCCACAACTCGCCCACCAGACGCTGGGCCTTGATGCGGGTCAGCGCGTCGAGCGCGCCGAACGGCTCGTCGAGCAGCAGCAGATCGGGCTCGCGCACCAGAGCGCGGGCCAGGGAGGCGCGCTGGGCCTCGCCGCCGGAGAGGGTCTTGGGCCAGGCGTCGCAGCGGTGGCCGAGGCCGACCTCGGTGAGGGCCTGCTCGGCGACGGAACGCCCCGGCCTGCCCGGCAGACCGAGCACGACGTTGCGCCACACCTTCTTCCACGGCATCAGCCGGGGTGCCTGGAAGGCGACGGCCTTGCGGCGCGGCACCAGCACGGTGCCCTCGATGTCGCGGTCGAGCCCCGCAAGGACGCGCAGCAGCGTCGACTTGCCGCAGCCGCTGCGGCCGAGCAGCGCCACGAACTCGCCCGGGCGGACGTCGAGTCGGAGGTCGTCGATGACGGCACGTCCGTCGAAGGAGCGGGTCAGCCCCTCCACGTGCACGGCCTGCGGCACGCCCACGGCGCCCGCTTCGGGGCTCAACGGCCGGTGAACGTCGGTCGCCATTGCAGCAGCAGCCTTTCGAGGGAGCGGACGATGAAGTCGGCGAGCAGGCCGAGGAAGGCGTAGACGATCAGGCAGACCATGATCACGTCGGTCCGCAGGAAGTCCCGCGCCTGCACCATGAGGAAGCCGATGCCGGAGTCGGCGTTGACCTGCTCGGCGAAGACCAGCGCGAGCCAGGCGATGCCGAGCGAGTAGCGCAGGCCGGTCATGGCGCTCGGCAGCGCGCCCGGCAGGACGACATGCCGTACGAGTCCCCAGCGCGACAGCCCGAGGGACTCCCCGGCCTCGATCAGTTGGGAGTCGACGCCGCGGATGCCGGCGTAGACGTTGAGGTAGAGCGGGAAGGTCACGCCGAGGGTGATGATGGCGACCTTCGGGGCCTCCCCGATACCGAACCAGATGATGAACAGCGGGATGAGGCCCACGAAGGGAACGGTCCGCAGCATCTGTACGGGCGCGTCCACGAGGTCCTCGCCGATCCGGAACAGGCCGGAGACGAGGGCGAGTGTGGTGCCGACGACCGTGCCGAGCAGCAGGCCGACGGCGACGCGCTGGAGCGAGGTGGTCATCGCCTCGGTCAGGGATCCGTCCGAGAGCAGGTCCCGCGCCACCTCGGCGATCCGGCCCGGCGAGGCCAGTACGTCCGGCGTCAACGCACCGGTGCTGCTGAGGAGTTGCCACAGCGCGAGGAGCAGGAGCGGGCCGCTGGTGCGGCGCAGCCAGCGGGGAACACGGGTGCGGCGGGAGGAGCTGGGGACGAGGCGTTCGAGGTCGGGTGAGGACTGGCCGTCGGCCTCGACCTCGGTGGTCTTGGAGGCGGAAATAGGGGAAATGTCGGACCCGGTCGAGTCGGGTGGGGCATGGCTGATGCTCATGGGGGCTCCACAGGGAGGAGAGCGGCCGGAGGGGGGAGGCGCGCCTGTGCGTCGCCGCGTCACGGAGGTGTGGGGCCGGTCCGGACGTGCGGGTGGGGCGGGCGCGGGCGCGCGAAGGGAGGAGAGAGGTGAAGAGGCGTCAGCAGCCGCGGCGACACGCGGCGGAGGTCACCCGCAGCAGGTCGATGTGACCGCGCGTGGTGAGCAGGGCTGAACGCAACATGCCGCCGAACGTAGTCATTCGGCGTGCTCATGGTCAACGGCGTCTCGCAGGATGGACCCCTCGTACCAGGGGGCGAGCGTTCGGTCGGGTGTGCGGTATCGGGTGTGAAACTGGGCGGATGGGTCAGGATGGGGGCATGTCAGATGCCTTCACCACCCGAGTCCTGAACGTCTCCACCGGCTCCTCGGAGAGGATCGTGGACCTCACCCGTGACTGCGAGGCCTTCCTGCGGGAGGCGGCCGCGGGTCGCGACGGACTGCTGAACGTCTTCACGCCGCACGCGACCACCGGCGTGGCGATCATCGAGACGGGCGCCGGCAGCGACGACGACCTCCTCGCCGCCCTGCACACCCTCCTGCCCGCCGACGACCGCTGGCAGCATCGCCACGGCAGCCCCGGCCACGGCCGCGACCACGTCCTCCCGGCCCTCGTCCCACCCCATGCGACCCTGCCGGTCATCGACGGACGCCTGGAGTTGGGCACGTGGCAGTCGGTGTGCCTGGTGGATACGAACAGGGACAATCCGAACCGGACGGTCCGCCTGTCGTTCCTGGGCTGAAGCGGCGCGGAGTCATCCGCTGAGCCATCCGTACAGGCCCACTCGGGGGCCCGAGCTCACTGCTCTCTGTGTCCCGCTAAAATTCTTTCAGATGCACATTCGGCTCGTTCTGGCAATTTGTCCGGCTCATTCCTGTCGGGAATTCCTCGATGCGCGCCCTGTCGAGGAAGGTTCTCCATGAGCCGTTCAGCTCGCACGAACGACCGCACCGGGCACGGGTCCCGCACGCCACAGGGGGAGTTCGCGCCGCCGGTTACCGTCACCCCGGCACTTCCCGCCGCTGTGACATTCGGTGAACTGGACATGCCCGTCGAGTTGCTGGAGATGCTGACCAGCCGCGGCCTGAACAAGCCGTTCCCGATCCAGGCCGCCACCTTGCCGAACTCCCTCGCAGGGCGAGACGTCCTGGGCCGCGGGCGCACCGGATCGGGCAAGACGCTCGCCTTCGGCCTGGCGCTTCTCGTGCGTACGGCCGGGCGGCGTGCCGAGTCGCGGAAGCCGCTGGCCCTGATCCTCGTCCCCACGCGCGAGTTGGCCCAGCAGGTCACCGATGTGCTCGACCCGTACGCCCGGTTGCTGAAGCTGCGGCTGGCCACTGTGGTCGGCGGCCTGTCGATCGGCAGGCAGGCCGGCGCACTGCGTACCGGGGCCGAGGTGGTCGTCGCGACTCCTGGCCGCCTCGCGGATCTCGTCGAGCGCAAGGACTGCCGCCTGGACCGGGTGAACATCACCGTCCTGGACGAGGCCGACCAGATGGCGGACATGGGTTTCATGCCGCAGGTCACCGAACTGCTGGACCAGGTACGTCCCGACGGGCAGCGCATGCTGTTCTCGGCCACTCTGGACCGCAACATCGACCTCCTGGTCCGTCGTTACCTCCATGACCCGGTGGTCCATTCGGTCGATCCGTCGGCGGGGGCGGTCACCACGATGGAGCATCACGTGCTGCAGGTGCACGGCGCCGACAAGTACGCCACCGCCACCGAGATCGCTGCCCGCGAGGGGCGCGTGATCATGTTCCTGGACACCAAGCACGCTGTCGACCAGTTCACCAAGCACCTGCTGAGCAGTGGTGTGAAGGCCGCGTCGCTGCACGGCGGCAAGTCCCAGCCCCAGCGCACCCGCACCCTGGCACAGTTCAAGACCGGTGACGTGACGACGCTGGTGGCCACCAACGTCGCGGCCCGGGGCATCCACGTCGACGATCTCGATCTCGTCGTCAACGTCGATCCGCCCAGCGACCACAAGGACTACCTGCACCGCGGTGGCCGTACCGCCCGCGCCGGCGAGTCCGGCAGTGTCGTGACGCTGGTCCTCCCCGATCAGCGCAAGGACGTGGCCCGTCTCATGGCCGACGCAGGCATCAGGCCGCAGGTCACGCAGGTCCGCTCCGGCGAGGCCGAGCTGAGCCGCATCACCGGCGCCCAGGCTCCCTCGGGTGTCCCCGTCGGCGGCAGCGGACCGGTCGCGGAGCGCCCCAAGCGCGGCGGCGCCCCCTTCCGCGGTCTGGGCACCCGCCCGGGGCGGAGCGGCGGCGGTGAGTCCCGCCGGTCTGCTGAGGCCCGTCAGATCGCCGAGGCCCGCAAGGCCGCCCGGGTCCGTCGTGGCGCATAGGTCGGCAGCGGTGCCCTCGTACCGCCGCGAACCCTGATCGCCCTGTCGGCGGACGGCACGGCGAAGCCGGCGGACGAGCCTCCGGCGCTCTTGCCGAGGCCGGCGTCCGTTGGTCCTCAGCCGCTGCGACCCCGAGAAGTACACGTGTGTCCAGCGAGAGATGCACGCGTGTCCGGCTCGCCTGATCCTCAGCTTCCGGTCTCGTCGCGGCGGCAGTGCAGGAAGAGGTGGGGCTCGGGCCCGGCGCCGGGGTGGTCCGGGGCGAAAATGGTGCTGTGCCGGGACATCACCGTCAGTCCCGCCGCCTCCACCAATCCGGTGACGTCCTCCTCGGCAAAGCTCGTCGCACGGACGGGCCGGCCCATGAAGACCACCTCGACGTCCTCCGCGTCCGCGGGCACGGTGGCCAGCACCAGATGCCCGCCGGGCCGCAGGGCCAGGGCCAGTCGCCGCAGCAGAGCCGACTGCTCCGCCCGGGTCATCTGCAGCAGCGAGAAGAACACGCACACGCCGTCGAACGAGTCCGCCGCGAGCGGGAGCTCCCGGATGTCGGCGCAGCGGAACTCGGCCTCGGGGACCTGACGGGCGGCGAGGTCGACCATGACGGGGGAGACGTCGACGCCCAGCACCGAATGCCCCGCCGCGACGAGCGCGGCCGCGGTGGGCCGCCCGGTGCCGCTGCCCACGTCCAGCGTCCGCGCGGCGGGCGGCAGCCGCTCGATCAGCCACTCCAGCGCGGACAGGTGCGCGGGGGCATGGGCGAACGCCTTCTCGTAGTCGGCGCCCAGCGCGTCGAACAGCACGGCGGCGGGCGGTCGTCGGTCCTCGTGACTCACGTCGTCGTGCCTCACGTCGGTGTCCCTTCGCTCGTCGGCCCGCATCGTCGCACCCTCCGCACGCGTGCCACAACGGCGGCCCGGTGCGCGTCCCGGTGGCCCGCGCGGGGGAGAATGAGGGCCGTACCCAACGGTCGACCTTGTTGAGGAGCGGGAAATGCAGGACGCGCGAGCGGGGCAGGTCGCCGGGCCCGAGGACCTCATCGACGTGGCGCGCCTGGTCACGGCGTACTACGCGCTGCACCCCGACCCGGCCGAACCGGGGCAGCGGGTGGCGTTCGGCACCTCGGGACACCGCGGCTCGTCTCTCGTGGCGGCGTTCAACGAGGACCACATCGCAGCCACCAGCCAGGCCATCTGCGAGTACCGCGCCGCCCAGGGCACCGACGGCCCCCTCTTCCTCGGCGCCGACACCCATGCCCTGTCGGAGCCCGCCAGGATCACGGCGCTCGAGGTCTTCGCGGCGAACGAGGTGACGGTCCTCATCGACCAGGCCGACGGATACACGCCCACCCCGGCCGTCTCGCACGCGATCCTCACCCACAACCGGTCGCGCACCTCCGGTCTCGCCGACGGCGTGGTGGTCACCCCCTCGCACAACCCGCCCGCCGACGGCGGCTTCAAGTACAACCCGCCGAGCGGCGGTCCCGCCGGATCCGAGGCGACCTCGTGGATCCAGGACCGCGCCAACGAGATCATCGCCGGCGGAATGAAGGACGTACGGCGGATCCCCTACAGCCGCGCCCTGACCGCCCCCGGCACCGGCCGCCACGACTTCCTCGGCGCCTATGTGGCCGACCTGCCGAACGTGCTGGACCTGGACGCCATCCGGTCCGCCGGCGTGCGCGTCGGCGCCGATCCGCTGGGTGGTGCCTCGGTGGCCTACTGGGGGCGTATCGCCGAGCAGCACGGGCTCGACCTGACCGTGGTGAACCCGCTCACCGACCCCACCTGGCGCTTCATGACGCTCGACTGGGACGGCAAGATCCGCATGGACTGCTCCTCGCCGTACGCCATGGCCTCGCTCATCGAGCAGCGCGACCGGTTCGACATCGCCACCGGCAACGACGCCGACGCCGACCGGCACGGCATCGTCACGCCGGACGCGGGCCTGATGAACCCCAACCACTATCTGGCCGTCGCCATTTCGTACCTGTTCTCCCACCGGAGGCAGTGGCCCGAGGGGGCCGGCATCGGCAAGACCCTGGTGTCGTCGAGCATGATCGACCGAGTCGCGGCGGACGTCGGCCGCCCGCTGGTCGAAGTCCCCGTCGGCTTCAAGTGGTTCGTGGACGGTCTGTCGGACGGCACGCTCGGCTTCGGCGGGGAGGAGTCGGCGGGCGCGTCCTTCCTGCGCCACGACGGCTCGGTGTGGACCACCGACAAGGACGGCATCATCCTGGCCCTGCTCGCCTCCGAGATCACGGCGGTCACGGGCCAGACCCCGTCGCAGCACTACGCCCTGCTCACCGACCGCTTCGGCGCCCCCGCCTACGCGCGCGTCGACGCCCCGGCCTCCCGCGAGGAGAAGGCCCTGCTCGCCAGGCTGTCCCCGCGCCAGGTCACCGCCGACACCCTAGCCGGAGAGCCGGTCACCACGGTCCTCACCGAGGCGCCCGGCAACGGCGCCGCCCTCGGCGGCATCAAGGTGGCCACCGCGAACGCCTGGTTCGCTGCCCGTCCTTCCGGCACCGAGGACGTCTACAAGATCTACGGGGAGTCGTTCCTCGGCCCGGACCATCTGCGCCAGGTCCAGGAAGAGGCCAGGTCCGTGGTGCTCGGGGCGCTCGGCGCCTGACGCGACATCCGGCCGTACTCACCTCCCGCGCCGGGGCGGCGGGGGAGGTGAGTACGGCCCCACCGGCCGCGGCGTTCTCTCACGGTCCGCGTCGACCGCGCGATCCACTGGTAGGCGAAGCGACCCCCGGTGTTATTCAATGAGGTGTGCGGTCAGGGAGCTCGGGGCCCCGTCGCACGGTTCGAGTACGGCCCCGGCGCCGCGCCGGGGATTGCTGAGAGAGCCGCATGGACTCCACACCCTCTCCCTCGTCCTCGTCGCCCTTCGACCTGGTCAGCAGCGCCTTGGGGCGCTACATCCCGCGCGGCGGAGCGGCAGCGGCCGCCGGTCCTGCCGACGTACAGGGCGACCACACCATCCGCCGACGCGTCCCCGACGACCCGGCAGCCGGTGGTCAGGAACGGATCCTCGGCGTGGTCAACCTGGACAGGGATCTGAGGATCACCCGCTGCAACCTGGACGCCCCCGTGTTCGCGGGCCTGGACGCCGTGGCCGGGAGCCCCTTCGTCGATCTCCTGCCCCACGGGGACGTACCGACGGTCACACGGCGGTTGCGGCAGGTCCTGGAGACCGGTGAGGCGCACGTCGCCCGGATCCAGCGCCTGCAGCGTGGCGACGGGTCGGAGCTGGTGGTCTCCCTGAGCATCCTGCCCGCCGCGGCGCCCGAGGAGGGCCTGACCGTCTCCTTGATCGCCATGGCCAGGAGGCTGCACCTGTACGCCGCCGAGACCGCGATCGGCACCTCGCTGGACATCGGGGAGACCGCGCAGTCACTGGCGGAGTCCCTGCTGGCGTGGGGAGACGTGGGCGCCGTCGACCTCGACTTCGCCGTGTGGACGGGCGAGGGAGTCACCGGGCGGGCACAGGGGCGCATCCGGCTACGGCGGGCGGCCCTGGTGCCGGACCGCGCGTGGCCCGACGGCTACGTGACTCCGGGGGACGATCTCCCCAGCGACGCGAGTCGTCTGCTGGCGCAGGCGGTACGGCGGGACGATGCTCCCCAGACGATCGTCATCCCCGACCGGAAGACGGTCGAGCGGGTACTCGGCAGTCCGCGAGTGGTGCGTGCTCTGGTGCCCGGTGACCGGTCGGTGGGGGTGGCGTGCATACCGCTGGTCCTGCACGGCGCGCCGCCCGTCGTCCTGGGCGTGGCGGAGGTCTGGCGGCGGGCGGACTGCCCCTTCCGCGACAGCGAGTTGCTGGACCTGCAAGAACTGGTGGCCAGGACGGCCCATCACGTCGACCTGGCCCGCCAGCACCAGCGAGAGCACACGCAGGTCCTGGCGTTGCAGCGTCGGCTGCTGCCCCGGACCGGCGGCGACACCGTCGAGGTGGCCAGTGTCTACCAGCCCGCCACCCCCGACAGCGCGGGCGTCGGCGGCGACTGGGTGAACAGCTTTCCCCTGGCGGACGGCCGTACCGCGCTGGTGGTCGGTGACGTCGTCGGGCACGGCCTGGGAGCCGCGGCGACCATGGGCCAGCTGAGCATGGAGGCCCGCGCGCTGCTGTCGGCGGGGCTGGCGCCCGACGAGGTTCTGGAGCACCTGGACGAGACCGTGACGCTGCTGGACGACGCGGAGTCCGGGCTGACGGCCGGCTACAGCGCCCTCGGGTCGACCTGCTGCATCGCCCTCTACGACCCGGTCAGTCACCACGTGACGCTGTCCAGCGCCGGCCACCTGCCCCCGGTCCTGGTGTCGCCGGACGGGCACGCGAGCCCGCTCGCCGTCCGCCCCCACCCCGGTCTCGGCACCGAGTTCGCGCTGCGGGAGCCCTTCGACGTGCACACGTTCGAGGCGCCTCCGGGCACCCTGCTCGCCCTCTACACCGACGGCCTGGTGGAGGATCCGGCCCTGTCGATCGACGAGGGCATCGGCCGACTGGCGGAGACCGTGTCCACGGTGCACCCCTGGGACTCCCTGCAGCAGGCCGCACGGCGCGTTGCATCCGCGCTGGCGCCCGTGCGCCAGCGCGACGACGTGACCCTGCTGCTCGCGCGCATGATCGGCTACCGCAAGGGGGACACCGCGACCTGGCGGCTGCCCGCCCGCGACGACGCACCCGCCCGTGCCCGCGCCCAGGTCTCCGCGTTGCTGCGGCGCTGGCGCACCAGGGACGAGACCCGGGACAACGTGTCGCTGTTGATCAGCGAGCTCGTCACGAACGCGGTGCGCTTCGCCACCGGTCCCGTCACGGTACGGCTGATCAGGACCGGCCACGGCCTGCTGTGCGAGGTGGGTGACACCGGCAACGGCAGGCCACGTCTGAGCCGGGGCGGCCTCCTCGACGACGGCGGTCGTGGCCTGCACATCGTGCACGGGCTCACCACCCGGTGGGGGGTGAGGTGGACGGACACCGGCAAGGTGGTCTGGACGGAAGTCGCGAGGTGACGCGGCTACGAGGCGGTGACGCCGCCGGCCTACGGGAGCGCGGCGAGGGTGCGGGCGGCGTGCGCGTCAGCCGGCGCCACGGACGGTACGGAGGGCGGTCCTCAGCGGTACCGGTGGGGTGACCGGTGCTGCGGACCGCCGGTCGCCTGTACCGTGGCGCGGGCTCCCACTACAACCACTCCCCTTCCAGGGCGGTGGCGGTGAGGCCCGGTGCCGCCGCGTACAGGACGGCGCGACTGCCCGAGTCCTGCCCGGCATCGTGCGCCCGCCGCAGGATGTCGAACACGGCGGCGCCGCCACGGTTGCCGCTGGTGTAGCTGTCCCGGCTGTAGTCCAGCAGTCCCGACGGCCACGTGTCGGGCATCGTCTGCTCCATGTACTCCAGCACCCGGGTCCCGCCGGGGTGCGCCAGCAGCACGTCGGGGTGCCAGGAGCCGGGGTCGTCCTGGTAGCGGACGCGCAGCCACTCCCACATCGCGGTCACCGTCTCCTGCACGGCGCGCGGCCCGCGCCGGTCCATCACGAAGTGGGTGCCGTCCGCCCGCGTCTCCAGGCGGTGCAGGTCCTGGGTGCCGGGCAGGGTGTGGTGCCAGGCGGCGTCCAGCCGCAGCACCGACTCGGGCCGCGGGCGGCCGGTGACCACCGCGGCGACCGCGGTGTCCGCGAACAGCAACCGGACGATCAGGGACTCGAGGGTGTCGTCCGCGGGCTGGTAGGTCGTGCTCAGCGCCTCCGCGATGACGACGAGGACCACCCGGTCGGGGTCCGCGGCCACGAGGTCCGCCGCCAGTGCCAGGGAGCGGGTCCCCGCGACACAGGCCCACTGCGTGGCCGGCAGCAGCGTCACGTCGCCGCGGAGGGAGAGTCTGTTGGCCAGGGAGATGTCCAGACCCGGCAGTGCCGGGGTGGTGGAGTGACTGGTGATCAGGCAGTCGACGTCCGCGGCGTCCAGCCCGGCGATCTGCAGGGCCCCTCGCGCCGCACGCTCCCCGTAGGACTGCACGGCCGCCCAGGCCGGAGCGGTGCGCTCCTGGATGGTCTGCGGCGCGGGTATCGCCTCCAGAGCGGCGATCACCCGTTCCACGTCCTGCTGGGTGAACCCGTCGCGTGCCAGCACCTCTTGGGCCGGTCCGATGCCGACAGCGGGCGGGCCGTCGCCGTTGCCGGGCGCGACGGCGGCCTTCAGCGGCAGCATCCACCCGCGGGTGTCGATGCCCGTACTGGCCGCGATGCCGTCGATCCGCGGCGCCCACGCCGCATGCGGATGCCGGTCACGCACCTCCGCAACGATCTGGCTGGTCTCCACGGCGTGCTCGCCATGTATGACGGCAGGAGGACAGAGGTAAGCGGCCACGATGCGGCACCTTTCCTGGGGGACAAGCAGGGATGTTCGTCTTGAGCATGGGTGCTATACGGATATTTCCGCTGTGATGTGGATGACTTGGACAGCCCTTGGCTGCGTGACGCGGCGCACACCGCTGAACAGGGGCCCTCGGGGCGGTTCCACAGGTCTCGCCTGACGTGCCGTCATCGACTGGGCCGACACGCACTGGTGATCCACCGTCAGGTGGTGAAGGTCACAAACGGGATGCCGGATCGTATGTCGCAGATCACAGCCGACCGTGCTTATGATGCACCCGCTCGAGCTTGTGAACTGCCTCACATGTTGTGCGGTCCATCGGTCAAGGACGACTGGAAGGGAGGCCAGGGGCGTGAACAGCTACGCACCCGTCCTCGTGCTCGGAGCCCCCAGGCGACGTTCGCCCTCTTCCCCGTGCGCGTCCCACCGAACGGTTCGACCAGGCAGAACTTGAAGCGACGAGTGCGGCATCGAGCTCACTTCCGCACCTGTCGGCGGCGACGCCTCCCGATCAAGTGCTGCCTGACGGCGATGCTCTCGGTCGTCTTCGACGGCGAGATCGCCCGTCCGGGCTCACCTTCGGCTCGCTGAAGCTGCCAGGGCTCGTGGAGACGCTGCTCTTTGCGCTCTCCGCCGTCGGTCACGCGTAGGTCTGGCGCGACGGTCTGGAACGGCACCAACGGACTGGAAGGACTGAGGGACCCCCATGGGACTCGAAGAGAAACTGCCGAGCGGATTCCTGCTGACCACCGTCGAACAGGCCTCGGGCTGGGTGCGGAAGGCGTCCGTCTTCCCCGCGACGTTCGGCCTCGCCTGCTGCGCCTTCGAGTTAATGGCGGCCGGCGCGGGCCGGTACGACCTCGCACGGTTCGGCATGGAGGTCTTCCGCGGCTCACCGCGCCAGGCCGACCTGATGATCGTCGCCGGCCGGGTCAGCCAGAAGATGGCGCCCGTCCTGCGGCAGATCTACGACCAGATGCCGAACCCCAAGTGGGTCATCTCCATGGGCGTGTGCGCCTCCTCGGGCGGCATGTTCAACAACTACGCGATCGTCCAGGGCGTCGACCACATCGTTCCTGTCGACATCTACCTACCTGGCTGCCCGCCCCGCCCCGAGATGCTGATGGACGCGATCCTCAAGCTCCATCACAAGATCCAGAACTCGAAGCTCGGGGTCAACGCGGAGGAAGCGGCCCGCGAGGCCGAGGAAGCAGCGCTCAAGGCGCTCCCGACCATCGAGATGAAGGGGCTCCTGCGTTGACCGGCGGCGGCACGGTGCCGACCTGTGCCCCTGCGAACGGCAGCGAACACGCCCCCGACCCACAGGGAGCGCCCGGCGAGAAAGGCGTCCTGGACCTGGTCGTCGACGAACTCGAGCGGGCGCTGAAGGAACAGGGACTCGTCCCGGACCTCGCCCTCGTCAACAAGGTCGTCGACCGCGGCGAACTCACCTTCCACATCGAGCGCGAGCACCTCGTGCGGGTGGCCACGACGCTGCGCGACGACCCCGCGCTGCGCTTCGAGCTGTGCACGGGAGTCATCGGTGTCCACTACCCCGGCGACCGGGGCCGAGAGCTCCACGTC
Organism: Streptomyces sp. NPDC048751; assembly: GCF_043198595.1. NCBI lineage: Bacteria > Bacillati > Actinomycetota > Actinomycetes > Kitasatosporales > Streptomycetaceae > Streptomyces > Streptomyces sp. NPDC048751. Next base: position 136,901 of record NZ_JBICUX010000019.1, read on the forward strand.
GTGTACCACCTGCGCTCGATCACGCACGGGCGGCAGCTCCGCCTGGAAGTCGCGGCGCCCGACACCGACCCCCGCGTGCCCTCGCTGGTGCAGGTCTATCCGACCACCGACTGGCACGAACGCCAGACCCACGACTGCTTCGGGATCGTGTTCGACGGTCACCGGGCCCTGACCCGGATCACGCCGAACGACCGGCAAGGCTTCTCGCAGCGCAAGGACCACCCCTTGGACGGTGTCGCCGTCGAGCACAAGGGCGCCCGGATCAACCAGCGGAGGTCGTACAGCTGATGACCACCTCACACGTGCACGCCACCCCCGCGTCCAGTGCTCGCGAGACGACCGAGGGCACCGTCTACACGGTCACCGGCGGGGACTGGGACGAGGTCGTCCAGTCCATCGCGCGCGCCGACGACGAGCGCATCGTCGTCAACATGGGCCCCCAGCATCCGTCCACCCACGGAGTGCTCCGGCTGATCCTCGAGATCGACGGCGAGACCGTCACCGAGGCGCGCTGCGGCATCGGCTACCTCCACACCGGCATCGAGAAGAGCATCGAGTACCGCACGTGGACGCAGGGCACCACGTTGGTGACCCGCATGGACTACCTCACGTCGTTCTTCAACGAGACGGCGTACTGCATGGGCGTGGAGAAGCTGCTCGGCATCGAGGACGACATCCCCGACCGGGCCACGATCATCCGAGTGCTCCTGATGGAGCTGAACCGGATGTCGTCGCACCTGGTGTGCATCGCCACCGGCGGTATGGAGCTCGGCGCCACCACGGTGATGATCTACGGCTTCCGCGATCGTGAACTCATCCTCGACGCCTACGAGTTGATCACCGGCCTGCGGATGAACCATGCGTTCATCCGGCCCGGCGGGCTCGCCCAGGACCTGCCGGCCGGGGCCGTCGACCAGCTGCGCGACCTGGTCAGGACGCTCAGGAAGAACCTTCCGGAGTACGACAAGCTCGCCACCGGCAACCCGGTCTTCAAGGGCCGCATGCGCGACGTCGGCTACCTCGACCTCGCCGGCTGCATGGCGCTCGGCGTCACGGGGCCCATCCTGCGCTCCACCGGCCTGCCGCACGATCTTCGCAAGGCCGAACCGTACTGCGGCTACGAGACGTACGACTTCGAGGTGCCGACTGCCGACTCCTGCGACGCCTACGGCCGCTTCCTGATCCGCCTGGAGGAGATGCGGCAGTCGCTGCGGATCGTCGAGCAGTGCCTCGACCGGCTGGAGCCGGGGCCCGTGATGGTCGCGGACAAGAAGATCGCCTGGCCCGCCCAGCTCGCGCTCGGCCCCGATGGTCTGGGCAACTCCCCCGACCACATCAAGGAGATCATGGGCGGCTCCATGGAGGCCCTGATCCACCACTTCAAGCTGGTCACCGAGGGCTTCCGGGTTCCGCCCGGGCAGGCCTACGCCACCGTCGAGTCGCCCAAGGGGGAACTCGGCGCGCACGTCGTCTCCGACGGCGGCACGCGCCCCTACCGGCTCCACTTCCGCGAACCCTCTTTCGCCAACCTGATGGCCCTGGCGGCGATGTGCGAAGGCGGCCAGCTGGCCGACGTCATCGTCGTCGTCGCGTCCATCGACCCCGTTCTGGGAGGCGTCGACCGCTGACGACACCGTAGAAGAATGATGCGGCGGGCGACCCGGTCGACCTGCCCCGGCCGCCCGCCTCGACGTTCCGGTCCGAGTGCGGGCGACTCGGTGTGCGGTTTGCGACAGCACAGCATTCTGCCCTCGAAGGAAAGGGTGTCAGCTCCCCCTAAAGGACAACCCAGCGTCAACCCAACTTCCACAGAGGGCTCTTGACGATCTTTCCGTGATCGGGTGACACTGCTGTTGCGTTTGACGTCCCTTGTTGCGTCAGTGTAAATCTGGAGAGCTTATGTCGTTGGAACAGCCAGCCGTCCCGCGATTAAAGAGCGTCACCGAGATTTCCGAAAACGAGTTGCCCGCCGTTCTGGGCGGGTTCGACCTCAGCGATCAAGATCGATTCGGCGACGGATTCCCGCATGAGGTCTTCGCCCGGCTCCGCCGGGAAGCGCCCATCCTGCTGCACCCGCCCGGCCGCACCCGCGACGGTGAGAACTTCTGGGTGCTCTCCCGCTACGCCGACGTGGTCGAGGCCGCGGCGCATCCGCTGCTGTCCTCCCAGGGCGGCGGTGACCGCGAGGGCGGCGGCACCCACCTCGACGACCTGCCCGCCGGCACCTACTCCGGCGCGATGCTCAACATGACGGACGACCCCCGGCACCGGCTGCTGCGCGAGCTCGTCACACCCTCGGTCACCGGCCCGGTGCTGGACGCGCTGACCCCCACCATCACGGAACGCGCCGAGGCGATCATCTCCGAAGTGGTCGGCCAGGGCTCCTGTGATTTCCAGAACGACGTCGCCGGCAGGTTCTCCGTCGAGGTGGTGGCCGCGCTGATGGGCGTGCCCCGCCAGGACTGGCCGCAGTTCGTCGACTGGACCGAGGTGGTGATGGGCTACGAGGACCGTGAGTCCGGCGAGTCCTCCTCGCGGAGCCAGGCGGCCCTGCTGGCCATGTACCAGTACGGCGTCAAGCTGATCGCCGAGAAGCGGGCCAACCCGGCGCAGGACTTCCTGTCCGTGATCGCCGCCGGTGACCTGCCGGAAGGCCATGGCGAGCCGCCGCTGCGCGAGTACGAGCGCGAGGTGTTCGTCAACCTGCTGTCCCTGGCCGGGAGCGAGCCCACCCGTAACGTGATCGCGGTGGGCCTGCTCGCCCTGGCCGAGCGGCCGGACCAGTGGCAGGCGCTGCGCGCGGACCGGTCCCTGCTGGACAGCGCGATCGAGGAGATGATGCGCTGGTCCACGCCGACGCCGTACAACCGGCGCACGGCCACCGAGGACTTCACGTTCAACGGCGTGCAGATCCGGCGGGGGGACAAGGTGACCCTGTGGTGGTCCTCGGCAAACCGGGACGAGAGCGTGTTCGACGACGCCATGTCCTTCGATGTGCGCCGCGACCCCAACCCCCACGTGGCCTTCGGCTGGGGGCCGCACAGCTGCCTCGCGGTGGACCTGGCCCGCCTCGAACTGCGCACCCTGTTCAGCGTGTTGCTCGACCAGGTCGCCGAGGTGCGGTTGACCGGTCCGGTGCCGTGGGCCAACAACAGCAAGCACACGGTCGCACTGAAGGTGCCCGTGGAGTTCGTCCGGGCCTGAGCACCACTGGCCTGCCGCTCGCGGCCGGCGCCGCGACCCGGACCGCCGCGGCGGTCCGGGGACGGTGGTCACAGGGTGGTGACCCCGTCAGGCCCCAGCGTGCCGTGTGCCGGTGTCCGAGGTCCGTCCGTTGTCGATGATCGGTCTGGAATGTGGCCGGCCTGCCGCCGCCACAGGCCGGGGCGGGGGCGTGCCCGCCGACCGAACGTGCCGAGTGCGAGGAAGCGGCCATTCCGGCCTGCCCGCAGTGTCGCGGTGGCTGTCCGCCCGGAGTGACGTCCGGCATATCTGACGTGTCCTCACCAATGTGGTGACGTGGAGGGGGAATCCCGGGTGGGTAATTCTGCTTGCCAAGAACCGGTCGCGGTCGTCGGCCTGGCGTGCCGACTGCCGGGTGCGGCGAACCCCACTGAGTTCTGGCAGCTGTTGCGGGACGGGCGGGACGCGCTGAGCGAACCCGGTCCGCGTCGCTGCCACCCGGACGGCCCGGCCGTGCCGGTGCTGCCCTCCGGTGAGCCGGTGCGGGCGGGTTTCCTGGACCAGGTCGACTCCTTCGACGCGGGCTTCTTCGGCGTCTCGCCGGGGGAGGCGGCCGTGCTGGACCCGCAGCAGCGGCTGGTGCTGGAGCTGGCCTGGGAGGCGTTCGAGGACGCCGGGATCATCCCGGGCGACCGCGACCGCGACCGCGACGGCGACAGCGACAGCCGCACCGGGGTCTACGTCGGCGCCACCTACGACGACTACGCCGCACTGCGCGGCGCGCGGCTGAGCCCTCACTCGGCCACCGGCCGGAACCGAGCGATGATCGCCAACCGGGTCTCCTACGCGTTGGGGCTGAGCGGGCCGAGCCTGGTGGTGGACACCGCGCAGTCCTCCTCGCTGGCCGCGGTACACCTGGCCTGCCGGGCGCTGGCGGCGGGCGAGTGCACGGTGGCGCTGGCCGGTGGCGTCAACCTGAACATCGCCCAGGACGGTTACGACGTCACCCGGGCGCTGGGCGCGATCTCCCCGGACGGACGCTGCTACACCTTCGACGAGCGGGCCAACGGGTTCGTACGCGGCGAGGGCGGCGCCGTACTCGTACTCAAGCCGCTGTCGGCGGCGCTGGCCGACGGGGACACCGTGCACGCGGTGATCCGGGGCACTGCCACCAACAACGACGGCGGCGGCGACTCGCTGACCGCCCCGCGCCAGGAGGCGCAGCAAGAGGTGCTGCGCATGGCCTGCGCGGCGGCCGGGGTGTCCCCGGCCGAGCTGAGCTACGTGGAACTGCACGGCACCGGGACGCCACTGGGCGACCCGGTCGAGGCCGCGGCGCTGGGCACGGCGGCGCGGCGCGAGCGGCCGCTGCTGGTCGGCTCGGTGAAGACGAACATAGGGCACCTGGAGGGCGCGGCCGGGATCGCCGGTCTGGTCAAGACGGTCCTGTGTCTGTCGCGTCGGCAACTGGTGCCCAGCCTGAACTTCCGCACCCCGAACCCCCGGATCCCGTTGGCGGAGCTGGGGTTGCGGGTGGTCACCGAGACCGGGCCGTGGCCCGCCGTGGAGGGCCCGCTGCTGGCGGGGGTGAGCTCGTTCGGCATGGGCGGGGCCAACTGCCACGTGGTGCTGGCCGAGCCGCCCGCTCCCGGCGCGGCGCCCGATCGCGACGCCGGACGCCACGACGGGCCGGTGCTGGTGCCGTTGTCCGCGCGGGCTCCGGCGGCGCTGGCCGAACTGGCCGCCCGGGTGGGCGAGTCGGTGCCGGCGTCCGTGGTGGACCTGGCCTACTCGCTGGCCACCACACGCACCCCGCTGGAGCGGCGGGCGGTGCTGGTCGCGGAGTCGGCCGAGGAGGCGTCCGGCCTGCTGGAGGCGCTGGCCGGGGACGCGGCGAACGCGCGGGTCGTGCGCGGCACCGCTGTCGAGGGGCGGACGGTGTTCCTCTTCGCCGGCCAGGGCAACCAGCGGCCCGGCATGGGCCTGGAAATCCACCGGCGCCACCCGGTGTTCGCCGCGGCGGTGGACGAGATCGCCGAGGAGATGCGCCGGCACTTGCCGAAGCCGCTGCTGGAGGTGGTCTTCGCCGAGGAGGGTTCGGCGGACGCGGCGCTGCTGGACGATCCGACCTACACGCAGCCCGCGTTGTTCGCCGTGCAGGTCGGGCTGTTCCGGCTGGTGGAGAGCTGGGGGATCACCCCGGACGCGGTACTCGGCCACTCCTTCGGCGAGCTGGCCGCCATGCATGTCGCCGGGGCGATGTCGCTGGCCGACGCCTGCGCGCTGGTGGCCACCCGGGGCCGGCTGATGCACGAGATCCCGCCCGGTGGGGCGATGGTGCTGGTGGAGGCGTCCGAGGCGGAGCTGCTGCCGGACGTCGAGGGGACCGGCGGCCTGGTGTCGATCGCCGCACTCAACAGCCCGACCGCCACGGTGCTGTCCGGGGACGAGGACGCCACGCTGGCGATCGCGGGCCGTTGGTCCGCAAGGGGCAGGCGCACCCGGCGGATCCAGGTCCCGATGGCCAGTCACTCGTCACACGTGGACGGCATCCTGGACGGGATGCGCGCGGCCGCGGCCCGGATCGACTGGCGGCCGCCGACCCTGCCCGTCCTGTCCTCGCTGACCGGTGCCGAGCTGGACGTGACCGGGGTGGACTGGCCGGAGTACTGGGCACGGCACACCCGCGACACGGTGCGGTTCGCCGACGCGATCGCCACGGCCTGCGCGGGCGGCGCACGCACGTTCCTCGAGCTGGGCCCGGACGGGACGCTGAGCGCGATGGGCCCGGGCAGCGCGCCGGAGGACGCGGCGTTCGTCCCCGCGATGACCGGCGGCGAGCGCCCCGACCTGCGGTCGCTGCTCACCGCGGTGGCCCGGGTGCACGTGCGCGGTGTCCCCGTGGACTGGGCGCGGTTCTACGAGGGCTCCGGGGCCCGGCGGATCCCGTTGCCCACCTACCCGTTCCAGCGCCGGCGGCACTGGATCGCCGGGGTGACGGCCTCCGGCGGCACGACGTCCGAAGTGGTGGCCGCGCCGGTGGCGGAGATACCGGCGCGGCCGATCTCGCGACTCGCCGGGCTGCCCGCGGCCGAGCGGGAGCAGGCGGTGCGCGCGCTCGTGCGGGCCGAGGTGGCCGCGGCGCTGGAGCTGGACTCGGCCGACCGGCTGGACGCGCGCCGCACGATCCGGGACCTGGGCTTCACTTCGCTGATGACGGTGGAGCTGGGGCAGCGGCTGGCCGAGGTGACCGGGCTGCGGCTGCCCTCCACGGTCGTACTGGACCACCCGACCCCGGAACGGCTGGGCGAGCACCTGATCGCGGAACTGGCCGCCGGGACGCCCGTGCACTCCGAGCCGACGGTGGCGGCGCCCGCCGCCGAGCCGATCGCGATCGTCGGGATGGCCTGCCGGTTCCCTGGTGGAGTGGGCTCGCCGGAGGACCTGTGGGACCTGGTGGCCTCCGCCGGCGACGCGGTCGGCGGGTTCCCCACCGACCGCGGCTGGGACCTGGACGCGTTGTTCGACACCGACCCGGACCGGCCGGGCCGCAGCTACGCGCGCACCGGAGGTTTCCTGTACGGGGCGGCCGAGTTCGACGCGGGACTCTTCGGCATCTCGCCGCGCGAAGCGCTGGCCATGGACCCGCAGCAGCGGCTGTTGCTGGAGACCTCCTGGGAGGCACTGGAGCGGGCCGGGATCGACCCGCTGTCCCTGCGCGACAGCGCGACCGGGGTGTTCGCCGGAGTGATGGCGCAGGACTACGGCCCGCGGATGCACGAGGGTGCCGCCGGCCTGGACGGCTACCTGCTGACCGGAACCACCCCCAGCGTCGCCTCCGGGCGGATCGCCTACACCCTGGGACTGCGGGGCCCGGCGGTCACCGTGGACACGGCATGCTCCTCGTCGCTGGTGGCGGTGCACCTGGCGGCGCAGGCGCTGCGCGCGGGGGAGTGCTCGCTGGCGCTGGCCGGCGGGGTGACAGTGATGTCCACGCCGGGCATCTTCGTGGAGTTCTCCCGGCAGCGCGGGCTCGCGCCCGACGGTCGGTGCAAGTCCTTCGCGGCGGCGGCCGACGGCACCGGCTGGGCGGAGGGCGCCGGGCAACTGGTGCTGGAGCGGTTGTCCGACGCACGAGCCAACGGCCACCCGGTGCTGGCGGTGCTGCGTGGTTCGGCGGTGAACCAGGACGGTGCGTCCAACGGTCTGACGGCGCCCAACGGGCCCTCGCAGGAGCGGGTGATCCGGACTGCGCTGGCCGCCGCGGAGCTGTCCGCTTCGGACGTGGACCTGGTGGAGGCGCACGGCACGGGGACAGCGCTGGGCGACCCGATCGAGGCGCGGGCCCTGTTGGAGACCTACGGCCGGGACCGCGGGGACGATCCGGTGTGGCTGGGGTCGCTGAAGTCCAACATCGGTCACACCCAGGCGGCGGCCGGGGTCGCCGGGGTCATCAAGGTCGTGCAGGCGATGCGGCACGGCCTGCTGCCGCGCACCCTGCACGTGGACGAACCCTCGCCCTATGTGGACTGGTCGGCCGGCGCGGTACGGCTGCTCACCGAGGAGCGGCCCTGGCCGGAGCGCGACCGGCCGCGCCGTGCCGGGGTGTCCTCGTTCGGGATCAGCGGCACCAACGCGCACGTGATCGTCGAGCAGGCGCCCGAGACGGCGGCGGAGCCCGCGGTGGAGCCGAACCCGGTGCTGCGGTCCGGTCCGGTGCCGGTAGTGGTGTCCGGGCAGACCGCGGCCGCGTTGCGCGCGCAGGCCGAGCGGCTGGCCGCGCACCTGGAAGGGCGGTCCGAGCCGCGCCTGGAGGACGTCGCGCGCGCGGCCGCCGCCTCCCGGGCGCGGCTGGAGCACCGCGCCGTGCTCACCGCCACCGACCGCGCGGACCTGCTACGGGGCCTGCGTGCCCTGGCCGCCGACGAGGAGGCGCCCGGCCTGGTGCGCGGGGTGGCCGATGTGGACGGTCGGACGGTGTTCGTGTTTCCGGGTCAGGGTGCGCAGTGGGAGGGGATGGCGGTCGAGTTGCTGGAGTCCTCGCCGGTGTTCGCGGCGCGGATGGGGGAGTGTGCGGCGGCGTTGGGTGAGTTCGTGGACTGGTCGTTGCTGGGTGTGTTGCGGGGTGAGGCGGGTCAGCCGTCGTTGGAGCGGGTGGATGTGGTGCAGCCGGTGTCGTTCGCGGTGATGGTGTCGTTGGCGGCGTTGTGGCGGTCGTTCGGGGTGGAGCCCGATGCGGTGGTCGGTCATTCGCAGGGGGAGATCGCGGCCGCCTGTGTGGCGGGGGCGCTGTCCCTGCGCGACGCCGCGAAGGTGAGCGCGCTGCGCAGCGCCGCGCTGGGCGCGTTGTCCGGCGGCGGCGGGATGATGTCGGTGGCGCTGCCGATCGCCGAGCTGGAACAGCGGCTGGCGGCCCGGGCCGACCGGGTGTCGGTGGCCGCGGTCAACGGGCCCGCCTCGGTGGTGCTTTCCGGCGAACCCGGCGCGCTGCGGGAACTGGTCGCCGAGCTGACCGCCGAAGGGGTGCGGGCCCGGCTGGTCGCGGTGGACTACGCCTCGCACTCCGAGCAGGTGGAACGCATCCGCGCCGAACTGCTGGACCGGCTCGCCGGACTGGAGCCGCGCAGCGCCGAGATCCCGTTCTACTCCACGGTGACCGGCAAGCGACTGGACACGGCGCTCCTGGACGCCGAGTACTGGTACCGGAACTTACGCCAGACCGTCCACTTCGAGGAGACGATCCGCGAGCTGGACCGCGCCGGGCACCGGGTGTTCGTGGAGGCCGGCCCGCACCCGATCCTGACCGCGGCCGTCCAGGACACCGTCGAGTCGGCGGGCAGCACGGCCGTGGTGGTCGGTTCGCTGCGCCGCGACCAGGGCGGCCCGGGCCGGTTCCTGCTGTCGCTGGCCGAGGCCCACGTGCGCGGGGTCCCGGTGGACTGGACCGCCGCGTTCGGCGCCGGGGGCCATCGGGCGGAGCTGCCCACCTACGCCTTCCAGCGGGAGCGCTACTGGCTGTCCACCCGGTCGGGCGCATCGGATCCGGCCGCGTTCGGGATGGACACCACCGCCCACCCGCTCCTCGGCGCGACCGCTTCGGTGGCCTCCACCGGTGAGCTGCTGCTGACCGGTGAGCTGTCCCGGCAGCGCCAGCCCTGGCTGGCCGACCACATGGTGTTCGGCACCGTGGTGCTGCCCGCCGCCGCGTTCGTCGAGCTGGCCGTGCGCGCCGGGGACGAGGTGGGCTGCCGATCGCTGGACGAGCTGACCGTGCACACGCCGCTGCAGCTGCCCGAGCGCGGCGGCGTGCGGGTGCAGACGGTGCTCGGCGCGCCGGACGAGGACGGCGGCCGCGCCGTGGACGTGTACGCGCGACAGGGCAGCGGACCGGAGTGGACACACCACGCCACCGGCAGGCTCTCCGTGGCCGATGTTCCCGCGCCCGAGATCGACGGCCGGCTGCCCGAGGGCGCCACCCTGGTCGAGCCGGCCGACCGCTACCCGGCACTGGCCCGGCTCGGCTACGGCTACGGGCCCGTCTTCCAGGGCCTGCGCCGGTTGTGGCGGCACGGCGAGGAACTGTTCGCCGAGGTCGCCCTGCCCGAACCGGCGGCCGGGGAAGCCACGTCGTTCGGGTTGCACCCGGCCCTGCTGGACGCGGCGTTGCAAGCGGCGATCCCGGCCGACAGCACCGCCGACCCCGCTTCCCCGACCTTGCTGCCGTTCGCGTTCACCGGGGTCCGGCTGTACCGGGCCGGTGCCGCCGCGGCGCGGGTGCGCTTGCGCCCCGCGGCCGGGGGAGCCGTGTCGATCACCTTGACCGACGGCGAGGACAACCCCGTCGCCGTGATCGACTCGCTGGCCTTCCGCCCGGTGACCGCCGAACAACTCACCGTCGGCCGCCAGGACCACCTGTACCGCACGAGCTGGGTTCCGCTGGTGGTTCCGGCGCAGGACGGTGCGTGGGCGATGTCGGAGGGTCCGGGCGGGCTGGACGAGCTGGGCGAGCGGGTGCCCGCCGTGGTGGGTGTTCCGACGACCGGGGTCACCGACGCCTTGGCGGTGGTGCGGCGCTGGCTGGCCGAGGAGCGGTTCGCCGAGTCCAGGCTGGCGCTGCTCACCCGCGGTGCCGTCGCGGCCGGGCCGGGGGACCCGCCGGTCGACCCGGACGCGGCGTCGGTGTGGGGCCTGGTGCGCTCGGCGCAGACCGAGAACCCCGACCGCTTCGTCCTGGTGGACACCGACGGGCACGCCGCGTCCGAGACGTTGCTGCCCCGGCTGGCCGCGACGGCTGAACCGCAATTGGCGGTGCGTGCCGGGCGGGTGTTCGTGCCGCGGTTGGCTCGGGTGTCCGAGGGGGGTGGGGGTGCTCCGTGGTCGGGTGAGGGGACGGTGCTGATCACTGGGGCGAGTGGGGCTCTGGGGCGTTCGGTGGCGCGGCATCTGGTGGAGCGTCACGGAGTGCGTGGTCTGGTGCTGGCTTCTCGGCGGGGTGGTGAGGCGCCGGGGATGGCGGAGCTGGCTGCGGAGCTGCGCGGGTTGGGTGCCGAGGTGGCGGTGGTGGCGTGTGACGTGGCCGAGCGGGAGGCGGTGGCGGCGCTGCTGGCCGCGCACCCGGTGACAGCGGTGGTCCACGCCGCCGGGATCCTCGACGACGGGGTGCTCGCCACACTCACCCCGCAACGGGTGGCCGAGGTGTTCCGGGCGAAGGTGGACGGCGCGCGGCACCTGGACGAGCTGACCCGGGACCGGGACCTGACCCGGTTCGTACTGTTCTCCTCGGTGGCCGGGACGTTGGGCAACGCCGGACAGGCCGCCTACGCGGCGGCCAACGCCGCCCTGGACGGACTGGCCGCACAGCGCCACGCCGCCGGGTTGCCCGCTACCGCGGTGGCCTGGGGACTGTGGGCCGAGAACAGCGGGATGACCGAGCGGATGGCCGACACCGACCGGGCCCGACTCGCCCGCGCCGGGGTGGTGCCGCTGGACTCCGGCACCGCGCTCGACCTGTTCGACGCGGCCACCGCGCTTGCGGATCCGGTCCTGGTGGCAGCCCGGCTGGACCTGACGGCGCTGCGCGAGCGGGCGGCCGAAGGTGTGCTGCCTGCGGTGCTGCGCGCACTGGTGCCGTCGGTGCGCCGCGCCGCCGCCACGGATCATGCGGTGGACGGCGCCGACGGGCTGCGTAGGCGGCTGGCCGAAGGGGAGCCGCTCCGGGTGCTCCAGGACCTGGTGCTGACCCAGGCGGCGGTGGTGCTCGGCCACTCCGACCCCGGCGGGCTGTCACCGGACCGGCCCTTCAAGGACGTCGGTTTCGACTCGTTGACCGCGGTGGAACTGCGCAACCGGCTGGGCCGGGCGACCGGGGTACGGCTGCCCGCGACGCTGGTGTTCGACCACCCCACCCCCGCCGGACTGGCCAGGTACCTGCGCGACCAGCTGGTCGGCGACACCGCCCCGACGAGCACCCCGGCGGCCGCCTCCCCGGTCGTGACCGCGGACGAGCCGATCGCGATCGTCGGCATGGCCTGCCGCTTCCCGGGCGGGATCGCCTCGCCGGAGGACCTCTGGGACCTGGTGGCCCGCGGCGGCGACGCCATCGGCGGGTTCCCCACCGACCGCGGCTGGGACGTGGCCGGCCTGTACGACCCGGACCCCGACCGGGCCGGTCACACCTACACCCGGCACGGCGGCTTCCTCCACGATGCCGGCCGGTTCGACGCCGGCCTGTTCGGGATCTCGCCGCGCGAGGCGCTGGCGATGGACCCGCAACAGCGGCTGCTGCTGGAGACGGCCTGGGAGACGCTGGAGCGGGCGGGAATCGACCCGTCCTCGGTACGCGGCAGCCAGACCGGCGTGTTCACCGGAGTGATGTACCACGACTACGCGGCCACGCTGAGCGAGCTCCCCGAGGGCGTCGAGGGGCACTTGCTCACCGGCACCGCCGGGAGCGTCGCCTCCGGCCGGGTCGCCTACACGTTCGGCCTGCAGGGGCCCGCCCTCACCGTGGACACCGCCTGTTCCTCCTCGCTGGTGGCGGTGCACCTCGCGGCACAGGCGCTGCGTTCCGGGGAGTGCTCGCTGGCGCTGGCGGGCGGGGTGACGGTGATGGCCGAGCCGACCACGTTCACCGCGTTCTCCCGGCAGCGCGGGCTGGCCGCGGACGGGCGGTGCAAGCCCTACGCCGGGGCGGCCGACGGCACCGGCTGGTCCGAGGGCGTCGGCCTGCTCCTGTTGGAGCCGCTGTCCGCGGCACGCCGCAACGGCCACCGCGTGCTGGCCGTGGTGCGCGGTTCGGCGGTGAACCAGGACGGCGCGTCCAACGGTCTCACGGCACCCAACGGCCCCTCGCAGGAGCGGGTGATCCGCTCCGCGCTGGCCGCAGCCGGACTGAACGTACAGGACGTCGACGCGGTGGAGGGCCACGGCACCGGGACGCCGCTGGGAGACCCGATCGAGGCACAGGCGCTGCTGGCCACCTACGGCGCCGACCGCGACCGGCCGTTGTGGCTCGGGTCGATCAAGTCCAACATCGGGCACACGCAGGCCGCGGCCGGGGTGGCCGGCCTGATCAAGATGGTGCAGGCGCTCCGGCACGGCGAGCTGCCCCGCACCCTGCACGTGGACGAGCCCTCCCCGCACGTGGACTGGGAGTCCGGGGGAGTGCGGCTGCTCACCGAGGCCCGGCCCTGGCCGGACACCGGCCGCCCGCGCCGCGCCGGAGTGTCCTCGTTCGGCATCAGCGGTACCAACGCGCACGTCATCGTCGAGCAGGCGGCGCTCGAGCAACCCGACGAGCCCGGTACGGCGCAACCGAACACCGAACCCCGACTGTTGCCGGTCGCGCTGTCCGGGCAGACCGAGGACGCCCTGCGCGAGCAGGCCGCGCGGCTGGCCGCACACCTCGCCGACCACCCCGGCGACAGGGTGCTGGACATCGCCTGGTCCAGCGTGACCGGCCGGGCCGCACTGGAACACCGCGCCGTCGTGCTGGCCGCCGACCCGGAGCAACTGGGCGAACGGCTCGGCGCACTGGTCGAAGGCCGGGACACCCCGGGCGTGCCGCGCGGCACCGCGACCGACGCGGCACGGCGGGTGGCGTTCGTGTTCCCCGGCCAGGGCGCGCAGTGGGCCGGGATGGCACTGGAACTGCTGGACTCCGCGCCGGTGTTCGCCGACCGGCTGGCCGAGTGCGCCGCCGCGATCGAGGCCCACACGGACTGGTCCGTGCTGGACGTGTTGCGCGGCGCGCCGGGCGCGCCCTCGCTGGAGCGGGTGGACGTGGTGCAGCCGGTGACCTTCGCGGTCACCGTGTCGCTGGCCGCGCTGTGGCGCGCGCACGGCGTGGAACCGGAGGCGGTGATCGGCCACTCGCAGGGCGAGATCGCCGCGGCCTGCGTGGCCGGGGCGCTGTCCCTCGCCGACGCCGCCGCGGTGGTGTGCCTGCGCAGCCGCGCGCTGACCGAACTGTCCGGCAAGGGCGGCATGATGTCGGTGGCGCTGCCCGCCGAGGAACTGAGGGCTCTGTTCACCGACGACCGGCTGGGCGTGGCCGCGATCAACAGCCCCACCTCCACCGTCGTCTCCGGGGACCCGTCCGCCCTGGAGGAACTGCGGGCCGACTGCACGGCGCGCGGGGTGCGGACCCGGCACATCGCGGTGGACTACGCCTCGCACTCCACCCAGGTCACCGCCGTCAAGGACAGCCTGGCCGGTCTCCTCGCAGGGATCAGCCCGGGGGCGACGCGGATCGAGATGTACTCCACGGTCACCGGGCAGCGCCTCGACCCCGGCGAGCTCACCGGAGCGTACTGGTACACCAACCTGCGCCAGACCGTCCGGTTCGCCGACGCGGTACGCGCCGCGCTGGACGCCGGGATCGGCACGTTCCTGGAGATCAGCCCGCACCCGGTGGTCTCCCCCGGCGTGCAGGAGACCGTGGACGCAGCCGGGGCGCGGGCCGCCGTACTGTCCACACTGCGCCGCGACGACGGCGGCTGGCCGCGGTTCGCCCAGTCGCTGGCCGAGGCGCACGTCCGCGGGGCCGGGGTGCGCCTGGCCGAGGTGTTCGAAGGCACCGGCGCACGACAGGTGGACCTGCCCGTCTACGCCTTCCAGCACCGCTGGTACTGGCTGGCCCAGCAGGCCCGGTCGCGGGCCGACACCTGGCGCCACCGCGTCGAGTGGCGCGCCGCGGGCGCGCCGACGCGAACCGAACCGGACGGCGAGTGGCTGGCCCTGGTACCCCGCTCCGGCGTGGAGCAGGAATGGCTGGAGAAACTCACCGGCGGCCTTCCGGTGCGCGCCGTCACGGTGGACACCGAGCACACCGACCGTGCAGCCCTGACCGGTCACCTGCGCCGTGCGCTGGCCGAGCACACCCCACGCGGGGTGCTGTCCCTGCTGGCCGCCGACCGCCGCCCGCACCCGGAGCATCCCGTGGTGCCCGCCGGCGTGGCCGCCACCCTGGCGCTGGTGCAGGCGCTGGGCGACCTGGACGCGGCGGTGCCGTTGTGGCTGGTGACGTCAGGCGCGGTCAGCACCGGCGACTCCGACCCGCTGCGCGAGCCGAGCGCGGCACAGGTGTGGGGTCTGGGCCGGGTGGTGATGCTGGAACACCCCACGTTCTGGGGCGGCCTGGTCGACCTTCCCGCCGAACTGGACGAGGCCGCGCTGGAACAGCTGCGCGGCGTGCTGGCCGGCGGCTGGGGCGAGGAGGACCAGCTGGCCGTACGCGCCGACGGCACGCTGCTGCGCCGACTGGTGCACGCCCCGCTCGATGGCGGCGTCGCCGGTGGCTGGCAGGCCAGGGACACCGCGCTCGTCACCGGCGGCACGGGCGCACTGGGCCCGGAGGTCGCCCGCTGGCTGGCCGGGCTCGGCGTGCAACACGTGGTGCTGCTCAGCCGCAGCGGAGCGAAGGCGGAGGGGGTCGCCGAGCTGGCGGCCGAACTCGACGGCCTCGGCGTGCGGCTGACCGCGCAGGCCTGCGACATCGGCGACCGGGCCGCCGTGGCGGCGCTGCTGACCGGCTTGCGCGAGCAGGGCGAGGTGGTGCGCACCGTGGTGCACGCCGCCGCGCTGATGCGGCTGGCCGCGCTGACCGACACCGACCTGGCCGAGTACGCCGACGTGCTCACCGCCAAGGTCCAGGGCGCCCGGCATCTCCTCGAACTGCTCGACCCGGCCGAGCTGGACACGCTGGTCTTCTACTCCTCCATCGCCGGGGTGTGGGGCAGCGGCGACCACGGCGCCTACGCCGCGGCCAACGCCGAGCTGGACGCGCTGGCCGAGCAGGCCCGTGCGGCCGGTCTGCCGGTGACCTCGGTGGCCTGGGGCGTGTGGGACGGCGCCCGCTTCCCCGACGGGGTGGACGCGGGCCACCTGCGCCGCCAGGGCCTGCCGCTGCTCGCCCCCGGTCCGGCGCTGGACGCCCTGCGCACCATCCTCGAGCGTGCCGAGACCGGGCTGTCGGTGGCCGACGTGGACTGGGCGAGGTTCATGCCGCTGTTCGCCTCGGCCCGCAGCAGGCCGCTGTTCGCCGAGATCCCCGAGGCGCAGCGTGCCCTGCCCGGGGCGTCCGAGCCTCAGGCGTCGCAGCCGTCCGGTTCCTCCTGGGCGCAGCGGCTGGCCGGGCTGTCCGACACCGAACGCCGCAGCACCCTGCTGCGGCTGGTGCGCGAGCAGGCCGCCGTGGTGCTGGGCCACTCCGGCCCGGCCGGGATCGACGCGGACCGGGCCTTCCGCGAACTGGGCTACGACTCGTTGACCGCGATCGAGCTGCGCAACCGGCTCGGCGAGGTCAGCGGGCTGACACTGCCGGCGACCCTGGTGTTCGACCAGCCCACCCCGGCCGCGGTGGCCGAGTACCTGCGCACCCGGCTGGCGCCGCCCGAGCCGCCCCTCCTCGCAGAACTGGACCGACTCGCCGAGCGGCTGTCCGGGGTGGATGCCGACGCCGAACGGGCCGACATCGAGACACGGCTGCGGTCGATGCTGTCGCTGATCGGCGGAGATGAGGACGACATCGACTTCGACCCGACGTCGAACGAGGAGATGTACGAGCTCATCGACCGCGAACTCGGGGCGAACTGAAGGGGGTTGGACATGTCCGAGGAAGAGAAGCTGCGCGGCTACCTGAAGCGGGTCATGGTCGACCTGCGCAAGGCCAACCGCCGCCTGCAGGAGATCGAGCAGTCCCGCACCGAGCCCGTCGCCGTCGTCGGCATGGCCTGCCGCTACCCGGGCGGGGTGCGCTCCCCGGAGGACCTGTGGCGAGTGCTGGCCGAGGGCCGGGACGTCACCGGCGGGCTGCCCACCGACCGCGGCTGGGACATCGAGGGCATCTACGACCCGGACCCGGACCGCTCCGGCCACTCCTACGTGCGGCGCGGCGGCTTCCTGGACGACCCGGGTGAGTTCGACGCCGGCTTCTTCGGGATCTCACCGCGCGAGGCGTTGGCCATGGACCCGCAGCAGCGGCTGCTGCTGGAGACCACCTGGGAGGCGCTGGAACGGGCCGGGATCGACCCCACCGGGCTGCGCGGCAGCCGCACCGGCGTGTTCGTCGGCCAGAACCACCAGGAGTACGGCACCGCCCTGGCACACGCCCCGGCAAGCGTCGAGGGGCACCTGGTCACCGGCGTGGTCTCCAGCGTGCTGTCCGGCCGTGTCTCCTACACCCTCGGCGTCGAGGGGCCGGCGATCACCGTGGACACCGCCTGTTCCACCTCGCTGGTCACGCTCCACCTGGCCGTGCAGTCCCTGCGCAACGGGGAGTCCTCGCTGGCCCTGTCGGGCGGCGTGACCGTGCTGGCCAGTCCCGGGCCGCTCATCGAATTCAGTCGCCAGCGCGTGCTGGCCGCCGACGGCCGGTGCAAGGCGTTCTCCGCCGACGCCGACGGCATGGGCATGGCGGAGGGCGCCGGCGTACTGGTGCTGGAGCGGCTGTCCGACGCGCGGCGCAACAACCACCCGGTGCTGGCCGTCATCCGCGGCTCCGCGGTCAACCAGGACGGCGCGTCCAACGGGCTGACCGCCCCCAACGGGCCCTCCCAGCAGCGGGTCATCCGCGCGGCGCTGAGCGCTGCCGGTCTGTCCCCCGCGGACATCGACCTGATCGAGGCACACGGCACCGGCACCTCCCTGGGCGACCCGATCGAGGCGCAGGCGCTGCTGGCCACCTACGGCGCCGACCGCGACCGGCCGCTGTGGCTGGGCACGGTGAAGGCCAACATCGGGCACACCCTCGCCGCCGCCGGGGTGGCCGGGGTGATCAAGTCCGTCCTCGCGCTGAATCACGGGATCGTGCCGAAGACGCTGCACGCGGACACTCCGTCCCCGCACATCGACTGGTCGTCCGGCACCCTGTCGCTGGCCACCGAGGCGGTGCCCTGGCCGCGCGGTGAGCGGCCGCGCCGCGCCGCGGTGTCCTCGTTCGGCATCAGCGGCACCAACGCGCACGTCATCCTGGAGGAGGCTCCCGACCCGGCCACACCGGCCGACGAAGCGCCGGAACCGGTCGCCGGGACCGCGCCGGAGCCGGTGCTCTCGCTGCCGGTGCCGGTGGTGCTCTCCGGTCGTGACGCGACGGGCCTGGCCGCCCAGGCGGCCCGGTTGCGTGAGTTCGTAGTGGCGGACCCGGGATTGACTGTGCCTCAGCTGGCGTTCGCGAGTGCCACGGATCGTGCTGCTTTGGAGCATCGTGGTGTGGTGGTGGCTGGTGGGCGGGATGAGTTGTTGGTTGGGCTTGAGGCGTTGGCGGAGGGGGCGCCGGGGGC
>NZ_JBICUX010000020.1:0-153813 GCF_043198595.1 Streptomyces sp. NPDC048751
CCGTTGGGTATCAGTCAGTGACAGCGGCGGAATCTTCGGACCCGGACGACTCATACCGAACCAACGACGAATCTCCGACTCAGGTCACTAGGTGTTGCGGGTCAAGGCGTTGTGACAGACGAGCCGGTCTCTGTGTGATCTGCGCGCTCGCGGGCGTCGACGATTTCGTCCCAGTGCTCGGCGGTCCAGGCGTAGACGTCCAGGAGGACGGCAAGAAGGCTTCGACCGAGTGGGGTGAGGCTGTAGCCGGTGGAGTCCGCCTCGGCGGCACGGGTGATGAACCCGTCACGGTCGAGGGAACGCAGTGCTCGGGTGAGTTCTTTGGAACTCGTTCTCGGCAGTGCCCTGCGCAGTTCGCTGAATGGCTGGGCACCCTCGCCGAGCAGACGCATGACCAGCGGCGCCCACTTGTTCTGCATCCGAATCGGCAGCATCGAGGAGGGGCACAGCTCGTCAAACGTCTCGGACGAGAGCTGGCGCATGGCCCAAGTGTAGGTACCCGATCGGTAACCAGGGGCCCGCCTAGCGTCGTGCGCATGATGAGGATTGTGATCTTCGGAGCGGGTGGCAGTACCGGCAGCATGGCGTTGGCCGAGGCGACCGCACGCGAGCACTGCGTGACTTCCCCAAGAAGCGCAGAGGCGGACATCACCGACCCGAAAGCAGTGGCTCGGGCCGCAGCGGGCCGCGATGTCGCGATCGCAGCAGTGGCGCCCGCCGAGGCCGGCCCGAGGGCCTTCTTCCCGGCCGCGGCAAACGGCTTGGTGACCGGTCTGCAGGATGCGGTGGTCGGCCGCCTGGTCTGGGTGAGCATCGCTTCGTTGCTGCCTGGTGCTTCCGGGATCCCGGCCGTCGACACCGACGGTTTTCCGGCGGAGTACCGGCCGTTCTCCCTGGGGCACCGCATCGCATTGGAGGTGATCAATGCGTCCGGCCTGCAGTGGGCGGCCGTAAGCCCTGCGGGAGACTTCGCCTCCGGCACATCGCCCGCCAGCGGGTATGCCTTCACGGCGGTTGGTGATCTCACGAGCCGCGTCACCCGCGCCGACCACGCCCGCGCGCTGGTCGACCTGGCCGAGCGGCCCGGCCTGCGCGGCGAGCATCTTGGCGTGGTCCCGCTTCCGTCCGGTGCGCAGTCATCCGCTGCCGTCGGGGACGGCGAACGGTGACGCACCGCAACGCTCCTCTGTCGCCCGAAGGCCGCCGTCGCCTGATCGAACGGTGTAAGAGCCGGCCGATCGCCCACGTAGCAGCGGAGATGGGGATCTCCCGTGCGTGCGCATCCAAGGGGGTGAACCGTTATCGCCGCCATGGTGAGCTCGGGCTGCCGGACCGTTCTTCAACGCCCCGACGACAGCCCACTGCCACGGCTACCGACGCGGTCGTTCGGATCGAACACCTCCGTCGCGCCCGGAAGTGGTCGGCCGCAAGGATCGCGTTCGAGCTTCAGGCGGAGGGCATCGCCATCAGAAACTCGGCTTCGACTACACCACTCTGGAGGCTCAGGGGTACTCGGCTGGGAGACGGTGTCTGTCGAAACCGATGACGTGGTCGGTGGCGGCTTGGACATTCTCGTGCTCGACGACGACGGCCGGATCAAGGCCGATTACATGTTCCCGGGGGCCTAATCCGCAGCAGCAGAGGCACCCATTGGCCCGGCGGCCGCTGAGAGTGCCTCGGCTGTCGCCGCGTCGGCCGGCAGGAACGCCTCCAGCTTCAGCTCGGCAAGTGTTACGTCGACAGCGGTGGCGAATGTGGTTACGGTCGTCATCAGGTGCAGCTCACCGTACGAGGACTGCAGGCGGAGCGGAACTGCGAAACCGAGCAGCCCGGCGGACGGATCCAGTTGGGGAACGTACCCAGTGAGCTCGGCGCGCAACTCTTCCAGGTGGCCGAGGCGGGCCAGGATGTGGCGCGCCCATTCGGCTAGGTTACGGATGCGGGGAGCCAGGCCGTCGGGATGCAGCGCAAGGCGGTAGATGTTCGTGCCCGGGCCCACCAGCTCGGGGGCAGCCCCTTCGGTGATCAGGTCGAATGCGGTGTTCGCGGCGATCAGGTCGCCGCCGCGGTCCACAACCAGCGCCGGATACGGCAGATGCCCGCGGAGGATGTGATCGATCGCCGTGCGCACGGGAGCCAGAACCGGGTCGTCGAGTGAGCTCTCGGGGTAGGCGGGTGCGTACCCTGCGGCCAACAGCAGCTCGTTGCGCTCCCGCAGCGGCAGTTCCAGCGACTCGGCCAGGCGCACGACCATGTTCCGGCCGGGGACGGACCTTCCTGCTTCGATGAAGCTGAGATGGCGCTGCGTGGTGCCCGCCCGAAGCGCCAGGTCGAGCTGGCTGAGTTGACGGCGGGTACGCCGTTCGCGAAGCGCACGAGGGAAGTCCACGGACCTGTTGTAACGGCGGCGGAGGGTCCCAGGCTATTCCCCGCAGGGAATTGTCGCCTCTCGCACCGGTCGTGAACATCAACGACATGGACATCGGTGTACTGCTTCCGACCGGAACCGCCCAGTGGGGCGCGGCTGACGGCCCTCGCGAGCTGGTCGCCTTCGGGCGCCAGGCCGAACGCCTGGGCTTCCGCTCGCTCTTCGTCAACGACTCGCTGATCAGCCCGCGCATCGAGGCACTCACGATGCTGGCCGCGCTCGCCCCGGCGACCGAGGCCGTGACGCTGGGTACGGCTGCACTGATGCCGTTCCTGCGTCGGCCGATCCAGGCCGCGCAGTCACTTGGGTCGATTGACGTGCTGTCCGGTGGCCGGCTCACCGTGACCGTCGGCGCCGGCTTCCCCGGTCGCTTCGGTCGGCCCCTCTACACGCTGTCCGAGCTGCCTTGGGAAAGGCGCTTCGCCCGCCTGGACGAGACTGTCGCGCTGTGGCGGGCACTGTGGGACGGCGCCGACTCCTTCCACGGCGAGATCCTCCGTTTCGATGACATCCCGCCCACGACCAGGCCGTCCCAAGCTGGCGGTCCGCCCATCTGGCTCGGTGGCGCGACCCCCGCAGCGCAGGCCCGCACCGGCCGGACGTACGACGGGTGGCTGCCCTACCCGCCCGACCCCGCCGACTACGCATCCGGCCTTCGCAATGTACGCCAAGCGGCAGCCGACGCCGGGCGTGCAGCCGAAGACATCACCCCCGCGCTGTTCGTCTCGGTACTGATCGACGACGACATTGAGAGCGGCCGCCGAGCGCTGGACGCCTACGCACGGGCCACCTACGGCATGCCGCTGGAGGAACTGGAGAGGATACAGGCCGTTGTCACCGGCTCAGCCGACCAAGTGCTCCAGCGCCTGGGACAGTACGTCGCCGCCGGTGTCCGGCACATCGTCGCACGACTCGGCGCCCTGGACCTGCGCTCTCAACGTGACCAACTCGAACGGATTGCAGATCTGATCCCCGCTGTTCAGAAGGCAGCGGATCACGCCGCTGCCTCGGCAGGCTCCTGAGCTTGGCCCGACGGCTCCGAGTGATGATTGCGGGACAGCCCTTAGCAGTGTTCAACTGAGACGGGAACTGAGACGGAAGAATGACCGGGCGGCACCCCTTCAGGGGTGCCGCCCTTCTTCTTGCCTGGTCAAGGCACTTGAGGCCGTGGCGGGAATCGAACCCACGTAACTCGCTTTGCAGGCGAGCCCCTAAACCACTCGGGCACACGGCCAAGGTTTTGCGTCATCATCTGAACCACTCGGGCACACGACCGAACTCCGAGTTCTGGGGGAGTGGAGGCTCCCCGCCGAACTCGGTGAGATGACCGTACGGCGGGCTGGAAGGTGGGCTCAAGGGCGGCGGTGGGGCTGCAATGGGACTGCCATGCGGCGTTCATAAAGGAGTGGTCGTAGGACCAAGGGTGCAGGGGTGGGTGCGGCTTTCGACAGGGGTCAAAGGTGGCTGTGGACCTTACCCTGGGCTGCATGGCCGCCCTCGACAACTCCGAGCTCACCAGTCACCGCGAGATCGGGGAGGGGGTGCTGGGGCGGTCGTATCGGGCCCTCAGTATCGGGATCGTCTCCGTTGTGCTGCTCATCGCGTTCGAGGCGACCGCTGTCGGGACCGCGATGCCCGTCGCCGCGCGGGAGCTCGACGGGGTGTCCCTGTACGCGTTCGCGTTCTCCGGGTACTTCACCACCAGCTTGTTCGGGATGGTGCTGGCCGGGCAGTGGTCGGACCGACGGGGGCCGTTGGGGGCGCTGACCGGGGGGATCTCCGCGTTCGCGGCGGGGTTGGTGGTGTCGGGGACGGCCGGGGTGATGTGGCTGTTCATCCTTGGGCGGGCCGTGCAGGGGCTGGGCGGTGGGCTCGTGATCGTCGCGCTGTACGTCGTTGTGGGGCGCGCTTATCCGGAGCACCTGCGGCCGGCGATCATGGCCGCGTTCGCGGCGAGTTGGGTCGTGCCGTCCGTCGTCGGGCCGCTCGTCTCGGGTGTCGTGACCGAGCAGCTGGGCTGGCGGTGGGTGTTCGTCGGGACACCCGTCCTCGTCGTCTTTCCGCTCGCTCTCGCCCTGCCGCAGATACGGCGGCGGGCCGCCGGGCCCGTGGCGGGCCAGGAGGTCGGCGCGTTCGATCGGCGTCGTATCCGGCTCGCGTTCGGGATCTCCGTCGGCGCCGGGCTTCTGCAGTACGCCGCCCAGGACCTGCGCTGGGTCTCGCTCGTGCCCGGGGCCGTCGGCGCCGCGCTGCTCGTGCCGGCCGTGCTGGGGCTGTTGCCGCGGGGTACCTACCGGGCGGCGCGTGGGCTGCCGTCGGTCGTGTTGTTGAGGGGCGTGGCCGCGGGATCCTTCATCGGGGCCGAGTCCTTCGTACCGCTGATGCTGGTCACCCAGCGGGGCCTCGCGCCGACGCTCGCCGGGCTGTCGCTCGCGGCGGGCGGGGCGACCTGGGCGCTGGCTTCGTGGGTGCAGTCACGGTCGCGGGTGGAGCCGTACCGGGAGAGGCTGATGACGGTCGGGATGGTCCTGGTGGCGGCGGCCATCGCCACCGCGCCGAGTGTGCTGCTCCCCGCCGTGCCCGTGTGGGTCGTCGCCGTGGCATGGGCGTTCGGCTGCTTCGGGATGGGGCTGGTGATCTCCTCCACCAGTGTGCTCCTGCTCCACCTCTCCGCGCCGGAGGAAGCCGGTACCAACTCCGCCGCGCTCCAGATCTCCGACGGGCTCTCCAATGTGCTGCTGCTCGCGGCCGGGGGCGCCGCCTTCGCCGCGCTCGGCGGCGGT
The DNA here is from genome assembly GCF_043198595.1 of Streptomyces sp. NPDC048751. NCBI lineage: Bacteria > Bacillati > Actinomycetota > Actinomycetes > Kitasatosporales > Streptomycetaceae > Streptomyces > Streptomyces sp. NPDC048751. Next base: position 5,212 of record NZ_JBICUX010000020.1, read on the forward strand.
GACATCGCCCACGGCGTCACCCATAACGCCACCGCGGCCTCCGCCGCCTCCCATCCCGCCGCCTTCGTCGCCGTCTTCCTGCCGATGGCGTCAGTCGCCCTCCTGGGCGCGTGGGTGACCACCCGACTGCGCGAACGGAAGCAGTGAGCGGGGAGACTCCGCCCCTTTCTCCGCCTTCGCCCCCGCCCGCTCCCTCAGCACCATCGCCACGAACACCACCGCGATCGCGATGGCCACACCGTGCGCGACCGCGACGACCACCAGCGGCGAGTACGCCTCCAACGCCGCGCCCACCGCCACCATGCCGACGCCGAAGCCGAGGCTCTCCACCGTGGCCGACAGGCCGAAGGCGTGCGTGCGCAGGGCGTCCGGCAGGGTCTGGAGATGGGAGGTGTACGACACCTCGGTCAGACCGTCGGCCGCACCCGCCACCAGCCCCACCAGCACCGTCGCCGCCCACGGCAGCCCGGCGAAGGCCAGGATGAACCCGGCGGACATCGCGATGGTGCCGAAGCCGAAGCCCAGCGCGCCGACGGCCCGGCCCGAGCGGCTGGTCCAGCGCTGGATCACCTGTTGGACCAGGACGTTGCCGACCGCCCACACGCACCAGAACACGCTCACGAACACCGCGGGACTGTCGGTGTCCAACTCGGTCGAGTAGACCGGCAGGGCGGCGTTGTGGGAGGACGAGCCCAGCGCGTCCACCGCCCGCAGCAGCACCATCAGACCGAGGACGGGGGCGGCGGCCAGCGCCACGAGCGCGCGGGGCACCCGGCGTCGGTCTTCCCGGCCCGCGCCGTCCTCCTCGACAGTCTCCCCGGAAGCCTCCGGCTCCGCCGACGACACCGGCAACTGCGCCACCGCCACCGCGCACACCAGGAACGTCACCATGTCCACCAGGAACGCCGCTGTGTACCCGAGCAGCGACACCACCACACCGGCCGACGCGAAGCCCGCCACCATCGCCAGTGAACGCCAGCTCACCATCAGCGAGTTGGCCCACGTACGGCGCTCCTCGGCCACCATCTCCGGGATCACCGAGCCGCGCAGCGCCACCACGAACACGGTGCCCGTGACGCCGCCCACCGCCGAGACGACGAACAGCGTGGCCGTGCGCAGCCCGTCGGGCACCGTCACCAGGACCACCAGTACGGCCGCCTGCACCACGTTCACCCAGAACATGACGCCCCGCGCCGACCAGCGGGCCAGCACGGGGCCGACGACCAGCCCCGCCACGAACCCCGCCGCGAGCCGTACGGCCATGAACGCGCCGACGGCCACGGCCCGTTCGGTGACGGCGTAGACGTACAGGTTCAGCGCCACCATGTTCAGGTAGGTGCCGTACGACGAGAGCGCGTAGCCCCCGATCAGGATCCGGTACCTGCGTTCTCTCGTCACTCCCGCACGCTAGGCGGGCCGTCTCCGCCTCGTCCATGCGATCTTCGGACAGCTTCGTCGACGCCCCGAAGCCGCCCGGCCGGGTCCGCTGTGACGTGAATCCCACCTCCCCGGGCCCCGGCGCTGTTCGCGCGTTGACGCCTCCGTGCCGCCGGTAGGGTGGCCCGGTTGTCATACGTAGCCGACCCCGCCCCCGAGCCAGCCCGACCCCGTACGGAGACCGTGACTACCACCGCCGCTTCCTCCGCCTCCCACTCCCACCACCTGTCGCCCGCCTTTCCCGGCCGGGCGCCGTGGGGCACCGCCAGCAAGCTGCGCGCCTGGCAGCAGGGGGCGATGGAGAAGTACATCCAGGAGCAGCCGCGTGACTTCCTCGCCGTCGCCACGCCCGGCGCCGGAAAGACGACCTTCGCGCTGACGCTGGCGTCCTGGCTGCTGCACCACCATGTCGTGCAGCAGGTGACCGTCGTCGCGCCCACCGAGCACCTGAAGAAGCAGTGGGCGGAGGCCGCCGCGCGGATAGGGATCAAGCTGGACCCCGAGTACAGCGCGGGCCCGCTCGGCAAGGACTACCACGGTGTCGCCGTGACGTACGCGGGTGTCGGTGTCCGGCCGATGCTGCACCGCAACCGCTCCGAGCAGCGCAAGACGCTCGTCATCCTCGACGAGATCCACCACGCCGGTGACTCCAAGTCCTGGGGTGAGGCCTGCCTGGAGGCGTTCGAGCCCGCCACTCGCCGCCTCGCCCTCACCGGTACGCCCTTCCGCTCGGACACCAACCCGATCCCCTTCGTGACGTACGAGGAGGGCAACGACGGCATCCGGCGGTCCGCCGCCGACTACACCTACGGCTACGGCTCCGCCCTCGCGGACAACGTCGTGCGCCCGGTGATCTTCCTCTCCTACAGCGGCAACATGCGCTGGCGCACCAAGGCCGGCGACGAGATCGCCGCGCGGCTCGGCGAGCCGATGACCAAGGACGCGATCAGCCAGGCCTGGCGTACGGCGCTGGATCCGCGCGGTGAGTGGATGCCGAGCGTGCTGCGCGCGGCCGACCAGCGGCTCACCGAGGTCAGGAAGGCCATCCCGGACGCCGGTGCGCTCGTCATCGCCTCCGACCAGGATTCCGCGCGGGCGTACGCCAAGCTGATCCGGGAGATCACGGGCAGCAAGGCGACCCTGGTCCTCTCCGACGACGCCGGCGCGTCCAGTCGGATCGACGAGTTCAGCGGCAACACCGACCGCTGGATGGTCGCCGTCCGCATGGTGTCCGAGGGCGTCGACGTGCCCCGGCTCGCGGTCGGGGTGTACGCCACCACCATCTCGACGCCGCTGTTCTTCGCGCAGGCCGTCGGCCGTTTCGTACGGTCCCGGCGGCGCGGCGAGACCGCCTCGGTGTTCCTGCCGACCGTGCCCGACCTGCTCGGCTTCGCCAACGAGATGGAGCGCGAGCGCGACCACGTCCTCGACAAGCCCAAGAAGGAGGGCGAGGAGGACCCGTACGCCGAGTCCGAGAAGGAGATGGACGAGGCGAACCGGGAGCAGGACGAGGACACCGGTGAGCAGGAGCAGTTCGCCTTCGAGGCGCTGGAGTCCGAGGCCGTCTTCGACCGGGTGATGTACAACGGCGCCGAGTTCGGCATGCAGGCCCACCCGGGGAGCGAGGAGGAGCAGGACTACCTCGGCATCCCCGGCCTCCTCGAGCCCGACCAGGTGCAGCTGCTGCTCCAGAAGCGGCAGGCCAAGCAGATCGCGCACAGCAAGAAGAAGCCGGACGCGGAGGCCGACCTGCTGGAGGTGCCCGCGGAGCGGCGGCCGGTCGTCTCGCACAAGGAGATGATGGAGCTGCGCAAGCAGCTCAACACGATGGTCGGCGCGTACGTCCACCAGAGCGGCAAGCCCCACGGCGTGATCCACACCGAGCTGCGCCGGGTGTGCGGGGGACCGCCCAGCGCGGAGGCGACGGCGGGGCAGCTGCGGCAGCGGATCGCCAAGGTGCAGGAGTGGGCCACCCGGATGAAGTGACCGGCGGGTAGGGCATGTTGCGAGGACCCGTGGCGGCGCGTGTGCGCTGTGTGTTTGCTGTGCGCGCCGTACGTTTCGGGACAAATGCAGGTACTCCATCCCAGTCGTTGCCCGGATTCTGGACGGAGCCTTCCGCTTAGCGAACCTGCTTCGCTACTGTCCCGCTACGCACACGCCCCGTGGCAGCGCCGCCGCGGAGCGCAGCCGTGAAGCGACTCGGCCCGGGTGGACCGGGCCGCGGCCGATCGGCGGCCTCTGAAGCGCGTCGCCGACGGGACTCGGCGACGCATCATTTCGCGAGGGGGCTGCCGACCTCACCACTTGGAGGAGTGGGCGTCGTGACCGCGGAGACCTCTCAGACGCTCGACCGAGGGCTACGGGTCCTCAAGCTGCTGGCCGACACGGACCATGGGCTGACCGTCACCGAGCTATCCAACAAACTGGGCGTGAACCGGACCGTGGTGTACCGGTTGCTCGCCACACTCGAACAGCACGCACTCGTACGACGTGATCTGGGCGGACGTGCCCGGGTGGGCCTCGGGGTGCTGCGACTGGGCCGGCAGGTGCATCCGCTGGTGCGGGAGGCCGCGCTGCCGGCGCTGCGGTCGCTGGCGGAGGACATAGGGGCGACCGCGCACCTCACCCTGGTGGACGGGGCGGAGGCGTTGGCGGTCGCGGTCGTCGAGCCGTCCTGGACGGACTACCACGTGGCGTACCGGGCGGGATTTCGCCATCCGCTGGACCGGGGGGCGGCGGGGCGGGCGATTCTCGCCGCGCGGCGGCAGTCGTTGGAGGACCCCGGGTACACCCTGACGCACGGCGAACTGGAGGCGGGGGCGAGCGGGGCCGCGGCGCCGCTGCTGGGGGTCACCGGGGTCGAGGGGAGTGTGGGGGTCGTGATGTTGGCGGACGCGGTGCCGGAGAGGGTGGGGCCGCGGGTCGTGGACGCGGCGCGGGAGGTGGCGGAGGCGTTGCGCTGAGCGCTGTGCCGTGTGCGGTGCCTTGCAGGTGCCCTGCGCTGACTGGTGCCGCGTGCTGGTGCGCGGGCGGGTGGGGTACGCTCGCCCGCGCTTGCCGGGTGCCGCCTGCGCCCACCCGTGCCGCCCCTGGCGGCACGCATGCCCGCAGGCTGAGTAGATTGATTGCGTGCTCACTCGCCTCACCCGCCCCCAGGCCCTCGCCGTCTGTGCCCTGCCCGTTGTCGGGCTGGTCGCCACGGCTGTGTTCGTGCCGCTGCCGTTTTCCGTGGCCGAGCCGGGGATGACGGCGAATGTGCTGGGGGCGAACCAGGGGCAGGCGGTGATCACGATCTCCGGGGCGCCGACGCGGAAGACGACCGGTCAGCTGCGGATGACGACGATCGAGGCGACCTCCCCGGACGCGGACGTCTCGCTGGGGGACGTGATCGACGGCTGGTTCCGCACCGACCAGGCGATCATGCCGCGCGACGCGGTGTACCCCAGCGGCAAGTCCACCAAGGAGATCGAGCAGCACAACACCCAGCAGATGAAGGAGTCGCAGGACACCGCGACCGAGGCCGCGCTCGACTACCTCCACCTCGACGGCAAGAACGTCAAGGTCACGCTGAAGCTCGCCGACGTCGGCGGCCCCAGCGCCGGACTGCTGTTCACGCTCGGCATCATCGACAAGCTCGACGGCGACGGCAGCGGCGGCGACCTCACCGGTGGCCGCACCATCGCCGGTACGGGGACCATCGACGCCGACGGGAAGGTGGGCGCGGTCGGAGGCGTCGCGCTGAAGACACAGGCCGCCCGCAGGGACGGCGCGACCGTCTTCCTCGTACCGAAGGACGAGTGCTCCGACGCCAGGTCCGACCTGCCGAAGGGCCTGCGCCTGGTCCCGGTGACCACCTTGAAGGGCGCGGTCGACGCCCTCGTGTCCCTGGAGAAGGGCAAGGGTTCCGTACCGAGCTGCTGAACCCCGCGCACCGGGCGCACGGCCCTACTTCACGAACCCCTCCTCCTTGAGCCAGTCCAACGCCACCTGATGCGGGTCCTCCCCGTCGACGTCCACCTGCGCGTTCAGGCGCCGCGCCACCGTGTTGTCCAGCTTCGCGGTGATCGGGTTCAGGACCTCGGCGATCGCCGGCCACTTCTTCAGGGTCTTGGTGTTGATCTCGGGGGCCGCGTTGTAGTTGGGGAAGAACTTCCTGTCGTCGTCCATCACCACCAGGTCCATGGAGGCGATCCGCCCGTCGGTGGTGAAGACCTCCCCGTACACGCAGCTGCCCTTCGCGGCCTGTGTGTAGATGATCCCGGTGTCCATCTGGGTGATCCGGTCCAGCGGCACGTTCATGCCGTACGCCTTCTGCATCCCCGGCAGCCCGTCCGCGCGGTTGGCGAACTCGCCCTCCACGCACAGGGTCACCGCGCCCGGGTCGCGCCGGGACAGCGCGGCGACGTCGGAGAGGGTCTTCGTGCCGTACTTCTTGAAGTTGGCCTGGTTCATGGCCAGCGCGTAGGTGTTGTTCAGCCGGGAGGGCGGCAGCCAGGTGACCCCGTTCTTCAGGTCGGCGTCGCGCACCGCCTCCCACTGACGGTGCGGGTCGTCGATGGGCTCGCTGTTGCCCTGGTACGTGATCCAGGCGGTGCCCGTGTACTCGTACATGGCGTCCGCGTCCCCCTTGAGGACCGCCTCGCGTCCGCCGATGGAGCCCTGGATGCCGGTGCGGTCGAGGACGTCCGCGCCGGCCGCCTGGAAGGCGATGCCCATGACCGCGCCGAGGATGAGGCTCTCGGTGAACGACTTGGACGTCACGGTGAGGTCGGCGCCCTTGAGTGGCTGGCCCCGCCCGATCGTGCCGGGTTCGACGTCGTCGACCATGGGGGAGCCGCTGGTCAGTCCGCAGCCCGACAGCAACAGCAACAGCAGCGCCGCCGTCGGCCGGGTGAGCCGTCTCACCTCCCCACCTCCAGGCCCCGCGGCCGCAGCAGCACCTCGGCCAGTGAGGCCAGCCAGTCGACGAGCAGCGCCAGGGCGACGGTGAGGACCGAGCCCAGCACCAGCACCGGCATCCGCTGGTTGGTGATGCCGGTGGTGATCAGCACGCCCAGACCGCCGCCCCCGCCGAAGGTCGCCAGGGTCGCGGTGCCGACGTTCAGCACGAGGGCCGTGCGCACGCCCGCCAGGATCAGCGGGACGGCCAGCGGGAGCTCGACCCTCCTGAGCACCTCCGTCGGGGACATGCCGATGCCCCGTGCGGCCTCCAACAGCGTCGGGTCGTTCGCCCTCAGGCCCGCGACGGTGTTCGACAGCACGGGCAGCACGGCGTAGGCGATCATGCCGATCAGGGCCGACCTGCGGCCGATGCCCAGCCAGATCACCAGCAGGGCGAGCAGACCGATCGCGGGGGTCGCCTGACCCATGTTGGCGAGGGTCACCGCGAGCGGGGTCGCCGCACGGAACAACCGGCGGGTCAGCAGGACGCCCAGCGGAATGGCGATGATCAGCACGAAGAACGTCGAGATCACGGTCAGCTGCACGTGCTGCCACAACGCCTTGGACACCTGGCCGTTCGACAGCGCGTTCTCGGAGATCTGGTCCAGGTCCGCCTGCCGGAACCACAGCCAGGTCGCGAGCAGCAGGGCCACCAGGAACAGCGGCAGGAACGTCAGCTTCTGCCAGCTGATCCGCCGGCGCTCCGGACCCGGAGGCGGGGGAGCCTCCTCCTCTTCCTCGTGGGGCGGATCCTCCGCCGTACGGTCCTGGACCTCGGGCGCGATCACGCCTTCTCCTCCCCGCCGACGCCCTCCTGTTCCGCGTGCGTCTGCGCGGCCCGGAGCTCCTCCAGCGCGTGCCGGTGCGCGGCGGCCTCGAGCCGGTCGGCCTCCATCAGTTCGTGCACGGAGTTCATGAGCGTCTCCACGTCGACCACCCCCAGGTACTCCCCGCGCCGCCCGGTGACCGGGACCCGCCCCGCGCTGTCCGTGAGCACCGCCTCCAGCGCGTCCCGCAGTGTCGCGTCCCGGGGCACCGTGTCCGTCACCAGGGTGCCCGCGCGGGCCAGCGAGCCCCTGGCGCGCATCAGGTCGCCGCGTCGCAGCCACTTGTAGGGCCGGCCGCGCCGGTCGAGCAGCAGGATCTCGTTCGTACCGCTGTCCCGGAGCCTGTTGAAGAACTCCTGCAGCGGGTCGTCGATGGTCACCGTCGGGTAGTCGGTGAGGCCCACGTCCCGTACGCGGGTGAGGTTCAGCCTCTTCAGGGCGGCGCCCGCGCCCACGAACCCGGACACGAAGTCGTCGGCCGGGTTGGTGAGGATCGCCTCCGGTGTGTCGAACTGCGCGATGTGCGAGTGCTCGCGCAGCACGGCGATCCGGTCGCCCAGCTTGATCGCCTCGTCGAAGTCGTGGGTGACGAACACGATCGTCTTGTGCAGCTCGTGCTGGAGGCGGATCAGCTCGTCCTGGAGGTGGTCCCGGGTGATCGGGTCGACGGCCCCGAACGGCTCGTCCATCAGCAGCACCGGCGGATCGGCCGCGAGCGCCCGGGCCACGCCCACGCGCTGCTGCTGGCCGCCGGAGAGCTGGCGGGGGTAGCGGCCGTGGAACTCGCCGGGGTCGAGCCCGACGAGGTCGAGCATCTCCTCGACCCGCGCCGAGACCCGTTCCTTCGGCCAGCCGACCATCCTCGGCACCAGCGCGATGTTCTGGGCGACGGTCATGTGCGGGAAGAGCCCGGACGACTGGATCGCGTACCCGACCTTCCGGCGCAGCTTCACCGGGTCGATGTGGGTGACGTCGTCGCCGCCGATGCGGATGCGGCCGCCCGTCGGCTCGATCAGCCGGTTGATCATCTTCAGGGTGGTCGACTTGCCGCACCCGGACGGGCCGACGAAGACGACCGTCTCACCCGCCCCGATCTCCATGTTCACGTTGTCGACGGCGGGGCTGGGGCTGCCCGGGTACCGCTTGGAGAGGTTCTCCAGCTCGATCGTGGCGCCCGTGGCACGGTTCCCAGGCTTCTCAGGCACGGATCCCCCTCGGAATGGTCAGCCGCCCGATCAGGACGTACGCGGCGTCGAACAGCAGCGCCAGGACGACGATCCCGAGGGTGCCCGCGAGGACCTGGTTGAGCGCGTTCGCGCTGCCGAGGGAGGCGAGTCCGCGGAAGATCTCGTTGCCGAGGCCGGGCCCGGAGGCGTAGGCGGCGATGGCCGCGATGCCCATCAGCATCTGGGTCGCGACCCGGATCCCGATCAGGATCGGCGGCCAGGCCAGCGGCAGTTCGACCCGCGCGAGCCGCCCCGGCCGGGACATCCCGATGCCGTCGGCCGCGTCGACCAGCGCCGGGTCCACGCCCCGCAGGCCCACGATCGAGTTCCGTACGACCGGCAGCAGCGCGTACAGCGTCAGCGCGATGACCGTGGGCTCCACGCCCAGGCCCACCACCGGGATCAGCAGACCGATCATGGCGAGGGAGGGGATGGTGAGGAAGGTGGCGGTGGTGGTCTGGGCGAGGCCGCCGGCCCACTCGCTGCGGTAGGTGACGACACCGATCAGCACGCCGAGCGCGGTCGCCACGACCATGCACTGGAAGACGACGCTGGCGTGTTGGTACGCGTCCACGAGCAGCTGCTGGTGCCGGTTGCCCAGGTACTCCCAGAAGTTCACACCCGCTCACCCCGCTCCGCCGGCCTGCACGCTAGGTCGTCGTCGAGTCCTCCGCCGCCTGCTCCACCAGCGGGATGATCCGCAGCGGAACGGGGTTCTCCATCACGATCGCGGTGGAGGCCCGGACGATCCCATCAAAACCGACGACCAGGTCGATGACCCGCTGGAGATCGGCGTTCGAACGGGCCACCAGGCGGCACAGCATGTCCCCGCTGCCGGTCGTCGTGTGCAGCTCCAGCACCTCCGGCACGGTCGTCAAGTGCGCCCGTACGTCGGCCCCTTGCCCCTGCCGGATCTGCAGCGTCGCGAACGCCGTCACGGGATAGCCGAGCGCCGCCGGGTCCACCTCGGGCCCGAACCCCCGGATGACTCCATTCGACTGAAGCCGGTCCAGCCGCGCCTGCACGGTCCCCCGGGCCACCCCGAGCCGCCGCGACATCTCCAGGACACCCGCGCGTGGCTCGCGCGCCAGCAGCGCGATGATCCGGCCGTCCAACTGATCGATCGCCACGGCACCCTCCAGGGATGGTCATCATGTACACAAAGACCGGCATTATCGGTTCTTCGCTGTACAGGTTGCCCAGCGAATGCACGAACTATTGCGCACCTTGCCTTCCGGCGCGACGCTTTCGTCATGACGCAGACCACACACCACACTCCCGACACCGCCCGGCAGGCAGACCCCTTCCCGGTCAAGGGAATGGACGCGGTCGTCTTCGCCGTGGGCAACGCCAAACAGGCGGCGCACTACTACTCCACGGCCTTCGGCATGCGGCTGGTCGCGTACTCCGGACCGGAGAACGGCAGCCGCGAGACCGCGAGCTACGTACTGGAGAACGGCTCCGCCCGCTTCGTGTTCACCTCGGTCATCAGGCCCGTCACCCCCTGGGGCCACTTCCTGGCCGAGCACGTGGCCGAACACGGCGACGGCGTCGTCGACCTCGCCATCGAGGTCCCGGACGCCCGCCGCGCGTACGCCTACGCGATCGAACACGGCGCCCGCTCGGTCGCCGAGCCGTACGAGCTGAAGGACGAGCACGGCACGGTCGTCCTCGCCGCCATCGCCACCTACGGCACCACCCGGCACACCCTCGTCGAGCGCACCGGCTACGACGGCCCCTACCTCCCCGGCCACGTGACCGCCGCCCCCCTGGTCGAGCCGCCCGCCCACCGCACCTTCCAGGCCGTCGACCACTGCGTCGGCAACGTCGAACTCGGCCACATGAACGAGTGGGTGGAGTTCTACAACAACGTCATGGGCTTCACCAACATGAAGGAGTTCGTGGGCGACGACATCGCCACCGAGTACAGCGCGCTGATGTCGAAGGTCGTCGCGGACGGCACCCTCAAGGTCAAGTTCCCGATCAACGAGCCCGCCATCGCCAAGAAGAAGTCCCAGATCGACGAGTACCTGGAGTTCTACGGCGGCGCGGGCGTCCAGCACATCGCCCTCAACACCAACGACATCGTCCAGACGGTACGCACGATGCGGGCGGCCGGCGTGCAGTTCCTGGACACGCCCGACTCGTACTACGACACCCTCGGCGAGTGGGTCGGCGACACCCGCGTCCCCGTCGAGACCCTGCGCGAACTGAAGATCCTCGCCGACCGCGACGAGGACGGCTACCTGCTGCAGATCTTCACCAAGCCGGTCCAGGACCGGCCGACCGTGTTCTTCGAGCTCATCGAACGCCACGGCTCGATGGGCTTCGGCAAGGGCAACTTCAAGGCGCTGTTCGAGGCGATCGAGAGGGAGCAGGCCAAACGCGGCAATCTGTGAGCCGGGCCGCTCCTACTCCTCTTCCTCCTCGTCGTCCATCACCGGCACGTCCGTCCACGGCGCCTCACCCAGTTCCGCCAGGGCCGTCCGTGCCGCCGGCGCCCCCAGCCGCGAGAAGTACGGGTTGATCCGCAGCGCCTCCTCGAGGTGCCTGCGGGCCGGCCCGTCCAGCCGCAGCCGCCGCTCGATCATGCCCCGGTGGTACAGGTACGACGCGCTGCGCACCGTGCCCGCGTGGGCCCGGTCCGTCGCCACCGTCGCGAAGCGCAGCGCCTCCTCGGTCTCCCCGGACCGGTGCAGCGCCCACCCCAGCGCGTCCGCGACCTCGACTCCCGGCTGGCGCGCCCACTCCTGACGCAGCAGCCGCACTGCCGCCCGCGGGTCGCCGTGGTCCGCCTCGAACGCGCCGAGGACCAGATCCCCGTCGACCCCGCCCGCCGCGTCCCGCCGGACCCGGTCCCGCAGCAGGTCGTACTGCACCCTCGCGGCCTGCGCGAGCCCCAGCGACTCGTACAGCTCGCCCAGCTCCAGCGCGTACTGCGGCACCGGCTGCTTGGTGAGCGCCGCCCGGTACGCGCTCAGCGCCTCCGACGTCCGCCCCAGCGCCGCCAGCGCCCGAGCCTGCCCGGCCTGCGCGGCCCGCTGGTCCGGGTCGAGCCGCACCGCCTCCTCGAAGTGCCGCAGGGCGGCCTCCCGCTCACCCCGCTCCCACGCGAGCTGCCCGGCCCGCTCCAGCCAGGCCGCCCGTTCGGCCGGCGCCTGCGCTCCCGCCACCGCGTCGGACAGCGCGGCCGCCGCGTCCTCCCGCCGGCCCAGGTCCCGGTAGACGGCCGCGGCCCGCGCCAGAACAGCCGGCCCGGAGTGCAGTTCGAGCAGCCGGTCCAGCGTCTGCTCGGCGGCCTCGTGGTCGCCCAGCCCCGTGTACGCGTCGATCAGCGGGGGGTACGTCGTCCACCGCTTCGGGTCCGCCTTCAGCGCGGCCTCGCCCAGGGCCCGCGCCGACCGGAAGTCCCGGCGCGCGTCGGCCAGCGCCGCCATGCCGCCCAGCGCCTCGGGGTTGCGCGCCGGCCGCACCGTCAGCGACGTACGCAGCGCCCGCTCCGCCTTCGGGTAGTACGCGGCCGCGTCGGCGGTCCGCCGCCCCTGCTCGACGTACGCCGCTCCGAGCACCGCCCACGACCGCGCGTCCCCGGGATGCGTCCGCAGATGCGCCTCGCGCTCCCCGATCAGCACCGCCAGGTCGGGCAGCGCGGCCGGCACCCCGGCCCGTACCGCCGAATCCGCCTGCGCGCCCGGCGCCGGTCGCACCGGCCGGGGGACCTGCCGTCCGCCGTGCGGGAACAACATCACCCCGCCGGCGACGACACCCCCCGCGAGCAGGGTGATCAGCACCCGCTTGAGAACCCGCCCGCGCCCCTGTCTCACCGCGCCCACTTCGTTCTCCATGGCGCTCACTGTGCGCCAGTACGACGAGCACACCCCGGCGGCCCAAGGGTGCCGCGGACGGGGTTCACACCGATGGCCCCGGGTGCGAACCTGTGATCATGAGCCGTATCGAAGCGCCCCCCACCGAAGACACGGCGCCAACGGGCGATCTCGTCGACCGTCTGCTGAGCGGCCTGCCCGCCGAGGCCGTCCTCACCGACCCCGACGTCACCGTCTCCTACGCCAACGACATGGCAAGCTTCTGCCCGGCCGGCACCCCCGCGGTCGTCGTCCTGCCCCGCACGGTCGAACACGTCCAGCACGTCATGCGCGTCGCGACCGCGCTGCGCGTCCCGGTCGTCCCCCAGGGCGCCCGCACCGGTCTGTCGGGCGCCGCGAACGCCTCTGATGGCTGCATCGTCCTTTCGCTCACCCGGATGGACCGCATCCTGGAGATCAATCCGGTCGACCGCATCGCCGTCGTCGAACCGGGCGTCGTCAACGCCGCCCTCTCCCGCGCGGTCGCCGAGCACGGACTCGCCTACCCTCCCGACCCCTCCAGTTGGGAGATGTGCACCATCGGCGGCAACATCGGCACCGCGTCCGGCGGGCTGTGCTGCGTGAAGTACGGAGTGACCGCCGAGTACGTCCTCGGCCTCGACGTCGTGCTGGCCGACGGGCGGCTGATGTCCACCGGCCGCCGCACCGCGAAGGGCGTCGCCGGGTACGACCTCACCCGCCTCTTCGTCGGCTCCGAGGGCTCCCTCGGCATCGTCGTCCGGGCGACCCTGGCCCTCAAGCCGCAGCCGCCCGCGCAGCTGGTGCTGGCCGCCGAGTTCGCCACCGGCGCCGCCGCCTGCGACGCGGTGTGCCGGATCATGGAGGGCGGACACGTACCGTCCCTCCTCGAACTGATGGACCGTACGACCGTGAAGGCCGTCAACGACCTCACCCACATGGGCCTCCCCGACACCACCGAGGCCCTGCTGCTCGCCGCGTTCGACACCACCGACCCGGCCGCCGACCTCGCCGCCGTCGGCGCGCTGTGCGAGGCCGCCGGCGCCACCCAGGTCGTACCGGCCGAGGACGCGGCCGAGTCCGAACTGCTCCTGCAGGCACGGCGGTCGTCGCTGGTCGCGCTGGAGGCGGTCCAGGGCACGACGATGATCGACGACGTGTGCGTGCCCCGCTCCCGCCTCGGCGACATGCTCGAAGGGGTCGAGCGCATCGCGGAGAAGCACCGGTTGACCATCGGAGTCGTCGCCCACGCGGGTGACGGCAACACCCACCCCACCGTCTGCTTCGACGCCCAGGACCCCGACGAGTCCCGGCGCGCCCGCGAGTCCTTCGACGAGATCATGGCGCTCGGCCTGGAACTCGGCGGCACCATCACCGGCGAACACGGCGTGGGCGTCCTGAAGAAGGAGTGGCTGGCGCGCGAGATCGGCCCCGTGGGCGTGGAGATGCAGCGGGCCGTCAAGCACGTCTTCGACCCGCTGGGCATCCTCAACCCCGGCAAGCTGTTCTGACTCACCGCGCGAGCAGCTGGGCCAGGGCGTCGTCCATCCCCAGCTGCTCGCCCTCGCTCCCCGGCGGCACCACCCGCAGCGTCCGCTCCAGCCAGGCCGACACCGGAGCGGCGGGCGCCTGAAGCAGGGCGTCCCCGTCGGGTGAACTCAGCGCCATCAGCACGACGCTGCGCCCGTCCACCTTCGTCGGCCACACCCGCACGTCCCCGTTCCCGCACGGCCGGAACACCCCCTCCACCAGGAGCTCACGGGCGAACGTCCACTCCACCGGGTGCTCGGAGTCGATGTGGAAGGTGACATGGACGGCGAAGGGGTCGTCGCTGCGGTAGTCCAGCCTGGCCGGCACCGGGATGCTGAGCTCCGGCGACAGCACGAGTCTGATCTCCAACTCACGTTCCACCACGGTGTGCTGCATGGTCGTACGTCCTCTCTCCTACGGCCCTGTCGGCGGGCCCGTACCGGGAGAGAGGGGGCTCGGCGCCGGGCATTACGCGGGTTCGCGGAACTTTTGCACCGCACTTTTGTCCAGTGAGGTTCCGCGGAGGTTCCGCTTGGCGTTCCACTCGTGTGAAGTACGTGTACGAGGTTGCCCGGAAAGGAGTGGGTGCGGCGGGACAGGCGTTGGGGCGCGCGCCGGGATGATAGATGTGGAGCCCCGCAGACGACCCCCGAGCAGATACGGGACGACGGACATGAGCGCCCCAACCCCGGCCCCCGGCGACGACAGGCCCCGCGAAGGGTATTACCCGGACCCGTCCATTCCTGGATACGTCCGGTACTGGAACGGTGCCTCCTGGGTACCGGGCACCAGCCGTCCGGCGCCGTCCGACGGTGAACCGCTCGCGCCCCCGGGCTCCGTGGAGGAGACCGGCCCGCACTTCTTCGACGAGGACCCGCAGCCGGCGCCGGCCGCGGGCGGCGAGCAGCAGTACGGCAGCCGTCCCGAACCGGCGTCCGCATGGGGCGCCGACCGCTCCCGGCAGACCGGCTTCGGCGGCGACCAGGACCGGCGGGTGTCATGGGGGTCACCGCAGTCGGCCGACCCCAGGGTCCCGGCCGACCCCCCGTCCCAGCCCGACGGCCACTCCGCCCACACGGACGGCACGGCGACCATCCCGCCCACGGAACCCGAACCGGCCCCGGCCGCCGCCGACCTGCCCTCCGACGGCACGTTCGTCTTCCGCCGCCCCAGGACCGACACGCCGCCCTCCCGGGACGACGGCACCATGACCTTCCGGCCGCAGGGGGCAGGAGCGGGACAGCGGGGCGGGGCGTCCGGCGGGGGTGCGGGGGCCGCCGCCGGGCACGGGTTCGGTGCGGGGAAGGCCGCGGCCGAACGTGCGGCGCAGGCGCAGGCCGGTGCGAGTGCGGGCGGGGTCGCCGGTCCGGTGGGCGGTGCTCAGCCCGCCGTGGGAGCCCAGTCGTCCGCCGCCGTACCGTCCGCCCTGTCCGGTCCGCAGCAGGCCGCTCCGAGTGCGCCGAGTGCCCCGGGCGTTCCCGGCATCCCCGGTGACCCCCAACAGGGTGTCGGCATCCCCCAACAGGGCGCGGGCGTGCCCCAGCAGGGCGCGGGTGTTCCCCAACAGGCCACCCCCGCCCAGGCGGCGGCCCCCATGGCCGTCGGTGTCGGAGGTGGCCAGCAGTCCTGGGCGCAGCAGGTGCACCGGCTGGCGGGGTCCGGTGAGGAGGAGCAGCGGGTGGCGCCCTGGAAGCCGCCCGTCGAGGACCCGTTCCAGGCGGCCGCGCGCCGGCAGGCGGCGGCCCGGCCCGCGGGGATGGGCAGACGCCTCCTGGCCCGGCTCGTCGACACCGTCGTCCTCGGCGCGGTGACCGCCGCGGCCGCCGTACCGCTCGGCCTCAAGGCGCTCGACCACGTCAACGAGAAGATCGACGAGGCCAAGCTCTCCGGCCGCACCGTCACGGTGTGGCTGCTCGACGGCACGACGTCGACGTACCTCGGCATCGTCCTCGCCGTCCTGCTCGTCTTCGGCGTCCTCTACGAGGCGCTGCCCACCGCCAAGTGGGGCCGCACCCTGGGCAAGAAGCTGCTGGGTCTGGAAGTGCGGGACATCGAGGCGCACGAGCCGCCGACGTTCGGCGCCGCCCTGCGCCGCTGGCTGGTCTACAGCGTCCCGGGCCTGCTCGGCATCGGTGTCCTCGGCGTCCTGTGGTGCCTGTTCGACCGGCCGTGGCACCAGTGCTGGCACGACAAGGCCGCACGTACCTTCGTGGCGGGCCGCGCCTGAGCGAACCGCTACTCCGGACGGCGGCCCGCCGGATGCGGAGACAGGGGGTTCGGGGTGCACTCGGGCCATGACCACCGAACCGCCTCCCGGCTCCGGAGACCAGCCACCGGAGGACGATCGCTTCAGGAAGCGGCCCCCGCAGGGCGAGGGCGCCGGTTCGCCGTACGACGCCCCGTACGGCGGAGGTCAACCGCCGCCGCCTCCGTACGGCGAGGGCGGTGGCCCCTACGGAGGCGGCCCCCTCGGCGGTGGCCCCTACCAGGGTGATCCGCTCGCCGGCATGCCCCCGCTGGCCGACAGCGGCAAGCGCACCCTCGCGCGCATCATCGACATGATCCTCGTCGGCATCGTGGTCTGGCTGGTCACCTGGGGGTTCGACGTCCACGAGTACAGCGTGGACAGCGACCGGATCGAGGTCGGCAAATCCCTAGGGCAGTCCACCGTCGCCGCCGTGCTCTACGTCGCCTACGACACCTTCCTGATCAGCAGGTCGGGGCAGACGCTCGGCAAGAAGTGGCTGGGCATGCGGGTGGCGAACCTCGACAACGGCTCCACGCCCTCCGTGCAGACCTCACTGGTCCGCGCGTTGGTGCTGTGGCTGCCGTTCGCGTACTGCTGTGCCTGCGTCTGGACCATCATCGCGGGCGGCTGGAGCTACTTCGACAAGCCCTACAAGCAGGGGCTGCACGACAAGGCGGCGAAGACCGTGGTGGTCACCGCGGCCTGACGGCGGGCAGCGCACAGTCGGACGGTGTCGAACGCGTGATTGACGGGTCGCTGAATGGTGGGACTGATGTACGGACGTCGTCTGTTCGTGCGGGCGGCTGTGTACGTTCGGGTGTCATGAAGCTGGTGGTGCAGGTCAAGCTGTTGCCGACGCCTGTACAGGCGTCGGCGCTCGAGGTGACCCTGCGTGCCTGCGACGAGGCGGCGTCCTGGGCGTCCGAGGTCGCCTTCGCCAAGGGTGTGCAGCGGAACTTCGCGCTGCGCGAGCACACCTACGCCGAGATCAGGCAGCGGTGGGGGCTGGGTGCGCAGGCGGCCCAGCACGTCATCAAGAAGACCTGTGACGCGTACACCACCCTCAGGGCGAACCTGAAGGCCCAGAACCTGGGCAAGCCGTGGTCCAGGCGGTACCGGCGGGCGACGCAGAAACCGATCACGTTCCGGCCCGGGGGTGCGCAGCCCTATGACGACCGGATGCTGTCCTGGCAGATCACCGACCGGACCGTGCCCCTGTGGACCCTGTCCGGGCGGATGAAGGGGGTGGCGTTCACCGCCTCCCCGGAACAGCTGGCCCGCCTGGCCCTGCACCGCAAGGGCGAGTCCGACCTGCTGTACCGGGACGGCATGTGGTTCCTGAGCGCCACCTGCGAGGTCCCCGAGGCCGAGCCGAACGCCGTTTTGGACGGCTTCCTCGGCATCGACTTGGGGATCGTGAACATCGCGACCACCTCGGACGGCCAGATCATGGCCGGGCGTGCCCTGAACCGGGGACGGCTGCGCGAACGCGCCCTGCGCACCAAACTGCAACGCAAGAACACCCCGTCCGCCAGGCGCCGCTTGAAGAAACGGCGGCGCAAGGAGGCGCGGCGGGCCAAGGACATCAACCACAAGATCGCAAAACATGTGGTGGCCGAGGCAGAACGCACCGGTCGCGGAATCGCCCTGGAAGATTTGACGGGCATCCGCGAGCGGGTACGGCTTCGCAAGCCCCAACGGGCCACCCACTCCAGCTGGAGCTTCGCCCAGCTGGGGTCGTTCATCGCGTACAAGGCCCGCCGGGCGGGGGTCCGGTGGTGTACGTCGATCCGGCGTACACCTCCCGCACCTGCGCCGAATGCGGCCACGCAGACAAGGCGAGCCGGGTCTCGCAGGCCTGGTTCGCGTGCCGGTCGTGCGGATTCGTTGATCACGCGGACCGGAACGGCTCCCGCAACATCCGACAACGTGCGGAAGAGTTGTGGCGACGCGGGGCGCAGTCAACCGCCCCAGACCCGCCCCCGACACCCGAGGGCGGGACGGGACGCAAGCGCAGCACCACAACCAGTGGTGCCCGCTGTGCAAGCACGTCGCTTCAGCGACGGGTAGTTGACGGGGAGGAGGTCTCGCGCACGGGCTCCGGCGCGCCCGCCGCGACCGAAACCGCCACGGGCTGTTGGACCGGGGCCTGGGCGACGGCCTTCGGGGTCTGCCTGGGCACTGGCACCGTCATGGCGACCAGGAGCCCGAGGGCGAGCGCTGCCACGGCGATGACCGTGATCCCCGCCCCCGAACTCGTCTGCGACAGCAGCAGCATGGCGAGTGTCGAGAAGATCACGGTGCACGAGCCGTAGGCGATCTGTGCAGCAGTCGGACGAGGCATGGCAATCGTGTCCTCGAAGGTGGGGGTGTCCTATTCGGCTGCATGCCCGAACAGATCGAACAGTAAGCGTGACCTAACCAACACTACCGGTGCACAGGGGGCGCACGGAGTCATGCCGTCCAGCAAGTGGACGGGTGTGCGCGCCGGTTATGCCAAGGTCACGTGTCCGTAATGCGGACGTCGTCTCCCAATAATGCACTTGACCTGCTCAAGTCAAGATCTGTCTTTTCTCGCCAACCAGTAGTCAAATGACGTCACTTGACTACACGCGTATACCCGCGCGTCAGGGGAGGACAGCAAGTGACCAGCAGACCCTGGACCTTCAGGGCCGCCGCGACGGTCGTCGCGCTCGCGGCGGCCTCGGCGACGTTCTCGACGTTCGCCGTGGCACAGGCCGCCGACAGCACGTCGTCGCGGACCCCCGCAGTGGACCGGCACGACCCGCAGCCGGCCAAGATGAAGGAACACGATTTCGACGGGCCGCTGAGCAAGACTCAGGACGCCCAGCGGGAAGAGGCCCTGAAGCAGGTCATCTCGGGCAAGGCCAAGGTCAAGGACCGTGCCGGCTCGAAGGTCGTCCAGCTCAAGAGCGCCAAGGGTGACAGCAAGTACGTCGAGCTCGGCCGCGAGAAGACCGACAAGATCTTCACGATCCTCGTGGAGTTCGGCAACAAGGTCGACAGCCGCTACGGCGGCACCCCCGGCCCGCTGCACAACCAGATAGCCAAGCCCGACCGCAAGCAGGACAACAGCACGGCCTGGCAGGCGGACTACGACCAGAAGCACTTCCAGGACCTGTACTTCGGCACCGGCACCAACACCGAGTCGCTGAAGAAGTACTACGAGAAGCAGTCCTCGGGCCGCTACTCGGTCGACGGCAAGGTCACCGACTGGGTCAAGGTCCCCTACAACGAGGCCCGCTACGGCTCCAACGACGCCGCCACCGGCGCCTGGTACGCGGTGCAGGACGGCGTCAACGCCTGGGTCGCCCAGCGCAAGGCGGCCGGCGACACCCCCGCGAAGATCAAGAAGGACCTGGCCGCCTTCGACCAGTGGGACCGCTACGACTTCGACGGCGACGGCGACTTCAACGAGCCCGACGGCTACATCGACCACTTCCAGATCGTGCACGCCGGTGAGGACGAGTCCGCCGGCGGCGGCGCCCAGGGCGAGGACGCGATCTGGGCCCACCGCTCGTACGCCTTCGGCACCGACGCCGGAACCACCGGCCCGGCCTCCAACAAGCTCGGCGGCACCCAGGTCGGCAGCACCGGCATCTGGGTCGGCGACTACACCATCCAGCCGGAGAACGGCGGACTCGGTGTCTACGCCCACGAGTACGGCCACGACCTCGGCCTGCCCGACGAGTACGACACCTCCGGCGGCGGCGACAACTCCACCGGTTTCTGGACCCTGATGTCGTCCGGCTCCTGGCTCGGCACCGGCAAGGACGCCATCGGCGACCTGCCCGGCGACATGAACGCCTGGGACAAGATGCAGCTCGGCTGGCTCGACTACGACGTCGCCAAGGCCGGTGTGCGCTCCAACCACAAGCTGGGCGTGGCGGAGTACAACACCAAGAACCCGCAGGCCCTCGTGGTCCAGCTGCCGGACAAGAAGGTCACCACCAAGGTCGTCACCCCGGCGCAGGGCGCCACCCAGTGGTGGAGCGGCAGCGGCAACGACCTGCGCAACTCCCTCTCCCGCTCGGTCGACCTGACCGGCAAGACCGCCGCGAGCCTCACCCTCGACGGCTGGTGGGACATCGAGAAGGACTACGACTACCTCTACACCGAGGTGTCCACCGACGGCGGCGCCAACTGGACGCCGATCGACGGCAAGCTGGCCGACGGCAACGCCATCACCCGTGACGGCAGCGGCAAGCCCGCCCTCACCGGCACGGTCGAGGCGTACCAGAAGCTGACGTACTCGCTGAACGCCTACGCGGGCAAGAAGGTCGACCTGCGCTTCCGCTACCAGACCGACGCCGGTGTGGCGCAGCAGGGCTTCGCGGCCGACGAGATCACCGTCACCGCGGACGGCGCGACCCTCTTCTCCGACAACGCCGAGTCCCAGGACGCGGCCTGGACGGCGAACGGCTTCAACCGCATCGGCGCGTCCATCACGGGCGACTACCCGCAGTACTACCTCGCCGAGAACCGCCAGTACGTGTCGTACGACAAGACCCTCAAGGTCGGCCCGTACAACTTCGGCTTCTCGTCGACCAAGCCGTCCTGGGTCGAGCACTACCCGTACCAGAACGGTCTGCTGATCTGGAAGTGGGACACCTCCCAGGCGGACGACAACACCAGCCAGCACCCCGGGCGGGGCCTGATCCTTCCGGTCGACGCCCACCCGCAGGCGATGAAGTGGTCCGACGGCACGTTCATGCCGAGCCGGATCCAGTCCTTCGACTCGACCTTCAGCCGCTACGCCACCGACGCGTTCACGCTGCACAAGGCGGGCGTCGAGACGAAGGTCATCTCGCGGATCGGCATCCCGGTCTTCGACGACGGCACGTCGACGTACTACGACGCGAAGACCCCGCTCGCGGGCGTCAAGGTCACTGACACCAACACCCGGATCAAGATCACGCAGGAGCCGGTGGACGGCTCGACGATCTCGCTCCAGGTGGGACCGTCCGCGAAGTAGTCGACGTTTTCGCAGGTCAGAAGCGCATCGGCGGTGACCCCCTGGCGGGTCGCCGCCGATCGTGTTTAGGTGCCTCCTGTGGTTTTCTTATTGACACCGACGCACACGGGGGTCTGACCGCATGGCCGCAGGAGGCTTTTGCAAGCTGCCGAACGGCTCGGTGGTGGTGGCACTCAACCTGCCCAGCCCCGCCGCCGACGGCTTCGCCGGGAGCACCGCTCCCGGGGGAGTGCGCGTGCTCGTCCACGCGCAGAACCGCGCCCGGGCCCTGACCAGGCTCCGCAACCTCGGTATGCGCGCGATCTACCTGCGGGGCAACGCCGCCCCGCCCACCCCGGACGAGATCACGGCCGTCCTGCACCACCCCGACGGCCTGATATGGCGTACCGCCCCCGACAACGGCGTCACGGTCATCGAGCTCTGGCGCCCGATCCGCTCCCTCCTGAGGAGGCCCACGCCCCAGGCATGAGCCGGGCGAGCCCGAGCGGGTCCGGCGGCTCCGGGCATGCCTCGGCGCGTTCTGGGCTGGCCCTCACGAGCGCCCCCCCGGGGTCCGGCAGGGCGGCCCCACGCCTCCGGCGACGTCCGGCCGAGCCCCGCACGAGCCCCGGCGAACCGCCGGTGGGCCCGCGCCCGCGTGAGCCCGGCGGGCCTGGGGTGTGTTCCTGCGGCTCCCGGTCGGTACGGCATGAGCCTCCGGGAGAGTCCCGGTGGGCCCTCGTATGAGCCCCCGGGGCAGATCCCCGTAGGCCCGGGGCCCGCTACACCACGGGCTTGCCGGAAAGCTCCACCCCGGCCTCGCGCAGGGCGACCAGGGCCCGCTCGGTGGTCTCCTCGGCCACTCCGGCGGTGAGGTCCAGCAGGACGTGGGTGCGGAAGCCCTCGCGGGCCGCGTCCAGGGCGGTGGCCTTCACACAGTGGTCGGTCGCTATGCCGACGACGTCCACCTCGTCGATCTCCCGGGCGCGCAGCCAGTCGCCCAGCTTCACCCCGTTCTCGTCGGCGCCCTCGAACCCGCTGTAGGCGGCCGCGTACGCGCCCTTGTCGAACACGGCGTCGATCGCGCCGGACGCGACCGCGGGAGCGAAGTTCGGGTGGAACCCCACGCCCTCCGTCCCGGCGACGCAGTGCGCGGGCCAGGAGTGCACGAAGTCGGGGTTGTCGGCGAAGTGGCCGCCGGGTGCGATGTGGTGGTCGCGGGTGGCCACGACATGCCGGTAGCCGGCGGGCGCCTGCCCGATCAGCTCGGTGATGGCGGCGGCGACATCGGCACCCCCGGCCACCGCGAGACTGCCCCCCTCGCAGAAGTCGTTCTGAACGTCTACGACGATCAAGGCGCGGCGCATGGTCGGTGTCCTTCGACTATGGGATCTCGGTGATGAGGCTGCGGGCCCGGCCGCAAGCTTCCGAGCCTAGAGACTTCCCGCGCGGTACGGGAGGGGGCGTCAAGGGGGCGTACGCGGGCACTTCCCCTAGCTACCCGACCGCGCTTGTACATACTCCGTCGGAATGACCGGTTCCCCGCGCGACAGCTGGGTCGCCGACATCGGCAGGCCGGCGCGGGCGGCGGTGTGCCGGTCGCGGACGACGTCCAGCGGCTCGCGGGCGACGACCTCGCCGCCCTTGACCAGTTCGACGAGGAGCTGCCGGTCGGCCAGCTCGGCCGGCACCGGCCCGGTGCCCACGACCTCGGCCTCCGCCACCCCGTACGCGTCCGGCCGCCGCGCGGCCCACTTGCGGCCGCCGATGGAGGTCTTGCCGCCGGACGACTTCTTCGCCACCGGCAGCAGAGGCGCCTTCTGGTCGTCGGACTCGGCGCGGGCGACCAGCTTGTAGACCATCGAGCAGGTCGGGTGCCCGGAGCCGGTCACCAGCTGCGTGCCCACGCCGTACGCGTCCACGGGCGCCGCGGCCAGCGAGGCGATGGCGTACTCGTCGAGGTCGGACGTCACGATGATCTTCGTGTCGGTCGCACCCAGCTCGTCCAGCTGCTGGCGCACCCGGTGGGCGACGAGCAGCAGGTCACCGGAGTCGATGCGCACCGCGCCCAGCTCCGGCCCGGCGACCTCCACGGCCGTCCGTACGGCCTCGGCGACGTCGTAGGTGTCCACCAGGAGCGTCGTGCCCCGGCCCAGCGAGTCGACCTGGGCCGTGAAGGCGTCCCGCTCGGTGTCGTGCAGCAGGGTGAAGGCGTGGGCGGAGGTGCCGACGGTCGGGATGCCGTAGCGGAAGCCGGCGGCCAGGTCGGAGGTGGTGGCGAAGCCGCCGAGGTACGCGGCGCGGGAGGCGGCCACGGCGGCCAGCTCGTGGGTGCGGCGGGCGCCCATCTCGATCAGCGGCCGCTCCCCGGCGGCCGAGGACATCCGGGAGGCGGCGGCCGCGATCGCGGAGTCGTGGTTGAGGATGGAAAGGATCACGGTCTCCAGCAGCACGCACTCGGCGAAGGAGCCCTCGACGCGCATGATCGGCGAGCCGGGGAAGTACACCTCGCCCTCCGGGTAGCCCCATATGTCACCCGAGAAGCGGTACGAGCCGAGCCATTCGAGGGTCGCCTCGTCCACGATCTTCCGCTCGCGCAGGAAGCCGAGGACGCCCGCGTCGAACCGGAAGTTCTCCACGGCGTCCAGGACACGCCCGGTGCCCGCGACGACGCCGTAGCGCCGTCCCTCCGGCAGCCGCCGGGTGAAGACCTCGAACACCGACCGTCGCGCGGCGGTGCCCGCCTTCAGCGCGGCCTGCAGCATCGTCAGCTCGTACTGGTCCGTGAAGAGCGCCGTGGAGGGGACGTCCACCGGCAGCCCAAGGTCCGCTGTGTTCATGGCACTGATCGTACTCCTTTTTCGTCGGTGTGACGATATCTGCGATGCGTGGCAGCATTGACCGTGTGACGTCACCCGCGCCCCTGGAGATCGAACGTACCGAGTCGGCGGAGGAGGTCTTCGCCGTCCCCGAGCCGGACGTCCCCTGGGTCACCATCGTCCACAACGACCCGGTCAACCTCATGAGCTATGTGACGTACGTCTTCCAGACGTACTTCGGCTACTCCAAGGACAAGGCCACCAAGCTCATGCTCGACGTGCACCACAAGGGCCGTGCGGTCGTCTCCAGCGGTAGCCGCGAGGAGATGGAGCGCGACGTCCAGGCCATGCACGGCTACGGCCTGTGGGCCACCCTCCAGCAGGACCGGAAATGACCCGACCCCGCCCGCAGGACCGGAAGTAGCGACAACCCCTGATGCCAGGAACCTTCGAACCGCTCCCCGGCGGCGGCGCGGCCGTCGCCCTCGACGACGTCGAGATCTCCATCATCCGCTCGCTGGCCGTCCAGCTCCTGGAGCTCATCGGCCCCGGCCCCGCCGAGGACGCCCCGGACGACCCCCTCGCCGAGCTCTTCGCCGAGGGGCCGAGCGAACCGCCCGCCGACCCGGTGCTGCGCCGGCTCTTCCCGGACGCCTACATCGACCCGGAGGCCACCCCGGGCCCCCAGCAGGCCGAGGAGCAGCGGGCGCACTCCGCCGAGTTCCGCCGCTACACCGAGAACGACCTGCGCGCCGGCAAGCGCGACAACGCCCTCGCCGTGATCCGCTCCCTGGACGCGCTCGCGTCGGCGGGGGAGGGCGGGGCGGTCCTCAAGCTGTCGGCCGACGAGGCCCAGCAGTGGCTCGGCGCCCTCAACGACCTGCGCCTGGCGATCGGCTCCCGGCTGGAGATCACCGACGAGGACGACACCGATCTGCTCTACCGGCTCCCGGACGAGGACCCGCGCAAGCCGATGGTCATGGCATACCTGTGGCTGGGCGGACTCCAGGAGACACTGATCGCGACGCTTATGCCCTGAGATGTAAGGGTTTTGTGTTCGCTCAGAGGGCGCTCAAATCCGGATAACGATCCCGTCACCGTGACGGCCCCGTTGGCGTGCCGGTAAGCGTTTTGTCCGGTTCTCCTTGAGGCATGCGTCACATGTCGCCCGCGTGATCAATGTTGCGGCCGTGATAAATCTTCACGACCGCCCGGCGAACACCACCCAAATGTTCGGCCGGGTGCGCCACCGAGCCGACGGATCGTCGGCCAGGCACGAGCGGGCCGAGCAGCCCGCTCAACTCCATCATCCGGGGGGATCGAGACCCGATCCGAGGCCGACGAGAGGCCCGGATCGGCATGGAGAAAGGCGCACCACACATGACCTCAGCGCAGGTCGACAAGGACACGACCCCCGAAGAGGGGTACGAGCGCGGACTCGGCAGCCGCCAGGTCCAGATGATCGCGATCGGCGGCGCCATCGGCGTCGGCCTCTTCCTGGGAGCCGGGGCGAACATCGCCAAGGCCGGTCCCAGCCTCATCTTCATGTACGCCCTCGCCGGCGTGATCATCTTCTTCATCATGCGGGCGCTCGGTGAGCTCCTGCTCTACCGCCCCGTCTCGGGCTCCTTCGCGGAGTACTCGCGCGAATTCCTCGGCCCGTTCTTCGGCTACTTCACCGGCTGGACGTACTGGCTGATGTGGGTCGTCACCGGCATGGCGGAACTCACCGCCGCCGCGATCTACGTCAACTACTGGTTCCCCGCCATCCCGCAATGGGTGACGGCACTGGTATTCCTGGTGATCCTCTTCGGGGTGAACCTGATCTCCGTGAAGCTCTTCGGTGAGCTGGAGTTCTGGTTCTCGATGGTCAAGGTCACCGCCCTCATCGGCATGATCGTCATCGGCCTCGGTGTGCTGACCTTCGGCTTCAGCTCCGCCGGCGACACCGCGGCGGTCTCCAACCTCTGGGCCTTCGACGGCTTCTTCCCCAAGGGCATCGGCTCGTCCCTGATGACCCTGCAGGGCGTCATGTTCGCCTACCTCGCCGTCGAGCTGGTCGGTGTCACGGCCGGCGAGTCCGAGAACCCCGAGAAGACCCTGCCCAAGGCGATCAACACGCTCCCGTGGCGCATCGCCCTCTTCTACGTCGGCGCGCTCACCGTCATCCTCTGCGTCGTGAAGTGGACCGAGTTCGCGCCGGGCGTCAGCCCCTTCGTCGCCGCCTTCGCCAAGATCGGCATCCCGGCCGGCGCCGGCATCGTCAACTTCGTCGTCCTGACCGCGGCCCTGTCCTCCTGCAACTCCGGCATGTACTCCACCGGCCGCATGCTGCGGAACCTGGCCGACAGCGGTGAGGCCCCCGCCGTGTTCAAGAAGCTCTCCGCGTCCAAGACGCCGGCCTTCGGCATCACGGTCTCGGTCCTCTTCATGGGCATCGGCGTGGTCCTGAACTACATCGTCCCCGAGAAGGCCTTCGGCTACGTCACCTCCGTCGCCACCGCGGCCGGCATCTGGACCTGGCTGATGATCCTGGTCAGCCACGTCCTCTACCGCCGCGCGGTCGACGCGGGCCGTCTGCCCGCCTCCTCCTTCCCGGCGCCGGGCGGCGCGAAGTGCTCGTACGTCGCCATCGTCTTCCTGCTCTTCGTCACCGGCCTCATCGCCTACGACAGCGAATCGCGCGTCTGCCTGTACGTCATGGCCGGCTGGGCCGCCGCCCTCGCCATCGGCTGGTACGTCCTCAAGGCGAGCAACCCGCAGGTCGCCCAGCGCCGCGACCCGGAGCTCGAGAAGGTCGGCTGACCAGCACCGGACGGGACGTCCGGCCGTAGGGAGTACTCGTGGCACCCCCTGCGGCAGCCGCTCAGGACGTCCGGCATATGGGCCGCCCCGTACCATCCCTCGGTACAGGGCGGCCCTCATGCTTATCCTGACCAGCATGCTGACCATCACCCAGGCCCTCCACGACCAGATCGTCGCCCACGCGCGCGAGGACCACCCCGACGAGGCGTGCGGAGTCGTCGCCGGTCCGGCGGGCTCCGGCCGTCCCGAGCGCTTCATCCCCATGCTGAACGCGGCCCGCTCGCCCACGTTCTACGAGTTCGACTCGCAGGACCTGCTCAAGCTGTACCGCGAGATGGACGACCGCGACGAGGAGCCGGTGGTCATCTACCACTCCCACACCGCGACCGAGGCCTACCCCTCCCGCACCGACATCTCCTACGCCAACGAGCCCGGCGCCCACTACGTCCTGGTCTCCACCGCCGACACCGACGGCGCCGGCGAGTTCCAGTTCCGCTCCTTCACCATCGTCGAGGGCGTGGTCACCGAGGAGGACGTCAAGGTCGTCGAGGCATACTGACCGTCGTACGCCTTGGTCCAACTCGCCCTAACGGAGATGGTGTTGACGCAGCGGTCGAACGGACGGCGCCCCACGCTCGAGGACGTCGCACGCCGGTCGGGGGTGTCGAAGTCGACGGTGTCCCGGGTGATCAACGAGGAGCCGAAGGTACGCGCCGAGGTCGTCGAACGCGTCCGCGAGGTGATCGCCGAACTCGGCTACGTGCCCAACCAGGCCGCCCGCCAACTGGTCACCCGCCGCACGAACGCCGTCGCCGTCGTGGCCACCCAGCCCCAGGACCGGCTCTTCCTCGACCCGTTCTTCGACTGCCTCCTACGGGGCATCCGCCGGGAACTCGCCCGGCACGGCGCCCAGCCGGTCCTGCTCTTCCTCGACGAGGCGGACGACCACGCGCGCGTGGCCGACTACCTCGGCGGCGGCCATGTCGACGGCGCCCTGCTGTTCTCCCTGCGCCCCGGCGACCGGCTGCCGGAGATGATCGACCGGGTCGGCCTGCCCGCCGTCTTCGGCGGCCGCCCGCTCCTGCGCGAGCGCGACACCGCGCGCCGCCACCCCTACGTCGACGGCGACAACCGCGGCGGCGCCCGGCAGGCCGTCCAGCACCTCGTCTCCCTCGGCCGCACCCGCATCGCCACCGTCACCGGGCCCTACGACCAGGAGAACTCCGCCGCCGAGCGGCTCGCCGGCTACCGGGACGTCCTCCCGGACACCTCGTCCCACCTCGTCGAACGCGCCGACTACACCCGGCAGGGCGCCGCCGACGCGATGGCCGCGCTGCTCCGCAGGTGTCCCGACCTCGACGCCGTCTTCGTCGCCTCGGACCTCATGGCCTCCGGCGCGCTCCAGACGCTGCGGGAGCGCGGGCGCCGGGTCCCGGACGACGTGGCCGTCGTCGGCTTCGACGACCTAACCGCCATCGCCGAGGCGACCGACCCGCCCCTGACCACCGTCCACCAGGACGTCGAGGAGATGGGTCGCCTGATGGCCGGCCTGCTCTTCGACCGCACCGCCGGGACCGATGTGACGGACGTGTCCTCCGTGGTCGTACCGACCAGGCTGGTGCGACGAGCGTCCGCCTGAGCCGAGCCGCCAGCGGGGGCGTTGAGCTGTGGGGTCTCACTCCACGGCCGGAAACAGTCCGCGATGTGGGATCACATTCCGGAAGCCGGACCGGGAATCGATACGATGAGCCCATGGTTTTCCATGACGTGAGCGACAAGACGCCGGGCCCGCTGCTCGTCGCGCGGCTGCACGTCGACCTGTGCAGGCTCGCCAGCGCCATCTGTTGACGCCGGCCCTGCCGCCGTACGGCCCGTGAGCCGCGGCGCGTCCACTCCTGCTGCACCCGCTGTTCCCGCTGTACCTGCGCTGCCGCGCGCCCACCGACCAGACACCATCCGACAGGAGTCCTGAGCCATGGCCATCGAGGTCCGCATCCCCACCATCCTCCGCACCTACACCGACGGTCAGAAGGCGGTGGAGGCCAACGGTGACACCCTCGCCGACCTGTTCAACGACCTCGAGACCCGGCACGCGGGCATCCAGGCCCGCATCGTGGACGGCGACCAGCTGCGCCGCTTCGTCAACGTCTACCTCAACGACGAGGACGTCCGCTTCCTCGACGGCATCAACACCAAGCTGACCGACGGCGACAACGTGACGATCCTGCCGGCCGTGGCCGGCGGCATGGCCTGATCGAGATGCGCTACGACTCCCCGCTGGCCGCGGTGGGCAACACCCCTCTGGTGCGCCTGCCGCGGCTGTCGCCGTCCCCCGACGTCCGCATCTGGGCCAAGCTGGAGGACCGCAACCCCACCGGCTCCGTCAAGGACCGCCCGGCCCTGCACATGATCGAGCAGGCGGAGAAGGACGGCCGCCTCACGCCCGGCTGCACGATCCTGGAGCCGACCAGCGGCAACACGGGCATCTCCCTGGCCATGGCGGCCAAGCTCAAGGGCTACCGCATCGTCTGCGTGATGCCCGAGAACACCTCCCAGGAGCGCCGGGACCTGCTCGCCATGTGGGGCGCGGAGATCATCTCCTCCCCGGCCGCCGGCGGCTCCAACACCGCCGTACGCGTCGCCAAGGAACTCTCCGCCGAGCACCCCGACTGGGTGATGCTCTACCAGTACGGCAACCCCGACAACGCGGGCGCCCACTACGCCACGACCGGCCCGGAGATCCTCGCCGACCTCCCCTCCGTCACCCATTTCGTCGCGGGCCTCGGCACCACCGGCACCCTCATGGGCGTCGGCCGCTACCTGCGCGAACACAAGCCGGACGTGAGGATCGTCGCCGCCGAACCGCGCTACGACGACCTGGTGTACGGCCTGCGCAACCTCGACGAGGGCTTCGTCCCCGAGCTGTACGACGCCTCCGTCCTCACCACCCGCTTCTCCGTCGGCTCGGCGGACGCCGTCACCCGCACCCGGGAACTGCTCCAGCAGGAGGGCATCTTCGCGGGCGTCTCCACCGGCGCCGCCCTGCACGCCGCGATCGGCGTCGGCAACAAGGCCGTGAAGGCGGGCGAGAGCGCCGACATCGTGTTCGTCGTCGCCGACGGCGGCTGGAAGTACCTCTCCACCGGCGTCTACACCGCGGCCACCACGGAGGAAGCGATCGAGACGCTCCAGGGCCAGCTCTGGGCGTGAGCCCCCCGGCCTCTTACCTCGTCAGGTGACGGACCTGGTCCCACAGGACCGGGTCCACCACACCCACCCGGCGGCGGAAGTCGCCCACCGGGACGCGGCGCAGCTCGTCCGTCTCCAGAAAACTCGCCCGGCCCCGCGCGTCCCCCACGGCACCCGGCGGCAGCGGGATCACCCCGGCCCGGTCGTCGTGGAACTTGCTGGTGATCTTCGCGACGGTCGCGTGCCGGCCCCGCACCGTCAGCACCAGACACGGCCGGTCCTTCGCGCCCGGCCCGTCCTCGAACGGCACGTTCGCCCACCAGATCTCCGCGGGCTGCGGCCGCCCGGACGGCCGCGCCACCGGTGCCTTCGAAGGCCGACCCTCAGGCCGCCTCCCGGGCCGCCCCGCAGGCCGTTCGGACGGCCGCCTCCCGGGCCGCCCCGGCGGCCGTGTCCTGCGCCCCTCGGGACGCCGTCCGCGCCCCCAGCCGTCGACGAGCGTGGCGACCAGCGCCAGCAGAGCCACCGCCGCGACCGCGAGCCACCAGGACGTGTCCATACTGGAGGACGTTACCGGGCGCGCGGCCCGGTGTGCGCCCTCCCTCACACCCTGTGCGCCCCTAGGCCAGCCGAACCGGTGACAGCACAGGTGAGTTCGCCCACAACAGCCCTTTGCGGAGGAGCGACCGGGAGTTTTGCGCCTTACGCTCGACGGACCGCACGACCCCCCGACGCCCCTTCTCTCGTTTCCCGCCAGCGGAGGTTTCTGTTTCATGAAGCTCACCGTCGTCGGCTGCTCGGGGTCGTTCCCGTCCGCGGAATCGGCCTGCTCGAGCTACCTCGTCGAGGCCGACGGCTTCCGGCTGCTTCTCGACATGGGTAACGGTGCCCTGGGCGAGCTGCAGCGCCACTGCGGTCTCTACGACCTCGACGCGATCTTCCTCAGCCACCTGCACGCCGACCACTGCATCGACATGTGCGCCTACTTCGTCGCGCGCTACTACCGGCACGAGGGCGGACGCTGCGCCCCCCTCCCGGTCTACGGCCCCGAGGGCACCGAGCACCGTTTGACCACCGCCTACGCCGACACCCCTTCCGCTTCCTCGATGAGCGAGGTCTTCGACTTCCACACGGTGAAGCCCTCCACCTTCGAGATCGGCCCGTTCACGGTGCACACGGAACGCGTGGCCCACCCGGTGGAGGCGTACGGCATCCGCGTCGAGCACGGCGGCAAGGTACTGACGTACTCCGGCGACACCGGCGTCAGCGCGCACCTCGACGAACTCGCCCGGGACGCCGACCTGTTCCTCTGCGAGGCCGCGTTCACACACGGCAAGGAGGACATCCCCGACCTCCACCTCAACGGCCGCGAGGCCGGCGAGACGGCCCGCCGCGCCAACGCGAGACGCCTGGTCCTCACCCACATCCCCCCGTGGACCGACCCCCAGGTCAACCTCACCGACGCCCGCGCGGTGTACGACGGCCCGGTCGAACTGGCGGTACCGCGGGTCTCGTACGCGATCTAGACGCCCGTACGTCCGCACGAAGGCCCCGGAACCTGATCGGTCCCGGGGCCTTCGTCACGCCGTACGGACAAGGCTCACGCCTTCGTGAGGTCCTCGACCTCCTCGTCGGGCTCGCGGCCCGGGGTGGGGAGGTTGAACTTGGTGATGGCGAAGCGGAAGAGGGCGTAGTAGATCGCCGCGAAGACCAGGCCGATCGGGATGATCAGCCAGGGCTTGGTCGCCAGGTTCCAGTTCAGGGCGTAGTCGATCGCGCCCGCGGAGAAGTTGAAGCCCGCGTGGACGCCCAGCCCCCAGGTCACGGCCATGGACACGGCGGTCAGAACGGCGTGGATCACGTAGAGGAGCGGGGCGATGAACATGAACGAGAACTCGATGGGCTCGGTCACGCCCGTGACGAACGAGGTCAGCGCCAGCGAGATCATCATGCCCGTCACGGCCTTGCGACGTTCGGGGCGGGCGCAGTGCGCGATGGCCAGGGCGGCGGCCGGCAGACCGAACATCATGATCGGGAAGAAGCCGGACATGAACATACCGGCGGACGGGTCGCCGTGCAGGAAGCGGTTGTAGTCACCGTTGAAGACCTGGCCGGCGGCGTCCTTGAACTCGCCGAGCTGGAACCACGCCACGGTGTTCACGAACTGGTGCATGCCGATCGGGATGAGGGCGCGGTTGACCAGGCCGAACAGGGCGGAGCCGAAGGCGCCGAGGCCCGTCATCCACTCGCCGAAGCTGGTGATGCCGTCACCGATGGGCTCCCAGACCAGGGAGAAGAAGACACCGACCAGGGCACCGACGAAGGCCATCAGGATCGGCACCAGACGGCGGCCGTTGAAGAAGCCGAGCCAGTCGACCAGCTTGGTCCGGTGGTAGCGCTGCCACAGCACGGCCGACAGCAGACCCATGATGATGCCGCCGAGGACACCGGGGTTGTTGTACGTCGCCTCGACGATCGCGCCCTTCTCGATGTGCTGTTCCGTCAGCGGGAACGCCTCGAGCACCTTGCTGTAGACGAGGAAGCCGACCAGCGCGGCCAGCGCGGTGGAACCGTCCGACTTCTTGGCGAAGCCGATCGCCACGCCTATGCAGAACAGCATTGGCAGGCTGCCGGTGATGGCGCCGCCCGCGGCGTTGAACACGGCCGCGACCTTGTCCCAGCCGAGCCCGTCCTTGCCGAAGATGTCGTCCTGGCCGAGCCGGACCATGAGGCCCGCCGCCGGCAGTACGGCGATCGGGAGCTGCAGGCTGCGGCCGACCTTCTGCAGGCCCTGGAACAGACCGGAACCCCGCTTCTTCGCGGGGGCCGCCGTTGCGGTGGCGGTGCTCATACGTCCTCCATCGGTGATGGTCTATACCACTAAGTGGTGTAGACCTGTTTGTAGCACGATGAAGGCGAGATAAGGAACCCGTCGAATCCCGCAACCGGAGCGCTACCCTCCGTGGCGGCGACTGACCCTTCTCGCGTCCTCTCGACCCCCTCGAGCTGCGGGCTTGGCGCCCCTCGGTCGCGTGGTGTAGACCAGTTTCGGGACGCTACCGCGACCCAGCGGTCCGGATCAGGGAGAAGGAACATGGCCACCAAGGCTGAGAAGATCGTTGCCGGGCTCGGCGGCATCGACAACATCGAAGAGGTCGAGGGCTGCATCACCCGCCTGCGCACCGAGGTCGTCGACGCCGACAAGGTCGACGACGCCGCCCTGAAGGCCGCCGGCGCCCACGGAGTCGTCAGGATGGGCACCGCGATCCAGGTCGTCATCGGCACGGACGCCGACCCGATCGCCGCGGAGATCGAAGACATGATGTGACACCCGGGGTCACCTGGGCGGTCGTGGGCTGAGGTCCTTCCCCACCGTGGGAGGGGCCTCTCTCCTTCTGCGGCTAGGCTCAGCGCATGTCTCGAATCGACGGCCGCACCCCCCGACAACTCCGCCCGGTCACCATCGAACGCGGCTGGAGCAAGCACGCCGAGGGCTCCGTCCTCGTCTCCTTCGGCGACACGAAGGTCTTCTGCACCGCCTCCGTCACCGAAGGCGTCCCCCGCTGGCGCAAGGGCAGCGGCGAGGGCTGGGTCACCGCGGAGTACTCCATGCTGCCCCGCGCCACCAACACCCGCGGCGACCGCGAGTCCGTCCGCGGCAAGATCGGCGGCCGTACCCACGAGATCAGCCGCCTCATCGGACGCTCCCTGCGCGCCGTCATCGACTACAAGGCACTCGGCGAGAACACCATCGTCCTCGACTGCGACGTCCTCCAGGCCGACGGCGGCACCCGCACCGCGGCCATCACCGGCGCGTACGTGGCCCTCGCCGACGCGGTCTCCTGGGCGCAGGGCAAGAAGCTGATCAAGGCCGGCCGCCAGCCCCTGACGGGAACGGTGTCCGCGGTCTCGGTGGGCATCGTCGGCGGAGTACCGCTCCTGGACCTCTGCTACGAGGAAGACGTCCGCGCCGAGACGGACATGAACGTCGTCTGCACCGGCGACGGCCGCTTCGTCGAGGTCCAGGGCACGGCGGAGGCCCAGCCGTTCGCCCGCGAGGAGCTCGACTCCCTCCTCGACCTCGCCGTCTCCGGCTGCACCGAACTGGCCGCACTCCAGCACAAGGCCCTCGACACCGCCCTCGAAAAGTAAAGGGCACGCCAAAACAGACGATCGACGGCGGCAACCACACCGTCCGCCGCAGCGTCTCCAGAAGTACGGGCGCACGGCTCACCGCCGTGCGCCCGGCCATTACACGGGGCTCCGACAGGGCCCGAACGAGGAGGGACCGTTCCATGGCCGCGAGCCGCCGACGCGGACGCCGCACCGCCGCTGTTGCCGCCACCCTGGCGGCCGTCGCCCTGACCGCCGGTCTCACCACCGGCTGCGACGCCGTCAGCAAGGCACTCGACTGCGTCCAGACCGCCGACGCCATCGCCGACAGCGTCACGGACCTCCAGCAGGCCGTCAGCAACGCGGCCAACGACCCGACGCAGTTGGAGGAGTCCCTCACCTCCATCGACAACAACCTCGACAAGATAGGCGACAAGACCGACAACGCCGACGTCAACAAGGCGGTCGAGAACCTCGGCAAGGCGGTGGAGAACGTCCGTACGTCCGTCGACAACGGCGACAAGACCCCCGACCTCACGCCCATCACGGACGCGGCGGGCGAACTGACGAAGGTCTGCACCCCGTAAGGGAAGCGGCGAACGGCCGGAGCCGGCGGGTCGGGATACTGGACCCATGACCCGCCTGATCCTCGCCACCCGCAACGCCGGAAAGATCACCGAACTCCGGTCGATCCTCGCCGACGCAGGTCTCCCGCACGACCTCGTCGGCGCGGACGCGTTCCCCGACATCCCGGACGTCAAGGAAACGGGAGTCACCTTCGCGGAGAACGCCCTCCTCAAGGCCCACGCCCTCGCCCGGGCCACCGGCCTCCCCGCCGTCGCCGACGACTCGGGCCTCTGCGTCGACGTCCTCAACGGCGCCCCCGGCATCTTCTCCGCCCGCTGGTCCGGCACCCACGGCGACGACCGCGCCAACCTGGAACTCCTGCTGGCCCAGCTCTCCGACATCGCCGAGGAACACAGGGGAGCCCACTTCGCCTGCGCGGCGGCCCTGGCGCTGCCCGACGGGACGGAGCGCGTGGTCGAGGGCCGCCTGAACGGCACCCTCCGCCACACCCCCGCCGGCACCAACGGCTTCGGCTACGACCCGATCCTCCAGCCGAACGGCGAGACCCGCACCTGCGCCCAGCTGACCCCGGACGAGAAGAACGCGATCAGCCATCGAGGGCAGGCGTTCCGGGCGTTGGTGCCGGTGGTGCGGGAGCTGTTGGGCTGAGCCATGGGAGAGGGGCCGCCTGTCGGCGGCCCCTCTGTGCGTGCGGCCGATGGGAGTCGAACCCACATGGGCAAATGCCCCGAGGCACCTAAAACCTCTGCTTATACCATTCAGCAACGGCCGCCAGCCCAGCCATGGTAGCGGGCTAGTGGTCGTTGCGCGGAAGCCGCTCCAGCTCCAGCCGCTCCCTGGTGTATGCGCTGGCCCTCATCGAGCCCCCTCCGTTCTCGTCCACCCGTGCGTGGCTCGTACGGAGTAACGAAGGTGCTGTCGGGCAGTAGCGGTCGAAGAGCGTGAAGCGGCTCACGTCGGGGCCGGATCAGTGCTCCCGGTGCCGGTGCCGGTCCCGGCGTTCCTCGCGCCGCTCCCGCATCACGTCCCGGTGTCCGTCCAGCATCTTGCGGTGGGCGTCCCGCACGTCCTCGTGGAAGGACTCGTGGAGTTCCTTCATCGCGGCCTTGCGGTCCAGCTTGGCCTGCCGCCGCTCGGCCTTCGTCAGCTTGCGTTCGACGCCGACGCCGCCCCAGAAGGCGAACCCGGTGACCACCACCCGAGGCGCTCCCGGCTCCGGCGGCACGCCCACCTCACGGTGGTCGAAGCCCCCCATCACACCGATGCCCCGCACCACGACCTCGACCCCGGGCGGCACGACGATGTTCACGCCGCCCATGATCGCGACGCAGTTGATCTCGACCTCGCCGTCCGCGAAGTTCGCCTCGCGCAGATCGATCTCCCCGCCGCCCCAGAAGGCGAAGCAGTTGAATCGCCTCGGCACGGTCCAGCGCCCCTTGCGCTGGAACCCCGACATCACGGCCACCGCCCACGTCGACGACCCCTCGCCGCCCACGATCCGCCGACCCCACCCGGGCCCGCCCGCAGGCTCCTTCGCCAGGGACACGGACGGCGGCGTGACCCCCGCGACCGGCAGATCACGGGTGATCGGCGCCAGTTCACCGTAGGTACGCGCCTGGTACGTCGCCTCCAGCCGCTCCTCGAACTCCGCCATGTCCAGACGCCCCTCCGCGAGGGCGTCCCGCAGGACCTCGGCGACTCGCTCACGATCGGCGTCGGAGGCACGCAGTTCCGGTGCGTTGTCGGTCATGTACAGCAGCCTACGAGTTCCTGGTGCACGGCACTACGCACTCGCGCGCTCCGGCGGGGGTTTGGGGGTGTCCCCCATTGAGTGCAGCATCTTCGCGATGACCGCTTCGATGTCCGGCTCCCGCACCGACAGATCCACCAGCGGATACGCCTCCGCGATCCGCGCCACCAGCGGCGCCGCCGACTGCGACGCCGGGAACGCCAGCCACTGCCGCGGCCCCTCCACGCGCACCACGCGCGCGGGCGCGGGCGCCTCGATGGGCGGCAGTTCCCGCTCCAGGTCCACCACCAGCGTCCGCTCGCTCTCCCCCGCCTCGTGCAGCCCCGCGAGCGGACCGTCGTACATCATCCGCCCGTGGTCGATGACCATCACGCGCGAGCACAACTGCTCGATGTCCTGGAGGTCGTGGGTGGTCAGCAGCACTGTCGTGCCGCGCTCGGTGTTCAACTCGCGCAGGAACTCCCGCACCTTGGACTTGGAGACCACGTCCAGGCCGATCGTCGGCTCGTCGAGGTACAGCACCTCCGGGTCGTGCAGCAGGGCCGCCGCGATGTCGCCGCGCATCCGCTGACCCAGCGACAGCTGCCGTACGGGGACGTCCAGCAGGTCGCCCAGGCCGAGGAGTTCGACGAGCCGGTCGAGGTTCTCGCGGTAACGGCCGTCGGGGATGCGGTACATGCGGTGCGCCAGCCGGTAGGAGTCGATCAGCGGCAGGTCCCACCACAGGGTCGTACGCTGCCCGAACACCACCCCGATACGGTGCGCGAGACGGGTGCGCTCGCGGGACGGGTCGATGCCGGCCACCCGCAGCCGGCCGGCGCTCGGCGTCAGGATCCCCGTCAGCATCTTGATCGTCGTCGACTTCCCGGCACCGTTCGGCCCGATGTAGCCGACCATCTCCCCGCGCGGGACGGTGAAGGAGAGCGAGTCGACCGCCCGGACCCGCCGCACCTCCCGCTTCAGGAAGCCGGTCTTCTTGCGCACGTCGAAGACCTTCTCGACGCGGTCCATCTCGATGAAGGCGCTCTCGGTCACGCTCAACTCCCTGTACTCCGATAGGACCGCAGCCCCGCCCGCCACGCCGCCCCCGCCAGCACGCAGCACACCGCCGCCACCAGCGGAGGCGCGAACGCCGCCCACTCAGGCAGGCCGAGCGGGTACGGCCGCCCCAGCACGTAAGCCGCCGGCACCCAGTTGACGAAGGCCAGCGGCAGCACGAAGGTCACCCCGCGCACCAGCTCCTTGCCGAACACGGTCGGCGGATACTGCAGCAGCGTCGTCCCGCCGTACGTGAACGCGTTCTGCACCTCCGACGCGTCCTGCGCCACGAACTGGAAGGCCGCGCCCGCCACGAACACCGCGCAGAAGATCACCCCGCCGCTGGCCAGCATCACCGGCATCAGCAGCACCTTCAGCGGGGTCCACGCGATCTCGGACGCGGCGATGCCATAGCCCAGCACCATCGTGCCCTGCGTGATCCGGCCGATCCGGCGCAGTGCGAAGCGGTCCGCGGCGACCTGCGCCAGCACCGGCGCGGGCCGTACGAGCAGCGTGTCGAGGGTGCCGTCGCGGACGCGGGTGCCCAGCCGGTCCATCGAGCCGATCGCG
The DNA here is from genome assembly GCF_043198595.1 of Streptomyces sp. NPDC048751. Classification (NCBI taxonomy): domain Bacteria; kingdom Bacillati; phylum Actinomycetota; class Actinomycetes; order Kitasatosporales; family Streptomycetaceae; genus Streptomyces; species Streptomyces sp. NPDC048751. The sequence goes on from NZ_JBICUX010000020.1 coordinate 43,113, forward strand.
AGGTCCGCGAAGCCGAACGCCAGCGCGGACAGGCCGTAGAGGAAGGCGACCTCGGGCAGCGCGTAGCCGCCGAGCGCGTCGATCCGCGAGAACATCAACAAGATTGCTACAAAATCGAGCCCGTTCACGATCAGGCCGCCGACCGCGGTCAGGGCGAAGGAGAGGGGGTAGGCCATGGTGGAGCGGATCCACATCACGGCGATCAGCCGGTAGGCGCGCAGCCCCTCCGCCAGGCGATGGGTGTCACCCACCCTGCACCACCACCCGCCGCGTGGCCGCCGACTGCAACAGCCGCCCCACCGTCAGCAGCGCGGCCGCCCAGGTCACCTGAAAGACGTATGTGCCCAGGGGAGCGGCCTCTCCCATCAGGACGTCGGCGGGCAACTGGAGCATCGCCGTCCACGGCAATGCCCGTACGACCTCGCCCATCGCCCCGGGGAACACGTTCAGCGGCAGCATCATCCCCGAGCAGAACAGGCCGGTGACCATCAGCGTCTGTGTCACGCCCGTGCCGTCCAGCAGCCAGAACGCGCTCAGTGCGACCAGGTACCGGACGGCGAAGCTGACGGTCCATCCGAGCGCCACCGCGACCAGGAACGCCACCCAGGTCAGCCAGTCGTCCGGCAGCGCCATCGGGAAGAACAGCACCCCGAAGGCAAAGGGGACCACGCCCCGCCCCATCAGCTGGAACAGCGCCCGCCCCAAGTCGCTCGCCAGCCACCACAGTTGGAGGTCCGCCGGCCGGTACAGGTCGACGGCGACCTCTCCGGTGCGGATACGCGCCATGAGATCATTCTCGAAGCCGCCTCCCTGGACGGCCAGCGTCGAGTACAACGCCTGCCCCAGCCATACGTAGGTGACGGCCTGCGCCTGGTCGTAACCGCCCAGATGCGGCCGCTCGTCCCACAGGGCGAGATATGTGTAGACGAGGATCAGGCCGAAGACCGTGTTGGTGAACACCCCGGCGGCAGTCGCCGCCCGATACGTCGCGTACCGTCGGAAACCACCCGCCGCTACGGCCGCGTACAACCGCGCCGAACCCACGGCAACCGCCCTCCTCGCCGCCCGAAGCCTGCCCGACACCGAAGCGCAGGAGCCTAGCCCTCGGGTGACCTGGCGTGCCACGCCTTTTCCGGGCAGGACGCGTGTGACGAACGCGTGACTACCGGCCGGGAACGGAACGCATGGTGCGACAGTCTTCAACTGGGGACGCAGAAGGCGTACGAGGGCGTACGGGAACGTACGACGCGAAACAGGAGTCCGTGCACGAGATGAGTGACGAGCCGCAGCCGCAGCAGGCGACACAGAGCCTGCCACCGAGCGAGCCCGAGGGGGACGGCAAGAAGGCGAAGCGACCCAAGCGCACCGGCTGGCGCCGGATCATCCCGACCTGGCGCATGGTGCTGGCCACCTTCGTCCTCGGCGCGCTGCTCCTCGTCGGCCTGTTCTTCCTCGGCTACTCGATGGTCAAGATCCCGCCGGCCAACGCGCTCGCCATGAAGCAGAGCAACGTCTACCTGTACGCGGACGGCAGCGAGATCGCCCGCGACGGCGAGGTCAACCGCGAGAACGTCACCCTCGCGCAGATCTCCAAGGACGCCCAGCACGCCGTCCTCGCCGCCGAGGACCGCGACTTCTACACCGAGTCCGCCATCGACCCCAAGGCGATGGTGCGCGCCGGCTGGAACACCGCCCTGGGCAAGGGCAAGCAGTCCGGCTCCACGATCACCCAGCAGTACGTCAAGAACTACTACCTCGCGCAGGAACAGACCGTCACGCGCAAGGTGAAGGAGTTCTTCATCTCGATCAAGCTGGACCGCACCCAGAGCAAGAACCAGATCCTCCAGGGCTACCTCAACACCAGCTACTTCGGCCGCAACGCCTACGGCCTCCAGTCCGCCGCCCAGGCCTACTACGGTGTCGACGCCATCGACCTCACCCCGGCCCAGGGCGCCTACCTCGCGGCCCTGCTCAACGCGCCCAGCGAGTACGACGTCGTCGCCCACCCGCAGAACAAGGCCGCCGCCGAGGCCCGCTGGAACTACGTCCTGGACGGCATGGTCAAGAAGGGCTGGCTCGCCGAGTCCAAGCGCGAGGGCATGAAGTTCCCCATGCCGAAGGAACAGACCGTCTCCACCGGCCTGTCCGGCCAGCGCGGCTACCTCGTCGAGGCGATCAAGGAGGACCTGAGCAAGAACAAGATCCTCACCACCGACGAGCTGACCGCGGGCGGCTACCGCATCACCACCAGCATCCAGAAGAAGAAGCAGGACGCCTTCGTCGACGCCGTCAACGACCAGCTGATGTCCAAGCTGGACAAGAAGAACCGCAAGGTCGACAACTACGTCCGTGCGGGCGGCGCCTCCGTGGACCCCAAGACCGGCAAGGTCGTCGCCATGTACGGCGGCGTCGACTACGTCAAGCAGTACACGAACAACGCCACCCGCGGTGACTTCCAGGTCGGCTCCACCTTCAAGCCCTTCGTGTTCACCTCCGCCGTCCAGAACGGCTCCGTCACCCAGGACGGCCGCACCATCACCCCGAACACGATCTACGACGGCACCAACAAGCGCCCCGTCCAGGGCTGGAGCGGCGGCACCTACGACCCCGAGAACGAGGACCAGCGCTCCTACGGCGACATCACGGTGCGCACCGCCACCGACAAGTCCGTCAACTCGGTGTACGCGCAGATGGCGGTCGACGTCGGCGCCGAGAAGGTCCGCGAGACCGCGATCGACCTCGGCATCCCCGCGAACACCAAGGACCTCAACCCCTACCCCTCCATCGCCCTGGGCACCGCCACCGCCAGCGTCCTCGACATGGCGGAGGCGTACGCGACCCTCGCCAACCACGGCAAGCACGGCACGTACACCCTGATCGAGAAGATCACCAAGGAGGGCAAGGAAGTGGTGGAGCTGCCCAAGCGCAGCACCCGCCAGGCCGTCCCCCGCGAGGCCGCCGACACCACCACCTCGATCCTGCAGAGCGTCGTCCAGAACGGCACCGCGACCGGCGCACTGGCCGCCGGCCGCCCCGCGGCCGGCAAGACCGGCACCGCCGAGGAGGACACCGCGGCCTGGTTCGCCGGCTACACGCCCGACCTGGCCACCGTCGTCGCCGTCATGGGCCAGGACCCGGTCACGGCCGCCCACAAGCCGCTGTACAACGCGCTGGGCGTGGCCCGCATGAACGGCGGCGGCCCGCCCGCGGACATCTGGGCCCAGTTCACCAAGGACGCCCTCAAGGGCAAGCCGGTGAAGGACTTCGACCTGGTCCTGGAGGACGGCGCCGCGCAGATCCAGGAGCCCCCGGCCCAGTCCAGCCCCGACCCGAGCGCCGGCGAGGACGAGGACGAGGAGAAGACCCCCAGCAGCGAGGACCCCGACAAGGGCCGCACGCAGGGCCAGACCCAGGGCCAGACCGACGGCGGCACCACCGGCGCCACCACGCCCGAATCGCCCACGACCGGCGGCGGCACGCAGGACGGCGGCTCCACGGCCGGCACGCCCACCACGGGCGGCACCGAGGACGGCGGCACCACCGAGGGCACGGCCGACGGCGGAACCAACGACGGCACGACGGAGGGAACCACCGCGGGCACCGGCACCACCACGGGGACGACGAGCGGCCCGGGATTCCCGCCGACACGCGGTTAGCGCGGTCGGCTGGAGCGACGGCAGGCGCATGAGAAAGGGCTGGTGGCGATGGCCACCAGCCCTTCTCCTTGTTCACAGGTACGACGTGCGTCGCTCTGGTCGCTCTACAGGTACAACCCGGTCGAGTCCTCCGACCCCTCGAAGCGGTCGGCGGCCACGGCGTGCAGATCACGCTCACGCATGAGCACGTACGCGACCCCGCGCACCTCGACCTCGGCGCGGTCCTCCGGGTCGTAGAGGACCCGGTCGCCCGGCTCCACGGTGCGTACGTTCTGTCCCACCGCCACGACCTCCGCCCAGGCCAGCCGACGGCCCACGGCCGCCGTGGCGGGGATCAGGATGCCGCCGCCGGAACGCCGCTCGCCCTCGCTGGTGTCCTGCCGCACGAGTACACGGTCGTGCAGCATGCGGATGGGCAGCTTGTCCTGGTGGGTGCTCTGCTCGTTTCTGTTGGCGCTCACGCCTTAGAACCTATCTGCCTGAAACGGATCCGTACGCCGCCGGGTCAGCCCTTGCGCCGCCGCGTGCTCAGCGCGAGCAGCCCCACGACGCCGACCACGGCGAGCGCGACGGGCAGGACCCGGTCGAGCCGCGTCGCGCCGTTCTCGTCCACGAACTGCGCCCTCGCCTGCGTCACGGCACGGTTGACCTGCACATAGGCCCGCCCGACCGTGTGATCGATGTTGGCCGCGACCTTGGCCTTCGCGTCCCCGACGATGGTCTTCGGATGCACCCGCACCCCGATCTCGTCGAGCGTCTCGGCCAGCACCTCGCGGCGACGCTTGATGTCCGCCTCGATCTGCGCCGGGGTTCTGGTGTCCGACGTGTCCGCCACCGTACGGCCTCCGAAGTCTGCTGATGCTGTTCGGGACAGTCTGTCAGCTCTGTACCCCATCGCACCGTCAGGACCCCCCGTTAGGCTCGGACCGACACCGCACAGCCGCGCTTACGAGGAGATGACACCGATGTCCGAGCGACTTCAGCCCGGGGACGAGGCCCCCGCGTTCACCCTGTCCGACGCCGACGGCAACGAGGTGTCCCTGTCCGACCACAAGGGCCGCAAGGTCATCGTCTACTTCTACCCGGCCGCCCTGACCCCCGGCTGCACCAAGCAGGCCTGCGACTTCACCGACAACCTCGACCTCCTCGCCGGCGCCGGCTACGACGTCCTCGGCATCTCCCCCGACAAGCCCGAGAAGCTCGCCAAGTTCCGCGAGAAGGAATCCCTCAAGGTCACCCTCCTCGCCGACCCCGACAAGCAGGTCCTCCAGGCCTACGGCGCCTTCGGCGAGAAGATGAACTACGGCAAGAAGTACATGGGCGTCATCCGCTCCACCATCGTGGTCGACGAGGCGGGCAAGGTCGAACGCGCCCTGTACAACGTCCGCGCGACGGGCCACGTGGCGAAGATCATCAAGGACCTGGGGGTCTGAGGACGCGTCGCGGCAGGCAGCGGCCTGCAACGGTGGCCTCGTCGCTGGGGATCGCTCGTAGCAGGCCGCCGCCCACTGTCGGCATCGGCGCCGTGCCCTACAGCTCCGCCGGAGCCGCCCCCTTCAGCGCGGTCAGGTTGAAGACCTCCGCCATCCGGGCGTAGCCCCTGTCGCTGGGGTGGAGGTGGTCGCCCGAGTCGTACTCGGGGCGGAAGCGGCGGGGGTCGTAGGGGTCGCGGAGCGCCTTGTCGAAGTCGGCGACCGCGTCGAAGACGTCGCCGGAGCGGATCTCGGCGTTGATCTCCTGGCGGACGGCCTCGCGGGCCGGGGTGTAGCCGCGGTGGCCCTGGAAGGGCATGAGGGTCGCGCCGACGACCTTGATGCCGCGGGCGTGAGCCTGGCCGACCAGGTGACGCAGGCCGGTGAGGATCCGGTCGGGGTCGGCGAGACGCGGGTTGCGCAGGATGTCGTTGACGCCGAGGTCGATGACGACGACCTTGACGTTGGTCCGGGCGAGGACGTCGCGGCTGAAGCGCTTCAGACCGCTGGGGTTCTCGGCCGGTCGCCCCCGTCCGTCGGCGAGGACCTGGTTGCCGCTGATGCCCTCGTTGACGACGCTGTAGCGCGGCGCGTCCTCCCGCTGCTCGACCGCCGAGCGCAGCCGGTCCGCGAGGACGTCGGGCCAGCGGCGGTTGGTGCCGAGCGTGGAGGTCACGCCGTCGGTGATGGAGTCGCCGAAGACGACGACCGTGCCGTCGGACTCGTTGCTCAGCACGTCCAGCGCGGTGAGGTAGCGCCAGTACTCGGCGTGCGCGGTGAACGCGCCCGCGTCGGCGTCCTCCGTACGGTCGCCCTCGGCCAGGTAGGACAGCTGGCGGGCGTGCGGGTGGTAGGTCACCGGGCCGGACGGCGTGGGGGAGTAGGTCGTCACCAGCACGTCGGTGTCGCGCGGGATCAGCACGGCGACGGCGTCGCTGATCACCTGGTCGCCGGCCGGGATGACGACCGCGGGGTTGCCGCCGTTGAAGGTGAGGCGCCGCATGGTCGCAGCGGCCGCCGCGGCGCTGTTGTCGACGGCGGCGACGGCGACGGAGGCGTGGGTGATGGTCAGCGGCTGGGTGCCGTAGAGGTTGGACAGCGTGATGCGGGCACTCGTACCGCCGACGCTCGTGTGGACGACGTTGCGGACCGAGCGGCCCGCGAGGCCGTTCACCTCGGTGCCGGGTTCGGCCCCCACGGGGGAGGCGGCCCAGGTGCCGACCCAGACGCCTGTGGAGGCGGGGGCGGCGGAGTTGTGGATGGTGCGGGGTGCGGCGAGAGTGTCCTCGCCAGTGCCGTTGTCCGCTGCGACCCCGACGTATATCGCGGCGGAGATGGCCACGATCGCGGCGACGATCGCGGACAGCAGGGCATAACCGTGACGCTTGGTCATGCGGGTGTGCGTCTCCTAGAGGAGGGGAGCCCAGGGCTCCGAAAATGATCACCTCATGATGCGACATGAGGTAGGGGGAGGATTGAGCAGGACCCCCCATTGGGCCCCCGTTATCAGACGCAGGGAACTCTCGATCTGTTCCAGGAGTAAGGCAGGAAGGGACAATGTGTGCGGTAACACGTGACGGGTGGAGCGGATGAAGCGTACGAATCCAGGTGAAACGGACGCTGTGGGAGCGGGCAGGGCGACGCCGCCCGCCCGCGCGATGACCGTTTTCAGCGCCGCCGACGAGGAGAAGCGGCGCGGTGTGCGCCAGATGAAGCTGACCGCCACCGGCATGCTGCTCCTGGTGGCGCTGGTGTACGTCCTCGCGGAATGGGCCAGGAACCAGGGCGCCGGGCCCTGGGCGGGATACGTCGCCGCGGCCGCCGAGGCCGGCATGGTCGGCGCGCTCGCCGACTGGTTCGCCGTCACCGCCCTCTTCCGTCACCCGCTCGGCCTGCCCATCCCGCACACCGCGATCATCCCGAACAAGAAGGACCAGCTGGGCGTCTCCCTCGGCGAGTTCGTCGGTGAGAACTTCCTCTCCGAGGACGTCGTACGACAGCGGCTGCGCGCCGTCGGCATCGGCAGCCGCCTCGGCGCCTGGCTCGCGGAACCGGAGCACGCGGACCGGGTGACCGCGGAGCTGTCGACCGCCCTCAGGGGCGCGCTGAAGGTCCTGCGCGACTCGGACGTCCAGGCCGTGGTCGGTGAGGCGATCACCCGCCGGGCCAACGCCAAGGAGATCGGGCCCGGCATCGGCAAGATGCTGGAGGGGATCGTCCTCGACGGCGGCCACCGGCGCGCCGTCGACCTGATCGTCTCCCGCGCGCACGACTGGCTGGTGCTGCACGGCGACTCCGTGATGGACGCCGTGCAGGGCGGCGCGCCCGGCTGGACCCCGCGCTTCGTCGACAAGAAGGTCGGCGAGCGCGTCTACAAGGAGCTGCTGCGCTTCTGCGCCGAGATGCGCGACATGCCCTCCCACCCCGCCCGCGGCGCCCTCGACCGCTTCCTCACCGACTTCGCCTCCGACCTGCAGTCCGACACGGACACCCGCGCGCGGGTGGAGCGGCTCAAGGGCGAGGTGCTCGGCCGCGGCGAGGTCCAGGACCTCATCGCCTCCGCCTGGACCGCCGTACGGGCCATGATCGTGTCGGCCGCCGACGACGAGCGCAGCGAACTCCGCCTGCGCGCCCGCGCCTCGTTCCTCTCCCTCGGCACCCGCATGGCCACCGAACCCAAGGTGCAGAACAAGGTCGACAGCTGGGTCGAGGACGCCGCCGTCCACGTCGTGACGACCTACCGCAAGGAAATCACCTCCCTGATCACCGACACGGTCGCCGGGTGGGACGCCCAGCACACCACCCGCAAGATCGAGGCCCACATCGGCCGCGACCTGCAGTTCATCCGCATCAACGGCACGGTCGTGGGCTCGCTGGCCGGCTTGGTGATCTACACGGTGTCGCGGGTGCTGGGGGCGTAGTCCCGCCGCCGCAGGGCACTCGACCGGGGTTCGCTCGATGGGGAGGGAGCCCATGACCACCGCGCAAGCCGCGACCGGCCGTACCGTGACCACGAACATTCCCGCCCGCCTGGACCGCCTGCCCTGGTCCCGCTGGCACTGGACGATCGTCATCGGACTCGGCACCGTATGGATCCTCGACGGCCTGGAAGTCACGGTCGTCGGCAACATCGCGAGCCGTCTGTCGGAACCCGACAGCGGACTGCCGATCACGTCCGGGGAGGTCACCGGCATCGCGGCCGCGCTCTACGTGGCGGGTGCCTGCGTCGGCGCCCTCTTCTGGGGCCGCCTGACCGACATCTGGGGCCGCAAGAAGCTCTTCATGGTCACCCTCGCGGTGTACCTCGCGGCCACCGCCCTGACCGCGGTCTCCTTCGACACCTGGTGGTTCCTGCTCTTCCGCTTCCTCACCGGCTTCGGCATCGGCGGCGAGTACGCGGCCATCAACTCCGCCATCGACGAGCTGATCCCCGCCCATTACCGCGGCCGCGTCGACCTGATGATCAACGGCAGCTTCTGGCTGGGCGCGGTCGGCGGCTCCCTGCTGTCGATCCTCGCGCTGAACACGGACATCTTCGCGGCCAATGTGGGCTGGCGGCTGACGTTCGCCCTGGGCGCCGTACTGGCCCTGGTGATCCTCCTCGTACGACGGCACGTCCCCGAGAGTCCGCGCTGGCTGATGATCCACGGCCGTGACGGCGAGGCCGAACGGATCGTGTCCTCGATCGAGCGGAGGGTGGCGGAGGAGAAGGGCGAGGAGCTGCCGCCCGCCGAGGGCGAGATCACCATCCACCAGCGCCGCAGCGTCACGTTCCTCGAGATCGCCCGCACGGTCTTCTCCGACTACCGCAAGCGGGCCACCCTCGGCTTCGCCCTCTTCATCGGCCAGGCGTTCCTCTACAACGCGATCACCTTCGGCTTCGGCGCGATCCTCACCACGTTCTTCGACGTGCCGAGCGGCAACACCGGCTACTACTTCGCCGTCATCGCCGTCGGCAACTTCTTCGGCCCGCTGCTGCTCGGCAAGCTCTTCGACACGGTGGGCCGCCGGGTGATGATCTCGTCCACGTACCTCCTCTCCGGCCTGCTGCTCTTCGCCACGGCCTGGCTGTTCGACCGCGGCTCCCTGAGCGCCGGGACACTGACGGCCTGCTGGTGCGCGGTGCTGTTCTTCGCCTCCGCGGGCGCGTCCAGCGCGTACCTGACCGTCTCCGAGGTCTTCCCGATGGAGACCCGCGCGATGTCCATCGCCTTCTTCTACGCCCTCGGCACCGCCGCCGGCGGCATCAGCGGCCCCCTGCTGTTCGCCGACCTCACCGGCACGGGCAAGGTCGGCGACACGGTCCTCGCCTTCCAGATCGGCGCGGCACTGATGTGCGTCGCCGGCGTGGTGGCCGCGCTGCTGGCCGTGAACGCCGAGCGACGCTCCCTGGAGGACATCGCCAAGCCGCTGACGGCGGCGGCGACCAAGGCGAGGTCGAAGTCGAAGTCCAAGTCGGGTTCGCAGTCGGCGACGCGGGGCGACCAGCAGGACTCGCGAGCGACCCGGACGGTGTAGCGGCGCGACGGGGCGAGGCGCAGGGCGTCGCGTGCGGCGTCGCAGCGCCGTGCGACTGAGCAAGGGGCGCCCCCTGGGCGGTGGGGGCGCCCCTCGCCGTCTACCGGGGGCGGTGTGACGAAGCAAGGGGTGCCCCCTGGGGTTCGGCGGCACCCCTCGCCGTCTACTGGGGGGACTCTCCCCGGACCTTGCCCCGCCGCCGCAGCAACAGCAGCCCCCCGGCGAGGGCGGTGATCCCCGTGGCGGCGGTCCAGCCGACGAGGTCGGCGGAGCCGGTGGCCGCGAGGTCACCGTTCTTCGCGCCGGTGGCCGCGGCGGTGGCAGTCGACGCGCTCGCGGACGGTGTGGACGCGCTCTGCGGCCGCGGTCCCGGGGCGGCGGGTGCGGAGGCCGAGGCCGCCGGGCGCGGCGCCGCCGACGGGTCCTTCGCCTTGTCCCGCGTGTACGCCAACGTCCCGAACCCGAGCTGGTCGTAGCCGCCGCTGTTGGGCCCGTAGTCCCCGCCGCCGCCCTCGGGCGCGGCCTTGGCGGCGGCACGGGTCAGGTACGTCGCCGACAGGCCACGGCGCTTGGCGTAGTGGTTGGCGATCATGGCCCAGATGGGGCGGACCATGGCCGGATCGACACCGGCGGCGTCGGCGGCGGTCTCCGTCCCCGACCAGCCACCGATCGCGCCCTTCCGGCGCGTGTTGGCGGTGTACGACACGGCTCCGCCGAGGCTCCACTTGGCGACGTACTGGGCGCCCTTGAGGAAGCGGCTGTCGTCGTAGCCGTAGAGGTCGATGCCCTGGTTCCAGGCCATCTCGCAGACGGTGCCCATGAGGCCCACGCCGAGCAGCGCGTGGCCCTGGTCACGGCCGGCCTCGAGCCACTCGCCGAGCCCGTCGTCGTGCACGACGGGGATCGCGTTCTTGACGGAGCCGAGCCCGGCGCCGTGCTTGAAGTACTGCACGGCCCGGCCGACCCTGGTGCTGTCGTCGCAGAAGATGCCGACGGCGAGGACGCAGGCGAGGGCGGCCAGGTCCCAGTTGGGCCAGTAGTTGGTGACGACGGCGCCGTTGTGGTCCTTGAGGAAGGACTCGCTGACCGGGGCGAAGACGTCCCGCAGCACCTTCTGGGCGCGGGCGAGGTCGAAGCCGTCGTGGTCGCGGACGAGTTCGGCGGCGTTCGCGAACTGGTAGCCGTACAGCCCGGCCGCGAGGAACCGGTCGGCGGAGCCCTGGACCGAGGTGAGCTTCGCCGACCAGGCGTTGAGGATCGCGACGGCGGTGTCGGCGTGCGCGGTGTCGCCGCTGACGTGGAAGCGCAGGGCGTTCTGGTAGGCCGCGTGGACGTCGTTGTAGAGGATCGCGTAGTTCTGCGGACTGCCCGCACCTCGGTACACGATCGCCTGCGGATTGGGCGTCCACCCGCTCTGCGCGTGCCGGTTGGCGGTCAGCTTGGCGAACCCGGCCGTGTAGGGGGCGGCGCCGGCCTTCACCTTGGCGGCCATACGGGCCAGGTCGTCGCCGGTGTGCAGCAGGCCGGGGTGCGCGTAGCCGGCGGCGGACGCGGACGGGGCGGCGGCGGCACCGATGGCGGTGGCCCCGGCCGCCACGCCCGCGGCCTTCAGCATGCCGCGGCGGCTGATCTGTCCAGGTCGAGTCAGGTGCATGCCTGGGAGACGGACGGGGCGGGCGAGGATAACGAAAACTGGGGTCCGCCGAGACCGGTGCCCGCCGAGACCGATGCTCGCCGAGACCGAGGCCCGTCGAGTTCGGTGCCCGTCGAAGGCGCGTACGGCGCTTCTTCGTGCGGGCCCCGAACGGGAAGGTGGTGAACGTGCTGGGGCATCTCACGCCCCGGTGGTGGACCCCGGCCGGATGATCATCAGGACCGTCACCGTGGCCCACAGCAGGTTGAACACACCGGTGAACATGGCGAGTCGCACGGTCGCCTCACGGGTCCCCTCTCCCTCGACCAGGGGCTCCTGGCCGGGCAGAACCAGGACGACGAGGACGAGCGCCGCCAGCACGGTCAGGGCGATGGACACGATCAGCCAGGTGTCGCCCATGACGCCCATCGCGCTCGCCGTGAAGAAGCCGAAGACGGGGACCGCGATGCCGATTCCGGCGTAGACGCGGCAGATGCGGTGCAGGAGCCGCACGGTCTCCGTGGCCCGGGGATCGTCCGGCGCGGCCAGGGCGCGGCGCGCGGCGGGCGGGAACATGCTCGCGGCGACGGTGACGGGACCGATGGCGACGATCGCGGCGAGGACGTGGACGGCGAGGAGGAACTTGGTCACGGGCCGACGGTAGGACGGCCGGAGATCTTGGAGAAGCGGCGGTAATGCCAGGCGCCGACGGATTCTCGCCAGCAGGCGCGCGAAGCGCGGCGGAACGGGGGCGCGCCGTTGGCCGGAGTCCGTCGTACGCCTACGCTCTCGCCATGCACACCGTGGCCGTCCTGGCGCTCGACGGCGTCATCCCCTTCGACCTCTCCGCCCCGATCGACACCTTCCGCTGGGCCCGGCTGCCCGACGGCCGCGAGGCCTACCGGGTGCGGGTCTGCTCCCCGGAGGGTGAGGTGAGCGCGGGCACCTTCACCGTACGGACGCCGTACGGCCTGGAGGCGCTCGCGGAGGCCGACACGATCGTCCTGCCCGGCGTCGAGGACCCGCCCGACACGCTGCCGCCGGGCGTCACCGAGGCCCTGCGCGCGGCCGCGGCGAACGGTACGCGCATCGCCTCCATCTGCGTGGGCGCCTTCCTCTTCGCCGCCACGGGCCTCCTCGACGGCCTGCGCGCGACGACGCACTGGATCGCCGCGCCCGACCTGGCGGCCCGCTACCCCGGGGTGAGCGTCGACCCCAACGTCCTCTACGTCGACAACGGCCAGTTCCTCACCTCGGCGGGCGCGGCCGCCGCGATGGACATGTGCCTGCACATGATCCGCAGGGACCACGGCTCGGCGGTCGCCGCGCACGCCGCCCGGATGGCGGTCATGCCGTTGGAACGGGAGGGCGGCCAGTCCCAGTTCATCGTCCACGACCTGCCCCCGGCGCCCGCCGGAGCGACCCTCGAACCCCTGCTGGGCTGGCTGGAGGACCACTGCGACCGCGACCTCACCCTGGACGAGATCGCCGCCCACGCCGGCATGAGCACCCGCACCCTCAACCGCCGCTTCCGCGAACAGACCGGCACGACGCCCCTGCAATGGCTGCACCGGGCACGCGTACGGCGCGCCCAGCACCTCCTGGAGACCACCGCCCACCCGGTCGAACGCATCGCCACCCAGACCGGCTTCGGCTCCCCGACGGCGTTCCGCGAGCGCTTCCGGAGAGTGGTGGGGACGAGCCCGCAGGGTTACCGCAGGGCGTTCCGGTCGGAGCGGGCGACGGAAACGGGATAGGTCACGCCCGCCGGTCCGCCACCGCCCACGACGCGAGGGCGACGGCGCCCGCCACGCCGAGCACCGACGGCCAGGCGCCGACCTTCTTGGCCAGGGGGTGGGACCCGGCGAACGCGGCGACGTACGCGGTGGTCAGCGCGCCCGCGGCCTTCCCGCCGGCCCGCTGTCGCCACTGCTGCGCGGCCGCGGCCCCCGCGGCGGCCAGGACGACCCCGCCGAGCTGCCGCTTCTTCGTCCAGCGGGCCACGCCGTACCCGCCGACGAGCCCGCCCGCGGCGATCACCGAGCTGGGAACCTTCGCCATGACTGCCTCCTACTGATGCGTGATGCGTGATGCGTGATGCCGTGATGCGTGATGCGTGACGCCGTGTTGTGTGGTGCCGCCGGGGTCAGCGCCCCGACCTGCCCATTCTCCGTCCCTCACGCACCGCTGTTCGGCCGGGGGGAGCCGGCCTCGCTGGGCTGACCGCCGTCGGGCTGACCCTTCGGCCGACCACCGTCGGCCCCTGCGCCCCGCTCCGGCAGGCGGCGCGCCCCGACGGCACCCGCGGCGGAGGTCAGCGCCAGCGCGAAGGTGGCGGGATTGACGTACCCCGGGACGTCGCCGTTGTCGTAACTCCCGCCGTCGCTCGTCTCGCAGACGAACCCGAGGGGGACGAAGTGCACGGAGTAGTCGGTGATCTCGATGCCCTGCCGGTGGCGCTCCCACCACCCGGCCGTACGACAGGACTGCGGCGGCGAGGAGTCCGTCCCGCCGTCCTCCGCGGTCATCACCGCGCCGGTGACGATGAGCAGCCCCCAGGTGTACATGGCGAGGGCGGCGGCACCGGTGAGCGCGGCGACGGCGCGGAGCAGGGTCGCCTCCCCGGTGTGGCGTACGCCCGCCTGGGCCAGCTGTCCGAAGCCGAACCCGGTCAGTCCGAAGACGGTGACGGCCGCGACGATGAGGAGGAGAAGGAGCAGGTAGAACATCGAGTCGCGGCCCCCCGGTTGTGAACGATCGGTCGATCGTCGAGTCGAGCACCGAGTCCAACACGCCGAGCCCGCCCCACCTGTGGCGGAGCCCACAGTTCCGGCAACAGCAGTGTCACAGCCGGGCCCGGGGCGCCTCTGTGGCAGGGGAGTGCGTCACCGCGGTGACGGTCCGGGCCAGACGGCCGAGGCGTCGTCACGGTGGGGGTCGGGCAGCCGGACCGGACGGACGGGGAGGGAGCGTTCGACTCCGTCGGTGACCGCCGTCCACCGGGCGGGGTGGCCGGAGTAGCACAGCGTGGTCAGGGCGAAAACCCCGTCGGCGTAGACCTCGACGTACTCACCGATGGTCAGGACGCGCAGGGTGGACGCCGGTTCGGCCAGGACGGCTTCGCCGATGCGGGCCCCGTCGGCGCCGCTCACCCAGAGGTTCTTGCCGTCGCAGCCGACCGTCAGGGCGGGCCGGCCGCCGCCGGGGGCGTCGGTGCGCAGGGTGATCTCGACGGGCCCCGCCATGTCGAGGTCGCCGACCGCGTGCAGGGCGGGCTGATCGGTCTCCTCGCCGAGCCAGGTGTCCAGGCCGGGCCACCACTCCAGGCGGGGTGCCTCGTCCGGCGAGGTGACCAGGAGCTTCGGCTGGGCCAGCATGCCGCGGCAGCGGTCGCCGGAGTCGGTGAGGCCGACGCGGCGGGGAGTGGTGTGCAGGACGACACGGGAGCCGTCGGGGGCGGCGATGACGCGGGGCGCGTAGGAGCCGGTGGGCCCGAGCGGGCCGCGGCGGGTCCAGGGGCCGCGCAGGCGGGGCGCGGTCCACGCCTCGAAGCCGCGGGTGGCGCCGATGGAGCCGAGCAGCAGCCAGCTGCCGTCGTCGAGGCGTTCCAGGACCGGGCACTCCAACTCGTCGACGTCGCCGGGTGAGACGAGCGGCGGGTGGACCGTCCAGTGCTCCAGGTCGTCGGAGGTGGCCCAGGCCACGCAGCCACCGACCTCGACGGGCAGGGAGGCGTCGGCGGCGCACACGGCCATGAACCAGCCGTCCGACTCGTCGTCACGGACGACGAACGGGTCGCGCCAGCCCATCCGTTCGCCCGTGCGGTACCAGCGTGCGTCCGCCTCGACGACCGGACCGGTGCCGTGGCGGCGCCAGCCCGTGCCGTCGGTGCGCTCCGAGTAGGCGAGTCCGACGGACTGGAGCGGCCAGCCGTCCGCCGTCAGACCGCTCACGCCCGTGTAGAACATCGCCATGCCGTCGCCGTACGGGACGGGGTGCATGGTCCACACGGCCTGCTGGTCGAAGCGGCCGGGCAGGCCGGTGCCGAACGCCGTTCCCTGCGGCTGCCACTGGACCAGGTCGGTGGAGGTGGCCCTGCCGTAGGAGGTCTCCATCCGCAGGTGGTCGAACTCGTCCGTCCAGGGGCCTTGGAGGTGCAGCACCGCGTAGGTGCCGTCATGGTCCCGGAGCAGGGCGAAGTCGTTCACGCAGAGGCCGGGCGGGGCGTATCGCATGCACAGGTCCTGTCGGCTCCGCAGCGCCCAAACGCGTGCGCTGAGTATTGATAACGAAGGAGTCACTTGAGAATCGGCCCAAGTAAATCTGAACGCAAACGCTTGCGCAACAACGTGAGCGGGTTTACGGTCGCGTCACTCGCAGATCACACCGATGTGAAACAGCCCTGGAGGAATGTCCCGTGACGGCCAGCATCACCGACGTCGCCCGCGCCGTCGGGGTCTCCGCGTCCACCGTGTCCCGCGCCCTGCGGGGCCAGCCGGGTGTCTCGGACGAGGTGCGGGCACAGATCGCCGCCGTCGCCGCCGAGTTGGGCTACACGGCCTCACGTTCGGCCTCCAGCCTGGCCAGCGGGCGTACCTACACCATCGGGGTGGTCGCGCCGTACATCGGGCGCTGGTTCTTCGGCACCGTGCTGGACGCGTCCGAACAGGTCTTCAGCGCCGCCGGGTACGACGTGCTGCTGTACAACCTCGGCTCACCGGAGGCGCGCAAGCGTTTCTTCACCAAACTGCCGGTACGCAAGCGGGTCGACGCGGTGCTCTCGCTGCTGATCCCCGACCGGGCCGAGGAGGGCGCGCTGCGCTCGCTCGGCGTGCCGCTGGCCACGACCGTCGGCGGGCCCCGGGAGGGCTTCACCGTGGTCGGCATCGACGACCGGGCGGGGGCCGAGAGCGCCGTACGGCATCTGGTGAACCTCGGACACCGCAGGATCGGGATGATCGCCGGGACCAGCGGGCCGCTGCACTGGACCACCCCGATAGCGCGACGTCAGGGGTATCTGGACGTACTGGCCGAGAGCGGAATCGCGCACGACCCGGCGCTGGAGGCCGACGGCGGTTACACCGTCGAGGGCGGTGAGCAGGCCATGACCCGACTGCTCGCCGCGTCCCGGCCGCCGACCGCCGTGTTCGCGCAGTCCGACGAGATGGCGATGGGCGCGCTGCGCGCCCTGCGGCGCCACCGGCTCCGGGTTCCTGACGATGTGTCGGTCGTCGGGTTCGACGATCACGAGCTCGCCGAGGTCGTCGGCCTGACCACGGTCGCCCAGCCGGTCGCCGGCCAGGGCGCCGAGGCCGCCCGGCTGCTGCTGCGACAGCTCGACGAACCGGGCGCCGACCAGCCCGGGCACGTACAGATGCCCATCCGTCTCGTCCTGCGCGAGACCACGGCCCCGCCCAGCCCTCGCGGACCGCAGTAACCCCGACCCCTTCACTTCTTCCGACTCCCTCACCTCTTCGAGCTCCACGCCCCCACGCCGGGGAGCGCTCAGCAGTTCCGACCCTCACCCCAGCACCGACGCACGGAGGACCACGATGAACGCCGGACACAGAAGGCACCGCCACGCGGCCTGTACGGGCCTGGCCCTCGCCCTGCCCCTGGCGGCGCTGGCCGCCTGCGGCGGAGGCGGTGGCACCGACACCTCGGCCGAGGCGGGCAGCGGCAAGGGCACCATCAGCGTCTGGGCCCACCAGGGCCAGGAGAGCGAGGCCGCAGCCCTGCAGAACGCGGTGAAGTCCTTCAACTCCTCGCAGAGCAAGGTGAAGGTCGAGCTGAAGCTGATACCCGAGAAGGACTACACCAAGACCATCACCGCAACCGACGCCTCCAAGCTGCCGGACGTGATGGAGTTCGACGGCCCGACCATGGCGAACTTCGTCTACAACAAGAAGCTCGCCCCGATCGACTCCTACGTCTCCGCCAAGACCCTGGGCAATGCCACCGACGCCATCAAGGCGCAGGGCGAGATCGACGGCAAGCACTACGGCCTGGGCATGTTCGACTCCGGGCTCGGCATGTACGGCAACAAGAAGCTGCTGGACGCGGCCGGGGTGAAGTACCCGAAGGGCCTGTCCGACGCCTGGACGGCGAAGGAGTTCGACGCCGCGCTGAAGGCGCTCAAGGCCAAGGACTCCGACGGCAAGGTCCTCGACCTCCAGGAGAGCAACGGCCTCAACAACGAGTGGGGAACCTACGGTTTCGCCCCCGTCGTCTGGTCGGCCGGCGGTTCCCTGCTCAAGGACGGCAAGGCGGCCGGCGCCCTCGACACCCCGGCCGTGGTCTCGGCGCTGAAGACCTTCCAGTCCTGGAAGCCCTACGTCGACCCGAACACCGACGCGGGCGCCTTCACCAAGGGCCGGGTCGCGCTCAGCTGGGTCGGCCACTGGATGTACCCCGCGTACAGCCAGGCGCTCGGCAAGGACCTCGTCGTGATGCCCCTGCCGGACTTCGGCAACGGCCCCAAGACCGGCCAGGGCTCCTGGGCCTGGGGCATCGGCGCGAACACCAAGAACGCCAAGGCCGCCGGCGCCTTCCTCGACACCCTGCTCGACGACACCAACGTCACCGCGATGACGAAGGCCAACGGCGCGGTGCCCGCCACCAAGTCGGCGCTCGCCGCGAGCGAGCTGTACAAGCAGGGCGGCCCGCTCCAGCTCTTCTCCGAGCAGCTCGCCAAGCCGTGCGGCGACCGTGACATCACCAAGTCGTGCGTGGCCGTCACCCGCCCCGTGACCGCCGGATACCCCGTGGTCACCGCCAAGTTCAGCGAGGCCCTGAACTCGATCTACGGCGGCGCCGACCCCAAGGACGCCCTGTCCAAGGCCGCCCGCGCCATCGACCGGGACTTCTCCGACAACGCCGGCTACGAGATCCCGTAGGACCCATCGGCCGGGGCGGGCACGCGGCAGCCGTGCCCGCCCCGCCGGGGAGAGGACCCCACCCGTGAAATCCGTGGAACCCGCGCACGCCGCACCGCCCGGCCCGGACCTGGCCCCGCCCGTGACCTCCGTGAAGCCCGCACCCCCGACACGCACAGCGCGCAAGAACCGCGAGTGGCTGCACGGACTGCTGATGTCCGCCCCCGCCGTCGGCGGGCTCATCGCCTTCGTCGGCATCCCCTTCGGCTACGCCGTGGTGCTCTCCTTCTACAACGTGCGCCTGGGCTCGCCGCTGGAACCGACCTTCTTCGGAGTGGAGCAGTACCGGAGGCTGTTCACCGACCCCGACCTCTCGGGACCGTTCCTGCGGGCGCTGCTCAACAACCTGACGTTCGCCGTGGTCGTCGTCCCCCTCCAGACGGGCCTGGCGCTCGGGCTGGCGATCCTGCTGAACCGCAAGCTCAAGGCCATCGGCCTGTTCCGGTCCTTCTTCTTCATGCCCGTCGTCTTCCCGATGGCGCTGGTCGCCGTGATCTGGCGGCTGATCCTCGCCCGCAGCGACCAGGGCATGCTCAACTCCGCGCTGGACGTGGTGAGTTTCGGCAACTGGGGCGCCTTCGACTGGCTCGGCGACGCCACCACGGCCATGGCGTCGGTCATCGTCCTCTCCGTCTGGCAGGGCGTCGGCTTCCAGATGGTCATCCTGCTCGCCGGCCTCCAGCAGATACCGGGTGAGCTGTACGAGGCCGCCGAACTCGACCGGGCCTCCCGCTGGCAGCAGTTCCGCCACGTCACGCTCCCCGGCATCCGGGGCACCCTCGTGTTCGTCGCCCTGCTCACCTCGGTGCTGTCCTTCCGTGTCTTCGACCAGGTCTACGTCCTCGTCCGGGGCGGCGGTCTCGACGAGGACGCCGCCCGCACCGTGATGTACCAGGCCGTGACCACGGCCTTCGACCAGAACAACATCGGCCAGGCGTCCGCGATCACGGTCGTGTTCTTCCTGATCGTCGTGGTCCTGACCCTGATCCAGCGCCGCGTCGTCCGGCCCGACAACGAGGACTGACCCATGGCCATGACCCGCACGACCCGCATGCCGCGCGCGCCCCACAGGGGGATCCGCCGCGTCCTCGACTACGCCGTCCTCTCCGTCCTGGCCTTCGTCTTCACGCTGCCCGTCCTCTATCTCTTCCTGGGCAGCCTCAAGCCGTCCGACGAGGTCCTCGACGGCCTGTCCGGCTTCCTCCCGACCCATCTGTCCTTCGACAACTACTCCGCCGTCCTCGACAGCCTCAACTCCGACAGCACCGGCTACTTCTGGCGCTTCATGGGCATCTCGCTGCTGCTGTCGTTCGTGGTCGTCACGGGCGGCCTGTTCGTCAACTCGATGGCGGCGTACGGGCTGTCACGGCTGAAATGGCGGGGCAGGGAGGCGGTCTTCACGCTGGTCCTCCTCCTGATGCTCGTCCCGTTCGAGTCGGTGGCGGTCCCGCTGTTCTATATGTTCAACGACCAGCGCAACACGCTCTTCATCCAGGCGATCCCCTTCATCGCCAACGCCTTCTCGGTCTACCAGTTCCACACGTTCTTCCGCTCGATCCCGCCGAGCATCGAGGAGGCGGCCCGGCTGGACGGCGCGGGCCCGTGGCGGACCTTCTTCGCGATCATCGTGCCGATGTCGAAGCCCGTGTTCGCCTCGGTCGCGATCCTCACCTTCCTCACCCAGTGGGGCTCCTTCCTCTGGCCGGTCCTGATGGTCTCCGACCCGTCGGTCCGCCCGCTCCCCCTGGAAATGAGCGTCTTCCAGGGCCAACAGCCCCCCGACTGGGGCCAGATCCTCGCCTTCGGCGTCCTCCTCGTCCTCCCCGTCCTGGTGGTCTTCGCCTTCTTCCAGCGCTGGTTCGTGCAGGGCGTCGCCAGCTCCGCGGTCAAGGGCTGAGCGGGGGAGGGGGCGGGCGGGCGGCCTCGACGGGCAAATCGCTGGCGGCGGCCGGGCCGCACAGGAGAACCTGACGGCCTGGTCCACCTGGACCAGCCGGACGCGCTGTACGAGGCGATCGGGCGATCGCCGGGTTCATGAACGGGAAGGCGGCACGGTGAGCGAGGCCCAGCCGCCGGAACACGCGAGATTCGCGACCTACGTGAGAGAATTGCGTCAGGCGACGCCCGCCGAGGAAGCCCTGCTGATCCGCAGAATCCTCGCCGATCCCGACCCCGTGATGTCCCGGTCGGCCGTACTCAACCACCTCGACGAACGGGCGACGGCCCTCCACCTGACCCCGGCCCACCCACAGTGGTCGCAGTCGATGACGGAGGCGACGACCGACCACCCTTTCCTGACTGCCCGCCTCCGGGAATGGACCCTCCTCCGGTCCGTCGCCCTGGCCCACCCCTGGACCCCCGAGTCCCTGACGAGGGCCTCCGACTGGCTGCAACGCAAGATCGTCGAGACATCCGCGAACCCCGAGGCACTGGCCCTCCTGGCCGACCAGGGCCGCACCAGACGCGTCCGCCACACCACCCGGACCAAGCTGCGTGACCTCAACCGCGGCCGAGGTTGACGGCCGCCACCGTGCCCAGCTGAAGGCTTCCGCCATGCCCCAAACCCGTCGGCGCCCCGCTTGACCCGGAATTTGCCGGGATGGTGACCGCTTGACTCGGGCTTTGCCCGGCAGGGCCCACCGTTCGTCTGATCTTCGCTCACGACGCGCGGCCGGGTTCCCTCGCCCACCCCTAGGGTTACGGCGCTCCCACCACCCCCCGTGAGTCCGTCACACCTGTCCGGAGGACAGTTATGACCGCCGTCAAGGCTCCCAAGCGCGACCGACGTCCCCTCGCCGCACTGGCCGGTGCCGTGGCCCTCACCGCCACTTCGATCGGGCTGTGGGCCGCCACCGCCTCCACCGCCGAGGCCGCCTCCCTCCCGACCCCCGACCACGTCGTGGTCGTGGTGATGGAGAACCACGCCTACTCGCAGGTGATCGGCAGCTCCAGCGCCCCCTACATCAACAACACCCTGAAGGCGGGTGGCGCCAACCTCACGCAGTCCTACGGCCTCACCCACCCCAGCGAGCCCAACTACTACATGCTGTTCTCGGGCTCCAACCAGGGCCGCACCGACGACAGCTGCGTCTCCGTCGGCTCCATAAACAAGCCCAACCTCGCCTCCGAGCTGATCGCCGCCGGCAAGACCTGGGCGAGCTACAACGAGTCGCTGCCCAGCCAGGGCTCCACGACCTGCAGCAGCGGCAACTACGCGCAGAAGCACAACCCGTGGTTCGGCTTCTCCAACGTGCCCACGAGCACCGCGAAGACCATGACCCAGTTCCCCACCGACTACACCACCCTGCCGAAGGTGTCCTTCGTCGTCCCCAACCTGTGCAGCGACATGCACGACTGCTCGGTCTCCACGGGCGACACCTGGATCAAGAACAACCTCGGCGCCTACGCCACCTGGGCCAAGACCCACAACAGCATCCTCGCCGTCACCTTCGACGAGGACAACAAGCTGTCCGGCAACCGCATCCCCACCGTCTTCTACGGTGAGCACGTCACCCCCGGCAGCTCCAGCGCCACCACTTACAACCACTACAACGTCCTGCGCACCGTGGAGGACCTCGCCGGTCTCACCGCCCACGCGGGCAACGCCGCCTCGGCGGCCGACATCTCCGGCATCTGGAACTGACACTCGTGTATCTCGCGGACTCCCGTAGCACCAAGACCGGGGACTCGCACAGCACCAAGGCCGCCGTCGTCCCGGACACCCGTCCGGGGCGGCGGTCGGCCGCCGTGCCCGGCACGGTGCTGGCACTCGGCGCGGTCAGCCTGATCACCGACATCTCCTCGGAGATGGTCACGGCCGTCCTCCCGCTGTACGTGGTCACGGCCCTCGGCCTCTCACCGCTCGGCTTCGGACTCCTGGACGGCATCAACAACGGCGTGGGCGCCCTGGTCCGCCTGGCCGGCGGCCACCTCGCCGACCGGGGAGGAGGCCGCAGCCACAAGGCCGTCGCGGGCCTCGGTTACGGCCTGTCGGCGCTGTGCAAGCCCCTTCTGCTCCTCGCCCACACCCTCCCCCTGATCAGCGCGGTCCTCGCGGTCGACCGCACCGGCAAGGGGCTGCGCACCGCACCCCGGGACGCGATGATCTCCCTCGCCACCGCACCCGAACGCCGGGGACGGGCGTTCGGCGTCCACCGCGCCATGGACACCACCGGCGCACTCCTCGGCCCCCTCGTCGCCTTCGCCGTACTGCGCGCCACCGTCGACGGCTACGACGCGGTCTTCGCGGTCAGCGGCTGCGTCGCCGCGCTCGGCGTCCTGGTGCTGGTGCTGTTCGTGCCGCGCCGTATCGCGACGACGGTCGCCGGGCCGCGCCCCGAGCCGCCGCCCGAACGGGATGCCGTACCGTCGCCGGACCCGGCCCGCCCCGCGCTGCGCGAGCGGGGTGCCGTACCGTCCCCGGACCCGGCCCGCCCGGCGCTGCGTGACGCGCTCGGCCTGTTGCGCCGCCCGGAGCTGCGCCGACTCACCCTGTGCGCGACCCTCCTGGGCCTCACCACGGTGAGCGACTCCTTCCTGTACCTGCTCCTCCAACGCGAAGGCGACCTGCCCGCCCACCTCTTCCCGCTCCTGCCCCTCGGCACGGCGGCCGTCTTCCTCCTCCTCGCCGTCCCGCTCGGCGCCCTCGCCGACCGCGTCGACCGCCGCCTGCTCTTCCTGGCCGGCCACGGCGTCCTGCTGCTCGGCTACGGCCTGGTGCTGTCCCCCTGGCACGGCATCCCGGCGGTCATCGCGGTCCTCCTTCTGCACGGCACCTTCTACGCGGCCACCGACGGCGTACTCGCGGCCGCCACGGCGGGAGCGGTCCCCGCCCAGCACCAGGGCGCCGGCCAGGCACTGGTGGGCACCGGCCAGGCGCTGGCCCGGTTCGCCTGCTCCCTCGCCTTCGGCGCGGCCTGGAGCGAGTGGGGCGGCCGAACCGCCCTGGCCATGACGGCGGCGGCACTGGCGGTCAGCGCGGCGGTGGCCGCGTATGTACTCCGTACGACAGACGAGGTGAAGCCCGCATGACCAGGAGATCCCGACTGCTGATCCTCCTGCTCGCCGTCGTGCTGCTCGGCGCGGTCGGCACGGGAGCGGTACTGCACGCGGCCCACCGCTCGGGCCAACGGGACGAGCAACAGGCGGACGGCCCGACGGTACGACCCGGCACGGTGTCACTCCGGCCGCCCACCCCCCAACTGTTGTTCCGCAACCTGGCCTGGGGCCCGCACCGCGACGAGATCGCCGCCGTGCCCGCCGGTGATGTGCGGGGCCCGCGCACGGCTTCGGGCGTCAAGTGCCTGCGCTTCCACGCGGCGGCCGGAACGGCGATCTGCCTCCAGGCCGTACACGGCGCCCTGGAGGACACCTACCGCGCGGTGGTCCTGGACTCCCAACTCCACGAACTCCACCACTTCCCGGCCGCCGGCATCCCCACCCGCGCCCGCGTCTCGCCCTCCGGCCACCTCGTCGCCTGGACCGTCTTCGTCAGCGGCGACTCCTACGCCGGCACCGACTTCTCCACCCGCACCGCCATCGTCGACACCCGCACCTGGTCCATCGACGACAACCTCGAGACCTTCCACATCACCAAGGACGGCCACCCCTACCGCGCCGCCGACACCAACATCTGGGGCGTCACCTTCGCCGACGACAACCGCTTCTACGCCACGCTGGCGACGGGGGGCAAGACCTACCTGGTCCGAGGCGATGTCGAGGCCCGCACGCTCACGACCTTGCACAGCAACGTCGAATGCCCGTCCCTTTCCCCCGACGGCACGCGCATCGCGTACAAGAAACGCGTGCAAGGAGCCTCCCCGGACGCGCCCTGGCGCCTCTACGTCCTCAACCTCCGCACCATGAAGGAAACGGCAACGGCGGAACAGCGCAACATCGACGACCAGGCCCTGTGGGCCGACAACTCCACGCTGGACTACGCCCTCCCAGGGGACTACGGCTCGGATTTGTGGACGGTCCCGGCGGACGGGACGGGCACGGCCCGCCGGTTGCTGACGTCGGCGGTGGCACCCGCTTACGTGGAGTGAGGGCACAGGGCCCGCCATCCTCGCCGGAACCGGGGCCGGTTCGTGCTCTTGTCCTCGCGCCGACGACGCCACGATGATGAGGCTGCGGTGACGGCCCGCCGCGCCGGGTGACACAGCGTGTGCCCTTCGTGAACCAGCAAAGGAGATCGGGATGAGCACAGCCTCGGACGTCTTCCCTGGCGGTCTGTCTCGCACGCCGCATGTGGAGGTGGATTTCGCCACGCTGGTCCCCGACTGCGCGGACACCCCTCTGGAAGAGCTGGGTGAGGCCACTGCCGCGGCACTGGCCCGACTGCTTCCGTGCGGGGGGACGCCCACAGCGACCTTCCAGTCCAGTATCTGAGCGAGCCGGACACCGTCTGCGGTGGCTGCTCCTTCCCCAGCGTTTCGCCAGTTCGTCCTGAAGGTGCACAGCAGGTGCGACCTCGCCTGCGACCACTGCTACGTCTACGAGCATGCCGACCAGAGCTGGCGGCGCAGGCCGCATGTGATGCCCGACGACGTGGTCGACGCGACGGTGTCACGGATCACCGAGCACATGGTTCGCCACCCCGAACTCCAGCGCGTGCACGTCATCCTGCACGGCGGCGAACCGCTGCTGGCCGGGCGCGCGCGGCTGGCTCGGATCGCGGCAGACTTGCGTGCGGCGCTGGACGGGGTATGCACCCTCGACCTGCGCATGCAGACCAACGGCCTGCTCCTGGACGACGACTTCTGCGCCATGCTGGTCCGCGAGGGGATCAGTACCGGAATATCCCTCGACGGGGACCGTGCCTCCCACGACCGTCACCGCAAACGGGCCAATGGCACCGGCTCGTACGACGCGGTGGTCCGGGCCGTTCGGCTCATCGGGTCCCCTCCCTACCGTCGAGCCTTCGCGGGACTGCTGTGCACGGTCGACGTGGCGAACGACCCGTCAGCGGTGTACCGGGCCCTGGCCGAACTTGAACCCCCCAGGGTGGACTTCCTGCTGCCGCACGCCACTTGGGAGCGGCCTCCCGCGCGGTCCGGGGAGCACCCCACCGCTTACGCGCGGTGGCTGACCGATGTGTACGACCTCTGGAACGCCCAGGGCAGGCCCTTCCCGGTCCGCTTGTTCGACTCGCTCGAGGCGGGCCGCGACGGGCAGGACTCGTTCACGGAGGCACTCGGCCTGGGCAGTCCCGACCTCGTGGTCGTCGAGACGGACGGCGAGATCGAGCAGGCCGACTGGCTCAAGACCGCGGAGCAGGACGCGCCGCGGACCGGATTCCATGTCCTGCGGCATTCTTTCGACGAGGCGGCTGCGCACCCCGGTTTCCTCGCCCAGCGGAACGGCATGGACGGCCTGTGCCGGACCTGCCGCCACTGCCGCCTGGTACGGATCTGCGGCGGTGGCCTCTACGGCCACCGGTACCGTCGGGGCAACGGCTTCGACAACCCCTCGGTGTACTGCATCGACCTGGTCCGGCTCATCGACCATGTGCTCCAGTCCCCGCCCCGGCGTCCCGTCAGGCCTGCCCACGCCCTCACGCGGCGGAGCTTCGACTCCCTCGCGGCGGGTGACGGCGACGACGAGGCGCTGCGCGTCCTCGTCACGGCTGAATCCAGTGTCCGCAGGATGCTCCTGGCCGCCGTGTGCAGGCGACAGCCCGGACCGGAGGCGGAGGCACTGACCCGTATGGACCGTCGATGGCCGCACCGGACGGCCGAGTTACTGCGTCACCCGTATCTGGGGGAGTGGTCGGCCCGCAGTCTCGAAGGGCTCCTGGATCAGGGTGCCGTCCGGCAGCGGCTGGTGGAGATCGCCCTTGCGCTCGCCCTGCGCGCCGGGACCGACCTGGAGGCCGAGCTGCCGGACACCGTCCACACGCTCCACGTGCCGGGCTTCGGCCGGCTGACCCTGCCGCCCGCCCGGGGGCGGGTCGGACTCGTCGTGCGCCGTGGGGTGCTCCTGCTGAGCCGGGGCGACGGCGAGCGCCCACGGCCCGTCACCGGGACAGCGCACGAAGAGACGTCATGGGAACCGGTGCGCCGCATCGTCACGGACGAGTTCCGCGTCCTGCTGGAGGACGGCGACCCCTACCGCGACGTCGCCGGCGTAGCGCCGTCGCCACGGTTGGACGACGAGGAGTACGGCCGGTGGCAACACCTGTTCACCGAGGCGGCCGCCCATCTCCGGGCCCGGCACAGTCGGCGCCTGCCGGGAATCCGCACGCTGCTGACCGCCTGCACCCCGCTCCGCGACCCGACACCGGAGGGGGCCGTCACCGCCGGCCCCCGGGCCTTCGGCGCGCTGGCGCTGTCCCTGCCGGACACCGCCGCCCAGCTGAGCGACCTCCTCGTGGACGGCGTCCAAGAGCTCAAGTTCAACGCGTTGTCGGACCTGTTCGACCTCGCCGGAAGCCCGGAGGCCCTGGACCGGCTGCGCTCCGCCTACCTCGGCCGCGCGGCTGCCGATGCCCGGGACGCGGCCGGTCTGACGCGATACGGACGCCGTATGGCCGGTCTGCTGGGGAGTTGACGACGGATGCACAGCAAGGCGTCACTCGCCGCCGATCTGAGGAGACTGGGCTGCGCGCAGGGCACCACACTGCTGGTCCACGCGTCTCTGGGTTCCATGGGCCCGGTGCGGGACGGCGCCCGCACGGTGGTCCGTGCCCTCCGTGCCGTGCTCGGCCCGGAGGGCACCTTGGTCGTGCCCGCCTTCACCGCGGGCAACTCGCGGACGTCCCCCCAGTACATAGCACGCACGCGCGGTATGACGGACAGCCGACTGAGGGAGTTCCACGACGTCATGGAGCCCTTCAGGGCGTCGTCCACTCCGTCCGAGGGCATGGGAAGGATCGCCGAGGAGGTGCGCCGCACGGCGGGTGCCCGGCGCAGCGGCCATCCCCAGACCTCCTTCGCCGCACTCGGCGCCCACGCCGAGCGGGTCACCGCATGGCACGCGGAGGACTGTCACCTGGGCGAACAGTCACCGCTGGGCCGCCTCTACGAACTCGGCGCCCACATCCTGCTGCTGGGCGTCGGATTCGACGTCTGCACCGCCTTCCACCTGGCGGAGTACCGCCCGCCCGGTCCTACCCGCCGATACGACTGCAAGGTCCTCGTCGACGGCACCCCCCGGTGGACGAGCTCTGTCGACGTGGATTTGCACGACGAGGACTTCGGCCCACTGGGCCGGTGGCTCGAGACACGGTCCCGCGATGACGGCCCGACCGCCGACGGCCGTATCGCACACGGCCGTGTCGGCAACGCCGAAAGCCGCCTGCTGCCGCTGCGCTGGGCCGTCGACTCCGCTGTCGAGTGGATGGACCTCCACCGGCCCTCGCGCGCTCACGCGGCCCGCGGCCCGGACGTCGAAAGGCCACGTGTCCGACCATGACGCACCCGCCCGACCGGCCCTCCGAAGGTCGGATCATCACGTTCCACAGTCCCCAGGGCGGCACCGGTCGCACCATGGCCCTGGCCAACGTGGCCTGGATCATCGCCTCGCAGGGCCACAGGGTCCTGACGGCCGACTGGAACCTGGAGGCGCCGGGGCTGGACCGGTTCCTGCACCCGTTCCTCGACCGTGGCGCACTGCGCCGTCGGCCCGGCGTGCTGGAGCTCGTCCTCGGACACGTGGCACGCGTCGAGGAGGCGCGTGCCCGTCTGCCGGAGCCCGGCGGACTGCCGCAGGATCCCGGCGAGATGGACCGGCTCGACGCCTGGGTCGCCGCGCACACCGGTATCGAGGACGCGGTGTCCCCGCTGCAAGTGGACTTTCCGGCGGGCGGACGACTGGACCACCTCCACGCCCGTACAGCGGACAATGAATGGGCGCGCGCCTACTCGACACCCGACTGGGACCGCTTCTACGACGAGCGGTTCGGCGGCCGGTTCCTGGATGCGCTGTGCGCGCTGTTCCGGCGGGACTACGACTATGTTCTCGTCGACAGCCCCAAGGGCGGGAGCGACCTCGCCGACCTCTGCACCATCCAGTTGCCCGACGTGCTGGTGCACTGTTTCACCCACAGCGACCAGGGCATCGAGGGTGCGGCGGCCCTGTCGCACCGGGTGGAGAGCCTGTACACGCACCGCCGGATCCGTGTCCTGCCGGTGCCCATGCGCGCGGAACGCGCGGAACCGGACCGGCTCGAGGCCGCCCGGGCCCGGGTCCGGCTGAGGTTCCACGGGTTTCTGCTGCGCACACCGGATGTCGACCCTCGCCGCTACTGGGGCGACGTGGAGATCCCGTACCAACCGGCCTACGCCTACGAGGAGATCCTGGCAGTCCTCCGTGACGAACCGGGCGCCCCGTCCTCCCTGCTCGCGGCCTACGAACGGCTCACCGCGGTCATCACGCGGGGAGAGGTCACCTCGCTCGTCCCGCCGGACGAGGGACAACGCCGGACGTATCTGAAGACCGCCGTACGGGGCCGGTCCGTCGACCCCCCGGACGTCGTCCTCGGCCATCTGCCCGAGGACGACGTGTGGGCGGACTGGATCGGTGGTGTCCTCGGCGAGGCGGGGCTCACCGTGGTCCGCCCGGGCCCCGAGGACGCCGGGATCCAGGACCTGGTGCGCGTGGCCTCCCGCACGGTGGTGGTCGTGTCGGCCGCGTACGGGGATTCCGCCCTGGCCCGGACCCTGTGGGAAGCCGTGGTGGCCGTCGACGAGCTGGGCTCGGGGCGCATACTGGTGCCCGTCCGCGTCGACCCCGTACCGCTCGCGTGTCAGTTCCCGGACCGGGCGGCCGTGGACCTGACCGGTGACGACGAGGCCGACGCCAGAACCGCTCTCCTACGGGCCATGAAGTTGCGGGACGTCTCTCGTGCGGGGCCCGGCGCCGCTGCCGACAGCGGCCCCCGCTACCCGGGAGTCGAACCGCCCGCCTGGTCCGTGCCCATGCGCAACCGGGGCTTCACCGGGCGCACCGAACTGCTTCGTACACTGCGTCGGCGGCTCGACGGCAACGACACGCCCCTCGTGCTGCACGGTCCGGGCGGCGTCGGGAAGACACAGTTGGCCCTCGAGTACGCCCACCGCTACGGCCGCGGCTACGACGTCGTCTGGTGGATCCACGCGGAGTCCCGCGCAGGAGCACTGGAGCAGTACGCCGAACTGGCTCCCCACCTTGGCGTAGAGGAGCGCGGCGATGCCGCGGCCACGGCCGAGGCGGTCCGGGACGCCCTGCGCCACGACGGCAGGTACCGCCGGTGGCTGCTGATCTTCGACAGTGCCACCACACCCGAGACCCTCGAACCGATGCTGGTCGACAGTTCGGTGGGCCATGTCCTGATCACCACGCAACACCACGGCTGGGCCCGGCTCGCCGAGCACCTCGACGTGGGCGGCTTCACACGGACCGAGAGCATCGCGCATCTCCGTGGCCGGGTCTCCGAGCTGAGCGCCGAGGATGCCGATGCCGTCGCCGAAGAGGTCGCCGACCTGCCACTGGCCGTGGAGCTGGCGGCCGCCTTTCTCGAACAGTCCCGCATGGACCCCTCCTTGTACCTTCGTCTGCTGCGGGAGAAGCCGGGCCGTGACGACGCCGGTACCGACGCGGACCCGTCGTGGCGGGGCGGAGCCCTGCCTGACTCCCTCCCACAGTGGCCCGTCGCCCGCCGTCTGCTCCAACTGTGTGCCCACTTCGGCCCGGAGGCCATCCCGCTCGACCTGCTGAACGGCAAGGCCGTGCGCGATGCCCTGGCCGAGCTGGAGCCGGGGAGCGACGACACGGCTCTGGTCGCGCGGGCCGTCCGGTGTCTCGGCCGTCAGCCGTTGTGCCACGTCGACCGCCGTAACGGAACCATCCAGATCCACCGGCTTCTGCAGCGCGTGGTCCGCGAGTGGATGTCGGAGGAGGAGCACGAGACCGTCCGCGCGACCGTCCGCGCTGTACTCGGCGGCGCCCGTCCTGCGGACGGTGACCGGGCTGCCGACGGTGCGCCCGGGCCCGGCTGAACCGGTCGATCCCTCACGTCCTGTCGAGGAGGTCCTGAGCCTCCGCGGCTTGCGGTGCGTCGAGCGCGGTGTAGAGGGAATGGGCTTCTGCGAGGTAATGGCGCGCTCTTGCGCGATCCCCCCGGGCGAGTGCGAGTCCGCCCAGTTCCAGTAGGGCCCGCGCGGCACCGGAACGGTCACCGATGTCCTGGTAGATCCGCTGTGCCAGCTGGAAGCTTCCCGCCGCCGAGGTGTACTGGCCCTGTGCGACATCCAGAGCGCCCAGTTCCAGCTCGGCCCATGCCTTGCCTCGTCGGTTGCCCATGTCGTCGTACGCGTCACGCGCGTCCATCACGTGCCCGCGCGCTGCGTCGACGTCGCCCATCGACCGGTGCAACGTGCCGAGTTCCACTTCGGCGTCCGCAACGTCCCTCGGCCTGCACAGATCGGTGAACTCCCGGCGCGCCGCTTCGAGCAGGCGGAGGGCCCGGGTGTGGTTGCCGAGGATCCTGTGCACGATGCCCAGCTCGCGCCGTGCCCAGGCGCAGCCACCTCGGTCCGTGGTGTCGGTATAGATGTCCAGAGCCTCGGAGAACCGTGTCAGAGCGCCCTGCAGATCCCCGGTGAGCCGGTCGACGGTGCCCAGCTCGATGAGCATCCACGCCTGGTTGCGAAGGTTCTCCATACTGGCGAAGATCGAATACGCCTCCGTGAAAGCCTCGCGCGCTTCTTGGTATTTGCCGGTCGCCCGTCTGATCAGGCCGAGGACACCCAGTCCGTTGGCCTCGCCACGCCGGTCCGCCACATCACGGTAGAGGTCGACGGCCCGCTCCGCGGTGTCCTCCGCGGGCACGTATTTGGACAAGTGGTAGAGAATGGTGCTGAGTTCGCTCGCACAGTACGCCTCGTTGCGCGGCTCGGGCCGCTCGGACGGCGGCAGCTCGGCGAAGAGACGCATCGCCGTACGGGAGTGCTCCTCTGCCGATCGGTACCGTCCCGAAGCGCGGTGCAAGGTCCCCAGGTGGGCGCGGCAGTAAGCCACCCCAGCGAGATCTCCTGACTGTTCCGCGATCTTTCTTGCGTCCGTGTTCAGCTGCTCGGCCTGAGCGAGGTTGTGCCTCTCGATGCGCATGAAGTAGGCCAGCCCGGTCGTCAGCTGCCAGCTCTTGGACCAGTCGCATTCGACCGCCAGGCGTGCCACTGACTGCAAGTCGTCGAAGTGATGGTGCAGCCACTCCAGCGCCTCTGTCTCGCTCATCCGCACGTCGGGCCCCGCACTGGCACTGTCCAGCCCGCTCAGGACGATGGGCGCGGAGATGTACTTGTTCGCCCGGTTCAGCAGGCATGCCATCAGCTGGAACAGCCGCTCCCTGGCCGGCGCGGACGTCTCGTCGTTCTGCACCGTGTCCTCCGGTTGCGCCAGCAACAGCACCTGGTCGTGGAACCCGTAACAGTGCGGGTCGGGACTCATGAGCAGACCGCGACGATGGAGTAGGTCCAGGGCGTGTCCGGCCTCCTCGTGGCTCACGTCCGCCAGGGCGGAGGCGATCGCGGCCGTGACGTGGGCCCCCGGATGCAGCGCGGTCCGATGCAAGACCAGACGGGCCGTCGGTGGGAGGGCCTGGATCGTCGCCAGCATCGGCTCGAGTCCGAGGGTGTTGTGGCCCGGCCCGTTGTACGGGTCGAGCGGTCTCTGCTCGGTGATGATGCGGTCCGCGATGCGCCGCACGGTGAGCGGAAGCCGGTACATCGCTGTCAGCACGTCGATCACCGTGTCGCCGACGGTGCACTGGTGCTGCTCCAGGAGGGCGTTCAACACGGTTCGTGCGCCCTCTTCGGTCAGCGTGTCGACCGGAACGTGCACGTCCGCTTCGATTCCGGGAAGCATCTTCCGGCTGGTGACCAGAACGAGGCCGCGAGGGGAGCTGGGAAGGACTTCCAGTACCTGGGATGTGTGGTCGACGTCGTCGAGCACGATCAGGAACGGTTTGTGTCGCACTGCGGACTGCCATTGCGAGCTCATCGCGGTGAGGCCCGGCCGCGTCGGGATCTGAGGGGCGTCGACCGCGAGCAGGAGAGTGGCAAGAACGTCCTGCGGATCGAGTCCTTCGTCTGGGGCGGCATGGCGCCGGTAACTCACGAAGAGCTGGCCCGCCGGGTACCGTTCGGCGAGCAGGTGCGCCGCCTGGACGGCCAGTTCCGTCTTGCCGCTCCCCGACCGGCCCGTGATGATGCAGACGAGGGGCCGGGACCCGCTCGTCCGAGGTTGGGCGCCGAGGAGTTGGCGCAGCTCCCGGTCGCGCCCGGCGAACACCGCGGCCCCCGGGGGCAGTGTGCACGGACCGGTACTGCGGGCGGAGTCCGACTCGTCGTCATTGCTTCCAGGCACCAGAGCGGCGGCCACGGCGGCCAGGGCTATCACCACGAGCAGCGCGGCGAAGAGACCCCAACTCCATTTTGAGGTGATCAGATTGGTCACCACGCCCACGGCTGCTGCGAGGACAGGTCCTGACGCGAGGATCAGCGCCTCACGTCGCCGCCCGGTGAGGATGCTGGCCATCGACCCCCATTTCGACCGGCTGTCGCTGGGCACGCGAAGCATGCCCGCCGCGGCGGTGACCCACTCCTCCGCCCAGCCCTGGGCGGGCGGCCCTCCACGACCCTCTGGCGGTGATCCCCTGGGCCGCCTGATGCCGGTCCGGACGGGGCCATGGTCCATCCGGACCGGTTGATGTGAGCCCTGGGCGAGCGTCGAGGCTTGTCCGCCCGGGACCGGCGATCCGGTCGACGGCGTTCACCGTATGGCAGTTCGTCGGGCTGTTCCAGACCTGCTCCCGGACCGCACCTGATCCGCTCGCTACACGCTCCAGAGATGAAGGGCGCTCTCGACGGCGGATGCGGTGTACCAGGTCCCGTCACCGAGGCCTGTTGGCAGGCCGGACACTTCGAAGGGATGCCGAAGACGAGGCCGCCGCTCCGAGCTCCCGCACGACCAACT
Organism: Streptomyces sp. NPDC048751; assembly: GCF_043198595.1. Classification (NCBI taxonomy): domain Bacteria; kingdom Bacillati; phylum Actinomycetota; class Actinomycetes; order Kitasatosporales; family Streptomycetaceae; genus Streptomyces; species Streptomyces sp. NPDC048751. The sequence goes on from NZ_JBICUX010000020.1 coordinate 76,282, forward strand.
CCGTGTCACCTCGTTGCACGAGCAGCCCCGTTGTGAGCCCGGGCTCGACAGTGGGAGCATCGTCGGCTCCTGAAAAGGCAAGGGGAGCTGCATGTGTCCTCACGAGACGAGCAGGCTGGGCCACGGTGTCTCCTTACTGGCAGGGCATAGACGGCCTGAACCCTACGGTGAGCCGCTGACAGAGCCGCGAACCAAGACCCCCTGTGACGCCACCCGTATCCCTGGCCCGAACCGGCCAGGGTCTGCGACCATGCCCGGACCGTCACCGGCACGCGGTGACCACACCGAAGGAGGGGAAACCTTGACCCCTGAGCGCCTGTCGAGGCTCATCTACCTCACCGTGGCAGCCTTGTTGGCGGTGGGGATGATCTGGCTGATGGTCGCACTGTTCCGGTCCGGCTCCTGAGAAGGACCTGGACTAAGCCCTCCCCAGGGGCTACGGCTCGGACCTGTGGACGGTTCCGGCCGACGGCACGGGCACGACACGGCGACTGATGAAGTAGGCGGTGGCTCCGGCGTATGTGAAGTGACCCGCTGATGGGGTCACGTCGTGGCTTGAACCTCACGCGGTGTCAGGATGCATCGTTGCTTCATGACCACTTCTGCTACCTGGAAGGTGGGCCGGCTCGCCGAGGCCAGCGGCCTGACCGTGCGCACGCTGCACCACTGGGACGCCATCGGTCTGCTCAGTCCCTCACAGCGCACCGCGGGAGGACACAGGGAATACACCGAGGAAGACCTGGTCCGTCTGTATCAGGTGCTGGCGCTCCGCAGTCTGGGGCTGGCTCTGGACACCATCGCCGTCTGCCTTGATGCCGGGGTCGACCCGGCCCGGCTGGTCCGCGACCACTTGGCCGGTGTGGAGGCGTCCCTTGCCGCGCTCGGTGTCCTGCGGGAACGGCTCGTGCGCCTCGGTGACGAACTGTCGGAGGACCGGCCCCCGACAGCCACGGACCTGCTTGAAGCGCTGCGGGCGATCGGCGGCACCGGTCCGGAGGGCGAGTACACGCTGGGCCGCCACCTGGATGCCGACCAGATCGACGTCCTGCGGACTCGTGCCGCTGCCCTGGGGCCTGCAATGCACTACCTGCTCGAGGTCGAGTGGCCTGAGCTCTATCGCAGGGCCGAACGGCTCCGTGTGGCCGGCATGCCACCCAGTGATCAAAAAGTCCGCCGACTGGCGGCCCGCATGGATGAGCTGAGCGCGTTGTTCACCGGCGGCGATGCCGGTATTTCCGCTGGTGTGAAGGCAGCCTGGCATGACGATCCAGCCGCCATGTCGGGAGACCCAGGTGCTCCGTCCGACGCCTGGCGAGAGCTGGCCGACTACCTGGACCTCGCCCGCAACAGCCCAGCCTGACTCTCACTCGCCGTGGTCACCCTGGCATCTTCACTCTCTCCGAAGGAGTCCGCCAATGAACCGCCGAACCCGTACGCTCACCGCCCTCACCTCGACGTTCCCCACACTCCTCACTCTTCCGGTCATCTGTCTCCTGGCAGCGGTCGGCGCGGTGCCGTGGGCCCTTCTCCTCGCTCTCCCGGTTGTGCTCGCGGTGCACGCCGCCATCAGCTTCCTCCGCCTGAAACCGGGGTTGTCGGACGCCGGTTCCGGCCACCGGGACACCGTGTGACGGCAGAGGGCGCCACAGCGACTCCCGAGGGCCGTATCAACGCGAGTCAGGCAGGCGCCAATGCACGTGTCGCCCTGCGCAGGCCGGTAGTTACGGTGACCGCATGACGACTGACGCCACCTCACCCCAGAACCCAGCGTCGCTGCCCAGAGTCGAGTTCGCCTTCCCAGGCCCGTTGCGGGACAAGCTGGTCGCAGCCATCCTCAACGGAACCAAGACCTCCACGACAGGGCTCGTCGTCGACTACGAGCACGAAGGGGAGCCCCTGCCGAAAGTGGGAAGCCGTGCGGTGGTCATCGACTCGGACGACCGCCCAGTCGCGGTCATCGAGGTGACCGACGTGCGTGTCGTCCCCCTGGCGCAGGTGGATCTCGCCCACGCTGTGGACGAGGGGGAGGGGGACACCAGCGTGGCCGAGTGGCGGGCCAACCACGAGCGCTTCTGGCACAGCGACGAGATGCGCGCGGCGTTGGAGGACCCCGAGTTCACCGTGGACGACGCGACGCTGACGGTTCTGGAACGCTTCCGCCTGGTCGCCGACCTTCGCCCCGCGGAATAGCTGTCCGCGCGCACCGCACTCCGGCCCCACATCGGAATGTCTGAGCCAAGCGACGCCAGGACTCACACCGGCCCCTCGGCGGAGGAATCAATCACCATTCCAGTAAGTCAGCGCCTTCGAGATCAAGCCCTCTGCCGCGGACCCGTAGCTGGCGGCACTGCTGATGGCGGCGAAGGCCTTCTCGTGGAGGGCGAGTTCGGCGGGGTCGGTGATGTCCACGCCGCTGGAGAGGAGCTCGTAGTTGGCCTCCCCCTCACGCATGTTGAATCCGGGAACGGGGAAGATTGGCACCTCCGCAGTGGCCGGAAGGATTCCAAGCCTGAGCGAAGGAAGGTCGATGTCGCGGAGCAGGCGTTCCAACTGTCCACGCATGACCGACTTCCCGCCGACGTTCGTGTACAGGGCCTGTTCACCGAGCACCACGTCGTAGTGGCGCTCCCCGTCGTACAGCACCTGCTGCCGCTCCATTCGCTTGGCCACCCCAGCCGGCACATCGTCCGGCACACCGAGGAAGTCGACAACCCGGCGCAGGATCACGGTCGCGTACGCCTCAGTCTGCAGCGTTCCCCAGATCATGTCGGGAATGTAGGCCTTGCCATTCCCTGCCTCTCGGTACCAGCGGATCACCTCGTCCTGGATGTCTTCCGTACCGGTGGCCAGTCGCTGCTGCCAGGGGACCATGTTTGTCACGCTGTTCCTCCCTGGCAATGTGCCTAGTGCTGTGATGAAGGTGGGCGGTCGCCCCGGTGCTACGGTCGCCCGTATGACGCTCTCGGCATCAACGACTCGTGCTGTCGACCTGCGGGTTGAACCCGTTGATGAGGTGCTTGATCGCGTAGGGCGGTCGCTTCAGACATGTCTGGCCAGGGACACCGTGGTACGAAAGCGCCGCTCGATCGGGGCACGGACGGATCGTGGTACGTGGGTGCGTATCGAGAGGCGGGGGCTGGACAAGATCGGTGTTCAGGGCTGGAACGGTACTGAGTGCGCGGCGCGCCTGGACGGCATTGCCCAGCCGGCATGGCGGGGATGTCTGGTTTGGCGGGACGCAGATGAGCCGGTGATGTGGCGGGCCGACGAAACCGAGCTCCTGCCGGGACCGCCCATCGGCACCGCTGTTCTCACTGAGGACCCCAAGCTGCCGGATGAATGGTGGCAGGCGTTCAGTTCCTCGGTGGACGCGCTCTCGGCTCAGGACACCGGACGGGTCGCTACGCCGGACACTGTCGCCATCACACAGGCCCTCGTCACCGAGTCCATCCACAGCGCGTTCTCCGGCGACTTCGACACGACCGTCGAGCAATGGGTACCTGCCCACGCGGACTTGAACTGGGCCAACATGACCGCGCCGACGTTCTGCCTGTTCGACTGGGAGGACTGGGGAATCGCGCCGCGGGGGCTGGACTCGGCTTCCCTGTGGGGTAGTTCCCTTGCCGTCCCAGCTCTGGCCGATCGCGTACGGCAAGAGCGGCGCCATGACTTCGAGAGCCGGGACGGCAAGCTGATGACGCTGTTCGTGTGCGCGAAGATCCTTGGGCCTGGTGCGCATCCGGAAGACCCTCGGCAGGAGCCCGCACGCCGTGCGGCGGAACAGATCGTCGCGGAGCTTCAGACGGGCTGACCGCGCGATCGATCCCGGAGAAGGTTCCGGTACTCGTGGATCGCCCGCTCGTCGACCTCGCCGGCCAGAGCACCGATCAATTCGCCCAGATGGGCGGGATCATCGGTTCCTACGGCAAGGACATCGATCCGGGGGAGGTGGTAGGCGGCCCGAAAGGCCGCCTGCAGGCGGGAGAGCCCGGCGCTGTCTCCGACGAGGAAGACGCGTGGGTCGATCCTGTCCCACACAGGAGTGCCCGTGCTGCCCCCGAAGGGGCTCATGCCCCACACCATGCCGTCGCTCATGCCCCACGCCGCGGTGAGGGAATCCGCGGCATCGAGCGTTCTGCTTCCCACCAGCAGGCCGGCACGGACCATGAGTACGGATGGCCTCGGCATGGTCGTACCGATCAGAGTTTGCAGTGGAGACGGGTCCCAGGACGCGATGCCCCAGGCTCCGCACAGCCCTCGCGCTGTGGCGTCGTCAAGGGCGGCGCATGCCTGGGCCAGGACGTCCATGTTGTGAGGGACGGTCTCAGAAGAGGCCTCTTGGAGCGAGTGTTCCGGGTTGTGCAGGAACACCACGTCCGGCTCTCGTCGGAGCTCCCGGGCCGCCTGTTCTACGGCCCCGCACAGCCGAACGGGGTCCAGGGAGTGTTCCGCCCTGTCCCGCCTCGGGAAGTAGCCCACCTTCGTGGACAGAGTGAACTTCGGCAACAGATCGCCGACTGTCCGCGCCAGGATCTCATGGGAGCGAAAGCTGATGTAGTTGGTGCTGGTGTCGATCGCTGTGACGCCTAGGTCCAGTGCTGCGGTCAGGAGACGGCGTTCGTGACGAGACCGGTGTAGCCCGAGGACAACTCGGGGGTGAGCACCGCGCACAGCTCCTCCTTCACCAACATCTCGGCCACCTCCACCGCCTCGGCCCCGGCAACGGCTGTCGCCTGCTCCAGCCAGACCGGCCTGCCGCTCAGCAGCAGACGCAGCGCCGGTAAGGCTTCGGCCGCGAACGTGAGCTTCTTCCCACAGGCCACGACGTCAACGGTCCCGCCGTTCTCCCGGATCTGCGGAGGAAAGTGGGTGGTGCACACCATGGCGTTGAGCGGACCTAGAGCATCGAGGAAGGGGACGTGCCGTGGAAGTGCCGTCGCCTGCTCGTACGAGGCCAGGAAGTCGGCCGGGGACCGCTCACCGATCAGTCGGCCGGCGGCCTCGCTCAGGGCCTGAGCGCCGCTCTCGTGTACGCGATCCAGGTCGTGCCGGAAGATCTCGTGCTCGCGGGACCAGTCGGCCAACCACGCCAGCCAGCTCGCCCCTGTGCGCTTGGTGATCCCGAACGTCACGTGAAGGCTCTTCCCTGATCCGCGACCGCTGCGGGTTGCCTGGTGCCAGTGGCCCCGGGGGATGTGCATCACGTCACCGGTCTTCATCGCGCCGGCCCAGACGATCTCTTCGGTCGGGGTGCTGTTGGGGTCGGAGTCGCGGTACATGGGCACCTTGCGAGAGGTGCCGCGTACCTCCCACTCCTTCTCGCCGGCGAGCTGGACGATCAGCACGTCGTGGTCGTCCCAGTGCAGGGGGAAACCCGCGGCGTCATTCGTCGTCAGGTACGCGTTGACCTGCACCCGCTCACGTGACCACCACTGCAACGCCCGGCAGGCGACCTCCATCGTCGGGTCGAAGACGTTGGCCTGGTCGAGGATGAGCGTTGCGCCCTCCCCGAGCAACCTACCCAGAGTGCGCATGTTGACCATGGGAATGCTCTGGCCCCGGGGACTGACCGTGTCGGTGTAATAGACGGCCGGGTGGACCTCCTCACCCTTCTGGAAGCACCGGAACTGCGGGCGGTTGAGGCTCCTTCGCATGGCGATGTCGAGCAGGCGGTTCGGGGTCAGGATGCGGGAGACGAGAGCCGGGTCGGCCATGCCCCCGCGCACGAAGCCGTGTCCGAGCTCGTCCGCTCCGTCCCATCCCAGCGCCGCCTCGATGGCGCTGATCAACTTGTGTTCCATCACTGCCTCCTCTTGAGTGCGACCACGTGACGCAGCCGCAGCGGGGGCCGGCACGGCGGACCACACGCAGCCCCCGCCGCTTGGTGCTATTCGACGTCGGTCAGGTTGCCGTCACCGCCCGGCCACGGGGCATCGCCGGAACTACCGGCGTTGTCGGACCGGAGACTGTCGTACCGGTCGTGGACGGCGGCCAGTTCTTCGACCGCCATCAGAAGGCCACTCCGGGCCGGAGGCGGTGCCGTGCTCTCTGCCACCTCGTGCTCCTTCCTCTTCAGCTCCTCCCACCGGGGTCCCGGCGGGAAGTCAGGGCGCTGCACCCACGGCTTCGGGAGATGGGGAGGTGCCGTAGGGGCGGCGTCGGGCGACCGCGTTCGGGCCGGTTGGTAACGGCCGGCCACGTGCGGTCGGATTTCTTGTCGACCGCCGAGGCCGCAGGGACGCCGTGTGCGGACCTCATGAACGGCTGGTGCTCAGTCAACGGCCGCAGCGTGCAGGTGTGGAACGTTTCTGGGGGGTTTCTCCTGCTGCGGGGCGCATCGCCGATGCCATACACGGGGGTAGCCTCCGAACTACGCCGCGAGGGGATGACGGGGTGAGGGCATGCCTGGTGAGCCGTTAGCAGTCCACCCGCTGACGTTCGTCCGCCAGTCGCGTGGATGGGGGAAGGCCCAATTCGCACGACTCATGCAGACGCACGGGAAGTCGCTCGGAATCCCCCTGGCGACCAACCGCACGACAGTATGGAAGTGGGAACAGGGTCAGGAGCCGGACGCCGACGCTCAGCGCGTTCTTGCCGATCTGCTGCGCGTTCCGTCCGAACAGGTCCAGGCGGAAGCGTGGCCTCGGTGGCTCCCCGTTTGGGAAGTCACCGGGCTCACCGCTCCTTGGACGGAGGCCGGTACCGTTGAGGCACTGGCTGACCTGGTGGGAAGTGGCCGCATGGACCGTCGAGGGTTCCTCACTATCACTGGCGCCGCCCTGACGGGGCTCGCGGCAAGCTGGGCCGACGCACCTTCCGCCGTTGCCTCTGCGCTCAACGGAGATCGTGTCACCGACACGATGGTCTCGACGATCGAGCAGCGCATCAGCACACTCCGCACGCTCGACGACCAGCTCGGAGGCGCCCGGCTCCTGGAGCAAGCGCGCGGTGATCTCGCCTTGATCACCGGCCTCCTGAGCGCCGGCCGCTACACGGACAGGATTCGCATCCGTCTTTACGCACTGGCGGCACGGGTATCGCATCTGACCGGCTGGATGGCTCACGACGCGGGGCTGCGGTCCGCCGGTCAGCGGTACTACGTCGGGGCCATGCGCAGCGCCCGCACCGCCGGAGACAACGCCTTCGGGGCCTTCGTCCTGGCAGAGATGGGCGTCCATGTCTCCGAAGCCGGACGGACCGCTGAGCGGGTCGACCTCGTTTCGACTGCCATCGACAACGCTCCTGGAAGCCTGTCGCCCTACACCCAGTCCTTCCTCTACCTGCACAAGGCCGAAGCGCTGTCCCGCGACGGAGATCACGGGAGGGCCGGTGCCGCGCTGAACCGTGCCGCTTCCCTCTGGGAACGCCACACCGTTGAGGAAAACCCGGACTGGCTCGACTGGTTCGGCGAGGCGCAACTGAAGTCGACCGAGGGCAAGGTCCTGTTGCGCTCGGGACAGCTGGAGCGCGCGACAGTTTTACTGGAGACTTCCGTCAAGAAGGCCGCACCTCGGGACAAGGCCGTACGGTCCAGCCGGCTGGCTGAAGCGCGCCTCGCCGGAAACGACCTGGACGGAGCGCTGGACGCCGCGAATCACGGCGCCGAGCTCCTCGAAGAAAAGGTCAGCTCTGTACGGGCTCTGGACCGCCTGAAGGAGTTCTCCGAGCAACTCCAACCGCACAAGTCCGTTCCGGCCGTCCGCGAATTCCGCGAACGCCTTCAGGCGTTGTCCGTCGCTGTCTGATCGGTACGAGCTGCGCCCATAGAAAGGACTCTCTCGAAGCGGCGGTCAAAGTGCCAGGATGGGCCGTATGACGACGATCAGCGGTGAGGTCGCGGCAGGGTTCGAGCCGGTGCGCGACGCGTTCGCGGCGAACTTCGCCCAGCACGGGGACATCGGCGCGGCCGTGTGCGTATACCGAGACGGCCGGCCGGTGGTGGACCTGTGGGGTGGGACCGCCGACCCCGACACCGGTCGTCCGTGGGCTCGGGACACACTGCAACTGGTCTATTCGGCCACCAAGGGAGCGACCGCGACCGCGGTGCATCTGCTGGCCCAGCGGGACGCACTGGATCTGGACACGCCGGTGGCCAAGTACTGGCCGGAGTTTGCCACGAACGGCAAGGCGGACATCCCGGTGCGCTGGCTGTTGTCCCACCGGGCCGGCCTCGTCGCTCTGGACCGACCGGTGCCGCTGGCCGAGGCGCTGACCTGGGAGCCGATGGTGGGCGCACTGGCTGCGCAACGTCCGTTTTGGACCCCGGGCGCAGCGCACGGGTATCACGGCCGGACCTGGGGCTGGCTGGTCGGCGAGGTGATCCGCCGGGTCTCCGGCCGCACGCCGGGCCGCTTCTTCGCCGACGAGATCGCCGCCCCACTGGGGCTGGACTTCTTCATCGGGCTACCGGCGAGCGAACGTGATCGGATCAGCCGCATGGTCTACCAACAGCCCGAGGTCGACTACACCACCCTGCCTCCGGAGTCGGTGCCTGAGGAAATCCGCGAACTGGTCGCTGCCTGGCGTGACCCGGACTCCTTCAGCAACAGGGCCTTCTCGGTCACCGATCCGGCCGAGATCGACTTCAACTCTCCCGAGGTGCAGGCCGCGGAACTCCCGGCCTCCAACGGCATCGGCACCGCCCGCGGACTGGCGCGTATGTACGCCGCGCTGATCGGCGAGGTGGACGGCGTGCGCCTGTTCACCCCGGAAACCGTTGCATCGGCGACCGAGGAGCAGGCAAGCGGGCCGGACCAAGTAATGGTGGTGCCGAGCCGGTTCGGCACCGGCTACATGCTGCCCACCGAGACCAACCCCATGACCGGGCCGGACTCCTTCGGCCACACCGGCCGAGGAGGCTCACTCGGCTTCGCCGACCCGGAGCACGGCATCGCCTTCGCCTACGTGATGAACCACATTATCGGTGGGTCCAACGATGTGCGTGCGACGTCGCTGGTTGACGCAGTACGCAAGTCGCTGGCGTAACGGATCGAAGCTCGGCGCACTCGGGCGACACAGCGGCGCCGCCCAGGTGCTGTCAGCTCTCGCCGTTGTGCTTCACCGCACGTATGAAGGCAAGCCAAGCCGTGCTCCCAAGGGAGATGGCAGGCCCCTCCACACTCTTCGAGTCACGCACCAGGGCGCTACCGCCCGCCAGCGCGCATTCGACGCACTCCCCTCCCGCACCGTTGCTGTAGGACGACGTGAACCAAATCGGACCGTTGATCCCGCTTGGCGCTGCCATGCTCAATTCGCGTATTCCTTCAGAACTGTCTCGATCAACTGTGCCGAACGCTGAGGGCTCAGGGCCGCAGCTCGCAGGCCGTCGAACGCTCGGGTGTACTCACGAACATGATGCGCGCCCTCCAGGTAGATAGCGTCGGTGATGCCGTCTCGGTAGACGATGTCCGGGTCCTCCTGTGCAGGAAACCCCAGCATGGTGAATGAGCCCGTAGCCGGGTAGGTGCCGGAGTCGAAGGGGAGGACCTGGAGGGTGACGGTCGGCAATCGGGCTGAGTCCAGGACGCGCTCGATCTGTTCGCGCATCACGGCACGGTTCCCGATGACGTTGCGGAGAGCACCTTCATTCACGATGAACCAGGCGTCAGGGGCATCTGGTCGCTTGAGCATGGCTTGGCGCTCCATGCGCACCCGTACGGCCCGGTCGATGTCCTCAGCAGGCATGTGCGCACCGGTCTTGTGGAGCTCGGAGGCGTAGGCGTGGGTCTGCATGAGCCCGGGCAGCAACTCGCACTGGTACTGGCGGAAGGTTGACGCGTCCTGTTCCAGGCCGATGTAGATGTTGAACCACTCCGGAACGCCTGAGCCGTGTACCTGCCACCAACCCCGCATCTTGGCCTGCCGGGCCAGGGACTTGAGGAACTCGCGTACCTCGTCGCTGGTGTCGTAGAAACGGCAGAGGGCATCGATGTCCGACGGCTGGACCCGGCCGCTGCCTGTCTCCATGCGGTTGACCTTGGAGCCGCTCCAGTCCAGAGCTGCCCCGACCTGCGCACAGGTGAGAGCGGACTGTTCGCGGAGCTTCTTCAGCTCGATCGACAGGCGGCGCCGGCGTGCCGTGGGTGATCCGGCCATACAAACCCCGTTTCGGATAGCGGGCGTTCAGTCTCGTGCCAAGGGATGCGGTTGCCAATCACTCGGAAGTGGGATTCTCGCTGTGCACATTGCACGAAGGGATTCGCCGGCCCCACTCTGATGGCAAAGCAACTCACCGTGATGCCCTATGACGCTGCGTGGTGCGCGTGGGGTGTCACTGCAACCAGAGAGGTTTTCGTGGGCCAGGAAACGTGCATGAGGCGCAAACCGTGGGACCTTGCCTTCACAGCGGAGCCGACAGAGGTGGCGGCCCTGCGTCGGGCCATGCGCCTGCATCTGGGCATCTGGGGCTTGCACGAAGTCAGCGACGAAGCCCAGCTCTGCGTGAGCGAGTTGGCGTCCAACGTCATCACGCACGTCGGCCCCGGCACTCCGGCCATACTTGCCGTTTCGATGAACGGAGTGCATCTGCGCATCGAGGTCCATGATCCCGATACACGTGCCCTGCCCACCCTCCTGGACGCGAGCGTCGACTCGGAGGGCGGGCGAGGTATGGCTCTCGTCGACGCGATCGCTGCCCGCTGGGGTGTGCAGCTCCGACTTGATCGGAAGGTCACGTGGTGCGAATTGGCGACGGGTCTCACATCGCCGAACGGCCATGTGGCAGGCCCCGGCGTCCAGCGGGCCGAGGCCTTGTTGGAGTTCTACGCCGGTGCGAAACCGCCGCTGGGCCCCGGCCTGGGAAGACTTGGGAGGGCGTTGGCCGAGGAGTCGGTGATCACCGCCATCACGGACTTCCTTCACTGGCTTCGTGCCCACGGTTGCGACGTGGACGAAGCCTTGGATCGGGCCCAGACCCGCTACGACGCAGAATTGGACAGCTATGGCGAGCGGGCCGCCTCACGAGTCGAGCATCTGGCGGAAGAAGCCCACTGAGGCGTCGCTGGGCGTGCCGACCAGGAGGGCGCGATCAAGGAGGCCGTTGTTCTGCTCACAACTGGTCTCGGGAAGAAGAACACAGGCATGACAGGCGGCGAGATTGACGCTTCCCGTCCCGCCGGCCTCCGACTCGATGCACAGAGGATCGGCGCTGCACCACTCGGCGCGGTGCAGCGCCGATCGGAGAGTCCGAACCAAACGACTCGGCTCGCCCTGCGCCACGAGCCCGCCCAGACTGCCCGCAGAGTCACTGGTAGCTGTGTAGATCAGCAGGCCTGCCATGCTGTCGTCGGCGTACAGGCGTTCTCGTAGCGAAGCAGCCGGATAACCGGCCTCCAGACTCCACTCATTGATGAGTACGTGTGCCAATGTGTGGAGCAGGACCATGCGGGGAGTCGCGGGCGAGTCCGGCACGGACTGGGGATCGGAAGCCCGCTCGCGCAACAGCCGCGTGTGATTGGTGCGTATGCGTTCCCCACGGGCGGCGACGGCCACATTGCGGGCCCAGGCGTTCACCCGCGTCGCGTCCAACCGCAGGAATACTCCCTCGCCCTGCACCTCCATGGCGGGCAGCCAGTCCAACTCGGCCAAAGAGAGGGGCGCTTCGTGGACCTCGGTGTTGGAGTCGGGAGTGTGGACGCGCGAGAAGGACTTGAGAGCGCGGACCTCTCGCAGTCGCTTGACCAGCATGGGTGACGTGAGCCCGAAAGGCTCCAGAGCAGGGGAGGACTCCGTCGGGGGCTCGCAGATGAACTGCTCCTCGCGTGCGCTGTCCCGTTCCGCGTTGCCGGCACAGAGTCGTTCGTACTCCTGCATACGCAGGGCGAAGTACCTGCTGTTGTGGTCGGCACCCTCTTCGAGGTCCGACTCCTCGTGCTGTTCGGCTTCCAGGAGGGCAAGTACGGCTTCGACGGGAAATACCTCGCCACCTTTCGGCGCGAGGGCCTTGAGGTAGATCTCCAATCCGGCCCGGTCGAGGGAGCGCAGGTCATCCCAGTGGTCTGCGAGGCGGGCGGCCAGACCGTCGCTCCATGGGGGAATGGACAACACGGACTTCACGATGGGCTGCCAAGCCATCGACGAACCGCGCTGGAGCGTACGAGGGACCTCGGTGCAGGAAGTCTCTGCCGGTGCGTCCTTCAACCACGGCCGCGCGCCTGAGCAGCGGACGTGCAGCTTCGCCAGGGTGTTCCGTCTGAAGGCGCCTTCCATGGAGACTTCGGGGATACCGCAGGTGCACGAGATCAGCACGGAGCGCAGCGAAGCGGTTCGGCCAGTCGTGCGTAGGCGCATTTCACCGCCGCACAGTCCCGACGCTCCCTCCTGCCGGTTGTCGCGATGGGCCCACTTCCAGTACGGGAAGTCGTCGATGTGGCCCTTGGGACAGGCAACTACGAAGCGCGACGGCACCAGGTCCTCCTGGCAGTCACCGCACTCGTTCTTTCCCGGAGGCGAGTTGAAAGCGCGGACATGCTGAAGAGCGTTGCAACTCGGGCACGAGTGCCAGAGCGGGAAGCGGCGGACATGCACGCCGTCCTTGCTCGTGTCGTCGGAGGCCGGGGGGAGCCGGAAGGACTTCACGCCGAGGACGCGAGCGAGTCGGTGCTCATGGATGCGAGGAGCCTCGGTGATGTTCCAGGAGTCCGTTCCGGCGACGATGAACGATTCGCTGTCGACGGCGACCATTGAGCCGACCCCGTACGTTGTGATCATCTGCGCTCGTCGGACGGACCCCTTGCGCAGGTAGCTGCGCTCGGGTGCGCCCGCGCCACGGCGGCGACGAGCAGGGGGCGGGGTCATCGGGATGCCTCCATGAACAGAGCGGATTCCGCGTCGACGTCGCGCAGGCTCCACAGGGTGGGCCACGCCTCGTCGTTGGACTCGTCGTCGAAAGCGCAGAGCAGAGACGGCGCCTTCCTGCCGCGCACTGGCTCGTAGTAGAGGCCGCCGTGTGCCTCGGCCTCGTCCACCCACCGGTCGACGAACTCGTCGAAGGCTTGGGCGGTCGCCTCGTATTCCCTGTTGTCGCGCGCCCCTGCCTGCCCGGTCATCGTGCCCTCGACCCGGCTGAGGAGGATCTCGCGGATCCGCCCTCGGAGCTCGTTCTCGAAAAGATCGACGCGCCCAGCTCCGTCGTTCGGCCGGGCCTCGGGGATGAGAATTCGCGCCAGAGCGACGACGACAGCGTGCAACCCGCGGTCACGGGCGCGCGCGGAGAACGGTGTGACCGACGTCGACTCGACCTCGCGGTAGAGCGCGGAGTGGAAGTGCAGGAAGTTCTCGTAGTGTGAACGATCCCTGGAACGGGTCGAGTTGAGCATCACGGCGACCAAGCCGGGATGACTGCGTCCCACGCGGCTTGTCGCCTGGATGTACTCGGCCGTCGTCTGAGGCTGTCCCATCACAGCCATGAGCCCCAGCCGATCGACGTCGACGCCGACAGAGATCATGTTCGTGGCCAGGAGGACGTCCACGGTTTCCTCGTGAGGCAGACGGCGCTCGATCTGCTTGAGCCGACTCGGGATCTCGCTGGAGTTGGCGCGACTGGTCAGCTCGGTGAGCTCCATGACCTTCCGCCTGGGCGTACCGTCGCGTTCAGCCAGGTACTCCAGATACGCCTCGACGTCGTCGTGTACCTGGAGCTCGGCGGCGGCGAGCAGCCGCAGGCTGTTGAAGTAGCCGACGAGGCTCCAGTACGCGTCACGGACCGCCTCGGATGTGTCCATTCGCAGTGCCTGGTGCAGGAGAGCAGCGTAGGTGCGGATGAGTAGCGTGGACTGACTCGTGCTGGGGGTGAGCAGGCCCACGTACTGGCGGCTGGCCTTCTTCTCGCGCGGTGTCTCAACGGCGAACCAGGAGTCCCGGGCGTCCAGGCCCGCGGGCGGAAACTGACGGACCTCCCGGTCGAACAGCGCCCGTCCCTGTTCCGAGGCGCGGCGGATGGTCGCGGTGGAGGCGATCACCTTCGGTCGGTCGGCAAGTGCGTCCACCGCGGTCTCGTAGAGGCCGGTGAGCGTCCCGAGAGGTCCGGAGATGAGATGGAGCTCATCTTGGACGATCAGTTCCGGGGGAGGGGTGTTGTCCGAGCGGTCCCGGTTGAAGAGGGCCGCCGCCTGTTCGCGCCACGGCATGGAGGCGAACTTGTCGACGGTGGCGATGACCAGGGTCGGGCGGGCGTCGTAGACGGCGTCGTCCACCAGGTGCACCGGGAGTCCATGGGTGAAGTCGCACGTCGGGTCGGGGCAGCGGACGTGCATCCGCTTCGCGTTGTGATCCACCTCGTACTGATGGGCGTCGAGCCGGGTGCCGCACCACGGGCAAGCGTGCAGCTGTACGGGATTCTTCTCTTGGAGAACCTTTCCCTTGCGGAGATCCTGGATGCTGTCTTCGGCGACGCTCAGCTTGTTGGGGGTCGCGGACTGGCCGACCCACATGCCGATGGAAATGGGCTCTGATCCCAAGAGGGCCTCGTCCGCCTGACGCATGAGTTCCATGGCGCAGATCAGGATCGTTGCACGCTCGAACTGCTGCAGCGTGAGAAGCCGAAGGGTGTAGCGCATGAGGACGGTCACCCCGGCCCCGTGTTCCTTCAGGCGGATGCGCCGCAGGAAGGTGGTGAGCGCGATCAGCCCGAGGTACGCCTCGGTCTTGCCGCCACCGGTCGGGAACCACAGCAGGTCCGCGAGCTTCCGGTCCGGGTGATCAGGGTCCACGATCCCTTCGAGGCACAGCAGCATGAACGAGATCTGGAAGGGGCGCCATCGACTGGAGGCCGGGTCCGGAGTGCCGGCCCGTCCGCCCTTCACCCAAGCACTGCGAGCCCTCTGCTGCGCCATGGCATCGTTGGCGAGCCGGAAGGCGTGCATGACTTCCGAGTCATGGCGCAGCACATCGATGCCACGCCTCATACGCCCCAGAGCGGCAGCACACGCCTTCAGCTGTTCCTCCGCGGCCTGTTCGAAAGGGGTTCCTGCCAACTTTGTGGCCTCGGAACACCGAGCGTCGATCCAGCGCTCGTAACCGGTGGCCAAGTCTTCGAGGGCCTTGAGCACGTCTGCGTCCGGCAGCTTCGCGAGGTCCTGCATCGTGAGGGCGTCGCTGTTGATCTCCTCGTTGGAATCGGTGAGGAGTACTTCGTGTGCGGGCACGAACTCCGTACGCACCATCGAGACGGCCGCTCGTCTGGTGTGCGGCGTTCCCACGGGCGGCGGTGTCCAGTCCCAATGGGCCGCGCAGCCGTGCCCCACGGCGAACGTCGGAGCGTGGCGATGCAGCAGCGTGCTCGCGGCCTGTTCGTCGTCGACAGCGTTCCGCGTGGTGGGGCGTTCCACGAACGCCTCCTCGCCGGCAGGGGTCTCCACGGTGAGCCGGGGCTGAAAAAGGCTGAAAGCATCCTGCAGTTCGCGTTCGCTGACGCGCTTGTCGTTGACGAGGGTGACGGTGATGGTCACTGTCCCGGAGGCTGTGGGCTTGCGTACCAGTACACGCAGCAATACGTCTTCGGCCAGTGGCTCGAACTCCTGCATGCCGGGCATGGTCACGTTGATGGTCACGGGACGCAGCGGCAGTCGGCGTCGGCGCCAGTGCTCGGACTGATCCTCCGTGCTCCGAGCCTGCGCACGCTTGGCCGAGACGACGCGACCCTCGATGTCGATCGGGTCGTACATGGCGGCTTCCGCCCGGACCACCACCGTGGACGAGACTGACGGATCGACAGCGAAGGTGAGGCCCATGGAAGAGGGCCGACGGTCGTTGGCAAGCGAAACGCCCAGCTCATAACCTATGTCCTCGGCGTCCGAGTGAGCCAGGACAGGGGCTTCGTCGAGCCCGTCCGTCTCGCGGAGGCTTGCGACCTGTTCCTCCATTGCGTCATCGTCGGCCGGGCGGGGAAAGAGGACGCCGATCGGGTACGTCGTGATTGGTGGGTCCTGAGTGAGGATCTCGTCCTCGGCACCGGGGCCGAGCAGATCCCTTCGAAGCTGGTCGACGAGGCTCTGTCGAGCCGCGTAGTGCGCGGCGTGCCGACTATCGGTGTTCGTCATCGGCCGTTGTCCTCCTGCGCATTTCCGCTCGACTTGTAGCGCCCCAGTCCCACCAGGCGCGGGACCAGCCAAACCCCATGATCCCCGAGGCCGGCACGGGCACCAGATGCTGTGCTTCCGGCGACACTCTCCACGGCGTCGACCCGAAGGCCGTGGATTTCGTCCGGCCAGCGGATGTTCCATGTCTTGTTGATCTTGAGCAGAGTATGGAGATCGCGGCGAAAGCGTTCCGAGGCCACGGCTATGGAGCGCCCCTGGTGGACAACGATGTAGGGCGGGCTCTGGTCGGCGCCGAGCGGCATGTCATGCTCGCGACGGAGAGTGACAGCGTCCCCGGAGCGGACCGTGCCCGACAAGCGGTCCTGAAGACCGACGGCGTCATCCCGGAAGACATCCGTGCCGGGAGGATGCTCGGTGGACACGTCTGACGCCGTGGCCTCTATGCCGTATCTCTCGTGAGGCTTCCAACCGCCCACGTACCACCGATCGATGACGCGGTTGCGACGCACGCGCGAGGTCTCGGGGGAGGCGAGCCGGTACAGGTCGTACCGAGCACGGGTCACGGCGACGTACAGAGCGCGGGCCTCGGCAGCAGGATCAATGTGGGTGTGTCGCTTGCGAAGCTCCGTCAGGGTCGGCGGTTCGACGACAACGACCCGGTCGAACTCCAGACCCTTGGCGCGGTGCACGGTGGACACGATCAGACGAGCCGGCTCCGGCGCGGAGAGTTCGTCGGGGAACCGGCCTTCGGCAATCAACCGGTGCACCCTTGCCAGATCCACCAATCCACGGCGGTCACGCGCGGCGCCACGCAGGGAGCGCCACAGAAAGTCGACATCGGTGTCGGCAGGAACACCGACCTCCGCGACGAGTTCCCGGAACCGCTCTTCACCGAGCGTCGCCGTTCCGGTACGAAGCATCACTCCGGCCACCCACGAAGGCACCGGCCTCTCCCGCAGGGATCGCTGCATTCGGTGCGGCACATCGTGTTCGGACAGTATCTGGGAGATGACAAGCGCTTGGGCGTTGTCCCGGCACAGGATGGCCGTGGTGTCGGGATGGTTCCGGAGCGAGTCGAGCGTGAAGGGTGCATCGAGCTGTCCGAAGGACGGCATCGTCAGTAGACGTGACCGCAGATCCTGGTAGAGAGACTCGCCCGCAGAATCGCTGTCGGCGACCCTCGGGGACAGCTCTTGAAGCGACGTGCCGAGGGGCAACCCGATCCGGGCCTCCTCCGACGCCGCGCGGAAGTTGGCCGACAGATGGAGCTCCACCAGGTCGTCGAAATACGAGGTACGCAGCCAGGCGAAGAACTCGTTGGTCTCTGCGGCCCGCGCATCCGGATCGGACACCTGAAAGCCGTAGATCGCCTGGGCGGCGTCGCCGACCAGGGTGAAGCCGCAGGAATCCTGGAAGTGGTCCAGCAGTGTCTCGACCATGTTGCGTCGGTCGCCGACGAGATCCTGAACCTCGTCGATCACCACATGAGCCGGCGCGCCGGCCTCGGTGGACTCGACAGCACCCTTGACGATCGCTTGCTCCGCCTTCCGAATGCGCTCGTCGAAGGAGTGCCGGCTCCAGTCCTCGTCGGGGTATGCGGAGGTCAACAGGGCATAGGCCCAGGAGTCGAAGGTCTGAGCCCTCACCCTCCGCGCGTGATGGGCGTGCCTGCGGATCCTCTCCTTGAGCTCTCGCACCGCGGCTCGGGAGAAGCTCAGGACGAGGATCTCCCGAGCCTCCAAGGCGTCGTCCTCGCGGCTCATCAAGGCGTCGAGCCGCCGAATCAACGTGTATGTTTTGCCCGCTCCGGGCCCTGCGGTGACGAGAACCCGGGCGTCCCAGGGCTGGTCGACGACAGCCTGCTGCTCAGAGGTGAGTGGCGGGCTGTCGGCGTACGGGCTGATCACTTACTGCTCCACAGGTACTCGAACTGCGTGAAGGCGAGTGCCTTGCCGTAGTTGGTGATGTTGTCGCGGACGTTGAGGATCAGGCAGGTGTCCTTGCCACCGTTGCGAGGCCCCCGGAGACCACGCCCGATCATCTGTTGGTAGACGTTCGGGCTGTACGTCGGTCGCGCAACCACGACGGCCTTGGTGGCGGGCGCGTCGAAGCCCTGGGTGAGAACGCCGTAGTTGGTGAGGACGCGAAGCCGACCGCGCCGGAAGTCCGTGATGCGGTTGAGCCGGTCGGTGGGACTGGTCGCTGAGTCGACCGCCGCCGAGCGGATACCCCGGTCGTTGAGCTTGGCGGCGAGGAACTTGGCGTGTGCGACGGATGTGGCGAAGACCAGGACGGGCCAATCCGAAGGCATGCCGGCGATTTCCTCGACGATACGTCGGTTGCGGTCGTGGTCCTCGGCCAGGCGCTGCTCGGCGGCCTTCGACAGCACGCTCAACTGGTCCGCACGCTCGATTTCGTCCTCGGTCAACTCGATTGTCCCACCAGCGAGTTCGCGATGCTCGACCCGAGCCAACATACCCAGTTCCTGGAGTTCGGCGTACGGATCACCGGACGTGAAAACACCGTCGTCGAGTCGCCGCGCGCCGAACCGCCGGATCAGACGACGGGTCTCGTCCTCGTTGGTATTGCGGAACGGCGTCGCTGTGAGACCCAGCAGATGCCGGTCCGTGCGAGAGGCAGTGATACCCATGGTCGCGAGGAGTTCGGTGTACTGAGGGGCAATCGCGACGTGGGCCTCGTCGACGATGACCAGGGCGGCATCGCGTAGCCACGCGTAGCTCTCGGTATCCAGGCAGCTGCGCAGTTTGGCGTCAGTGGCGACCACGAGGTGGGGCCGGTCGCTCACCGGGCCCGCCTCGTTCGACGACCAGAGTCGGCTGATCGCGAGGGGATTGTCCGCACCGACCTTTGACCACACAAATTTCCAGCTCTGGACTGCCTGCTCGCAGAGCTCTTCCGTCTGCGCGATCCATAGGATCGGGCCACCGATGTCACCGTCCTGCTTGATCCAACGGATGACGGCTTCCGAGGCCACACGAGTCTTGCCCGCACCAGTGGGCAACGACAGCATTCCACGTTGCGGCTGGACACGATCGAGCATGGCGAAAACGCTGGAGGCCAGGCGCTCCTGGTAGTCGTGCAGGCGCGGGAACTCGCTCGGTCCGTCCACATCGATGCGCGGCGCCAGTGACGGCGCACGAGAGCCGGCGAAAGAATCGGGGAAGCGGAGGTCCGAGACGAACTTCACCGCAGGGGTCATGCCAGTGAACGACGACGGGGCATGGTTCGGATAGGTCGCCTGGAGATCCTTCACGTGAACCTGGAGCACACCGTCGCCGTGCGCGTTGTACGCCATTTGCGCGATGCGTTCTGGAGTGGGGTCTTCTCCGTCGGATTCGCTCTGCTCGCTGGCGAGGAGACCGGCGGGAAGTCGGTCACGCAGAGTCTCGGCGCCCAACAGCAGAGCCAGCTTCTCCACGACTGTTTCGGCATCCCGCACGGCCTTGAGAGCGGCCTGGACCTTACGGTCCTGCTCCTGTTGCCGTTGCGCTTCGAGCACGGCGCGGCAACCGGCCTCGCCAAGGTTCCATCGGAGTTCCCGGTCGGCGGCAACCAGCGCTTCCAGGGGCGACTTCGGTTCAAGGACGAGGACGGTGGTGCCTTGTAGGGCACTCTTCAAGGGACTGGGCTTGATGCCGTTGGGCGTGCGGGTCACCTGTTCCAGCTCGGAGCAGTTCAAAAGGGAGTAGTTGTTGATCTGGCTGCCGAGGCGTTGCCGCAACGCCGGGTAGGCGTCACGCAGGGGGATCGGCTCGCCTGCCGGAACATGGCGGATCTCCTTGGTGATCACGTCCGTGTACCGCAGCATCCCCCACTTTTCGATGAGGAGTTCGGCGTCCTCGGCCCTTTGAGTGAGCAGCGCCGGCAGACCCTCGGCCCGGAGCGCCCGGTACTCGTCGGGTGTAGCGGCGACCGCGATCTCGCCGTCCTCCCGGTTGCCCCACTCGTCGCCGATGCGACAGCGGGTCAGGACATCCTCAGGGAAGGGAACGTCCAAACGACTCAACAGCACGTAGGTGTTGCCTACGAAGATGTCGTCCTCGCTGCGCAAGAGCTGTTCGATCAGCCTTTCCCACTGCCTTTCGGGGACGGCGTCGACCGTGAGAGGCAACCGGAGTTTGCGCGCCTTCTCGAGACTGATGTCGGCGACGGGAAGGACATCGGAGTACGAGGTGAGCTGCGGACCGACGGCTTCGGTGAGGCGCTTCACGCCCTGAGAGGTCGGGACCAAACCATACCGGCGGACCATCCAGCGCAGTGGTGACGAGACCCCTCGGCGGGTCTGGGCCTGGGCACCGAACTGCATGGTCCACGCGTCTACGACATACGCGTCCGGGAGGGCCTTGACGAAGGCCGCCTTCCCTTCATCGGACAGCCGCAGCAACAGGTGCAGGGACTTGGCGACGGGTGACCCGCTCAGGTTCATCCGGCCGATCTGGGGGCGGTTGTCCCGGGGACCGAGTGTCCGGCAGTAGCTTTCGTACTGGTAGTTGCGGTACTCCTCGAACCAGACTTCCTCCTCCGGCCCATGCCCTCCGACCGGGCGGTCGTGCAGTCCGAACTCACGCAGGACTGCCAAGTCGTCCGAGTGGAACTTCACGTTCACCGCGACGGACGTGTCGCGCGAGCCGTCGTCAGGAACGATCGGCCCCGGCAGCAGACAGTCGTACATGGGGTGGAAGCGACCGTCGATCGTCTGCACGCGTAGGGCCTTCATGGGCTCCGGGAATCGGCGCCGTACTTCTGCGGTGACGTGGGTGCCGCCCGCGCTGCGAAAGAGCTCCCAGAAACGCGTCCAATCGCGCGGGCCATAGGCCTCGAACCCCTGGTCGAGGACTCCAGAGAAACGACCTCTGTCGTCCGCCTCGCGGATCCCGATGGTGCTGAGTGCACTCTGCAATGACGGATCGTCGGAGAGCTTCGGGTCCACGTAGACCAAGTCGTCCTTCAGACCGTCTTGCACGACGCGGCGCCAGACCTTGTTGGGCACCGGAGGCACCATCCCGTGCGACTCGGTCAGGACGAAACGCGCCTTCCGGGCCTCCTCCACGAACGGCGAGCCAGACGTGATCATCTCGGCGAAGATGCGGATCGCGGTGGCTGAGGCCTCGGCTTGACCGTCGGCGACCAGGGCCTCCAACCACTCACGCACGGTGGCACGCGGGTGCTTCGCCTCGTTCAGAATGTGCTCTACCTTGCCGGATCGGAGGCGGCCCGTGGTGTCCACGGAGGGGTGCACCCAGTTCGAGGGGCGGCCAGGGTAGCCGCTCCACATGCGGAGCCATTCGGACTTGAGGATCTTGGTGGCATCCTTGCCCTCGACGGGCGGGAAGCGCAGTTCGCGAGGTGCGCGAAGGACACCCTCCTGGTCCGGCAGCGAGGGAAGTTGGGCGGCCAACTCCCAGATCTTCCTGGTCAGCAGAAGGTCGGCCCAACTGACAGTCTCCGACTCACGCGGGCGACCCGGGAGGAGCGTCAGGTACGCGCCAGGATCGTTCGGCGGCGAGAGATGAGGAAGGGATTCCACGACCAAGCGGGCAGCCACCTGGATCAACTCTCTGTTGAAGGCGGTGGAGTCCAGCAGGTTCTGTCGGTCCTCGTTTGTCTTCCAAGCACCGTTGAGCGCGCCGCTCAGCGTCATTTCGTACTTAGTCGGGAAGAAGGACCAGAACCGTCCGCGCCCCCTGGGCGTGGAGAACGGAGGCTCCCCCGTGTACTCCGGGACGGCCCACGCGATGTCGATCGTGCCCCGGTCGTGCATCTCGCCGGCACTGCGACGGGCTTCTTCGGTCGGCTTGTGCGTGACACCGAAGACCTTCCACCGGCTGCTGGCTACCCCTCCGCCCGGTCGCCACTCCTGGATCGTGCGGTGGAAGCCGTCCTCCTCCACCGTGATCACGCGCCGTACCTTGCTTCGTCCGTTTCCGATCCGGCGGTCTTCCAGCGTCACCGTACTCACGTGCGGCGAGAAGAGTTGGAAGAGCGCGGGGAATTCCTCTTGCTCGGGGTCCTCTTTGGCGAGGTAGATGTCCTTGCCCAGGCGGTCAGCCTTGCCGTGCAGCAGAGGAAGACGAACCACGGTGGTTGCCCAGCTCAGAAGTTCGTCGAGAACGGGGTCCGAGCGGCGTTCCGCGGCTTCGTCCAGGGGACGGGCCATGCGAAGTACGGGGGTCTCGACGTCGGGGGCCGGCTGGACACCAATGGCCCGACAGATCTCGGTGTGTGACCACTCGCGGTCGAAACCGAAACTTCCGGACATGCTGAAGAACTGAGGTGCGTCCGTCACCACGAGCACCGACTTCACGCCGACTCCGAATCGACCGATCTGGCCACCGCGTTTGCGGGAGACGCTCATCCGAAGGATGGTTTCGGCGCCTTCGGGCGTCACTTCCGTTCCTGTGTTGGCGCAGTACAAATGGGATTCGGTCAGTACGACCTGAACCTTCCCGCCCGGTTCGTTCGCAATTTCGTCGGCGGCGTTTTGAACGAGCTCGAAGAGCTGCCTGTCTCCGTATCCGCCCTGCGCGATGCGACGTTCCCCATTGGCGTGTTCCTGGACCAGCCCGGGGTCCACACGGTAGGTCTCCAGTACGCGTTCCGACTGTTCGAGAATCTTGGCGATCACGGGGGTTGCAGACGAAGCGCTCGACAACGGCTGCTGGCTCACAAGAAGTCCGTTCTGTTGGTGATCGAAGATGCCGGGGCCGGCGATTCCGTGCACGACGGCACAGCCGACCCCGGCGGGTGGAAGGCGTGTGGGGGGAGGGGGAAGATCTAGATGACCAGCTTGAGGGGCTAAGGAGACGGGAATTCGAAGATGATGACGACAGTGACGCGGTCACGGCCACCGCGGTTCCGCGGCGAGTCGCCCGGACGGGTGGTCTCGTACGCGCGGGAGGGCGGGGACGTGGGGGCGCGACGGGTGCGGCGGCGGGTCGCGCGGATGCGGACCGTGGCAGTGACGGGCGCCAAGGCGGATCGACGGTCGGCGCGAGCGACGATCTTCCGGTAGTTCATGATGGTGGCGAAGGTCCGCCCGTGTGCGTCCAGGTATTCGGACTTCAGGACAGGATCCTCAATCGAGTCATACTCGGCGAGGATTCGACGCATTCTCGCGATTTCGGGCGAATCGGAATTGGATCCGGAAGGGTCGCCAAGGTCACTGCTCACGGCAGTCCCCCTATGGGTGTTGTTGAGATCGGTTATTCGTGCGTGGACATGCGGAATTACGATCCTGTTTGGTACGCCGGGGGTGTGGGCACAGCAAACTAGGCACCTCGAGCTGTAACGGTTGTTTCCCGTGAGGCTACGGGGGCCATGCTTCAAACCGTAGCGGCGCCGACAAGGGCGCCGCAACATCGTTTCTGCGTCCTCTGGGATCTCTACATTCGGAATTAGTGACTCCGAATGAGGGGCATTAGGGACGGAGGGTCGTAAAAGCGGACGCAAGCATCGAAGATCGGGTGAATCGGCAGGAATTTACCTCTGGAGCCTTCTTGGGGGGCGACCCCTCCGGCCTTGTCAACAAATATTGTCGCGATCTTTAGGTGTCAAATGGCGCGTGCTAGAGTGCCTCTGACCTGGAGCTAACGTGGTGGGGGAGCCGCACGTGGTCAGTAGTGGAGAGGACTTCGGTCCGTGGCTTGCTCGGCAGTTGCGCCGGGCCAACATGAATCAAGCGGATCTCGCGGAGCGGGTGGGCCTGACCCGAGCCGCTGTCTCGGCCTGGATCACAGGCCGAGCCACCCCTCGCGAAGAGACCATGCGGGCCATCGCCGCCGTGTTCGACGTGGACTACGTGAGCGTGCACACGCGCACGACCGACGTGGTGAGCAGCCGCCCCGTCACCTGGTATCACCGCCCCGCCTACGCCGACGGGGGAAGGGACTTCGGTAACGCCGCCACGTTCGCCTTCGAGGCCGACGTGGAAGTCTTGGCCCGCGAAGCCACGCAGAACAGCCTGGACGAGCGACTCGACCGGACGAAGCCCGTACGCGTCCGCTATACGCTGCACGAGCTGACGGGGGAGGTGCTGGCCCGATTCCGTGAAGCCATCGCCTGGGACGACCTCTTCCCTCACTACGAGGCGGCTGCCGCGCAGGAGCAAAAGGTGGGCCGAGTCATCGCCGAAGGCCTGCGTGACATGTACGAGCGGGATCGCATCGTTCTGCTGAGGGTCGACGACTACAACGCCTCGGGCCTCACCGGGGACGACTATGAAGACGGGAGGTTCGCCGCCGTGATGCGGCGGCAGCTCGACAGTCGGAAGTCCGACGCGAGCGCGGGTGGTTCGTACGGCCTGGGCAAGGCGACCCTTTGGGCTACCAGCCGGCTCGGCATGGTCCTCGTCAACTCCACCCTGTGCGAGCAGCACGAGGGGCGGACAGAGCGTCGGCTCATCGGGCGCCTCGAACTGCCGTGGCGGGTCGTGGACGGCGAGCCTTGGGCCGGGCCCGCCTGGTTCGGTGAGCCCGACACGGCACCCGGCAACGAGGGCGTGGCTCGCTCCTGGTGGGCAGACGAGGAGACCGTGGCGAGGCTGCACCTCACCCGGGAGAGCGCTGATCCCGGCACGTCTTTCTTGATCGTCGGTGCTCACGATGTGGCGAGCCTGGTCACCGACTCGTCCAACGGCGAGGACGCCGTCGAAGAGGAAGACACGGTGCAGTCGATGCACGAGCGTCTCGTGGAGGCGCTCGGCCGGAATTTCTGGGCCGCCATGACGGCGGGCAGGGACAAGGCGCCGCTGCTGGAGGCATCAGTGAAGACCCTGCGAAACGGACGCGTGGTCATCGACGAGGAACGTGTCGAGCCGCAGCGGGTACAGCCATCCCGCACGCGCGCACTCAGGGCATACCTGGACGGGGAGACCGTCGACCGCCTGACCGAAACAGGGCAGGTGGCCCAAGTGCGTGTGCCGCTGAAGGTGCCCGCCTTGCGCGGCCAGAGGGGCGCGGTCGAGCACGAGGCCGTTCTCCTGATCACCTCGGCCGAGGACCCGGACGGCAAGCCGAACCAGATTGTCGGCATGCGGGGCAACCGCATGGTCATTCGGTCGGCGCGGGTGCCGGACTTGCCGTTGGGCACCAACCCCTTCCAAGCCGTACTGCTCGCCGGACACGCGGCGGGAGACGGCTCCGAGAATGCGGATCTGGCGGAGGCGTTTCTCCGGGCGTCGGAACCCCCCGAGCACAACAAATGGGGTCAGACCGAGGAGCTGCGTGCTCTGTACTCGGCCACCGCACATCGAAGGATCAGCGAGTTCACACGAGCCGCCAACACGGCGGTGCGAGAGCTCGTGGGACGTTCCCGAGAGAGGAACAAGAGCGGTTCGAAGGTGTTGCGCGACCTCCTGGGACTCGACACGGGATCGTCGATGGCCCGCGGAGGAAAGGTGCCGACGATTCGTGGCCTGGACGCGGAACTCGATGCTTCGGGCGCGTGGCGAGTAAGGGCGGAGGTCAAACTGCCGACCGGCCAGGACCCCTGGCTACTGGTGCCGGTTGCGAAGTTCGATGTGCGTTCCGGTGGACGACCCTCCGTCAGGTGGGCGGAAGTCGTCCCGGGCCAGAACTGTGAACTCGTCGAGGGCAAGTTGCGCTTCAAGGGAGGCGCCCGCAGCGCTTCCTTCAGTGCGGTTACCGACGTGTCCACACATCCCGTCCGGGCCGACCTGGCCGGCTTGATCGTCGAGCTGCAGAAGACCAGGGAGGTTTCGCCGTGAAGGTCTATCCCTACCGGCGGCTGACCGGCGAGATCGCCTTCAAAGTGACGGGTGTTCGCCAGGAACTCGAAGGTCGCTACCAACACGACCTGGACACGCGGAGTTTCTCCACACAGGAGCGTGTCGTGGCACTGCACCAAGCGGAGCGGGACGACTGGGAGAGCGTCCGACTCACGATTTCCGCGGCTCTACCGGTCAAGGAACTCGCCGACGGCCCGTGGACCGACGTCTCGGTCGTGGCGGTTCTGACCGAGAAGGCGACCAACTCGCGGACGACGGTCAGGCTCACGCAGGAGGGCCGCGGCACAGAAGCAAACTGGTACGGATACCTGCGCTTCTGGCGGTCCGCCTACCGGGGCCGGGCCGATCTGACGGTCGTGGCCGTGGCCACGGTGGATGGCGTATCGGGCCGGATGATCGGCGCATCCGAGGAATCGTGGGTCGTCGACCTGACGGCAACCACCCCCACGCGTCAGCGCGAGATGGTGGTCAACGAGGTCGACTTCACTGTGGGGCCTGAGTGGCTGCGTCCTTTCAAAGACGCGCCCTGGATTGTCGAGACCTCGGGCGACCTTCCCACTGTGCATCTGAACACAGGGTTCGAAGGAGTCTCGGAGCTGATCAACTCCATGGGCAGCCCCTTGGAAAGGGCCGTTCGCGACATGCTTGCGGCGCAGATCGCTTCCGACGTCTGGACAGCAGTGTTCCACTCTCTTGTCAGCGACTTGGAAACGGACGAACGCGGTGAGCCGCTATGGCCCGGAGGCTGGCGCGACGGCGTACTGCAGGGCATGCTCGCCGACATCCTTCCCGACCACTCCGAAGGCGATGCCTTGCGAGAGATCCATGTTCGCCGCTCTGAGTCGGCAGCCTGGAACGAGCTTCAGCCACGCATCAACTACGCGGCGGGCCGCCGTGCGAAAGTGGCCAGGAATCTGGGTGCGGCCATTCGAACCCTCGATGTGTCCCAGCGGGAGAGCTGAGCATGACGGAAAAGCCCGAACACCTGCCGGAGCGACTGGCGCTGCTCTCCGACATCAATGCGGCGAAGTACTTGAGCACGGGAGTGCTTTCCGGGCACGAGTCGCCGCCGTACATCGCGCTGAACAAGGTCACAGAATCGCTTTTCGACCTTCAGGTGCGCTCGGAGGTCGTTCCGGTTCGGGACCTCATCGACGACGTGATGCACCTTTATCGTCACGACAGTCCGACGAAGGCGGACGCCTGGCTTGCTCCACGCTTGCACGCCGCGCTGCGTTTGACGCGCCGAGAGGCGGCCGACAGTAGGTTGTGGAACTTCCTTGCCCTTGCGGTGGCTCCCGATTACGTGGTCTGGCGCCATCTACCGGCCAAGGGAAAGGATGGACTTCCCCCTATGGTCGCCGCGAGCCGCTTTCGCGGGGCTCACTACACGCAGGCTTTCTCGCGTCTGTGGTGGGCCGCCGAGTTGTTCAGGGACGGCAGCGACTACGAACCAGTACAGGTGGCCTGTGGGAACCAGGATGTCCTCAATACGGTTCTCCGCCTCGATGTCATCGACCACCGGCCCACGGCGCAGGCGTTGATACGGATGGTGGCACGCAAGAAGGTTCAGACCGGACGCGAGGTGAACGCCCTGGCGAGGGCGGTCAACGCTTCGGCGAGCACTCTGATGTACGACGTGCTTGCCGAGGACGACGGGGTGGACGGCAGCCTTCTGGAGGAGTGGATTCGCGACGCCGAATCGGCACCCCCTGTGCCGCGCAAGTTCCTTCCGAAGGGGCCCGAAGATGGCCCGGTTCCCTCGGACGCGATCGACACCCTCGTCGTCCGCTTCGAAGAACTCTTCGACGAGTACGCCGCAGTGAGGGGCTCATGAGCCTATGAGGCCGTCGGCGGCTTCCACGAAACGAGCCGGTCCAACGCCTCCTTCGAGGGGCGTCCGAGTCCCAGGGCCGCACTGATGATGTGCATGCCGAGACGTGGTGGCACGGCGTTGCCGATCTGCTGCGAGACGTCCTTGCCGCTCCACGGGTACGTCGCCGGAAACGTCTGCAGTCGGCCGGCTTCGTAGACGGAGAAACGATCGTCCTTGCCGTCGGGCCCGACGACCCGATTCCTGGACACCTTTCCGGTGACGGTAGCCGAAGGCTGATCGGATCGGCGCTGCCCACGGGCCTTGGGGTCGCCTCCAGTACCGTAATTGGAGATCACGGTGAAGGGGGCACGGCGCGTCGGGAGTGCCTCGCCCATACTCACCCACTTCTCGGGCAGAGAGTCGACGAAGGTGAATCCCTCTTCGTCCTTCCGGCCGTTGTCTCCGCGATAGCGCTGATGGGTCGGCTTGGGCAGCCTCAGCGGGTGATGGCTCTGCAGATTGGTGTCTCCGTTGCGGCGCCGTGCGACGAGGACGGCCCGCCTGCGTGTTTGCGGCACACCAAATTCCTCGGTGTGCAGGACTCCGTAATCGGTTTCATACTCGTCGCTGAGTGCCCTGGCGTAGGCCTCCCATACCGGGAGAACCGCCGGGACCTGTTCCAACACGATGGCGTGATATGGGCTGAGAGCAGGGTTGTCGATTGCTTCCAGGGCCCAATGGAGAGGCTGTAGCACCAGTCCGGTGCGCTCGTCCTTGAGCTCGGCCAGATCGGCCTCGATGTTGGACCATTTGTCGCGATCCACGAGCCTCTGGACGAACTTCAATACGAGGTCCAGCGCGCGACGCCCCGCGCCGGTGCCTGCGACGGTGAACGTCTGGCAGGGAGGACCCCCCGCCAAGACGTTGGCTCCCTCGAATTCGGGATCGGTCGGCTTGACCGCGCGGACGTCCGTATGCACGGTGTGCAGTCCTGCCCGTGCCCGAGTGGCGACCGCGCCGGCATCCCACTCGACGCCGATACTCCCCACCCCAAGTGCCTCGGCTGCCATGTCCAACCCGCCCGGACCTGCGAAGAGGTCCACCATGCGGAAAAGTGCAGGCTGAGGTGACTGAGGCTGTACGGGGGTCATGGCATCGAAGTGTAGCCGGCGCGGGTGATGGTCTGGGGCAGACCCAGGATGCCCGCATCGGCGGTGCAGTGCGGTCAACCGCGAAGAGCCTCGGCGATCGACCGGCCCAGAGCCTCACCGACCGGAGGTGGCGAGGCATGACCGATCTGCCGGGCCCGGAGCGTCTTCTTGCCTGCGAAGGCCCAGTCTTCCGGAAAGGACTGCAGGATCGCTGTCTGTTCCACAGTCAGTTTCTTGAGGGGCGAGCCGGACGTGTCCGACTCCTGGATGCCGTCCGGATTCGGGACTTCGTCGCTCAGAGCCCCGCCATTGATGCCCATCTGAGCCCAGATCTTCTTGCTCCCGGTCAGGCCGAGGTCGGCGCCGCCTCGGTTGTCGGACCCGCCGACGAGGGTCGGGGGGACCCGGTTGGCTTGTGCCGCCCACTCCGCTGCACCTATCCAACCGCGGGCCGACATCGACAGCAACAGAGCCTCGCCCGCTGTTGTGTGGCGGGTCACGGTGGGTGTCGGAGCGTGAAAACCGTCGAAGAAGCGGCTCTTGAGTGCGACGAGTACACCTTGCTTCCGGTCCTGCGGAACACCGAAGTCGGCGGCATTGATGACAAACCAGTGGAATTTGTAGTCGAGGTGTGCGAGCTCACGCTGTATGTAGTCGCGGACCTCTTCGAATTCCGGCGCTGTCACGAGATCCGGCACATTCTCGATCAACAGGGCCTTGGGTTGGACAACATGGGCGGCCAAGAGAACTGTTGCCTTCAGCAGGCGCAACTCCAGGCCGGTCTCCACTCGCCTCGTCGTCGCCGACGACTTCACGCGAGGCAACCCGGCGGACAGCAGATCGACCTCGTAGGCGTCGGGGTCGTAGGGCTCCGGGTTCTCGATCGGATCAAATTCCAGGAGGTCCATCTCGACGACGTTCCACTGCGGCCGATTCAGGCGCAGCGTTTCACAGGCGACCGGCTTGTTGTCCAGAAGGAGAACCGGGTCGAACCCAGCGCGCTCCAGGCCTAGGGCGAGGCCCCCTGCGCCGGAACATACGTCGACCGATGTCAGTCTCCTCATGGAGTCTCCCCGCCCCGATGGATCAACGAATATGCCAAGACAATAGGCGTGATCTTCCGCAGTGTCGATGACAGGTGGAAGTGCATCGATGGCGTGGCCTGATCACGTCTTGCGCGATTGTCCCAGAGCGGTGGATCTCACCTCTTCCGCCACCATGATCGGCAGCTCGTGCTCCCAATAGCGAAGAACGGTCCATCCTTCCGCTTGCAAATGCTCTGTGGTCTCCCGATCGCGAGCCATGTTCTTGTCCAGCTTGGCACGCCACCACTCTGCGTTCGCCTTGGGCTGTGTTGCGTGCTGTGGGCAACCGTGCCAGAAGCAACCGTCCATGAAGATTGCGATCTTGGCTTTGGTGAACGCGATGTCGATCGTGCGACGCGGTATGCCAGGTACGGGCATGTTCACCCGGTACCGCAGGCCTGCCGCATGCAGCAGCCGTCGGACCGCGACCTCGGGTGCCGTGTCGCGAGAGCCCTGGCGGCTCATGCGGGCGGAAACGGCTGGGGAGGAGGGGACAGCATCGGACACGTGAGCATTCTGCCGGCGCTGGGCGGGGAGGCGTAAGGAGTCCTTGTTCGGCGCCGTAGGGCCGCTCGCTTCTGGCAGTGTCGTGCTTCCGCGGGTAGAAGCGAGCGAGCGGCCCGGAGAAGCGGTGGTCCGGGTGGGCGGTCCCTTGTGGTGGCTTCGATGTGGGCCGGGGTCGGGGGCGCGATCGCGCCTCGCCTGCACGCCGGGTGGATCGGCGGCTCTCGCGTTGTGAGGGGCGATGCTGTTTGAGGCGGCGTCTGCTTTCCTTGCATGCCGAAAGCCCGCCAGGGCGCCTGGCGGGCCGTATGTATCGGTGTTGACAGCGAGATCAGGCCGCGAGCCCGTGGCACTCCCCGTAAGTTCGCCCCGACCCGCACCAGCAAGCCGCCGTCCGCTGCGGGGGCCAAGCCACCGCCCGGCCCCGCGCTGCCAGAGTCGTCGCGTACTGCGGCAGCAGCGCCATGTCGCCGGGGGAGGACAGTTCCGACGCCGCGAACGCCTCGTACGACGGGACCGTGCCCGTGACGATTCCCAGGTTCGGGGTGCCGGAGGCCGCCAGCTCTCTCAGGGATGCCTCTATGGTCGCGAGGTGGGACTCGTGGGACGGGTACTCCGCCTCCAGGGAGGGATAAGCAGCCACCAGCTCCGCCAGTTCCCCCGCCGGCCAGTGCAGCACCGCCACCGGGAACGGGCGGGACAGGGCCTCGCGGTACGTCCCCAGCTCAGCCCTCAGCCGGGAGATCTCCGCCTCCAGTTCCGCCGGGTTGTCCGAGCCGAGGGACCAGACGCGCTTGGGGTCGTGGAGTTCGTCGAGGGAGACCGGGGAGGAGTGGAGGGTGTCGGCCAGCATGTCCCACTCGTCGTGGCCGATGCCGAGCATGCGGCGGACCCTGTGGCGGCCGAACAACAACGCGTGGGTGGCGTACGGGGGCTCCGCGCCCTCCGGGATGAGTAGCTCCGCGCCCTCCGTGAACGTCTTCTGCGCCGCTTCCAGCTCGTCGTGGTTCTCGAGGGCCTCCGCGACGATCACCCAGGGGGCCGGGTCGCGCGGGGCGGCGGCGCGGAGGCCGTCGATGATCGCGCGGGCCTCCGCCTCGTGGCCGTACTCCCAGAGGTTCGAGGCCTTGAGGGCGCGGACCAGGTGGGGGTTGTCGAGGCCGTCGGCGGAGGACAGCAGGCGGTCGTAGAGGGTGGTCGCGGCGGGGCGGTCGCCGGACAGTTCCAGGTGGGCCGCGGCCTGCAGGAGCAGGGCCTCGGCGTCCTCCGGGTACAGGCCGGCGGTCCGCTCCAGGCGTGCCGCTTCGGCGGGGTGGTCGACGTTTTCGGCGGGCGTGTCGGGGCGCATGGCAGACACCGTACTGCCCAGGGCTGACAGAAAAGAGGAGAGAGGAGGGAAGAAGCGGCCCTTACACAGGCACCTACACCGTCACCCCATCCACCTGCAACGTCTGCACCGACTGTGCCGCGAACGGCACCGCCACGGTCTTCCCGTTCAGCTTGATGTCCGAGTGGGAGGTGTAGAGGTCGCCGCCGCCCGCCGTCTGGGTGTGCCAGCGGGGGACCAGGCCGCCCGAGCCGCCCGTCACCGTGGTGAAGCGGGAGAGGTCGAAGGTCAGGGTCTGGGCCGACGTGGAGGTGTTCACGGCGACGATGACCAGGCGCTTCGCGGACGCGTCGTAGCCTGCCGCCGCGTAGCTCACGCCCGTGTCGAGGATCTTCATGCCGGGGCGGATGTGGCGGCTGAACTGGGCCATCACGTAGTACTTCGTCTGGATGGTGGTCGGCTGGAGCGTGTTCTGGTCGTAGGCGATCATCGCCCAGCCCGTGCTCGGGTCCATGACCTGCCAGTACACCCAGGCCGTGGGGTGCAGCCAGCGGAAGTCGTAGCAGAGGTTCGACGCCATGGTGAGGCCGGTGGCGTCCTTGTCGCCGGTCTCCGAGTTCCACAGCTTCTTGCCGGACGTCGTGACCACGTCGGTGTAGAGGAGGTCGCGGCGGCCGCCCGAGCCCTGGTAGCCGTGCACGTTGACCTGGTTGACCAGGGCCTTGGTGGAGGAGGAGAAGGCGCTCCAGGTCGAGCGGGCCGTGTCGTAGTTCGTCTCGTCGGAGGCGGAGATCCGCACGCCGGTCAGGCCGCGCTTGTCCAACTCGCTTCTCATGTACGGCAGTACGGCCGACTGGACCGTCGCGTCCATGTGGCAGCCCTCCTGGGTGCCCGTCGCCGTCCACCAGCTGGAGCTCGGCTCGTTGAAGGGGTCGACCGTCGCGAAGTTCACGCCCCAGTTGTTCTTGGCGCGCAGGGCGACCGCGGCCAGGTGGGAGGCGTGCTGGCGGTAGTTCCAGGTCTGGAGGTTGTTGCCGCCGTCCGAGGCGCCCGACGGGTTGTGGTTCTTGCACATCCACCACATGGGGGAGTTGGCGAAGAGCTCGCTGGTCGCGCCCCGCTGGGTCGCCTTCACCAGCATCGCGCGCTGGTTCGCGTCGGCCGTCCAGTCCCAGGCCGAGGACGTCGGGTCCTCGTTGTTCCAGTCCTGCCAGTAGCCCTCGATCTGCTTGAACGCCGGGATGTTGGGGGAGGCGACCATGCTCTCGCCGCCGACGCTGTTCGGGCTGCACGCGCCCAGGTTGTAGCGGGCGATGTTCAGGCCCAGGCCGGGAAGCGTCCTACCGCCGTACGCCACCGACTTCGTGGTGAAGAAGATGTCGGCGAAGTCGTCGCGGTTGCCGAAGACGTTGCCCCACCAGGCCAGGGAGGTGCCCCAGCCCTCCCAGGTGCCGTACGTCGTGCCGGGGTTGACGGCGATCGTCGCGTCCGCCCGCGCGGTGCCCGTCGCGAGCGCGCTCCCGAGGATCGCTCCGCCGGTGGCCGTCAGCAGTGTCCTGCGTCGGATCATGGCTTCTCCGCTTCGATGATTCGACCGACGGCCGGCCGTCCGACCGGCGTCGTGGCCTGTTCGTCCCGTCCAGGTCGACACGAAGCATCAGGTGTGACCTGTGAGGTTGTCGAGAGTTCTGACAGCCCTTTCTCAAACCTGTGGAGGAAGTGTTCGGGCGAGCGAACGCGGACCCACGCGCGCGTGCCTCTGGAGACCTCGCGCCCCGCCCCTTATCGTGCCGCCAGCCCCGGTGAAGGAGGCGTCCGCGTGCGGGTTCCCGTCGTACGGCACAGCACCCGGCGGCGCCGCGCCCTGCGTCGGCGCGTGCTGTGGGGCGGTGCGGAGGTCCTCGTCACCGTCGGGGTCCTCCTTTTGCTCTTCGTCGCCCACCAGTTGTGGTGGACCAACCGGGAGGCCAAGGAGGGGGCGGGCCGGACGGTCGAGGCGCTGGAAAGGCAGTGGGCCGACCCCGACTCCGACGCCGGCTCCGACGCCGACCTCGGCCTCGACGCCGGGAGTGACGGGTCCCGTACGTCGTCCGGCGATGCGGGCACACGCGCGCGTACGTCATCCGCCCCGGACCCCGCCACCGGTGGCGGGGTCCGACCGCACAGCGGTGGCACCACCGCCGCGACCACCCTGGACGACTCCCGCGCCTACGCCATCCTCACCATCCCCCGCCTCAACCTCCGCGTCCCCGTCGCCGAAGGCACCAGCAAGCGTCACGTCCTCGACAAGGGCTACGTCGGCCACTACACCGGCACGCAACAGCCCGGCCAGGCGGGCAACTTCGCGGTCGCCGGGCACCGGAACACCCATGGCGAGCCCTTCCGGTACGTCAACCGGCTCCGCAAGGGCGACACGGTCCAGGTCGAGACCCGCGGCGCGGTCTACACGTACACCGTCGACCGGACGCTCCCGCGCACCTCCGCCCGGGACGGCACCACCATCGCGCCGGTGCCGAGGAGCACCACGCACCCCGCCTACGGCTACACCGACCCCGGCTACTACCTCACGCTCACCACCTGCACCCCGGAGTACACCTCCAGGTACCGCCTGGTGGTGTGGGGCAAGCTCACCTCGATGCGGCCACGCTGAACGGCCGCCCGGGCTTCTGACTTATGAGTACGCGCACTCATGTGCGCCAGGTCGCGCGTTGACAGGCTTCGCGTATGACGAGTGGCAAAGGGGCGCCGATAGCCCTGCATCTCTTCCTGGTCTGGGCGATGACGGCGGCCGTGGTGCCGGCGCTCGGCTTCGCGGTGGTGCTGTCGGCATGGGGTGGTGGGAACGGTGCGGCGGTGCCGGTCGTCCTGGTGGGTGTGCCGCTGTCGGTGTTCCTGCTGGCCACGGTGGGCATTTCGGCGCGGAGTGTGGTGCCGCTCTGCGGCTCCCTGCCGCAGCGGCTCGGCTGGGCGGTGCTGGTGTTCGTCCTCGGCACGCTTGGCGTCGTGGCGGGTCTGGCCGCCTACGACGGGGGCGTCGACCTGGGGAGCGCCAGTGCCCGGTTCGCGTTGACCGGGGTGCCGTACGCCGTGGCCGCGGCGTTCTTCGTGCCGAGCCGGTGGGTACGGCTGGGGGCGGTGGCCGTGCTGGCGGCCGGGGTGGCCTACGGGGGCTTCGTCGGCCCGGGGCAGGCGCAGCAGCACCGGAACGAGGCGGAGGTCGCGCGGTACCGGGAGCATCCGGAGCTGCTGTACATGGGCGCCGCGCCGCCCGGCATGCAGTTGGCCCGTGCCGAGGTCGGCCCCGCCTACTTCAGCGTCGTGTACGGCCCCGTCCAGCCGGACCGGACCGCGTACGCAGACCTCATCCTGCGCCCACCGATCACACCGGCACTCCGTTGCCCCGAAGTCCTGCTCAAGGGCGAGACCTGCACGGTGGACGCGCACGGCGAGATGCGCCTGGCCCGCGACCTCCCCGGCCAACACACCGTCACCCTCACCCGCCGCCGGCGGAACGTGGAGATCGAGGTCAGCAGCTGGACCCTCGACGAATCCGGACTGCGCCATCTCCTGAACACCCTGCACCCGCTGTCGGACGCGGAGCTGGAGAAGATGATGCGGGAAAAGACGATCAACTACACATTCTGAGCCATCAAAGCAGGTCAAGCTAGACTATGACGGTCGTCATGGTCTATTGGGGAGTGCCAGGTGCCCAAGAGCAGTTCACCCTCGCGTGAGCGGATCGTCGCCGGTGCCGCCGACATGATCAGTCGGCGTGGGCTGAATGCCACGAGTATCCGGGAGATGGCCAAGCACGCGAAGGCGCCGCTGGGCTCGACGTACCACTACTTCCCCGAGGGCAAGCAGCAGCTGGCCACGGAGGCGGTGCGTTTCACGGGGGAGTGGGTGGCCCGCAGCCTGCGCCGGGAACTCGAAGCGGGGCCCGTCGCCGGGCTGCGTGCCTTCCTCGCCCTGTGGCGGAAGATCGTCGTCGAGAGTGACTTCCGCGCGGGCTGCCCCGTCCTCGCCGTCTCCATCGAGGAGCCTCCGGCGGACGAGGTGCCGCCCGCCCTGGCGGCCGCCGCCGAGGTCTTCGAGGAGTGGGAGAACCTGCTCGCCGCCTCGCTACGGCAGCACGGTGTCGAGGCCGGGCGGGCGGCGCAGCTCGCGACCCTCGTCGTCGCGGCCGTCGAGGGCACGGTGGCCATGTGCCGGGCCAAGCGCAGCGCCCAGCCGCTCGACGACACCGCCGAGCAACTCGAAGTCCTCATCGCCAGCGCGATGTGACGACGAATTTCCCGCACGCGGAACCGTCGCGCCGGTCCGGGACGTTGTGAGGGGTGCCGGGGGGAGTCGGTTCCGGTCCGCTTCCGGTCCCGCATCCGGTCGCGTTTCGGCTGAAGGGGCTCTTGCGGTCCTTCGGACCGGATCCGGTATAACCGATGACGACCGACCAGGGGTGGCACGCGTGTACGAGAGGGGGGCGTCGATGATCCAGAGCTGGGCGAGGCTGCGTCCCGCCGCCGTGCTGCTGTTCCTGGTCCTGCAGACCGCGCTGCTCGACACCGGCAGCCTCACCGCCACCGTCGCGCTCGCCGCGACCGCCGCGGCGAGCTCCGCGCTCCTCGTCTGCTCCCTCCTCGCCTCCCGCAGCGCTCCCACCGTGCCGCCCACCCGCGTGCGCACGGCGATACGAGACCGTGCCCGCCGTACGGCGTTCCTGCCCCAGCGCGATCCCGACGCCAAGGGGCGCATACGGCCCCGGGCGCCCGGACACGCCCTCCCGGCGACCACCGCGTAGGCACGAACTCGCACCACCAGCAGTCCCGTGACCCCGCGCGGGTCGTCATGCCGTATCCCACTTTCTTCGGCACGACGAGACCCCTCGGAGGGCTCACCCATGTCCGTCTTCGCCCACCTCGTCGAGCAGCTCGCCGAGCTGCTCCGACCTCTCTTCGGCGCCTCCGCGGCCGCCGCCGCGATCGTCCTGTTCACCGCGCTCGTACGACTGCTCGTGCACCCCCTGTCCCGGGCCGCCGCGCGCGGACAGCGAGCCCAGGCCGTGCTGCGGCCGCGGATCGCCGAGCTGCGCAAGAAGCACGCGAAGGACCCCGAGAAACTGCAGAAGGCGGTCCTCGAACTGCACAGGGAGGAGAAGGTGTCGCCGGTGGCGGGCTGTCTGCCGAGCCTGTTCCAGCTGCCCGCGTTCTTCCTGCTCTACCACCTCTTCTCCAGCACGACGATCGGCGGTGAGGCCAACGGGCTGCTCTCCCACGAGCTGTTCGCCGCACCCCTCGGCGACCGCTGGGCGGACGCGCTGTCCGGCGGGGGCGTGTTCGGAGAGGCGGGGGTCGTCTACCTCGCGCTGTTCGCGGTCGTCGCCGCCGTCGCCTGGTTCAACTACGGGCGGACCAAGCGGATGATGGCCACGGGCGGCCCCGGGGCGCTACCGGTGGCCGACACCGGTGAGCAGGCGCAGCAGCTGCCCGGGCTCGGCGCGGTCAGCAAGCTCATGCCGTTCATGTCCTTCTTCACCCTGATCACCGTGGCGGTCGTACCGCTGGCCGCCGCCCTGTACGTGGTGACCAGTACGACCTGGAGCGCCGTCGAGCGGGCCGCCCTCCACCGGACCGGTCCAGTCCGTGAACCGGCTCTTGCGGACTGACCACGGAGCTTGGAGGATCAGCCAGACCTCCGATGGCTGCGCCCCGGCTGCACCTCCGGCCGCACTCCGGCCGCACCCGTCGGCCGGGTGCCCGCGATCGAGGAGATGTGATCATGAAGCTGCTGAGAGTCGGTACGCCGGGAGCGGAGCGGCCCGCGCTGCTCGACGCCGAGGGGACCCTGCGGGACCTGTCCGGCGTCGTGACGGACATCGACGGGGCGCTGCTCTCCGACGACACCGCGCTCGGCCGGATCCGGGCCGCGGCCGACGCCGGTGAGCTGCCCGCGCTGGACGCGACCGGGCTGCGGATCGGGCCGCCGCTGGCCCGCATCGGCAAGATCGTGTGCATCGGGCTCAACTACCACGACCACGCCCGTGAGACCGGCGCCGAGCCGCCCGCCGAGCCGGTCGTCTTCTTCAAGGCGGCGGACACGGTCGTCGGGCCGTACGACACGGTGCTGGTCCCCCGCGGGTCGGTGAAGACCGACTGGGAGGTCGAGCTCGCGGTCGTCATCGGACGTACCGCCCGCTATGTGGAGTCCGCGGGGGAGGCGCTCGCGCATGTCGCCGGGTACGCCGTGGCGCACGACGTGTCCGAGCGGGAGTTCCAGATCGAGCGCGGCGGGACCTGGGACAAGGGCAAGAACTGCGAGACGTTCAACCCGCTCGGGCCGTGGCTGGTGACGGCGGACGAGGTGCCGGATCCGCAGAAGCTGGGGCTGCGGTTGTGGGTGAACGGGGAGTTGAAGCAGGACGGGACGACGGCGGAGCAGATCTTTGCCGTGGGGGAGGTTGTTCGGTACGTCAGTCAGTTCATGACGCTGTATCCCGGTGATGTGATCAATACGGGGACGCCGGCGGGGGTGGCGTTGGGGCGGCCCGAGCCGAAGCCTTATCTGCGGGCGGGGGATGTTGTTGAGCTGGAGATTGACGGGCTCGGGCGGCAGAGGCAGGTGTTCAAGGACGCGTGAGGGGGCGGGAGCTGCGGTGCGTTGGCGGCTGCGGGTTGGGGGTGGCTTGTCGCGCCCACGCGGCGGAGCCGCACATCGATACAGCCCCGCGCCCCTCAGCGGTGCTTCCGCTTACGCCAGCAGGGAAGCGAGCGCGCGCCAGGCTTCCCTCGGGAGGTTGTCCCGTGAACCCCCGTCGACCACCTGCAACGCCAAGTGGTCGGCGCCTGCCTGCTCGAAAGCCTTGATCCGTTCGTGGATCCGGGTCTCGTCGCCCCAGGCGACCAGGGCGTCGACCAGGCGGTCGCTGCCGCCGTCGGTCAGGTCTTCCTCGGTGAAGCCGTGGCGGAGGAAGTTGTTGGTGTAGTTGGGGAGGGGGAGGTAGATGGCGAGGAACTCGCGGGCCAGTGCGCGGGCGCGGGTCGGGTCCGTTTCCAGGACGACCGCCAGCTCGGGGGCGAGGAGCGGGGTCTCGCCGAGGATCTCGCGGGCGTAGGCGGTGTGTTCGGGGGTGACCAGGTACGGGATCGCGCCGGCGGCCCGGTCCCGGGTCAGCTCCAGGGACTTGGGGCCGAGGGCGGCCAGGACGCGGCGGTCCGCCGGTGCGCCCGCCGCGTCCAGGTCGTCGAGGTAGGAGACCAGGGCCGAGTAGGGGCGGCGGTACTGCTCCGCCAGCCGGGCGTGGCTCACCCCGAGGCCCAGGACGAAGCGGCCGGGGTGGGCCGCCTCCAGGTCGGCGAGGGCGGCCGCGCTGTCGGCGGGCTCGTGCTGCCAGATGCTCTGGATGCTGGTGCCGACGGCGATTCGCGAGGTGGCCTCGATGAGCGGGGCGGCGTGCTGGGCGGAGCTGTTGCCGCCCAGCCAGAGCGCTCCGTAACCGAGTTCCTCCAGCTCCGCGGTGGCCTCGGCGAGTTCGCCGCGGCGGTCCGGGTCCTCGGAGCGCAGACCGACGCTCCAGATGCCGTACCGTCCGACGGTTTCCCTCAGTGCGTTGCTCATCGGTTGACCGGTCCCTCCGGAAGGGGGCGCTGTGCCCGTTGATCATCACGCGTACAGCACGTGCCAACGGGAGGGACCTCGGTCGGCATTCCCGACAGGCCCTGCGGGCTCTACATCTTCAGGAACTGCTCCAGCGCCTCCACCACGAACCGGTGGTCCTGCAACTGCGGCAGCCCGGAGACCGTGACCGCGCCGATCACGCCCACGCCCTCGACATGGATCGGGAAGGAGCCGCCGTGGGCCGCGTACACGTCAGGGTCCAGGCGGGAGGACTCCTCGAACGTCGTGCCCTTCGCCCGGAAACGGGCGCCGACCAGGTACGACGCGTGGCCGTAGCGTTCCACGACCCGGCGCTTGCGGGCGATCCAGGCGTCGTTGTCGGGGGTCGAGCCCGGCAGGGCGGCGTGGAAGAGCTGCTGGCCGGCGCGGTGGATGTCGATGGCGAGGGGGGCCTGCCGCTCCCGGGCCAGGTCGACGAGGAGGGAGCCGAGCTCCCAGGCGTCGTCGTGGGTGAACTGCCGGAAGACCAGACGGCGTTCCTGGGCCTCGAGCTCCTCCAGCGGCGGGGTGAGCTCGGGGTGGAACTTCGGGGTGATTTCCTGGTTGTGCGTCACAGCGTCACCGCCACCTTCTCCTGTGCCGAACGGCGGGCCGCCTTCAGTACGTCGAGGGCGGCGGCCGCCTCCAGGGCGGTCACCGGGTTGGGGCCGCCGTCCAGCAGTGCCTTGGCCACGGCCGCATAGTAGGCCGGGTAGTCGCCGGGGAGGGTGGGTTCCGGGCGGCCGCCGCCGGTCAGCGGGGACTCTCCGGCGCCGACTCGGCCCCACATTTCTTCGGGCTCCGTGCCCCAGTCGGGGGTGGTGCCGGGTCGCTGCCCCTCCCGCAGCGCCGCCTCCTGCGGGTCCAGGCCGTACTTCACGTAGCCCGCCCGCGAGCCCAGCACCCGGAAGCGGGGGCCGAGTTGGGCGGTCGTCGCGGAGACGTACAGGTGGGAGCGGACGCCGCCGGCGTGGGTGAGCGCGATGAAGGTGTCGTCGTCCGTCTGGGCGCCGGGTCGGCGGATGTCCGACTCGGCGTAGACCTGGGTGACGGGACCGAAGAGGGCCAGTGCCTGGTCGACGACATGGCTGCCGAGGTCGTAGAGCAGACCTCCGATCTCTGCGGGGTCGCCGGACTCGCGCCAGCCGCCCTTCAGCTGCGGGCGCCAGCGCTCGAAACGCGACTCGAAGCGCCACACGTCACCCAGCTCGCCCGCGTCGAGCAGCCTTCGCAGAGTCAGGAAGTCGTTGTCCCAGCGGCGGTTCTGGAAGACCGAGAGCAGCAGGCCGCGCTCCTCGGCGAGGGCCGCGAGGGTGCGCGCCTCGGCCGCCGTACCGGCGACGGGCTTGTCGACGACGACCGGCAGACCGGCCTCGAGGGCGGTGGTCGCGAGCGGGACGTGGGTCTTGTTCGGGGACGCGACGACGACGAGGTCCAGGTCCCCGGCCCGCTCGAACAACTCGTCCGGACCGGCCACCGTGCGCACGTCCGGGAACTCCGCGCGGGCCTGCTGCTGCCGCTCCGGGTTCGAGGTGACCACCGTGTCGAGGACGAGGCCCTCGGTGGCGGCGATCAGCGGGGCGTGGAACACGGAGCCGGCGAGGCCGTAGCCGACGAGGCCCACGCGGAGGGCGGTGTCACCAGTCTTGCGTCCAGTCATGACCTCCACTTTCGCAACGCTGTTGCCAAAGTGCAAGCAGGGAGGACAATAGGGGGCATGAAGGGCTCTTCCGTCGGTGCGAACCTGTTCGCCCTGCGCAGTCACAACACCGCGCTCGTCCTCGATCTGCTGCGTACGGCGGGACCGGGGGGCATCAGCCGGCTCGACCTCGCCGAGCGCACCGGACTCACCCCGCAGGCGGTCAGCAAGATCACGGCCCGGCTTCGGGAGGACGGGCTGGTGGCGGAGGCGGGCCGCGGGGCCTCCACGGGGGGCAAGCCGCCCACGACGTTGCGGCTGGTGCCGGAGGCCGGGCACGCGGTGGGCGTGCATCTCGACCGGGACGAGTTGCGGACGGTGCTCGTCGACCTCGCCGGGGCGGTGGTCGGGGAGCGGCGCGCCGCGCTGGACCTCGGGGCGGGAGCGGACGCGGTCGTCTCGGCCGTGGCCCGGGACGCGGAGGGGCTGGTGGCGGAGGTGCTCGGGCCCACCGCGGAACCGGAGCCGGGCTCGGAGGGCACTGGCTGGAGCCTCGGATCGGGCTGGGGCGTGGGCTCGGGCTCCGGCTCACTGGCCGCCTACGGATCACTTCTCGGGCTCGGCGTCGCGCTCCCCGGGCCGCTCGACCACGCGCGCGGAGTGCTGCACCGGGTCACCGGGTTTCCCGAGTGGGACGGATTTCCGCTGCGGGACGCGCTGGCGCCGCGGCTGGGGGTGCCGGTGGTGGTCGACAAGGACACGAACGCGGCGGCGTTGGGGCTGGCCGTGGCGGGCGAGAGCGGATCCTTCGCCTATCTGCACCTCGGTACGGGGCTGGGGGCCGGGCTGGTGATAGGCGGGCTGCTGCACCGGGGGGCGCGGACCGGGGCGGGGGAGTTCGGGCACCAGGTGATCCAGCTGGACGGGCCGGTGTGTTCGTGCGGGAACCGGGGCTGCATCGAGGTGCTGTGTCTGGAGGCCATGAGGCGGGGGGACGCGGAGGAGGCGGCGCGGGTGCTGGGGGCGGGGACGGCGAATCTGGTGGCCCTGCTGGACATCGATCTGGTGTTGCTGGGTGGGCGGACGGTGGAGGAGGCGCCGGAGCGGTTCGTACGGGGGGTCGCGGGGGTGCTGGAGGAACTGGCTCGGCGGGAGGGGGCGACGGGGAGCGCGGTGCCCGTGCGGGTTGCCTCCGGCGGGGTGTGGGGGGTTGCGGTGGGCGCGGCTCAGTTGTTGCTGGGGCCGTTGTTCGGGCGGGGGGACGTCTGAGGGACGCTGTGCTTGCGGGTCGGCGCGGGTGGGTCGCGCAGCCCGGCGTTGACAGGGTGCCGCGCGCCCACCCGTGCCGCCCCAGCGGCACGACTGCCCGCGATATCGCGGGACTAGCGCTTGAGCGTGAAGGTGAAGTCGCCCGAGAGCTTGCCGGTCAGCCGGACTGCTGAGACGAGGTTCCCCTCCGTGATCAGTCTCTCGACCTCGGCCCGGGAGAGACCGCAGCCTTCGGCGATCAGTCGCACCGGCCGGACGGGAATCCGCGCCGCGAAACGGACCGAGATGTCGATCACCTCGCGGTCCAGGTGATCCGATCCGCCGGTGTCGAGACGCCAGGCGTCGTCCCAGTCGAGGGCGATGCGGTTACGGCGCCGCACGACCGGATCCTGGAGCAGCTCGGCTGCCAGCCCCAGGTCGTTGTCATGCATCCGGTCCAGCAGCTCAGGTCGAACGGAGCGCACGTTCATCCGCTCCAGGACCGTGAGCTTCGTGGTTTCCCCGCAACCGGTACAGAGCGCGAGGAGCCAGGCGTCGATGAGTTTGTGGTTGGCGTTGACGCGGAACTTGCCGTTGGCCCGGAAGCGCTCGGACGCGCACGCGTGGCATCGACGGAGAACGAGAGGCAGGCAGGTGGGCATGACCACCCAGCTATTGAGCACAGAAATACACCGATTTCAGTGAGAAGTCCGCAGCAGAAAGGAGCGCGGCGCACAGGCGCGACGCGCGACAAATCAGCACTCGGGAGGTCTCACACGGTGTACAACGGCACGTCCTTACCCAGACGACTCGGTTCGGCAGCACGGTAATGGCGCACAGCGGCGCTGATCCACTGGTTTTC
Source organism: Streptomyces sp. NPDC048751 (assembly GCF_043198595.1). Taxonomy (NCBI): domain Bacteria; kingdom Bacillati; phylum Actinomycetota; class Actinomycetes; order Kitasatosporales; family Streptomycetaceae; genus Streptomyces; species Streptomyces sp. NPDC048751. The sequence continues at coordinate 119,367 of NZ_JBICUX010000020.1, forward strand.
GAGGGCCTCGCCGCGGCGGGTGCCGACGGGCGCCGCTGAACGGGCGGAATACCGGGGCCGTTCGAGGTACCTACCGGCCCGCCGGCTCCCCACTCCCCTCCCCATCCACCAAGCTCATGTGTTCATGCGACTGTGCACTCCCGCCGCCCCTCTCTGCCTGGCCGCCGCCGCCCTCCTGCTCCCCGTGGCCGCGACACCCGCGCACGCGGTGCGAGAGCCTGTCTGCGGAGCCGGTGGTGAGGAAGGGCAGTTCCCGCTCACCACACGCATTCAGGGTGGGCAGGACTCCTACGAGGCCGGGGGCGGGTACGGCACCTGGTATGTGGATCTCACCAACACCACCTCCCGCACCTGCGCCGCCATTCACCCCGTCGTCGTGCTGGTCGACGCGAAGCGCGCGCTCGTGGCCTCGCAGCCGCGGCTGGAGTTCTACGACGGGGAGCGGCCCCACCCCGTCCACTTCGTGACGACGGACCAGGACGAGCTGGTCGGGGCCTTCGACGACGGTTTCCCCGGGTTCACCGTCGGGCCCGGAGCGACGCTCAGTGTGAAGGTGCGGCTGGCGCTCACCTCGGACGCCGTGCCGAACGAGGTGACCGTCAACGCGGCGGTCGTACAGCGGCACGAGGAGGACGGGGACTGGGTGGGACAGTCCAACGACTATCGGTTCACGGTCGAGAGGGGAGCAGCCGATCCCGACCCCAATCGCGACCCCGACTCCGACCCCTCGCCCGAGTCCTCACCCCCCGAACGGATCGACCGGCTGCCCTTCGCCGACGAGCTCGCCAGCACCGGCCTCACCTCGCCCGGCGGGGCCATCGCCGCGACCGTCGCCCTGCTCCTCGTAGGAGGTGCGCTGCTGCTGGTGCGCAGACGGCGCTGATTCCCTGCAAGCCTTACAAATCCCGTAATCCCTGCATTCACCGCCATCCCCGCGTTCCCTCAAGATCCGGCCTGTGTCTAGGCTGGGGCTCACGCAGTACGGCGTCCGGCAGGAGATCCCGCACATGGCAGACCGCAGGCCCATCGAGTCGTGGCTCACCGACATGGACGGTGTGCTCATCCACGAGGGCATCCCGATCCCCGGCGCCGACGCCTTCCTGAAGAAGCTGCGGGAGTCCGGCAAGCCGTTCCTGGTGCTGACCAACAACTCGATCTACACCCCGCGCGACCTGCACGCACGGCTGCGTCGCATGGGCCTGGACGTGCCGATCGAGAACATCTGGACCTCCGCCCTGGCCACCGCCAAGTTCCTGGACGACCAGCGGCCGTGCGGTTCGGCGTACGTCATCGGCGAGGCCGGTCTGACCACCGCGCTGCACGACATCGGCTACATCCTCACCGACCACGAGCCCGACTACGTGGTCCTCGGAGAGACCCGCACCTACTCCTTCGAGGCCATGACCAAGGCCGTACGGCTCATCAACGCCGGCGCCCGGTTCATCTGCACCAACCCGGACGAGACCGGCCCCTCCACCGAGGGCCCGCTCCCCGCGACCGGCGCGGTCGCCGCGCTGATCACCAAGGCCACCGGCAAGAAGCCGTACTTCGCGGGCAAGCCGAACCCGCTGATGATGCGCACCGGGCTCAACGCCATCGGCGCGCACTCCGAGACCAGCGCGATGATCGGCGACCGCATGGACACCGACGTCCTGGCCGGCATGGAGGCCGGGATGCAGACCTTCCTGGTGCTCACCGGCCTGACCACGCCGGCGCAGGTCGAGAACTTCCCGTACCGGCCGTCGAAGGTCGTCGACTCGATCGCGGACCTGGTGGACCGGATCTGAGAGCAGCGCACAGGTAACCCGTACGGAGCAGTGGTTCCGCCCAGCGGATGCGTGGGCGGGCCGCGCGGGGGAGTCTCCAGAGAGCTGGAGGTTTCACGATGCGCTCACTGAAAGTCACACTCTGTGCGGGTGCCGCCGTCACCGTCGCCGCCCTCGCCCCGACCGCGTACGCGGCGGACGGACCCGGCCTCTCGGTGACCCCCTCGACCCCCGCCCCCGGCACCGACATCGGCGTGCGGGTCAGCGGATGCACCGGTACGACGGCCACGGCGGCGTCGGCCGCGTTCGTCACCGACGCACACCTCTCCGGCGGGGAGGGCACCCTCGTCGGCGAGACCCGCGTCCGGTCCTCGGTGCGGGCCGGCTCGTACGACGTCAGGGTCTCCTGCGCCGGGTCCGACCTCAAGGGCGCCCTCACCGTCGTGACCAGGCCCGTCGGACACGGCCCCCACCGCTCCACCCCGTCACCGCACACCTCTCCCGTCGCCCCGGTCCACGCGGGCGGCGGCGGCACCGCCCACCTCTCCTCCTCCGTGGCCGACTCCTCCGTGGCCGACTCCTCCGTCGACGTCGACGACGCCCGCGCGGCCGGCCCCGGCGCCGCCCAGGCGGTGACCGGCCTCGTCCTCGCCGGAGTCGCCGCGGTGGCCGTCGCCCTCCGCAGCGTCCGGCGGAGCCGCGGAACGGACTGACCCATGTCCGACGGTGAACGCTCCTCCGGTGCCGGACGGCTGCTCACGCTCCTGACCTGGACCCTGGTGCTGCTCGGGCTGTGGCTGTGGGGCCGCGAGGTGACCGACGTACGGCGGGGGGCGTCGGGGTCGACCACGGGGGACCTGGCCGCGGTCGGCCGCCCCCCGAAGGCCGAGGCCGATCTGCCGCCCGCCGCCAAGCCCCTGCGAGACGCCCTCCCACAGCGCATCGACATCCCCGACCTGAACGTGCAGGCACCGGTCGTGGGCCGCGGCCTGGACGCGCGGGGCGCGATCGATCCGCCGCCCTACGACCAGGCGGGCGTCGTGGCCTGGTACGCGGCCGGAGCGAAGCCGGGGGCGGCCGGCACCGCGCTGATGGTGGGCCACGTCGACACGGAGACCCGGCCCGCCGTCTTCTACAAGATCGGCACCCTGCACCCGGGGAACAGGGTCCGTGTGGTCCGGGACGACGGCAGGATCGCCGAGTTCACCGTCGACGACGTCGAGGTCGTCGGCAGCGACCACTTCGACGCCGACCGTGCCTACGGCCCCCACCGGCCGGGCCGCGCCGAACTGCGGCTGATCACCTGCGGCGGCACCTTCGACCGCGCGAGCGGTGGCTACACGGCCAACGTGATCGTGTCGGCGTACCTGACGGGAACGGGTGTGTGAGCCCAGCCCCCTGGCGCGTAACAGCTCTCCGACAACGCCTCGGGCACCTCGTGGGCATGATTGGGTGTATGTCAGGATTGGTACGTGAACTGGCGTGAGCCAAGGGGGAGTTGGATGTACGTCAGCAGGGGGGTCATGGCTGCGCTGGGGGCGGCGCTGCTGATCACCGGATGTTCGTCGTCGGGAGAGGGCGAGGACGGGAAACCCGAGCGGCCCGAACAGGGGGCCCGGATCACCCAGCAGCCCAAGGGCACCAACCCGTTCTGGGTCAACCCGGACGGCAACGCGGCACGGCAGGTCGCCGCGTACGAGAAGAGAGGCGAGAAGACGGACGCCGAGCAGATCCGCAAGATCGCCGAGCAGCCGACCGGCGAGTGGATCCTCCCGGAGAACCCGGAGCAACAGGCCCGCGGCTTCACCGAGGCCGCCGACCAGGCCGGCCGCACCGCGCTCCTCGTCCTCTACAACATCCCGCACCGCGACTGCGGCCAGTACTCACAGGGCGGCGCCGCCGACGGCAACGCCTACCGCGCCTGGATCGACGGCGTGGCCAAGGGCATCGGCGACCGCCCCGCCACGGTGATCCTGGAACCGGACGCCGTGCTGCACCTGGTCGACGGCTGCACCCAGGACGCGTTCCACGAGGAGCGTTACAACCTCCTGGACGGCGCCGTCACCACACTCAAGGCCCTGAAGAACACGAAGGTCTACCTCGACGCCGGAAACGCCGGCTGGGACGACCCCGCCCGCATCCACGACCCCCTGCGACGCGCGGGCATCGAACACGCCGACGGATTCTCCGTCAACGTCTCCAACTTCTACTCCACCGAGGACTCCATCGCCTACGGCAAGGAACTCTCCGCCAAGGTCGGCAACAAACACTTCGTCATCGACACCGGCCGCAACGGCAACGGCCCGTACACGGGGGGCGACCAGAACGAACGCTGGTGCAACCCCCCGGGCCGAGCCCTGGGCGAAACCCCCACAACCCACACGGCAGACCCCTTGGTGGACGCCTACCTGTGGATCAAGCGCCCAGGCGAGTCGGACGGCGAGTGCAAGGGCGGCCCGAAGGCGGGCCAATGGTGGCCCTCCTACGCCTTGAAACTCGCGGAAGAGTCACGCCCCTGAAGGATGCTGCACAAGGCTCTGAGCTGGTCTCTGTTGCAGGCAGGGCGGGAGCGAGGCGGCAACGGCACTGCGCCGGCGTCTACTGAAGCCACTGAGCCTTTTCCAACCTGGTGCGCTGGCAGGGCAGTTGCTTCTGACGGAGTGACGAGGCCACTGAGGTTTTCAGCCAAGAGACTCGTCTGGGTATTGCCGGCCCGCGTCGCCGAGCGGTTGTCCGGCAGAGGGGTCCATAAGGTCGGTGCGTCGAGCCCGCCACCACGGCACAAGCTGGACGACGCCGAACGCCACCTCGGCAACGAAGAACAGCCACAGCCAGCGCGGGGCACCGTGTGCCAGCGCATACGCCTGCCACGCGGCGAAAAGCGTGCGCGCGATGCCGTCGAACAGTCCGTGCACTGGCAGCAGGCTGATGATCCGGAGCAGCGCCCAGACAACCACCACTGAACCCATCAGATTCGCGTAAAGGATCTCTATCGGGTCGAGGGCAGGCAGGGCGCCCAGCCCGAGCGCGTCACCGATCTTCGACAGCGCGTCGTGCACCAGGGCGTAGGTCCACGGCGTGGCGAAACCGGCTGTGACCACGAGGTCGTACCAAGCACTTGTGCGTACGACGCGAAGATAGGCGGGGTGGGAAGGGCGAAAAGACGGTACAAGGCGAGGCTCCTGCTGGTCTCCTGCACGGACGCCACGACGGTAAACAGTGGAGTACTGTCCAAGGTCAAGTCCGCAGTTCAGGGAGAGCCGTGCGTATCGGGGAGCTGGCCGCGCAAGCGGGACTGACCAGGGACACCATCCGCTTCTACGAGAAGATCGGTCTCGTCACGGGGCGGCGTCTGGCCAACGGTTATCGCGACTTCCCGCCGGAAGCAGTGCCCTGGCTGCAGTACGTCCGCACCGCACAGACGCTCGGCTTCTCGCTGGCCGAGATCGCACAGACCGGCGAGGAACTGCGGAACGCGCCCGACACCGCCGAGGCGTTGTCCGCGCTGTTCAAGGACAAGATCAAGGTTATCGATGCGCGTATGGCGCAGCTTGCCGCCCTGCGGGCCGAGCTCGACGCACGTGTTGGCACCGGATGCCCGCTGCGGGCGGCTGGCTGAGCCGGGTGAGCATCGCTAACCGGCCTCGACCTCTCTCAAGGCATTTTTCCAACCTGATCGCGCCGTAGGCGAGTTGGCCAGCTGTACAACGCGACGAAGCTCCTGGTAGTTGGGGTCACGACCAAAATCACATGCTGGCCAGGAGCTCCGTTTGCTTGCCTACCCGTCGTCGATCGATCTGTCCAGCCGCGCCCTGCGCTACCTGAGTGAGCAACTGTGGGCTCGGCGACACAAGGTCGGGACGCGCTGGCGGCGGCTTCCCGTCGGCCGGCAGGCTCTGCTTGTGCTTGCCCACCTGCGGTGCGGGGACACCTACGCCCAACTCGCCGCCGGGTTCGGCGTCGGTATCGCGACCGTGTATCGCTACATACACGAGGCCGTTGACGTCTTGGCCGCCATTGCCCCGCCCCTGGCCTCAGCGATGATCACAGCGCGCAGGAAGGCGTTCGTGATCCTGGACGGCACGCTCCTGCCGATCGACCGGATCGCTGTCGACCGGCCATTCTACTCGGGCAAGCACAAGAAGCACGGCATGAATGTGCAGGTCATCGCCGACCCGAAGGGCCGTCTCCTGTGGGCTTCACCGGCCCTTCCCGGTGCCCTCCATGACGTCAGGGCCGCTCGCGAGCACGGCATCATCGCCGCTCTCACCGAGGCCGGCATCACCTGCTGGGCAGACAAGGGCTACCAGGGCGCAGGCGGCGCGGTACGCGTCCCTTACCGCGGCCGATGGGACCGCCTGTCCACCGGCCAGCAGGCCGTCAACCGATCCCACGCGAAGATCCGGGCGCTGGTCGAACAGGCCGTCGCCACCCTCAAGTCCTGGCGACTTCTCCGCAAGCTCCGCCGCTCGACGACCTGGATCACGAGCCTCGTCCAAGCCGTCCTCACCCTCCACCTGACCAGCTCAGGCTGAGGTTGGAAAAGGCTCACTAAGGGCTGTCCCGTAATCCCTGGCGGGCGTGCGACGACAGCTACGGCACCTCGCCGCGTTGTCGGGACGTCCGCATACATCCAGTATGCGGACGTCCCTCCGCCTTGCGATGCACCGCATCTGACGCCGCACGCTGATCCACCAGGGATTACGGGACAGCCCTTAGCGGCGTCGCGCACATGCGAATGGAGTAGCGTGGCGTGCGGATTGCTCACTCGGATCCAAGACTAACCGCATGAGAACTCAGCCATGGGTGATTGTTGAGCCGCCGGACGAACGCGGCCTTCGGGCCGTCACCATTCATGAGAAAACGGTGGGCTACGCCTGGTCATTGCGAGGGATGCGAAAGATCCTCAAGCGTCTCGGCTACCCCGAGGGAATGGATCTAGAAGACCAGACATCCATATGTTGGCGCGGAGGTGGCAGCGGAACGTGGCCCGACCGCCCTTGGAGAAGGCGCACAACGATCACACTCATGATGGTCGGGCTGCTCGGCTGCATGGCCCTTCTCATTGACGTCGGGATTCCTGATGCTTTCGGGGCGCTGACATTCGCACAACGGATCACAGGATGCCTGTTCATCCTGTCTGGCGTGATACAGGGCGTAGCGGCATTCGCGGCAATCGATTACTGGGGAATTCGGCGCCTGCGATTCTCTGGAGCATTGGTCTCGCTCGGTGTCATAATTGCTATTTCGACCAATGGCCTTTTCCTGTTCATGTGGTTGCAGGAGAGGGAGTACGTGCCTTATGTACGAGCGTTTCTGCTCATTGGGTCCTGGTCTCTGTGGGCACTGTACGTAATCATTCGCTATAAACCATGGACGGGTATTCCGCATCCGAAACGATTCGCGGCCGGCGTGTTTGCGACGGCACTGATCGCCACCGTCAATTTCGCGTATTCTGCGATGTATCAGCCATCTTCAGTGCCCACGCTTGTGGAAATGAAAGTGGAATTCGGAAAGTCGCAGCCTGATCCTTACCTCCCCTTTGTTCACCTCCCGGTCAAGTTCCACGTGAAGAACGTCGGGGCAGTGGGTGCTTATTTCATCAACTCCGATTATTCGATCAACGAGAGATCTGCCGAATACTCATCTGTGACAACCAAAAAGATGAAGGACTGGAAAGAAATTGCCGAAGCCGGGGAGGATTACGATATTTACGCCCGACACCCTGAATTTGTAACCATAAAAACAGGGCAGCCCTGGGAGCCGGGGTACTGGCTTGACGCAGGCGAGCAAGCGCATTGGGAATATGTAGTAGAGCTCCCTCAAAATACGAGCTATGACATGATTGAAGCCGTGCTGTCCGTTGACCTGATGAGAAGGGATCGAGGGAAGATTGACTATGATGAATTCTCGACAGCGCATTTCTCGTGGGACAAGGAGGATCGGTATTACTGTGGATCTAAAGACTGCGGGGAATACATCTTGTATCGCGGTCTGGTGAAGCACAATAACAACGTCGTCAACGTGACGCGCAAGCCCCGTTATGTGGCGGCCCTGTGGAGCTGGGATTCTACCGATTACTTCGTGTCGTCGTACAACTTCGGCAAAAAAGAAGATTTTGACGAAGAGGAGACTTCCCGAGAACGTGACCGGTACGGGCTCATGAGTTTGACCACCAATGCAGTAGTGCCGGTCGCAGCGTTGCTGAAGCCTTGAACTCGAGGCGTGCCCGGAAGTTTTCTCCGATGCGGTGCCAGGGGTGCGGGGCTGTATCGATCTGCGGATCCGCCGCGTTGCGCGACCAGCCACAGCGCTCCCGCACCCAAACAGCACCCCGCGGGAGCGCTACGGCACTCGAACCCACCGCGCCTTACTGGGCGTCCCGCGCTCATCATCCGCGAACAGCATGTACCACCCACCCTGCACCAGATTCCGATTCCTCGGCACGGTGACCGTCACCTTGTCCCCAGCCACCGTGAAATCCAACGCGATGGACCGCTGATCCACATCCGTCACATGCGTGGACGCACTGGGCCGGATCAACCGCACCTTCTTGATGGAGGAAGCATGCCGTGAGGTGAACGTCCCCGACCCGCCCCGGGGAATGGTCTTCGGCCCACTTCCCAACGACGGCCGGGAATGCCGGTACAGATACGGCGGCGTATAGATCTCGATCCGCTGCTCGAACTTCCCCGGCTTCGTGTTCGCCGCGTCCCCGTACAACGAGTCCGACCCGAAGAACATCACCCGCCCGTCCGGCAGCAGAATCGACCCGGAGTGGTAGTTCCGCCCCACCAGCGGATCGGCGACCCGGTCGAGCGTATTGGTGTCCGGGTGGTAGATCCGCGCCTCGAGGATGTTGGAGTCCCCGCGCCCGCGATAGTCCTCGGAGCCCCCGGACACCAGAACGGTGTCGTCGGGCAGCACCGACGCCTGCGGATAGCGCGTCCCCTTGCCCAGGGACGGCCCGTCCGCGAACCGGGGGTCGTCCGACTTCAGGTCGATGATCCGCGTCTTCTCACTCGAGAACCGGGACTCGCCGACCCCGCCACCCCCGATCACCATGTACCGCTCGTCCTGCGCCGGCGCGAGCAACACCGTCCCGGAGGTCTCCATCAGCTTCGCGTCACTCAGCCCGGGAAGCTTGGTGAACCTGTTCGTGGCCACGTCCCAGATCCCCGGTTCGCGTCCCACGTCGGCCGGCCCGTATCCCGCGTTGGAACCCGAGTAGAAGATCTTCCCGTTCTGCATCAGGAACAGCGCGGGATACGTGGGGAACTGACGCTCCTTCGGTGTGTAAGTCCACTTCTTCGTCTTCGGGTCGAAGACCTCGTTCTTGCCGGGTACCAACTGCCCGATGTCGTCGAGCCCGGAGACACTGAGAATCTTGCCGTCGCTCAATGTCGTCAGCGTCGGATACCAGCGCGCCTCCTTCATCGGGTCGACCTTGATGTACTTCTCGGCGACGGGATCGAACTCGTACGCGTCCCTGATCCCCTGGAAGTCCTTCTTGTCGAGCGCGAGCTTCTGCGCGATGCCGTACGTGTTGCGCGCGTCGACGCCGGTCAGGCCCTGGATGCGGTAGTTGTCCTGGGTGCCGGTCTCGTACTTGGTGCCGCTCTTCTGCGCCTCGACGTAGATGCGGCCGAGACCGGGGGTGTTGCCGAGGAACTTGCCGGACTTCTTGTCGAAGTTCTTCGTCGCGCGCTCGACGACCACCGGGTCCTTGGAGACGAAGGTCTTGCCGTTCTCCTTGCCCCGGAACCTGGTGCCCGCGGGCAGGGTGATCGGCTTGTCGGGGTTCTCGTTGTGGACGATCATCAGGCCGCCGGCCTTGGTGACGTCGCCCTTCAGCTTCTCGTACCGCTTGGTGCCGCCCGCGATCAGCAGGTTGCCGTTGGCGAGCTGGGTGTGGCCGGTGCAGAACAGGTCGTTCGGCGTGCGCACCTTCTTGATGGTGCGTGCGACCGGGTCCCAGATGCGGGTGTCGAACCGCTTGGCGTCGAAGTTGTCCTGGTTGTTGCCGGAGCCCGCGACCAGAAGGATCTTCCCGGTGTGCAGGAGCGCCGCGTGGATGGTGTTCTGGCGGTACTCCTTCGGGAACTCCACGATCTCCCAGTGGCCGTTGGCGGCCTTGTACTCCGGTCTGTTGATCTTGTACTGGTGGTACTGCTCCGTGCTGAAGCGGTAGACCCACGGGCCGTTCATTCCGGCCAGGGCGAGGACCACCGCCGTGCCGATCGCGAGTCGACGGGCACGGCGGCGGCTTGCTCCCTCCGTCATTCCTTGCGCCCTCCGAGTCCGCCCAGGGCGATCTGCATGGTCTGGTCACCGCTGCCGTGCGAGTCGGCGGAGCCGCCCGAGGAGGCCCAGCTCGGCTTGCGTGCCGGCGCGTGGCCGTGCGGCGCGTACGGCACCGCGCCCGCGGCGGCGCCCACCGGCACCGCGTCCTGCGGCTCGGGCTCCGGCGCCGGTGGGGGCGCGGCGGGCTTCCTGCGCGCCTCCCGCAGCGTCCACTGCCAGGCGAAGATCGGCGAGGCGGTGATCAGCAGGGCGAAGGAGGCCCAGACGACCATCGCGGGGTGGGCGTGCCCGAGCGTGATTCCGGCGGCGATGGACGCGCCGAATACCATGATGAAGAACAGGTGGATCCGGAAGGTCCCGAACAGGGTGTCCGGGGAGGCGGAGTCGCCCTTGGGCGTCACCACGAAGCTGCTCTTGCGGCGCAGCACCGCGTCCATCAGTGAGCGGGCGTAGATGGGCGCCGACAGGGCCGACATCACCATGCCCGCCACACCGCCCGAACCCTCCGGCTCGTGCGGGGAGACGTTGTGCCGGCGGTTCCAGATGTACAGGCCGATCTGGAGCGCGGAGGCGTTGCCGTAGAGCATCAGCCACACGGTCGGGTCGATGTTGACGCCGGAGGCGCCGAGGCCCAGGAACAGGGTGCAGCTCAGGGCCGCGAGGATCCAGTTGAGGGCCGACATCGGGTAGAAGATGATCATCATCGTGTAGTTGAAGAGCTTGCCGGGCGGCAGTGAGTACCAGCCCTTCCAGTACTGCTTGAGGATGGTCTCGTAGGTGCCCCGGGACCAGCGCAGCTGCTGGGTGAAGAAGTCCGTCCAGGCGTTCGGGCCCTCACCGACGGCGAGGACGTCCGGGGTATAGACCGACCGCCACTTCCTGCCGGTCGCCGGGTTCCTGTGCCGGTGGATCTCGAAGCCGGTCGCCATGTCCTCGGTGATCGAGTCGTACAGCCCGCCGATCTGCTTGAGCGCCTTGATGCGTACGGCGTTCGAGGTGCCGACGAACATGGGGGCGCCGTAGAAGTTGCCCGCGCGCTGGATGAGGGCGTGGAAGAGGAACTGCTGGGACTCGGCGGCCTTGGTGACGAACGTGTCGTAGTTGCCGTAGACCTGCGGGCCGATCACGAAGCCGACGTCCGGGTCGCGGAAGAAGCCGAGCATCCGCTCCAGGTAGTTGGGCAGCGGTACGTGGTCGGTGTCGACGGAGGCGAAGTAGTCGTAGTCGTCGCCGTGGGCGTCGAGCCAGGCGTTGTAGTTGCCGTGCTTGGTCTTGGCTCGGTGCGGGCCCGTGGGCCGGTTCCACTTCTCGATGCCCTTGCGGGAGAAGTGGTGCACGCCGAGGCGTTCGCAGACCGCCTTGACCTCGGGGTCGTCGCCCTCGTCGAGGAGCCAGACGTGCAGAAGCCCCCGATGGCGCAGCTTGACGGCCGCCTCCAGAGTCTTCGTCACCATCTCCAGCGGCTCCTTGCCGGGCACGAAGGAGGTCAGGAAGGCGACTCTCGTGCCGGTCTCCGGGACCACCGGGATCGGGTCGCGGGCGACCAGCGTGGCGTGCGCGTTGGACAGCACGTTCATGCAGCGGAAGAACTCGATCAGGCCGATCGCGACCAGCATCACCATGTCGAGCGCGGGCAGCCAGTCGAAGGCCGGGTAGTCCCGTCGCGTCCAGTGCTCCGGCTGCAGCAGCCAGGCGAGCAGGACCAGGGAGAGCAGTGGCGCGGCGCCCAGCATCAGCGCGGCCCGGACGCGGTGCGGCTCCTGGGAGAGCAGCGAGCGGTAGCGGACCTTGTAGGGCTTGGTCGGGTCGGGCTGGGTGAGGGGTCCCGCCAGCCGGCTGTAGTGCTCGTAGTCGTATCTCGGCAGCGTCTTCCTTATCCGGCGGAACGACCCGGTCCCCCCGGTCCGGTGCGTGTCCCGCCTGAGCGGCGTGGTTTGTGACGGGTCGAAATTGTGCCGGGCGCCCGTCGGCGTCGACGTCATGAGTCATCCCCCCACACGCAGATCAGCGCGTGTCGTCGTTGTCTTCCTGCGCCTGCCAACAGCCCCCCTTGGCTTTCACAGGCGTCTCATCGGTGAAGGAGAAGTCGCGTGTTCCGTGTCATTCCTCCCTGAAGACACAGAAGGGCGACCTACCGGTTGCGAATAGCCCCCTCGGCATCTTGTTCGCGAACAGGGCCCCTCTCCCCGCGAGTCGCGCAACCGGATGCATGCCCCCAACTGCCGCGAATGTGCAGCACTTTGACACCAGGGTTCTACGGTGTCCGGCATGATCGCAAGACGCGAAACGCGGTGTTTACCGGTCATACGCGCTCATTGTTGCGCGTGTGGGGGCCTTGTGGCTGCGTTGTGGACGGTAGTGGACAGTCGTGCACGAATGTGATCGAAGTGGTCCCTTATGGCGTTCTCCGCCCGAACAGAGTCGCCCGTCCTGACGGCATCAACGATCTCCCGGTGCTGCCGGCAGGTGACCTTCGGATCCTGTGGTACGTCCACGAGGTCGGTGCGTACGCGGTGGAAGGCGTCCCAGAACGCCTCCAGGACCTCGCTCAGCAGAGCGTTGTCCAGCCCCCGGTAGAGCGTGGCGTGAAACGCGCGGTCGGTCTCCGCGAAACCGTTCCCCCGGGCGGCCAGCTCCTCCATGCGGTCGACGAGTGCGTCCAGCTCGCCGAGGTCGCCGGCCGGGATCCGCCCCGCGAGCCGGGAGATCAGCCCCGTCTCCACCGCCTCGCGCAGCTCGAGCAGCTGCAGCAGGCTGTCCTCGCCCCGGTAGTGCCCGGCGACCGTACGGAACGCGAGGCCCTCGATCATGGGGGCGAAGGTCATCGGGCCGACGTACGTGCCGAAGCCGTGCCGGATCTCGACGATGCCCATGGCCTGGAGCGCCTTCAGCGCCTCCCGCACCGAGTTCCTGCTCGCGCCGAGGAACTCCATCAGCTCGGGCTCGGTCGGCAGTGGGGCCCCGGAGGCCAGCCGCCGGTCGACGATCAGCTTCTTGATGCGCTCCTGGAGGTCACGGGCTGCCATGGCGAGAGGGTATCCGGCCAAACGCGAAACGGGCCCCTCGTTCGTACGAGGAGCCCGTCCTGTCTGTGCGCCGCCAGGGACTCGAACCCCGGACCCGCTGATTAAGAGTCAGCTGCTCTAACCAACTGAGCTAGCGGCGCCTGCTGACGTGCTAACTCTACCGGACGTCCGGTGGTGCCTTTGACCACCGGACGTCGGGCGGACAGGCGCGCGTGGGGTCCCGTACATCATTCGGACCGTCAACATGCGCGTGGCGAAGACAGTTGCGAAACTGGCGAACGTGTACAGGCATGGACATTTCCGCCCGGAGTGTGAAGGGAATCGCATGGAGTCTCCGGTATTCGAGGAAATCGATCCCGCGAGCGACTGCGACTGCCCCGGATGCGTGCTCCGGCGCCGCGCCCTGCCGGCTGCCCCGGCCGGCCGCACCGCCGTCCGCCGCACGGTGATCGTCGCGGCCGCCGCCACGGCACTCGGTGTGTGTCACGCCGTACCGGCACTGGCCGCCCCGCACGCCCCCGCCCCGCCCGGCGTCCCCGCGGATGACGGGCCCGAGAACCCGCAGGGCCCCGAAGCCCCGCTGCACGGCCCGGCCCGGGCGCAGGGTCGCCCGACGGGACCGGTGAAGACGCCTCCGACGACCCGTACGGAGATCATCACCCGGGCGAAGAAATGGGTCACGAGGAAGGTCTCGTACAGCATGAGCGCCTACACGTCCGACGGTTACCGGCAGGACTGCTCGGGCTTCGTGTCGATGGCGTGGAGCCTGGCGGGAAACGAATGGACGGGCAGCCTCCACAAGTTCGGCGACCGCATTTCCAAGGAGCAACTCCAGCCCGGCGACATACTGCTCTTCCACAATCCGGCGAACCCCCACAACGGCTCGCACGTCGTCCTTTTCGGCGGCTGGACGGACGACACGCACAGGTACTACACGGCGTACGAGCAGATCCGCCCGCACGCCCGCGCGAAGGCCACTCCCTACGCCTACTGGAGCAACTCGGGCCGCTACGTCCCGTACCGGTACAAGGGGCTCACGGCGGAGACGGCGTCACAGGAACCGTCCGAGCCCGATCCCCAGCCGGCCGGCGGTGCCGAACCGGCCACCGACACCGCGAGCACGCCGTACCCGGGGGCCGCGGCCTTCGGCCCCGGGGCGGACAACGCCCACGTCACCCAGCTCGGCCGGATGCTCGTCGCGCGCGGTGCCGCCGCCTACTACCCGCAGGATCCCGACCCGCGCTGGTCGGAGGCGGACCGGCGGGCCACCCGGGCGTTCCAGCTGGCCCAGGGCTGGCGGGGCTCCGACGCGGACGGGCTGCCGGGCCCGCGCACCTGGGAGCTGCTGGTCACCGGCGAGGGGCGCGACATCACGACCGGGGAGGGGGAGGCGGGAATGGCGGCGCCTCCCGGCGCGGTCCCGGCGTACCCCGGCCGGGCCATGTTCCGGCCGGGCGCCCGGAACGCGTACGTCATCCAGCTGGGGAGGCGGTTGGTGGAGAAGGGGTTCGGCAGGTACTACACGACGAGCCCGGGACCGCGCTGGGACGAAGCGGACCGGCGTGCCGTCGAGGCGTTCCAGCGCGCCCAGGGCTGGCGCGGCGGCGCGGCGGACGGCTACCCGGGCCCGGAGACCTGGCGGCGGCTCTTTTCCTGACACACCTGACGCTCCTGACGCATCTGACGACACGTCTGACGTGTACGACGCGTCTGACGCATCTGGCGCGGAGGCTGGAGGCACGCATGAGTACGACCACTTCACCGACACCGGAGCCCGAGGGGCCGTTCCGGCCGGGCCGGCTCATCCACAACGAGGTGACCACCGAGATCCCCGTCCACCTGCTGTTCCGCGACGACCCCGAGCGGCCGGAACCGGTGCCCCTCGGGCCCGCGGTGGTGGGGCGCCGACTGGGCACGGGTGAGCAGCCGCGGCTCCGGCGGCCGGTCCCGGCGAAGGCGCGGGTGGTGGCCGAGGTCGATCCGGCGCTGGTGGAGCGGCCCGCGCGGGTGTTGCCGGGTGTGGTGGGTCTGTTCGCCGGGGCCTGCGGGGTGGCCGGAGGCGTGGCCACCTCGTGGTGGGCGGGCGCGCTGCCGCCGCTGGTGGCGGAGGCGCTGCGGCTGCCGGCCTGCGCCGGGGCCGGGTTCGGTCCGGCCCAGTGGGCGGCGTACGCCGGGGCGGGGGCGCTCGGCCTCTTCGGGTTCGGCGGGCTGGCGCGAGGGCGTACCGGGCGGGCCTGGGTGCTCGATCTGTTCGGCCGCTACCGGGGGACGGTCCGGCGCACCGGCCTGCTGTGGGTGAACCCGCTGCTGCTGCGGCAGCGGGTCGACGTGCGGCTGCGGCACTGGCGCGGCGAGCCGATGCCGGCCGCCGACGGCAACGGGATGGCGCTGCGGGTGGTGGTCCTCGTGGTGTGGCGGGTGCGGGACACGGCGCGGGCGACGCTCGGGGTCGAGGACCACGAGACGTATCTGCGGGAGTGCGTCGAGGCGGCGTTGGCCTCGGTGCCGGTGGAGATGCCGGGGAGCGCTCGGGCCTCGGTGGACGCGACGGGGGAGGCGCTGACCCGGCTGGTGGTGGCGGACGCGGGGGCGGTCGGCGTGGAGGTGTTCTCGGTGCGGCCGGTCCGGGTGGAGTACGCGCCCGAGGTGGCGGCGGCGATGCACCGTCGCCGTATCGCTGCGCTGGACGCGCAGCACCGGGCGAGTGTGCTGACGTCGGTGGTCGACTCGGTGGAGGACACGGTGACGCGGCTGACGACACGGGGGCTGGTGGAGCTCGACGACTACGAACGCAAGGTGCTGGTGAAGGACTTGACGGTGGCGTTCTGCGCGGGCCGCGGGGAAGCCACCCCTTGATCGGCCCCCTGAACGACCCCCTGATCGGCCCCTGGAATGCCCCCTTGATTGGCTCCTCGATTGGTATGGACATGTCCATACCCCGGCAATAATCTGAGACTTGGTCTAGACCTGCACGGCTCACGGAACTCCCCACACGTTCTCCAGGAGCGGCAGCATGCGCAAAAAGACCAAGTGGTACGCCGCCGTGCTCGGGCTCACCACGGCGGGGGCCTTCGTGCTCTCCGCCGGGGGCGCGAGCGGCCACGGCTACACCGACCTCCCCGTCAGCAGGCAGAAGCTGTGCCAGAACGGCTCGGTGACCAACTGCGGTGACATCCAGTGGGAGCCGCAGAGCGTCGAGGGCCCCAAGGGCTTCCCCGCCTCCGGAGCGGCCGACGGCCGGCTCTGCTCCGGCAACAACACGCGCTTCGCCCAGCTCGACAGCCCGCGCACCCCGTCCGGCGGCGCCTGGCCCACCACCCGGGTCTCCGGCGGCCAGAGCTACACCTTCCGCTGGCAGTTCACGGCCATGCACGCCACGACCGGCTTCACGTACTACGTCACCAAGCCGGGCTGGAACCAGAACCACAACCTGGCCCGCTCCGACCTCAACCTCACTCCCTTCCTGACCATCCCCTACGGCGGCCAGCGCCCACCCGCCACCCTCTCCCACACCGGCCGCCTCCCCTCCGGCCTGACCGGCCACCACGTCATCCTCGCGGTCTGGACGATCGCCGACACGGGCAACGCGTTCTACGCCTGCTCGGACGTCACCTTCTGATCAGCGTCTCGGGGCACGCCTCGGGTAGGGTCCGCGTCCCATGGACGCCATCTTCAACATCGTCATGCCGCTCATGATCGCCCTGCTGGTGTGGGGCGGGTTCGCGCTCGTACGGCGGACCCGGGAGCGGCGGGCCGCCTGGGAGAGCGGGCTCACCGCCCGGGCCAGAGTGGTGCGCGCCTGGGCCACGACCCAGATGGTCAACAACGTGGCCCGGCGCGTGCAGTGGCACGAGTACGACTACACGACCGGCGACGGCCTCGCGGTCCGCTTCAAGGAGAGCGGCGGGCCGCGGGACCGCGCGGCCGGCGACGAGGTGCTCGTGTACTACGTGGCGAACGACCCGGAGAAGGCCACCGCGTCCGCGCCCCAGCCCGGCAAGGACACGGCGGGCACGGTGTTCGGGCTGTTCTTCATAGGCGCGGCCGTCATCGCGATCCTCTACGCGTGGGCGACCGCGCCAGAACTCTGAGCTTCCCTTGAGGCCGCCCCCCGGGCCTGGCGGGTACGTTCCCTGCACACCGGCCGCTCAGGCCGGCGCACGGACCTCGGGGGAGTTCATGGAAGTCTTCTTCTTCATCGTGCCCTTGATCATCAGCACCGTCACGGTGCTCGCCGCCGTCTCCGCGACCAGGCGCTCGCGGCAGGTCAGCCGGGCCTGGAGGAGCGGGATCACGGCGGAGGCGCGCTGTCTGCGGTCGTACACGACGACCAGCGGCGGAGGCGGCGACAGCTCGGTCCGCACGACCCTGCACCACGTCTACGAGTTCGTCACCCGCGAAGGGCGCACCGTCCGGTTCGAGGAGAAGAACGGGCCGGGGACGATCATCGAGGGCGACATCGTCACCGTGTTCTATGCGCCCGACCGCCCCGAGCGCGCCACGGCCCACGCCCCGGCGCGGGGAAAGCTCGCGGTGAGCACCGGGTGCACGCTGGTGGTGTGCGGGGTGCTCGTCGCCTTCTGTGTCGTCTTCATGGTCACCGCCCACCTGATGTTCGCGGCCACGGGCGACTTCCTGTTGCCGTAGCCTCCACATCTGACGGTACGTCAACTACCGTGCGCGCTCATGGAGTCCACCAGGGGTACCGTCGCCGAGCTGGTGGCCGCGGGGTGGGGCGACCACCGGCCGGGGCTGTGGTTCGAGGAGCGGGTGCTGACCCACCACGAGGTGACCGCGGGCGCCGCCGCCCGTGCCGCGCTGCTCGCCGACCTGCTGCCGCCGGGCGCGGAGCCGCACGTCGGCGTCCTGCTCGACAACACCCCGGAGTTTCCCCTGTGGCTGTCGGCCGCCGCCCTCGCCGGCGCCGCCGTCGCCGGGATCAACCCCACCCGGCGGGGCCCCGAACTCGCCCGGGACGTCCTCCACACCGAGTGCCGGATCCTGGTCACCGAGCAGGCCCACCTGCCCCTCCTCACCGGCCTCGACCTGCCCGGAGTCCGCCTCCTCGTCACCGGCACCGAGTCCTACGCCGACCTGCTCGCCCCCTACGCCGACGCCCGCCCGGACGCCTCCCGGGCCACCCCGGCCGACCGGCTCCTGCTGTACTTCACCTCCGGCTCGACCGGCGCCCCCAAGGCGGCCCTGTGCTCCCAGGGCCGCCTCGCCGCCGCGGGCCGCTCCCTGGCCGGGCAGTTCGGGGTCCGCCCGGACGACGTGCACTACGTCTGCATGCCGATGTTCCACGGCAACGCCGTGATCGCCGACTGGGCGCCCGCGCTGGCGGCCGGAGCGGGAGTGGCCCTGCGCCGACGGTTTTCGGCCTCCGGCTTCCTCGCGGACGTACGACGGTTTCGCGCCACGTACTTCACCTACGTGGGCCGAGCCGTCCAGTACCTCCTGGCCACCGAGGAACGGCCCGACGACCGGGACCATCCACTGCGGCTCGGCTTCGGCACCGAGGCCGGCGCGGTGGACGCGGCGGCCTTCGAGCGGCGGTTCGGGGTGCGGCTGGTGGAGGGGTACGGCTCGTCGGAGGGCGGGGCGGCGATCCAGTGGACGCCGGGAACACCGGCCGGGGCGGTCGGACCGGCGGCGCCGGGCCTCGTGGTGCTGGATCCGGAGACGGGTGAGGAGTGTCCGCCGGCCGCCTTCGACGCGGCAGGGCGCCTGCTGAACGGGGACGAGGCCATCGGGGAGCTGGTGAACAGGGGGCCGAACCCCTTCGAGGGGTACTGGCGCAATCCGGCGGCGGACGCCGAGCGACGACGGGAGGGCGGCTACTGGACCGGTGACCTCTTCTTCCGGGACGCCGACGGCTTCCTGTACTTCGCGGGCCGCACCGACGACCGGCTGCGCGTCGACAGCGAGAACCTGGCCGCCGCGATGATCGAGAACATCCTCGCCCGGTATGCGGGCGCCGAGGCGGTCGCGGTGTACGCGGTGCCGGATCCGGTGACCGGGGACCAGGTGATGGCGGCGGTCGCCGGTGACTTCGAGCCGGACGGCTTCGCCGCGTTCCTGCGGGCCCAGCCGGATCTGGGCACCAAGATGGCGCCCCGGTTCGTACGGGTGCTGGAGCGGATGCCGGTCACCGCGACCAACAAGATCAACCGGGCACTGCTGCGACGGGAGGGCGTCCACTGCGCCGACCCGGTGTGGTGGCGGCCACCGGGTGCGGGTGCCTACCGACGGCTGACGAGCGAGGAGAGGGCCGGGCTCACCGCGGAGTACCGCCGGCACGGGCGGGGCGAGATGCTCACCGGCCGGCTGGGGACGGAGGGCGCGCGGAGCTAGGGGGTGTGGGTGGCGGAGCCCCCACAACGCGCGGCGCCAGCCGCGCAGAAACAGCGATGGCGAGGTGGTTCGCGCTTTCCGCGAACACGCCTCGCCATCGGCATCGTGCGCCGCCAGGGACTCGAACCCCGGACCCGCTGATTAAGAGTCAGCTGCTCTAACCAACTGAGCTAGCGGCGCATGACTCTCGCCCTCCGCTGTGCGCGGCTGGCGACAGGGAAAATACTACCTGGTCCGCGGGGGTGGTTCCGACCACGTTTCGGGGGGCTCAGAGGGCCAGCGACAGCAGCACCGGAGCCGCGCCCCGGTTCAGCCGGTCCGCCGCGCGGCGCAGGCGGTGCGCGTGCTCGACGGGGAGGGAGAGGGCGAGGCAGCCGACCGACGATCCCGCGGTGATCGGGACCGCGGCGCAGACCGTGCCGACCGCGTACTCCTGGAGGTCGAGGACGGGCACGGTGGGCGCCTGGGACTCCAGGCGGGAGAGCAGGAGCTTGTCACTGGTGATGGTGCGCGAGGTGAGGCGGGCCATCTTGTGCCGGGACAGATGGTCGCGGCGGCCGTTGTGGTCGAGCTGTCCGAGCAGGCTCTTGCCGACCGCGGTGGCGTGGGCGGAGTAACGGAAGTCCACCCACTCGTTGACCGCGGGCGTGGCCGGGCTGTCGGCGTACTGGGTGATCTTGACCTCGCCGTCGACGTACCGGCTGATGTAGACCGCGGCGCCCACGGAGTCGCGCAGCCGGTCGAGGGTGTGCTGGAGGTGCTCGCGCACGGCCTGGTCATGGCCGTGGGCGGAGCTCAGGCGGGTGAGCGCGTCACCGGTGACGTACGTCCCGTCGGCGATCTGCACCACGTACCCCTCGCGGCGCAGCATCAGCAGGAGGGTGGTCAGCCTCTCGCTGCCGAGGCGGGTGCGGCGTGCGAGTTCGGCGTCGGTGACGCCGGTGGAGTGTCGTGCCACTGTCTCCAGGACGCGCAGGGCGTCCTGGGCCGAGTGGTACGGCGCGGTCGGCTCGTGCTTCAGCGCCACGGTCGTCCCCCTGCGGTCGCTTTCTGGGCCGTGATCCGGACAGCGGATCCCCTCCACGATAGCTGTCAAACAGCCTGTGTGGAGTGGTTGTTGGCGAGATTGTGGCCCTCGCGCGACCGCCTCAACTGCGGCAGTGGCCCTTTGGTATATGCCTCCGTCATGGACCGGCTGTCAGACCTGGAGTGACGCTACCGACGCGTCACGTAATTACACGAACGTTCACAGGACCGCGCTCAAGAATTCCCGAGTCCGCTCCTGCTCCGGATCGCTGAAGATCTGCTCGGGCGGACCCGACTCGATGACCCGGCCCGAGTCGAACATCAGGACCTGGTCGGAGATGTCCCGGGCGAAGTTCATCTCGTGGGTCACACAGAGCATCGTGATGTCGGTGGTACGGGCGATGTCACGGAGCAGGTCGAGCACGCCCGCGACCAGCTCCGGGTCCAGCGCCGAGGTCACCTCGTCGAGGAGGAGCACCTTCGGCCGCATCGCCAGCGCCCGCGCGATCGCCACCCGCTGCTGCTGGCCGCCGGAGAGCTGGGAGGGGCGGGCGTCGCACTTGTCGGCGAGGCCGACCAGGTCGAGCAGCTCGCGGGCCCGCGCCTCCGCCTCGTCCTTGGACAGGCCGAGCACGGTCACCGGGGCCTCGGTGAGGTTGCGCAGGACGGTCATGTTCGGGAACAGGTTGAACTGCTGGAACACCATCCCGATCTGCTTGCGCACCTCGCGGCACTGCTTCTCCGACGCCGGGAAGAGCCGCTGCCCGTCGACGGTGATCGTGCCCTCGTCGGGCTTGGTCAGCGTCATCAGCAGGCGCAGGATCGTGGTCTTGCCCGAACCGGACGGCCCGATGAGGGTGACGTGCCGGCCCGCCTGCACCGAGAAGTCCAGGTGGTCGAGGACGGTGTTGCTCCCGAACCGCTTGGTCACCTGTTCCAGGCGGATCAGCTCGTTCGGGGTCGTATGGAGGTCGGTCGGCTGCTTCGAGGTGTCAACGGACAAGGCGTCGCTCCAGGGTGCGCAGGAGAAGGGAGGCCAGATAGGAGATGACGATGAAGGCCACGCCGATCACCGTGAGGGGCTCGGTGAACTGGAAGTGCTGCTGGGAGAAGAGCCGCGCCTGGCCGAGCATGTCCAGGACGGTGATCACCATCAGCATCGGTGTGTCCTTGAGCATCGAGATGACGTAGTTGCCCAGCGCCGGGACGACCCTGCGGATCGCCTGCGGCAGGATCACCGCCGTCCACGTCCGCCGGCGCGACAGGTTCAGCGCCGTCGCGGCCTCCCACTGGCCGGGGGGCACCGCCTCGATGCCGGCCCGGTAGACCTGCATCGTGTACGTCGAGTAGTGCAGCCCGATCCCGATCACACCGGTGGTCAGCGCCGAGATGGTCACGCCCCACTCGGGCAGCACGTAGAACAGGAAGAACAGCTGGACCAGCAGCGGGGTGTTGCGCACGAACTCCGTGACGACCCCGACGGGCCAGCGCACCCAGCGGGTCGGCGTGCGCATCAGCAGCGCCCACACCAGACCGAGGACGAACGAGATCAGCGAGCCGAGGACCAGCGCCTGCAGGGTGACCTGCAGACCGTCCCAGAACTGCGGCATGAAGTCGGCTACGGCACTCCAGTCCCACTTCATCCGACACCACCTCCGACGCCGATCGGCCCGGGTTCCGTGACGATCTTGCGCTCCGGCGCCTTCCCGACGTTCGCCTTCAACCGCTTCTCAAGACCGCGCATGACCCGGGTGAGCAGGAACGCGATCACGAAGTAGATGAGCAGGACGTACGTGTAGATCTCCGCGCTCTCCTGAAGCGCCAGGCGCACCAGGTTGCCGCTGAACGCCAGGTCGCCCATACCCATGATCGACACCAGCGCGGTGCCCTTGAGCAGCTCGACGAGCAGGTTGGAGAACGGTGGGATCATCTCCGGCACCGCCTGCGGCAGCAGGATCAGCCGCAGCCGCTGCCAGGGCGAGAAGCTGAGCGCGATCCCGCCCTCCTTCTGCGCCGGGTCGACGGCGAGCAGCGCGCCGCGCACGATCTCCGCGCCGTACGCGCCGTAGGTCAGACCGAGTGCCAGCGTGCCCGCCCACAGGGGCACCAGCTGCCAGCCGAAGGCGGGCGGCAGCACGAAGAACACCCAGAAGATCATCACCAGGGCCGAGGTGCCGCGGAACACCTCCGTGTAGAAGCCCGCGAGGAAGCGGACGATCCACAGCCGGTGGGTGCGCGCGATGCCGACGACGAAGGAGACGGCGGCGGCGAGCAGCGCGCTGAGGACGAGCAACTGGACGGTGGTCCATACGCCCTTGAGTACGAGTTCCCAGAGTCCCGAGGTCATCCGCCGCAGAGCTCCTTCGCGGTCAGATCGGTCATCTCGGCCTTGGTGAAGCCGAAGGGCTTGAGGATCCGGAAGAGCTCGCCGCTCTTCTTCAGCTTCCGCAGCTCGACGTTGAAGGCGTCACGCAGCTTGGTCTCGGTCTTGCGGAAGGCGAAGGCGCCCCCGTCGACGTGCGGTTTGCCGTCCACGAGCGGCGCGAACGGCTTGGTGGCCTCGGCCTTGCTCGACTTCTTCACCACCTCGCGGGTGGTGAGCGCCGTACCGGCGAACACGTCGACGCGTCCGGCCTCGACGGCGTTGAGCCCCGCGACCTGGTCGGGGACGATCAGGATGTCGCCCTGCTTGTAGCCCGCGTCGACGGCGTACTGGATCTCGGCGTATCCGGTGCCGGTCGCGAACTTCGCCTTCTTCTCGACGACGTCCTTGTAGCTGTGCAGCCCCTTGGGGTTTCCCTTGCGCACGATGAAGGAGTCGAGCATCTGGTAGTCCGGGTCCGCGAAGATGACCTGCTCGCAGCGCTCGGGATTGACGTACATCCCGGCCGCGACCACGTCGAACTGCTGCGAGTTCAGACCCGGGATGAGCGAGCCGAACTCGGTCGGCACGGGCTGCACCTTGTCCACCCCGAGCCGCTTGAAGATGGCCTTCGCCAGTTCGGGCGCCTCACCGGTGAGTTGACCGTCCGTGTCGATGTAGCCGAACGGGATCTCACCGGCGATCCCGAGCCGTACGACGCCCTGCGCCCGCAGCCGGTCGAGCAGGTCGCCGCCTTCCACACCGGACGCGTTGGCCACCCGGGAACAGCCGGCCGCGCCCAACGCGCCGAGCGCCGCCACCCCCGCGAGCAGCGACCGGCGAGTGGGCCCGTGTATGTGTTCAGGGCTTCTCTGTGCACTTTGGGGACTTCTGCGTGGTGGAGCCATGGGCGCGCGGCTACCCGACGGGCTACGAGTTATGCCGATCTTTTCAAGCCCCGCACGACTCCCCGGCACCCTTGACCACGACGGCCCAGGGCACTCCCATGGAGGGCATGGCTGACCGTTTCATCGAAGTCTCGCTGGTCAAACGTGACGTCCGCTGCACGGCCAAACTCCTCGACGACCGTGCCCCCGTCACCTGCGCCACGGTCTGGGACGCGCTCCCGCTCGCCGGGGACGTGTACCACGCGAAATACGCGCGCAATGAGATCTACGCCCTTTTTACACCCTTCGCGACATCCGAACCGCCCCTCGAGAACCCGACCGTCACCCCCATCCCGGGAGACCTCTGCTACTTCTCCTTCGCCGGTTCGGAGCTGGGCACCAAGGCCTACGGCTACGACCGCGAGGTCCGCCCGAACGCGACCCTGGTCGACCTGGCCCTGTTCTACGAACGCAACAACCTCCTCCTCAACGGCGACGTGGGCTGGGTGCCCGGCATCGTCTGGGGCCAGGTCGTGGAAGGCCTGGAGGAGATGGCCGCCGCCTGCAACGACCTGTGGCGATCCGGTGCCGCGGGGGAGGCGCTCAGCTTCCGCCGGAGGTGACCCCGGCCTCGTACAGGGCATGTGCCGCGCGCAGGACCAGGTCGTCGCGGTGACGGGCGGCCACCAGCTGGAGGCCGATGGGGAGGCCGTCGGGGTCGGCGCCCACGGGGACGCTGGCGGCGGGCTGTTGGGTCAGGTTGAAGGGGTAGGTGAAGGGGGTCCAGCCGGTCCAGCGGTGAAGGCCCGAGGACTTGGGGAACTCCGCGCCCGCCTCGAACGCCGTGAGGGGGAGGGTCGGTGTGACGAGGAGGTCGTAGGTGTCGTGGAAGCGGCCCATGCGGCGGCCCAGGGCCATGCGGGTGTCGACCGCCGCGAGGTAGTCGAGGGCGGTGTAGCGGGCGCCCTGGGCGCAGATGTCGCGGAGGCCGGGGTCCAGCAGCTGGCGTTGGGCGGGGGTGAGGTGCTGGGCCACGCGGGCGGCGCCGCTGAACCACAGGGTGTGGAAGGCGTCGACCGGCTCCGCGAAGTCGGGGTCGGTCTCCTCGACGTACGCGCCGAGCGCGGCGAGACGCTCCACGGCCCGCCGTACCGCCGCCGCGACCGCCGGCTGCACCGCGACCTGACCGCCGAGTGAGGGCGAGTACGCGACCCGCAGGCCGTGCACGCCCTCTCCCAGCACGCCCGAGTACGGCCGCCCGGGCGGCTCCAGCGCCGACCAGTCACGGGAGTCCGGCGCGGCGATCACATCCATGAGCAGGGCCGCGTCGACCGCGTCGCGGGTCATGGGGCCGACGTGCGCGAGGGTGCCGAAGGCGCTGGCGGGATAGAGCGGCACCCGGCCGTACGTGGGCTTGAGGGCGAAGATCCCGCAGAACGCCGCCGGGATGCGGACACTGCCCCCGCCGTCCGTGCCCAGGGACAGCGGGCCCGCGCCGAGCGCCACCGCGGCCGCGCTGCCCCCGCTGGAGCCGCCCGCGGTGCGCGCGGGGTCGTGCGGGTTGCGGGTCACGCCCGACAGCGGCGAGTCCGTGACGCCCTTCCAGCCGTACTCGGGCGTCGTCGTCTTGCCCACGAAGACGGCGCCGTGCTCGCGCAGGCGGGCGACGGAGGGGGCGTCCTCGTCCCAGGGGCCCTTCTCCGACACCGCCTTCGAGCCGCGCAGGGTCGGATGCCCGCGCAGCAGCAGGATGTCCTTGACGGTGACGGGCACCCCGTCCAGCAGGCCCGCCGGCTCGCCCCGCCGCCACCGGTCCGCCGACGCGTGCGCCTGCGCGAGCGCATCCTCGGGCAGGAGCCGGACGAACGCGTTCACCTCCGGCTGGATCCGCTCGGCCCGCTCCAGGGCCGCCCGGACCGCCTCCACGGGACTGAACGCGCCCGCGCGATAGCCGTCGACGAGCTGTGCGGCGGTGAGGTCGGTGAGTTCCGTCATGCGCTCTCCCCGGGAAGGTCAGTGGCCTGGTACGTACCCGCGCTTCTTGTCGACGACGTTCGTGAGCGGTTTCCCGGCCGCCCAACGCTCGTACAACTCCACGAACTGCGCGGCGAGTTCGTCCCTCCATCCGATCGTGTCGCCACTCATGTGCGGGGACACGAGCAGACCCGGCACCCGCCACAACGGGCTGTCGGGAGTGAGCGGTTCGGCGGCGAAGACATCCAGGGCCGCGCCCGCGATCCACCGCTTGGCGAGCGCGTCCGCGAGCGCGTCCTCGACGACCAGTTGTCCGCGGCCGACGTTCACGAAGCAGGCGGACGGCTGCATCACACCGAAGCGGCGGGCGTCGAACATGCCGTACGTGTCGTCGGTGAGCGGCGCGGCCGCGATCACCCAGTCGGCGCGGGCCATCAGCCGCTCCAGATCGTCCGGGCCGTGGATGCCCGTGCGCGGCACCCGGCCCACGATCGCCGTGTTCACGCCGAGCGCCTTCAGCGTGCGGGCGATCGCCCGGCCGATCGGCCCCGAGCCGACCACACAGGCGCGGGTGCCGGAGACCCGCCGGGTCTCGCGGTGCCGCCACTCGTGCTGCCGCTGGAGCTCCCACGTCCGGGGCAGGTCCTTCGCCATCGCGAGGACGAGGGCCGCGACGTACTCGGCGATGGGTTCGTCGAAGATGCCGCGCGCGTTCGTCACCACCGTGTCGGAAACGGCGAGTTCCGGACACATCAGATGGTCCACCCCGGCGCTCGCGGTGTGCACCCAGCGCGGCCGCGGCCCCTCACCCGGCCACGCCTCACGCACGGCGTGCGAGGTGAAGTCCCACACCAGCAGCACGTCGGCCTGCGGGAGCCGCTCGGCGAGCGTGCCGGGATCCGCGTGCACGATGCGCGCGCGTCCGGTGAGGCGGCCGA
Organism: Streptomyces sp. NPDC048751; assembly: GCF_043198595.1. Taxonomy (NCBI): domain Bacteria; kingdom Bacillati; phylum Actinomycetota; class Actinomycetes; order Kitasatosporales; family Streptomycetaceae; genus Streptomyces; species Streptomyces sp. NPDC048751. Next base: position 146,004 of record NZ_JBICUX010000020.1, read on the forward strand.
GACGGGGGAGGGGATCGGCGTCGAGGACGAGCAGGGTGGGTGCGGTCATCGGGACGGGCGTTCCTCACGGAGTGACCAAGTGTCTGACATGCACGGATTGACCACGCTCGCACCCGAACCTACCTTCGTCAACACGGGCGAGCGTACGGTCCGTTGTCCTTCCGTCTCTCACGGTGAGGCCGGTGCCTGCCATGGACATCACTTTTCTCGGCGGACCCCGCTCCCAGCGCGGTGTCGGTGTCGTCGCTCCCTTCGACTTCGCACTCGACCGCGAGCTGTGGCGCTGGGTGCCCGACGAGGTGTCGCTGCACCTCACACGCACTCCGTTCGTGCCGGTCGAGGTGAGTCTGGACCTCGCCCGCCGGGTCAGCGAGCACGAGACCCTCGGCGAGGCGGTCCGCACCCTGATCGCCGTCACACCCGAGGCCGTCGCCTACGCCTGCGCGTCGGGCAGCTTCGTCGGCGGGACGGCCGGGGAGCGGGCCATGTGCGAGACGATGACCCGGGCGGGCGCCGTACCGGCGGTGACGACCTCCGGGGCGCTCCTGGAGGCGCTGGCGGAGCTGCGCGTACGGCGGGTGGCGCTGGTGACGCCCTACACGGAGTCCGTCACCCGGGCCCTGGAGGCGTACGTGGCCCAGGCGGGCGTCCGGGTCACCGGCCGCGCCTTCATGGGGCTGACCCGGCACATCTGGAAGGTCCCCTACAAGGACGTGGTGGCCATGGCGCGCCAGGCGGTACGGCCGGGAAGCGCCGACGCCCTGTTCATCTCCTGCACCAACCTGCCCACGTACGACGTGATCCCCCAACTGGAGGCCGAGCTGCGCATACCGGTGATCTCAGCCAACCAGGTAACGATGTGGGCGGCCCTGCGCCTGCTGGGTACCCGAGCCGTGGGGCCGTATCAGGCGCTGATCGACGAGTCGGCGCGGGCGTGGCCCGTACTGCCGGAAGAACAGCAGGAAGGCTGGACATGACCGCACTCGGATTCCTCTACCCGGGCCACTCCGCCGAGGACGACTATCCGCGCATCGAGCAGCTCCTGGGCAGTGACATCCGGGTGGACCTGGTCCACACGGACATCGGAGAGGACGCGCACCGGGTCGACGCGCTGCTGCGGATGGGGGCGCCCGAACGGCTCGCGGCCGGGGTCGAGGAGCTGCGGCTGGCCGGCGCGGAGGCCGTCGTGTGGGCCTGCACCAGCGGCAGCTTCGTCTACGGCTGGGACGGCGCCCGGGAGCAGGTCCAGAACCTGGCCACCGCCGCGGGCCTGCCCGCCTCCTCGACGTCCTTCGCCTTCGTGCACGCGGCGAGCGAGCTCGGGCTGCGGCGGGTCGCCGTCGCCGCGACCTATCCGGAGGACGTGGCCGGGCTCTTCTCGGAGTTCCTGCGGGCCGGGGGAGTGGAGGTGACCGCCGTGCGCGGCGCCGGGATCATCACCGCGGCGGAGGTCGGCACATGGGGCGAGACGGAGATCCTGGAGCTGGCCCGCGCGGCCGACACCCCGGACGCGCAGGCCCTCCTCCTGCCCGACACCGCCCTCCACACCGCCGCCCACATCCCCACCCTCGAGAAGGACCTCGGCAAGCCCGTCCTCACCGCCAACCAGGTCACCGTGTGGGAGGCCCTGCGCCTGGCCGACCGCCGCGTGAACGCTCCGGCGCTGGGGGCACTGTTCTCACGGGAGCCGCTGGTGCAAGTGTGACCTCGTCGGCTTCCCGGGAATAAGCGGGGACTGCCTCCTGTTACCTCTGTGAGGACAGCGTACGGCCGGACAACAGGAGGCAGGCACCGTGGTGGCAGACGCAGACGAGATCCGGGGCACGACACACGGCACCGCCCCCGCCCCCCTCTCCGTGCTCGACCTGGTCACCGTCGGCACCGGCAGCACCGCCACCGACGCGCTGCGCACCAGCGTCGACCTCGCGCGGCTCACCGAGGCGCGGGGCTTCCACCGCTACTGGGTCGCCGAACACCACTCCATGCCGGGCGTCGCCTCCTCCTCCCCGGCGGTGATCCTCGCCCACCTCGCCGCCCACACCGACCGCATACGCCTCGGCTCCGGCGGTGTGATGCTCCCGAACCACGCCCCGCTGGTCATCGCGGAGCAGTTCGGCACGCTGGAGGCGATGGCCCCGGGCCGCATCGACCTCGGCCTCGGCCGCGCGCCCGGCACGGACGGCGCCACCGCGGCCGCCCTGCGCCGCACGGACCGGCTCAACGAGGGCGCCGACGACTTCCCCGAGCAGCTCGCCGAGCTGACCCGCTTCCTCGACGACGACTTTCCCGACGGCCACCCCTACCGCCGCATCCACGCCATCCCCGGGCCCGTCCAGTCGACCGCGCCCGGTGGCGTCCAGTCCCCGCACCGCCCGCCGGTCTGGCTGCTCGGCTCCTCCGGCTTCAGCGCCCGCCTGGCCGGCGTCCTCGGACTGCCGTTCGCCTTCGCGCACCATTTCTCGGCGCAGAACACCATCCCGGCGCTCGACCTCTACCGCGAGTCGTTCCGGCCGTCCGCGGTCCTCGACGAGCCGTACGCCCTCATCGGCGTCTCCGTGCTCGCCGCCGACGACGAGCGCGAGGCCCGCCGCCAGGTCCTGGCCACCGGCCTCAACATGGTCCGCCTGCGCATGGGCCGCCCCGGCCTGATGCCCTCCCCCGAGGAGGCCGAGGCCCACGACTTCAGCCCGATGGAGCGCGAGTTCGTCGACTCCTGGACCGCGAACATCGTCCACGGCACCGCCGACGAGGTCCGCACCGGCCTCGACGACCTCCACAAGCGCACCGGCGCCGACGAGCTGATGCTCACCAGCCACGCCCACCGCGGCGCACTCCGCCTGCGCTCCTACGAACTCGTCGCGGACGCCTACGGGTTGCCCACGGCGTAGGTCTCGCTGCCCAGCAGCTCGGAGATACGGTCCGGCGACACCGGGCGGGAGTACAGCCAGCCCTGGCCGGTGTCGCAGCCGATGCCGCGCAGGCGGGTGGCCTGGGCGGAGGTCTCGACGCATTCGGCGGTGACGGTCAGGCCGAGGCGGTGGGCGAGCTGGATCATGGCCTCGACGATGACCTCGTCGGCCTGGTTCGGCGGTACGGCCGCGTCCTTGGCGCTCTCGAACTGGAAGCCCCGCACGAAGGAGCCGTCCAGCTTCAGCACCGACACCGGCAGCCGACTGAGGTAGGCGAGGTTCGAGTAGCCCGTGCCGAAGTCGTCGATGGCGATGTGCACGCCCATGTCGCTGAGGGCCTGGAGCGCCTGCAGGGGGCGTCCCGCCGAGCCCATCACCGCCGACTCGGTGAGCTCCAGCTGGAGCAGCTCCGGCGCGAGCCCGGTCTCCGCGAGGATGTCCGCCACGTCGGCGACCAGATCCGAGTCCCAGACCTGCCGCACGGCCACGTTGACGCTGACGAAGATCGGCGGCTCGTCGGGATGGTCCAGCTGCCAACGGCGCGCCTGACGGCAGGCCGTGGCCAGCACCCAGCGCCCCAGCGGCACGATCGAGCCGTCCTCCTCGGCCAGTCCGACGAACCGATTCGGCGTCAACAGCCCGAACTGCGGGTGATTCCAGCGCACCAGCGCCTCGACACCCCGCAGCCGCCCGTCCGACATGCCCACCAGCGGCTGGTACTCCAGCACGAACTCCCCGCGCTCGATGGCCGGCCGCAGCGCCGCCGCCAGGGCCTGACGGGTCACCAGGTGCGCGTTGCGCTCCGGGTCGAACAGCGTCCAGCGGTCCTTGCCGTCCGCCTTCGCCCAGTACAGCGTCGTATCGGCCGCCTGCATCAGCCCGTTCGCGGTCGTGCCCGCCGCGTGCCGCTCCACGACCCCGATCGACGCGGACAGCGACAGCTGCCGGCCGGCCAGGTCGAACGGCGCCTGAAGAGCCTTCAGCACGGACTCGGCGAGGTCCGCGAGCTGCTCGGTGCCCGTGGAGTCCTCGACCAGCAGCGCGAACTCGTCACCGCCGAGCCGCGCCACCAGCGGTGTGCTCGCGCGGGCGTACCCGGCCTCGTCGGCACAGCGGGTCAGCCGCTCGGCCACGGCGGCCAGCAGACGGTCGCCGACGCGGTGGCCGAGGGTGTCGTTGATCGCCTTGAAGCCGTCCAGGTCCAGATAGCACAGCCCGATCCGGCCCGTGCCGCCCTGCTCGTACGACTCCGCCTCCAGCGTCGCCGAGAGCCGTTCGAAGAACAGCGTCCGGTTGGGCAGCCGGGTCACCGGGTCGTGCATCTGCAAGTGCCTCAGCCTCGCCTGGAGTTCACGGCGGGCGCTGATGTCGGTGACGGAGAGCAGCACTCCGGGTTCCGCCTCCCCGAGCGGCGCCACGGTGAGCTGTACCCACAGCGACTGCCCGTCGGGGTGCTTGAGCCGGCGCGTACAGCGCAGCCGTGCCTGACGACCGCGCAGCACCTCGCGGTAGGCGTGCCAGGTGCGCGTGTCGGAGGCCAGGTCCACCAGGTCGGCGGCGACGCACCCGGTGAGCGCGTCGGGCTCCGTACCGAGCAGCGTGCCCAGCGCCTTGTTGCCGCTGACCACCAGGCCCTCCCGGTCGACCACGGCCATGGCGAGCGGGGCGGCCGCGAAGGCGGAGCGGTAGGAAGGGGGCTCGGCACGAAGAGACGTGCCGTTGTCACTCTCTGTGACGGCTGACCGGTCGAGGCCTGCCGCGGGCATGGGCCCTTCGGACGTTTCGTTCACCGCTCGCTCCCGCAGTGCAGTAGATCGTTGTCCGTGCAGCAAAGTGCGCCGATCATAGAGGCTGTCCCCAGGCCCTTCCAGCCGGTGTACCGGAGTCCCGGAACGCTTACGGGGTGACCCACCCTTCTGGCAGATCGTTTCTGCCCGCGCCTGGACGGGCTTCTTCAAGCAGTCGACCGCTTGTGACGTTCCGTGAGTGATTCGGGGTGTCGGTTTTACCCGTATCCCGGTCCTCTCACTCATCTGGGGCAGGCAAACAGGGCATACAACAACAAAGTCACACAGGCTGGGTGCGGTGTTCCGAGAACCGCACCCGGAGGTCCCTGTGCCGCGTCAGCTCCCGCGCTCCCGACTGCGCAGCACCGCGGCCGTGTTCACCACCCTCTCGGCCCTCGCCGCGACCTCCATCATCACCGGCCCCTCGGTCGCCGGACCCTACGCCACCGCCCCCTGCGCCCTGCAACGCACCGACGCCCACCACTCCGAGGGCCTCGACACCTGGAACGCGGCCTACCCGCGTCCGGCGCGCGCGCTGGACGCCGTCATGGTCTTCCTGTCCTTCCCGGACTGGGACCCCCTGACCACCCCCGCCGAACTCGCCGCCGACCACTTCCCGGCCACCAGCGACTTCTTCGCGCGTGCCTCCTACGGCAGGTTCACCCTGCGCCCGCATCAGCTGAAGCGCTGGATCCGGATGCCGAAGCCGTCCACCGCGTACGCCATACGGCGCGACTGGAGCCCCGACCACCGCACCGCCTACCTGCGCGACGCCCTCGCCGCGGCCGACGGCCAGGTCGACTTCTCCCGCTACGACATCGTCTACCTCGTCGCCGACCCGGACGCGCCCGGTGTGGACTCCGACGCCACCAAGGTCGTCAACCTCGACAGCCCGCTGCGCGCCGACGGCACGGACATCCGCAGGGTCGTCACCGTCTTCGAGCAGCATCCGCCGGACCGGCTGGTCCTCGCCCACGAGACGGGGCACGTCTTCGACCTGCCGGACCTCTACCGTCGCCCCACGGACGGCAAGGGGGACTGGGACACCCATGTGGGTGACTGGGACCTGATGGGTAGCCAGTTCGGGCTCGCCCCGGATCTCTTCGCCTGGCACAAGTGGAAGCTCGGCTGGCTGGACCCGCGCCAGGTGGTGTGCGTCGGCGGGCCGGAGCCGGCCCGGCTGACCCTGGAGCCGCTGGGCGCGGGTCCTGGGGTGCCGGTGCCGGGCGTCGCCGGTGCCCCGGTGTTCGGCCTCGGCGCCGGAACCAAGCTGGCGGTGGTGCGCACGGGGGCGGACAGCGCGCTCGCCTTCGAGGCACGTGGACCGGTGGGCAACGACCGGGCCGCCTGTCGCGCCGGGGTGCTCGTGTACCGGGTCCGCAGTGAGACCGAGTCCGGTCACGGCCCCGTCGAGGTGATCGACGCCCACCCGCACACCGAGGCCTGCTGGGAGGACTCGGTCTATCCATCCCTCGCCGACGCCCCGGTCGGCCTCGGCGAGAGTTTCACGGTGCCGGGGGACGGCGTACGGGTGGATGTGGAGGGGCGCACGGCTTCGGGGGCGTGGACGGTGCGGATCGCTGTCGGATAGCACCGACCGGATCCATGTGAAAAGGCCCCTCGCTCTTGCGAAGGGCCTTCTCGTTGTCGTGCGCCGCCAGGGACTCGAACCCCGGACCCGCTGATTAAGAGTCAGCTGCTCTAACCAACTGAGCTAGCGGCGCCTGCTGACGTCGTAGACCTTAGCATCCAGGTCGGCGGGAGGAAAAATCGATATCCGCACCGCCGCTCGGGCGGCGCGGACGGCCGCCCAGAGCAGGATTTCGGGGCCCGGGAGCCAGGGGTGACGGGTGTCGGGGGCGACGAGCCAGCGGGTGGACGGGGTGTGGGGGGCGGGGCCCGCCGGTGAAGGAGGCGGCACGGTCACCGCGTCGCCGGTGCCGTGGCACAACAGGGGCGGGATGTCCGCCGTACGGCCGCCGGAGTGACCGGAGCGGCCGCGGGAACCCCACTCCTCCCACTCCAGCAGGGTCGGCAGCCGCTGGGCCGTACCGGGGGCGGCGAACAGCAGCATCCGGCCCCGGTACTCCGCCACCGGGCCGGAGCCCGGGCCCTCGTCCCAGAGCCGGTCCAGCATCCTGCGTCCGAAGAGCGCGGGTGCGTTGACGACGTCGAAGACGGCGCCGCAGGGCAGCACGGCCGGGGCGTCCGGGCGCTCGTCCCAGAGGGCCAGTGTGCTGCGGGGGTACGTTCCTGCCGAGGCGAGCCAGGCGGCGCCGTCCGGGGTGACCCATGCACTGCTCATGTCGACAGGTCTACCGGCCGTGAGCGTTCACTCTCCGAGGGTTGCGGGAAACGCGGACAGAGTGGGGCCGGAGGGAGTATCTTGCCCGCCCGGCATATGCCAGGGCGAGATGCGGCGGCTCGGGCGGAGTGGGCTCAGACGGGGTCGGCGTGCCCCGTCCCTTCCCCACCGGTGAGCAGCTCCCGGCCGAACTCGACCATCTTCTTCGCGTAGTCCTCGGTCCACTCGGCCCGCTCGGCGATGTCCGCCGCGGTCAGCCGGTCGAAGCGCCGGGGGTCGGCGAGCTGGGCCGCGGCGATCGCCTGGAACTCCATCGCCCGGTCGGTCGCGGCACGGAACGCGTGCGTCAGCTCCGTCGCACGGGCCAGCAGGTCCCGCGGGTCGTCGATCGACTCCAGATCGAAGAAGTGCTCCGGGTCGGCGGCGGCGTCCGCGGGCTCGAAGAGCAGGGGCGCGGGGCGTAGCCGCGGTTCGTTCCGACGCGGCGTGGGCTCCGCCATGTCTTCATCTCCTCCTCATACGGTTCGGACGGCGCCGCCGGGTGGCTGGGCCGTCTTCCATTGTCGCCCGGGGGCGCAAGGGGGCATGGCTGAGCGAGACCCGCCCCGCACTTTCAAGGCCTGAAGCCCACCCGATGTTCCCCCAGGTGCGCCAACACAGCGTGATTCGCCTCCCAACCGTCGGGGCTGTATTCATTGGCCGCCTCCGGCGGCGTGCCGGACTCCGTCCGGCGGTGGGGCCGGGGAGGTCGGAGCCGATGGGCGGTCCTCTCGGTCTGCCTCAGGGTTTCCAGGCGATCCGATGTTCCC